>CAUPKP010000004.1:0-236052 GCA_963511795.1 uncultured Flavobacterium sp. | reverse complement strand
CTCATAACAATATCGGCAAATTAAGTCCGATGGAATTTGAAAATAAGTGGTTTAATGATTCTTCTTTTTCTAAACCTATTTTAACTATTTTTGATAATGAAAACAATTAGAAATCGGTCAACACTAATCAGGGAAGTTCAAGAAGAATTCAGGTTGCTGTAAATTGAAAACCTACAATTGCTTTACTCTTTAAAAATAAAACCTAATCCCATACTTCGGAGCATTTTCTTTTCAAAAGCCCAAAAGAATGTAAACTGTCCAAAAAGGAAACCTATCGCAACTAATAAAATTTGATAAATAGGGAAAATTAATAGTAAACGAACAGGAGTGAACCAATTTCCTAAATCATATTTGGTAATGCCCAGCCATTCACAGAAAGGTTTAGACAACCACGCAGAGGCTGATCCTGTAATAGCAAAAACTACAAATATTATTGCCAATTGCCAATTGGAGGTAACTCCCCAACGCTGTTTTAATCCTTTCATTATTAATTTAATTCCTTTTTACAAATATAACAGGTTTTGATATTTAAATCATTAGTGAAAGATGAAAAACAAGAAGATTTTTAGTCATAAAATTATCTTTTATCTTAAACAAAACAGATTCACTGCAGTTTACTATCTTGGAGGAACACGGCCAAATAATGTTTGGTTGTATTTGTTCTGAAAATAAACCATGTAGTTGTAAATAAGATAGTTTACTTCATAGCCATAATTGATCGAAGACTCATAATTGATTGTCATTTCGTATAAATTAGGAGGATAGATTTGTGGCTGGCGAACCCGGTTGTTCCACTCCATAACATAAAAATTATTTTTATTCTCTAAATAACTTTGGGAATAATACCCTCTGGGTAATGCAGTGGATTGTAACCAAATATTAAAACCCGGTTCGATAATAATTACTTCATACTCTAATTCTTCATTTACAATCTTTATAGTGTCATTAGCTGCTGTTTTTGTTTTTTCCGGATTCGAAACATTCGGTTTGGAAGTACTGCATGCAATAATTACACAGAGAATAAGAAATATGCAGATGGAATTTTTCATAATAAAGATTTTCGGGTATATTATAAAACGTATGCGAATGATAATCAATTATTGATAATCATATAAATTTACAAATTTTATTGATTATCAGGAAGCTTTATTAATGCAAAAAGACATTTACAGTTTTGTAAATGTCTTTTTAAAAAGGGTTTTGAGCCGAAATAATTCAAATCCTTAATTCATCAATTGGATGATCTGATGCGCCAGTTCAGTGCCAATTCGGTCTTGAGCTTCTTCGGTAGCAGCTCCAATATGCGGTGTTAATGATATTTTTGGGTTCATTAGAATTGTAATTTCTGGATTTGGTTCATTTTCATAAACATCCAGTCCTGCAAATAACACTTTTCCGCTGTCCAGTGCTTCTATTAATGCTACTTCATCAATAGCTCCGCCACGGGCACAGTTAATAATTCCGACACCGTCTTTCATCAATTCAAAATCTTTCTCGCCAATCACATAATTGTCTTGTGCTGGAACATGCAGCGTAATAAAATCCGATTCTTGAAACAGCGATTCCAGAGACTGAGAAGTAAGCGATATGCTAATTGTCTGCCCGTCAAAAAAATGAATTTTCAAATCCTTGTGCGGTATGTGCATGTCGCTGTAAATCACTTTCATTCCCAGCCCGACAGCCATTCTTGCAACAGCCTTGCCGATGCGGCCCATGCCGATTATTCCAAGCGTTTTGCCTTTAAGTTCAATACCTTTGGCATAGGCTTTTTTCAATTCTTCAAAATGGGTGTCACCTTCCAGAGGCATGTTTCTGTTCGAATCATGCAAGAATCTAACACCTGTAAACAAATGCGCAAAAACCAGTTCAGCCACCGATTCTGCTGAAGCCCCAGGAGTATTGATAACATGAATTCCTTTGCTTTTGGCATATTCAACATCAATATTATCCATTCCAACACCGCCGCGACCAATAATTTGAAGGCTTGGGCAAGCATCAATAATATCTTTGCGAACCTTTGTAGCGCTGCGGACTAATAGCACTCCGATATCATTTTTGTTTATAAAATTAGCAACTTGTTCCTGTGCTACTTTTGTGGTAATAACTTCAAAACCGGCTTTTTCCAAAGCTGTAATACCGCTTGTAGAAATTCCGTCGTTTGCTAATATCTTCATTTATAGGTGTTATTTTTTGGAGCTTTATCCTGCTATTCGTTTCAATTCCATCTCGTAAAAAAATCGAGATGGGATTTCCACTGCTATCAGGGCTAGGGCATTTCGTTTTTAATTAATCTTTATTTTAATTGTCAGATTCAATTCTCTAAACTAGATATTTTTCTCAAGTTCTTTCATTACATCAACAAGAACCTGAACACTTTCCAGCGGAAGCGCATTGTACATAGAAGCTCTGTATCCGCCCACAGAACGATGTCCCGGCAGTCCATTAATTCCAGCCGTTTTGCACATTTCGTCAAATTTAGCAGCATGAGATTCGTCGTTCAATAAAAAAGTTGCATTCATATTTGAACGGTCTTCAACTGCAGCAGTTCCTCTGAATAATGGGTTTCTGTCTATTTCATTATAAAGTAAAGCAGCTTTAGCATCGTTTATTTTTTCGACAGCTTCAATTCCGCCAAGGTTTTTCAGCCATTGCAAGGTTAATAAAGAGGCATAAACAGGAAAAACAGGCGGTGTATTGTACATACTGTCTGCTTTGATGTGTTTAGCATAATCCAGCATACTTGGAATTATACGTCCTGTTTTGCCAAGAATTTCTTCTTTGATAACAACCAAAGTAGTACCTGCAGGTCCCATGTTTTTTTGAGCGCCGGCGTATATAATATCAAATTTTGAAAAATCTAATTTTCTAGAAAAAATATCAGAACTCATATCGCAGACAAGCGGTATATTAGTTTCTGGAAATTCTTTCATTTGAGTTCCAAAAATGGTGTTGTTGCTCGTGCAGTGAAAATAATCTGCATCGGCAGGTATAGTGTATCCTTTTGGGATGTGATTGAAATTTTGTTCTTCTGAAGAAGCAACAATGGTTGTTTCTCCAAAAAACTTTGCTTCTTTTATTGCACTAGAAGCCCAAGTTCCTGTATTCAAATAGGCTGCTTTTCCATTTTCTTTCATCAAATTGTAAGGAACCATCAGGAATTCTAAACTGGCTCCACCTCCAAGAAATATGGCTTGGTATCCTTTGTCTTTTAAATCCAGAAGTTCTAAAACTAAAGCTCTTGCTTCTTCCATTACGGCGACAAAATCTTTACTGCGGTGCGAAATTTCTAATAGTGATAAACCAGAGTCATTAAAATTTAAAATGGCTTGAGCTGATTTTTCAAAAACTTCTTGCGGTAAAATACAAGGTCCTGCGCTGTAGTTGTGTTTTTTCATGGTGTAGTTACTGTTTGTTTTTATTTGTTTCCGTTAACTGTCAAAAGAAATTACCAATTTTTATCCCTTTCATGGACTTTCAAAACAGACAATTTCAGGTTATAGCTAAAGGCTGCATTTTTTAAAGTGCAAATTTCGGGAATACGTCACGAATAATCATTAAATTATTCATAATAATATAAAAAGATTGATTTATACCGTTAATAAAAACGATACCGTATCAACCTTATCTGCATAATCCCATAAATTTGGTTTTTGAGTAGTTCCAAATCCAATGCTGTCTTTTACAAGATTGCTGCTTACAATGCATTGAATCTGCTGGCTTTCGTCTTCTAAGCGTTTTTGTAAATCCTCTAAGTTTTCATAGTATTCATAAAACACACTCGAAATAGGGGAACTATAGCTCGAATCTTCTTTTATTGTCAAAAATCCATTGTCCAGTAATTTGAAATTACTCATCAGGAAAACGGCTTTGTTGTAGTCGTAATTATTAGCGTATTTCTCGTAATGAATCACATCTTGGTATTCAAAAATAGCTTCAAAAAAGGTTTCAAAAGAATAACCCTTTGGAACAAAAAGTTTAGATACATTTCGGCATCCCAATCCAAAATATCTAAAAATATCTTCTCCTAGTGCAAGTAATTGTTCTTTGGTTTCCTCGCCGTTTAATACTGCAATAGAATTTCTGTTTTTTCTTATGATTGAAGGCTTGTCTTTGAAATAATATTCAAAATAACGGGCAGTGTTATTGCTTCCGGTTGCAATTACAGCATCAAAATTTTCCAGTTTTCCTTCAACAAATGTGATTTTGTTTTTTAAATCGGGTTCGGCAGCAATTAGATAATTAGCCAAGAATGGCAATAAGTGCTGGTCGTTTGATGATGTTTTAACCAAAACATTATGTCCAGTCAGCAAAACAGATAAGAAATCGTGAAAACCAACCAGTGGAATATTTCCAGCCAAAATTAAGGCTGCATTTTTAGGTTTTACGGCACTAAAATCATACTCAGAAAGCCATTTTGTTAAATTTTCTTCGGTCAATGCTTCTGCCCAAGAGGCAATTGCAAAATGAACCTGCTCTGGAGTATACCAGCCATTATGAGATTGAGAAAGCTGAATTAAATCGATAAATTTTTCAAAAAATATATCATTGCCAAATACAGTTTCATTCTTGATGTAATTTTCATCTTTAAATTGATTTAAGAATTCTCCTAGTTTAACAAATACACTTTTTTTTGTATCTAATGTCATAATGTTTGTTTATGAAAAGTTTTGATTGTAATTTTGCACAAAAATAAGCTTTTTATAAGCTTTAGACAAAAGTTGGTTCGGTATTCGTATTTCGTTATTGTAGAACTTAAAGCTTTTGAACTTTAAACCTTAAAAACTAAACTGATAATGGCAATTATAATAACTGACGAATGCATCAACTGCGGGGCTTGTGAACCAGAGTGCCCAAACACAGCAATATATGAAGGAGCAGATGACTGGAGATATAAAGATGGTACAAAACTAAAAGGGAAAGTAATTTTGCCTGATGGTACCGAAGTAGATTCAGATGAGGCACAAACGCCAATCTCTGATGAAATTTATTACATCGTTCCAGGAAAATGTACGGAGTGTAAAGGATTTCATGATGAGCCTCAATGTGCTGCGGTATGTCCTGTTGACTGCTGTATTCCAGATGATAACCATGTTGAAACTGAAGAGACGCTGTTAAATAGACAAGCTTTTTTACATAACGAATAATAGCTGTCAAGCGATATAACTAAACCTGCGGAATAAACGCAGGTTTTTTTATGTAATAAATTTACGTTTTGATTTTTTTTCTTTGTAAAATGTTAAATTATGATTTATTTTTTCATATTTTTAGATGATTTTCAGAGATTAGTTGTTTATCTTGAATAAATATGAAAAGGATACTTGTTTTATTTCAGTTTATCGTAAGTTTTACTCTTTTTTCACAAACCAATGAAAAAAGGGTTATACTATTGGATTTTGATACCAATCAGCCAATTAATGAGGCGATTGTTTTAGTTTTAAAAACAAAACAGGTTTTACTGACCAATGAGGAAGGTGCTGTTGCATTCGAAATCAAAGGCGGTTCAAATTTAAAAGTTACACATTCTTCCTATCTGCCAATTACTATAAAATGGGCTTCATTAAATCAAATGGAGAATATTTTTTATATGAAAAGCAAACTCACTGCGCTGGATGATATTGTGATAACAAGCAGGGATCCTCATGAAATAATTAAAGATTTAGTAGATAATTCTATCAAAACGCTCAGTGTTCCTGCTCGGCTGAAAGTGTATTCCAGAGAGTTTTTTAAATTAAACGGAGATTATACTTATTTTAACGACGGGCTCATTAATTTTCAATTATACAAAGAACAGAAAAGAGTGAAGTCAGTTTTATTATTGGAGCAAAACCGTTCTTTTGGTTTAGTTGATGATTTAATTTCTTCGGATTTATTGGGATATAATTTAAATTCAATGATGGAGAAATATTATATTTTTTCGATTTTAAAACCATTAACTGACGATAAAATAAGGAAAAAGTATAATTTTATTGTAAAAGTAAATCCTTTAAATCAAGACTATAATAATATAATTGCGACTCCAATTCCTGTCGAAAAATCTGCTGAGCTGTTAGATGATTTTAAAATTGTTTATGATGTGAAAAGAAAATTGATAATTGAAATAACTGCAAAGGCTTCGCCTGAAGCTTTGGCTGCTGTAGATGAAAATCCTGCAAAAGGAGTTAAAAACATAATTAGGTCTATGTTTAAAACCAATTATCGAGCAGATCTTGGAAATTATTATTTAGTAAGTTCCAATGAGGAGATCAATTACAGTGTTAATGTTGGAAATGAAATAAAAAACATTGAAGTATTGAATAATATGATTACCACCAATTTTAGTGTTCAAAACTTCACTTATAGTGATAGTCAGGTTTTTAAAGACAAAACACTTTTTAATGCAAAAAATTCCATTTTGACTGATTATTGGAATTTTTCCGGCTTAACGCCTACGGCTAAAGAATTGGAGATTATCAATAAAATCACTAATTAAGATATTTTTTTTTGAGCCATAATTACATACGTGTCATAAGCGTAGGTTTTTCGGTCAATGACTTTCAGGATTTCAAAATTATTAAGATACAGGAAAAGCTCGATTTCGTTTAAAGTAAAAACCCGAACAGTGGTGAAATCATCCAACAGACTCTCTTTTTTATTATCAGCTGTGATCTTGTAAAAATCCGAACGCCAGTCTAGTAAGAAATTTTCTAAAGGTGTTGTTTCCCAATGACTTTCCCGAAAGTATTCTATTCCATTATAAACAGCTTTATGGATTATCAATTCATTTTCTTTGATAAAAGGAATAAAACGATTGGCATCAATAATATCAAAGATGAAAATGCCTTTTGGATTTAGATTTCTGTAAACAGATTCGAAAGTATCTATGATGTCTTCATTATTAGTTAAGTAACTAGTAGAACGTTCTGTTATGATAATGGCATCGACTGGTTTTTCAAGTTCGAAATGCCGCATGTCTCCAAGTATAAAAACACTGTCTTTGTTTTTTTTCTGTGCAATGTCAATCATGTTCTGGCTGGAGTCAAGCCCAAAATAGTTTTGACCATTTTCGTGAAAACGTTTGGCAAGATTCCCAGTTCCACTCCCAATTTCGAGTATTGAACTGCATTTTTTTTCTTGAATTAACTTGTTGTAAAACTCATACTCTTTATCATAATCGATAAATGTCTGATACATGGCATCAATGATAATGGCCATTTCTTCAATAAATAAATTTGCCATGATAGTAGTATTACTGTATTTAAAATTAAGAAAAAAAATAAAGGACTATCGTAATGACAGTCCTTTTATTTTTAAGTTGTTATTTAGAAAGTAAAACCTAATCGTGCGTAGTAGTATGCTCCGCTGAATCCCATTTGGACAGCATCCCAATATCCTCCTGCCTCAACCCAGTCATCCTGCTGATCTGGATAAACATTGAAAATATTATTTCCGCCAATACTTAATTTAAGGGAATCGGAAAGCTTGAATCCTAAAGTTAAATCGGTTACTAATTTAGCACCGTAAGTATCTGTTGATGCTGTAATCTGGTCTTCAAAAGTCCCATAGTCCGCAACATCTTCATACATTTGATAGTCTAATAGTTTTACTTCACTGAAACGAGTGAACGATAATCCTGCATTGAACCATTTTCGGTCATATGTCAGGTTTAACCCAAATTTACTTTCTGGGGCAGATGCTAATAGGAATGCTTTTTCTCTTTCTCCAAAGAAAATTTCTTTGTCTAAATCTCCGTTTTTCACTTTGCTGATTTCCATGTGGTTAATGTTTCCGACTAAAGTTGCACCAAAAGAATTTTCATTGATTTTCTTTTTCCAAGCCAAAACAACATCAAGCCCCATTGTTTCTGTATCTACGCCATTCACAAAAAATTGTGCTTCATCTACTCCTAGATTGAATGATGATGCGTCAAAATAGCCGGTTAATACGATTCTGTCTTTTACGTTAATCATATATCCGTCTATTGTAGCTGTGAAATCACCAAAAGTTCCTGTAACTCCCAATGATCCGTTTACAGCTTTTTCTTCGTTAAGTTTTTCTATCCCGAATGCTTGGGTTACCGGACTATTGTTTGGCGACAGTAAAATTTCAGATGCACCGCTTGATGAAAAATTGGTAAATCTTAAATTATAATAGACTTGTGCCAAAGAAGGAGCTCTAAATCCAGTACTTACGGAACCTCTGAAATTAATGTTTTTAGTAGCTTTCAGCCTTGCAGATAATTTTCCGTTAATGGTACTCCCGAAATCACTGTAATTTTCAAAACGTGCAGCTGCGCTTAATAGAAACCTCTCAGTTATGTCAAATTCAGTATCTGCATATAATGAGAAGTTGGAACGGCTTTGATCTACTGTGTTTGAAGGGCTGTAGCCAGGAAAACCTTGTGATCCTCCAGGTCTTGCTTCGCCAGATATTGGATCAATCGGAGCAGATTGAGTTGTTGGATCGGTAATAGGTCTTCCATTGGTGTCATAAGTGGTGTAAGAACCTTCTTCTCCTGCAAAAATGGTGAATTTTTCGGTTCTGAATTCAGCACCAAAAGCTAAATTCATTCCGTTTAATACTGAGCTGTAATTTTTTGAAAAATCAAAATTTGTCGTATTTTGACTCAGACTGTGCCCTCCAGCATCAAATTCTTTTGGAGATTTTTCTTCCAATGAAGCATTGATTGTTCCTTTGGTATAATAATGAAAAAGGTTTTTCCCAAACGTATTGCTAATGTCAATTTTCCAGCCCTTGGCAGTTTCTGTTCTAAATCCTGCAGCAATAGAGTTGTCGATAATATTTGAAGTAATTCGTGGGGTATATCCGCCAGGATAAACAGATTCAACTACTCTTTCACCATCATTTCTAGTAAAGGCATATGCGTCTGTATCTCTGAAATTTCTGCCTCCAAAAGCATAAAATTCGGTTTTGTCTGATACTGGAATTGCTAAGTTTCCAAAAAGATTAAATCCTTGTATTTCGGCTTCACCAAATCCTTTTCTGAAATCAAATCCAGGACGTAAGGTTTTTTCTTTGCTCAAATATTCGGTAGTGAAATTGGCATATCCACCTTTTTCTCCAATGGCTACGCCGTAATTTGCAGCTATTTTTAATGAACCCCCGTCAAAAGCCTGATCTTTTCCAAAGGAATTTCCATTACCGTTTTTGTCTAATCGGTAACCGTCAGTATTGGCAGTTTCAGCAGGGAAGTCTCCTTGCGCATTTGTATTATATGCACCATAAGTTATAGATCCATTCAGTTCATCTACATTGTCATTCAAGGCAATGTTGATTACGCCAGCAATAGCATCTGATCCATACTGTGCTGCTGCACCATCTCTCAAAATTTCTATTCTTTTGATAGATGAAGCCGGAATTGCATTCAAATCGGTTCCTGTATTTCCTCGGCCTCGAGTTCCAAAAAGGTTAATTAGAGACGATTGATGTCTTCTTTTTCCATTAATTAAAACAAGAGTTTGATCTGGTCCCATACCTCTTAATGACGCTGGATCTACGTGATCGGCACCATCAGATCCTGATTGTTTGTTAGCATTAAAGGAAGGAGCGACATATTGCAGCAGTTCATTGATTTCAATTTTCCCGCTTTGGGTCGTTACATCTTTTACACTGATGATATCAATAGGAACTGCGGAGTTGACTACAGTTCTTTTAGTGTTTCTCGAACCTACGATTTGTACCTCTTTCAGTTCTTGCTCTCCTTCTTCAGATAAATCCACATCGATTATTGCTGCATCGGTAGCTTTTGTAACAGTTTTGTAACCAATATAACTAAAAATCAAAGTTGCGCCCTCGTTTACACTAAGTTTGTAACTTCCGTCTATGTTAGTAGAAATACCATTCTTTGTTCCTTTTTCAAGAACGTTTACTCCAGGGAGCGGAGTGCCAGTTTTGTCTTTTACGACTCCGGAAACTTCTTTTTGTGCCATCATAAGTGTGACGTTTAGCAAAAAGAATAATAACGCGATTTTTTTCATAATCATTTAAATAAGTTGGTTATTGGTTAATTATTGAATCAAATATAGCTAAATTTTAACACAATCGTTAAATAATGTTAAGAAATTGCTTCGGAAATGCATCAAATGCAATAGTCTTAATTATTTGTATAAAAAGCATTTTAAATCTTATATTTGCACTCTTTAAATAGGAATACCATAAAATCAAGTAACACCGACTGTTATTTGTAAGCATGCATATCATGAAATCGTCAAGATTTAAAAAAAGAATGACGTTGCCATGCACCATAAAAAAACAAATATTATCTACACATGAAAGCAGGAATTGTAGGATTACCAAATGTTGGAAAATCAACATTGTTCAATTGTTTATCTAATGCAAAAGCGCAAAGTGCTAACTTTCCGTTTTGTACTATCGAACCAAATATTGGGGTTGTAAATGTACCCGATCCGAGAATTAATAAATTGGAAGAATTGGTAAAGCCAGAGCGCGTGCAAATGGCAACTGTAGATATTGTAGATATTGCCGGTTTGGTAAAAGGAGCCAGCAAAGGTGAAGGTTTAGGAAATCAATTTCTTGGGAATATAAGAGAGTGTAACGCTATTATTCACGTATTGCGTTGTTTTGATAATGACAATATTGTTCACGTTGACGGAAATGTAAACCCAATCCGCGACAAAGAAACTATTGATATTGAATTGCAGTTGAAAGATTTGGAAACTGTTGAAAAACGTTTGGAAAAAGTAAACCGTGCTGCAAAAACAGGAAATAAAGAAGCCCAAACTGAAAAAGCACTTTTAGACCGAATCAGAGAAAATTTACTGCAGGCAAAATCAGCAAGAACAATCATTCCTCAAGGTAATGATGAAGAGGTTTTAATGGAATCATTTCAGCTGATTACTGCAAAACCAGTACTATATGTTTGTAATGTTGATGAAAACTCAGCTGTAAACGGTAATAAATATGTAGACCAAGTTCGTGAATTAGTTAAAGATGAAGAAGCAGAAGTAATCATTCTTTCAGTAGGAGCAGAAGCTGATATTACTGAGTTAGAAAGCTACGAAGAGCGTCAGGTTTTCCTGGAAGATATGGGATTAACTGAGCCAGGAGCTTCTGTTTTAATTCGTGCTGCCTACAAATTATTGAAACAGCAAACATATTTCACAGCCGGTGTAAAAGAAGTTCGTGCCTGGACCATCAATATTGGATCGACTGCACCGCAAGCTGCTGGAGTTATCCACACCGATTTCGAAAAAGGATTCATCCGCGCCGAAGTGATTTCGTATGAAGATTACGTTCAATACGGTTCAGAAGCAAAAGCAAAAGAAGCAGGTAAATTCAAAGTCGAAGGAAAAGAATATATCGTAAAAGACGGAGACGTAATGCACTTTAGATTCAACGTGTAGTCTTTAGAAAATAGAGAAAAGAATAAAGAGAATAGATAGAAACCTGCAAGAGTCATTTTGCAGGTTTTTTTTATGGACCTAATCCAGCTTTTCGTTTCAATATTTTCCCATAACCCTGTTTTTTCTAAGACCATAAAGGAGCTTCCTCTGGTCGCTCTTTTTGGTCAAGAAAAAATCAGCGTTCTAGAAAAATGATTTCCACTTTAATCTGGGGTAATTAAAGCATTTTGATTAAATCAAATTTTAAATTTTTATACGTAATTTCACTTTAAATTTTATACGCTTTATCAAATGAAAAAATATTTTTTATTTCTGGGGTTGCTGTTTATTGTTTCTTGTAAAAGAGCTGATGCTCCTTATGCTGGATTTAATATGTTTTTTGAAAAACCACAGCCTGTTAATGATTCTGAGTTATCTAAAATTCCTAATAAGTTTAGGGGAATTTTTATGAATTCAGATTCAATTTATATCAATGTCAGAGAGGATATGATTCTTGAGGAAAGTTATTATAAGTTTAGAATTCAAAAAACAGATCTGGATTCTTTGAGAGAGTTTTTTAGTTATCCGAACAGTAAATTTGAATTAAGTTCAAAAATTATCAAAGGAGATTCGTTAGAAATTATTAAAAAAGACATAGATACTTTTTTTGTGTTTTCTAATGTCCAAAAAGCAAAACGAATAGATGGACAGTTAGTACTCAATTACAAAGATTCTATTTTTTGGAAAATAAAAGCAATTAGTATGGAAAAGAATATGTTGAAAATAAAATACATTTATTCTGAAGAGGATTTAAAAAGAATGGATTCACTTACCAAAATTAAGTCAACTATGATTGATTCTTCTTTTTTTCTTTTAAAACCTTCTAGAAATGAATTCAAACGAATTATAAATTTAAAGAGATTTGGAGAAGAGCATAGTTAT
Organism: uncultured Flavobacterium sp.; assembly: GCA_963511795.1. Lineage (GTDB taxonomy): Bacteria > Bacteroidota > Bacteroidia > Flavobacteriales > Flavobacteriaceae > Flavobacterium. Next base: position 223,771 of record CAUPKP010000004.1, on the reverse strand, counting down.
AAGAAAATCATAAAATGATTTAACGAAATCACATATTCATTTTTTAAATCTTACTTTTATTAAAAACTAATTGATATGAAAATCATAGCCTTTGCCGGAAGTCCAAGTAAAAAATCCATCAACAAAAAATTAGCTGCTTATGCTGCAGGTTTGTTCGAAAATACCCAAGTTGAGGTATTGGATTTAAATGATTATGAAATGCCTTTATTCAGCGTTGATAAAGAAGCAGAAATAGGACAGCATCCTTTGGCGAAAGTCTTTTTAGAAAAAATTGCAACTGCTGATATTTTGGTGGTTTCACTTGCCGAAAACAATGGAAATTATAGTTCCGTTTTCAAAAATACAGTAGATTGGTGTTCCAGAATAAACCCAAAAATATTTCAGGATAAACCCATGTTATTGATGGCTACTTCGCCAGGCGCAAGAGGAGGTGCAAGTGTTCTAGAGATTGCCAAAAATAATTTCCCACGCTTTAATACCGAAATTAAGGCTGTTTTCTCTTTGCCGAGTTTCAATGATAATTTTGATGTCGAAAATGGACGAATTTCGAATGTGGAATTTGATAATCAGTTGAAAGAGATTGTGAAGAATTTTTAAATGGCAAAAAATATAATTCAACTGTTGTCTTTTTATCTTTTTTTTATCACGGCTTATTCTCAAGATTATCAAAGAGTAGATAAAATCGTTGGGAGTTATCCTGTATCATTTCATACTCCTTTAGACTTAGCAAATAAAATAAAACAAGATTTTACCTCCGAAAGCGATAAAGCTAGAGCTGTTTTTACTTGGATGGCTCTAAATATTTCCTATGATATGGAAGCTTATTTAAATCCAAAGCCTTCTAAGTCTTTTTCTTTTAAAAATGAGGAAAAAAAATATTTAAAACTTTATAAAATTAGAAATAAAGAAATTAATACTGTTTTTAGAAAACACAAAGGAGTTTGCAGCGGATATTCATTGTTGTATTATCATTTAGCGTCATTGGTGGGATTGCATGCGCAGATTATTGACGGCGATTCTAAAACTAAAACTAGTGATATTGGGAAAAAAAGAGTTGAAATGAACCATGCTTGGAATGCCGTAATGATTGACGGAATATGGAGATTGGTTGATGTTACATGGGGAGCTGGAGAGACAATAAATGAAAATAATTTATGGGTTAAGAAATTTAAACCAATTTATTTTGATACTGATCCTAAAATGTTTTTTGCCAATCATTTACCGGTGTCCAAAATTTGGAATAACAAAACTATTGATGAAACCTTGTTTTTACAGTCGCCACTTTTATACAGCGATTACTTTGAAAAAGAAGTTGAGATTTTGGAACCAAAATTTGGTGTGATAGAGGTTGAGGGTAATCAAAAAATAAATTTTAAAATCAAAAACCGTTATAGATTTCAGGAAATAGGTTATCGTATGAACTCAGATCCTTTAATTGTAGTAAATCCTACAACTGTTGAAAATGATATCGAACAGTTTGATATCGATTACCATAAAAAGGAAGGCAGATATATAACGATTTATGTATCACGTTCTGCAATTGCTGTTTTTAAAATAATGCCAAAAAGAAAGTCTTAGCTTTTTAATGAATGTTTGATTAGTAATGTTTTTTTTTTAAAATAATGGCAAAAATACAATATATCACCTTTTAGCCCCGATTGCTTCGCCAGTTCGGCTTTCAGCCTCGTGTGCGGGACAATATTTCCTAAAATACCTAATCTTTCTGCTCCAAAACTAAATAATCGAGTTCAGACTTCAATCTGCAATCTAAAATCGGCAGTCTGTAATCTAAAATTCCCCTGTCAATATCATTCTTGATAACTTTGCGGGGTACTTCTTTTAAAATTTATCGAATTACACTACATTAGCACATTCGAGGTTTTTGTGGAAAGCAAAGACCGAACAAAACGCAGTTAAATTCGCTAAAATCCCAAAATGTCAAATCAAAATCAATACACCGAAGATAATATCCGTTCTCTCGACTGGAAAGAACATATCCGTATGCGTCCCGGGATGTACATTGGAAAACTTGGTGACGGCTCTTCGCCGGATGATGGTATTTATATTTTATTAAAAGAGGTTCTCGACAACTGTATTGATGAGTTCGTGATGGGTTCAGGAAAAACTATTGAAGTGACCATCAAAGACAAAACGGTTTCGGTTCGTGATTATGGACGTGGAATTCCGTTAGGGAAAGTGGTTGATGTGGTTTCGAAAATGAACACGGGAGGAAAGTACGATTCCAAAGCTTTCCAGAAATCTGTTGGTTTGAACGGTGTAGGTACAAAAGCTGTAAATGCACTTTCAAGCGCTTTTCGTGTAGAATCTGTTCGTGATGAAAAACAAAAAGCGGCAGAATTTTCAGGAGGTAATTTAGTTTTGGAAGAGGATATAATTGATACAACCAAACGCAAAGGTACTAAGGTTACTTTTACGCCTGATGAAACCATTTTCAAAAACTACAAATTCCGTATGGAATATGTTATCAAAATGGTGAAGAATTATTGTTATCTGAACAATGGTCTGACTATTATATTCAACGGTGAAAAATACATTTCGGAGAATGGTCTTAGAGATTTATTGGAAGAAACAATTAGTGCAGAAGACTTAGAGTATCCAATTATTCATTTGAAAGATCATGATATTGAGATTGCTTTAACACACAGTAAAACACAATACAGCGAGGAATACCACTCGTTTGTAAACGGTCAGAATACTACGCAGGGAGGAACGCATTTAGCGGCTTACAGAGAGGCAATCGTAAAAACCATTCGTGAGTTTTACAACAAAAGTTTTGAGGCATCAGATGTGCGTAAATCGATAGTGAGTGCCATTAGCATCAAAGTAATGGAACCTGTTTTTGAATCGCAGACGAAAACCAAATTGGGTTCGATGGATATGGGCTCGGATGATGGAACACCGCCGGTTTCAGTCCGTACTTTCGTAAATGATTTTATCAAAAATAAATTAGATAATTATTTACATAAAAATCCGCCAACTGCCGAAGCTTTACTGCGTAAAATTCTTCAGGCTGAACGCGAAAGAAAAGAATTATCAGGAATTCGAAAACTGGCTACAGACCGCGCTAAAAAAGCCAATCTGCACAATAAAAAATTAAGAGACTGCCGTGCGCATCTTCCTGATACCAAAAACCCGAGAAATTTAGAAAGCACACTTTTTATTACTGAGGGAGATTCGGCTTCCGGGTCGATTACAAAATCGCGCGATGTGAATACTCAGGCAGTTTTCAGTTTGCGTGGTAAGCCTTTGAATTCCTACGGAATGAGCAAGAAAATTGTGTATGAAAACGAGGAATTCAATTTATTGCAGGCGGCTCTGGATATCGAAGACGGATTGGAAAAACTGCGTTACAACAACATTGTAATCGCAACCGATGCCGATGTCGATGGAATGCACATCCGTTTACTGCTGATTACATTCTTTCTGCAGTTTTTTCCGGAATTAATCAAGGAAGGACATTTATACATTTTACAGACACCGCTTTTCAGGGTTCGAAATAAAAAAGAAACCATTTATTGTTATTCGGAAGATGAGAGAAAAGACGCTATCGAAAAACTAAAACCAAAACCGGAGATCACTCGATTTAAAGGTTTGGGAGAGATTTCGCCAGATGAGTTCAAAAATTTTATTGGAGATACGATTCGTCTTGACCCGATTATGATGGACAAAAACACTTCGATTGAGCAGTTATTGTCTTTTTATATGGGTAAAAATACCCCAGACCGACAAGAGTTTATTATTAAGAATTTGAAGGTGGAACTGGATGTTTTGGAAGAGGTGAAATAATTTAAATTCAAAATGAAATCTTACTTTATGAGGAAAATAATATTTTTGATTACTATTTTAATTTTGGTTTCTTGTAAAAATGAAAAAACAAACAATCAAATTGAAGCCGAAGGAATTCCGATTGTAAAATCAGTAAGCAAAGTAATTAACAGAAGAGATTTTCCTATAAAGAATTTTTCAAAAATTGAATTAGTTTCTTATTATAATAGAATTTTTTGGGACACTGTAAGATACAAAGGGGAACGACCTTCTTATAAAATGTTAGTAGATAATTATAAACTGACTTTTGATAGTACAATGGTACAGGAAAGAGTTATTTTAAATAAAAGTCAAGAGAAAGAACTTCTTAATTTAATGATTTCTGATACATGTGTTCCTGAAGAAATGTCTGCAGCGTGTTATGATCCAAGACATATGATTTTGTTTAGAGATGATAAAAATAGAATTATTGGTTATAATGAGTTTTGTATAAATTGTATTGGTTCTAGAAGTTCAACTAATTTGAATGGATTCCAAAAATACTGTTATTCAGATATGGGTGATTTATTTAGAAAATTTGGAATTAAACTTTTTGTTGAATATGAAGATGAGGGAAAAGAATATGAATTTTTACGAAAAAAGGGTTACTTAAAGTAAATAAATTGTCAGACAATCTTCAAAATAAAGCTTTATTCTCTCAAGTAGCCGAGCTATTGCAAAATGCTCGGCTACAGGTTTTACGTACTGTAAATTCAACAATGGTTTATACCTATTTTGAGATAGGAAGAATGATTGTAGAAGAAGAGCAGAACGGAAAAGACAGAGCCAAATATGGTAAGCAATTATTAAAAGGACTTTCTGAACAGTTGACTAATGAGTTTGGGAAAGGATTTTCATTGAGGAATTTAGAACAAATAAGAAAATTCTATTTGATTTATTCAAAATCCGAGACAGTGTTGCGGATTTTTAATATTCAAAAAACGCAGACAGTGTCTGCGGAATTGCTTGATAACAATTCGCAGACACTGTCTACGGAATTGAATTCAATAAAACCACAAATCCTTCTTTCATTTTTCAAACTAACGTGGTCTCATTATTCATTCTTAATGCGGATTGATGATGAGAAAGAAAGACGTTTCTATGAAATTGAATCCGAAAAATACAATTGGAGTGTTCGGGAATTAAAACGACAATATGATTCTGCACTTTATGCAAGATTGGCTTTAAGTCGTGATAAAGCAGGGATTTTAAAACTTTCAGAGGAAGGTCAGATTATTGAGAAACCAAAAGACATTATCAAAGATCCTTATATATTAGAATTTTTAGGATTGCCGGAATTGCATCAGTATTCTGAATCGGAGCTGGAAGAAGAAATTATTAATAAACTTGAACATTTTTTACTAGAATTAGGTCACGGTTTTACTTTTGTAGCAAGGCAAAACAGAATTACTTTTGATGATAAACATTTTCGAATAGATTTGGTTTTCTACAATCGAGTTTTAAAATGCTTTGTTCTGATTGATTTAAAAATAGGTGAATTAAAGCATCAAGATTTAGGACAAATGCAAATGTATGTCAATTATTATGACAGAGAAAAGCGTTTGGAAGATGAAAATAAAACGATAGGAATTGTTCTTTGCCAAAACAAAAGCGATTTGGTTGTAGAATATACTTTACCTGAAAATAACGAGCAAATATTTGCCAGTAAATACAAAACAATTCTGCCAAGCAGAGAAGATTTAATACAATTAATTTCGGAATCAAAATAAATGAAAGACGAAGAAGACGACAACATAATTCCAGCAAACGAAGACAATAATTCTGAGGATTATTCTAATGATGAAAATCAGGAGGATAATGATTCGGAAGATATTATTGAGGTAGATGCCAAACATTTTGAAGGGCAGCATTTTTACGAAAATCAGGAAGAAGAAGGAGAGGGCGTGATTACGAAAGTAACCGGTATGTACAAAGACTGGTTTTTGGATTATGCTTCCTATGTAATTCTGGAGCGTGCCGTTCCTGCTATTGAGGATGGTTTTAAACCGGTACAGCGAAGAATCATGCACTCTTTGAAAGAACTGGATGACGGCCGTTACAATAAAGTTGCCAATGTTGTTGGACACACGATGCAGTATCATCCGCACGGTGATCAGAGTATTGGTGATGCGATGGTGCAGATTGGACAAAAAGAATTACTGATAGACTGCCAGGGAAACTGGGGTAATATTCTAACAGGTGATGGCGCTGCTGCTTCCCGTTATATCGAAGCGCGTTTATCCAAATTTGCTTTGGAGGTTTTGTATTCTCCAAAAATCACCGATTGGGGCGTTTCGTATGATGGTCGCCGTGCTGAACCGAATAATCTTCCGGTTAAGTTTCCGTTGCTTCTGGCACAGGGAGCTGAAGGTATTGCGGTTGGTCTTTCGACAAAAGTGTTGCCTCATAATTTTAATGAGCTTATTGATGCATCAATAAAAATACTGAAAGGAAAACCATTCACCTTATATCCGGATTTCTTGACGCAGGGTATTGCCGATGTGTCAAATTATAATGACGGGATGCGTGGCGGACGTGTTCGGGTGCGAGCCAAAATTGGTCAGCTCGATAAAAATACGCTGGTGATTACTCAGATTCCGTTTTCGACTAATACTACGACTTTGATTGACAGTATTTTGAAAGCAAATGATAAGGGCAAAATCAAAATCAAGAAAATTGAAGACAATACCGCTGCTGAGGTTGAAATATTAATTCATCTTTTTCCAGGGGTTTCTCCAGATAAAACGATTGATGCTTTGTTTGCTTTCACGGCATGCGAAACTTCGGTGGCGCCTTTAGGATGTGTGATTGAGGATAATAAACCGTTGTTTATAGGGGTTTCTCATATGTTGAAAATCTCCACGCAAAGAACTGTCGATCTGCTTCGTCAGGAGCTGGAAATTCAATTGGAGGAATTAAAAAATAAATGGCATTTCTCGACTTTGGAAAAAATCTTCATTCGTGAAGAAATGTATATTGATTTTAAATTGTATGGAGACAGAGAATCGCTGTATGTATATTTATATGACCGTTTTGAGCCTTTCAAGAAATCATTTGTCAGAGAAATTCATGATGATGATTTACAGCGACTGACTCAGATTCCGATGATTCGTATTACTCGCTTCGATTCTGATAAAGCTGATGATTTTATTGCCAAGCTGGAAGATGAAATGAAGGAAGTGGAGCATCATTTGGAACATCTTACCGATTTTGCCATTGCTTATTTTACCAAATTAAAAGAGAAATACGGAAAAGGCAGAGAACGCCAGACGGAGCTGCGTATTTTTGATGATATTGAAGCAACGAAAGTAGTTCTTAGAAATACCAAATTGTATGTAAACAGGGAAGAAGGTTTCGTCGGAACCAGTTTGAAAAAAGACGAATATGTTGCTGATTGTTCGGATATTGATGATGTAATTTTGTTTATGCGCGATGGAAAAATGATGATTACCAAAGTTGATGCTAAAACTTTTGTCGGTAAAGACATTATTCATGTTGCCATTTTTGATAAGAGCGATAAGCGAACCATCTATAACATGATATACCGTGATGGAAAATCAGGACCATCGTATATAAAACGTTTCAATGTTTCGGGGGTTACTAGGGATAAATTATATGATTTAACCAATGAAAATAAAGGTTCACAAACTTTATATTTTTCATGTAATCCAAATGGTGAAGCTGAGGTAATTACTATTTTATTACGTCAGGTTGGAAGTGTGAAGAAATTGAAATTCGATATTGATTTTGCTTCTTTGGCAATTAAAGGACGGGCTTCCAAAGGGAATCTGGTAACTAAATATCCGATCAAGAAAATTGAATTAAAGGAAAAAGGTATTTCGACCTTACTGCCAAGAAAAATATGGTTTGACGATACCGTTCAGCGATTGAATGTGGATGCGAGAGGAGAATTGCTGGGCGAATTCAGGCCGAGCGATAAAATTTTAGTGATTTCGCAAGCAGGAAAAATTAAAGCTATTACTCCTGAATTAACGACTCATTTTGATGGTGATATGATTGTTTTGGAGAAATGGATTCCAAAAAAACCGATTTCGGCGATTTATTATGATGGCGAAAAAGAACGTTATTATATCAAGCGTTTCTTGGTGGAAACCGAAAATAAGGAGGATAGTTTTATTACAGAACATGCCAATTCCAGACTGGAAATTGTAGCGACAGATTATCGTCCTGTTGCCGAATTAGTTTTTACTAAAATTAAAGGAGTTCAGAAAGAGAATATGACTGTAGATATTGAGTCTTTTATTGCCGTAAAAGGGTTTAAAGCACTTGGTAATCAATTAACGACTGATAAACTGAAACAGGTTAATTTATTAGAACCGCTGCCTTATGAGGAGCCAGTTGAAGAAATTCCAGAGATTGTGGCTGAAGAAGGAATAAATCCTGACGACACCGATATCCAATTGGATGACGACGGACAGGTTACTTTATTTTAATTATTGATTGCTATTTTAAGTAATAACAAGGAAGCAAAATATCTCCCTTTATGTCATTAAGTTAAGCTTTAAATGTTCTCGCGAAGACGCAAAGACGCAAAATTTAGAACCGATTTCTTTGCGTCTTCGCGTCTTTGCGAGAGCTAGATTTTAAAAAAAGTAGAGAGAAATCCTTAATTTAATGACATTGCACTTTAGTCCCGATTATTTCGTCAGTTCACTATCGCTCGTGTGAAACGAATAGCGGGACAATATTTTCAAAAATATCCTATGTTTCTGCTCCAAAAATTAGTATTTACTTAATGAAGCTTTTTGGATACATTCTTCTATTTTTTCGACCATGTTGTAGCTTCCGCAAAAGAAAGCTGTTCGTTCATGCAATTCGGTAGGCTCTATTTCCATTACTCGGTTTATGCCGTCGGAGGCTTTTCCTCCTGCTTGTTCAACGATAAATGCCATCGGGTTGCATTCGTATAAAAGCCTAAGTTTTCCTTTAATGGCTTTGGAGCTTGTTGGGTATAAATAAACACCCCCTTTTATCATATTTCTGTGGATATCGGAAGCTAAACTGCCAATATATCGAGAGGAGTAGGGGCGGTCATCTTCTTCCTGCTGGCAATATTTGATGTAGTCTTTTACTCCCTGCGGAAAATGAATGTAGTTTCCTTCGTTTACAGAGTAAAAACTGCCGTCGGGCGGGCACTGCATATTTGGATGAGATAAATAAAATGTTCCTATCGCTGGATTTAAAGTAAAACCATTTACGCCTTGGCCTGTAGTATAAACTAACATCGTTGAGGTTCCGTAAATTACATAACCTGCAGCAACCTGAGCAGTTCCTGGCTGTAAAAAATCCTCTAACTGAACTGGAGTTCCAACAGGAGTTATTCTTCTGTAAACCGAAAAAATAGTTCCTACAGATACATTTACATCTATGTTGGAAGAGCCGTCTAATGGATCCATTAAAAGAACATATTTGTTATTATTGCCATTGTCGCTTCCTTGTATGGTAAGGAAATCGTCATTTTCTTCGGAGGCGATACCGCAGACAATTTCTCTGTTTATAAGGGTTTGGATGAAAACTTCATTGGCATAAACATCCAGTTTTTGCTGGTCTTCTCCCTGTATGTTTTTTTCGCCCACGCCTCCAATAATATCAACCAATCCGGCTTTATTTACTTTATAGCTAACAACTTTTGATGCTAATTTTATAGAATTAAAAATTCGAGATAATTCACCTGATGAATAGGGAAAATCTTTTTGGTTCTCAATAATAAATTCTCCTAATGTCTTATTTTTTTCCTGCATGTTGTCTTGGTTTGATGTAGTCATTTTATTATCTAAATAATGTATTAAAGCTATGAAATTTAGCGCATTGTGCCTTAAATACTAATGTATTTATCTCAAGAATTCTCAAATTCTCAAATTTTGTAATATTATAATTCTAAAAACTTATTAATCAGTGTTTAAAATATATAATCCAATTTTACTGATTTCATTTTTCTTATTATAGTATTGACAAAAAACTATATTAAGGTTCATTATTTGATATATTTTATGATATCCAGTTTTGTTTTTTTTAATTCTTCCGCTACGATTTTTGCCATCTCTGTAGCTCCTTTTACAGAAAAGTGAGTGTCATCTGCTTTGTCTTCTTTATAATATGGAATTTCTCCGGCTTTGAAATGCAAATGCAGTTGTTTTGATTTTTCCGGACCATAGGACTGCTCAACTAATTCAGATAAATATTCCATATCTATAAACGGAACATTGTATTCCTTAGCTACTAATCGCGCTTCTAAAGTATAGTCTCCGTGTGTACTGATTAATACTCCTTTTTCATTAAAATTTCTTCGGATTACTGAAGAAAATAGGATTGGAGTAGCTCCTTTTTCTCTGGTTTCGGTTATGAATCTTATTAAATTATGACGGTATGCTGTATGAGGGTTGGTGTACCGCAAAGAATCCTTTTCTTTTTGATCATTATGTCCAAATTGTATAAAAACATAATCGCCTTTTTTTAATTCTTTGTAAACAGCATCCCAAAGTTTTTCGTTTATAAAACTGCGGGTGCTTCGACCATTTACGGCTCTGTTATCAAACTTAATATTGTCAGTAAGAAACATAGGGAACAGTTGTCCCCAGCCACGTTCCGGGTTTTCATCAGGTTTGATTTTGTTAGCCATTGTAGAATCGCCAATTCCGTAGATAGTTGGTTTTTGGGCTAAACAATTTAGAGAAATTAGCATAAAAAATATGGAAATCCATTTCATAGTCTTTAGTTTTTAAGTTTATTTTACTGCTGTAGGAGTGGTTGCTTTCTGGCCAATTACAACTTCATTGATAGTCACATTTTCAGAATTTGTAGTTGTCATTCCATTTTTGGCAGATTGTATATTAATGTTATTCAGTTTGATATTTGCTACTTTTTTATCAGGGAATCCTTCGATTACAATTCCGGTATTGGTAGCTTCAACACAGCTAATATTAGAAAAATAAATATCGGAAACGCTGGAAGGATTTAATCCGCTTCCTTCTCCGTGATAATTTGCAGTGATATAGAGGCAGTCTTCTACTTTTCCGAACGCCAGATTATTGAAATAAATATCTTTGATGTAACCGCCGCGATCCGAATTTGTTTTTATAAAAATGCCTCTTTTTAAATACCCACGAAATTTGCTGTTTTCGACATATACATTTCTAACTCCTGCCGACATTTCGCTTCCAATTACAATGGCGTGCAGCCCTTTGAATTCACAATTTCTGATTACAATATTTTCAGAAGGAGTATTGGAATTGCTGCGCCCTTCATCGTCTCTTCCTGCTTTGATAGCAACGTTATCATCGGCATTATCAAAAAGAATGTTTTCAATTAGGATATCACTCGAATATTCAGGGTCAATTCCGTCATTGTTATTGTTGTGTGCATTGTATTTAACTCCGCGTATTGTTATGCTTTTGCTTTTTAGCAGATGAACACACCAAAATGGAGAATCTTCAATTTGAACATTTTCGATAAGAATGTTTTTGGAATTGATAAACTGAATCAATTGAGGTCTTAGATAATGGCCTTCCCCAAAAATACGCTCCTTGATTGGAGTACTTTTGTGATTCATATCTCTAGTTAATAGCTGGTCTTTTTTTTCAAGCGGTTTCCATTTTATCCAAGTATTTTTTGCCTCGCCATCGATAATCCCGTTTCCTGTAATGGCAACGTTTTCTACGTTATTTCCATAAATTAAAGGGCTGTAATTGTAGAGCATTGTTCCTTCCCAGCTCGTTAAAACAATTGGGTAATCTTTTGGATTAGAGCCAAATCTAATTTTAGCTCCATCTTCTAAATGTAATTTTACATTGCTTACAAAGTGAATGGGACCGTTTAGTGTGTAAATTCCTTTGGGAACAATAATTGTACCGCCATTATTCTTTTTACAAAGTGCCATTGCCTTATCGAAAGCAGGTTTAGCATTACTGATGGAATCTCCTTTGGCACCCAATTTGGTCACTTCTATTTTATACGAAGGAATAACAGGCAGTTGAATGCGTTTGATAATTTCATCTACTTTATCAGATGGAAAATCATTTTTTTGAGCAAAACACGGTATCGTTAAAAGGAATATGATGAGGAGTTTAAACTTCATGATTTCTTAGATTTAATTGTTTTTCAAATACCATTGTTTTGTAGTAGGAGTGGTATCCGAATCTAATATATTCTCAATAGTATATTTTTTAGCTTCCGTTTTTTTTAACTGATGTGACCAAGCGACTCTTGTTTTAGGCTGAAACCCTTCGCCAGTGCAATTGTATTCGGCATAAAATGAGGTGATTTCGGCTTCTGGTTTTGACCAGTTGTGCCAGCCTTCCGGCAGAATATGTTTTCCCATTTCGCAATTTATAAAAACGGTTTTGGCATATGGTCTCCATGGGCGTCCAAGATATACTTTGTTTGCTTTTTCGTCAGCTGTAAGTTTGCAGTTCTTGAAAACATATCCGTATGTGGTGTCTTTCGGTGTTGATGCTGCGGTAATATACGAGTCACTTTTACTGTTAATGATGCAGTTTTCGAAAAGAACGGTAGCATCTCCAAATATAAAATCAGTCGTGCCTTCGATAAAACAGTCTTTAAAATAGTTTTTGGTTCCTTCTCCCGAAGTGTAGAGCGTATCCTGATGTCCTAAAAATGCACAATTGATAAACATAACTCTATTTGCATTTACATTCAGTGCAACAGCCTGTCCAACGGGTCCAGAAGTGTTTTTAATAGTCAGGTTTTTGCAGAAGAAATCATTCCCTTCTACCAAAACTGTGTAGGTGTAAAAAGTGCTGTTACGACCAATTCCTATTTTATTGAAATAATCATCATACGTTATGATTGTTTTTTCAAGGCTTTCGCCAATGAAAGAAATATTGGTATTCCAGGCATGAACTTTTACTTTTTCATAATAAGTGCCGTTTTTTATAGAGATTGTAATTCTTTTGCTTGGATATGCTCTTGCTGCATCTATAGCTTCCTGAATCGTTTTGAAATCTCCCGTTCCTTTTTGGTCAACAACTATATTGAATTCATCTTTTAGAGCGACTTCACTTTTTTTTTAGGAGTTACAGTTTCGGTTTCAATTTTTTTTTTCCAGCTTTCGTATTTTTTTAAAACTTCTTTAGGTTCATTGGTGTACCAAGCATATCCTACTCTTCGTTCCTGACCAATTTCGGCTAGAGTTGCTTTTTTTACTCCATCACGATCACAAAAGAAAGGAGTATTGTCGCTTAATTCCATAAAGCGTGCCCACAGCGGTGCAGCGTTTGGATCTTTGACCATTACTTTTTCCATTATTTTACTGTTTGGAACAGGAACACGGTCTTCTCTAAGTCCGGTAATTTTTGTTTTTTCGAACCAGGCAACTGCACTGTTTACTGCTGTTATAATTTCGGGAGACGGGTTTTGTATAGACATTAAAAGCAATACAATTTTGGCTGATTCTTTACCGCTTAAAGAAGCTAATTCGAAAGCTCGTGCATTTGCCGGAAGCAGCGTAATTTCATCGTGCTGTGCGCACCAAGCGGTTAGAACTCCATTTTGTCTGTATTGTGTTTTCAAAATACAGTCAATACCTTTATCAAAAGCTTTTTTAGCTTTTTCAACTGTAGCATCGGGAGCTTTTATGCTGTAATAATCCGTTTTCTCAGCAATCTGCTTCATGACGTTAAGGATATTCGCCATCGAATCATCATTATAAGTAATGTGAGTGTAGTATCCTTTTTTAAGCGGATAAAATTGTGGCCATCCGCCATTATCATATTGTGCTTTTAATAAATAATCTAAACCGGCCAAAAAAGCCGTTTTGTATCTTTCATCTGGTACCTGAGCATACATTTTAGATAAAAAAAGCATTTCCTGATAGGTTGCGCCATTATCTGTTGTCAATTCTTTGGTTTCAGGTTTTAAGGCAGTTAATTTCTTTTTTTCATCTGCAGTCAATGGATTCTGCATCTGAATATTTTTTGGCCATCCGCCAATATTGCGTTGGTACAATAACACATTTTCAGCTACTTCTTTGGCTTCGTTTGTGGCAAACCAGCTATTTTCGTTATCACGAATAATTGAAACCCATTTTTGTTCTTTTTGCGCCTGAATGTTAGTGCTTATTATTAAAAATAATAGTAGTGTTATGTTTGTTTTTATACTTTTCATTTTAAAAATATATTAGTTTGTTAACCCGTTGGGTGTAATTATTTTCAACACATAGAGACATAGAATTATGTAAGCTTAAAATTAGGCGTTTCACTTATTTAAAATACACATAGGCTCTATGTCAAAGAAATATATTTCTTTTTGTATTCTTTTTCTTAAATAAAATCTATGTTTCTATGTGTTAATATTTATGATTTGCACCCTCAAGGGGTTATTTTGTTACTCTAAACCAATCGATTTCGACATTTCCAGCATCATTAATTATACCTTGTCTAAGTGCCAGAAAACCTATTTTAGCTCCGATCCATTTGCCTTCTCTTGCCTTAAAAGATTCTCCGATAGCAGTAAAGTCTTTTCCGTTTTCGCTGTAATAAAAAGTACATATTCCTCCTGGTTTTACTTTGACTTGTAAATAAAGGTTTTGATTGTTAATGAGGATTGTTTTGCTTTCTGTCTCCATTCCTTTTTTGTCAATATTTTTAGCAGTCTTTTGAGAGACATATAATTTACCCGCTTCTTGTTTGAAACAGATATAGCTGTAATCTAATCCCATCACTACTAATCCCATACTTTCGCCATCAAATCGGGAGTTGAATTTAATTTTTGCAGTAGCAGTAAATTCATTCGAAGGCATCTTTTGCAATAACAAATTAGGGACATCATAAAGAGTCGCTACTTCTTTTGGAACTGGAATACAATTCAGACTGTAATATCCCATAGGTGTTGGAAATCCCCAAGTAATCTGCGGATTGGCGTGCCATTGCCATTGCAATCCTAGTTTAGGAAGATTGAACTCGTCACTTTCAGGTGGTGTTTCAATAGGAAACGATTTTTTCCCAACATTTGGTTTTTTATAAACCATCACAGGTTCTCCAGTACCATCTTTGTCTTGGTCAATTCCAATTACCGGCCAATCATTTTCCCATTTCATTGGCTGTAAATGAACGACTCTTCCGTAAACAAACTGATCTTGAAAATGAATAAACCAGTCTTCTCCTGTCTGCGTTTGAACCCAAGCTCCTTGATGAGGACCGTTTATACTGGATTTTCCCTGATCCATTACTTTCCTTTTTTCATAAGGGCCGAAAACATTTTTAGATCTTAAAACAGTCTGCCAGCCGGTTGCGACACCTCCGGCTGGAGCAAAAATATAGTAATAGCCATTGCGTTTATAGAATTTCGGACCTTCAATTGTGGATTCATCAGCATGTCCGTCAATAATCATTACTTCATCATTATTAGCGGTTGTTCCCTCAGAATTCATGGTGCAAATAACTAATTGGCTTTTGATACCGGCACGGCTTCCTGCAAATGCATAAGCTAAATATGTTTTTCCGTTCTCATCCCATAATGGAGTAGGGTCAATAAGGCCTTTGCCTTCTTTTACCATAACAGGTTCACTCCAAGGTCCTTCTGGTTTTTTTGCTTTTATTTGATAAATACCATAATCTGGATCTGGGTAATAAATGTAAAATTCATTGTTATGATACCTGATACAAGGAGCCCAAACGCCATTTCCGTGCTGGACTTTATTAAATATTTCTAATGGCTTTTGCTTAGAAAGAGCATAGCCAATTAATTTCCAGTTTACCAAATCTTTTGAGTGGAGTATAGGTAATCCTGGAATACAATTAAAAGAGGAAGCGGTCATATAATAATCGTCACCAACACGTATTGCATCCGGGTCGGAATAATCTGCGTAGAGAATCGGATTTTTATATGTGCCATCGCCGTTATCGGATACCCAAACCTGCGAATGCTGTTTTTCATTCTTTTCTTGGGCTATTGCTGTTTGCATAGCAATACAGCACATAAAAACAGCAGTGATTTTTGTAAGCTTCATTTTAATTGGGAATATGATTTTTTATCTGTTTAATTCTAAGGCTGCCAAAATGAACGGGCCTGTAGCTTTAGGATCATTATCTTTTTTTCTTTCATTAATATAATATTCATAAGAGCCATCTCTATAGGGAGTACCGCCTAGACCAGCAACTTGACAAGCCTGCGTCAAGGTAATTCCGCCATCGGCATCCGTTTTTATTAGTTGTTTTGTCAAGCCGTCAAATGCCTTGTTGGCCAGTTTTTTATACTCCGCAGGTAAGTATCCTTTGTTTACTCCTTTTGCAAAAGCATAAGCAAACATTGAAGATCCTGAAGCTTCTAAATAGTTTCCTTTTTCTCCTCCCTTGTCTGTAACCTGATACCACAAACCTGATTTTTCATCTTGAAATTTGGCTAAAGCAGCTGCAGCATTATTCAAGTAACCTACTATTTCTTTCTGTTTTGGATGATCTTTTGGGAAATAATCCAAGGCATCAACCAAAGCCATTGCATACCATCCTAAAGCTCTTGACCAAAAATTAGGTGATTTTCCAGTTTCTTTATTTGCCCAAGGCATTTGCTTGCTTTCGTCCCATGCATGATATAATAATCCGGTTTTTGGATCAGTTGCATGCAATTGAATCTGCTCAAATTGTTTGGCTACGTCATCAAGGTTTTTTCCATTTTCAAAAGTAACGGTGTACTGAGCGTAAAAAGGTTCTCCCATGTACAAACCGTCTAACCACATTTGGTTTGGATATATTTTTTTATGCCAAAAACCGCCGCTTTGAGTTCTTGGATGTTCTTCAAGCTGTTTGCGTAACAATTGCATTGCTTTTAAATATTTTTCTTCTTTAGTAGTTTCGTAAACATTAAATAGTAAACGGCCCGCTACAATCATATCAATGTTGTATTTCTCTATTTCGTAGGTTTTGATGTTACCATTTTCTTCAATAAAATTATCCAAATAACCCTTGATATAGGCCGTATATCTAGGATCAGGATTTTTTTTGTACAATTCCTGAAATGAGTATAGGACTAATCCATGCACGTAATCCCATTTTGGTTTTTTTGCATCGTCAATCATATAGCTTTCAGGATGGCGTTTCATTAGAGTTAAAGCCATTTTATCAGACCATTTTAAGTCTTTTGAAATTGTTATTTCACTCTGGGAAGCAGTGTTTTTTGCAGGTTCTTGAGCCGTAGTCTTGCAGCTTAGAAATGCAAATGAGATAAAAAGCACCGCAGCTTTAAAAGCGTTTGTTTTTCCGTTTACCATGATAATTTATTTTTTAATGTTTACTAATTTATATTATCTAATACTACTTCTGGATGTCTAGATTTTACTTTTTTTGTTCAAAACAGCTAGTTTCTCATTCAGGTATTTTTCAAATGCTTCTTTGTTTTTGATGCCGTCTTTTTCTTGTTCCCAAGCGCCCAAAAAGTAAAATGAAGTTGGTTTTGTCGTTGGTTTAAAAACTAGCAGATAATCCAATTCGGTATCTTCTAAAGATTCTACAGTATTAATTTCATAAAAAATAGCCATTCCTAAATTATCAGGAACCAAAGATTGTGCGCCATAAGTTGCTATATAAGCCCACTTCTTGTTTTGGCTTTCTTTTTTTAGAAGTTCGGTGTTTTTTTGTTTAACAATTCCTGTGCAGATTCCTTTAATTTCTTTTGATGCCTGAAAGGTATGTTTGGTATATCGCTGGTCTGGGGTAATAGTTAAATCAGACGTGAAATCAATTTTATCTGAAGCTGTTTTCCATCCATGGTAGCTCACTTTTACAGAAGATTCTTTTGCCTTATTTTCGACACTTGCAAAAGTAGAATCTACTTCGTAGAAATGCAGTTTTTCATTATTTAGATAGCGGTCGATAGAGCCAATTCCAATTCCTTTTCCCGCTTTTAAAATATCTGATCCCCAATCCTGCATATTGTGATAAGAATCAAATCCTTCTTGACCTACATGAGGTAAAATAATAGCTTCGGTTTTTTTTCCAAAAATGTCTATCGCATTTCTCCAATCTAGATACAAACGATAGCCTATTTTGTTGCTTTCCCAGCCTGGGCCTTCATAACGAATATCGAATGAATGGTCTGTATGTTCAGGAGCTAATTTAAGTCTGTCGACATTTTTAAAAGTGCCTCCAATGTATTTTCTATTTTCCCATTTGCCATCATTCTTTACTGAGATTTCGGCATAGGTTTTTGCGGTTGATGAAGTAGTGCTTTTATTCTGAGCATTTATGGCAGTAAAACCTATCAATAATAGTGCTGTAATTTTATAAACTGTTTTCATTGTGTGAGTTATGATGTAGTTGTCAATCTGTTTTATGTGCTAATTCTTACTTCGCCATCTTGGATTCAGGATGTTTATAACACTAATGTACTATCTATAGTTTTGACAGATAGTGTATATGTATTTGCTTTTATGTCTTTGTTATCAAAAGTGCTATTGGTTTTTGTCAGATTCTATTAAAGCTGCCATTTGTCTGTTCAATGAGCAATCCAAGTGGGCAATTTTAGTAGTTTCTGCATTATTTAACAGCATATATTTTGATAAACTGCATAACTTTTTTAACATCAAAAATACTAATTGAATATCAATATTACATTGTTATAATTATTTCGAGCTTCTGTATGTATAAGTTTAGAACAATAGTATCAGAAATCTTCTCGTGTTTCTATTGCAAGGCTTTTATAATTTAAAATAGGAGTTTGACATCAAAATCAAACTCCTATTTCTATTATTTATACTTAATAAAACTCATTCAAATGCCTGATGGTATTTTTTTTGGATTTTATTTTGGTTCCAGCCAATTGAAACATTGGTTATATTAAAGAGGTTTGTATTTCACAAACCTCTTTTTGTAATTTATTTTATCCAACGAGGATCTCCAATTTTTTTATCAATTATAGTTTGATTTTTAACTGTAAAGTCTCCTGTAGCTGCGCTTACAAATTGTGGGTCTAATGTAGTTGCTGAAGCGTCAGGTTTATTATTACCAGTTGTTAATGCTAAATTCGGTGAACTAAAATTATTATTATTTGAGAATACCGGTGCAGCAGTTGCAGTTGAATTTGTGTATACTGCTGATCCAACAGCAAACAATGTGTTACGCACTGTTGAAGCATTTGAAACAAAACGCAGGTACAAAATTCTACTGGCAAGTGGTAATGAAGGAGCATATATAGTGCATGCGTCAATTAGCACAGTAGATGTTAAACCTGTACCAGTTAAGGTAGCGGCTGCATCTAAGCGTATAAAGTCACGAGACGAGCAAGTATCAAATGTGCTTTTTGTTAAAGTAATATTAGTAACATGAGTAGTTCTGAAATCTATAAAGTCAGCACCACTGGCAATATTTACATTTTTAATAATACTATTATCTACAGTGAATGATTTTAATTTAGCCAGTGCATTTCCATAAACTAATTGAGAAGGAAAATCATGAATAGAAGAATTGCTTATTAAAACATCACCTAGACCTGTGGTAGCAGCTGTGCTGATTGCTATTGCACCGCCAGTTAATCCTGTTCCAGTTATGTCTAAGTCAATTAAAGAGAAATTAACTACTTCACTAGTATTAAGAGGATTATTAGCAAGAGTAAAATTAACTTTTAGTTTTGGTTTGTCGTAAGTTCTTAGACCTCTCAATGTTATTGTTTTGTTTATGGCGATTAGTCCCGTTTGAGCTGTATAATCACCTGGCATTAATACGAGAACAGATCCAGATGGTGCATCAGTAATTTTTTGAAATAGATTATCTGTTGGTGAAACTAGTATACCTGTTCCAATATCGATACCAGTTGTAAAGGTCTGTACGCCTCTTTTTTTAGTATTGTTATACAAAGTGGCTGTGTAGTTTGTTTCTGCAGTTAATCCAGTTACTGTAGCAACACCGCTAACTTTTTCTGCAGCTGTAATTAAACGTGAAATACTTCCTGGACTAAGAAATATGTGAGTTACAGTACTGTTTGGAGTCCATCTAAGAATCGCTTCTTTAGCTTGAATATCTCCAGCCTGTACTGGCAAGAAAATCTGTTCTGTTAATGTATTTGCAGTTGTAATAGACCATTTCGAATCATCTAAACCTGGTGTTACTGCTTTCACTCTAATAGAATAAAGCGTTTCTCCTTCTAATTGTACTTTTACAGGCAATTGGGATGCGGTAACTTTAACAGTTTTGTAAATAGTTGTAAAGTTAGGATCATCTGCACTGAATTCTATAACATAATGATCAGCATTTTCATTTACCGTCCAGTTCAATTCAACTGTTGTCTGATTTCTAATTACTGCAGTAAGTCCTATTGGGGAAAACTCTCTAGTATTCCCAATGTTTTCTAATAGCGGCTCATTATAATTTTCACAGCTTGTAACAGCTAAAGTCAGTAATAATGTGGCTATTAATCCTTTTAATATATATTTTATATTCATAAACATAATAAGTTATAATTTATAATAAATTTTTTTGCAAGATTTTTAATAACCATAGTCATTTGTCAATAGACCATTACTTGAGTCAATGAACACTTTCCATATTGGCCAAAATTGTCTGGTATTTGGATCTACGCCAGTTTTGTAAAGAGAATTGATTTTGGCATCATCAAGAACAACCCATGTCATAGCAGAATAACCTACTCCTGGATTTACATTTTCTCCACGGTTTAATCCGTAAATAATAAGGGTAGTAAGCGGGTTGCCTTTTGAGTCTGGAGTAGGATCGTATTTGTAATATAGCGTACTTGGTACATCAGCATATTCTCCTGTGCGTGTTTGTAAATTTTTCATTTTAACCTTAGCAAGGTCTAAATTTGTTTTAAGCAGATTCCAGCGGATAAGCGCTTGCTTGCGTTCCATTTCTCCTGTAAATTCAAACTTGTTTTCATCAACAATTGCTTTAAACATATCCTCTTTAGATGTTATTTTAGAAAGATAAGCATCTACATTTACAGGTCTATCAGCTGCTGCGAACGCTCTATTGCGTATTTCTCTTAAGTAAGGTTTAGCAGCATCAAATCCTTCTAGTTCATTGGCCGCTTCAGCTGCAATTAAAAGAACTTCAGCGTAACGCATATAGATTTTATTAACTCCATCATCGTTAGTAGAAGTAACACGACGAGTCATCCATTCGTAACGGTATTTACCAAAGTACCATGTGTTTAATGCTCCTAATTCTTGTTTAGCTACTGCGTTTACAGCTGTACCGTATTTATAAGGAACGCAGGTAACATCTCTACGAGTATCTTTTTGGTTATAGTCATAAAATACATATGGAAGCGGTCCTGCTACTCCACCTCTATTCGCCCCATTAGCATGAAATTGATCGATGCTTGTATGACGTACAGCAAAAGAGAACAGCATTCTTCCTCTACCATCACCAAAAGGAAGTTCCCAAAGTGATTCTCCACCGGCAGTTATAACTTCTTGATTATATTTTTTCCAAAATGTTTCAAATGATGGCTCTAAACGGGCTTTTCCACTTGCAATTACAGCACGGCATTCATCTAATGCTAAACGATACATATTTGCAACTGAAAGTGCAGGATCAGTACTTCTATGGATTCCGTCAGGATATTGCTGAAATCCGCTTGCGGCCATTGCTAAACGAGCACGGAAACCTTTTACAAATGCTTTGTTAATTCTTTCGACACTATTTGTAGCAGCAGTTTCATTTGGCCATGGTACCAATGTAGCTGCTTCATCTAAATCTTTAAGCAGTTGTTTATAAACTTCGTCACGGCTTGATTTTGCTATATATAATGTTGCATTAGTGATTGGTTCAAAACGAAAAGGAACATCACCCCAAGCTTTCACTAGATCTGCATAATAAATGGCACGTAGTGTTAGAGCCTCACCTAGAAGATATCCAAGCTCGGTTCCAGGCTTTGGATTACCATATAAACGGAGTCCGCGAACACAAAGATTGGCACGCTCAATTCCTGAATACATTTGTGACCAGGCATTGTCGGCCGTATTCATAACTGTATTTAACGCAGTTACGCCATAATTTTGTAAATCAGTCCCATCACCAACAGTTGTTGAAGAATTATTCCATTCAACATCTGTATTTAAACCATAATATGGAAGGAATCGGCCTCTGTAAGAATTGGTTTCACCAAATGGTATTTTAATTCCATCTATAGCTCCTTTGGCTAGTGTTGCAGAAGAAAAAATTACTGATTCGTCTAGTGATGATTGCGCTGGAGCATCTAAGTAATCCTCTTGACAAGATGTAAAAAGACTACCAAAAAGTATTGCCGCTATTATTATTGTATGTTTCATCTCTTGATAGTGTTTAATTAAAAATTAAGGTTTAAACCAAAAACAAATTGTCTGCTGCGCGGATATGCTGAATAATCAACACCAGGCGTAAGAGGAGTAGCTCTTCTTGTGTTTACCTCCGGATCTGGACCTGAGTAGTTTGTCCAAAGGAAAACGTTAGATACAGTAGCGTAAAATCTTAATTTACTAATTCCCATTTTAGAATTAAAGAAGTCTGGAGCAGTGTAGCCCAATGTTAGTGTGTTTAACCTTAAAAAAGAACCATCTTCAACAGCCCAGTCACTAAAAACAAACTGTTTCATATATGGTGACCACATTGTAGTGTTTGCATTTAATGCTGTTAATGCAGTAGGGTCAGTTACTAATGTACCTGTTGCAGGATCTAGATTTGTCCATCTTTGTCCATCGGCCATTTCAGAACTTAAATTTCTATATTGCCCGTTTGGATTAGAGGTGGTAAACTCAACTTTATTAGCATTATAAACATCAAAGCCATAACTCCAGTTGAATGCTGCCGAAAGGTCAAATCCATAAGCATTAGCATTAATTACCATACCTCCTGTGTTTTCTGGATTTGCATCACCAATTATTGTTTGATCTTTTGCATCTATAATACCATTTCCATCTTGATCTTTTAATTTCATGTATCCTGGCTGTACAGTTCCTACAATTCCTGTAGCGTCAGCAACGCCAGTTTTTAATGTATATTTTGTTCCATCATAATCAAAGTCTGATACTTCGTAACGGCCAGCATTTTGATATCCGTACATCATGCCTATTGGTGAACCAACTTTTACAGCATAATCATTTGTAATTTGTGAAGATGCCCAATTAGTTGAAGTGTAAAAATCGCTCATAACTCCAAGTGAGTTGATGTTATTCTTGTTTACGCCAATATTGAATGAAAAATTCAAGCCATATTTTTCTGCTTGTATTGCTGCTATGTTTAAAGTAGCTTCGAAACCTGTGTTTTGAGTTTCTCCCATGTTACGGTATTGATTGTTGTAACCTACTCCAGCAACCGGAAATAATATTAACAGGTCTTGCGTTTTATTTTTATACATTTCTAGAGATCCGTTTACACGACCATTGAAAAAATCAAAATCTAAACCTATGTTTTGTGTTACGGTAGTCTCCCATTTTAAATCTGGATTTGCTAAAGTCTTGGATGGCGCCCATTGGCTGGTACTATTATTTATCCAAGTAGAGTTTCCTGACATAAAACTTTGAGTTGTTTGTCCAGTTGGAATATTATTGTTTCCAGCTTCTCCATAACTTGCTCTTATTTTAAGTGAGCTTATCCAATCTACATCTTTTAGGAAGCTTTCTTCAGAAATTTTCCATGCAATTGCTCCTGCTGGGAAGTAACCCCATTTGTTGCCTGTCGTAAATTTACTAGAGCCATCTGCACGATAGGTAGCTGTAAATAGATATTTGTTTTTGTAGTCATAATTGGCACGTCCAAAAAATGAAAGTAATTTATCATCAGGACTATAAAAGTTATCTATAGATTGCGCTATACCTTGTGAAGTAAGTTTCTGAGCTTGATCAAAACCAAAATCCTTAGGGTAGGCATGAATAGTAGATGTCACTGTATTTGAAGTAGTGTTTATCATTTCTTCTCCTGCAAGAAGGTTTAAATGATGTTCAGAATCAGTGCCTAGCAATTTTTTGAAATCATAATTCAATGTATTTGCATTTCTGAAGGTAGTATTTTTTTGATCTGTAATTACCATGGCTGGCATACCTTGATTTGTAGCAGCAGGAATATTAGATACATAATAGGTTGAACGTCCATAAAAACGATAATCTTGATTATTGCGGTTGTCTAATCCAAATTCTGATTTAAAGGTAAGATCATTAATTAATTTCCAAGAAAAACTGCCAAGCATATTGAAGTTTTTTCTTAATTGCTGGCGATCGTTATCTGCAGTAGCTACAAAAGGATTTACAAGATAGCTTGAAACAGCTTCATCTGTATCGTCAGTTGTTAAACCAGGTAATGGAATTGGTGCGTACCCAACAGCATGGCGCAAACGCGCATCGGCAGATGATACTTCTCTTACTTCATTAGTTCCGCCGCCATTTATTTCTGTATCAGAATAGCGTGTAGTAAATGAAATATCAATTTTATCGCTAAGCTTGCTGTTTAATGCTAACGATATGTTATTTCTGTTAAAATCAGATCCAACCATAATTGCTTTTTCATCATAATGGGCATAGTTAAAGTTGTAGTTGATTTTGTCAGATCCTCCGCGTATGCCTAAGTCACGGCTTTGAACTTCTCCAGTCTGACCGTAAATTTGTTTCTGCCAATCATCTCCTTTTACACCGTTATACAAATCATGGTCCTGCCATGCTCCGAAATATTTTTCATATGTGCTAACGTCTTTTTTTAATAAAGCATACTCATATTGCCACTTAACGAAATCTTCTGTTGAGAGAACATTAATATCATTTGCCATTTGTTTCATACCATAAAACATGTTGAAATTGACAGATACTTTACCGTTCTTACCTTTTTTGGTAGTATAAATAATAACTCCATTTGCCCCTCTTGAACCATAAATTGCCGTAGATGACGCATCTTTCAAAACGGTTTGTGACTCGATGTCAGAAGGAGAAATATCGTTTATACTGTTTACAGGAAATCCATCAACAATTAGCAATGGTGATGCATCTTGAGTTAAAGATCCGCCTCCGCGAATTCTAATTTTAATTTCTGAATCCGGAGATCCTTCTGAGGAGGTTACCGAAACACCGGCAATACGCCCTGTTAAAGCTTCTGCAACGTTGGCTACTGGATTTTTTCTAAGTTCAGCACCCGAAAGTGTCGAAACAGCTCCTGTTAAATCAGACTTTTTTACTGTTCCGTATCCAACAACTACAACCTCGTTTAGTGTGTTTGAATCGTCTGCCAAAGAAACATCAAGTTTAGTTCTTCCTGCTGTTGAAATTTCTTTGGTTTTAAATCCTACAAATGAAAAACTTAAGACAGCAGCTGGTTTTGTAAGTTTGATGGTGTATTTACCATCAAAATCTGTGCTAGTGCTGTTTTTTGTACCTTTTTCTATAATATTTACACCTGGTAAAGTTAAGCCTGCAGCATCTTTAACTGTGCCTTCCAGTGTAACATTCTGTGCAATTGTTTTATTGCTCATGAGAAACACCAGAAAAAGGGTAAAAACAAAATAGCTTTTTGCTCCTTTTTTAATTAAACGGTTATTGGTCATAAATTTTTTTTTTAATGATTAATTGATTGGTTTTTTTGGTTTTACTTTTTTTTAGTTTTTAGTCTTTCATTAATTTTCCATTGATATAAGTGTTTATAAATTTTAGATTATTTACGTTTTCAATTGAGTAAGGCTGTTTTACATTTTCAATAGTTACATTCTCAAGAGTAATATTTTTGATAGGTGATTCTTTGTAACCTTTTGCCAAAATGCTGTACTTTCCGCCGTTTTTTACTTTTACATTTTCCAAATAAATGTTTTCTATTCTAGGGATAAATGTTCCGTTTTGATTGCCATGTACATTGTAAAACATGTCTGCTTTTAATACGGCTTCTTTAACCTGACCGACTTCTATATTGCGTACATAAAAGTTTTCTATCAGACCGCCTCTTTTTGAATTGGTTTTTAGCCGAATGGCAATATCAAGATTTGGACTGCTCATTTTGCAATTTTCTACATACACATTACTTACGCCTCCAGAGATTTCACTTCCAATAGTGACTCCTCCATGACCATCAAACATGGTGCAGTTCTGAACAATAATATTTTCACTTTTCATTGCAACTCTTCTTCCGTCAGCATCACGTCCTGATTTTATTGCAATACAATCGTCTCCGGTATTGAATGTACAGTTTTTGATAATTACATTTTTAGAATATTCAGGATCACAGCCGTCATTATTTGGACCATGGCTATTGATGTTGACGCCATCCACTATTAAGTTCTCTGATTTTATAGGATGTATGACCCAAAAAGGTGCATTAATAATAGTAATACCTTGGATAAGCACATTCTTGCATTCAAAGAATTCAACAAAATTTGGTCTTAAATAATGGCCTTCGCCAAAAACTCTTTCAGTAACTGGTATATTATTTTCTGCCATTTCGACTAAGCGCAATCGATTGAGAGGATCAGCCTGAGATGGAGTTCCTTTTTTCCATCCATACTGTTCACTGCTACACCATGGCCACCAGTTTTCGTTAGTTGCCTGACCGTTTAGAGTACCTTCTCCCGTTATAGCCACATTCTTTTTTTGATAGGCGTAAACTAGAGGAGAGTAGTTCATAAGTTCGGTTCCTTCAAAAGATGTATGTACTAACGGATAATAGTCTTTTGGATTTGTGCTGAAAAGAATTTCGGCATCTTTATCTAAATGAAAATTCACGTTGTTTTCTAAATGAATGGCACGCGAAAGGTATTTCCCTTTTGGAACTAATACAATTCCGCCTCCATTTTTGCTGCATTCCTGAATAGTTTTTGTTATTGCTTCAGTGTTATCAAATGAAGTATTTGATTGTGCACCATATTCTAGTATATTATATGTTTTATTTGGAAAAGCTGGGTATTTAACGGAATTAACAATTGATTGCATTTTTTTCCATTGCTTATTTGACTGACTGTTCTCTTGCGAGAAAACTGAAGATACCATCAATAAAGCACAAGTAAAAGAAATAGAGGCTGCTTTACTTGTGATATTTTTCAAAATTGAATACGTTCTGAATAATTTCATTGTGCTTTATTTTGAATGTGTAACTATAATTATGTAATCGATTGCACAAACCTACATATAATTTTTATATAAACAAAAAAAAGTCATTAAAAAAAGTGTAAATAAAATTAAAACACGATATTATTGCGATATTATTAGTTGGTTGTTTATTTTTGTGATTTTTTTAAGGTTAGTCTGCTACTTTGAAAACAAAAATCATAGAATAAATTAATTTTTATGCAATCGATAACATTAATCGCTTTTTATTGAATTTTTTATTTATTTTTACCGATATAATTGTATATCTCAAACTCCAGAATGGATCAAAAAACAACAATCTACGATATTGCGAAAGCACTTGACATAACAGCTGCGACTGTTTCAAGGGCTTTAAATAACAATCCTAAAATCAGTGAAGTTACCAAGAAACTGGTATTGGAAACTGCTGCCAAAATGAATTATAAGCAAAACAGATTGGCACAATCTCTCCGCAGCGGAAAAAGTAATAACGTAGGTGTTATTGTACCGCGTATTGACAGCAACTTTTTTGCTTCGGTAATTCGAGGAATTGAAGAAGAATTACGACCAGTGGGCTATCATGTTATTATTTGCCAGACGAATGAAGATGAAACGAGACAAATCGAAAATATTACTACTTTATTAAATGCTCAGGTAGATGGAATTTTGATGTCTATTTCAAATGTTTCTGCTGAAAATGACCATGTAATAAAAAATGTAGTTAGTAAAAATGTTCCTTTAATCTTTTTTGACAGAAAGAAAGAGATGGACGGCGTAAGCTCTGTAACTATTAATGACTTTGAAGGCGGTTATCTCGCCACAAAAAATCTTATTGAGCAGGGATGTAAACGTATTGCTCATTTGACAGGGGATCAGTCACTTGAAATTTTCGAGAACAGGAATAAAGGATATAAAAAAGCATTGCTTGACAGCGGTTTAACTTGTAATGAAGACTATGTTTTCCAAACTAAAAGTAATGTTGATGCAGGAAGACAGGCTGTTGAAAGATTATTGGGCTTAAATCCTCCACCGGACGGAATTTTCTCTTCGAGTGATTTTGCAGCATTAGGAGCTATTCAGGAACTGAAAGAAAGAGGAGTGAAGATACCTGAAGATTTTTGTGTTTTTGGTTTTGGTAACGAGCCTTTTACACGTTTCATGGAACTATCTATTTCATCTGTAGATCAATCACCGCTTGAAATGGGAAAAATGGCGGCCAAAGTTTTTTTGGAACAAATTAATAATACAGATAATATAAAAATTGAAAAGAAAGTGGTGCTTAACCCAGCATTGCATATCCGAAAATCTTCTACAAGAATTATAAAGCCATAAACTTTTTAGAACAAATTCTTTTAAATCAAAAAGCTGTTAGAAAATGAATCCTAGCAGCTTTTTTTGAACAAAATAATCTAAAAAACTCTCTTTGATATTATAAGGATACTCCTCTTTTCCAAGGAATAAAATCGTTTTGATTTAAAATAGCAGCTTTAGTTTTGATATCGCCGCTTGCTACATTGATAATGAATTCCAGCATTTCGTCCGCCATTTCATTAATAGATTTTTCACCTGTGATAATGCCGCCAGTGTCAATATCGATAATATCAGACATTTTTTCTGCCAATTGCGTGTTAGAAGATATTTTTACAACTGGGGCGATTGGATTTCCTGTTGGAGTTCCTAAACCTGTTGTAAACAATACCATATTCGCTCCTGAACCTACCATTGCAGTTGTACATTCTACGTCATTTCCAGGTGTACATAATAAGGTAAAGCCTGGCTCATTGATATATTCTCCATAATCGTAAACACCTACTATTGGCGAAGTTCCACCTTTTTTAGCAGCACCTGCCGATTTCATGGCATCAGTAATCAAACCGTCTTTAATGTTACCCGGTGATGGATTCATATCAAATCCTGAACCAGCATCTACAACTGTTTTTTCATACCACTGCATTAATTCTAAGAAACGTTTTCCGTCTTTATCATCCACACAGCGGTTAACCAATTCTTGTTCTACACCGCATAATTCCGGGAATTCAGATAGAATTGTAGTTCCTCCTAAAGCAACCAAATTATCAGATAACACGCCTAATGTAGGGTTAGCAGAAATACCTGAAAATCCATCAGAACCACCGCATTCTAAACCAATTCTTAATTTTGATAATGGAGTAGGAGTTCTTTTAATTTTATTGGCTTCTTTGATAGCAGCAAAAGAATCTTTTACTACAGTACTCAGCATTTTTTCGATAGTCCCAATTTGTTGCTGGTCGTAAATCAAAACAGGTTTGTCACTGTTTGGATTGATCGCTTTCATTGCATCTTCAAAAATTGAGATTTGCAGGTTTTGACAGCCTAAACTCAAAACTGTAGCACCCGCTACGTTTGGATTGTTAACATATCCTGCCAAAAGTTTAGCCAATGAGTGCGAATCCTGACGAATACCACCACAACCACCTTGATGCTGGATAAATTTTACCTCAATATTTTCGAATAAATCTACTTCATTCGATTTTGTAACAACATCTTCAGCACCTTTTTCATTATTTACTAATGAACGAAGCAACAATTGGTAATCGTTTTCTTTTGGTTTAGATAATTCTTTTTCAAAAATACCTTTTAAGATTTCGATGTTTCTGTTCTCACAAAAAACCAAAGGAAAAAACAACCAAACATTTTCAGTTCCTACTTGTCCGTCAGTTCTTTGGTATCCGTTGAAAGTTCTGTCTTTCCATTTGTCAACATTAGGAACTGTCCAACCGATAGATTCGGTTTTAGCAGTTACTTTAGCACTTTCGTGTTTTACATTTGCAGTAGAAAGTAACCCTCCTTTTGCAATCGGAGCACTCGCTTTACCAACCAAAACACCATACATAATAATGCGTTCTCCTGTTTCAAAAGGATACATTGCAATTTTATGTTTCATCTTCACATCTGTTTCGATAGTGATATCTTCACCTTCAAAGTTGATAACTTCACCTGCAGCAAGATTTACCAACGCTACGGCAACATTATCAGATGGATTTACTTTTATTAATTTTTTTTGCATTTTAATTAATTATAAAATGTTTATACTCACTTTCACTTCAGAAAAACAACAACATTCACCGTTGTAATTTCAATCATTATTTGGGCGTGACCACAAGGGTCGGGCTATTCGTTCCCGCTTTTTTTGTGGTCGAAAAAACCACAAAAAAGAGCTCCTCTGCTATCCCTCACGCAATTACTGCTATAAAGAACTTTTCGTTTTTAATCTCCTGCAAGGTTTTTATAAACTTGTAGGTATATCAAATATTACAATTTTTGCAATTCAAATGTTTTCTCGAAATTTTTAAAACCTGCCTCAACACCATTGCTGTTTATTTCATCTAGTGCCAAAACTAATGCTTCCGATAAACCATTGATTTTAGTTAAATCTTCACCCCAGAATTCAGTGTTAGCTAATACATTATCAACAACTGAATCTAAAGCTCCTAATTGCCAAGCATTTTTAAATGCTTCAACTAATTCCGGAGTATCTTTTACAGGCAATACTTCATTATTCCAGGTTCCTTTGTAAAATTGGATTAAAGAAGCTAATGAAAAAGTCAAATTAACTGGCAATTTTTTGTTTGCATTATAATATCCTAATAAACTAGGTAAAACTCTTACTTTGAATTTTGAGATAGAATTTAAAGCAATATCAGCAAGTGCATGCTTGATAAATGGATTTTTAAAACGATCCATTACCTCTTCTGAATAGGCAATGATTTCATTTTTATCCATATCAAGGGTTTCACTAATTTCACCAATAACGTTGTTTACGAATTTTCCAGTAAAATCTCCGTTAACAGTTTCCATTACTAGTTTATTACCGTACAAAAGTGAAAAAGGAACCATTGCAGTATGCGCACCGTTTAGAATACGGACTTTTATCATTTTAAAAGGACGGATATCGTCAACAATTTTTACATTCAAATCCGTTTTATGAAAAGGAAGTTTTTCTTTTAAATCATCACCACCTTCAATAGCCCAAAGGAAGAATGGTTCAGCAGCAACAATTAAATTATCCTGATATTCTAATTTGTTATTGTAATCTTCAATTTCAGCTCTTGGATATCCAGGAACAATTCTGTCAACCAAAGTACTGTGGTAAGAACAAGCATCAGAAACCCAAGTTTTAAATGCATCCTCTAATTTCCATAAATCGCAATATTGCAAAATAATTTTTTTCAGAGTCTCTGAGTTATAATCAATCAATTCGCAAGGAATGATAGTCAATCCTTTAGAAGTATCTCCATTAAAATGTTTGAATCTTTCGTATAATAAAACAGTCAGCTTTGCAGGAAATGAAGCTGGTGGCTGCATATCCGGAGTGTCACTTTCAACAAATTCAATTCCAGCTTCTGTAGTATTTGAAACAATAAATTGAAGTGCTGACTCTTTGGCTAAAGCTAAATAATCTGCAAAATCAGTATATGGATTTATACCTTTTACAATATTAGAAATTAGCTCAATATCTTGTATTTTTTCACCTTTTTTGATTCCATTCATAAACAATGTGTACAGACCGTCCTGATCATTAATCAGTTGCACCATACCATCTTTCAATGGCTGAACTATTGCAATCCCAGCATTGAAATCAACCTCTTTATTAAGTCTTTGAAAAGCGTAATCAACGAAAGCTCTTAGGAAATTTCCCTCTCCAAATTGAATTACTTTAATAGGCTGTAATTTCTCTAATTCTAAATTTTTTCTATTTAAATTTTTCATTTTTTCCTTTACTTTTTTATTTATGGGCTTATTTAAGCCTTGATATTTTTTTATGATAATAAGCGACTAACGTCTTAGAATATTAGTTTTTAATCCTTTAATGAGGATTGGGGATCAAATTCTTTTCCTCTAGTATTCAATCGCTTATTTAGCTTTTTAAACCTTATGAAAGGCGAATAAGAATCCTTATTTTTGTCTAATTTCTTTAATTGTAGCTAATGTTTTTCTGACAATATCTTCCAATAAAACCACATCTTGGTTTTTCAATATTTCGTTAGTAATTAGCTGTGAACCCATACCTACACATACTGCACCAGCATCAAACCAGCTTGTTAGATTATCTTTGCCAGTGGTAACACCTCCTGTAGGCATGATGCTTGTCCATGGGCAAGGTCCTTTTACACCTTTTATGAATTGAGGTCCATAGATTTCACCTGGAAAAAGTTTTACAATCTCACAGCCTAATTCTTCTGCTCTAGCAATTTCGGTAAGTGATGCGCAACCAGGCGACCACAATACTTTTCTGCGGTTGCAGGCAATAGCTATATCTTCTCTAAAAACTGGAGTAACAATAAAATTTGCTCCTAACTGCATATATAGGGAAGCTGCCGCTGCATCAGTAATTGATCCAACTCCTAGAATCATTCCAGGTAATTCTGCTATCGCATATTTATTAAGTTCTCCAAAAATTTCAAAAGCAAAATCTCCTCTGCTGGTAAATTCCATTAATCGGGCGCCGCCATCATAACATGCTTTAAGTACTTTTTTTGCTAATGATACATCAGTATGATAAAATAAAGGAACTAATCCTGTTTCTTTCATTACTGCTGCAACTTCAATTCTTGTATATTTTGCCATAATTATTGTATGTTTTTTTATCTTGATACTAATCCCGAAGAATCGCCATCTGCCATGTTTTGTACTTCATTTAGGGTAGCCAAATTGTAATCTCCTGCAATGGTATGTTTTAAGCAGCAAGCAGCAACAGCAAAGTTTAATGCTCTTTGATTATTATTTGGATATTCTAATAAACCGTAAATTAATCCTCCCATAAAGGCATCACCGCTTCCAACACGGTCAATTACTGGTGTTACTTCTTTTACAGCTCCTTGGTATATTGCTTTTCCGTCAAATAATATACCGCCAATTCTTTGATGCGAAGCACTTACGGAATAACGTAATGTTGTCGCAACTGTTTTTAAATTTGGAAGTAAATCAAATAAGGCTGTATATAAAACAGGAAGTGATTTTTCATCTTGATAGTTTGGATTTACTTTAGGTTTTCCTAACATGAAATAAGCAGTATCAATATCTCCCAAAATTACGTTGCAGTATTGCAGTAATTCTGGCATAACTTCACTTGGAGTTTTTCCATACTGCCATAATTTTGATCTGTAATTCAAATCGCATGATATGGTTAAACCTAATTTATGAGCTGCTTTAATTGCTTCTAAACAAGCTTGAGCCGAACTGTCTGATATAGCTGCTGTAATACCGCTCCAGTGAAACCAGTTCGCATCTTTCAGAACATTTTCCCAATCGATGCTTCCTTTTTCAATAGTTGCCATAGAACTATGCGCTCGGTCATAAACTACGTTGCTTCCTCGTGTTCCAGCTCCAGTTTCAAGAAAATAAATTCCTAAACGTTCTCCTCCAAAAATGATGTTTTTGGATTCTACGTTCATTTTTCTCATTTCTCTTAATGCGCATGTTCCAATCTCATTTTCTGGTAATCGTGTTACAAACTCAGCGTTGACGCCATAATTTGTTAAAGATACGGCAACATTAAATTCGCCTCCGCCATAAGTCGCCCCAAATGATGTGGCTTGACCAAAACGTAAATTTCCTTCTGTTGAAAGGCGTAACATGATTTCTCCGAATGAAACTACTTTATTCATTTTATAGTCTTAAATTATATTTTTAAAATTTAAAATATTCTTTGGCATTATTGTAACTGATGTCTGAAACCATTTTACCAATCCATTCGATGTCATTAGGAAGTTCTCCTCTTTTAATTTCATCTCCTAAAAGATTACAAAGAATACGTCTGAAATATTCATGTCTAGGGAATGATAAAAAGCTTCTTGAATCGGTTAGCATTCCAATAAAGCAACTGATAAGTCCCATGTTCGAAAGGGCATTTAATTGTTTGGTCATTCCGTCTTTTTGATCCAAAAACCACCAGCCTGAACCAAATTGTACTTTTCCTCTAACGCTTCCGTCATTAAAATTTCCAATCATAGTAGCCATCACTTCATTATCTGCAGGATTCAAGTTATAGATGATTGTTTTTGTCAATTTATCTTTACTGTCTAATGCATTCAAGAAACCAGACAGTTTTTGAGCTTGTGGATAATCTCCGATTGAATCCCATCCTGTATCAGGTCCAAGAATACGGTGCATACGGGCATTGTTGTTTCTCAATGCGCCTAAGTGAAGCTGCTGTACCCATCCGAATTCATGGTAAGTTTCAAATAAGAAGAACAATATAGCGCTTTGGAATTTCAAAGCTTCTTCATTACTTAATACTGCGTTTTCTCTTTTCTTTTTGAATATGGCATTTACTTCGCTTTCAGTATAGTTTTCAAAGTAAACCTGATCTAAACCATGGTCACATAATTTACATCCGTTTTTATCAAAATAGTCAATTCTATTTCTTAAAGCCGTACATAAATCAGAATAAGTATTGATAGTTACACCAGATGCTTGACCCAATGTGTCAATATAATCGTTGTAACCGTCATTTGAAATAAGAATCGCTTTATCAGGTCTGAAAGCGGTACTTACTTTTGTAGTAAAGTTGCTTTTTGCTAATTGCTGATGGTATTCTAAGTTGTCAATTGGATCTTCAGTAGTACATACAAATTCCGCATTTACTTTTGTAAGTAAGTTTCGTGTACTGAATTCTGGAGAATTTATTTTTGCAGAAGCCTGCTCGTAAATTGATTCTGCGGATTTTTCATTTAATAATTCGGTAATACCAAAATAACGCGCTAATTCTAAATGCGTCCAGTGGTACAGAGGATTACGCATTGTATAGGGAACTGTTTTTGCCCAATTGATAAATTTGTCTTTATCTGAAGCATTTCCAGTAATAAACTGCTCGTTGATTCCTAAAGTACGCATAGCACGCCACTTGTAGTGATCTCCGTTAATCCACACATTTGTAATATTGTCAAAAATTTTATCTTCGGCAATAAACTGCGGACTTAAGTGATTGTGATAATCAATAATTGGCTGATTTTTAGAGTAATTATGATATAATTCTTCAGCAAATTTATTTTCTAATAAAAAATTATCGTGTATGAAATTTGTGCTCATTATAAACGTCTTAAAAAATTATTACTCGTTTGATGGTTTTCCAATAGTTGCAAGAATTCCTCCATCTACATACAGGATATGTCCGTTTACAAAATCACTTGCTTTTGAAGATAAAAATATGGCAGCACCTTGTAAATCTTCTGGATCTCCCCAGCGGTTAGCAGGAGTTCTGCTAATGATAAAATCATTAAATGGATGTCCGTCTACTCTAATTGGAGCAGTTTGGGTAGTAGCAAAATATCCAGGTCCAATTCCATTCGTTTGAATGTTAAATTTAGCCCATTCAGTTGCCATACTTTTAGTCAGCATTTTTAATCCTCCTTTTGCGGAAGCATAAGCACTTACAGTATCTCTGCCTAATTCGCTCATCATGGAACAGATGTTGATTATTTTTCCTCCGCTTCCACGAGCAATCATTCCTTTAGCAACAGCTTTTGACATGATAAAAGGGCTGATTAAATCTACATTGATAACTTCTGCAAAATCCTTCACTTCCATATCAATAATAGGAGTTCTTT
Organism: uncultured Flavobacterium sp.; assembly: GCA_963511795.1. Taxonomy (GTDB): domain Bacteria; phylum Bacteroidota; class Bacteroidia; order Flavobacteriales; family Flavobacteriaceae; genus Flavobacterium. The sequence goes on along the minus strand of CAUPKP010000004.1, from coordinate 188,362 downwards.
TGATGATTCCAGCGTTATTGATTAAAATATCGATTGGACCAACTTCAGCTTCTATTTTTTTTATGTTTTCAATAACTGCAGCTTCATCAGTTACATCAAATATATATCCGTAAGCGTCAATTCCTACTGATTTATATTCAGCAACAGCATTATCTACTGTTTCTTTTGAAGAACGGTCGTTTATTACAATTTTTGCACCAGCATGACCAAGTCCTTTTGCCATTGCCATTCCAAGTCCATGAACTGCACCGGTTACGAGTGCTGTTTTTCCAGTTAAATCAAAAAGGTTGATTGACATAATTTTTATTTAATAGTTAGTTAATTATCTTAAGTCGGTTATTTTGCAGACATCCATATCTCCATAGTCTAAGTTTTCACCGGCCATTCCCCAAATAAATGTATAGTTACTTGTGCCTGAACCAGAGTGAATTGACCACGGCGGAGAAATAACAGCTTGATGATTGTTCATCCAGATATGTCTTGTTTCCTGTGGCTGTCCCATAAAGTGGCAAACAGCTTGATTCTCTGGAATATCCAAGTAAAAATAAACTTCCATTCTGCGGTCATGTACGTGAGCAGGCATTGTATTCCAAACGCTTCCTGGTCTTAATTCGGTCATACCCATCTGCAATTGACATGTAGTAACAACACCACCAATAATCATTTGATTTACGGTACGATGATTTGCCGTTTCCATTGTTCCTAATTCCAGTTTTTTAGCTTCAGCTAAACTTACTTTTTTAGTTGGATAATTGGTATGAGCAGGAGCAGAATTGATATAAAATTTTGCCGGATTTTTAGAGTCTGCACTTTTAAAAATCACTTCTTTGTTACCGCTTCCAATATATAAAGCATCTTTAAAACCTAATTCATATATAGTTCCTTCAACTACTACAGAGCCATTTCCTCCAACATTTATGATTCCAATTTCTCTGCGCTCTAGGAAGTAACCTGCTTTTAACGGATCAATTGTTTCTAATGTTAAATCATTAACAGGAACAGCTGAACCGGCAATATAACGGTCATAATGAGAATAAGTTAATACAATCTCGTTCTCCTGCATTAAATCATCAATTAAGAATTCATCTCTTAATTCTTTTGTGTCATATTTTTTTACTGCCTCAGGGCTGGAAGCGTATCTTGAGCTATATTTTGTCATGGTATAAAGTTTAATGTAATCGATTGCACAAAATTAGATTTTTATATTTTAAAAACATAATTCAAATCAGATTTTATTTGTTTGAATTTTTATAATTCTACTTTTTTCATTCTAGGAACCAAAATATGCATAATAAGCCAAGCAAGTAAATATGCCGCTCCGCAAATGCAAAACATAATAAAATAACCAGTTTCTATTTGACCAATTTTAGTATAGTATACAAACATGTTTTTTTGTACTACTAAAGTTAGCAAAATTCCTCCAAAGGCTCCGAACATTCCTCCAATTCCTGTTACTGAAGCAGTTGCATTTTTCGGGAACATATCAGATACTGTCGTAAATATATTTGCACTCCATGCCTGATGCGCAGAAACAGCAAAGCCAATTACCAAAATTGCCCACCACATATTGATAGTGCCTAAATACTGAGAAAATAAAACAGGTAAAACAGCAAATGCGTAAAGCAGCATACTTGTTTTACGGGCTTTGTATGCTGGCCAGTTTTTTTCAATTAATTTTAATGGCAGCCAGCCTCCAAAAATGCTTCCAATACTTCCGATAACATAAACCAATGCACATGGCCAGATAATTTCAGTAGCCGTAAGTTTGTATTCTTTCATTAAGAAATCTGGTAACCAGAATAAATAAAACCACCAAACAGGATCTGTTAATAATTTACCAATAGCAAATGCCCAGGTTTGACGAAACGAAAGTAATTTTAACCAAGATACTTTTTCAGTGTTTTCATCTTCAGCTGCTTCAGTTTTATCTGCAGTAATGTATTCGAGTTCGGCCTGTGATAAACGTTTTTGTTTTTGAGGAATTTCATAATATATAAACCACAAAATCAGCCATATAAAACCAATAACTCCAGTTGCAATAAATGCCCATTGCCAGCCATAATTCTCAGCAATAAATGGTACAGATAAAGGGACAATTATGGCTCCAATATTACTTCCGGAATTAAAAATTCCCGTTGCCAATGCACGTTCTTTTTGAGGAAACCATTCGGCTGTAGCTTTTATAGCAGCAGGAAAATTTCCAGCTTCAGTAATTCCTAAAAACACACGAGCAATTATAAAACCGCCTGTTCCAGTTGCAAAAGCGTGACCAACTGCAGCTATACTCCATAAACCAGTAGCTATCGCATAACCTAATTTTGTACCTAATTTGTCAATAAATCCACCCGCTATAAGCATTCCTAATGCATAAGCAATTTTAAATGCTATTTCAATATTTGAATAATCAATTACTTCCTGTTCTGGTGTCCAGTGAAAAGCTTCCGCTAAATATGGTCTTAAATAACTTATTACATTTCTGTCTAGATAATTTACTGTTGTAGCAAAAAAGACTAAGCTGCATATTGTCCAGCGATATTTTCCTATCGCTGCATTGGCTTCATTCATAATTACAAATTTGGTTAGGTTAGATAATATATTTTTATTCTATTATTTTTTAAAGATCTGTAATTGGGCTGTATTTAGGCACTAATGATTTCATTACCATCCAGCCTATTAAATAGCAGACTGCGCAAATTGAGAAAATGATGAAATATCCAGCTTCAATTCCTTTGAATCCCATAAAAATCATTTCGCTTTCTTTGCTGTAGTCAAATAACATTCCAGAACCTTTATTGATTACTGTAGAACCAATTCCTCCGGCTAATCCTCCAATACCTGTAATGGTTGCTATTGCTTTTTTAGGAAACATATCTCCCACAGTAGTAAAGATATTAGCAGACCAAGCTTGGTGTGCAGCACCTGCGATACCAATTATTATTACTGGTAACCAGTATGAAATATGTCCTAGTGGCTGTGCCACTAATGCTAATAAGGGAAAAAACGCAAAAATTAACATTGCTTTCATACGTCCTTCATATGGATTCATTCCTTTTTTCTCAACAAAATATGTTGGTAGCCAACCGCCAATTATTGACAGTAAAGTAATCATGTATAAAACAAATAATGGAAAGGCAGCTTCTGTAGAATCCATTCCATAAACCGAACTTAAATAAGCTGGTGTCCAGAATAAAAAGAACCACCAAACGCCGTCTGTCATGAATTTACCAAAAGCAAAAGCCCATGTCTGCTTGTATTTAAAGCAATCTTTAAAAGTAACTCTAGTTGCAGTTTCAGGCACATAGCCTTCAATTTTGCTGTCAGCGATAATATCCTGCTGGATATAAGCTAATTCTGCTGCGCTAACTTTTGGATGTTTTTCAGGTTTTGCATAGACAAAAATCCAAAAGCCCATCCATATAAAACCTAAAGCTCCAATAATAATAAAAGCCATTTCCCATCCAAAAGATTTAGCAATAAAAGGGATTGTTATAGGTGCAGCTAAAGCTCCAACAGTTGCTCCGGCATTGAATATACTAGTAGAGAATGCTCTGTCTTTTTTAGGGAAGTATTCGGCTGTTGTTTTAATAGCAGCAGGAAAGTTCCCTGCTTCACCTACAGCTAATACAAAGCGGGCAAAAATGAATAAAGAAACGCTGACAGAAATAATCATTCCAGTGTCGTTTACTGTACTTATAGCTTCTTTTGCTCCTTCAAAACCTACAAACCAATTTCCCGTTAAAATTCCTGCAGTTGCAATACCGCAAAAAGCATGCAAGCAGGCACCTATTGACCAAATACCAATTGCCCAAAGAAATCCTTTTTTGGTATCCATCCAATCTACGAACTTACCTGCGAATAATAAGGAAACTGCATAAAATACTGAAAATAAAGCTGTTATGTTCCCGTAGTCATTATTTGTCCAGTGAAATTCGGGTGAAATAAAATCACTCCAAGTTAGAGAAAGTACTTGTCTGTCCAGATAGTTGATTGTGGTTGCAAAAAAAAGCATTGCGCAAATGGTCCATCTGTATTTACCGATGTTTTGATTATTCATATTGTTTTTATTTAATTTTTTGTAGGCTTGATGTAATGCAATATTTTATGTAATCGATTACACAAAAATAGTTTTTATTTTTATATATACAATTTATTAACTAGTTTTTTTTTAATTCAGTAATAAAGAATCCTTTTTTTTATCGTAAAGGTACAATTCATATTTACACAATCGGTTGTTTGATATATAAAATGCAATGAATATTACAAAAAAATAAATTTTGTGTTGTTTGTAATTTTATAACTTAAAAATTGTGTGCGTGAGAAATTAGCTTAGCGCTGATTTTAGTGTATAATGAAAGTTTCAGACTGCATATTAGAATTATAAAGCAGCTGTATCTCCAAATTATAGATAACATCAAAAAAGCTAAATATTACCTTTTAGCCCTGATCGAAGCGATATCCTTTTTATCTCGTTTTTGGGACGAGATAAAAAGATTTAGCGTAGAGCAGGATCCATATTACCAAGAATGCCTATTATTTCTGCTCCAAAAAAAAAATCGGATTGAGTGGCTAGTAATAAAATAAATCTTTTAGAAGAAATTCGCCTTTTCTTTTTTTCTCTTTTAATTTTTTTACGATTTTCAAGAAGGCTATAGCGGTGATGTAGGCATCTCCCATTGCGGTATGACGGTCTTTTTTAGAAATATCAAATTTATCGGCGAGATCATCAAGTGCATAATGATCTTTATACACCAAAAGATTGGATTTGATGAGCGTTTTTTTATAGAGAAATGCCGTATCCAGTGTTTTGTTAGTTAATAGAGGCATTCCATTTCGTTCTAAGGCACGATTAATCATGGTAATGTCAAATATGGTATGATGCGCAATTATTATTGAATCCCCTAGAAAAGCTAAAAATTGTTTCAGTACTTCTAATTCGCTAGGTTTTTGCATAACCAAGTCCCTTAAAATCCCATGAATCTGAACACTTTTTTTATCAAAATGTTCTTGGTGTATGTACATTTCAAAACTTTCAGAGATGGAAATGACACCATTGTGCAAAGTAATCGCTCCAATGCAGAGCATTCGGTCATTTTCATAATCAAAACCAGTAGTTTCAGTGTCCAATACTACAAAACGGGTACTTTCGACACTGTGCAGGAGTGCTTCATCAATTGGCTTTTTAGTTATTTTTAAAAAATCAAATAGTATGGCTTTCCATTTTTCAAAAAAGTTCTTCATTACAATATGTTTGATGGATTAAAACGAATGGAGATAATTTCTTGTAGTTCTTTAATGGTTTTAAAAGTGCTTTTTAATTTGATTTTCTCTAATTTGGTAAGATGTTCCAAGGCGATATATTGTCCAGAATCATTGTGCAGTAGTCCTTGCTTGGTTCTGAATTTCAAAAGCGCTTTATACGAATAGGCGCAGGATAAATACAATTCTTTATTTTGAGGCTCCAATTCGGCCAATTTTTCAAAGCGTTCAGGAGTATTGCTGATTGATTTTACAGAATGGGATAAAATTAAAACTCTAGCCGCATCACTCAACGGCATTAATGCTCTTCTTTTTATATCGAAGAAATCTTTATTGGCTCCGTCTTGCTCCAATAAAAATTGTCTAAAAAATCCAGTAGGGGATGGGCTTTGTAAAGCGCCACTGACTAAATGAAGGTAGAAAACAGGATTCGCTTTTATGTCTTCTAAAATAAAATCCGAAAGTTTGTTAACAAGTTCGCTATCACCATAAGAAAGGCTATAATCGAAAAATATAAAGGATAAAAGAACTTCATCTTTTCCAGTATTTGTGATCCAATGGTGCACTAATTTTTTCCATTCTTCCAGGCTTAAACACCACTTTGGGTTTGATGCCATCATTTCGGCAGGGCAATATTCATATCCAATTTCAAATAATCCTTTGTTGACATGTCCAGCCAATTCTAAAAAGTATTTTTTAGTTTTTTCTTTTAATTCATCGGCAACATCTTCATAGACTAAGGCATTATCTTGATCGGTCTGCAGTAATTGCTCGCTTCTGCCTTGACTTCCCATGGCCAGCCAGCCAAATTTTACAGGTGGTGGCGTGCTCATTTTTTTTAAAGCTATAGTAATAACCTGCTGAATGCAGACATCATTTAATTCGGTGATGATTTTTGATGTCAATGTTATAGGAATGTTTTGGTCCAAATAACCTTGCAATAACTGCATGATACTGGCTCGTATCGGTTTTATTTCCTTGTATTTTTTTGCTCTTTTTACAGCTTTTATCAATACAGCCGGATTATTTCCTAGTGATACCATGACGTCATGCTTGGAAAGAATCCCAATGGCTTTGGTATTTGGCGTACCATCTTTGGTAAGACAAATATGGCTGATGTTACTTTTCATCATTGCCATTTGCGCTTGTGTAGTGGTCAGTTTTTTTGGATACGTAATAACCGGGCTTGTCATGATTACAGACGCTGCAGATGTAATGGGATATTCGCCGGTAACAATCTTATTTCGTAAATCTTTGTCTGTAATAATGCCGATAGGGAGCTTGTCCTCAACTACAAGTATGGCGCCCACATTTTTTTTTGTCATTATTTGGGCAATCTCTTTGACAGTAGTTGCAGATGAACAGGTAATAATTTTTTTGGAATATTTTACAGGCTGGATATCCAGTATCTTGGGATTAGTATCCAAAAGGTCTCCTGCTAAGGTTTCGCCATATAATTTCCCTCTATAGCTCTCAGAATAGGGATTATGCGTATTGGATGCAAAACTTTGAATTAAAAAATCCCCAACATTTTTATTTACTAAAGCATAGGGTCTGAAAATGTCTATAGGAATAGCATAGAGAATGGTTTCTTCATAAGCCCTTGCTTCCATCTGGTAATTTTCATTAGCAATCAGAGGCCTTAGTCCAAAGATATCTCCTTCATCACACATGTCGATAGTATCGTTTTTCACTCCTTTTCTAAGGGCAACAGCACCTTTATGCACTACATAAAAAGAGTCGTGTGTTTCGTCATTTTCGGCAAAAATAACGCTGTCTTTTTCTTTGTAAATAATTGAAATCTGTTCCGAAAGAACTTCAATATCATTCTGATTTAAAAAAGTAAAAGGAGGAAAGTTCTTTAGGAAATCGGCAACTCTATGCGAAATAGTATTTTTCATCTGATGAGAATAATGTTTTTAACTAAAATATATTGTAAAAAAAAAACACAGCTACTTTTCGGTAACTGTGTTTTTAGTATTTGTTTTTTCTAATGATTTTGATGCTAATGTTGAAGAATATAAAGAAACACAAAACGGAGTTATGTATGTTAATACGATTCTCAAAATATTTTTAAACGTAAAATTGCTTTCCAAAATTACATCATAACTGTTAATCGTGTTCAAAATAGTTCCTACTACAACACTTATAATCAAGGCGTTTTTTATGTTTTTAGAAAGCATATTATTTCTTTTTGGCCATTCTCATATTTAATATTTCTACAAATAAAGAGAACGAGATAGCAAAGTATAAATAGCCTTTTGGGACAGGAGTTACATGGCTTCCAAAAATAAGAGCATTTGCCAAATGAGCACTTTCTGTCAATAACATGAACCCTATCAAAATCAAAAAGGACAAACCTAATATCTGAATCGAAGGATGCTTATTCACAAAATTCCCGACAGGAACGGCAAACTGCATCATCACCATAACCGAAATAATCACAGCGGTAATCATGATAATCAAAGCGCCTTCGACACCGTTGGTCATTCCGACAGCAGTCAGAATACTATCAAAAGAAAAAACCAAGTCAATCATTATAATCTGCAGAATAACACTTCGGAAAGATTTTGCGGCCGCTTTCCCCAATTCTTTTTCTTCATGACCTTTTTCATCGACTTTCTCCCGAATTTCACTGGTACTTTTGTAAATCAGGAATAAACCTCCAAATAATAGAATAATGCTTTGTCCCGTAACTCCGGCATGCAGCCAGCTCCAATCAATGGTAAACCACGGTTTCTTCATTTGGGTTAAGAAATTTATCCCAAACAAAAGTGCTATCCGCATAAACATAGCTAAGAACATTCCTATTTTGGTTGCTTTTTTACGGTCTTCTATGGCAAGTTTTCCAGTCGCGATAGAGATAAAAATGATGTTGTCAATACCCAATACAATTTCAAGAAAAGTCAGTGTTAATAGGGCGATCCATGCGTCTGGGTTCAAAAATACTTCCATTTTATATTTTTATAGTTATTTTTTTGTAATCAGTAATTCTGCGTTCTTAAATCTGCAACCTGCAATCTGAATTCTTTAATCTGCAATCTTAATAACCGTTCCTTTTTGTTTAGAATCGGCACCAACCATTCCAAATTCAAAGGTATAGGAATTCTTTGAGGTTGTCAAAATTTTCATAGAAATTGCTTTCTCTTCCGCCTTATTTTTCGGATGCTTCTTTTGCAAAACATATTCGCAGTCATTCACCCAGCGGATTGTGGAAGTATCCGTTTTCCCATCAAAAGTCTCAATTTCAATACTGTCATTACGCTCGAAAACCGTCGTTTTTTTAACGCCGTCAATTTCATATTCAAATTTAAATTTTCCGGTTTTAAAATCGGCACAGTTGCGTTCTGCATTATAGCAGGACATTAATAGCAATAGAGGGGCGAGCAGTATTAATTTTTTCATTGTATTTCGTGTTTTTCATTTTTATTACAGCCTAATCCAGCTGTTCGTTACAACTCCTCGTCTGGTTGACTTTAATTTTTAAGTCTTTGCAAGAGCTTCTTTCAGTCGCTTTGCAAACACAAAAAATTAAAGTCAACGAGACTGCGGGGTTTTCACTTCCATCTGGGGCATTTTGATTTAGTATATTTACTTTTCGGCTCCCCTCTCTTTTGGAGAGGGGCTGGGGGTGAGGCGTCTAAATTCTTCTTCCGTAAAATTTTTAATTGATTTCTTCTGCGCAAATTTACCGGCATTATAGTTATTCGATTTGTTTTTGGGAATCGATAAACTTTCCCATTCACTATTTTTGAGCAGCTTGGCATAAAAAACAATCTGCCCAATATGATAAGGGTAATGTGCCAACTGCCTGTTGATGGCTTCGATAACCGTGTGACCTTCATTCCTAATATAAATAATCTCCGAAAGCTGTTCAGACTCTAAACTCTCCAATGCTCCCAAAAAACAATCCCAACCTGTATTCCAAGAAGCTAAAACTTCTTCTTTTGTTGCTAAATCATTTTCAAATTCACCATCTCGATTTCTAGTTTCCTTTTCGCCATCGGTAGTTAGGAAATCTGTCCAGCGTGAAAGCATATTCCCCGAAAGATGTTTTACAATCACGGCAATACAGTTGGTGTCTTCGTTTACAGACACAAAAAGCTGTTCTGGTTCAAGTTGCTCCATTGCTTTTTCTCCCAACATTTTATAGTAGAGAAATTGCTTTTTTACGCTTTCAAGATAGGATGTGGTTGCATTCATAATGCCTGATTATTATGTTTGTTGTTGTTTAGTTTTCAAACCATTCGAATAAATATTCATTTTTAAATTCGATATTAAATTTTTCTAAAAAATCTAAATATTCTTCTTTGAAAGTTTTCTTTTGATGATGTGTTTTTTGGTTTTGGATATATTCGATAACATTGCTCAAGTGACTATGACTGTATGAAAATGCTCCAAAACCATCCTGCCAATTAAAACCTAATGGACAAAAATTATTGTCTTTTATAAAACTATTTGACACTTTTTTGATTTCTCTAACCAAATCAGACAAACAGCAGGTTGGCCTCATTCCAATAAAGATGTGAATATGATCTGGCATTCCATTTATTGCTAATAATTTTTGGTCTTTATTTGTTATTATTCCTGTTATGTATTTATATAATTCTTCTTCCCACGAATGACCGATAAGAGATTTTCTATTTTGAACTGCAAAAACAATTTGAATGTAAATTTGAGAATAGGTATTTGCCATATTTGTTTATTCTTAGAATTAATCAAATTTATTTTTTTTGTTGATAGATTAACATTCAACCCCTCTGGGGTTGTTCTAACGTGATTTGTTATTTCTATAAACATATAACCGCTCTGCGGTTTTAAAATTTTTCTGGATTATTTTTTTTTAATTATGTCATTTTTTTAACCCCAGCGGGGTTATATGTCTATAGAAAATGAATTATATTTTTTGTTCTCGACCCCAGCGGGGTCGCATATTTTCTAAGAATCTATCGAATTTCTATTATAAGCACTTCGTTTATTTTTATTCAATTTTTATATCATATTTATCCAAAAGCCCAGCAATTCCTTGATTGGAAAATTTAGCTTTTTTCATCGGGTTGAATTCGGGATCAATTTTATAATTGTAGGCTGTTGTAAAATCAACGCCAGCCAAAATCGTATCATTAAAAATAGCATTGTCTAAATTACAGTTCCCAAAACTAGATTGGGTCAAATTGGTTCCTATAAATGTAACTTCTTTCATCGAACATGAATTGAATTTGGTCTTTGGCATTTTTTTATTTGCAAAAGAACTATAGTCCAGCATACAATCCTGAAATTGCACATTGAACAAAAAATCCATACACGATTGAAATTGAATTCCCATTAGTTTGCAGTTCTTAAAACTAACTGTCTTAAGGCTTGAACCTCCTAATTGGGTCATCGATAAATTGCATTCTATGAATTCGCAATCCATAAAAGTATTATTCGAAAAATCACTATTTGAGAAATCACAGTTCTTGAAAACGCAATCTTCAAATTCACGGTTGTTAATCTTCTTGCCTATATAGGTAATTTTTTCAAATGTTTTTTGAATGTGTATCAGGTCTTCCATTAGTCGTTAAATATGCCTTTCATTATTATTTTTAAACCTATAAACATTAAATACATTGATGCTAAACAAGCAATAATTCCAACGGCTAAAACCAAGTAATGCCAATTGGTATGCTGGTTCATAAAAGCATTATAAATAACGGTTGGCCCAATGAACATGAGCGGTAAAGCTCCAGACAAATATTTGATTCCCTTTGCCAATAATACTTTGTTTGCCATTTTTTTTAAAATTGAAATTGTAAGCCGTAACCGCTTTGATTGGCAATTATATTTAATTCAAAATTTGAATCATTTACGGCCGATTTTTTTAAGCCGTCATTATAGAGAGCAAGAGCATCATTTAACTTTTTAGTTCTTCCTGATAAAACAGGAATAGAAGTAACCAATGAGGCTAACCCGACATAAGTAAGTCCTGTAGGGTATTTTACATCTGCTGTTGCTCCAGTTATTAAGTCAGCAAGTATTAGTCCTCCGCCAAATCCAAGTAAAAACCCACCTACAGAACTTTTAGTTCTTGAAGATTTAAAAAGAGCTAAAGCTTCGGCATTAGATGCTAATAATGCTTTGACTTCCTTTGGTGAAATTTGTTTTCCTTCAAGAAGAAAATGATTTTTCTCAATTGTTATTTCCTGTGAAAAGGCTGTTGCTGAAAGGAATATTGTAAATAGAATAATTATTTTTTTCATTTTTATTTTGAGATGAGTTATTGTTTCCAGTTGTCAACCGCTTTACGGACACTTCCATATTTTGCCAGCAGTTCGGCACCTTCTTCGTAAGTAACCGGAATTTCTCCCATGATCATTTTTACACCGCGATCGACTAGTTTGCTGTTGCTCAATTGCATATCGACCATTTTGTTTCCTTTTACTTTTCCCAGCTGAATCATAGTGGCTGTTGTAAGCATGTTGAGTACCAATTTTTGTGCAGTTCCAGCTTTCATTCTCGAGCTTCCAGTTACGAATTCAGGACCTACAATGACTTCGATTGGGAATTTTGCCGTTTGCGAAAGCGGGCTTCCAGCATTGCAGGAAATACTTCCGGTACTAATATTGTTTTCGTTACAGGCTTGTAAACCTCCAATAACATAAGGCGTTGTCCCAGAAGCTGCAATACCCACCACAACATCATTTTCGTTTACATTAAATGCCTGTAAGTCTAGCCAAGCTTGAGTTGCATTGTCTTCGGCATTTTCTACAGCTTTGCGGATAGCAGTGTCACCGCCAGCAATTATACCAACAACCAAATCGAAAGGTACTCCAAATGTTGGAGGACATTCTGATGCGTCTAATATTCCTAAACGGCCAGAAGTTCCAGCTCCAATGTAGAATAAGCGTCCGCCCAATTTCATTTTGGCAACAATCTCGTTTACTAATGTTTCTATCTGCGGTAACGCTTTTTCTACAGCAAGTGGTACAGTTTGATCTTCCTTATTAATATTGGTTATCAATTCTTTAACGGACATTTTTTCGAGATGCTCGTATTTAGAGGATTGTTCGGTGGTTTTGGTGAAAGTCATTGCTCTTTATGGTTCAAATGTGTGAAATAAACACGATTTATTTGTTATTGCAAACTTAAAAAAAATTAATAGTAGCAGCCCTGATATATGATGATTTTTAGGTGTCTAAATTTAATTATTTTCAGGATTTGGTTTATTAGTCATAAGTCCAAACATCATCACTAATGCACTCAGGATTATGACTTGAATAATCAATGAATTATTCGCTAAATCAGTTGTTTGCTTGTCAGGAATTGATAAAAATAATAAGATGGTAATCAAGCCTCTCGGAGCGATAAATAAAATTGGCTTGATGTTTAGTTTAAATATTTTAAGCGATATATAACGCAGTGCAAATATCCCAATACAAATTCCAATTGCCCAAACAATGGTTTCTGTATTTAATAATTCGGATGTTTCAATTAAGTAGCCAAATAATAGAAAAAATAAAGCTCTTACTAAAAAAGCAATTTCCGCAGTTAATTCTTTGAATTTGTGAACCTCTTTATCCAAAAGGTCTGGCTGCAGTTTTTGAATGAATTTATTGTTTTTAAGTTCATCAAGATTTCCTAGAAAAATCCCAAATAGAAGTATAAAAATTAAGCCGGGTAAATGATAAATTTTAGTAACTGCGTATATCAATACGATGCTTAATATAATGGGAATAAATTTTACTGGATGTTTTATTTTATTTAATAAAAAAGCAAGTCCTAATGTTGCAACAAAGGTTATAATTAAAATAATGAGTATTTCCAGAATAAAATTTCCAACTGAAGATGCTCCAATGTCGTCGTTAAGCGTAATGAAATTAAAAAGAATTACGCCAAATATATCAGATAAGCTGCTTTCATAAGTTATGAATTCTTTGTTTTTTGAGATAAGATTTTGAGCACTTGGAATAGCAATAGCACTACTGATTACAGCAAGAGGAATAGCATTTGCCAAGCCAACTTTAAATGAAATACCTCCAAAATAGTGAAAGGCAAATGCCAGTCCAAAACTAAAAAGGAGCATTGGTATAATGGCGACAAGAGCAGTTTTGCCGATAAATGGAAGTTTAGATTTGTTTAATTCCAGTTCCAATGAACCCTCCAAAACAATTAAGATTAAACCCACTGTACCAAGGACTGGTAAAATAGAGGTTAAATTAGGAACTGGCAGTTCAAGAAACTCAGTGCCTTGTTTTACTGCCCATCCCATGATTAACAGAAATATTACCGAGGGAATTTTTGTTTTTGACGAAGTGATGTCAAATATATATGCGAGTATCAATAAAAGACATATTGATATAATGATTGATGTTGTCATTTTGGATTTTAGTCTTTATTGAGTGTTTATAAGTCAGTAGCCGAAGCAACTATTGGTAAATATAATTGATTTGATGTATAAAAAGAAGTTTGTACCCTGTTAATTAAAGTTAAAAAGACATAATGATTCACACTTCTAAAAGAGTCATTGAGTTGTAAATCCTAAATTTTAATTAGTTTAATTTATGCAGCTAGGAAAATGAACAATTTTAAAATTGCATGAATTAGCAATAAAGCAAAGTTCGTTTGCTTTGGCATGCAGGCTTAAGGCCTCGGCTATTTTTTCCTGCTGCTTAATTACTGTTTTTGGATATAATCGTACTTCGATAAAACGCCCCGAGCCATTTTCCAAAACTTCTAGAGTTGCTTCTGCTTCATCTTGATAGGAAATTACATCAATCCCTTTTTGGGAACAGACATATAAATACGACATCATATGACAGGAAACTAAACTGCTCAATAACAAATCTTCTGGGTTGTATAAATCTGGGTCGCCTTTGAAAGCTTTGGCTGCCGAAATATTTAAAATTTCTTTTCCTTCAATAGCAATTTGATGGGTTTTTAAATATTTTTTTGAAAGAGATACCGCTTCTTTTGGAGCAGAATTCCAATTCAATTTTACTTTAAATAAATGTTTAAATCCCATATTTTGATGTTCTGTTAAAGTTGTTTTATGCACTAAGCTGCGTGAGGGATTATAGTGGAGCTCTTTTTCTTTTTCAATTGCCTCGGGTTTAAACCCGAGGCAATTGAAAAAGAAAAAAGCGGGAACGGAAAGCCCGACCCTTGTCTTGTCTTTTGGGACGAGACGGAGGGACACGCCCAAATCAAAAAGGGGGTTATTTATAATTCAATCAAATATTCTGCAAATAAAATTACTTATAAAAAATAAGCGAGTATAATACCAATTACAATCATTGAAACTTTAGCGATATTGAATTTGTGCCCTTCGCTGCTTTCAAAAATAATTGTGGATGAAATATGGAATAAAATTCCAATGACTACAGCAGTTATCTCGGTGTAATAATCATTTAATTGAGGTATAAAATCAGAGACAACGGTTCCTAGAGGCGTCATGACTGCAAAAGTAATCATGAAGAAAAAAATTGCATTTCTGTTGAGAGACGCATTGATGAAAAATGTTGTCAATATGATGGCGATAGGAAAGTGATGAATCGCTATTCCTAATGCTAAATCATGATGATGACTCACCGGAAAACCTTCCAAAAAAGCATGAATACAAAGGCTGATAAACAGTAACCACGGAATTTGATGCATTTTGGCGTGACCATGCACATGACCGTGTTCTGCACCTTTGGAAAAAAACTCCAATATAATTTGGAACAAAATCCCCAACATTATAAAAATACCGATACTATGATCGTGGCTTTCGTACACTTCCGGAAGTAAATGCATCACAGTAAGCGACAGCAGGAACGAACCGCTAAAGGCAAGTAACAGCTTAAGATTGGTTTTGCTTTTTGGTTTTAAAAATAAAGCGATAAAATAACCAAGCAGTACAGAAAGTAATGGTAAAAGGTAATTCATGTTTTTTGTCGTTGAATCTGTTTAACTGTTTAAAAAAAGTTTAAAGGTTTAAGGAAAGGTTTAAAATTGTTTAAAAGTTTAAATATGTTTAAAAAGCTATTCTTGATTTGAACAATTTTTGTCCAAAATAAAACTGTATTGAACACTTAAACAATTTTAAACTTCTTTTAAACGACCCAAAAACTTACTTAAAAATCATAATTAATCTTTCGCTTTCGGTTTTGTGGAATTTTTTTAATTTATAATCACCAAAAATATCTAACAGGAAGATACCTGCTTCTTCCATCATTTGTTCAAAATCCTTAAGTGTAAGTGCTTTTACTTTTTCGGTGAAATGATAATGATGGCCTTGATCATCAAAATCTATTTCTTTGTAAATATGTCCGTCTTTTAAATAACGTTTAATGTGAAAATCAATTGAATCTACGGTTTTTATTTCTTCGGGAACCAAAGTGTTGAGAACATTGGTTACATTCATGAAATCTATTACGGCAAAACCATATTCGGTTAAGCTTTCTTTGATGGCTTTTAAAGTTGTTAAGTTATCCTCATCGTTTTCAAAATAACCAAAACTGGTAAACAGATTGAAAATAGCATCAAATTTATCTTCGAAAACTTCGCGCATATCATGCACCTGAAAATGTAAAGTTGCGTTACTGTTTCTTTGGGCTTCCTTTATGCTGTTTTCGGATAAATCAGCACCAATAACATCAAAACCTAATTGATTTAAATAGATAGAATGGCGTCCCTTTCCACAGGCCAAATCCAGCACTTTGGCCTTTTCGGGAAGATTGAGGTAATGGGTCAGATTGTCCATAAACAACTGAGCTTCTCTATAATTTCTTTCTTTGTAAAGGATATGATAATAAGGGCTGTCAAACCAAGAAGCGAACCAATTTTCTGGATTTGAACCGTTGATTTGTGTTTTGTTATTTGTAGAATCGGACATTTATTCTTTTTCAATTAATTTAAGTCCCGCAAATTTAGTGTATTTTTGCCGAATATTAATGATAACAATTCCCCCATTTGGGGGTTAGGGGGCTATGGAGAATTTTAAGATGATTGCTAAAACCTTTTTTGGTTTTGAAGAAATACTGGCAAAAGAGTTAACAATGCTGGGAGCTCAAGATGTGGAGCAGGGGGTGAGAATGGTGAGTTTTAAGGGCGATAAAGGATTTATGTACAAAGCAAATTTGTCTTTGCGTACGGCTTTGAAGATTTTGAAGCCGATTTATTTTTTTAAAGCAAGAGACGAACAATCGTTATACAAAGGAATAAGAGGAACGAATTGGTCGAAATATATAAATGCGAATCA
This sequence comes from uncultured Flavobacterium sp., assembly GCA_963511795.1. Classification (GTDB taxonomy): domain Bacteria; phylum Bacteroidota; class Bacteroidia; order Flavobacteriales; family Flavobacteriaceae; genus Flavobacterium. The sequence continues at coordinate 171,888 of CAUPKP010000004.1, read as the reverse complement.
GACTTTTGTGATTGATGCAACGGTGCATTCAGAGTATTTTAACCACTCTGAGTTTGTGTCTCAAAAATGTAAAGATGCGATTGTAGATCAGTTTAGAGAAAGAACGGGTCAACGTCCAAGTATTGATAAAGCTTTTCCTGATTTGAGAATAAATATTCACATTGACAAGGATCAAGTATCGGTTGCATTAGATACTTCGGGGAATTCATTGCACCAGCGTGGATACAGAACAGCTACAAATATTGCTCCTATAAATGAGGTTTTGGCAGCTGGAATTTTGTTGCTTTCCGGTTGGGACGGTCAAACGGATTTCTTGGATCCAATGTGCGGTTCAGGAACTTTCTTGGCAGAAGCTGCAATGATTGCCTGCAATATTCCTGCGAATATTAACCGTAAAGAGTTTGCTTTTGAAAAATGGAATGATTGGGATAATGATTTATTCGATAATATTCAGGATAGTTTATTGAAACGTGTTCGTGAATTTCATTACACGATTAAAGGATATGATAAAGCACCGTCGGCAGTTCAAAAAGCCAAAGATAATGTGAAGAATGCCAATCTGGATGAATACATTAAGATAGAAGAAAATAACTTTTTTGATACGGAAAAAACATCGGAAGGGAAATTACATATCGTTTTCAATCCGCCTTATGATGAGCGTTTGGATATCCACATGGAAGAATTCTATAAAAATATTGGAGACACATTAAAGAAGAATTATCCAGGGACCAATGCTTGGTTTATTACTGGAAATTTGGAGGCTTTGAAATTTGTGGGGCTAAAACCTTCCAGAAAAATCAAACTTTTTAATGCAAGCATCGAAGCCAGATTGGTGAAATATGAAATGTATGAAGGAAGTAAGAGAACGAAGTTTCAAACTGTGCCGGATGCTGAATAAGTAGTTTTTGATATAAAATATTAATCCCGATGATTGCTATGTAGAATAGTGGTCATCGGGAATTTTTATGTTGAATAATTTTTTCTTTTCTTAAAAGTAAATTGAAGACTTTGAATTTTGATACTATTTTTGGTTTGGAATTAATTCAATACTCTATTAATACATATGGAATAATTGTTTTATTCCATTTATTTCCATACAATCTTATTGCTTCTGATTTTGCTTGGTTGTAAAAAGCATCCCATTGAGTAGGATAGAGTGTTTGGCATCCTTCACTGGAAGTTGTGTTATAGCCACCTTTATGAATATTTATACCAAAATTCCCAGTGTCTTCTCCTTTTATATCTCTTATAACTGTTACTTCCCCTAAGCGCTGGCATATAGCTGGATACTGAGATGTTTTTCCCCCATGAATATCAAATTTATGTGCGTAATATAGACCGGGCTTTAGAACGGCCCGTCCAGCTTTAAATACAGAAGGATCAGTATTTCCATTAAAGGAAGCAGAAATATTGGGTGAATCAATAAAAATAGCGTCATCGTAAATCCCTCGATCATTTTTATCGGGACTTCCCATAGTTTTTTTATAATAACCTCTTATTCCAACAATTATTAAAGGATATTTTTCGCGGTTTATGTTGAAAGCGTTAACTAGCTGATGAAGTTCAGCAGTTGATAATCTTGGTTTTGATGAAGGAACATTAGACATATCTATTTGGTTTTAGGTTAAAAAGGTATGAGTTATTGAATTGCACATTCAGAAAAATTATTTTTTTTGATTTACTGAAGTTGTCATGATGTTTTATTTTGATTTAGTATAGAGATTAAGGAGAGGGATGTCGACGCATATTGAAAAGCTATAACGTAAGTATGTATTGTTTGAGTAATCATTAGTTGTATCATTAACTTTTCTAAGATTGGGTCCAACTTGAGCTCCTAAGTTCAAGGATATTGGAGTTTTAGGTATTCCAACTGACCATAATAATCCTGGAGAAAAAATATCGTTTAACTCAATTGTAGGGACTTGCTCTGCTGTTTCATTGGTAAATCTATAAGAAGCAACTGCACCCAGGTCTATGACTGAGAAAAAAAGTGTAGAAGACCAGCCTTTTGTCTCTGGTATAAGATTGTGAATTGGCCACGGTAAGATGCGATTTCCTTTACTAAATGAAAATCCTACAGGAGCGGTTAATCCATAGGAATTTATAATTGTACCTTCTTCTTTAACATCCTTTATGTCTTCATTTCCTATAAAAAAACCACAATAGGCATTTATGGCAACATTTGTTTTTGTTAATCTTTTTACTCTTGAGCTGCCTACGGGCATTGCAATTTTATCTATCGCGTTGTAGACTTCATCAGAATTCTTTGCTTCAGCTACTCCGGCAATAAATGCTCCTTTTTCGATAATAAAATCTATTATTTTATAGATGTTTTCTTTAGTTTCCTTTAACTTTTTTTTCTCTTCATCCGTTTTCTCTGACGCTTCTTTCGTATCCTTAGTTTCCTCCAGCACTTTAGGGTCATATCGTAGTTGGTAAAGTATTCTAACATTAGATAATACTAAGCTGTATTTTTTTTGCTGAAGACTGGTATATATTGAATAAGTTGCGTTTGTACCATCTATTATAGTATCATAATATTTCCAAAATTTTTGAATTTGTTCTTTCTCTGTTTCATCAGGTATAGAATCAATAAAATCTCTAGTTAACTGATTTTCTCTAAAAACACTAAGTACTCTTGTTGCGGCGTCAAAGCTAAGTATATAATCATCAATAGTAATGGTGTCTTTTTTAACTTGTTTGTCGTGAATATTTGATAGTTGAGTTTGGGCATTTTTAATTTGTCGGACTAAATTTTCTATGAAATTTTTTGTTTCATTGCCTTTGACTAATAACTCGCCATAAGTTAATTGACTTGGACTTGAAGGACTGATTTTTATGTTGTTTACTTGTTCGTATAATAGTCCCAAATAGATATTAAATGTTACTGGGTCATTTATCATTTGCTCTATTTCATCTGCTTTAACCCAATATTCTTGTGAATTTGATGCATTTGTTCTTAAAGATTTTGATACTTCCTGAATAAAAAGAATAGCATTGTTTTTTATGTCATTTATGTGGGTATTTGTGAATTTATATTTTGCATTAATTGTATTGTATTCTTCTAGTAATAAACCGATGTGTTTCCCGCTTTTTAATCCATTTCCAAAATAAAGTGCAGTTAAACAGATTGATTTTAACTCTAAATGATTATTGAAAAAACGAGTATAATATCCGTTGTTAAGTACCTCTTCCAAATGAGGCAGAATAGTTTCTAGATCTTTTCCAAATGCTTCCCTTAGTTGTTCAATATAAGGTTCGTAATTATAAACAGCTGTTGGTAATCGTTTTATAACTAAATGAGTGGTAGGGAATAAAGTTTGAATATCTTTATATTCTGGACTATTTACTTCTTCAATAAATTTGTCAAAAAAGGCAGCTTGTAATTCTTTTTTTGTCCTTTCAACTATAAACTTAGCAAGGCCGTCGGCTAGGTTAGTTACATCGGTAGAACCAATGAAGGAAGGAATGGATTTATTCGGAATTAGATTTAATAAACCACTACCTTCATCTGGAATGAGTGGAGTTAAAAATGGATTTTCTGTCGGAGAGCCACTTTCTAGTTGACTTTGCACATATGCCCAGTTTTTGACTCCGGTAGTAGGGGGTAAGTACTTATATAATATATTTCCAATAGCTTGTAATTCAGTATCTGAACTGTTGAATTTACCAATGCTTGAGATGTGTTTTCTAAGTTCTAAAGCGTCATGATAAGCATTCTGACTAAAAATATTCATTCCAATAAAACTTAATAAAATAATGAAATGGATTTGTTTCATATGTTTTGTTTTTAAAAATTAAATAATTTTAAAGGGTTAATTACACCTAAATTGGGTATTTTAACTTGGGCATTTTTTGATATAGTTTCTTTTATTTCATCTTTATTAAAAGAATCGGTTTTTAAGGCGCTTTTTAAAAATTCAATATTTTTATTTTTTGAAGTAGATAGATACAAAGCGCATATACCAGCAACAAATGGTGTTGAAAAGCTAGATCCACTATCTTCTATTGCTACTCTGTCTTTATCTAAAAGAAAAACATTTTCTCCTGGAGCTAATAAATCTAAATTTTCATTTAATGTGTTAAAATCTGATATTTTATTTTCGTTGTTATTAGCTCCAATTGATAAACCAAAAATGAAAGAAGCAGGGTAGCGATCTATCGTGGTTGCAGTGTTACCTACTGAAGATATTATAAGAATATTTTTTTCAGAGGCTTTTTTAATGATATTAAAAAGGGCGTTATAATTTGGAGAATCTTTTTTAAATTGTTTATCATAGCTGATTGAAATAATATCAGATTTTAGCTCTATTGCTTTTGTTATTGCTTTTTCTAGATTATTAAAAAACTCTCCATTTTCTTTTGCGCGAATTATTAATAAATCAGCTTCAGGAGCAACTCCAAATATATTTGGACCTTGAGCAGCAATCATTCCTGCACATTTTGTACCATGATAACCATCATCTATACAATCCTCTTTTTTTGAACTTCCAGTTATTGCGTTATAATACTCTATATTTTTTTTATTCTTAATATTTGAATGATTATAATCCAATCCAGAATCAATTACTGCAATTTTGACCCCTGCACCTCTAGTTGTTTTCCATATTTTATCAACACCATAATCAGTTATCCACCAATGATCAATAGTTGGATTAAATTCAAAATTTTTAGGAACAGCGATATTATGAACATTCTCCAAAGCTTGTAGTCCCAACGCACTATAAAATTGCCCCTTACCATCGGTATACCATTTTCCCAAACTGGGATTAGGAACATCAAAAACTTCGGATAAATCAAGAGTTAAGCCTTCGTTTACTGTCGTAATGATATTTTTAACTTTAAAATCAGCTACAGGGGCTTTACGTACATTAAGCCTAGGCACTATTACTTTGTATCGTTCCATAATTATCCTATTGCTTCCGGATTAGTATTGTTTATCGTTACCTGTACTGGTGTTGAAGTTGGAGTAGCTGTTGAAGTAGTATTTCCATCACCTGTTTCTTCTTTTTTACCTGAGCCTCTAATTTTAATCAGTTTTTGTAATAAATCGAACCAAAATGGTGCGCCAAGACAAATTCCAAAGGCTAATAATAAAAATCCCAAAGGTTTTCTTCCTTTGTGAAAATTTGAAAGAACATAACGTGCTTTAATTCTATACTCTTTTGACTTATATAGTTCGATAAATGTTCTTTGATTTAACTTCAGCGTGTCTTTGTAAAAAATACTATCCTGCTTAAATGTTTTTTTTATTTCCTCTAATTTTTTCTTTCCAATTGAAGAACTATCATTTGAATATTGATTTAATAAGGCTTGTGTTTTATAAAACTTCACACTATCGGTTTTTTTGATTGTATTTCTGAAACACTTAAAACACTTGTTGTATCTATTAATATAGGTCAGGCTATCCTGCTTTAATCCATAGTCACCCCAACCTATAGCTAATAAATTGTTAGCTTCTTTAATTCTGCCATTTAAGTCTTTTTTTATACTGTCAAGTTGACCATTATATTGAGATATTATTTTATCGTAATCTTTTTTGTTTTCAATATATTCTTCTTTTTCTTTCAGAAATTTGGCGGTTTTTTCAATAGTATCTTTTTTTATTTCTTTCTTTTCAAATTCGACTAATTTATCTTTTAAAGGCTTCACTCTCGGATCATCTTTTAATTTATCTGCCTCTTTAATAGCCATTTCAACTAACTTATCTCTTGCATCTTTGTCTGTACTAAGTTTTCCTGCTATATCAATAATATCAACATTAAAGGTTATTGCTACAGTCAATCCTATAAAAAACAAAATAAACTGTATCTGTCTTTTATACCATCCAGAAATTCTGTTCATACTGTCGTCATACCATGTTTCTAATTGGGCTGTAAATGTTTCTATATTTTGATAACTTTTATCAAGAAATAAAGTTAAAATCTCTAATGTTTCTTTATCGATATGGAATTTGTCATTTTTAGAATCAGGCTCTTCTTTTAGTTTTTTGAAATCCTCACTTTGAAGATATTTCACTAGATAGTGAATTTTAGTAATGCGAGGTAAATTTTCTAAATCAATATTTTTAGGTATGTCAATTTTTTTTATAAATAGAGAAATATTTTCTTTATGACTATTCCAGTAGTCTTCTAAAACTTCGATTAGTATAGTTGAAAAGTTTTCTTTTGGAATATATGATGGTATTGAAAATCGGTCATTTGAACCATAATTTTTTATAATGGGATGGTTGTAAATTTTATCTCCTAGTTTATTTTCTGTTATTGGTTTGTACCCGATGATTAGACTACCCAATTCTTTAATACTTTCAAACCAGTTTTTAAAAGTACTGAGCCAAATCCATTTTTCTTTTTTAGTATCGGATAACATTCCATCGATAATGCCTCTTTTTAGCATTCTTGCCCTCAAACTTAAAAGAGTAGCGATTGCTTCATTTATGGAAGTAGCCAATAAACTATAAAGCAGAAAAATAAAAACCAAACCAATTGCCGTGTCTAATACTGGAGAATTTATCATAATTTTATTTATCTTAAATCTTAACAAATTCCCCACTGCCAGCATCATACTTCATAGAAAACTTTCCTAAATCTGTCAGTTTTTTTATCGTGCTTCGTACAGTATTAATTCTGGTTTGATAATTTGTATTGCCTATTGTGCATAAGTTAGAAAAGGCTTTGTCATAATTACCGTTGGTATTAAGGGCTAATGCAATGCGGTCACTTTTGCCTCTTCCTTGGTGGCGGATGTCACAAATCATTTGGCACACATTTGCAGGTACTTTATTTAATCCATATCGTTTATGATAGGATTTCATATTTTCTTTGTACATGTCAATTGCAGTTTCGACTTGTGTTTTTCTGTGATTGGCGTCAGTTGTAGCCCAATGGACAAATCTTGCTGCACATATTAATTCTTGATTTTCTATATCATTTAGTGTAGGATTTAGATAGTCCATTAAGGCTTGGGAACTTGAATCATTCTCTAAAGGGGAAAGTACGCCACTGGAAGATTTATAGAAAATTCGGTTATTGGACAAAACTAATTTTGGAAAATATTCAGATGCATTGGGTAATTTTAATAACTTTCTGAAAAAGTTCACGAAATCACCATTTGGAACATGCGCTCCATATTGCATAAAAGTAAAAGTAAATTGTGCCCTGTCATAAGTATTTAAGCATTTAAAAGAGCCTGAACTTTCTGCCATGGCAGTCGGATAAATGAAGTAAGCCCAAAATCCATAATCTTTGACGTAATCTTCGGGTTTGTAAGTCAATCCAGAAGTAACGGCTGTGTTGAATAATCCAATATTTCCTTCATATCTGGTTTTGCTGCAAAAATTGAATTTTGCTTCAGCTGAATTAAGGCGCTGTGCATTGTAAGTTGTTCTTCCGTTTGGAGTAACAGTACTGGTAATAGAGAAATCAATAGCCATGGTATATTTTTTTAAAATTAAAGTAAGTTCATTTTACTAATTTTAATTTACCGATGATTGAATCTGGATACAATTATAAATTTGAGGGTAACTACTTTAGATTTTATTCAGCTGTAAATTAGATATTTATAATTTTAATTTTTTAGGAGTGATAAAATTAACACAAAAAACTATACGAAAAAGACTTAAGTTAATTATTGTTAAATAGTTAAATATTGAGAAATATTTTAAATTTATTTTTAATGTGAGAGATAAAAAATACTTTTTTCTGAGAATTATCTAGATTTTCAATTAATTTTGGTAAATCATAAATTAAATACAATAAAATGTCAAAATTACAAGTAAGAGCATTTTTATACAATCTGGGCTGTTTTGCTATATTGTTTATCGCATTTCGTTATTTGGTAGAACATTACACCAGTTTATCAGGTTTTTGGATTCCAATGACGGCCTTTATAGCTGGAACTCTTTTAGCTCCAAAATTTCAGGCGGCCAAAACCAAAGACGGTGAAAAATTATTCATGTCTTGGTTATTTGTGAAAGGGATTAAGGAGATTGGATAATCAGCTTAGTGAAAAAAATAAAGGAGCAAAATTGAAATCAATATTCAATTTTGCTCCTTTTTTATGGATTTAATTTTAGGACTATTTCTTGGCTGCTGGTTTTGCAGGGATAACTTTTTTCTTGTAAATTGGAATGAAATAAGAAACGGTATAGTTGAAACCTGCTCCAAAACTACCATCATACGTTCTGTTAAATCCAGGGATATAAAGACTTTCGAAACCACTTGGTTCAGAATTGGTAATCAAAACTTTCAACTGCAAAGAAAATCCAACATATACATTATTAAAAACTTTTACATTGATGCCTGGTGAAACTTCCAGCCAGCTGGCCGTTAATCCGTCGAATGATTTTCCTGATTCAATTCCAGATGTCTGACCATAATAAGGATGCGGATTATAGATAGAGTAGGTGTTTAACCGTTCATTAAAAGTACTAAATCCATAACGGACACCTACTGTGATTAGGTTTTCCATATCCAGCCAGTTGGTATAAGCATTGTAATTAAATCCCACTTTAAGGTATGCTCCCGTTGTAGTGGTGTTTAATAATGGGTCGTCGACAGTAACTTCTTCACTTCCTACTTCGCCATACACATAATATTTTTTTGTTAATCTATAGTCGCCAACAAAAGCTATTCCTTTATAATCTGAATCGTATAAAGATCTTGCAATTTTAAAAACGTCAACACCAAGAATTAAACCATATCGGTCTGTTTTTGGTTTTATAGTATCGGTTTGTGCTTCTAGTTTTTTTTCAGGGCCTTTTTCTGTTTTTGTTGTTCCATTAGCTCCTTTGACTATTATTTCTGGAGCAGCAGTTGTGGTGTTTTTTTCTTGTGCCTGAACAAAAAACAATGACAGCAAAAAGAAAAAACTAAAAATATATTTTAATGATTGTTTCATTTTCGAATGTTATGTTGTTTTGTTCTACTATCACATATTTAATCCACATTTGGTCAGCAGGTGCTGCATCCGTCAATATGAAAGGGTTTTGTGTGTCCAGATCGAAAATGGTTTTAAAGCCACAAGCTCTTGAAACATAAAAATTTTCACGGGAGTATTTAAACTCCAAATTATCTTCATTTACAAGCAACGGATTTCTGTTGCCGTAATTGATGATAAATTTGTATTTCACAAGATCTGCTTCAGTATTTAGCGGAAGCAATATATTGTTGCCGCTTGTCACATATCTTGCATCACCTGTTGCAGATGGGGACAAAACCACGCCCTCAGTCTTGCCTTCACCAATTACTTTTAGGCTCGTAACATTTTTTAATACAACAGCATTGTTAAAATCAAAAAACTGAATTAACATTCTTGGCGTAGTGGGAGTATTTGGATCGCAAATATCATCGGGTTCACAACTGGAAGAAGCGAAACCAAGAATCATTATAAAAGCAAGTATTTTTTTCATATTTTTCAACTTCCCCTTTAGGGGTTAGGGGTGCTTATCGTCTTTCCAAAAGTACAACATTTTCAACGTGATGCGTTTGCGGAAACATATCCACCGGACGCACTCGCGTAACTTTGTATTTTTCGTCCATCAAAGCCAAATCTCTAGCTTGAGTAGCCGAGTTACAGCTTACGTAAACCACTTTTTGAGGTCCTATTTTCATGATTTGTTCTACAACATCTTTGTGCATTCCGTCACGAGGAGGGTCAGTGATAATGACATCGGGGTGTCCGTGCTGTGCAATAAAAGCATCATTAAAGACAACTTTCATATCTCCAACAAAGAATTCACAGTTGTCAATATTATTACGCTCTGCATTCGCTTTTGCATCTTTTATGGCATCTGGAACACTTTCTACACCAATTACTTTTTTAGCTTTTTTGGATACAAATTGAGCAATTGTTCCTGTTCCTGTATATAAATCATAAACAATTTCATTACCGGTAAGTCCAGCAAAATCTCTAGTTATTTTGTATAATTCATAAGCTTGATCCGAATTGGTTTGGTAAAAAGATTTAGCATTAATACTAAATTTTAAGCCTTCCATTTCTTCAAGGATATAATCTCTTCCTTTATATAATTTGATGTCTGTGTCGTATAAAGTGTCGTTCGCTTTATTGTTAACCACATATTGTAGCGAAGTAATTTGAGGGAATTTCTCGTAAAGATGATTCAAAATCAATTCACGATTCTTCTTGTCATTTTCAAAAAACTGAATCAAAACCATGATTTCTCCAGTAGAAGCCGTTCTCAGCATCAATGTTCTCAATAAACCTTCATGCGCTCTTGGGTTGAAGAAAGTCAAACCATGTTCGTTTGCAAAGGCACGGACTTCATTACGAATCGCATTCGAAGGATCCTCCTGTAAATGACATTTATCGATGTCCAGAATTTTGTCCCACATTTTTGGAATATGGAAACCAAGTGCATTTCTATTTCCTAAATCTTCTTCACTTCCAATTTCAGCTTCAGTTAACCAACGGCTGTTTGAAAACGAAAATTCCATTTTATTTCTATAAAAAAACTGTTTTTCAGAACCTAAAATCGACTCAAATTCAGGAAGCTCAATTTTGCCAATGCGTTGCATATGATTTTTTACTTCATTTTGTTTGAAAATCAACTGTTGACCATAATTCATGTTTTGCCATTTGCAGCCGCCACAAACACCAAAGTGTTCACAGATTGGTTCTACTCGATGCTCCGAGAATTCATGAAAATGAACCGCTTTACCTTCATAGTATGCCTTACGCTTCTTGAAAGTCTGCACGTCAACCACATCTCCGGGAACCACATTTGGGATAAAAACCACTTTTCCATCGGGAGCTTTTGCCACCGAAACGCCTTTTGCGCCTGCATCAAGGACTTTTATTTGATGAAAGACAACTTTGTCTGTATTTTTCTTAGCCATAGCGCAAAAATAAGGCTTTGGATTTATTTATAGATTTTAATTTTAATTTTTTTTGATAAGTTTAATATTTCTAACTACTGCTACAGATTTTTACTGATTGCAAGGTCTGAAAACTGAAACTGAATACTTAAAAAAATCATTCGAATTCATCCTTCCAGTCTTTGGTAGTAATCGCCGAAGCTTTATTTTCTGAATTCATCGTCACCCGAAGTTCTTTATTTGCCTTTGCATAATCAAAAAGGGCTTTGAATCTGAAAACGTTTGCATTGTCAGTCCTATTTGGAACCATTTCCACAAATTCAAGATCTTTGAATTCCCCGTATTTCAGACTGTATTTTGCACCGATTTCTTTGACTTTTTTTACGCTGGAGTTTGCAATAACTTTGTCTGTAGCTTCACTTTTTGTAAAAGGAGTAAATTTTGACGTATTACAGGTCAGCAAAATCCTTTTCCCCAATTCATAGGCTTTGTTTTTTTGAACTTCATCAACAGGACTGATTTCTGATGCTTCAACACTTTTCCCAATTACTTTTCCATTGACAGTTTTAGTCTTACAGCTGTATAATGCTAGAATGCAAATTAGTATAATTATTTTTTTCATAATCCAATGGTTTTTTTTATTGAAACGAAATATTTAGAATTAAAGTATAAACGCGATAGTATTGTTAGTGCCTAATCCCGCTTTCCGCTGCAAATCCTCATTATGGAAGCAATTCCACTAAGCCAGTAAAGGAGCTTCCGCTGGTCGCTCTTCACTGGCAAGTGTCATTTGCGTCCATAACTCCGGGTTTTTCGCTTCAATCGGGGGCAGGGCATCTGCCATTACACAAATTTAAAAATTCACTGAGGCAGAGCCTTTTTTTATTTGATGTTTTTCAACTGTCAAAGGATAATTTTTTTGTTCTAAACAACTGTTTTACAATGTACAAAATAGTAATGAATAATGTTGTAAGTTCTCGAAGAGTATTATTTTTTAGTTAAATAAATCGGTTTCTTATATTCTTTTTTACTAAAAAACTTAAATTTGATAGAATCAATAAACATAATAACTATGAAAAGAAATGCAACCGCAGTTTGGAACGGCTCCCTGAAAGAAGGAAACGGAAAATTAACAACACAAAGTACAACTTTAGAAAATACTCAATATTCTTTTAAATCAAGATTTGAAGAAGGTGTAGGAACGAATCCCGAAGAACTAGCAGCAGCAGCACATGCGGGATGTTTTACGATGCAGCTCAGTGCTTATATTAGCGAAACAAGTGCCGTTATTGAAGTCTTAGAAACAAAATGTGAAATTAGTTTGCTAGATGGTACCATTAATAGTTCTAACTTAACAGTAAGTGCCAAAATCGAAGGAATCTCAGATGAGGTTTTTCAGGAATTAGTTACTAAAGCCGAAAAGAACTGTCCAATTTCAAAGTTATTCAATACCGAAATTACGACTACTGCGACTTTGGTTTAGTGTATTTTTATAAAGAAATAAAAGGTTCGGTTTAATGAAAAACCGAACCTTTTTCTATTAAGACAATTTCTTAAATTTAGGAAAGTATTATTTTTTCTTTTTTAGCAATTCATAATTGATAATCGATAAAAAGTAAAAAAAACAATCAGCTGTAATTTTTCCTAAAATAATTCCAGCAAAGTAATTTCCTGTTAGTAGTGGCATCCAATACATGCAAAACGGACGGATAAAAAAGAAATCCAAAACTGCAGGATAACCAAATTCTAGAAATAAATTCCGAATCAAGACTGCAATTTTACTGAAAGTAACGGCTTGGTTTTTCTTTTTTTCCTCGACCGATAATGCTTTATACAACCTGAAAAGCATGACGCCATAAAAAGCAAAATATTCGGCAAATGTAATTAAATAGGCAGTTGTCAATCCGCTAAAAATCCTGCTGAATTGCGAAGCTAATAATGCAGCGCTGGTAGCCGCCAATTCCGAATATTTATAACGGTCAAACCACTCTTTGAAATTTGCTTTATTGAACATTTTTTTAAACTGTTTTGTATTTCCACGCTATTTTGGTTAGTTGTCATGTGTACCTTTTATGGTAAAACGAATTTAACGAATTTATTATTTGTATTTAAATAAAGTAATTGAGAGAGACAGGGGAGTTTCTCGAAAAAATATTTCGCTTAGTTGGTAAGAGATGGATAAAAAAAACCGTCTCAGTGAGACGGCTTCTTTGCGTTGTATATTGAATTTTAATGTTTTACCATATTTTTACCCTTTTATCTGGAGCAAGATATAATTTGTCAGTTGGTTTTACATTGAATGCTTCGTAGAATTCAGGTACATTACGAACTACGCCATTTACTCTAAAGTTTGCAGGCGAATGAGGATCTGTTGCTATTTGTTGGCGCAATGCTTTTTCTCTAGATTTTTCTGCCCATACTTGTCCCCAACCCAGAAATACTCGTTGAATTCCTGTGTAGCCATCTAAAACAGCTGCTTCTTTTCCGTTTAAAGACATTTTGTAGGCTTTGATAGCAATGCTTAATCCACCAAGGTCACCAATGTTTTCACCAAGGGTATAAGTACCGTTTATATTTAAATCTGGGAATGCTTTAAAAGCGTTGTATTGTTCTACTAAAGCATTTGTTTTTGCTTTGAATGCTTTTAAATCGGCTGGTGTCCACCAGTTTTTCATTACACCATCCCCGTCAAAAGTACTTCCTTGATCATCGAAACCATGTCCAATTTCATGTCCGATTACTGCACCAATACCACCATAATTGACCGCATCGTCAGCATTCATGTTAAAAAATGGAGGCTGAAGTATAGCTGCTGGAAATACAATTTCGTTTAATGTAGGATTGTAGTAAGCATTAACTTCTTGTGGATTCATTCCCCATTCAGTTCTGTCTACTGGTTTTCCTAGTTTGTCCAGATTACGTTGGTATTCGAAAGCAGTTGCTCTTTCTGTATTTCCGTACAAATCTTTTTTATCAATAGTCACTTTTGAATAGTCTTTCCAAGTGTCTGGATATCCAATTTTAATCATGAATTTATCCACTTTTTTAAGGGCTTCTTTTTTTGTTGCTTCGCTCATCCAATCTAATTTCTTGATGCTTTCTGCGTAGGCTTTCAATAAATTTTTTACTAAAACAGTCATTTTCTCTTTAGCTTCTGGAGAAAAACGTTTTTTGACATATACTTTGCCTACGATTTCGCCTAAACCACTATTTACTCTGCTTACTGCACGCTCCCAGTCTTCTTTTTGTTTTTCGGTACCCGACATTGTTTTACCATAGAAATCGAAGTTTTGATTGTCTATTTCTGTAGTTAAGCTGGTAGCTGCACCATGTATGACTCCCCATTTTAGGAAATCTTTCCATGTGTCTATTGGAGTAGTTTTGATTATGTTGTTTAGGCTTTTTGTAAATTCTACTTGGGTTACAACTAATTTTTTTTCTTTGTCGAAACCAGATTCTTTTAGCATAGCCGACCAGTTGAAATCAGGCATTAAAGTTTTTAAATCAGTTACTGGGTAAGGATTATATAATTTTATCATGTCCCTAGTATCTTCTTTTTTCATTTGGCTTGTGGCCAAAGTAGTTTCAAGTGCCATGATTGTTTTAGCTTTTGCAGCAGGATTTTCTAAACCGGCTAATTTTAGCATAGCTTCAACGTGTGCTATATATTTGGTTCTTATTTCACCCATTTTAGCATCAGCAGAAAGATAATAATCCCTATCTGGCAATCCTAAACTTCCTTGCCAAGTGATGGCAGTATATTTGGTTGGATCTTTAAAATCGGTATAAACAGAAATTGAGAAAGGAGTATTTAGTCCTAAGCGATTAGCGCGGCCAAAATAGGCGGCTAAGTCGTTATAGTCTTTAATAGCTTCTATTTTTGCAAATTCAGGTTGAATAGGAGAAGTACCTTTGCTGTCTCGTAATTTTCTGTCGGTGAATGAAGCGTAATAATCACCAATTTTTTGTTCATCACTGCCATTAGCATTGTCAGCTTTTGCAGCTTCTTCAATTATGGCTTTTACGTCTTTTTGAGATTGGTCATAAAGTATATAACCTGCTCCATAAGAGGCTTTGTCTGCTGGTATTTGAGTTTTTTTCTCCCAATTACCATTAACAAATTTGTTAAAATCATCTCCTGGTTTAACTAATGTATCCATGTTTTTTTTGATGATACCTGAGGTAAGTTCCTCTTTTTTTTGACAGGACGCAGCTGCTAATAAAATGCTCAAGCAGGCTATTGTACATTTTCTCATTTAATTCTGGTTTTTAATTAATAGTTATTATTATTTTTTTGCTGTGAATATTTGAACTCAAATAAATTAGATATTTTGTGATAAAATGATATTTCGTATCTTGATTTGATAAAAATATAACATATATGTCGAATATAGTGAAAAAAGTTACGTTTTTAAAGCTTAAATATTCTTTGTCTTCATTAGAATTTAAAAATGAAATTGGAAAAAAGCATTAAAAAGTTTTGGACAGACTTATTCAATTCACTCTGAAAGTATTTTATGATTTTGGTCTGTTTTTAATGGTGTTTTTGTTTCTAAGTTATTGTAATACTAGTTTTTATACCTGTTAGTTGTGTTGATTTCTATAAAAAAAACCAAACCCTTTATTATAAAAAGATTTGGTTTTGTAATCGTAAAGACTGTAAACTGAAAACGGCCTATTTTTATACTTTATTTACCAAAGCTGATGCACTTGCGGTTTAATATATTGTTCGTAAATAGCATTCATTGCTGTTATTTTTTCAGGAGTCAGTTTTGGTAAATCATACACAGACAGATTAGATAAAACATGACTTTCCTTTGAAGCTCCAGGAATAATACAGCTAATTTCATTAAAACTCAAAATCCATTGAAGTGCAATAGGAGCAAGATTTGTAGCTTCTGGGAAAAGTGCTTTTAAAGCTTCAACGGCTTGTAGACCCAATTCATAATTAATTCCAGAGAATGTTTCTCCTTTATCGAAAGCTGCTCCGTCACGATTGAAGTTTCGGTGATCTTGTGCATCAAAAGTAGTATTAGCATCAAATTTACCTGTTAATAATCCGCTGGCTAGTGGCACTCTTGCAATAATTCCGATGTCTTTTTTTTGCGCTTCTTGGAAGAATAATTCTGATGGACGCTGACGAAAAAGATTGAATATAATCTGAGTAGTTGTTACATTAGAATATTCAATAGCTTTTAATGCTTCTTCAACTTTTTCTACGCTGACACCCAAGTTCAAAATTTTTCCTTGCTCTTTCAAACGGTCAAACATTTCAAATATTTCCGGACGGTAAAAGACTTGGTTTGGCGGACAGTGCAGCTGAATAAGATCGATTGTTTCCAATTTCATTCTTTTTAAGCTGTCTTCGACAAATTGCTGTAGAACTTTAGGCTGGTAGCCTTCATTTACATGCGGATTGATGTGCCTTCCACATTTTGTCGCTACATAAATACGTTCACTGCGGGAACGAACCACTCTACCCACGGCGGTTTCACTCAATCCATTTTCGTATACATCTGCCGTGTCAATAAAATTCACGCCGTTATCAATGGCTGTATTAATTAATTCGTCTGCGGTTTTGTCATTAAAGGGAGAGCCCCATTTTCCGCCTACTTGCCAAGTGCCAAGTGCGATTTCTGAAATATTAAAATTGGTTTTTCCTAGTTTACGATAGTTCATTTTTTTATTTTTTAAGTTTCTAAGAGGCTGATTTTCTAAGATACTGTGATTTTTTTTGGTGCTTATTCCTAAATTGTTGAGATCAAAAAGTCAAAAAAAGACTTATAAACTTAGCGTCTCAAAAACTTAGAAGCTTTTTCTTAATCAAACAAATCCGAAGATAAATAACGGTCACCACGATCGCAGATAATTGCTACCACCACTCCAGATTCAAGTTGGTTAGCTATTTTTATGGCTACTGCAACTGATCCACCGCTGCTCATGCCGGCAAAAACACCTTCTTCTTTGGCTAATCTTTTGGTCATTTCTCGTGCTTCTCCTTCGCTGATATCAACAGTTACATCAACTTTTGAGGCATCAAAAATTTTAGGAAGATATTCTTGAGGCCATTTTCTAATGCCCGGAATTTGAGATCCGTCACTTGGCTGCGCTCCAATAATCTGAACATTTGGGTTTTTCTCTTTCAGGTAAGTTGAAGTTCCAATTATGGTTCCTGTTGTTCCCATAGCCGATACAAAATGCGTTATCGTTCCATCAGTATCATTCCAGATTTCAGGGCCTGTAGTTTTGTAGTGCGCTTTCCAGTTGTCATCATTGGCGAACTGATTTAGCATCACATAACCGCCTTTGGCTACTTTTTTATCTGCATAATCTCTTGATCCAATTATTCCTTCACTTGCTGGAGTCTGGATTACTGTTGCTCCATAAGCCTGCATGGTTTGTGTACGCTCGATAGTGGAATCTTCAGGTAATACCAATTCGATTTCTATATTGAATAATTGGGCTATCATTGCCAATGCAATTCCAGTATTGCCACTGGTTGCTTCTATTAATTTATCTCCTTTTTTGATGTCTCCTCTTTCGATGGCAGAAGCAATCATGTTGTAGGCAGCACGGTCTTTTACGCTTCCTCCAGGGTTGTTTCCTTCTAGTTTTAATAGCAGTTTTACGTTTTTGTTTGCTACTAAATTGATCGTTTCCACTAATGGAGTATTCCCAATTAATTCGGTTAATTTATAGGTATTCATTTTATTTCTTTTCTTTTACTTTGACTTCGGTAGTGGTGGTGTTCAATACGATTGAATCGGGTGGAATCGATTTGGTTACCCATGAGTTTCCGCCAACAACACTATTTTTACCAATAATGGTATTTCCTCCTAAGATGGTTGCATTAGCATAAATGCATACATTTTTTTCTACTGTAGGATGCCTTTTTGAGTTTTTCATGTCTTTGCTCACACTCAGCGCTCCCAAAGTTACCCCTTGGTATATTTTTACATTTTTTTCGATAACAGTAGTTTCACCAATAACAATTCCCGTGGCGTGATCGATAAAGAAAGGCGAGGCTATGGTGGCACCGGCATGAATGTCAGTTCCCGTAATGCGGTGGGCATATTCGCTCATTAGTCTCGAAAAAAGCATTAAATCCAACAAGTATAGTTCGTGGCTCAATCTGTAAATGGCAATGGCGTAAAATCCGGGATAAGCAAGGTAAATTTCTTCTATTCCATTGGATGCCGGGTCATTTTCCAAGATGTATGAAGCATCTTTGTTTAAGTTTTCGAGTACTGTGGGGAGCTTTTCTAAAAAATTATCCCAAGCAGACTCACAGGAAGCGTGTCCTTTTTTACAGGCAATAGAGGCTATTTCCTTAAATTGTTTTTCCAGCTCATCAATACTTTCGTCGAGTGGTGCATTAGAATCAAATAAAGTGTAAAACAGCTTTTCGGTAAAGGCTTCTGTTTTGGTCTTTATGCTATAATTTATAGAGAAATGACTTTTTGAAGCACTAATATTTTGAACAATCAGATCTTTGGTCATGATTATGAAATTGTATTGTTATGTATGAAGGGGTAAAAGTAAGGCGTTTTTTAGAGAAAATAACAATGATTGGCTAAAGAATTAGCTGAAGCAAATAGGTTTTGAGAGATATAACATAATCGTTTGTTTTTAGATGTTATATCACATGAATTATGGTTTCAAGGATTGATTCCATAACTAGATATCCAGTTTTATTGGGATGAACATCATCATTCGAATAAATTGATTTCATTCCCTTTTTTTCATCTGTCATCGTCGTATGAAAATCTGCATAAGGAATGTCATTTGCTGCAGCATATTGATGTATCATGGAGTTTAAGCGTACAATTTTTTCAGCTGGTTCCATTCCGCGTCTCCACGGGTAATCATAAGCAGGAAGTATCGAACACAAAATAATTTGGATATTATTTGCTTTGGCTAATTCGCACAATGATATAAGATTTCCCAGAATGGTTTCGAGTGCAGTAGGACCTGTATTTCCTGCAATATCATTAGTGCCTGCCAAAATAACGGCAGTTTTAGGTTTCAGTTCAATAACGTCTGGTCTAAAACGGATGAGCATTTGTGAAGTTGTTTGGCCGTTAATTCCCCTATTGATGTATGTTTTATCAATAAAAAATGCAGGGTTAATTGTTTCCCAGCCTGCAATAATGGAATCACCAAAAAATACAATCCGATTTTCTCCTAATGTTGGAGCTAAAATCTGTTTATTTTCGTCTTTGAATTTATTCAAATAAGCCCAATCGGCGGCTTTTATTTTTCTTTCCATAAAAATTGTTACCGATTTGTTTAGTTTTTAACGCGCTTATATTTTTCGGTAATTATTCGGTCAACGCCAAGCTTTTCTACTTTTTCAATGCCTTGTTGCGTAAGTGTGTCATTCTTTATAGAAACTTTGAATTCAAATTTATTATTTTCCCATGCTCGGTTGGAGAAATATTCCAAATACTCGGTGTAAGTGTCGTTGACCAAAGTATATTTTCCTGCTCCTGCAGAGAATTTCGGATTGGGTTCTTTTCCCATTGTTAAGTCATGCTGAAAAAAAGAAAAATGATCAGGGTTAATAATTTTTATCATTTTTAATTTTGGGTCAAAAGTCGAAAAAGTGGAATCTTTTTCGGTCGTAGTTGCCGAAATCAATTCCCAAGTTCCAATAATTGGTAAATTACTTTGATTGGTTTTATTTTGGTTAACACTGCAGAAATAATTGATTATTGCAATTAATAATAGGGATAATTTGATTTTCATTTTTTGGTTTTAATGATTGAAAAGATAATCTAAAATACAATTTATTTTGCAATTTGAATTTACAGATAAAAGAGCAATTGAAAAAGCCATAGAATGATCACAAAGTCTAGCTATGACTGAATTTTGAATTAAAAATAAAAGATTAAGAAGGTTTGGTAGTTATGTTTTTAAAGAAAACTAGAAATTGAATTCTGCTATTTCTTCCGGATTTTCGATACAGTTTTCTATATCGCTGATGAATGCGTCAATTTGATCTTTCGTTACATTGGGCATGCAGATAATATGTGATATGTCGCCTTCTGTAGCCAATTGCCATTTTGATCTGACTTCCTCAGCAGTTTTTGGAAAAACTACGGTAATAGATTTTGGATTTCTCCATGCGGCAATGCCTATGTTTTTTAATTTTTGTTCACAATATTCAGCAGTTTCCAAGCTGTGTAAATAGCGGTTTTTCAAGCCTTCCACGCCCAGTTTTTTTATAGCATACCATAAAAATAAAGGACAATGACCGTTTCTGGAACCTGTAATCGTGGTGTCCAAAGAACCGATATATGAAATTCCTTTTGCAATTCTATCTCTATTGGAACGTTTCGTAATAATTACTCCTGAAGGAATAGGGGAGCCTATAAATTTATGCCCGCTGATAGAAATACTGTCGGCGCCATCTTTAAAATCAAATGGCAGTCTTGGCTCCATAAAAGGGCCATAACTACCCGACAAAGCGGCATCGCAGTGAATGTAGCTGTCTTGTATGGCTAATCCTTTTAGAATATCCCTGATTTTTGAAACATCATCTTTGGCTTCTTTCATGGTTGTCCCAAAGGTGGTCAGTACAATGGCAGGTTTATGACGGTTCATTCTTAGAGTATTTTCAAAATCAGTATAGTCGATTTCACCATTTTCCTGCGAACGGATAACGATGCTTGGAATGTTGAGCAGATGAATGTTTTTACGCACGCTGTAATGAGTCGATTCCGAATAATAGACCATTGCTTTTGGGTATAATTCACGGGCCAGATACAATCCGTATAAATTACTTTCAGAACCGCCATTGGTTACGTAGCCCCAATAATCTTTAGGATTAGCGCGGAATAATTTGGCAAAAAATCCAACCACTTCTCTTTCGAGTTCATGAGTCTGCACTTTGTAGGTGCAGTTCTCAAAAGGATCCCCAAGGTTATTAATTGGGTATTTAAGAAAATGATTTATTTCAGAATAGTCAAAATCCTTGGATACAGGATAACCCAAAAAATTATTACTGGCATTTTCTAAGTATTGTTTCAATTCGAATAAACGCTGATTGTCTTGTTCGGATAATGATTTTGAAATGGTTTCCATGATGCTTTATTTTACTGTAAATGTAGTTTTAAAGATTTAAAATTCTTTATATGTAATAATATTCAGAATATAATTCTAATTTTGAAATTAAATCAGTTTTGAAGTATTGATTTTAATAATAGATTTTTTCAAAACCATATAATTATTCTGAGATGGATTCGATAGACAAAAAAATATTGATGCTTTTGCAGCAGGATGCGAAACAAAATACTAAAGAAATTGCCGAAAAAGTGGGGTTGTCCGTTTCTCCGACTTTTGAAAGAATTAAAAAACTGGAGCAAAAACGATACATCAAGAATTATGTAGCTTTGCTGGATGCTGACAAAATTGGAAAATCAATCAGTGTGTATTGTCAAGTGACTTTGGCGGTACATTCCAGAGAATTGATTGATGATTTTAAACAACATATTCTTGTGTTGCCAGAAGTTACTGGCTGTTTCCACGTTTCAGGAAATTATGATTTTTTATTGAAAGTGGCTGTAAATGACATGAATGAATACCAGAAGTTTGTTATCGATAAACTATCGGTTATAAAAGGGATTTCGAATGTGCAGAGTTCTTTTGTGATGGAAGAAATTAAAAATGATTTTGCTTATAATTTATAGAATAAAAAAACCGACTTGCTTTCACAAATCGGTTGGTTATTGAGAGGATTTATATTTTATTCAAATAAGCCTTCAATACTTAAATAACGTTCTCCAGTATCGTAACAAAAAGTTAGCACTTTGGAACCAGCTGGAATTTCTTTTAGCTTTTTGGCAACAGCAGCCAATGAAGCTCCTGATGAAACTCCTAGAAGAATACCTTCCTCTTTAGCAGTTCTCTGTGCATATTCATAAGCCTCGTCTTTGCTGACTTGTATAGTTCCATCAAGGATTTCGGTATGTAAATTGGTTGGGATAAATCCTGCTCCGATACCTTGAATAGGATGAGGAGAATGTGTTCCTCCACTTATAACAGGAGATGCTTCCGGTTCTACGGCGAAGACTTTTAGGTTTGGAAAATGTTGTTTTAATACTTCGGCACAACCTGTGATGTGACCGCCTGTTCCGACTCCAGTGATCAGATAATCCAATCCATTTGGAAAAGCTTTGATGATTTCCTGCGCTGTGGTAGTTTTGTGAATTTCTATATTCGCAGGATTGTCAAACTGCAACGGTATCCACGAATTTGGAATTTCATTTGCTATTTCTTCAGCTTTTGCTAGAGCACCTTTCATACCAAATTCTCGGGGAGTAAGCACAAATTCGGCTCCGTAAATGCTCATTAATCGGCGTCTTTCAACAGACATAGAATCGGGCATTACTAAGATTAATTTATATCCTTTTACGGCAGCAACCATCGCTAATCCGATACCTGTATTTCCTGATGTAGCCTCGATTATAGTGCTTCCTTTTTGGATTAATCCTTTTTGCTCTGCATCTTCAATCATTGACAAAGCAATTCTGTCTTTGATGCTGGCACCAGGATTCGTTTTTTCCAGTTTGATCCAAACATTAGCGTCTGGGCCGTATAATTTATTGATTTTTACGTGTGGCGTATTACCAATTGTTTCTAATATATTATTGTGTGTCATGGTAGTTATAGATTTTATTTGAGTAAATATAAGATAGAAAATGCTATTTTCAAAATTATATATATATATATATTAATTCTATGAAAATTATAGAATATATCTAAAATAAAGACCCCGATTTGAAATATTCCAAATCGGGGTTTTCTTTATTGTTTGATTGATTATTGTTGAGATTTGGATGTTTTTACTAAATTAAATATGTGTTAAATGGATAATTTTAAATTGTTTATTTAAAACACATCATTATATTTGTGTATAAATAAACACAACTAATTAATTGTTTGATACCAAATTTTCAATCTAACGGAATTTTACCTTCAGGTATTCATTGGAGTACAATAGAAGAAGTGAAAGATAAACTTTGTTTCTCTGTCAAAAGAACCGAATTAATTGTTGGTCTTGAACAAGCAATTATAAGTTTGAAAAGTGCCGGTTGTAAAACTATATATTTAGACGGGAGTTTCTCAACTTCAACAAAAGAGCCAAATGATATAGATGTTTGTTGGGAATTGATAAATGTAAATTTAGATGTGTTATATATTATTGAGCCTGTACTTTTTAATTTTGATTTCAAAAGAAAAGCACAAAAGGACAAATTTGGCTGTGAGTTCTTTCCAGCAGATTCGATTGCGGAACCCCCAGACAAAACCTTTATAGATTTTTTTCAGCAAGATAGGGACGGTAATCCAAAAGGTATAATTGGACTAAAAATTTGATTCATGATAAAAAACGAAAAACAATACGGTGTCACAAAAAACAATTTGAAAAAATTTCAAGATGCAATAAGAGTAATTTCTGAATCTAGTAGTTCTAAGAATTCATTACTATTAAAACTTCAAATTGATTCTATTCAAAGTCAAATAGATGTTTTTGAAAAAGAAATAGAAATGTATGAAGGCTTAAAAAAAGGAGAAATTACAAATGTTTCCAGAGGTTTTGAAGATTTAAGTTGTGGTATTATAGAAAGTAGAATTGCTAAAGGTTATAATCAAAAGCAATTTGCAGAATTGCTAAAAACAAGTGAACAACAAGTTCAGAAGTATGAATCTGAAAATTATTCCAATATTAGCTTAAAGCGTTTACAGGAAATAGTGGTTGTTCTTGACGTAGATGTGGATACAACATTTAAATTTAATAAAAAAAGACATTTTACAGCATCAGATTTTTTAGTTCCTCAAGGAGTTAATACCATAGAAATTCGAAATAGAATAAGAAGCAGAGGCACAACTGTATCAATGTGTAGATAAGAAATGAAAACAATAACTTTTTATTCATATAAAGGTGGAGTTGGTAGATCGCTAACATTGTCAAACATTGCAATGCGATTGGCTGATTTAGGGAAAAAGGTATGTATTATTGATTTTGATTTAGAAGCTCCAGGTTTGCATCTTAAATTCAATAAGCACATAAATCAGTCAGAAATAAATAAAGGAATTGTAGAATATATTTCTGATTTTCAGAATAGAGATTATGTTCCAAAATCGATTAATGAATATGTGACTGATGTAAATTATTTAGGAACTCTAAATGGTTCTATAAAATTGATACCAGCAGGAGATATTTATAGTAATGAGTATTGGAAAAATTTATCTTCGATTAATTGGAAGGACTTATTTTATTCTGATGAAAATAATGGTGTCAACTTATTGTTACATCTTAAAGAATTGATAAAAATAGATTTAAATCCAGATTTTATTCTAATAGATTCAAGAACTGGTATTACTGATATTTCAGGAATTGCAATGACTTTATTGGCGGATAGTGTGGTTACTTTAGCAGCAAATAATGAGGAAAATATTTCTGGTACGTCAAGAATAATTAAAAGTCTGATGAATAATGAAAATAAGTTATTAGGTAAACTACCAAATATATATTTTGTTTTAACAAGAATTCCTTATTATCCAAATCCTGGCGAAAAGCACAAAGAAATTAGAATAACTCGAAAAGCTTTACTTCAAATAAATAAAGATGAGAAATTGATAGATAAAGTGTTTGTTATTCATTCAGATAGAGAATTAGAGGAAGAAGAAAGATTTAAAATTAATACTACTTCTGATGTTGGTTCTAAAGTTGGACAATATGTGCCTATAGAGGAAGATTATTTGGCTTTATTTGAGGAATTAACCATTGGGGATTTAACCGAGGACGAAATATCTAAATTTAATAATTTAAAAGAATCTGAATTGTTAATTGAAGAAGCAAGAAATATTTCAGATAAAGCTATAAAAATTAATAAACTAAAAAAAGCAATTGAGTTAAACTCAATTGCTCATGAAGCGATGGGACTACTCGCTATTGTGTTTATTGAAATAAAGAATTTTGAAGAAGCGCTTTCTTATGCAAAACAAGCTTCTGAGATTGACGAAAATGATTTGACGTATAAATATCACATTGGTTATTGCCTCGATGAATTAAATCGAACAGATGAAAGTATCGTAATATTTGAAAATATTTTAAAAATTGATCAAAGTCAATTGCATACTTTGTCAGTCTTAGGGAGTGTTTATAATAAAAAGTTAGATCATAATAAAGCTTTAAGTTATCAATTAAAAGTAATTGAATATTTTCCTGATGATGATGGTGGTTATAATAATGTAGGTAATACTTATAGACAATTAAAAAATTATGAAAAAGCTTTTGAATATGTTTATAAAAGTTTAGAACTAAATCCTAAAAGTTCTTTTGCTAGTGGTACTTTAGCAGAGATTTATGCAGAAGTTAATAATAATGATGAATTTTATAAAAATCTTCAATTGTCTTTTATTTTTGGAATGACTTCTGATGATTTTGAAAGGATAATGAGAGAAGAAGAAGAGATTTATAAAAAGTATTTTAAAGATGAGCGTTTTTTGAATCTATTAAAAACATATAGAATAAAAGTAAATTTTCCGGAGTAGTATAAAAAAAACCGATTTGAATATTCAAATCGGTTTTTAAATTTTTATCTTAATATTACAAGTGAATCACTTCACCATAGGCATCAGCAACAGCTTCCATAACGGCTTCGCTCATTGTTGGGTGAGGGTGTATAGATTTTAGGATTTCATGTCCTGTTGTTTCCAGTTTACGGGCTACAACTGCTTCAGCAATCATATCGGTAACACCAGCACCAATCATGTGACATCCTAACCATTCGCCGTATTTAGCATCAAAAATTACTTTTACAAAACCATCAGGAGTTCCAGCCGCTTTAGCTTTCCCTGAAGCTGAGAATGGGAATTTACCAATTTTCAATTCGTATCCTTTTTCTTTTGCTTGTTTTTCAGTTAAACCAACAGAAGCAATTTCTGGAGTAGCATACGTACATCCAGGAACGTTTCCGTAGTCGATTGGATCAACGTGTAATCCTGCAATTTTCTCCACACAGTTAATTCCTTCAGCAGAAGCTACGTGAGCTAATGCTTGTCCTGGAGTAACATCTCCAATTGCGTAGTATCCTGGGATGTTAGTTTGGTTGTAAGCATTAACCAAGATTTTATCTCTGTCAACAGCGATTCCAACTTCTTCCAATCCGATGTTTTCGATGTTAGTTTTGATACCAACAGCAGACAATAAAATGTCAGCTTCAAGAACTTCTTCTCCTTTTGCAGTTTTAACAAATGCTTTAACTCCAGCTCCAGTGGTATCAATACGCTCAACAGAAGAGTTAGTCATAATTTTGATGCCCGCTTTTTTCAAAGAACGTTCAAATTGTTTTGAGATATCTTCATCTTCTACAGGAACTACATTTGGCATAAACTCAACAATAGTTACATCAGTTCCCATTGAGTTGTAGAAATGTGCAAATTCAACTCCAATTGCTCCAGAACCTACAACAATCATAGATTTTGGCTGTGTTGGCAATGTCATTGCCTGACGGTATCCAATTACTTTTACGCCATCTTGTGGCAAGTTTGGTAACTCACGAGAACGAGCTCCGGTAGCGATAATTATATGGTCAGCACTGTATTCAGTAACTTTTCCGTCTTTATCAGTAACGTCTAATTTTTTACCAGCTTTTAGCTTTCCAAAACCATCAATTACATCAATTTTATTTTTTTTCATCAAGAATTGAACACCTTTGCTCATTCCATCAGCAACAGAACGGCTACGTTGTACAACAGCCGAAAAATCTTTATCAAATTCATTTACAGTTAGTCCGTAATCTGAAGCGTGTTTCAAATAATCAAAAACCTGTGCTGATTTTAGTAATGCTTTAGTTGGAATACATCCCCAATTTAAGCAGATGCCGCCAAGGTTTTCTTTTTCAACTACAGCTACTTTAAATCCTAATTGAGAGGCTCTAATTGCTGTAACATATCCTCCAGGTCCACTTCCTAAAACTATAATGTCGTATTTCATTTTGTGTTTTTTTATTAATTAGTTAAAATGCAACATGAAAAACCACATTTCATTTTAATGGTTATTGTAATAATTAATTGAGATTGCGAATTTAATGATTTATTTGATTATGGGAAAATTTAGTAGCTACAAAGTTTTGGGCTATTTTGTTATAATCCTAATAAAGGCTAATTAGTTTTTTTGGAGCAGAAAGATAGGGCATTTTCAGGAAGCATGGTACCTGCTATCCGTTGCAAACGAAGTTCACTGAACTCCGCTTAAAATGAAAGTTAAGTGAAGTAATCTTTTTGTCCGAACCCCGGACAAAAAGGATTTCCACTTCTATCAGGGCTAGGAGGAGAAATTGGCATTTAAGACCGAAGACCTAACAGGTTTTTAAAACATGTTAGGTCTATTCTTAATATTTTCAACGTTTTATTTAAATTCTTGATTCGCTCAGACTATAAATTACTATCAAAATTCGAAGTGCTAAACTGCGAATCATACAAGTTTTTGTAATAACCTTTTTCTTGGTTTATTAATTCCTGATGCGTTCCTTGTTCTACAATAAGTCCTTTGTCCATAACCACAATTTTATCAGCATTGACAATAGTTGCCAATCGGTGCGCAATTACTATTGATGTTCGACCCTTGGTAATGGTTTCGGTGGCGCGCTGTATTAACTCTTCTGAATAGGTGTCGATAGACGAGGTTGCTTCATCTAGAATAAGAATACTAGGATTGCTTACATAAGCTCTCAAAAACGCTATAAGCTGTCTTTGACCCGAAGACAGCATTACGCCACGTTCCTTTACATCAAAATCATAGTTGTCCGGCAGGCTCATAATGAAATCGTGAACACCAATTTTTTTGGAAGCATCTAAAACCTGCTCCCGAGTAATTTCAGGATTGTTAAGCGTTATGTTGTTGTAAATGGTATCGGCAAAAAGAAAAACGTCCTGCAAAACCACTGCAATTTGTTTACGCAGCGAACTTAAACTGTAGTTTTCTATATTGTGATTGTCTATAAAAATGGAACCGCTGTTGATTTCATAAAAACGGTTCAGCAAATTGATAATGGTCGATTTTCCTGCTCCAGTAGAACCAACGATGGCAATAGTCTGACTTGCTTTTACTTCAAGATTAATACCTTTTATCACTTCTTCATTTGGAATATAACCAAAACGGACTTCTTCAAAACGGATGTCTCCGTCAAATAAAGGCGCTTCGATTGTTCCTGTATCCTGTATTTGGTCTTGGGTGTCCAATATGTCAAAAACACGGTTGGCAGCTATCATTCCTAATTGCATTTCGTTGAATTTATCTGCGATTTGGCGCAAAGGATTAAAAAGCATCCCGATGAACATCGTATAAGAAAATAAATCTCCAAAAGTGGTCGAACTATCTCCGTCTAAAATATGAAAACCTCCGTATAATACTATAAAACCAAGAGTTAAGGACGAAATAATATCAGCAATAGGGAAGAAGATGGAGTTGTACAAAATCGTTTTTATCCAAGCTCTGTTATGCTTTTCATTAATTACACTGAATTTTTCGGCTTCAATATCTTCACGGTGAAACAGCTGAACTATTTTCATGCCCGTAACTCTTTCTTGTACGAACGAGTTCATATTGGCAATCTGAGTTCGCACTTCTTCAAAAGCAATCTGCATCTTTTTTTGGAATATGCGGGTAATGAAAACCAAAATTGGCATAGCAACAATCACAATCCACGTCAGTTTCCAATTCATGTAAAACATAAAAATAAGAACCACCAGCATTTTCATCAAATCACTTATAATCATGAATAATCCTTGACTGAAAATACGGGCAATCGCCTCGATATCCGATACGGAACGGGTTACGAGCTGACCTACAGGAACCATGTCAAAATATTTCATTCTGAAACTCAGAATGTGTTTAAACATTTTTACCCGAATATCTTTTACAATATCCTGTCCGAGCCAGTTCGCCCAATACACAAAGAAAAACTGTGCTAAAACCTCAAGAATAAGCACAATCCCCATTAGGGTGATGTAAATCAATAATCCGTTTTCATCTTTGGGCTGGATATAGCTGTCAACAGTCTGTTTCAATAAATAAGGACGCAGCGCTGCGAAAACAGATAAGAAAATGGCAAATGCAATTACCCCATTAAAACGCTTTTGATAGGGTTTGGTGTATTTTAATATTCTCTTGAATAATTGGGTGTCAAATGCTTTTGCTTTCATTTATGTCATTGCGAGGTACGAAGCAATCTCATTGTATTGCAAAACTCTCCTTTATTAATTATTTTATAAATAATCGTATTCTATCTTAGTTAAATATAATCCATGTGCCGGAACCGAAAATCCGGCTTTGTCTCTGTTTTTACTTTCTATAATCGATTCAAAATCATCCAAAGTGATTTTATGCAGGCCAATATTAATTAAAGTTCCTACTATGGAGCGAACCATATTCCGTAAAAAACGATTGGCTGAAATGGTAAAAATTAATTTTCCGTTTTCCTGGTTCCATTGCGCTTCAAATATAGTGCAGTCAAAGGTATTTACATCGGTATTTACCTTAGAAAAACATTGAAAATCGGTATGCTTTAATAATATCCCTGCGGCTTCATTCATTAAATCTAGATCCAATTTTTGACGAAAGTACCAGCTTTGTTCCAGTAGAAACGCATCTTTAAAAATATTGATATGGTATTCATACGTTCTTTTGGTGGCATCAAAACGGGTGTGGGCATCATCTGCAACTGTAAAGATATCGTAGATAACAATGTCTTTTGGTAAAAAAGAATTCAGTTTGTGTATTGTGTTTGAAATGTCAAAAGGTTTTTCCAAATCAAAATGAGCATACATTTCTTTGGCATGAACGCCAGTATCGGTTCTTCCTGCTCCCATAAGATTGATCTCGGAGTTGAGAATAACCGAAAATGCTTTGTTCATCGTTTCCTGTACAGAGGAAGCATTCGGCTGGAATTGCCAACCGTGATAATTCGTTCCGTTGTAAGCTAGTTTTATAAAATACCTCAAAGTAAGTTTTCAGTTTTCAGTGTTTAGTTTTCAGTATTTATTGTCAGTTTACCGATTGTGTTTGAGAATTGGTCTTTTGACAGAAAACTTTTTTTGTTGCAAATTTACAAAGAATGTATCTTGTTTGGTTGTTTTTTATTTAAAAGCGAATGTCTATTTTTGTCGAAATGCCCTAGCCCTGATAGAAGCGGTATCCTTTTTATCCCGATTTTTTTTCGGGATAAAAAGATACAAGCGGATAGCAGGAATCAGCTCCTAAAAAAAATAACTGTTTTGAAAAAAATTCTCCTTCTTTCGGATACGCACAGTCACATTGATGATACAATTTTAAAATATGTAAATCAGGCCGATGAGGTTTGGCATGCAGGTGATATTGGGGATTTGGTGGTTACAGATACCATAAAAAAGCTGAAACCTTTGCGCTGTGTTTACGGTAATATTGACGATGCTCAGGCGCGTTTGGAATTTCCGCTGCACAACCGTTTTTTTTGTGAAGGGGTCGATGTTTGGATAACACATATTGGCGGTTATCCGGGAAAATACAATCCAGCGCTGAAGGCCGAAATGGCATCGAATCCCCCAAAATTGTTCATCTGCGGGCATTCACATATTCTAAAAGTAATTTTTGACAAGAAGAATAATCTCCTGCACATGAATCCAGGAGCTGCTGGAAAGAGCGGATTTCATCAGGTACGAACGATGCTTCGTTTTGTGATTGATGGAGAAGTAATCAAAGATTTAGAAATTATAGAAATAGGTAAGAAAGCATAATCTTCTTAACTGATAAGGGGAACTTTCAGATAAATCGCCGTGCCTTTATTGGGTGCCGAATTAATAACAAACTCACCTTTCATATTGTTTATTCTGGCCCGAATCTGGTTAATTCCAAATCCTTCGTGAGTGTCAAACTGATTGGTTTTAAAGCCGGTTCCGTCATCGTTAATATGGATGATTAAGGAAGTGTCTGCTTCTTCTGCATTAATCGAGGCGTGAGTGGCGTTACTGTGTTTTATGATGTTGTTGATTAATTCGGCAATGATAAAATATAATTTCATTTCGAAATCTTCATTATATCTTTTCTTAATTTTAATCAATGAATTAAAAGCGATCTTAATTCTTGAATTGGATGTTTTTTCACATAAATCTTCTAATGCATACAAAAGCCCAAAACGAACTAATAGGGCAGGCATTAATTCGTGGGATAAGTTTCGGATTTGTTTGTGTGCTTGTTCGAGTATTTCTTTGGTTTTATTAATTTCCTCGGGCTGTGTTTTCTGCTGTGAGGTAAAAACATTCAGATGCAGACCCGCAGACGAAAGCAGTGCACTGATATTGTCGTGTAAAAATGTCGAAATCTTTTTTCGTTCCAATTCCTGACCATCAATTGAAGCATTGATAATTCTTTCCTGAATTTTGCTCTGGACATCAATGAGTTTATTCTTTTGTTTCAAATGGGTATTTTGGAAAAAATAATAGAATGATATAATAGTGCAGATTAAAATAAAAAGCACAATAATTACGATTTTTTTATTTTTGGACTGCTCTTCAATTAGGATATCCTGCTTGTTTTTATAAGAGGTTTCAATCTTGTCAATTTCTCTTTTATAATGATCAATTTCAAGATTAACACCTACAATATTGGCTTTGTTTAATTTCTCTTCGATATGAAGTTCATCAGTGATTTTATTGAATAAGCAAAGGTTTTCATAGGCTTTTTGAGGCTCATGAATCTTATTTAAAAATTTTGAATATTCTAAATGGGTAAAAGACAGATCTGATTTTTCATTTCCCTTAGTGCCTAGTTCAATTGCTTTTCGGAAGTATGAATCTGCTTTTTCGTTTTGGTTTGTAAAATTGTAATACATGCCATTGAGCATGTTTAATGCAACGATAGTGGATTCACTGCCAAAAATAGATTGGTATTTATTGATGTATTTTAAATAGGGAAGTCCTTTTTGAAATTTTCCAATATCAAAATAGGCCCAAGTAATATTGAGTTTTGTAAAGAATATTTGTTTTTTGTTTAGGACTTTTTGGCTTTGCTGCAGAGATTTTTGATAATAATAAATCCCCTTATCATATTGTTTTTTATCAAAACAATAGATGTTTCCCAGATTATTGTAAAACTGATTTTTTAGAGTATAATTGTTAGTTCTGTTAACATAGTGAAGCCCTAAATTGTAATAATGCAGTGCTTTGAAGGGTTCTGTCAGTTCATCAAAGTTGGAAGCTATTATCAGATAAGAGTTGGCAATTAAATCATTGTTTTTGATTTTGATTGACTGTTCTAATGCTACTCTTGATTTTAATAATGATTCTTCGTAATAGCCTTTTATTCTATTTTGTCTTGCATCTTTTAATAAAGAAGTTATTTCTGTACTGGAAAGTGTTTTGTTTTGGGCAAGTGAGGTTAGACTAAAATGGATTAGAAATAATACAGAGATTAACAGCCTGAACCTAATTTGAAACATATTTGTAGTATCGATAAATAAAAGGCTTATAATGCTTAAATGGCTGAATTAAGATATGACTAAATGATTATTCATTGCATATTTTACTATACCAATAGTATTTTTGGCTTTTAGTTTTTTCATGATGTTTTTGCGGTGAGTTTCTACAGTGTTTGTACTGATAAAAAGCTGTTCGCTTATTTCTTTTCCGCTATACTCAAGAGCAATCAGAATGACGATTTCGATTTCTCGCTCTGTTAATAATGGATTTACATTTGGCTTGTAGGTACTGAGTTTTGGGTTATTTTTAGTAGCATGGCTGAATATTTTTTCTCTGATCGTTTCGCAGAAATATTCTTCACCGTTGGCTACAGCCTGCACAGCTTCAATAATACTATCTCCGGCACATTGTTTAGTTAAATAACCAGTTACTCCCATGTCCATGATTTCTTTAATTAATTTTAAATCATCATAGCTGGAAAGGATTATTACTTTGCATGGAAATCCTTTTTGAGCAAATTCTTTAACGACTTCAATTCCGTCTTTTTCTGGCATGCTGATGTCAAGGACAAGGACATCTGCATGATTGTTGGTAACGTCATCAAAAACCGTAGTTCCGTTTAGTGAAAATCCAACAACTTGAAAATTTGGAACTGTATTGAGCAGGGTTTGAATTCCGTGAATAATTATTTGATGATCATCTGCAAGATGAATTCTAACATTATTTGTCATAGGTATTAATAACTGTATCCAAATTTATAAAAAAAACATTCTCGATCATGCTTTATTACTATAAATTATCAGCTTTTTTAATAAAAAAACCCGAACTGTTACATTCGGGATTTCTTCGCACATTAATAAATTAAATTTTATAGGTTTATCTCAATCGATCCACAGATTTTACAAGATCTTCGTCCTTCTTGATGGCTTTATTAGCTAAAACTAAAAAAACGACAGCCAAGACAGGCAGAAACATCCCAATACCTTTCTCAGAAACAGTAACTGCTTCTCCAGATAAATTTAGTGAATGATATACAAACAATCCTAATAAAATCAAATTTAATACGATATTCAATCTGTTGGCAACAAATTGAGTTTGTCTTTTTTTAAATGATATAATGCTGTAAAATGTAATTGCAGTACTTAAGCCAAGTAATATGGCGTAAATTTGATTTTGCATAAAAAAATAATCTTTGCCGTCATTCAATGTCCAAAGAGGAAAAATGAATGGTAAAACACCAATAAGCAAAAAGGTAATTATTAAATATACGGTTTGAATTCGTTGTATCATGTCTTTGTATTGTAGTACAAAAATATATTTTCTTTTTAATAAATACTATTGTATGATAAATTTTATTTGTATTATTGCATAACATTACCGTAAGCACTTCATACTGCGGTTCATTAAAACAAGATACTACCTAAAAAATCTTTTGCATTATTTTCCAAATTAATTAAACAAATAGAACATTCATGTTTGATATTTCTGTATTAAAAGAATTGAAGCTTGCTGAGCTTCAAGAAATAGCTAAAACGGCTAAAACCATAAAATTCAACGGTGTAAAAAAAGATACTTTAATTAGTCTTATTTTAGAGCATCAAGCTGCTAGTGCCGAATCTGGCAAAGAAAAAGCTGCAGATGAACAGAAACCAAAGAGAGTCCGTATTGTAGCTGAAAAAAAAGTGGCAGTACAAAAAAATGATGCTCCAGTTTTGTTTGAAAATGAAGAGGAAAAGGAAAATCCTGAAATAACTGCTGTTCCAGAGAAAAAAGCTAAAGTTATTGTAAAAAATACAGCTCCTGCTAAAGCCGAAGAAGCTGTTTCGGATACTAATGTAAAAGAAGCTAAAGTTGTAAAGTTTAGCAAGTCAGCTTATGAGAAAAAGATGGCTTTACAACGAGAAAAAGAAGCTTTAAAAGAATCTGCTCCTGCAGAAGAAAAAGCTCCTGTAGAAGAAATTGCATCGGATTCTAATCCAGAAGCTGTAGCTGAAAAAACTGAAAATACTGTTTTGGAGAAAAAAGTAAATCCAAATCAGTTAAATAAAAAAGGGCCAATTCCAACTAATAAGATTAACCCTAATCAAAACGGCAATTCCAATACAAATGGAAACCAAAATCAGAATTCCAATCCAAATGGAAATCAAAACCAGAATGCCAACCAGAACCCAAATTTTAAAAACAAAAAAAGCAATTTCAAAGATGCTGATTTTGAATTTGACGGAATTATAGAAAGTGAAGGTGTTCTGGAAATGATGCCTGACGGTTATGGTTTCTTGCGTTCTTCTGATTATAATTATTTAGCATCACCGGATGATATTTATTTATCGACTTCACAAGTGCGTTTGTTTGGTTTGAAAACTGGAGACACCGTAAAAGGTGTGGTGCGCCCTCCAAAAGAAGGAGAGAAATTTTTTCCTCTTGTACGTGTTTTAAAAATTAATGGTCATGACCCGCAGGTGGTTCGTGACAGAGTTTCTTTTGAACATTTGACTCCGGTTTTCCCTTCTGAAAAATTTAAATTGGCCGAAAAGCAAAGCACTATTTCAACTAGAATTATTGATTTGTTTTCTCCAATAGGAAAAGGACAGCGTGGTATGATTGTAGCGCAGCCAAAAACTGGTAAAACAATGCTGTTGAAAGAAATTGCCAATGCAATTGCAGCAAATCACCCTGAGATTTATTTAATTGTTTTACTAATTGACGAACGCCCGGAAGAGGTTACGGATATGCAAAGAAGCGTTCGTGGTGAAGTAATTGCTTCTACATTTGACAGAGAGCCTCAAGAGCATGTTAAAATTGCTAATATTGTCCTTGAAAAGGCAAAACGTTTGGTAGAATGCGGGCATGATGTTGTTATATTATTAGACTCAATTACTAGATTGGCTAGAGCTTATAATACAGTACAGCCAGCTTCTGGTAAAGTCTTAAGCGGTGGTGTTGATGCCAATGCTTTGCAAAAACCAAAACGTTTCTTTGGTGCTGCACGTAATGTTGAAAATGGCGGATCGTTGAGTATTATTGCAACAGCTTTGACTGAAACAGGTTCTAAAATGGATGAAGTTATTTTTGAAGAATTCAAAGGAACTGGTAATATGGAACTGCAGTTGGATAGAAAAATTGCCAACAAACGTATATTCCCTGCTATTGATTTAACATCTTCAAGCACGAGACGTGATGATTTATTGTTAGATCCAAAGACATTACAGAGAATGTGGATTATGAGAAAAATGCTTTCGGATATGAATCCTGTTGAAGCTATGACTTTGATTAATGATCGTTTCAAACAAACGAGAACTAATGATGAGTTTTTAATTTCTATGAATGATTAAAAGAAATAAGATAATAGAATAAAGAGAAATTGATATACATAAAAAATTATTGTTGAAACTACTGACAAACATTACAGTTCTATTGTTTTCAGCTCTGATTTTCGGACAGAAGATTAAAGAGTATAATCCTATTGAAATTCGAGAAATTAAAACTGAATTCACAGATGATTTTATTGAAAGATATAATTCTGCTGAA
This sequence comes from uncultured Flavobacterium sp., assembly GCA_963511795.1. Taxonomy (GTDB): domain Bacteria; phylum Bacteroidota; class Bacteroidia; order Flavobacteriales; family Flavobacteriaceae; genus Flavobacterium. Next base: position 136,063 of record CAUPKP010000004.1, on the reverse strand, counting down.
AGTTTAAAAAGATGTAAAGAGATTTGGAGTAAACAATTAGAAAAAGGAAATAGCTATGTTTTGACCAATCTGGAAAAGGAAAACTTAACCTTATGTGATGAATTCGATGGCAATCCTTGGAGTAGATTACCGTCAGGTTGTAGTTGGTATTGTGGAGGTATTATAGATACGATATACTCTTCATCTAAAAGTACAAAATTTATTCATGATTTTGATTATGGGAAATGTTGGGTTTCTGAAAATGATTTTAAAAGTAGTCTGACTTTTATTGAATATGTTTTTAAGCCAGAAAGTTCAAGAGTTACAGATATTGTAATTGTAAATGGAAATGCTAAAAGTGAAAAATTATTTAAAGAATTTTCAAGAGCAAAAAAAATAAAAATGTATGTTAATAATAATGAATTTGCAATTTTAAATTTAAAAGATACTAAAAATGAACAAGTTTTTAGATTTAATCCAATAGGTACAAAAAATAGAAAGGATTATGAAAGAATGAAACTGTTGCCAAAATGGACAATTAAATTTGAAATTCTTGATGTATATCAAGGTTCAAATCAATTAGTTTCTATTTCAGAGATATATTTTGATGGAGAATTAGTTGACCATGAAGACAATTAATTAAGTATTGTTTTATATAGCATTGCCAATAATATATTGTTAGTAAATAACCGAGTTAATTTTGTAAGAAATTCATGATACTACATAAAAAAATCCTCGATAATTCGAGGATTTTTTATGGGTAAAATTTTAATGTCTAAAATCTATATTCTATTCTCTTTTTTCCTGTAATTCTTTTTTCGGTTCTAAAGCTTCTTTACGTTCCATTAATGCCATATAAAAACCGTCAAAACCTGATTCGGAGGCTAATATTTTTCTGTCGGTTATGAAATTAAACTGTTTTCCAATTTCAGTTGCTAGAAATTTTTGAATCTGTTCCTGATTTTCAGAAGGCAGAATTGAGCAGGTGGCATAAACTAATTTTCCGCCTGGTTTTACAATTTTCGAATAGCTTTCCAGTACTTCCGATTGTACTTTTCGAATATTATCGATGAATTCGGGTTTTAATTTCCATTTTGAGTCCGGGTTTCTTTTAAGAACACCCAATCCGCTGCAGGGAGCGTCAATTAATACTCTATCTGCTCTCTCGTGAAGTTTCTTTATTACCTTGGTTGAGTCAATAATACGGTATTCAATGTTGAAAGCACCGTCACGTTTTGCTCTAAGTTTAAGTTGTTTTAATTTGCTTTCGTATAAATCCATTGCGATTAATTGTCCTTTGTTTTCCATCAAAGAGGCGATATGCAGTGTTTTTCCTCCAGCACCAGCACAAGTGTCAACTACACGCATTCCTGGTTTTACATCCAAAAAGTGAGCGACTAATTGTGAATTAGCATCCTGAACTTCAAAGAATCCTTGTTTAAAAGCATCTGTCAGGAAAACATTAGCTCTTTCTTTTAATACTAATGCATCAGGCTGATCTTTTAAGAATTCAGTTTCGATGTTAAGATCCATCAAAATGGCTCTTAAATTTTCTTTGGTAGTTTTAAGGGTGTTTACTCTTAAAATTACTTTAGCCGGCTGGTTTTGAGCAGCAATTTCTGTAGCCCAAACTTTTTCACCTAATTCTTTTACCCCCAATTCATCCATCCAGTCTGGAATAGATTCTTTTAAGGCTCTTACTTTTGAAAGTTCATCAAAACGTCCTTTTATTTTTCTTTCCGGTGTTCCTTCTAATTGTCTCCAATCTGGAATCGGATAACCTCTTAATACTGCCCAAACTGAGAACATTCTCCAAAGATTGTCTCTGTCATACGGTTCTTTTACTTCGGCTATTTCTGCATATAATCTTTTCCAGCGTACTATTTCGTAGATGGTTTCGGCAACAAATTTTCTGTCGGAACTTCCCCAGCGTTTGTCTTTTTTTAGGGATCTTGCTACTACTTTATCGGCATATTCTCCTTCGTTAAAAATAGCATTAAGGGCGTCGATAGTGGTATAAACTAAATTTCTGTGTAATCTCATTTTAAATAATTGAAATGCAAAGGTACTATTTATTGCTTAAAACCAAGTTTTAAATTTTAATCAAAAAAAAACACTGTCCGCAGACAGTGTTTTTTAAAGTTTTTTTAGTTTTTAACGAATACTCTCGTTAGCCCGATGTTTTCCGGCGGATGGAGTACCATTGGGAACTTTTCTATTTTTACTGAACTGCTGTCTAAACCAAAAGCACTTTCTTCGGATAAACTTAGTTTTTTAATCATAAAATACGAATTCATAATCAGTTTTTCATGCCATAATAAATCACTGTCAGGGGATAAAAATTTTTCAGATAGTACAAATTTAAAATCGCCGATAATATTATTTTTGTTTAACGATTCATATCTGCTGGTAATATCTACTTCACCATTTTTCACCATGTCTTTGATAACTTCTCTAAACATTAGATTTATTTTGGTAGGCTCTCTAAATCCAAGATTGAAATCAACTCTGTATAAATCGTCTTTAAGTATCTCTCTTACTTTGTATTCAGTCTTATACGGTTCAGATAAAATATTTACGTGAACAAACCAGTATATATCAGCTCTTTTAGGTCTTTTTTGCAGAATAGAAAACATTACTTTCTCTTCAATTTCATCACTGCGGTTGGCATTAGTCATGTAAACTAAATGGGTAGCGTATTTTGGAATTGATAAATCCGAGCTTAGTTCGCTTAGTACTTTTTTGTAATCATCAATTTTTACAAATTTGGTATAGCTTTTATTAATTTGTTTGGCTCTGTACCAAATAGTCATTACGCCAATAAGAATCATTGCTATCAAAAGAGTTACATAACCGCCTTCGCTAAATTTAGTGACATTTGCCGCTAAGAAACTCAGCTCAATACACAAGTAAATTGTAATTAAGGGTACGAAAAAGTACCATTTTACACGTTTCATTATTAAGTAAAAGTTCAATAATACGGTTGTCATTATCATACATAGAATAATTGCCAATCCATAAGCGTGTTCCATATTACTGGATTCTTCAAAATGCAGTACAATCCCGATACAGCCAAGAAGTAATAACCAGTTTATAGATGGGATATATAGCTGTCCTTTAAGTTCTGTCGGATATTTGATTTTAACTTTTGGCCAAAAACTCAATCGCATTGCCTCATTAATTAATGTAAAAGAACCTGAGATAAGGGCTTGAGATGCAATTACAGCAGCTACAGTAGCAATTACAATTCCAAAAGGCTTGAACCATAATGGCATTATCAAGTAGAATGGATTGGCAAAATCACCTCCAAGTGCTTGTAATGTTGTTCCTTCGTGGTGTATTAAATAAGCAGCTTGTCCAAAGTAGTTTAAAACCAATGCTGATTTAACAAAAATCCAGCTTATTCTAATGTTTTTTCTGCCGCAATGTCCCATATCTGAGTACAATGCTTCAGCTCCGGTAGTACACAGAAATACAAATCCTAATACAAAAAATCCTTCAGGATGTATGCTCAATAAGTGGTATGCATAATATGGATTAATGGCCTTAAAAACTTCAGGATGCAAAGAAATTTGATTAACACCCACAATGGCGAGCATTACAAACCATATCAGCATCATAGGAGCAAAAAATTTCCCGACTAATTTTGTTCCAAATTGTTGAATCGTAAATAATACAACCAAAATTCCAATAACTATTGGAACGGTGTTAATATGCGGAAAATAACTTCTCATTCCTTCCACAGCTGAAGATACTGAGATGGGAGGGGTGATGATTCCGTCTGCAAGCAATGCGCTTCCGCCAATGATTGCGGGGACTATCAGCCATTTAATTTTTGTTTTTTTAACCAAGGCATATAAGGCAAAAATCCCGCCCTCTCCATGGTTATCAGCACTCAAAGTAATAAGTACATATTTGATTGTGGTCTGTAATGTAAGTGTCCAAAAAACACAGGAAACACCTCCTAAAACAACATCAGCATCTATTATGTGCTTGCCAAGTATGGCTTTCATTACATATAATGGAGAAGTTCCAATGTCTCCATAAATGATTCCTAAAGAAATTAATAAACCGCCTAAAGTTAATTTGCTATGGAGGTCTTTGTGCGTTGCGCTCATCTATTATTTTTATAAAAACTTGTCAAATTTACTATTTTTCAATAATAAATCAGGTCTTATTTATTAAAATAATAAAAGAGGCTTAATATGTTAATATTAAGCCTCTTTTGCAATTGTTTATCTAATACTAGATTCTTCTGTTGTTGCTTCTTGAAGTGTTATCATTACTTCTTTGTGATTCAGATCTTTGGCCATTGTTTTCTCTAGGAGCACTGCTTCTGCTTTGAGAATTGTCTCTTTGAGGCTGTGTTCTTTGGGAACTGTAATCTCTTGAACTGTTATTCGTATTTTGTGATTTGTTTTCTCTTGAATCACTGCTTCTGTTTTGTGAATAATCTCTTTGAGGCTGTGCTCTTTGAACATTGTTTTCTCTCGAAGAACTAGTCGTATTTTGAGAATAATCTTTTTGAGAGTAATTTTCTCTGGAAGTATTCACTCTGTTTTGTGCATAGTCTCTTTGAGGTTCAGTTCTTTGAACGCTTGCTGTTCTTGGAGAACTAGTTCTATTTTGAGTATAATCCTTTTGATATTCAATTATTGGTTTATTTGCTGCTCTTGAAGAACTCGTTCTGTTTTGTGAATAATCTCTTTGAGAGTTGTTATAACCAGGGTTATTTCTTGAATTATTAGAATTGTTTCTAGCATAAGCAGTTTCATTTCTATTTCCATTATTATATCTTCTTTGATTCAATTCATAATGGTTTGAATAACTGCTGTTTCTTTTTGAAAAGGCATATTCCGGATGTCTTCTTTCATAACTGTTACAGCTGTATGAAGTATAAATTGCTGGAGCACGGTAACATTTTCTATAGCTTACATAATTATAAGTATTTCGGTAATTTACACAGCCGTAAACATTTTGTCTGTATCTGTACACTGGATATGGATTCCATGCAACATAGAAGGTAGGGTAAGCATTCCATGTCCAAGTTGAATAATATGGACGGTAATAGCTTGCCCAAAAAGACGCATAAATTTGCGGAGTTAAGCAGTATTGAGGTTCGTAAATGTAGTTTTGGCCATATATAAATGAGTTTCCTACAATTTGAATTGAAATTCTATTGCTTCTGTCTTTTTCAACTTCTATTGTAGCAATATCTTGGTATAAATCACGGCCAAGTATCGATTGGATTATGATAATATGAGTACTGTTTTCTACAGATTCAATTACTCTCAAATAGTCTACTTGATTATCGTTATTTAAATCTAAATTTGAAATTTGAAGTTTTGGGTCATTTAAGCGTCTTTCAAAATCATTTAAGTTTTGAGATTCTCCGAAAATAGAAGATACCGCTGTCAAATCAAGATTATCACTAATTTCTGAATTCATGGCGTTTATTGTAGTTCTATTTTGTGCATTCATTTGAAAGGCAAAAAAAACAGCGATAATTGCGGCTAATTGTATTTTGGTTTTCATGGCTTTTTAAATTAATTGGTTGTGTTATCATGTATACAACAACTGTGCCATAAATGTGTTTTATTGGCAATGGATTTTAAATAAAATTATATATTTGATTAAAAATAGTTCGTTATGATGAATAAAATATTTATTAGTTTCTTGTTTATAAGCGGATTGCATTTTGTTTCTGCACAGAATTTAAATAAAAATAAAATTTCAGGAAGTGGTTTTTATTCTGTCCAAATTGATACTCTTTTTCAGGATAAAATCAGTATTAGAGCAATCGTGATAGATAACGATAAAGTTTGGTATGCAGGCGACAAAAACCGGTTTGGTTTTTATGATTTAAAAAGCAAAGAAAAATTTGAAAATACAGTAGTCGAGGATACTCTGAAAATTGAATTTCGAAGCATGGCCCAAACAGATAAATCGATATACTTGCTTAGTGTAGCTAATCCTGCTTTATTGTATCAAGTAAGCAAAGACGGAAAAAACATTAAATTGGTTTATCAGGAACGAAATGAGAAGGTTTTTTATGACAGTATGCAGTTTTGGAATAATAAAGAAGGAATTGCAGTTGGCGATCCAATTACTAATCATCTTTGTGTTCTTAAAACTGTTGATGGAGGATTGACTTGGAATAAAATACCAGAGAGTAAGCTTCCCGTAGTTTTTGATGGAGAAGCTCATTTTGCAGCCAGCAACACGAATATAGTGGTTAAAGGAAATAACACTTGGATTGTTTCGGGAGGGAAAAAAGCCAGAGTTTTTTATTCGGCAGATAAAGGTAATTCCTGGAGAAGTTATGAAACACCTATAGATCAAGGCAAACAGATGACGGGAATATTTACTGCTGATTTTTATGATGAAAAAAATGGTTTTGCTACTGGAGGGAATTATGAAAACCTGAATCAGAATTTTAGCAATAAAGCAGTAACAAATGACGGAGGTAAAACTTGGAAACTTATAGCGGACAAGGAAGGTTTTGGATATGCTTCCTGTGTTCAGTATATTCCTAAAAGTAAAGGCAAGGGAATTGTTGTTGTAGGAGCATCCGGATTACATTATTCTGCGGATGGCGGTTTGAATTGGATACAATTTAGCAAAGATTCAAGTTTATATACAATCAGGTTTGTAAATGAAAACACTGCAATCGCCGCTGGACGAAACAAGATCATTCGTATTCTTTTTAAATAAAAAATCCCGTTTTATAAATCAATTATAAAACGGGATTTTTCTTGAATTAATACCAAAACTATTTTTTGGAACCTTTGTCTCTGTATTGCTGCAAAAGTTTTCTGTTGAAATTTTCTTCTGCTTTTTTTAATTTTAATATTTTAATCGAGGGAAGCACCTCTTTTAAATTCTGCACGAATTTTTTACGCAAGCTGTATAAATCATCTTCATTATCCTGAATCTGATCTAAAAGTGCTGTGGCATCTTTCTCTGATATTTTATCAAGATTATCACCTTGCATTCTTTTGAAATAACTTTTCATTTTTTGATGCCTTAGTTCAAATTGTTTATCATCAAAAGTATTGTAAAGAGGCCAGAATTTTTCAGCTTCACTTGAAGTAAGATCAAGTTCGGTCGTAAAAAACGCAACTTTCATTGCTCTGATCTGTTCTTTTTTATCTTTAAAATTTTCGTTTTGAGCATAAAAATTAAAAGATAAAAACAGAAAAAGTATTGGGAGTATTTTTTTAAAGTCCATGTTTTTCTATGATTTAAGTATGTTTGTTTTACTGAATTATAAGTTTAATTTTCAATTACAAGATTTTCAATGTTTGGGTTTGAAGCCAGCATATCTTCGAGTGTTTGAGTTTCTATTTCTTTTGTGTCCAGAATAATGATATTGCTTTCCGGCTCAATTTCGTTAATTATTTCATCTTGATTTATATGACCTTCTTCAGCTAAATAGTTTTCAATGGTTGACGAGTCAAGATCTTTGTTTTCCGAGTATGATTGGTATAATACAGGAATCATTAAGGAAATGGCAAAAACTGCAGCGACAGCCAAAAGAACTGTTTTCTTTTTTCTAAAAATAGATATAACTTTAGTTTCCTTAGCAATTGGCTCGTTGGCTAATTTTTCAATTAACGATGCTTGAAAATTTTCAAAGTAGCTGTCAGGAGTTTTAAATCCTGATTCTATTTTTGGTTCGTTATCTAATTTAAATGCTTTCATGTTTAATATATTTTTAATGAAATAGACAATTGATAACTGTTTTTTAAATTTGAAGGTTATCAAAGGATATTGTAATTATTTCATAATGTGAATTGGACTAAATAATATCTAAAAGGTTTAATTGGTTGTTACAAAAGCTTCTATTTTTTTTACGGCATGATGATATGAGGCCTTTAATGCGCCTACAGACGTTCCTAATATCTCGGATATTTCTTCGTATTTTAATTCTTCAAAATATTTCATTTTAAAAACTAATTGTTGTTTCTCGGGCAATTCGGCAATCGCTTTCTGCAGCTTAATTTGAATCTCATCTCCATCAAAATAAACATCGGATTTTAGATTGTCAATAGCTTTATTCTGTAATTCAACAGATGATATGCCACTTTTTTTTGCCTTTTGATTTAAAAAAGTAAGCGCTTCATTGGTTGCAATGCGATACATCCAAGTGAATAATTTACTTTCGCCTTTAAATTTTTTTAAATTTTGAAATATTTTCACAAATGTATTCTGCAAAACATCATCTGCATCATCATGATTTAAAACAATGTTTCGTACATGAATATACAGCGGTTTTTGATAGTCTTGCATGAGTCTTTGAAACGCTTGATTTTGCGTTTGTGGATTCAGTAGACTAAAAATAAATTCCTTTTCGTCCTGCAATTTGCTTTATTTTATACTTTGATGCGAATAAATAGAAAAGGTTTAATTTGAATTTATTTAAAAATCAAATTCGGCCTCCTGTTTTTTGGGGCTAGGATGGGGAGCCAAGCTGTCTCTAACCACTTTTTTATATACGGGTGGTGGTATTACTTTTGGTTTTATTGGAAAATATATTTCTGTTAACCATTTTGAAGGGCTTGGAGTCTCGTTTTTGCCTCTTGTAAAAATTTCCAAATATGAAAACGTACTGCCAGTCAAAATGTTTTTAGCTGTTGTGTATGCTGTTGTTTCAGCTAGTGCTTTGTTTTTGTATGTGTAATTTCCAGTTAAACTGGTTTTTAATGCTTCAAAAGCAACTAATTTACCAGATAGTATTTCGCTTCCTTCACTAGTAAAAATTTGTTCTTTTATAGGGATACAAAAGGAAACTTTAGCTAAATCTTTAATCGTATCGTAAGTATGATAAATTATAAAAGGTTTTCCGTGTATACTAAGATTGTTTTCTTTGCAAAAGGTAGTGATTTTAGGAAAAACAACATTTGCATTTCTGGTTATATCAGATATTTTGCTTGTAAACGATTGTCTTAAGTAAAAGGTTTCCAGTTTTTTTACGATACCATTTATTTTTACGTCAAAAGTAGAGTTTTCAACATCAAGGGTTTTGTCAAGATTTGCTAAACATTTATCATAAATTTTTGATATTGAATTGTGTTTGCCAATACTGAAAAAAGAATTTACTTTCAGCATGAAATTCATTTTTCCAACAGATTTCCATGTTACTTTTGTTCCTCCGACAGTGTCTTTAAAGCTCCAATAAACTTGTGATGAAGTTTCGTTAAATTCCATTTTTTGGACAATACTGTCATTTCCTTTTGTATATAAAGTTTGAATACTGCCAATTGTATTATTTCCTTCCCAGGTAAATGAACTTCCGTTGCCTTTAGTCGTAGGTGAAAATGATGGTTTTATTGATGCGTCTTCGATAATCCAAGAGCTGAATTTTGGCCAGTTTTTATAATCATTTACATAATTAAAGACAGTAGCCTTTGGAGAACTAATTACTTTACTGCTTTCTACTGTGAAATTTCCTTTTTGTGTTGCAATATATATTGTAAGTGCTACAAGGCTTAATAGAAATAAAAGAAAAAGGTATTTAATAATTCTCATAATGGGGTCGATAGATTTTTCTGTTTGTAAAGTTAGAAATTTAATTAATTATACTATAATATCAATTGATAAATGTAAAAAAAAACATTCAATGAGCATTGTAATTTTTATGCCTAAAAACCAGTTTGTATACTCATTTAAAACATAGAACTGACTTGTTATATTGTGTTTGTATTTAGAAAATTCCTTTATGGTTGTTAAGGAATATGTAAATTAATGATTATTATGGGTCTTGTTTTTATTGTTTGTTTAAAGAAGATGTATATTTGTTATGTATTTATTTGTTTAACATCTAATAAAAATTAAAATGAAATTAGTTAAAATTGTAGGTCTTTTTATGACTTTTGCGGTTTCAGTTGTGAGCAGTGCTCAAAACGATAAAAAAGCTGAAGCAAAGTCGGGTGAAAATGCACCTTTCGACTTTTTCGTAGAACAGTTTTCGGATATAAAAGTTTTACGTTATCAAATTCCAGGTTGGGAAAATCTTAGTCTAAAAGAGCAGGAATTAGTTTATTATCTCACGCAAGCTGGAAGTTCAGGGAGAGATATAATGTGGGATCAAAATTATAAGCACAATTTAAAGATCAGAAAAGCATTAGAAAATATATATCAAAATTACAAAGGCGATAAAAATAATGCTGATTGGAAGAATTTTGAAATTTATTTAAAAAGAGTTTGGTTTTCTAATGGTATTCATCATCATTATTCATCTGAGAAAATTAAGCCTGATTTTTCGATTACTTATTTTAAAAGTCTGTTGAAAGATACTAAAACGGCACTATCTCCAGAAATCGTTGAAATTTTATTTAATGATGTTGATTCTAAGAAAGTAAATCTTGATGCTGCAAAAGGATTACTTGAAGGTTCTGCAATTAATTTTTATGATAAAGGAATCACTCAAAAAGAAGTAGAGGATTTTTATGCTTCGAAAAAAAGCCCGGATCCAAAGAAACCGTATTCTTTTGGTTTAAATTCTAAATTAGTTCGCAATGCGAATGGTCAATTAGAAGAGAAAGTTTGGAAAAGCGGTGGTATGTATGGAACTGCAATTGATAAAATTGTTTTTTGGCTGGAAAAAGCTCAAAAAGTTGCTGAAAATAAAAAACAAGGCGATGCAATTGGTCTTTTGATTAAATATTATAAAACAGGAGATTTAAAAACCTGGGATGATTATAATATTACTTGGTTACAGGCTACAGAAGGAAATATTGATTATATCAACAGTTTTATTGAAGTATATAATGATCCATTAGGATATAGAGGTTCTTATGAAGCAGTTGTTCAGATTAAGGATTTTGATATGTCCAAAAAAATGGAAGTAGTTTCTAATAATGCACAGTGGTTTGAAGATAATTCTCCCTTGGCACCAGAACACAAAAAGAAAAAGGTAGTTGGTGTTTCTTATAAAACGGTTGTTGTTGCTGGAGAAGCCGGAGATTCATCACCAAGCACGCCAATTGGTGTGAATTTGCCAAATGCCGATTGGATTCGAGCAGAGCATGGTTCTAAATCAGTTTCTCTTGGAAATATTATTGATTCTTATTCTAAAGCCGGCGGAAAAGGAAGACTGCAGGAGTTTGCTAATGATGCTGAAGAAATCAGATTGGCAGAAAAATATGGAGAACTAGGCAGTAAATTGCATACTTCTTTGCACGAAGTGGTTGGTCATGCATCAGGACAAATTAATCCAGGTGTTGGTACTCCAAAAGAAACGTTGAAAAATTATGCTTCTACACTGGAAGAGGGAAGAGCTGACTTGGTAGGATTATACTATCTGTATAGCCCAAAAATTCAAGAAATTGGATTGGTGGACAATTGGAAAGAATTAGGAATGCAATCTTATGACAGTTACATTCGAAATGGATTAATGACGCAATTAGTTCGTTTAGAATTAGGCGCAAATATTGAGGAAGCTCACATGAGAAACCGTCAATGGGTAAGTGCCTGGGTTTTCGAAAAAGGTAAAAATGATAATGTTATCGAAAAAATTACCCGTAACGGAAAAACTTATTTTAATATTACAGATTATGATAAACTGCATGATTTATTTGGTCAGTTATTGAAAGAAGTACAGCGAATTAAATCAGAAGGTGATTTTGAAGCTGGAAAAGCATTGGTTGAAAATTATGGTGTAAAAGTAGATCAAAAACTTCATGCCGAAATTTTAGAACGTAACAAACAGTTTCCTGACGCTCCATACAGCGGTTTTGTGAATCCTGTTCTAGTTCCAAAGTTAAATGCTAAAGGAGAAATCATTTCAATAGCGATAGAACAGCCTAAAACATTTGCAGAACAAATGCTTCAGTATTCAAAAAAATATGGTTTTCTTCCTTTAGAAAATTAAAAGACGAAATGTTATAAAGCTTAAAACGCCCACAGTGATGTTGGGCGTTTTTTTTGTGCAGTATAAAAACTATTTTTTAAACTTAGATTCTTAGCATCTCAGCGACTTAAAAACTTTGTGTTAATGCTTAAAATAAATCTTGATAACGAACAAAAGTCCGATAAACACCAAGAAACCAATTAAGATTTTATAATTTCCTTTGTAGAAAACTTTATGTAAGTTGGCATCTTTCCGATAAGCAAATACCATTGTTATAACAAAAGCGATAAAAAAACAGAGTGAAAATATTAATTGACCTTGGCTGAACATGTTTAAATTTTTTCTGCAAATTTAGGTAATAGTTTAGAAATAGTTGTTAATTTTCCAGTTCAAATCAATAATTATGAAGGATGCAAAAACAAATCAGCGCTGTCAAAGAATTTCATACAGCATTTAGGATAGGGCATAGTGAAACGCCGTTAGCCAGTTTAGGAGAAGCTAAAAATATACTTCGTTACAACTTAATGAAAGAGGAAAACGAAGAATATCTAGAGGCAGTTCAGAATAATGACTTAGTAGAAATTGCCGATGCATTGGGAGATATGATGTATATTCTTTGCGGAACTATTATTGAACATGGGCTTCAGGATAAAATTGAAGCTGTTTTTGACGAAATCCAGCGTTCTAATATGAGTAAGTTAGGCGAAGACGGAAATCCAATTTACCGTGAAGACGGAAAAGTAATGAAAGGACCAAATTATTTTAAGCCAGATTTCTCGAAATTGATTTAGTTTTCTGTTTTCAGTCACAATTTTGACAATAAATAAAAAAAGCGATTTTCATACTTGAAAATCGCTTTTTTTTATTTCTGCAAACTGCAAACTGCAAACTGCAAACTGCAAACTATACTTTTACAGTCCAGCCAAATATATCTTCGGTTAGTTTGTTTTGAAGGCTTGTCAATTTCTCTTTCAATAAAGAAGCAAATGAGTTTTCGATTTTTGGCAATTCATAATAAATTTCTTTGTATGAATATCCAGCGATAGGATTTACTACCGCAGCCGTACCAGCTCCAAAAATTTCTTTCAAAGTTCCTTTTTGAGAGGCTTCTACCAATTCAGAAACCAATACAGGGCGAACCTCTACTGAAATCCCTTCTTTTTTGGCCATATCGATAAGACTTTTTCTAGTGATACCGTCTAGAATTCTTTCGCTCACAGGTGCAGTCAATAAAGTGTCATTTATTCTAAAAAACACATTCATTGTACCAGCTTCCTCCAGTTTGGTATGTGTAGCATCATCAGTCCAGATTACTTGCTGGAATCCTTCTTTGTTAGCCAAAGTAGTTGGGTAGAATTGCGCAGCATAGTTACCGGCAGCTTTTGCAGCACCAATACCTCCATTTGCAGCTCTGCTGTAATGTTCGGCGATTAATACTTTTACTTCTCCAGAATAATATGCTTTTGCAGGAGATAATAATATCATGAATTTATAATCTTCAGACGGGTTTGCAACAACTCCAGCTCCTGTAGCAATCATGAAAGGTCTGATGTACATAGTGCTTCCGTTTCCATTTTTTACCCAAGCTTCGTCTAATTTTAATAATTGTTTTAAACCTTCAATGAAAACAAATTCTGGAACTTCCGGCATAGCCATACGTACGGCAGAAGAATTAAAGCGTTTGTAGTTTTCATCTGGTCTAAAAAGCCAAATTTCATTATTGTCATCTTTGTAAGCTTTCATACCTTCAAAAATGGCTTGGCCATAATGAAACACTTTAGCAGACGGATCAAGTAAAAGTGGTGCGTAAGGCTTAATGACAGGTTGCTGCCATTGTCCATTGGTGTAATCGCATTCTAATAAATGATCTGTAAATACAGCTCCAAAGCTTAAATGATCAAAATCAACATCATTTATTTTTGTAGTAGCAGCTTTTATTGTTTCAATTTTGTTAGTTTGAGTGGTACTCATAATTATTGCTTATGTATTAAAAAAGAATTGTTTTGTTAATAAATAGGCTACAGTTGAGAAAATTTTCTGTACCCTTTATTGCTGATTGCAAAATTAAATAAAAATCAGATAAATAGTTGTCAAAAAATCATTAATTATGGTCTTTATCTGTGATTTATTTATTGTATAATTTTATTTAGAAATTGGTGTTAAAATCTATGGAATATATAAAAAATATGGTTTTTAGATAACGATAAGAAATTCTTTTATTTAATTTTGAAAGCAATTCAGCGCACTGAAATGCTGTAACAACTCAAAAACAATACTTTGGAAAGAGAAATTATCCACACATCTGATGGTTCTACAACAATTCATATAAAAGAATGGGATGAATGCTATCATTCTAAACATGGAGCAATACAAGAAGCTAAACATGTATTTATTAAAAACGGGCTGGCTTTATTTCCTGATCAAAAAGTTTCTATTCTAGAAATTGGTTTTGGAACAGGTTTGAATGCTTTTATAACTTATCTGGAAGCTGAAAAATTAGGACAGATAATTGATTATACAGGAGTAGAGGCATATCCAATATCGGAAGAAGAACTGCAGTCCATGAATTATCCAGAGGAACTGAATGCATTACATCATAAAGCAGTTTTTGATAAAATGCATGCCGTAAATTGGGAAGTTAAGAATGATTTATCTGAAAATTTTTCTTTGACTAAAAGGAAACAATTTTTCGAAGAGATTGATGATGTTGAAAAATTTGATTTAATTTATTTTGATGCTTTCGGATATCGCGTTCAGCCTGAATTATGGAGTCTTTCGGTATTTGAAAGGATGTTTAAGTCGCTTAAAAACAACTCTGTATTAGTTACTTATGCGGCAAGAGGTGTTATTAAAAGAAACATGATAGAGGCAGGGTTTACAGTTGAAAAGCTTGCAGGTCCACCGGGAAAAAGAGAAATGTTCAGAGCTAGAAAATGATTTATTTTTAAAAGCCTTATGGCTATTGGGATTGGTAACGAAAACGTTATAATTTTAATATTTCTATGTTAAAAAAAGTAATCGTATTTAAAAAAAAATGTACATTTACATCACGTTAAAATCAAGATATAACCCCAAAATCTTAATTTATTATGTCTAAAATAATGTTTGATTACACAAAATCTGTGTTAGAAAGAGTGAGTTTTGACCCAGTACTTTTCTGTAAAGAATTAGAAAAAGCGATTCGAACACTGTTGCCTTTTGAATTGGATCAGTTAAGAGAGTGGCTGTTTGACTTCACTATCGAAAAACCAGAATTAAAGCAATGTTTACTAATTGTAAATTCATAAAGTAAAAAAGGAATCAGTAAAATGATTCCTTTTTTTATGGATTTATTTTTAATTAGACAATTCTTAGTGGAAAGAGTAAATAACTTACAATAAAATTGCAAAATACGTTATTTGTCGGCTTATTTTGTTTTTTGTGGATTATTTTTATTTGAGATAAGGAATTTTTTCAATAATTTTGCAACTGTTTACTAATTCAATTTATTTAAATCTTTTTGTTATTCTGTAATTAATTTAATTATGATTATGTAAAAAGGTTTCTCGAAAGAGTGAGCTTTAATCCTATACATTTTGAAAAATAGTTGAAAAAGCAATAAAATATGTATTGCCTTGTATGTTTTATACATTTAAAGAGCAAAAAAAAAGGAACCAATTTTGGTTCCTTTTTTTGTTATATGCTATTTTTTTAAGAGCGGACTCACAATCTGGACATTTTGAAAAACGATTGCTCCTTTCACAACTCCTGAAATTGTACTTCTCAAGGCATCAATGATCTGTATTTTTAATTCACTTTTAGGATATATTAAACTTACCTCACGAGCGGGTTTAGGTTCTTTAAAATGTCTAAGCTTTAATTTGTCGGATTCTTTCAGATCCAATGTATGCAGATAAGGAAGTAATGTTGTTCCTAATCCTTCATCAGCCAGTTTTATTAAGGTTTCAAAACTGCCGCTTTCTATTTGGAAAGATTTAAGGCCTGCTTCGTTTCTGTTTTTGCATAAGTTCAAAATTCCGTCTCTAAAACAATGTCCGTCCTGTAGAAGCAAAATTTCATTGATATTAAGATCGTCTATTTCAATTTCTTCTTTTTGAAATACAGCATTGTTTTCAGGAATGTAAGCGACAAACGGTTCAAAGTAAAGAACAATTTCTTTTATTTTTTCATCTTCCAGCGGTGTAGCGGCAATAGCTGCATCGAGATTTCCATTTTTTAATTTTGTGATAATTTCTTCGGTATTCAGCTCCTCAATGATTAACTTTACTTTTGGATATTTTTTGATAAAATTATTCAAAAACATGGGTAATAAAGTAGGCATAATAGTTGGAATAATTCCAAGCCTGAATTCACCTCCAATAAAACCTTTCTGCTGTTCTACAATATCTTGTATTCTATCCGCTTCATTAACAATGTTTTTGGCCTGTGATACAATTTTATGACCAATATCGGTAAGCTGGATAGGTTTTTTGGTTCTGTCGAAGATTTGAATGCTCAACTCTTCTTCAATTTTTTGAATCTGCATACTCAATGTCGGCTGCGTTACAAAACATTTTTCAGCAGCTAAAGTGAAATTTTTGTGTTCGGCTACAGCCAATACATATTTAAGTTGTGTGATAGTCATTAGATAGTATATTTTTATGCAAATATAAAAACAATCAATTTAATTTATAGTCGTTTTTTTGATTTATTGCATAGTTTTGATAGTAAATATAGAAACAGTGTTCTCGAAACTTAAAGAGAACAAAAATAAATATAAATATAAATATGAAAGTAAATGTTTTAGGATTGCCGGTAGAGGAATCAGAAGTTATAATTGTAGAATTGAATGTGCTGTTGGCCAATTATCAAGTTTATTATCAAAGTTTGAGAGGTTTGCATTGGAATATTCGAGGAAGACGCTTTTTTGATCTGCATTTGAAATTTGAAGAATTATACAATGACTCTCAATTAAAAATTGATTTGATAGCCGAAAGAGTTTTAACTCTTGGGGGAAGACCATTGCACACTTTTGAAGATTACATAAAATTCAATCAATTGCCAGTTGGAAAAAACATCTCAAATGACGAAGCTAGTATTCAGCTGATTGTAACTTCGCTTTCTCAGTTATTAAAAATAGAAAGAGAGATTCTAAGTAAAGCTTCGGATATTAATGATGAAGGAACAAACTCTATGATGAGTGACTTTATTGTAGAGCAGGAAAAGACTATCTGGATGATGAAAGCCTGGTTAGAGGAGAGTTTATAATTTTAATAAAGATAAAATAAGCAGTCTAATTATTTATTGTAATATTTAGGCTGTTTATTAGTGTTAAAATTAGATTAATTTTGTAGAACTAATTTTTTTGTTCAAGTTCTATCCGTTATTTTTGCCCACATGAAGATTTTTGCGAGCATAGTATTATTGTTTTTTGTTTTTTTTCTGGCAGCACCCACAATTGTGGTATGTCTGGAAAATGACAAGGAAAATACTAGTCTTTGTGGAAACAGTAATGTCCCTTCTTCTTGTGAAGAAATAAAAAATGATATAAAGTATTATACACTGAATTATTTTTCAGATATTTCGTTTTTTGATTATAAAAAGGGATCTGGTCTTATTGTTTTTGAAAATTTATCAAAGCATGATTTAAACTATGCTTCAATTTTTATACCTCCTCCAAACAGTCATTGTTAGACTTCTCCCCATTTTCATCATCATTTACCGTTGATATTAATTATATGTAAGAGTGTTTTCAGCTTAATTGATAATTAAGGACTAAGAAACATTCAATGTAAATGTTATTTGTGTATGTCATTCAAGATGTACAGACGCAATTAATCAGTTAGTTATTTTGTAAATAGTAACGAAATGATGAAATGTTTTTTGGATGCATTTTTTTACAACATGTGTTTCAGTCATTGCAATATAATATTGTGATGATAATCTATAATCAATCTTATTATAACTTTTTATGTCGAATAAAACTAATCTTTTTACTCACTTTAAGTCAGATTTTGCTTCTGGTTTAGTAGTGTTTTTGGTTGCTTTACCCCTTTGTCTGGGAATTGCAATGGCTTCTGGGGCTCCTTTATTTTCAGGAATTATTACAGGAATAATCGGGGGAATTGTTGTTGGATATTTGAGTCAGTCTCAAATAAGTGTTTCTGGGCCAGCAGCAGGGTTAACTGCTATAATACTTACTGCAATTACCGATTTAGGAGGGTTTGATATTTTTTTAACAGCGGTTTTTATTGCAGGTATTATTCAGCTGACTTTAGGTTTAGTAAAAGCAGGGAGTATTTCAAATTATTTTCCCACTAATGTTATTGAGGGAATGTTAGCTGGTATTGGTGTTATCATTATTATGAAGCAGCTGCCTCATGCTTTTGGTTACGATGCCGATTTTGAAGGAGACCAAGCTTTTTCTGAACCAAATGGGGACAATACTTTTTCTGCGCTCTTTGATATTTTTGATCATTTGCAATTAGGTGCTATATTGATTGCATCTATTTCTATTGTAATTTTAATAGTGTGGGATAAAGTTCCTGCTTTGAAAAAATTAAAAATTGTACCGGGCGCTTTAGTGGCTGTTGTGGTTGGAATATTGTTAAATGAGTTTTTTATTTCATCAGGAAGTTCATTAGCTATTCAGAAAGAGCATTTGGTTTCATTGCCGGTGCCAAAGTCATTAGATGAGTTTAAAGCAATTATCGTAACACCAAATCTTTCTGGTTTTATGAATCCGCAGGTTTGGATAGTTGGTGTAACTATTGCTATTGTTGCCTCTATCGAAACACTTTTGTGTATTGAAGCTGCAGACAGAATGGATGTTCATAAACGATATACTAATACAAATGTGGAATTGAGAGCTCAGGGAATTGGAAATATTCTTTGTTCATTGATAGGCGGATTGCCATTGACATCAGTTGTGGTTCGTACTTCTGCAAATAATGCAGCGGGTGCCAAATCAAAATTATCAGCTATAATTCATGGTGTTTTGTTATTAGTATGTGTGCTGACAATTCCTTTTATTTTGAATAAAATTCCTTTGGCAACGCTTGCTGCGGTTTTGATTTTAGTTGGATATAAATTAGCAAAACCAGCAACATTCAAGCATTTTTGGGGTTATGGAAAATATCAGTTCCTTCCTTTTATTGCTACTTTTTTAGGAGTTGTATTTACAGATTTGTTGAAAGGAGTTGTTTTAGGGATTGTAATTAGTGTTATATTTATATTGAGAGGAAATCTGAAAAGAGCCTACAGTTTCAGAAAGAATGAGTACGTTGACGGTGATATTATTCATATCGATTTGGCACAGGAAGTATCTTTCTTGAATAAAGCGGCTATCAAAATGACATTGGCCAAAATACCAGAAAACAGCACTGTGGTAATTGATGCTAAGGATACAGTTTATATTGCTCATGATATTTTGGATTTAATTCATGAATTTAAAACAATAAGAGCTGTAGAGGAAAATATTAATGTAAAATTGGTTGGGTTTAAAAAAGAGTATGCTTTAGAAAATAGCAATGAAACTCAAAATCACGTATCGATTGAGCATCATTATGATTTTGTAAAAAGAGAAATTGTTGAGAAAAAGGCGGTAAGTGATGATTTTTTAAAATAATTTATAATTTTATACGATTTAACTAAAAAACAGAATTTTACAAAAAACTACAATGAGTGATTTTTATAAAAAAATATTAGACAATAATAAGAAATGGGTTGAAGATCAATTGAATATTGATCCAGAATATTTCAAAGATTTGGCCATGGGACAAAAACCGCCATTATTGTGGATTGGATGTTCTGACAGCCGCGTGCCGGCAAATGAAATAATAGGAGCGAAGCCTGGAGAAGTTTTTGTTCACAGGAACATTGCTAATATGGTTATTCATTCTGATATGAATATGCTAAGTGTGCTGGATTACGCAGTGAATGTCTTAAAGGTGAAGCATGTTATTGTTTGCGGACATTACGGTTGCGGTGGTGTTAAAGCGGCTATGGGTAATGATTCTATAGGGATTATTGATAACTGGATCCGTCACATAAAAGACATCTATCGTCTGCATGACAAATATTTAAATGCTATCGCAGATGAGACTGAACGTTTTAATGCTTTTGTAGAAATCAATGTTAAAGAACAAGTATTTGATTTGGCTAAAACTTCCATAATACAGGCTGCATGGAAAAACGGACAAGAAGTAGCTATACACGGATGGGTTTATGGATTAAATTCTGGATTTGTTACTGATTTGGGAGTAAATTTCAGTTCAGATAAAGATTTAGATGAAGTGTATCAGCTTAATTTTAAAAAGTAATAGGCTTTTAATGATTTAATAAGCTTGATTAAAATACCAAAAGGCTGTCTTTAATGGACAGCCTTTTTTTATTAATCATCATTCTCTAAATTTTCATTAAATGCCGAAGGCAGAAGTTTTGGAATAAACTTAATCAGGAGAGGTAATAATAAGCTCCCTCCAGGAAGCAAAAAGATGGTTAGAGAAGGTATCGTTTTGCAAATATCCAATAACTGTTTTTTTACTTTTTTCTTTTCTTTTTCATTCAAGTCCCTATGGGTCGAATGAGCCAGAAGCAGCATCAATTCTTTACTTTGAATTATTTCCTTAATCAATCTCGATTTATTGCGTGAGATCAGCGTAATTACACTTGTAGTAGTCTGATCGTAAAAATGCTTTACTGGATTTGAATAGTTAAAATAGGGAATCTCTTTTTTGTGCAGGCTTATAAAACTGTCTGTATTGCTGATGCTCTGCTTTACAAAATCATCTTCAATAAATAATGAATCTGCTAATGTATGTAAAAAATAAGATTCATTATTGTCAATAACACCATCGCTCCACAAAGCCATCCCTGCGATATCAATTAGATATTTTTTTTCCAGTTCCGCTGTAAAATAAGTTAATTCAAGTGTTTCTAAAGTTATATTCTCTTTTTTGGAAAATTTGCTGTATCGAACTGAGGCTTCAAATAATTTAATCAATAAATCATCATATTGTGATTTGTTATTTTTTATTTTCAAAGCAAGAATAACAATGTTTACAATTGTTTCTTCAATTTTCTTGAGGTATTTCTCTGGAATTTGTCCTTGTATTAAATATTGGCGAAAAGCCAAAACATCTATAAACAGCAGCGCA
The DNA here is from genome assembly GCA_963511795.1 of uncultured Flavobacterium sp. Lineage (GTDB taxonomy): Bacteria > Bacteroidota > Bacteroidia > Flavobacteriales > Flavobacteriaceae > Flavobacterium. The sequence continues at coordinate 115,093 of CAUPKP010000004.1, read as the reverse complement.
TTGGTAACTAAATGCGAAAAATTTTTGTTTATTATATTGTCATTCGTCTGTACACGCTCATCAATTATTTTTTCTAATGTTAACGAAGGTGAATTTTTTGGAACAATTTTTTTGAATAAACTAAATCCTTCCGGATGCATTTCTTTATAAAAAAGATTGGCCTGTTCAATAAAATCTGATGGTTCTTTTGATGCAGCTGTCAATGAAAAAATACCGTATAAAGCATTCAGTAAAGCCAGTTTTGAAATTTCTTCCTTGAACCACTCTTTGGTCTGTATTTCAAAAGAAGTTTCAATAGAAATAATGTGGCCGTAGATAAAACCGGTACTTCTTAATTTTTGATAAAAGCTGGCTTCAGTTTCAGAGACATGGTGTTCTGATAACTTTTGTTTTATAAAGAATTTATCTATCCAACCTGATGCCGATGGGTTAATCATTGCTTTATTTTGATTATGCAAAACTATGCCTTTTTATGAATCAATGCCTAATTTCAGGGGTTATAAAATTCTTTATCTGGCATTTTTTGTGAAATTGTACATTTGAGCTGGTGTACAATGTGAATTCAATTTTTCAAAGCCTTTTTTGAATTAGAGTTTCAATTCTTTTACGAGCGAAAAAAAAGCTGTTTTTTTGAAATAAACTTACAATGAATTTAATCCCTTGATTTTTTATTTTGAGTACAAAGCTCAATTATTGCGGTAATTCTATTGTTTCTAGTTTCTTCTCTTTTCGCTTGATTGAGCCAATGGAGATAGCTTTTTCGATAAGATGGACTGAACTTTTGGTAGTTTTCGAATGCTGTTTTATTTTGTTCAAAAGCTAATTTTAAATCTTCTGGAATTATTAAATCTTCGGCTGCATCTGAGGATGTCCATGAGCCATTCTGCTTGGCAGTCTCAATTTTAGACAATCCGCTTTCATGCATCAAATTGTCAGCAATGAGTTTTTCAATATATGTTTTGTTGAGTTTACTCCAAACGCTTTTATTTTTTCTTGGAGTATAGAGTTGTCTTCTGCTGTGTTCATCAATTTTTTTGACGGTAGAATCAATCCAGCCATAGCAGATTGCTACTTGAACTGCTTCTTCCCAGCGCATACTTTCAAATGCGCTGTTTACTTTATAGAAAATTAAATACACACCAGCTGACGAATCATGATTATCGTGCAGCCATTCTCGCCATTCTGATGTGTTTTTAAAATAATGCTGTTCTTTTTCTTTCAACTGAAATGCTTTTTTATTTGATAATAGCAGAGCATGCTACTCTAGCGCCAGCATTTCCTGCAGGCTGACTCACAAAGTCATCAGCACCTTGGTGAACAATTAATCCTTTACCAAGAATATCTTTTGTTGGATCTTCACCGCCAATAGACCACTCGTCTGTTGTAAAAGTGATAGTTCCGTTTCCATTTTCATCTGCAGTAAAATTACCTATATCGCCTTTATGATGTTCTGCATCGCCCCATTTTCCGTGTTTTTTGAAAGTAGGATTCCAATGCCCTCCCGCCGAACTTCCATCAGCTGCAGAACAATCTGATTTCTCATGAATATGAATTGCGTGAACTCCTGGCTGCAGTCCGGCAATTTTCGCAGTAAAAGTTACTTTGCCATTTTTTTCTGTGAAGGCAGCAGTTCCAGTAACTTTGCTGTTACTTTTGGATTCAAATGCCAGATTCAGGCTTTTTGTGTCAGCTGAATTGCTGTTAGTTTTACAGCCAATTATTACAATAATAATAACAGCAATTGAGAAGATTATTTTTTTCATGATTTTTAAAATTGAATTGAATCGTAAAAATACTTATAAAAATGGGGATTAGAATTAATGGAAAGTTAAAATCTATTTTGACTTTTCTCCGATAAAATAATTGGTTGGTGATTTAAACAATATATTAAATGAAGTTAAGCTTCCGTAAATACGGGTAATGTATTGCTGTAATTCAATCTTTTCAATTTCTTCTATTTTACTGCTGTTTATTTTTTGTTCCATAACACGCAGACGGTCGCGAACCATTATTATTTTATGAAAGAAAGTGTCAATTGGAATTTCTTTGGATGCTAATCCTGCTTGTCCGGGTTCCAAAATTAGTTTACCGCCTTTCCATTTATCTCCGATAGGCACGATTTCGGAAACATCCGACCATTTTTTTAAAAGGTCTCTTAAGCTTTGTTCCACTTCCGAAAAACTTACTGTATCCACTTCGTCAACAGTTGCTTCTATAACTTTGAACTCATCATTCAAAGGGATTGTTTCCAGTCCATTTTCTATAAACGTTACCCAATACTCTCTGGACGAGACATTGGTTATTACTCCTTTTCCATATTCCGGGTGTTCAATTCGAGAACCTATTCCTAATAATGTCATACTGTTTTTTCTTTTTTACGAAAATAATCATCCCTTTTTTAAAAAGCAAATTTGAAATCGGAATGTCTTTTTCTTATTAATTTTTCTTATTTTTACATAACAGGATTTTAAATTGTTGAACATGAGGAAAATAACGGTATTTATGGTGTTTATCTGCATGAGTATAGGTTCATGCAGTACTTCAAAAACGGCTGTAAAAGAGGCTTCTATCGGAGGCACTTGGGAATTGAATTATATAACAGGACCCAAAATTGCTTTTGACGGTTTATTTCCAGAAAAAAAGCCTACAATTGCTTTCAATTTGGCTGAAAATAAAATCACAGGAAATAATAGCTGTAATCAGTATTTTGGCGCATTGCTTATCGATGGTGTGAAAATTAATTTTAAAGATGCCAAAATAGGCATGACTATGATGGCTTGTGAAGGAAACGGGGATTCGCTGTATATGGAAACCCTGAATAAAATAGAATCGTACACGATTACTGACGATGGAAAAACCTTAAACTTTTTGTTAGGCAATATTGTGATGATGCGGTTTTCGCAGCTGAAGTAAATTTTTAAAATGATTCGTTCATAGTTTCATAAAAATCAATTGTCATGAAAACATTAGTATTATCTTTTTTTCTTTCTTTTTCAATGTTGATAAGCTTTGGTCAGGAAAAAACTAAACAGCAGATAAAAGAGGAGCAGAAACTGGCAAAACAGAAAGAAGTCGAAACAATTCTTGATTCCAAAGAATTTGAATTTGTGGGTGACAGGGCTTATCCGCAAAGTGGCAGAAGTATTGATTTGACAACAAACTCAAACTATTTTCAGCTGAAAAATGATTCCATTCACAGTGAAATGCCCTTTTTTGGGAGAGCATACAGCGGAGTAGGTTATGGCAGTGGTGGAGGTTTGGATTTTAAAGGTCCGATAAAAGATTATTCAATTGAAAAAAGCAAAAAAAAATATTTAATAAAAGCTAATGTTCGAGGGCAGTCAGATTCTTATTCTGTTTTATTGACAGTCTTTTTTGACGGTGGAGCTTCTTTAAATATTAATTCTAATAATAGGGCTCCGATAAATTATAGTGGAAGAATTGAGAAATTAAAGAAGAAATAATTCTTTCCGTTTTTATGTTGTCTTTGTTTCCAATAAAACTAATTAATGGGATTGATTGAAAAGTAAATATCTGTTATGATAAAATTTTTAATTCCTTTTTTCATCCTTTTATTTGGAAGCCAGATCAATGCTCAAAATGATTTGGGTATTGACAAATCCTGCCCGCCCAAAACGGTTTTTGAATTGTTTAAAAAGAAAGATTCAATTCTCGTAGTAAAGCCGATTAAGAACAGTTTCTTGCTGGTGATACCTGTAATCGGAATGCAGCCGGCTACTGGATTTAGTTATGGAGCAACAGCACAATATACTTTTAAGGGGAAAGAAGCTTTAGATAAATATTCTTCGGCAAATATTGGAGTGGTTTTTACAACAAAACAACAATTGCTAATTAATGTTAAAAATAGTGTTTTATTAAAGGATAATAAAATTTTCTTGAATGGTGATTATCGGCTGTATCTTTTTACACAGCCTAATTATGGCTTGGGAACCAATATTATTCCAAAGAAAAGAGAAAATTCAGATTTTGATATTGAATCGATAGAAGAACCAATGGATTATAATTATTTTAAATTTCATCAATCTGCTTCGTGGGAAGTTACAAAGCATTTTTATGTAGGTGGAGGTATTGCAATAGATTGGTATTCTACGATCACTGATAAAAATCTTGATGTCGAGAACGGGAAATTCACAAATCATTACAATTATAATAAGGAATACGGCTTTAATACTGATGAGTATTTTGTTAATGGTGTCAGTCTCAATTTGATTTTTGACTCAAGGGACAATCAGATTAATACAAGAAAAGGCTGGTTTGCAAATATTAATTATCGATTTAATGCTGATTTATTTAATGAGCAAAGCGCCAGTAATGTGCTTTTTACAGAGTTTAGATACTTTATTCCGCTCAATCCCAAAAAAGAACAATTTATATTAGGTTTTTGGACTTACGGGCAATTTGTGACCAAGGGAATTCTTCCTTATTTAAATTTGCCTGCTATAGGCTGGGATCAGCGCAGCCGCAGCGGTGAAGGCTATACTCAAGGTTTATTTAGAGGTAATAATCTAGTCTATCTTCAAGCCGAATTAAGGTTTCCAATAACCTGCAATCAGCTTCTAAGCGGGACTGTTTTCGCTAATTTCACCACAGCCAGTAATAAGGTTGAAAATATTAATCTGTTCGAATATGTTCAGCCCGCATTTGGGGTTGGTTTAAGACTTTTAATTGATAAAGCTACCCGTACTAATTTAATTTTAGATTATGCTGTTGGAAATCACTCCAAAGGGTTTTATCTCAATGCAGGAGAAACATTTTAGAGGTTTATCCCTTGGCTGACAGTTTGTTTCAAGTAATTTTTTAAAAAATTATTTAAAGCTGATTTAATAGTTTTAGATAAGAAAGTCCTATATTTGTTAGTATATAACTTAATAAAATAAACAAAATAAAACAAACAAACATGAAAAAAGTATTTTTATTATTTGCGGTAGCATTTTCGGCAACAGCATTTGCCCAAACGACTTTAAAAGATGATATTGACGTTATACAAGCGGTTTATGGTAAGTCTAAAACAGAACTGGTTAACCAGCACATGGGATTAACCGGTGTTCAGTCAACAGATTTTGCAAAAATTTACGAAGCCTATGAGTTGGATAGAAAAAAACTTGGTGAAGAAAAAGTTTATTTAATTAATCAATACGCTACAGATTATACTGTTTTGACAGATGCCAAGTCAGATGTAATTGCCAAAGGTGTTTTGAAAAATAATATAGCGTATGATAAATTATACAGCACTTATTATGAAAAAGTAAAAAAAGCCATAGGAGCAACAAATGCAACTAAATTTATTCAACTTGAGATTTATTTACAAACAGAAATCAGAAGCAGTCTGCAGAATGCAATTCCTTTTGTAGGCGAATTAGAAGCTGTTAAAGTAAAATAAGTTTTATTTTATTCTAATGAATGAAGAGTGTGATCATAGTATTGCGCTCTTTTTTTTATAATTTTCCAAGATTACAAAATGTGCTGTTTCGGTTTGTTTGTTTTAGAGAAAATATGTTAAATATGTTAATATATTTTCTTAATTTTATGTAATTTTAAAAAATAAGCCATGAAAATAACAACAACCCCGTTTAAAATTACCTGTATTTTTGCAACAATATTTTTAATCTCTTCAACCAGAGTTTTTTCACAATCTGCTCTAAGTGATTTTAAGAATTCGGTTAAATTTAATGTTTCCAATACATTACTTTATGATAATTCATACCAGTTTTCGTATGAGAGAATGATTAAGGAAAATCAAAGTTTAAATGTTTTTGTTGGTTACCAGGAGTTTCCCTTGATAACAGTTGATATTGCTGATGTTAATTTTGATAAAAAGAGCGATAGAAAAGGCTATTCCATTGGTGCTGATTATCGATTTTATTTAGGAAGCATCAATAAATTTAAAGGACCAAGAGGTGTTTATCTGGCTCCATTTATTAGTTTTTTCCAATTTGACACAGATAGGGAATTAATTTATACGAATCCAAATACGGGTGTGGTAAGTAATACTAATCTTTCTTCAAATTTTAATTTAACCAATGTAGGTGGCGAATTGGGATATCAATTCGTTTTATGGGATCGATTTGTTATTGACTGTGTTTTATTTGGACCATCAATTACGAGATATAAGTTTAATACAAAATTAGATAATGACATACCAGGCTTAGATGAAAATGAAACTTTACAGAAGATAATTGAAGCAATAAAAGATAAATTCCCTGGCATTGAAGGAATTACCGGCGATGAAGGTATAGAGAAAAAAGGTGTGCAATCTGTTACTGCTGTTGGTTTTAGATATAATATCAGCATTGGATACCGATTTTAAATCATAAATATTAAAGATAAAAACCTCAAATTTTTTTGAGGTTTTTTTGATTCTATATCTTTTATTAAACTCTTGAATTGTATGATTTTTAGATTATAAAGTCTGCAATGTTCTGATTTAATCTAAAATTCTAAATATGGTTTTACAAAACTTAACATGTATTAGAAAAAATAAATTATTATTTATTGTACTTTTTTTAATTTACAATTGCTCAATAGCTCAGGATTTAGAGCCAAGAGCTTATGCTAATTTGCCTATAGGAGTAAATGCTGTTGTTGGTACTTACGGATATATGAAAGGGGATGTGGTTTCAGAACCTACTTTGCCTATTGAAGATTTTGTAATTTCGAGTAATAATTTTGGAGTAGGGTATATGAGGACTTTTGGTTTGGGCGATAAATTGGCGAGGGTTCAAGTTGCAATTCCTTATGTACTTATGGATGGAAAAGCTACAGTAAGCGGAGAAAAAATTACCGGAAACCGAACAGGTTTTGGCGATATGCGCATTCGTCTTGGTGTAAATTTATTGGGCTCTCCTGCATTAGAAAGAAAAGATTTTGCCAAATATCAGCAAAAAACAATATTTGGAACAAGTTTGGTTGTTTCAGTTCCTACAGGTGTTTATTATGCTGATAAAAGAATTAATATAGGTGCCAATCGCTGGGGATTTAAGCCGGAAGTTGGTATATCTAAACGGTTTAGGCATGTTTACGCCGAGCTTTACTCGGGAGTTTGGTTTTATACTAATAATGATGAGTTTCTGGTTGATAAGGATTTACAGCAGGAACCTGTACTCTCTTTTCAAGGTCATGCCTGTTATTTCTTTAAAAATCAAATGTGGGTTGGTGTAAATATAAACTGGTTCAGCGGAGGGAAAACGGCTGTTGATGATTTACCCGCGGGAAGTGTGATTAACAGTTCCAGAATAGGTGCTACTTGGTCGGTTCCTTTATCAAGAAGTCAATCGGTTAAATTTCAGTTTAATACTGGAACATTCAAAGGTGTTGGCTTAAATTATGATTCGGTTAGTTTTTCCTATCAATATGTTTTTTTCTAGTATGAAGTTTTTGTAGTATATCTAATGTTTTAAAACTGTTAAAAAGGTTATATTTGCTTACTTTAAGAGGTGTTTTCAAAGAAAATATCTTAATATACTACTTTTTTTCAATTAAATTTTTAAACCAAAAACGAGTTAATGCAGTGTCCTGTTTTTAAAAAGAGTATGAGTAAATTGGTTATTTTGATAATAGCCTGTTTTTTTTATGAAGCTGGATTTTCCCAAAATGATGACGAAGCCAGAATCATAAAATTGGATGAAGCTATACAGTTGGGCATTCAGAACAACAACAAACTTAAAATGGCTCATTCGGATGTTACTATTGCCAATGAAAATTTAGACCAGACAAAAATAGCTAAAGCACCTATTTTTGGTGTAAATATGTCCTATAATTATATTGGAAATCCAAAAGTATTTGAAGGCTTTTATGAAAAAAACGTTACTGTTGATTTTTATAACCAGCAAGCTTCGGCTAATATTTATGCATCCATGCCTTTGTATTATGGAGGAGTAATCAACAATCAGATTGATAAACAGAAACTTATGGTGAGCATGCAGGAATCTGCAGCTAAGATGACCGAAACTGAAATTAAGCAAACCATCACCACACAGTTTTTTAATCTCGAAAAGCTGTACAAGGAAATTGAGATTACCAAACAAAATATTGTTAATACAGATTTAAGAATCAGGCAATTGGAATCTAGAGTTTCCAATGGGCAAAATCTTAAAAGTGATTTGTTAAGGACTGAATTGCAAAAATCGAATTTTGAGGTGGCAGTTTTTCGCAGTTCCAATTCAATTGAGTTAATCAGCAATTATTTAGATATATTGATTGGCTTGCCTACTAGTACCAAATTAAAACCAGTATTGGACGGTATTTTAATTCCTAAGAAAGAGGTGAGTTTGGAAGAGAGTTTGTCTGAAGCCTACCAAAACCGTTACGAAATCAAAAGATCGGAAATCAATGTTAAGATGGCAGAATCATCTTTGGATATAACCAAGAGTGGCTTTAAGCCTTATATTAATGCTAATTTGCTTTTCAATACACAATATCCTGCACAATGGCCTGACTATACTGATAATACTCTCAATTATTGGGCTGCCGGTGTATCTCTCAGCTGGGAAATTTCTAGTTTCTACAATATAAAACACCGAGCCAATGCTGATAAACTGCAAATAGATAAAAGCAATATTGCGCTTGCGGTTACCAAAGATCAAATTAATCAAGACGTAAAAGGAGCCTATATCCGATTTACGGAAAGTGTTCGTAACATAATAACTTTTAAGAAAGATGTTGATTTGGCACTGAGTAATTACAAAATCGTAAAAAGCCGTTATGATAATGATTTTGCCGTAATCAGCGATATCGTTGATGCCGAATTGCAGTTGAACGGAGCGAAAATTTCACTGAATAATGCCAATATAGAAGCAATTATTCAATATTATTCTTTACAGTACGCAATAGGTAAACTTTAATTTTTTTTTTATGAGCGAAGATAAAACAATCAATGCAGATGCGGTAAAAAGCGAAAAAAAGAGAAATACAATGTTGACTGTTCTTTCTTTTGTTTTCATTATAGGCGGAGGTCTCTGGATATTAAGTCTCTTTTTCGATTTTCATCGGTATGAAACGACTAATAATGCTCAGGTTGAATCTTATATCAACAGCGTTACTGCCAGAGCAACAGGTCATGTGGCATCTATCCGTTTTGATTCCCATCAGCTTGTTCATAAAGGAGATACTTTGGTGGTTCTTGATGATCAGGAATACAGAATAAAAGTAAAACAGGCAGAAGCTGATTTGGCCGTAGCCGAAGGGAATCTTCATTCGTTAGAACAATCTATTGTTACAGCTACTTCCAAAGAGGCAGCTTCCAAAGACAAACTGTCTGGAGACAAGGCTGATCTTGAAAAGGCTGAAAAAGATTACGAGCGATTCAGGAATATGTATGCCGATTCTGCCGTGACGAGAAATCAATACGATCAGGTAGTTTCCAAACTGCAATCGACCAAGGCTTATCTGAATGCAGGTGAAGAAGAGTTATTGGCAAGTGCATCATCTACAAAACAAAGTTACACCAATCTTGAAGCGGCCAAAGCGACTGTAGAACGTAAAAAAGCCGATTTGGAAAACGCATTATTGCAGTTGTCCTACACCCGTATTATTTCCATGTTTGATGGTTATGTTGGAGAGAGAACAATATCTGTAGGTGAACTCATTAATGCCAATCAGGTGGTGGCAACGCTGGTTTTGAACCAAAAAGTATGGGTTACAGCTAATTTTAAAGAAACCCAAATTGAAAAAATTAAGCCTGGACAGGAAGTGACTATTACAATTGATGCACTTAATGACAAAGAATTTAAAGGTAAAGTGGTGGGTTTTTCACCAGCGACTGGGGCTAAATTCTCAATGGTGGAACCTGATAATTCGACTGGGAATTTTGTAAAAATCACGCAGCGCATTCCCGTGAAAATTGATTTTGAAGCTTCCGCAAAAGAGCTGGAATCCGTAAAACCAGGGATGAGTGCCACTGTGGAAATTAAAAAGTGATTTATGTAATCTATGTAAATCATTTTAATCTGTGGCAAATTAACCGCAAAGTTCGCAAAGCTTTGCATTCATAGCGTTTTCCCTTAGTTGAACCTCGAGGTTAGAAAAAATATTATCAATAACAGAAAAATAAAATAAAAGAATGGCTTCAATAAAAAAAGGAAGTGTGTTTACCCTCGTAGGACTTTATCTCCTTACGATTCCTTTTTTTAATGCTCTGAATGTAACCTCTTATGACAATTCTCAGATATTGGGACATTTTGGGGCTTCGACCACCGTTTTTACCTATTCAACCTATATTCCTATTTTTGCAATGCTTGGTTTTTTGCCGTTGGGATTGAAAATCGGAAAGCAGATTCCGATGCGGACTATGATTCTATCCGTTAGTTTTTTGTCTATAATCTGCAACACCGCTTCTTTGTATGCAACTACAATTGAATGGTTTACCGTTTGGCGGGCTTTATTAGCGATTTTATCCATCATAGGAATTTTTGCAACGATAATTCCGATAATCTTAAAATATAATCCGACTTTTAATATGCCCATTTTGTATGGGATTGTTCAGTTTATTCTTCAGGGGAGCAAGCAGCTGTATCAATATTTTGGTACAGAAATGACTAGTATTCATAACTGGACTTTTGGAATTTACTTTTTGAATGTGAATTTTTTGATGGCGATACTTTTGGCTTGGATTTTTTATAAAAAAGATGTGGCGCCGATGAAAGGCGTTTTTCAATTTGATTGGAGAGGCTGGATTATTTTATTGTTTTTTTTGGTTGTGATTCTTTTTCTTTGTGCCGAAGGACAGACGCGCAATTGGCTGACTGATTCAAAAGTGGCTACGGCAACTGCCTTTTTGCTTGTTATTGTCGGTGTTTATTTACTTCATGTTCGATTTACCGACAATCCTATTATCAATACCGATGTCTATAAGTACCGAAACGTAGTTTTGGGTTCATTGCTCTTTTTTTATACAGGAATGATGAACGGCACCGGAAGTATTGTAACGGGATTTATGACCAATATTTTAGGTTTTGACAGTATTTACGTGGCCCGAACACATTTAGCTATTCTGATAGGGCTTTTTATAGCCATTCCGCTTTCTACTTATCTTTTATTCAAGCGCATTTATTTGGCGACGCTTTGGGTGACGGGGTTTGCCTGTTATGGAATGTATCATACACTTCTTTATTTTAGATTTTATCCCGAAATAGATACCTCAGATTTTTTCGGGCCTTTTATATTCAAAGGATTGGCCATTGGATTTTTGTATCCTGCTGCATCACTTTATATTTCTGAAAATGTACCAAAACCCTTGGGCGATTCCCGAATGATGAGCGGGGTAATCTCGCGTGCTGTTTTTGCGTCATTATTGGGAGGAGCTATTTTAGGGACTTTTATTTCGAACATGAACATACAGCATAAAACGGGCCTAAGCCAGCAATTGACTGAACTAAATCCTATGGCCAAAGCACAATTAGACAAGAATAAAAATATTTATATGCTTAAAGGATTATCGGCTTGGGAAGCACAAAAAAAAGCTGAAAAAAGTCTTTCAAATCAAACGTCACAGGCATCATTGATGCTGGCTTACAAAGATATTTATCTGGTAATGGCAGCGCTTTGTTTTTTTCCGATTTTGGTTCTCTTTGTGTTTCGATTAGGACGACGGCCAATTGGAAGGGTTGATGTGGAACCAATACCTTTTTAAAAAGTTGCTGATGTTCTAAGAATCTGAGATTCTAAGATGGAGTCGGTAATTTTAAAAGGATAAAATGATTATAAAATACAGTATAACGATTTTTCATAAGCTAAGATTATTAGCAACTTAGAATCTTAGCATCTAAAAAAAATATCATGGTAAAAAAACAATATCGTTTCTTGAATCATTTATGGAATAAGGAAAGCGGTCTCAGCGGAATGTTTGTACTGCTTTTTATTATGCATTTTGTCTTGATTCCTATATTTGGAAGTTTTTCTTCCTTTATGGTTATTATCAATATATTCTGGATGCTGTTTTTGATTGCGGGTATTATTTCTTTATCCAAGTCAAAAAAGCATACCCTTATGTTCATACTTATTCCATTTATGTTTGTCCTTTTTAGTTGGATTTCGGTTTTTAGTCCAACTCCCTTTGTTCAATTGGCAGATATTGTTTTCACTATCGCGACTTTTTGCTTATTAATTTTTTTAGTTTTAGTAAAAGTTTTAGAACCTGGTCCAATCACGGGATATAGAGTGGTAGGTTCCATAGTGGTTTACATGATTTTGGCCAATTTATGGTCGGTAATTTATTTGTTTATCTATGAACACATTCCTGGTGCTTTTCAAATTACGCTGCCACCCTTTGAAAGTAATACTTTACAGGCTAATTTTTTGTATTTTAGTTATATAACAATTACAACAACAGGTTACGGAGATATTTTTCCTTTGCATCCCTTTGCAAGAGCAATGGTGCAGATTGAAGCTGTTATTGGAGTTTTATATCCCGTGATACTTATTGGACGTCTCGTTTCGGACGCCAATGAAAACAGCACTAAAAAGAAATAAAAACAATAATCATATTTTAACTAATCTTTAAATCAATTCTTATGGAAAATTCAAACCCATACAAAAGCAAACAGATTTTTGAAGTCGTTTTACAGCTAGGACTAGTTTTCCTAATTTTAGGATTTTGTATTAAACTTTTATTACCGTTTATGATGCCAATTCTTTGGGCGATTATATTGGCAATAGTGCTGTATCCAGGATACAATTTTCTTCAAAAGAAATTAAAGGGGCGCAAAAGCCTTGCTGCTTTCATAATCGTTGCAGTCTTGCTGATTATCATTATTGCGCCAACGGTATTATTTGTAAATTCAGTTACAGCAAGCATTGTTGAATTAAAAGCAGGAGTTGAAAACGGAACTTTGAAAGTGGCAACACCAGGCCAAAACATCAAAGACTGGCCTTTGATAGGGGACAAAGCTTATGATTTTCTTTATTCATTATCTACAGATTTAAAGACGGGAGTAATGGAATATAAAGCACAGATTGTTGAATTGTCTAAAAAATTACTAGGAAGCGTTCTTAGCTCTACCGTTGCTTTATTGCAGGTAATCCTATCTGTAATTATAGCAGGAGTATTGATGGTTTCAACAAGTGCCCAAAATCTAGCCACCAATTTCATCAAGAGAATTGCAGGTGATTCTGGAGATGAGTTTCTTAATATTTCGGTATCGACGGTATTTCAGGTAGTCAAAGGGATTTTGGGTGTAGCCATTATTCAAACCTTAATACAAGCAGTAGGACTCTTTGGAGCAGGCATCCCTTTTGCAGGAGTGTTAACAGTTATTTGTCTGATGCTTTCCATTATCCAAGTTGGTCCAATTATTATCAATCTTGGTGTAATCGCTTATCTCTTTTCATTAGATAACACCACCGCTGCAGCTCTATGGACTGTGTTTTTTATTTTAAGCGGACTATCTGACAATGTTTTAAAACCTTTACTATTAGGAAAAAAAGCTCTGGTGCCTATGCTGGTTATTTTCCTTGGCGTAATCGGTGGATTCATGATGTCGGGATTCGTAGGCTTATTTGTGGGACCAATCATATTTTCTATAGGCTATAAATTATTTGCCGCCTGGATGGATGATACACCCGAAAGCATAATTATTCAAAGTAAATTAGAGGAATAATTTATTTTGTCAGTGTGCAAAAGCTCTTCTGGGCGTGCCGCCATAAAGAAAAGGAGCCAACTCATCTATGCCGGTGAGTCGGCTCCTTTTCTTTATGCTTTCGGGCTATCCATGCTGCTTTGGCAGCTTATTCCAAACGAAGTTCACTGAACTCAGATAAAAATAAATGTATAGTGAAGTAATCCCTCACAATTCTAGGAGCGTTACGGAATTATACAACCTAAAATTTAACTTGATTTCAAGTTGTTTATATTCAGTATTTTAATGTTATTTTGTATTTAGAACTATCCTCACGAAATATCAAATTGTATGATAAAAAGTAACCTCTTGCTCCTAACAGTTTTAATATTATTTCCCACAGTATTTTTTGGTCAGACCATCATCAGAATTGACGGAAGCAAAATTTCGGCAGACAGTTTAAATGCCAAAATTGAATATTTGATGAGAAAAGCAAACGTTTCGGGAGTTGCTGTTTCGGTTTTTAATAGTAACAAATCAATATTCTCTAAAACTTACGGACTGGCGGATGTCAAAAACAATAAACCACTGCTGCAGTCTTCTGTAATGTACGGAGCTTCATTTTCTAAAACCGTATTTGCTTACATAGTTATGCAGCTGGTACAGGAAAAAGAGATTGATTTAGATAAACCTCTTGTAGAATATTTACCCAAACCTTTGCCAGATTACATAATAAAAGGTAAACGCAGAGGTTATGAGGATTTGAAAGATGATGAACGTTATAAAAAAATCACTGCCCGGATGTGTCTCTCACATACAACCGGTTTTCCAAATTGGCGCTGGTTTGAAGAGGATAAAAAAATAAAATTCAAGTTTGATCCAGGAACCCGTTACAGTTATTCAGGGGAAGGACTTTATCTTCTTCAATTTGTTATAGAGCAGAGAACTGGCAAGGACTATGAAACTATTTCTCAGGAAAGGGTTTTTAAGCCGTTGGGGATGAACAATACAAGCCAGGTTTGGCAGGCTCGTTTTGAATCAAACAGCTGTTTTGGACACAATGCAAACGGTGAACCTTATGAATTGAACAAATGGAAAGATGCAAATGCTGGCGGTTCTATGAGTACAACTTTGGAGGATTTTACTAAATTTTACACGGCTTTAATAAATAGCAAAGGTCTTTCAAAAAAGGTTTTTAATGAAATGACAAGCCCGCAGATCAAAATAAAATCTAAAAGCCAGTTCGGACCTTTCGCAAAAGTGGATAGCAGCGATAACGATGTTATAGAATTGAGTTACGGATTGGGAGTTGGTGTTTTTAAAACACCTTTTGCCCGTGCTTTTTTTAAAGAAGGACACGATGAAGGCTGGGGACATTATTCAATCTGCTTTCCAGATAAAAAAACAGCCATTGTAATTATGACCAATAATGATAATGGAGAAAGCATTTTTAAAGATCTCTTGGAATACGCCATAGGTGACACTTTTACTCCTTGGCGTTGGGAAAATTATATACCTTATAACCAAAAGGATTAGCGGAAGTCAATAAAGAGCATCCAAAATTAAGTGGGAAATATTATATTTGAACAGTTTTAATGCTTATAAATTGAATATAAGTATTTAAATTTCTAATAAACTCTTTAAACTACCAATAATAAAAAATGAAAGCTCCAGATAAGAACATAAAATTTCCACTTCAAAATTATGACCGGCTTTGTTTTCTAAAAAACATCATTAAAAATCCGAATATCATTGTTGGAGATTATACCTATTATGACGATTTTGAAAACGTGGAGAACTTTGAGAAAAACGTAAAGTACCATTTTGACTTTGTTGGTGATAAACTGAGTATCGGTAAATTTTGTATGATAGCCTCTGATGTGAAGTTTATTATGAATGGAGCTAATCATTTGACAAACGCTTTAACAACTTATCCATTTGCGATTTTCGGTCAGGGCTGGGGAAACGCAATGGAAGGAAAACAATATCCTCAAAAAGGAGACATTCATATTGGGAATGATGTTTGGATAGGTTACAATGCTACTATTATGGCAGGAGTAAGCATTGGCGACGGAGCTATTATTGCCACAAATGCAACCGTAATCAAAGACGTTGAACCTTACAGTATAGTTGGGGGAAATCCCGCAGCCGAAATCAAAAAACGATTTTCAAATGATGTTATCGAGAGGCTTTTAAAGTTAAAATGGTGGGATTGGGATATCGAAAAAATTACTAGAAATGTTCAAAACCTAACTGATATGGATATTAATAAACTAGAACGTGATTTATAATTTGAATTCAATTGTTTTTATTTCCACTGGTTAAACTGTTAGCAATAAACCAAAAAAACCGCTTTGTCATTCAGGGACAAGAGCGGTTTTTTACAAATAAAAACTAAAAAGGTTGTAAATATTTAGAAGCAGTAAGCATTTTCGGCAACCAATTTTGAGGTGATTGTTTCCCTCAAACCAACAACATTCGGCATGTTGGTGTATTTCGTGTAACGGCGTAATCCCATTAGCATCATGCGCTGTTCATCGCCTTCTGCAAAAGAAACAATGCTCTCTTTTCCTTTTTGAGTGATGATGTCAACCGCTTGATACAAGTATAATTGTGCCATTGCGATTTGTTCTTTTATTGTATCGGCACCGTTTGTTTTGGCTAATTTCTCAGTTCTCAAGATGGTGCTTTCAGCCATGTAGATTTCGATTAAAATATCAGAAGCTGCCATCAATAATTGTTGGTGTGCGTCTAAGTCTGGACCGTATTTTTGAACCGCTCCACCGGCTACCATTAGGAATGCTTTTTTCAATTTACCGATCATTTCTTTTTCTTCAGCAAACAATTCAGAATAATCAGGAGTGTCAAAAGACGGAATTCCCATTAATTCTTCCTGTACTTTGGAAGCAGGTCCTAGTAAATCAACGTGGCCTTTCATGGCTTTTTTGATTAGCATACCAACCGAAAGCATTCTGTTTATTTCGTTTGTTCCTTCGTAGATACGAGCGATACGGGCATCTCTCCAAGCACTTTCCATAGGTGTGTCTTCTGAGAATCCCATTCCGCCAAAGATTTGAATTCCTTCGTCGGCACAGTTTTGAACGTCTTCAGAAACGGCTACTTTCAAGATAGAACACTCGATAGCATATTCTTCAACACCTTTCAATTCTGACTCTTGATGAGAAGCGCCAGTGGCTTCACGTTCTGTAATACGGTCTTCGATATCTTTTGCAGCACGGTAAGAAGCACTTTCTCCTGCGTAGCATGAAGTTGCCATTTCGGCTAATTTAGAACGAATAGCACCAAATTGAGAAATAGCAGTATTAAACTGAATTCTCTCATTAGAATAGTTAACCGCCCCAGTGATTACCCTGCGTTGTGCGTCCAAACAGGCTGCCGCCAATTTGATACGGCCTACATTCAAAGCGTTCATTGCGATTTTGAAACCATTTCCTCTTTCAGAAAGCATGTTTTCAACAGGAACTTTTGTTTCGTTGAAGAAAACCTGACGGGTAGAGGAGGCGCGAATCCCTAATTTGTGTTCTTCTTCCCCTAATGAAATTCCGTTATCTGCCGTGTTTTCCAGAATAAATCCAGTGATGTTTTTGTCATCTCCAATTCTTGCGAATACAATGAAAACAGAACAGAATCCTGCATTGGAAATCCACATTTTTTGTCCAGTGATTTTATAATGCGTACCATCTTCTGATAAAACTGCTTTGGTTTTTCCAGAATTAGCATCAGAACCTGCACCCGGTTCAGTCAGGCAATACGCGCCAAACCATTCTCCGGAAGCCAATTTTGGAACGTATTTTTGTTTTTGTTCCTCAGTTCCGTAAAGTGTGATTGGCATTGTCCCAATTCCTGTGTGAGCCCCAAAAGCAGTCGAGAATGAACCCGTTGCCCCCGAAATGTAATCACAAACCAAAACAGTATTGACAAATCCCATTCCCATTCCGCCATAAGCTTCAGGTACGGATACGCTTAAGAAACCAAGATCTCCGGCTTTTCGCATAGATTCTTCGGTTAAAGCATAATCTTTATTTTCGAAACGGTTTTTGTTTGGCCAAATTTCTTTGTCCACAAACTCTTTTACAGAGTCACGCATCATTAACTGCTCTTCGTTGAAATCTTCCGGTGTGAATATATCTTCACATTTTGTTTCTTTTACGATGAATTGACCACCTCTTGTTTTGTCGCTCATATCTGCCCCCTAACCCCCGAAGGGGGAATTCCTACTAGGGGTAAGTAGGGTTTTAAATTCTTTAACCAAAATAAAGTTAAAGATGTGATTATACTTTTTTTAAAGAACTTGTAATTTTATTTTTTGTTGGTAATAATCTTAGTGATTCCCCCTTCGGGGGTTAGGGGGCTTTTACATCAACTCGTAAATCCCCGCACTTCCCTGTCCAGTTCCCACACACATACTCACAATTCCGTATTTGTTACCTCTGCGTTTCATCTCGTCAAATAATTGAACGGAAAGTTTGGCTCCCGTACAGCCTAGAGGATGACCCAAGGCAATCGCCCCGCCATTCACATTGATAATATCAGGATTCAAATTCAATTCGCGTGTAACGGCCAATGCTTGTGAAGCAAAAGCTTCGTTCAATTCAATTAAATCAATATCATTTAGAGTTAAACCCGCTTGTTTCAAAGCTTTTGGAATTGCTTTTACAGGACCAATACCCATGATTCTTGGTTCAACACCTGCGGAGGCAAAGTTTACCAAACGAGCGATAGGTTCAAGGTTTAATTCTTTTACCATTTCTTCACTCATAACCAGTACAAAAGCAGCACCATCACTCATTTGTGAAGAGTTACCAGCAGTTACGCTTCCGTCGGCTGCGAAAACTGCTCTAAGACCAGCCAATGCTTCCAAAGAAGTTCCGGCTCTTGGGCCTTCATCTTTGTTTACAACGTATGATTTGGTTTCTTTTTTACCATTTTCATTGATAAAAGTCTGCTCTACTGTAATAGGTACGATTTGTTTGTCGAATTTACCTTCAGCTTGCGCTTTCAAAGCTTTATTGTGTGATTGAAAAGCAAACTCATCTTGGTCAGCACGAGAAATGTTAAATTGTTTCGCCACCGCTTCCGATGTCAGTCCCATTCCCCAGTAGTAATCCTCGTGTCCTGCTTTTGCGACAGCATAATCCGGAGTTGGTTTGTAACCTCCCATTGGAATATAACTCATGCTTTCGGCACCCCCGGCAATGATACAATGTGCCATTCCTGATTGGATTTTTGCAGTCGCCATTCCGATTGTCTCCAATCCCGAAGCACAGTATCTGTTTACGGTAACTCCTGGTACGTCATCCACTTTTAATCCCATCAAAGAGATCAAACGTCCTACATTCAAACCTTGTTCTGCTTCCGGCATGGCGTTTCCTACCATAACGTCGTCAATACGTGTTTTGTCAAAATCAGGCAGTTCATTCATCATGTATTGAATGGTTTCTGCAGCCAGCTCATCAGGTCTTTTAAATCTAAAAACTCCTTTTGGCGCTTTTCCTACCGCAGTACGATATGCTTTAACTATATATGCTGTTTTCATGTTTTTTCTTTTTTAAGACTAGAGAATATAGAGTATAGAAAATAGACTTTAAACATTGTCTTAATTCTATGTTCTATTCTCTTTTTTCTATTTTTTAATTACGAAGCGGTTTTCCCTTAGTTAACATAAACTGTATTCTTTCCAATGTTTTTCTTTCTGTACAAAGAGACAAGAACGCCTCTCTTTCAAGATCCAATAAATATTGCTCAGATACCAAAGTGTGTTCCGATAAATCACCGCCAGCCATAACATAAGCCAGTTTGTTTGCAATTTTAAGATCGTGTTCTGAGATGTACTTACCGGCAACCATTTGATTGGTTCCTACTAAGAACATACCTAAAGCTTGTTTACCCAAAACTTTTACGTCAGTTCTGCGGATAGGCTGTGTATAACCAGCTTCTGCCATTAATAAAGCGTGTTTTTTGGCTTCTGCAATTTGACGGTCTTTGTTTACTACAATAATATCTTTACCATGTTGAAGAAGTCCAGTATCGAAAGCTTCGTAACCAGAAGTGGATACTTTTGCCATAGCGATAGTTAAGAAATACTCTTGCAATACATTCAATTCCACATCGTTTTTACGGAATAGATCAGATGCACGCATGGCCATTTCTTTCGAACCACCACCGCCAGGAATAACCCCAACACCAAATTCAACTAATCCCATATACGTTTCTGCAGCAGCAACCACTTTGTCAGCATGTAAGCTCATTTCACATCCACCGCCAAAAGTCATTCCGTGAGGAGCAACCACAACCGGAATTCCAGAATAACGCACGCGCATCATAGTGTCTTGAAACATTTTGATAGCCATATTGAGCTCATCATATTCCTGCTCTACCGCCATCATAAATATCATTCCAATATTGGCACCAACAGAAAAATTCGCGGCTTGGTTTCCAATAACCAAACCTTGGTATTCTTTTTCGGATAAATCTATCGCTTTATTGATCGCTTGAAGAACATCGCCGCCAATAGTATTCATCTTAGATTGGAATTCTAAATTCAAAATTCCGTCTCCTAAATCTTGGATGATAGCACCGCTGTTGCTCCAAACTTTTTTGCTTTCGCGAATGTTGTTCAGAATTATAAAGGCATCTTGACCCGGAACTTTAGTCTGTAATTTGGTTGGAATGTTGTAAAAATAAGTTGCTCCTTCTTTAATAGTATAAAAACTAGTACTTCCTGACGCTAACATTTCAGTAACCCAAGCTGCAGGTTCAAGACCTTCCGCTTTCATGATTTCGATTCCGTTTTGAACACCGATGGCATCCCAAATTTCAAATGGGCCATTCTCCCATCCAAAACCGGCTTTCATGGCATCGTCTATTTTATATAATTCATCAGAGATTTCAGGAATACGGTTGGAAACATAAGCAAACATTCCAGAGAAACTTTTTCTGTAGAATTCGCCTGCTTTGTCTTTTCCTTTAACCAAAACCTTAAATCGGTTGATTGGTTTATCGATTGTTTTTGTTAATTCCAATGTAGCAAAAGAAGCTTTTTTGGCAGGACGGTATTCAAGAGTGTCCAAGTCTAAAGAAAGAATGTCTTTGTCCACCTTTTTGTAGAAACCTTGTCCAGTTTTGCTTCCGTACCATTTGTTTTCCATCATTTTGTTTACAAAATCAGGAAGTTTGAACAACTCATGCTGTTCGTCAGTCGGGCAGTTTTCGTAGATTCCGTTGGCAACATGCACCAAAGTATCCAATCCAACAACATCTACAGTTCTGAAAGTAGCCGATTTTGGACGGCCAATAACCGGTCCGGTCAATTTATCTACTTCTTCAATAGTCAATCCCAATTCTTTTACCAAGTGGAACAAACTTTGAATTCCGTAAATACCAATACGGTTTCCGATAAAGGCCGGAGTATCTTTGGCTACAACCGAAGTTTTGCCTAAGAATTTCTCTCCATATATCGTTAAGAAATCCAAAACCTCAGAAGAAGTTTGTGGACCAGGAATAATTTCGAATAATTTTAAGTAACGCGCCGGGTTAAAAAAGTGTGTACCGCAGAAATGTTTTTGGAAATCCTCGCTGCGTCCTTCGCTCATGAAATGAATTGGAATACCAGAAGTGTTTGATGTTACCAAAGTTCCCTGTTTTCTGAATTTTTCAATTTGCTCAAAAACCATTTTTTTGATGTCTAAACGCTCCACTACCACTTCGATAATCCAATCTACATTGGCAATCTTGGCCATATCATCCGTAGTGTTTCCAGTGGTGATTCGGCTGGCGAATTTCTGGCTGTAAATAGGAGAGGGCTTCGATTTTAAGGAGTTAGCCAAATGTTCGTTTACGACACGGTTGCGAACAATTTTACTTTCAAGTGTAAGCCCTTTTTTGGCTTCGGCATCCGTCAATTCTTTTGGTGCGATGTCCAAAAGCAATACTTCGACTCCAATGTTGGCAAAATGACAAGCAATTCCCGAACCCATAATTCCGGATCCAATTACTGCAACTTTTTTAATGGTTCGTTTCATTATTTTCTTGTTGATTAAATATATTTTTATTCTGAATTAGTTCGTTGATGATTTCAGCCACTTCGATGAAATTGTTTATCTTTTCTTCCGAGACATGCTGTCTTACAGATTCATTAAATTTCAAAACGGTATTTTTAGAAAGCTCTCTTTTTTCTTTTCCAAAATCGGTCAGGTAAATTAAAACTCCTCTGCCGTCTTCTGGATTTTTCTTTCTGATTATTAATCCTTTTTCCTCCATCGATTTTAGGGTTCTTGTCAAGCTTGTGGCTTCCATTCCCATTCTTGGGCCTAATGCTGTCGAAGGTGTACCTTCTTCTCTGTCAATGCTTAATAAGGCAAATCCGGTTGCCATTGTTGCGTCATATTTATTGGCTTCTTCGTTGTACATTCTGGAGACTGCCTGCCAGGTTGCTCTAAGGATATAATCAAGTGTTTTGTTTTTCATAAGTTACTATATCGATTTCAAAAGTAATAAAAAAAATACTATGCATGCATAATAAAATTCGTTTTTTTTTAATTTTTTATAAATATAGACAAAAAACTCCTTTGAAATAAGGCGCTTAGAAAATATTATGCATGCGCAGTATATTCTTAATTTTAATAAAAATGGTACTTTTTGAGTTTTGAATAAAAAGGGATGAAATTGTGATTTGGAGTGCTTAAAATACTATTATTTATTTGCTTCACTTTCATAACGCAAAAATCCTTTTTGCAGAATTGATTTCATACGTCCGCGCAAATTTTCGGGGCGAAGTACTTCCAAGCTGTCTCCAAAACCCAATAAAATGCGTTCCAGTTCATAATTAGGAATGATAAAAAGATGCACAATAATACTGCCGTCTTCATTTTGAGTAATCACCCTTTGTGAATTATGCAAAGGTTTCGTTATCACATAAGGAGCATTATTAGCATCAATCCAAAGTTCGATGCGTCTAGGCTGCAGACCTGCGTTTACAGTAACTCCTATCACGTTTTTGTAATAAGTTTCGGGATTGAAGTTTTGCTTCAAATAAGGTAAGTTTAAGTTATAGTCTATCGAAATAATGCGGTCGAGTGCAAGATTGGTTATGGGTTGATTCTCTTTTCGTTTCCCCACCAAAAACCAGCGGTTATTAAACTCCTTCAAAATGAAAGGATGAAAATCAAATACTCGTTCCTCACGCGATTTGAATGACTTGTAAGTAATGACCAAAACAATCTTTTTTACAATTGCCTGATAGATTTCTTCCAGAAAATGCAGTCCTTTCAAATGTTCGTTTTTATCCAAATGAATCACAGGCTGCGTATGGGATTTTTCGGCATAGATTTTATCTTCCAAACGCTGTAAAATATCCGAAACATCGTTAAATAACGAGAAATCCTTAAACTGTTTCAGCATCGAAACTGTTTCAGTCAGCACATTCATATCGGTTTCCGTCAGCGGAATATCGGTAATTGTAAAATCCTCGTCTTCATATTTGTAAAACTTTTTGTCATACACCACAATCGGCGCATTATACCCCAATTTCTCCGACCGCATCAGCTGAATATCCATCTGAATCGTGCGTTTGCTCACCGAGTTTTCGCGGCCTTCATATTCAAACAGCGCCTCCGAACACGCTTCAATCAAGTCTTCCAGAGTCCATTGACGATACTGATTCTGCAGGCATTTATCAATAGTTTTATAGCGGATTAAAGCATTCTTGTTCTGTGACATATTTTCGTTTTTTTGGGCGTGACCCTTCGTCTCGTCCCAAAAGACGAGACTTCGGGTCGGTCTATCCGCTGAAATCTTTTATGCCGAACCCCGGCATAAAAGGATTTTCGCTTTTATCCCTCACGCAATTCACGTTAATAAAGCGATTTCTCTTTTAATATTATTTTTTGCCTCTTCATCAAACAGCTTTTGAAAGACTTCTGTTTTATAAATGAACTCCTGCTCCAGAAAATGTTCTAAAGCTTTTTTTCTTCCAGGCTTGTACAAAAAATTCGGGTAAATTTTATATTCTTTTCTAATCTGATTGCAATAGGTTTGATAGTCTTCCCAGTCTTTGGAAAGTATTTTCAAATCAAAATCAATCAGCCAGTTGATGTCTTCTATTTCATTATGCTGATGGAGTTTTGTCGCACAAATAACATCAAAAACGAATGGTTTATTGAGCGAAATACTGTCAGGCAAAATGGCTAAAGCCAGTTCGGCACTTTTCAATTCATTGTCTTTTCGGGTGGCTTTATAAACATAGTCGTGGTAGAAAATACTATATAAAACTTCGTTAGGATTTTTGAGATTGCTGTAATACAGATCGAATAATTCAATCATATCCTGTAAATGATTCAAATTATGATAGTGTCGAGATTTGCCTGAATAAGCTTTTTTTAAGTTCTGCCATAAATGATTAATTTCATTGGGATTTACGCCAATTGAAACTAATAATTCGGAATGCCTTTCTTGTAAATTCATATCTAAGATTTGACCAAATATAAAAAATGTTTTTTACTGCGCAAAATAACTGCGTAGTAGTGCCGACATCTTTGTACCATCAAAAAATAAGTTATGAAAACAATTAAAATTTATTGCAAAGAATGCGGGTGTAAATTGACTGAAGAGTTAATAGAAATACCAGTTTCAAATCTTCGTTGGGAGGATAATACAGCTATTATGGGAAAAAATAAATATGTATTTTTTAAAAGTGAAACATCGCAACAGGACAATATTTTGACAGCTATTGATGGTTATTATTTAAAAAATCATTCCGATACAAATAGATTTGCTGGCTGTTGTGGAAGTTCTGGTTTTAATAGTTTTAACAAAATTTGTGAAAACGGACATGAAGTTGCTACAGAAATTTCAGATTGCTGGACAGGTCATTACATAGAATTTGATTGGAATAAAATAACAGTTAAAGAAAAATTAGACGACTATAATTATAAAATTTTGAAATAAAAATGGAAACACAAATCAACGGATTTGAATTAATGGAATTAGGATTCCCTCAAGGAGAAATCATCGGAATCGCATTAAAAATAAACAGAAAAAGAAACGGCTTCAAACGAGATGAAATGATAGCACATTTCAAAAGCGTATTAGAAACTCCAGAACTATATATAGATGATAAAATTTTCAGCCCGCTAGCCATTGCTTTAATTGAAAAAGCCAATGAAAAACCAGAAGATTTCATCGCTTTAAACCAAAATCCAAATCAATATTCCGCTTACGGATTAGAGCATATCGAAGATGGAGCCAGAAAACAAATGGAAGTCGCCATGCAATTGCCAGTAACTGTCGCAGGTGCTTTGATGCCGGATGCACATCAAGGTTATGGATTGCCGATTGGAGGCGTTTTGGCTACCAAAAATGCTATCATTCCATACGGAGTGGGAGTCGATATTGGTTGCAGAATGGCTTTGTCTGTTTATGATATTCCGGAAGGATTCTATTATGAAAACGAAGCTAAATTCAAAAGAGAATTGGTTGCTCATACTAAGTTTGGTGCAGGACATGGTTTTCACGGTCAATACAAATCGGAGCATGCGGTTTTAGAAGATGATGCTTTCAATATGAATCCGTTTGTGAAGAACTTGAAAGACAAAGCCTGGTCGCAATTGGGTTCATCAGGCGGAGGAAATCACTTTGTCGAATTCGGAATCATGGAATTTGAAAAAGACGATGCGGTTTTGAATATTCCAAAAGGGAAATATGTGGCATTGCTAACACATTCGGGTTCTAGAGGAATGGGAGCGACTATTGCGGGACATTATACCAAAATTGCCAAAGATGTATGTAAATTACCTGATGCTGCCAAGAATTTAGCCTATTTGGATATGAATTCCCAATTGGGTCAGGAATATTGGATGGCGATGAATTTGGCGGGAGATTATGCTTCGGCCAGTCATGAAATCATTCACGTTAAAATGCAGAAAGCTTTAGGTGCAGCGGTTTTGGCGAAAGTCGAAAACCACCACAACTTTGCCTGGAAAGAAATATGGAATGGCGAAGAAGTTATCGTGCATAGAAAAGGAGCAACTCCGGCAGGAAAAGGCGTGATGGGAATTATTCCAGGAAGCATGACGGCACCGGGATTTTTGGTAAGAGGAAAAGGCGAGGAGAATGCCATCAATTCGGCATCACATGGAGCTGGAAGACAAATGAGCAGAACTCAGGCGATCAAAACCATTACCAAAAATGAAATGCAGACCATTTTGAAAGATCACGGCGTAACGCTTATTGGTGCAGGTTTAGACGAAGCGCCAATGGCCTACAAAGATATCAATCAGGTGATGGAAGCACAGCAGGAATTGGTTGATGTAGTGGCGAAGTTTACTCCAAAAATGGTTCGAATGGCTGATGATGGAAGCAGAGAAGATTAAACAAACCTAACAGGTTTCAAAACCTGTTAGGTTTTTTAGTTTAAAAAGGCAAAGACGCAGAGCACAAAGGTTTATTCTCATTTTATGTCATTTCGACGAAGGAGACTCGTTCGATAGCGAATTGGCGAAGCAAATCACACTAGCAGCTCCGATCAGTGAGTCCTAATCTTTGTCGAATCCCGTTTGTGATTTCTAGTTCCTCGAAATGACAAACATTATGCATAAAAAACTTTGCGACTTTGCGGCTTTGCGAGAACTATTTCTAGAAAAGCTTAGCAAGAAATCCTAGTAGTTACAGATAATCATATTAATTTCTTACTTTTCCAAAAAAAATAATTCAAACCATGAAGTTTATATCAAACCGAACCATAATCCTAAAATCATTTATTGCAGCCCTAATCATTTTAGGAATCAAAAATTTTATTTTCAAAAATCTTTCGCTGTATGGGCAGGATTTTCATGATTTGATAGAACTGTCCGACATCACGATAATTTTCACAGGAGCGTTTTTTGTGTTCGGGTTATTATTAGCAGCAACCATGACCGATTTTAAAGAAAGCGAAAAAATCCCTGGCGAAGTAGCTTCAAATTTGGAAGCGATTAAAGACTGGATTTATCTGGCTTTCAAAGCGCCAAGAACAGGAACCTCCGATTTGTGCAGGGAAGAATTGAACAGCGCTTTTCTGCGCCAGGAAATGCTTATCATTACCGATGGCATTATTGCTTGGATTTATTCCAGTGGTAAAGATTCTACGGTTATCTTTCCGTTGATTCGAAAGTCCAATGAAATTGCCTATTATTTTGCCGAAAGAGGTGTCGATAAAGAGGCCATAAAAGGCATACAGGAAAACACGAACGCGATGCGAAAACAGCTTACGCGTGCCTATTCGATTTCGAGAAACAACTTCATCCAACCAGCATATACCTTGCTGCAAAGCATCCTGTTTATAGTAATGTCGCTTTTGCTGATTACCAAATTCAAAAGTCCTTCTGCCGATTATTTGGTGACCTCTGCCATTACGTTTTTATTTTGTTATCTGTATTTAATGATTAGCGGTCTGGACGATCCTTTTGATATTTTCAATGGAGATACCAATGTCGATTTGAAACCCATTGACCGATTCAAGCAACGATTGGATTCGGATTTTTTGGTTTGATAAATTGTTTCGCTTACTGGATTTATATTCCTAACAGGTTTTCAGAACCTGTTAGGTTTCAGTTTGATTAATTTATTTAATGAGTTTGTGGTTTATTATTTGTTAATTTGAGAATGCATTATGGAAAATAAAATACTAGATAAATTAAAGCAGATAGAAAAAGAGAAAGGAGTAACTATCCTTTTTGCAGTAGAATCAGGAAGCCGTGCGTGGGGATTTGCTTCTCCGGACAGTGATTATGATATCCGTTTTATATACAAACACAAACCTGATTATTACTTGTCCCTTTGGGAAAAACCGGATGTAATCGAGTTCATGACCGAAGACGATCTTGACGGTTCCGGCTGGGATTTACGGAAAGCCATAAAATTATTAGCAAAATCTAATGCACCTTTGATTGAGTGGTTGTTTTCGCCTGTCGTGTATTTTGAAAATAAGGAATTTGCAACTGCAATGCGTGAATTAGCAAACGATTGTTTCTCGCCTATTGCGACTTTACATCATTATCTGGGAACGACAAAGAATTTCATGGAAGTCTGTGAAATGGAAGAAGTAAAACTAAAAAGTTATTTCTATGCTTTACGAACCGCTTTAGCCGGAAAATGGATTATAGAAAAAAACAGTTTTCCTCCAGTCGATTTTATGGAATTGTTACCCATAGCACCACAAAGCATACAAGAAAAGATAAAAGAATTAATGATAATAAAAGCCAGCCAGGACGAAAAATATTTACACCCAAAAGAAGTTATAATAACTGATTTTTTATTGGAAACAGTACAATTTAATCAGGTGAATGCAAGTAAATTGGGAAGCGGAAAGAAGATGAATGAGGAGTTGGATTTGTTTTTTAGAAAAGTAATAAATTAATAGCTTATGAATAAGACTTACGATTTAATTTTTGATAACAAAGAATTGTTTAAAGATTATTTTTTAAATGATAAGGATCATTCAATAAAATATTTTCCAAAATTTAATTCAATAAATATAATTGTTGGAGCGAATAATTGCGGTAAAAGTAGATTTATGAGACAGTTTATGTCTCTAGACTCATATGTTGGAATTAATGATTTATTGTTACTAAGACAACTTATTGATGAATACAATTTATATGTTGAAATGTTTAATAGAGATAAAATACAAGCTTTTTTAGATAATCATACTAAACGAGTTTATGGAGATTCAATATTGGATCAGAAAGCAGATAAAATTCAAAGAAACAGACTTGTTAAATTGAAAGAAGATGATTTTAAGAATATAATCTCTGTTGTTAAAGCTAACAAAAAAAGACTTAATGAAATGTTAGGTTATTCCGACCTGCAAGATGACTTTTTAAACAATTATTCTAAAATTGAAGAAACATATACGGAAGAATTTAAGCCTAAAAAGTATTATATACCAACTTTAAGAACGGCACATTCACTATTTTATATAACAAAATCTGGTTCAGACAAGAAATTAGACGAACCGGGTACAAATGATTACGAAAAGATGGAAAAAGATATCTTTCTTCATACTTACATAAAAAATTATAAAATAGAGAAAAGTGTAGATGTTTTTACTGGTTTGCATTTATATAGAGAAATATTGAATTCAAGGAATTCTGAAAAATCTATAAGAGTTCAATTTGAAAATTTCGAGAAATTTTTGAGCATAAATTTCTTTGATGGAAAACAAATTGACATTGTTGCTAAATTTAATAAAAATGATAATGAAAAAGGTATTAGTGAATCTGAATCAATTCTTATACATGTTGCTGGTGATAAAGACAGGAAATTGTATGATTTAGGAGATGGAATACAAGCTTTGATAATATTATTATATAAAATTTTTATGGCAGAACCGGGATCATTCATTTTTATTGATGAGCCAGAAATCAATTTACACCCAGGAATGCAAAGGTTGTTTTTGGAGCAAATTACATCTAACAAAGATTTAACTGATAAGAATCTGAAATATATAATTACTACACATTCAAATCATTTTTTAGATTTGACAATTGAAAAAGATAATGTTTCTATTTATTCATTTTCTCCAAGAATTAATGAATTAAACGACAAACAGTTTACCATAAAAAATGTAAATAGAGGAGATAATTCATTACTTAAGGAATTAGGTGTAAATAATTCATCTGTTTTTATGGCTAATTGTAGTATTTGGGTAGAAGGAATATCTGATAGAAATTATATAAAAGCATTTCTAAAATCTTATTGTGATTCAATTGGAAAATCTTATCCAAAAGAAGATATAGATTTTGCATTTTTCGAATACGCAGGCTCAAATATTGACCATTATGTTTTTGATGATAAAGTAGAAAAGGAAGATGCGGAGGTTATTTTAAATGACATAAAAGCATTGGCAATTAGTAATAGAATATTTCTTTTAGCAGATTCTGATGCATCTAAACAAAGTAGTAAAAAAGGAATTAGATTAAAAGAGTTGGAAGATGCAAAAACAGATAATTTTATTCCTAAGGTTGTTTGGAATATAAGAGAAATAGAGAATCTTTTAAGTAATGAAATGTGGAAGGGAATTCTAATTGATCTTTGTAATAAAACGTTGGTTAAGTCACATGAAACTGACATTTTATTAAAAATTAATGAAGCATTATCCGAAGTTAATTATTCAGATTTTGCGAAAAAATATGTTGGAGAATTTCTAGAAGAATTAAGAAAAAAAATGGATAAAATTTCGTCAACATATATTTTAAATCAATCAGTATACGAAGTAAAAGCAGAATCTTTTGGAACAATTATAAATAAGCGAGAATTAAGCGAGTTAGTTTTTAATAAAAATTTTTCATGGGAAATCTTGTCTAAGAATAAAGAAATTGAAAACTTAACCATTGAAATTTATAATTTCATTACACAAAAATAATGACTATCCAAACTCTAAAATCCCAAAACCTAATCCTTTTCGAAGTCATTGCGGAAAGTAAATCTATAATGTTATATTCTATATCTTAGTAACCTAAAAATCATTAGGACATGAATTGCAAATTAACATTTAAGGAAAGAGCTGAAATAGGTATGAAAATGATAGCTAGGCAGAAACCTGTAACTTTAGAACAAGCAAGAGCACAGGCAAAATGGCTTAGCGAAATGAGTACATCAAAAGAAAAGAAGAATAGAATTTAAATGACAATTCAAGACCTCAAATTACAAAACCTAATCCTTTTCGAAGTTATATCGGGAAGTAAATCTTTTGGGTTAAATACACCAACATCTGATACGGATATAAAAGGCGTTTATTATCTCCCAAAAGAAAAGTTCTTTGGGTTAGAATATATTCCGCAAATCAGTAATGAAACCAATGATGAGGTGTATTACGAAATTGGTCGTTTTGTGGAATTACTCATTAAGAACAATCCTAATATTCTGGAGATTCTGGCTTCGCCGGAAGATTGTATTTTGTATAAACATCCGTTGATGAATCGTTTGAAGATTGAAGATTTTCTATCCAAATTATGCAAAGATTCTTTTGCCGGTTATGCCGTAACGCAAATCAAAAAGGCGAGGGGATTGAACAAGAAAATCGTCAATCCAATGGAGAAAGAAAAGAAAAGCCTGTTGGATTTTTGTTATGTCCTGCAGGGATATGATTCTGTTTTATTATCTCAATGGTTGTCCTTAAAAGGTTTCAATCAGGAAGGTTGTGGATTAATCAATATGCCCAATTCCAAAGGAATGTTTGCGTTGTTTTATGACGAAAGCAAATCATTGGGCTATCGTGGCATTGTAAAAAATGAATATTCCAATGAAGTGTCGTTGTCGTCGATTCCAAAAGGGGAAAAGGAAGTTGCTTATTTATCTTGTAATCAAGATGGATATTCTAAATATTGCAAAGAATACAAGGAATATTGGGATTGGATGGAGAAACGTAATGAAGAGCGTTACAATACCAATCAGCAACACGGCAAGAATTATGACAGCAAAAACATGATGCACACGATTCGGTTATTGCAAACTGCCGAACAGATTTTATCAACAGGAAAACTAAACATCAGAGTTTCCAATCGGGAGGAATTATTGTCCATAAAAGCAGGCGAAAAACAGTATGACGATTTATTGCAAATGGCAGACAATCTGATTGCATCAATTGAAAAACATTATGAAACTTCGGCTTTACAGGAGAAACCAGATGAGGAAAAAGCGATAAAGACTTTGATTGCAATTCGTGAAGAATTGTATCAGTAACATTCAATTATGTTATCATCTTCACCCCTAATATATGTTTGCAAATTCCTCTTTTGCCTTGATAGGCTGTAAACCAATCGCAGGTACAAAGCTGTTTTTCGCCGTCAATGACTACTTTGTGTGTTACTCCTGTACCTTTGACTTTGGCTTCGATATAATTGTATTTTCGAATTACAATTTCGATGTCTTCATTATCGATTAATTTTTTAGCATTTTTTAATCGTGGATTTAAACTCAAAATTCGTTCGGTTTTAAAAGGCAGTCGTCTATAGAAATGAGTTCGCTCCGCTACATCATAACCCAATAATCCCATTGAAGACAAGCTGGCTGTAAGGTTTTCCATGGTTCCAAAGTCGATATCGTTTTCTATTGATATCATTGTAGGATCAAATGTTTCATTCGATTTCAATAAACTATTTAAGCCATAAACCCATTCTACGGGAAGATTCTCAGACATGTTCTCTAATGCTTTTCCCTCGCCCGAAAAACCTCTGTAGGCATCTGGCGAAAAAGCCATGAGTAATTGCATTTTACCAAATTCGCAAACCACAGCACAAGTTTCTTTATCGGATGATTCGTAAATGTATATTTTATCTACAATAGCCAAAACACCTTCTAATAACCGTAATCTGTGAATGCCTCCAATTCGAACACTATCTGAAGTCGCCAGAGTAGAAAACATAAATTTACCGGCTCTTTTGGTGATGTAAAACTCGCCTTTCACATTTCCTTTTGGTAAACTTTGAAACAATTGGATGGTTTGTATTTTTGTCAGCTCAAACTGCATTTCCATATCGGCAAGATACAGCTGAACGCTTGTCAAACCTTTTATCCAGCGCATTGGCAAGGTTACTTTCTTCTCTACGACTTTGGTTTTTGTGGTAATCACCTGCACCTCTTGATGTCCAACAGCCAAGGTTACTTTTTCGTTTTTCTGAATGGCATTAAGCGCATTAAGCATCGGGTCATTAAAATCGACATTGGTCGTTCCGTTAGCAATAAATTCTCCATCAATAGATTCAGGTTTCATATCTAATCGAACATACACTCCATTGCACGAAGAAAAGCCTTCAAAACGAAGTCTTTCAGCTCCAGCTGAAACAATAGGGTCACGAAGACTTGGTGGAATTGGACCAAAACTGGAACGTACCACTTTTGCGATGGTGCTCCAGCATTTTGCGGTAACGTATGGATCTGTTAAACTTCCCCAAAAAAAGCAGGGAATGTTGTTTACTTCCTCTATTTCGGTTTGATGCGCCATAACCAAACTGTTGATTCCTTTGGTTTTGCTAAGGGTTGAAATTCCTTGGTATTTATATTGTAAATCGGTCATTGCTATTAATTTAAAATTTGTTTAACCAATGCTTTCAAAGCAGTATTCTCTTTTAATTTTTCAAAAAACACTTTGGTTTCTGGTGCAGGTTTTTGATTTGTTTTTGATAGTACATCAACATAGTTTTCGACCATTTTTTTGAAATTGGCAGGCAGTTTTTCTTTTAGTTCTATCTTTTTGAAAATGCCGTCTAAAAGTAAAAATAAAGCAGAATTGTGTAATGGTGAAATGTCTTTTAATGTAATTATAGCTTCTACAAGCCGCAGTAAAATTCCATATTTATTCGAAATTAAAAAAGCATTCTTTTCTGCAAATAAATCAATATCGATTGATTGATTCTCTACTGAATTAATCAAAACTTCTGATGCTAATAAACGGATATCTTTCTTTTCTTGAAAGAAGCAGCATGCAAACACAAGTAATGATATATCCGAAAATTGAAATCCAGGCCGATTGACAATAGTTAAAAAACCTTTTAATTCATTATTGGTGCCATCTGTTATATGACAGCATTTTTCCAATAATAGGCAAGCTAATGAATCATTATTCTGTGGCATTAAACTATTCCAGTAATAGGCGTTTTCTGCCGTGCTGAGCTTATAATTTGTTGACCAGACATTTTTTTCAACCTTTATGTGGGTGTCTAAACTATAAAGCAAATGATTTGGTATTGTTTTTTCTTCAGGCAAATCAATTCGAAGTTCTGTCCACGATGGAGAACGAACCAGTTCTTTGGTTTGATAATCTTTCCATTCATTCCACTTTTCTTTAAATGCCATTTTAGCTGAAAATTGAGCTGTTACAAAGGGAATATCCTTCAGATAGGTTTTTTCGAATTCAGAAAAAGTTTCAGTTGGATAAAAAGTTCTTGATGCCACAGCCCACAGTCCAATTTTTTCTGTGTTTGGAGTTGAACCACCCGCTTTTTGAAATAATTTGGTTAGAATTGAACTGGATTCGATGTTTATTTCTTTGGTAATTCCCAAACAAAAAGACATTAATTGTTTCATGTCCGAATCTAATTTATCTAATAAAGGAATAGCTTCATCGACATTTTCGCGAGGCATTCTGCTTATTGCAATACTCAAATCGACTGGATCAATAGTTTCATTAGCCTTTTGATGAGCAATGATTCTTTCGAGTAAAACTTTTGGGGCAACCCAATGCGGTTTATGCGTAGGAAATGACAATAGAGGTAAAACCGAATTGTCTTTATTTTTTTGCATCACTTTTTCAATGATGGGCTTTATGGATCGAAGTGTTTTTAATGTTATATAATCTTTATCGTTTAGTTTATAGACGAAGTTTTTATTTGAAACCTTATTTATTAATAAGTTTTTGGTATAATTTTTTAGTGTGCTTTCAAAATAAGTTTTTTGCAATTGCAATAAATAGGGCTGTAATTGATTCTCATAGTCATTTGGGAATAAATCTCTTTGCGATATGAATACATTCAGCAAAATTTCAGAATCGATTATTTCTTCTGATGAAATAAATCGCCCGTAAAGAAATAAAATTTCGTTCCAGTCTTTTGGAATTTGAACTGGGTCAATTAAAAATGTTACTTTTTCGGGATTGAATTGATATGTTTTTAATGAAGATTCATCAAAAGTTAATGCCTCATCATTTAGAAAATCACTCAAACTGGATTTGACGCTTCCCTGCATATACGAAGCATAAGAAGATAATTTTTCTTTTAAAACTGCATCTTTGACATTTCCGATTTTAAGAATTAGTTTTGTTGCTCTTTCTTGAAGACTTAAATCTGAAATCACATAGATATCAGTGATTAATGCAGTAATTGGTTTGTTGAGTTTCGAATTGTTTTTGCTTAATTTTTCCAGAATCATTATGCTGTTTTTTATTGCAGCTTTGCAGTCATTTCGCATCATTAATGCTTCAAGCCATTCAAAATAAGATTTTGTTTTAAACTTAGGATGATCGTATATTTTTTTAATTAATTCCGATCCATAATTGGTAATTGTTGGATTTGAATTATGGAAATAAGTAAAAATATTTTCTTGAAAAGGGATTAATTCGTCAGATGAAGGCTGTAATTCTTCAATGTTTTTTCTAAAAAACAATTTTAAA
This sequence comes from uncultured Flavobacterium sp., assembly GCA_963511795.1. GTDB lineage: Bacteria > Bacteroidota > Bacteroidia > Flavobacteriales > Flavobacteriaceae > Flavobacterium. The sequence goes on along the minus strand of CAUPKP010000004.1, from coordinate 80,359 downwards.
TTATTATTCCATTCTTTAGTTTGGATAAGAATGGCATTCTCAAGAAATATTTTTTTATCTAATTTGTTTTCAGATAATAACAATTGAAATGCAATTGACCAAGTATTGCATTCTCTATAACTTGCATTTGCATTTTCTCTAAAAGTACTATTCTGGATATTGGTTTCGTAATTGTATAATTGAGGAATGTCTCTTTCGTATGCAATTTTATCTTTCGATAGTAAATCTATGAATTCATGAGGCGGAGTATTGCCTGACCAGCTATTAAATCTGGATAAGCACAATGCAAACAATTCAGGATTAAAATTTACTAAGTTGTTTTCTTCAAGAAATCGTAAAGACCGGTAATCGAAATTGAGCCACTCAGATTTTCTAAATCTGTCTAAAAGGTAAAATTCAATCCAATTGGGTTTAGCCCAAAGTAAGATTTCTAAAATTTGGGGATTGTTTGCTTTTTCAAGAAAATTTAAAGCTTCGTCAAAAGACAATATGTCAGTTTTGTCATATAGTGAAATGGCACTTAATGTGATAATTTCTTTGATTTTATCATCGCCACGCATTCCCCAATCCCAATTTCTATTGGTTGTTTTTTTATAACCAGGTTCTAATGACAGATCAATAAAAGTCATCCAATAACGCTTGTTTTTCTTGATATGCTTTCGGATTGAATCTAAATTTCCTTTCGAGTTTTTTATCAAAAAAGGTAAAAGTAGTTCTGTTTTTTTTTGCTTTAGTATAGAATCATATTCATTTAAAATCTCATTGATATTGGAAACTTTACCCGTCTTTGGATCTGTTTTTTCGGCAACAATTACTTCACCGCTTTCTGAATATCCTTTTTTTGTTTTTTCAGCTAAAATTTTTTCGGCAGCTTTCAAGCATTCTTCAGCAGTTGTAAATGTTTTAGTTTGTGAGACGCCAGAAGTTCCATTTTTTCCATAAGTAACCGTGTAATTAATTTCAGAAACTTCAATTTGCCAGAATTTATCAGAATTTCCGTCAATGTATTTGAGATGCTTTTTCATGTAGAAGAGTAGGTTAAATACTATATAGAAGTCGGTTTTTTTATTAAAAACGAACTAAATTTTTCATTTCAGAAAGATAAATATTTTCTAAAAAAAGCCAGTTGTTTTTTAAATATTTTTTAGTGATTTTTCTTTATAAAATTGAATAAAGAATTTTATTACTGTTACTCTTCAAAAAAACATCACTGTGGATAGATTGAGAAAATCGCCGATAAAATTGGAGAAATTACTATTTCCGGAGGCGGAAACATCATCGGTCAATTGAAAGAGATTTTTGTTAAATAAAGAAAACCACGAGTAGAAGACTATTCGTGGTTTTTCTTTGTATGTATGTTAAATGATTATAAAAATAAATGATCTTATTGTCAATTAAGAACATATGAAAATTTACCATTAAGAATATATTTTTTCCCAACGGCGGTATTGCAAAAAATTATCGTGAGAGTCTTACCGTCATTTTTTACATAAAACTTTGTTCCTGCAGCAGCAGTATCTCCAGACGGGCCATTCCACCCTCCGTAATCCTCAATAAATAACCTCGCCTTTCCAGTAGATAAATTGATGCCATTTCCAAAATCACCGCCTTCAACTGTATATTCGCCGGTTAATGGGGCATTCTGGTTGTTTTCGTTAAATTGTACATAAATGCGAGCTGTGGCGCTGCTTGTTGAAGTTAAAAATTCTATATTTCCTTCATCAAATCCCCAGCTGGGATAGGATTTCTCTACCCTGTCAATACTTATTTTGGTGTTACCCAGATTAACGCTGTTATTGACCAATGGATTACATGGTGCCGTAATAGATGTTTTAAAAGAATACTCATCACCGTAACCAACTCCTGTTTCATTTATGGCATAAAATCGGCAGTAATAAGTCGTGTTTTCTTTGAATAATGAGTAGGTTTCGAATGTTTCCCCAAATCGGGATCCCTTTGGTATTTTGTTGTCATTTACCGTTGGATTTGGATTTTCTCCCCAAGCAATGCCGTATTCAGTGATTTTTTTTCCTCCTTCACTACGGACTATGCCGCCTAAGGAGGCAGAATTTGCCTGTATGTTTTCTGGTTCATATGTTATAACAATTGGAACTATATAATCTATCTTGTCTATTTCACAGCCACTTAACAATATAGCTAACAATAACACAGAAAACTTTTTCATATAAAATAATTTTCTGCCAAATGTAGAAATTTTAACAATATATTTGTATCAATTTTTTAAAATATAATTTTTTATTCTGCATTCATGAAATCATTCAAAATAGGTTTTTTTATTCTCTTACTGAGTTTATCAAGTTCACAGATTTATTCGCAATTTCATTATAATGATGGAGGGCTTTTTGAGGGCAGATTTGGAATTACTGCCGGTTATACCAATTATGTTTTAGAAACAAATGTGCTTTTTACAAAATCGCAGCCAGGTTATTTAATTGGAGTAGTCGGAACGGCTGAATTTACGGATTATCTGGAATTGAGTATAGGGATAAATTATATGCATCACAGAATGATATTTGTTGGTAAATCGGATTTGGAGGCTGAACCTGAGGATTTAGATTTTAGGCTGGAAAATTTTGATGTTCCATTTATTTTGAATTATAATTTTTTTGATAATGATAAATGGAAGTTTGGAGTAAATGCTGGATTTACGCTTAGCTTAGTACAGCAATATACCATTGCAGATGAAAGTAAAGAAAATTACATTCTGGAACCAATCAATTTGGACGTGAAATATTTAAATTTTGATCAGGAAAATGAAAGCATATCTTTTAATACTTATGTTCCTTTTGGAGTGAGTGCAGAATTTAATAATATTGCCTGTAATTTAAGATATAATATGGGATTGAGTGATCCGTTCAGACAGGCTCCATTTTATAACACTGCATTCGAAACAAAGGCAAAGCAGAATTTTTACAGCGTATCATTTACTTATTTTTTTGGTGATTAAAAAAACATTATTGGCAATCGATAGCTATTTTTGTTATATAAGAGAAAAACCACGAGTAGCAGTCTATTCGTGGTTTTTTGCTTTAATGATATTTTTAATTCAGTTTATCCTTTCTTAAAATCCCCACTATCCACATCCCTCAAAAACTGAATCACGCCTTTGAAATAATTTTTCTGGTCATCATATTGTGAAAGGTGGCTTCCTTTGGGACAAAACAAAAAGCGTCCGTTTTGCACTTCTTTGGACATCCATTCCATGTGTTTTGGATCCATGGTGTCGTGTTTGGCACCAATCACCAGAGTAGGAACGCTAATCGTTTTGAGTCGGGCAGTGACATCCCAATCCTTTAAAGTGGCATCTCCTGTAATTCCAAATTCACTCGGCCCCTGCATATACACATACACATTGGGATTGATGTGCTTAAAAGATCTGTTTATGGAATTTGGCCATTTGTCAACGGGTATTCTTAAAATGTGTTCTGTGTAATAATATTTAAAAAGCAGTTCGGTGTATTTTGGGTTGGTGTAATCCTTGTTTTTTTCGAATGTTTTTATCTGGTCAAAAACATCTTTTGGTAGTTTTGGACCAAGAACTTCATCGGCATATTTGTTGTATGCTTTCGCACTGGCCATCATATTGGAAATAATCAGTCCTTTGAGATTTTTTTGATATTTCAAGGCATATTCCATTGCTAGGATTCCTCCCCAGGATTGTCCCAGAATATAAAAGTTCGTATTGTCGCAGCCCAGAGCTTTTCGAACCTGTTCCACTTCTTCTACAAATCGTTCGTTTGTCCACAGGCTGTTGTCATTCGGCTGATCGCTGTAATAGGAACCCAATTGGTCATAGTAGATGTATTCAATGCTTTCGTTCGGGAAATAACCGTCAAATGCTTCATACAGTTCGTGTGTAAGTCCGGGTCCTCCGTGAAGCAATAATACTTTGATCGTTGGATTGCTGCCTACAGTTTTTGTCCAAACTTTGAAAGTTCCTTTGGGAGTAGTAATCGGAATCATTTTGATCCCGCCCGTAAACTGATCGTCTCTTTTGGAGAAGTCTAGATAATTGGTTTTTACGATGTCTTCGGGTTTTTCTTTGCAGCCTGCAATTAAGAATAGGCAGATGAAAAGAATGGTGTGAATTTTGAATTTCATAATATATTGTTTTTAATGGCTAAGAATCTCGCAGTGTTATTTTTTTTCTCGCAAAGTCGCAAAGTCGCCAAGGGAAAGTCTTTAAACTTTGCGTCTTAGCGCCTTTGCGAAAGACTGATTCAGATAAAATCCTTGCATGAAACTTAAATTAACAGTGAAGATAAGAAGTTTTTTTAACACAAAAAAAGCCCTGACTTTGGTTGTCAGGACTTTGGTTGTTGAGGCATAGCGAAATTTTACAGCGAATGCCCGTAAATTTCTTTATAAAGATCTTTATAGATTTCTTTAATGATTTTACGTTTTAGTTTTAAAGTAGGAGTAAGGTGACCGCCATTAATAGACCAAACATCCGGTGTAAGTTCGAAACGCTTGATTTGTTCCCAATTTCCAAATTTAGTATTCAAATGATCAATTTCTTCCTTAATACGGGCGATTACTTTTGGATTAGCAATGATTTCCGCATTGGTTTTTCCAGCATCAATTCCGTGTAGTTTTGCCCATTCTTTAACGAATTCAAAGCTAGGCTGTATGAATGCACCAGGCATTTTTTCGCCATCGCCGATAACCATAATCTGTTCAATAAAACGGGATTGTTTCATCGCATTCTCGATAAGCTGCGGTGCGATATATTTTCCGCCGGAAGTTTTGAACATTTCTTTCTTTCTGTCGGTAATCGATAAAAATCCGTCTTTATCAACATTTCCGATATCTCCAGTATGAAAATAACCATCGATGATTGCTTCGGCAGTTTTTTCGGGGTCTTTATAATAGCCCATCATCACATTGGGACCTTTGCAGAGAATTTCACCGTCTTCGGCAATCTTTACTTCTACATTGTTAATGATTTTTCCGGCAGTTCCAATTTTAAAACCTTTGTTTCTAAAATCATTTACAGATATTACAGGCGAAGTTTCAGATAATCCGTAGCCTTCCATAATGTATATTTCGGCTGCTGCAAAAACTCTCGCCAGTCTTGGCTGTAGTGCGGCGCTTCCGTTTACAATTAAATCTAATTTGCCGCCTAAACCAGTTTTCCATTTACTGAAAATTAATTTTCGGGCTAATTTTAACTGCAGTTCATACCAAAATCCATTGACTCCGTAAGGTTCGTATCTTAAGCCTACATCAACTGCCCAAAAGAAAAGTTTCTTTTTGATTCCAGTAAGCTCAGTGCCTTTGGCAATAATTTTCTCGTATACTTTCTCAATAAGCCTTGGTACACCTGTCATTACTGATGGCCTTACTTCTTTGATATTATCAGAGATTTTTTCGATAGATTCTCCAAAATAAATAGAACAGCCATAAAATTGATAAATATAAGTTACCATTCTTTCATAAATATGGCAGATAGGCAGGAAGCTTAAAGCACGGCTTACTCCTGGGTCAAAAGGAATTCTGTCGGCACTGTCTAAAACATTCGAGACAATGTTTTTATGAGATAACATGACTCCTTTTGGCCGTCCTGTTGTTCCCGATGTGTAAATGATTGTGGCTAAATCTTCTGGATTTACATTGTTTTTTCGATCTTCAACAACATCTTGGTTGCTGGTGTCTTCACCTAACTGTAATATTTCATTCCAGTTTTTGCATCCTTCAATTTCATTAAAAGAATAGATCTCTTTCAAAGAAGGCACATTGGCTTTTATATTGTTTACTTTATGGAATACTTCGATATCCGAAACGAATACATACATCGCTTCCGAATGATTTAGAATATATTCATAATCTTCCTCGGTGATAGTTGGATATATGGGAACGTTTTGTGCACCAGTCTGTAAAATACCAGTATCCATGATATGCCACTCTGTTCTGTTATTGCTGGAAATGATGGCTATTTTATCATTTTTTTGAATGCCCATTCTCAGCAATGCCCTTGAAACAGCATTTGCTTTATCTATATATTCTTGAGTTGATGTTTTCACCCAAACACCATTATGCTTTGTTACTAAAGCATCTGGTTTGTTGTAATTTTCTAGCTGATGGTATGGAAAATCAAAGAGGCGGGTAATCTTTATCATTATGATGATTATTAAATTGTATCGCAAATTAAATAAAAATTAATAATAATTTTTATTTTCCAATGATTAATTGCAATCAATATAATTACAATATTGGAAATCAACGAAATCGATTTCTTAAAATTATCCAAAAAAGCCGTTTTCTCCTAGTCTTTAATACGTTTCATTTCGATTTGGAGAATATTTATTTATTAAATTGGATTTATAAAGAGAGTCTTTAATTGAGTTCACCACTTTTTTTCCTATTATTTTATTAAGTATTACAAAAGAACCAACTTTTAGAAAGAAAAGAGTAGTCGAACTTAATTTTACAATATTTAATATGATTTTTTCGGCTCTGTTTTTTATTGGTTTTTCATATCCGTTGATGAAATCTTCAGATACTTTTGGCCAATTACCACCACAGGAAAAAGTTGGTATGGGGAAAGTATCTGATGTTGCTTCAGGCTCAAAAATTGGTATAATCGGGTAGCATCTTTTTCCATCTGCACCTACAACAGCATATTTACTTTTGTCAACACCGCCGTATCCTTCTGCAAATATTGGGTTTGCCAGCAATGCATCTTCCGGAACTGTAAAATACTTTCGCAAAAACATTTCACAATTGTATTTTCCTAAAAAGTAATCATGAATTCTAAATTCTTTATTCAAAAAACCGCCAAATCCGCCCATTGTCCCACAAGCGATTGCTTTTTCTCCATAAAAATCTTTGAATGTGCCATCAATATCTTCTCTTTTTCGTGAAGGAGAAATTATGAATTGACTGGCATCATCCTGTTCCATAGCGCTGCGGTAATTTATTGGTTTTGCACGCATCTGCGCTGTCATTGCCGAAAAGGTTCCGGATATAATATTTGTTATATTTTGGCTGTAATTAAATTCTTCTGTTTTATCCAGACTTGGAAAAGGATCAATCATTAAGACCGTATTTTCAAAGTTCTTGTGAAGAGAGTTAATCTCATTAATAAACTCTTGTCTTTCATCCTTATTCAGAGCATTGTATTCGGTACTTCTTTGCTCAATTGTAACTTCATCAAGCAAATATCTCACTTTTTCGAAAGGCTCGTTATTGATCATTCCTCCATCAACATTGAGCGTTTTTAGGGTAGTTTGGTTAACTGGAGTATTCTGGAAAATGTCTTTAAGCCACGGAATAGCATTTACATAAGTTGCCTCTCTTTCCAGAATTCTTGATTTTAGACCAACAGGAAATGCACCTGTAGCCATAGCTGCGTCTCGTGCAGTTTGTATAAAAGCTCCGGTTTTGAAATTTAAAGGCATCCAGCCAGGTGTTTGAGGAGTTTGAGTGTTTTCGTCATGAAGTTCAAAACAGGCATAATCGTTATGAACCGCCATATTGTATTTTTCTTTTCTAATCCCTCCGTTAAAATTGGTGTTGTAGTTGAACCCGTTTAGGTTAGAAAGTGTGGTAAATATTTTTACCGGCATTTCAAAAAAGGGGGGTGTTGTTTTCCATTTTTTTATATCGGATTGAATCATCTTTGCAGCAATATCATCTATAAAATTGGAGTTGAGCAGCGATACCACATTTCCAGATGTAATGTCTGATGTATCCAGCATTTTCAAAAACATATCTTTATCTACCAAGTCAACCCAGCTATGATAGAGTTTGTTTTCGGGATGTTCGTCCAGAAGATTTGTTTTATTAGGTAAAGGAACTGGTTTGATTTCGTTGTTTATCGTACTGGCAGTTAATAAAGAGGTCATTCCGCCAGCCGAAGCTCCTCCCATTATAGGTATCACGACCTTGTGAGTAGGCACATTTGGCTGACCTTTTCTTTCTTCCCATTCCCTCAAAGCTTCCATTAAATAATCCATTACACCCGCAGTATAGGCACCCGCAGAGACTGCACCAGCCATACATATTCCGATTCTAAAAGTTTTATTTTTCATACTTTTTAAGTTTTAAGAGTGATTTAAAATAAAGTTTTCTGTAAATGTAGTAATAATGCTTCATTTAAAAATGGATTTTAATTATAAGTATCTGTTTATTAATTAGTTGTTGTAGAGATGAATTCTATTGTTAATTTTTGGAGCAGAAAGATTAGGCATTTTTAGGAAATATTGTCCCGCTTTCCGTTTCACACGAGCGATAGCGAACTGACGAAGTAATCTTTGTAGGCTGAACACCAGCCCACAAAGGATTTCCACTTCAAACGAAGTTCACTGAACTCCTATGAAAATAAGTATAAAGTGAAGTAATCGGGGCTAAAGGCAATATTTTGCTTTTTGGACATCATTCAAAAAACAAAAAGCGCTCATTTTTAGATGAGCGCTTTATAGTATTTATTTTGGTAACTTTTATGGATAGGGAATTAACGAGTAGAATTATTATTCAATATATTCTTTTACTCTTTCGCCAGAAATAAATATTTTCTTTTTGTCATAATGAATGGTAAAGGACTGTGAAATCCAATTTTCTCCATCATTGGATTTGGATTCGGCAGAACCGGTTATTCTATACCAAAAGGAATAAGAAGCGCTATTAAATCCTTCTTTGAAAATAGGAATTCCCGATTCGGAACATTCAATTCCCCAAATAATATTTTCTTTGGTCAAATCTTCATGTTGAATAATTCCGGTTCCGTCTTGGTTAAGAATTGTTGTGGGCTCAATTTGATTTATATAGGTATAAATGCCGGTAACAGGATAACCAATAACTGTAGCAAGGTAATGCTCTTTGTTTTTGTCTTTGATTTTTGTTACTTTAATTTGAGCAAAAGAATGAGTGGCACTTAATAAAAGTGCTGTAAACAGTAATGTAAAGTTTTTCATGGGTGCAGGTTAATGGTAAAAGGATTAAAAAGTAAAGGGCATTACTTTTTTAATCGTTTGTTAAGTATTTGTTCTTGAATTTTAGGCTAAGATACAAACTGGGTTTTAGATAAAAAACTATAAATAGGTGTAATTATAAAGATATAATAAGCCTTCATTAAATTTCTTTTTTCCTTCTGGGGAGTAAAGATAGTTTTTTACTTTTTTCTCAATTGCATTTCCGTTAGAATCAAGTTTATAGGAAATAACAGTTTCTTCATTGGGGTATTTTGTAGTGTTGTCTGAATTAATTGTTGTCAAATTGATCAGCCTGCTGTTGCGGTCATATTTATAAATATTTTTGGAAAATGGCATTCCAGATTTCAAAGTCAATGACTCTTTGATTAGTCCGTTAGCATCATAATTGTATTGGATTACTATGTCGGAAGTTTGGCTGTCAATTTGAAAAATCTGATCGTTAACATTAAAGTGATAAAAATAATCCTTTCGGATAGTTTTTTTTTGGGGTACATTCACTGTATAATCTTCTCCTTTGAATAAAATATTTTTCTTTTGAACGTACTTGTAATCTAATGTAGAAAAAATTGGGTCTTTCTCTGTTTCATTTCCAATATTGGTATCGGTAGTATCTTTTTCGCTTGAGAAAAGTAATGTTTCAATATCGATATGAGAGACATAACCTTTATTTGTGTAACTAAAGAAACTCTTTTTTGACTGCTGGTTTCTAAGGGTTTCCTCAATTTCTTTGGTTAAACCATTCGGATCAAATTTATAAATATTACTCACTGATGCAGAATCGTTTGCAGTATGTCCTTGAATATCCGTTTCAAATTTGTGTTCCTGCATTTCTGTTATACTTCCTTTTAGGCTTAAAGTTTTTGCATTAGTACCATACAATTCGAGCATTGGATTGGTTTTTAAGGGCTCATTTGAAATTTGTGCAAATAGGGGATTTATTAAAAGCAGGAGGCTTGCAATAAAAAGGTTTTCTTTTATGGTATTCATTTTGGGGATTAGGTTAATTAAGATTTTGGCAAAAAATTCATAAAAAAACCGTCACTAAAAATAGCAAGAGACGGGTTGCAATGGGAAATAAAATTTTAATTATTAAAGTCTTATCTGCTTGTGCTGTCTACCCATTTTTTTGGCGAATATAGTTCAAAATTTAATAGAAAAATAGAATAGAAATCACAACGGCAGACTTTTTTTTAACATTTTGGTCTTGCCGCACTATTTGGAAACATAAAATGAATTTTGGACAAATTGTGCTGAATTGTTTTTGAAATTTCTTAGGATAAATATGTAAAAAGACTTAAAAATTTCTGGATAACTCTTAAAGGAAATCAATTTATTCTGTTTGTTGTTTATTTACGGCTATATATAGTCAGAAAGAGAAGAGGAGTATAGTTTTTTATTTGCTTTTTAATTTGGATATAATTTTCAGTAACCCTTCCCTGTTTTTTGCTTCATGATAAAATTTAGGAAGTTTTTCCAAAAGCGTAAAATGGGTTCGATCTTTATGCTCCCGTAAAGTGGCGCTGATGTAACGTTCTAGATACTCAAGGTGTTTGTCGTTATACGCCCAAAAAACCTCATTCCTGAAAGGTGCTTTTAGCCATTGTTCTGCTCCAAAATACCAATTTGCTGGTAATGCTGCAGAAGTGTATCTGTATGTTAAAGTAGAAATTTCTTTGTTATAACCACAATTTGCACATAACAATCGTGCTTTTTTAGTTTCAAAATCTACTGTAGCTATCGCCTTTTTTGCGCATGATGTGCAAACGACCCAAACTTCTTTATAGAAGTCGGAACGTCTTAGGTTTTCATCTTGAAAGCGTTTAGATTCTGGCATTTTTTTTTTGTTAAGGTCAAATAGTATTGAAAGACATCCAAAAAGACCCGTCATTTTTACTTATTTGATAATACTTAAATTCAATCGTTGTGAATCCTTTGCGATTAGATGAAACCTTACAGCTATAAGTTGCATCAGATTGCCCTTCAGTAATGAATTCTTTTGGAATTTTTGACTTTATTAGAGCTACTATTTTATTGTAGTATTCAGCAGCTTTAATACCATTGTCTTTTCCTTTGCCCGGAATAATATCGTAACTATATTGGTATAAATCATTTCCGTTACGAAAATAAATGTAAGTCACATTTGATTTCTGTGTTTTACCATCATATCTTGATGAATACGAATTCCTGACAGCAAAGTTTTTTTCGGCAGCGTAATTTTCATAATTATCCATAAGTCGACCTGCTTCTTCGTTATAACGTCTAAATTCAGATTTTGTCAAACCTGGTTTATATTTATATACTGTACATATCGAATCTATAAAATTTGAAACGGCGTTATATTTCAAATAGTCTTCTCTCTCTTTAGCTTTTCTTTCATCCAATGTATTACTTGTTTTAAAATCACCGCTAAGCATATTAACAAATAGGCTTGTAGTTTCATTGGCAACTATCGAAATAGTTTTGGTTATGACTTTTTGGTTGTACGTAAATGTAATTTTATAGCTTCCGGTTGGGATTTCTTCTGCCAGCCATTTGTCTTTAGTTTTTGCACTTTTGTCTATGCCTTCAATATCCGGAATAGTAATTTTAATTTCAATTGGCACAGATTGGATGGCTAGTTTTCCGGTTTTTAAAACTGCTTTTTTACTTGTTTCTTCTGTATTCCCTTCTTCAGAAACATGTACGACATGCTTGGTAAATGGCTTCACTTTATATGCTAGCACTTCACCTGGTTTGACTACAATTGTTTCTTCAAATGGAGTATATCCTTCTTTTACAATCTTGATTAGGTTTTTGCCAGCTGTTACATTTTCGATGATTAAACCATTAAATTCAGCCGTAGTCTTTCCTTTAAACCCACTGTTTAAAAATACAGAAAGATTGGGTTCTCCTTTTACTTCAATATAAGCATTTTGTGCAAAAAATGGATGAATAGAAAATGTAAGAACTATTAATAGTATAATTTTTTTCATAAATTTTTGGTTGGATTTGAATTAATTTATAAAGATAGGGGTTTAGTGACTCTAAACAATTTTTAGTTTTTTCTTCTTTCTGAATACTTATGTGAGCAAGTAAATGCAGATAATTTTGATTTGTTCTACTTGAGTTTCAAACCAATTAATTCTCCATCATTTTTGGAAATCATCCATAAATTATTTCCGTCCAAAACAGCTTGGTGAGGATGCCATTTGTTTAAGTCAAAAGTCTGCAGGGTTTTACTATTTTCAAAATCATAAACGACCAGCGTGCTTAAATAGATAAACCAAACCGTGTTTCCTTCCGTTTTTAGAATTTCAGTATAAAAACCTGTTTTATTTTCAGTGTCCGAAAGGGTTTCTTCCAGTTTTATTTCTTTCTCAATTTTATTCTTACTGTTTATAATGAGCATTTTGCTTTCTCCCAAAAGAAAGGTCTTGTCTTTAGCATGCTTTAATTTAATGTATTCATGATCTTCAAAATAGCTATCGGATATTTCTTTTTGATTATGGGTTAAATACTTGAAATTCCGGATGCATTTTATGTCTTCAACAAATATATCTGTTTTGTTATTACAAGTAGTATCCAGCAGCTGACCGCTGTAGTTCAGCTCAAACCAATTGTCACTTTCGGCATTAGCAATGATTTTATCTTTTAAATAATACGGTTGAGCTGAAACTCCATGGGCAATAAATTTTTGCCAAATTACCTCATTCTTTTTCAAATCATAAGCCAATACTGCACCGCCAATACCTGGGGAAATAGCCGTACAGAACATAAGGTTATTTCTAAAAACAGGTTGTGTACTCAAGCCTTCAATTTTTAAAGTTTGAATAGTATCTCCAGTTTTGATATTGAGCTGCACACATTTATTATCATATTCGCTGATATGTCTTTCGACAAAAATGCTGTTCTGGTTTAATTTTGGCGAAGTATTGGATTTGTTTGAAGTGTAATACGACCACTTTAAAACGCCTGATTTTTTATCGTAAGCATAAACTGTATAATCATTGGCATTAAAATATACCTGTGTACTGTCAATACTAAGCGAAGAGTAGAAATTGTTTAATTGTTTTTCTGAAAAATTTATTTTTGAATTAAAAAATTCGGTTTGTGATTGAGCAATAATGCTATATAAAAAGAAATAAAGCAGGAGTGAGTTTTTCATGTTTAAAATAGATATTGTGTGAAAGTAGAAAAAAAAACAATTGCTTAAAAAAGTCTTTTTTTAGTAAAATAAGCTACAAAAGGTGAAAACTACAATACTTATTTGGAGGTATTTTTTGTAGGGGAAAAAAGTTTAAATTTGCTTATGACTAGATTTTTTTATTCCCTTTTTATCTTGTTTTCTTTTGGATTTGTTCAGGCTTCTCCACTGAAAACATATGTTTATAACAACGATTTTCACCATCTATCTTTTTATTACCAGTATATAGAAGATTGCAATTCGTTTTCTCCTTCAGAAGTTATTCAAAATTTTAAGGCAGGAAAATTTCAGCATCCTGAACCTGAAAAGGCATTTAGTTCTGGAATTTCTACTTGCAGTTACTGGTTGGCTGTTGCAGTTAAAAACGGTTCAGGCAAAAACCAAAAAATGCTTTGGAGCTTTTATAATAATGGTTTATCATTTTCATTTTACGAATTTAAAAATAACCAATTGGTATTTCTGGATCAATCGTCAATGCATGATTATCTTGAAGAACGCGCTTATCCAGTAAGAAGTATTTCTTTCCCTTTTTATTTAGATGCTGATCAAAGCAAAATTTTATTTGTTAAAGTAACTCCAACGGTTAATAAAAACATTTATTTTCCTACCGCTGTTAAAACAGTTGAAGAGTTTTTAACTTATGAATTAGAATTTAGTTACTTGATGGGTAAATATTTTGGAATCTTATTGCTGACAATATTTGTTAACCTTTGCTTGTTTGTAATCTTGAGAAAGAAAATTTATTTGTATAATGTTTTTTATATCTTTTTTATTGTTTTATTCCAATTGTCAGATTTTCATTTTGATTCTCTAGAAATTCCAAAGGTCTTTTTTAGTTTTTGGAGTTACATTAATAAAGATTTTTACATTGCATTATCAATATTTTTTTATGTTAAGGTTTTTCAGATTTTTGTTGAATTCCCAAAGCGTTTTCCAAAACTAAATTGGATTTTAAATTGTTTAAATTACATATTGTTATTGAGTGCAGTTTTAATTTTTGTAAGCAGTTTTTTATTCCATCAGAGCAATTATTTTATTCAGTTGGTAAACGTTTTAATCAATTTTATGATTTATGCGATAATTGGTTTTATGTTTGTTTCAATTGTTGTTGGAATTCGATTTAAAATTAAATTTTTCATATTATTTGGGTTGTCGTTTGTGTTTCTGTTTTATGGTTTTATGGCTTATTTATTAAATACTTTAAATATAGCCGCTCTGCCAATATTCAGGCCGGGAAATTTGATAAATGGCTCGGTCATAGAGGTCATATTGCTTACTGTTTTTTTTGTTTATAAATTCAAATTAGATAAAGAAAAAGCTGCTTCAAAAATAATTGCCGAAATTAGAAAAAACGATGATTTGTCTAAAAAGATGCTTACGATTGAATCAAAAGAGCAAGAAAGATTGGCGCGAAACATTCATGACGAAATTGGCAGTGATATAACTGGACTTCGTTTGCAGCTTGAAAATCATTTATTGGATAGTAATTTGCCTTCGCAGCAGCAAGAATATATACTTGAAAATGTTAAAGCATTATATGAAAAAGTCAGAGACTTAAGTTACTTTATGAAGCCAACGGAATTTAGTACTAATTTTATCGCTACAATCGAAAATCAAATTTCTTTTTATAGGAAAAATGTAAAAAATGTAGAGTTTGAGTTGTTTACAAATATTAAAGACTCAGATGTTTTTCTGCCGGAAATTCAATCTCAATTGATTAGAATCATTAAAGAAGCCTGCACAAATGCGCTGAAACATTCTTTGGCTTCAAAGATTTCGATACAGTTAATTTCTGAAAACGGTTTACTTTTGCTAATGATTGAAGACAACGGTATTGGTTTTGATGCTACAAGTGAATTTAAGAGTATTGGTATCGAGAATATGAAATCTAGAGTTGCATTTTTAAAAGGGATAATTACTTTAGAAAGCAATAAAAAAGGAACTTCAATAATTATAGAAATTCCATTAGTATGACAGAACTGAATTATAATATTGTTATTGCAGATGATCATAAGCTGATCATTTCGGGTATTAGTCACATTATCGCTACTAATAATTTAGGAAAAATAATTAGTGAAGTCTATGACGGAGTTGAGCTGCTGCAGTTTTTGCAAAAAAATGAGGTGGATTTAGCGATAATTGATATAAATATGCCTGAATTAAATGGGATAGAAGCTGCAAAAAAAAATATTCAATTGTATCCTAATATTTCAATTTTAATGCTGAGTCAATATGAAAATATTGAATTAATAAAAAAATTGAAAACCATCGGCATAAAAGGCTATCTGTCTAAAAACTTCGAGATTACTGAATTGATAGCAGCAATTGAGACGATAAAAGAAAATGATATTTTCTTTCCATCGTTGGATGCAACTAAGGGTATTTTAAAAAAGGATAAATTTCACTTGAGCGCACGTGAAGTTGAAATTATTTCCCTTATTGCTGAAGGCAAAACATCAAAAGAAATTGCTAATGAGCTTATTTTAAGTGAATATACTATCGAAACTCACCGAAGAAACTGCATGCGAAAATTAGAAGTAAATTCTATTATTACACTTATCAATAAAGCAAAAGAATTAGGCTATATTTTTTGAGAGTACTATCAAAAAAAATGCTTCCAGAAATGGAAGCATTTTTTAGTTTATTTAGTATTCTCAATCCACAATCTTGCATTCACAAAAGCTTCGTGCCAAGGCGTAACCTCGTCATTTCTGTCTTTTGGATAATTTGCCCAGTTCCATTGGAAAGTTGAACGTTCAATATGTGGCATCATTACTAAGTGACGGCCTGTTGTATCACATAACATTGCGGTATTGAAAGCTGATCCATTTGGATTCGCTGGATATCCTTCGTAACCGTATTTTCCAACGATGTTGTATTGATCTTCTGCGTATGGCAGATTGAATTTTCCTTCACCATGTGAAACCCAAACTCCTAATGTACTTCCAGCCAAAGTCGATAACATCACCGATTTGTTTTCCTGAATAGTTACCGATGTAAAAATACTTTCGTGTTTGTGGCTGTCGTTATGAAGCATTTTTCCGTGAATTTCATGCTCAGGATTAACCAATTCTAATTCCATAAACAATTGGCAGCCGTTACAGATTCCAACAGATAACGTATCTTCTCTTTTGAAGAAGTTTTTCAATGCCGTGTTTGCTTTTTCATTGTATTTGAAAGCTCCAGCCCAACCTTTAGCAGAACCTAAAACATCAGAATTAGAGAATCCTCCAACAGCTCCAATAAACTGAATGTCTTCCAGATTTTCACGTCCCGAAATCAAATCGGTCATGTGAACGTCTTTTACGTCAAATCCTGCCAAGTACATAGCATTAGCCATTTCACGTTCGGAATTACTTCCTTTTTCGCGGATAATTGCAGCTTTTGGTCTTGGTTTTGAAGCGTCGATTACAGGTTTTTTTCCTGTAAATTGAGTTGGGAAAGTATAGTTTAATACTTGGTTTTTATAATTGTCAAAACGTGCTTGTGCAGTTCCGTTTTTAGCTTGTTTTTGGTCTAATAAGAATGAAGTTTTAAACCAAATGTCTCTGTATTTCGCAATATCAAGTTTACAAGGCCCAAAGTCTAAAGTTGCTTCGGTAGTTGCGGATCCTAATTTATAGAAAGCAACTCCATTTGCATTTAATTTAGCTTCAACCGCTTCGTCTGAATTGGCTTGGAAAACCACAGCTATGTTTTCTGCAAAAAGATATTTGATAATGTCTTTTTCTTCAAAAACAGAGAAATCAATTTTAGCTCCCAAATTCACGTCAGCAAAACACATTTCCAATAAAGTAGTAATCAAACCACCGCTACCGATATCGTGTCCAGCCAAGATTTGATTGTCTAAAATCAATTCCTGTAATGTATTAAATGCATTTTTAAAAAACGCAGCGTCTTTAATTGTTGGTGCTTCGTTTCCGATTGCATTCAGCGTTTGTGCCAATGAAGAACCTCCTAATTTGAAGTCGTCTTGGGACAAATTGATATAATAAATAGAACCGCCGTCTTTTTGTAAAACAGGCTCCACTACTTTTCGAATATCAGTACAATTTCCGCCAGCCGAAATAATTACCGTTCCCGGCGCAATTACTTCGTCGTTTGGATATTTTTGTTTCATCGAAAGTGAATCTTTTCCAGTTGGAATGTTGATTCCCAATTCGATTGCAAAATCAGAACAAGCTTCAACAGCTGCGTACAAACGAGCGTCTTCACCTGCATTTTTACAAGCCCACATCCAGTTTGCCGAAAGTGAAATTCCTTTCATTCCGTCTTTAATTGGAGCCCAAACGATGTTTGATAATGATTCGGCAATTGCTGTTCTTGTTCCAGCAACGGGATCAATCAAAGAAGCAATAGGAGAGTGCCCGATTGAAGTTGCAACTCCTTCTTTTCCTTGATAATCCAAAGCCATAACACCAACATTATTCAGAGGTAATTGCAATGGTCCTGCGCATTGTTGTTTGGCTACTTTTCCGCCAACGCAACGATCGACTTTATTAGTAAGCCAGTCTTTACAGGCAACCGCTTCCAATTGCAAAACTTGCTCTAAGTAAGTTGAAATATTTTTTACGCTATATTCTAAACCGCCGTAGTTGTAGTCAATGGTTTTGTCAGTCATTACTGTTTTTGGAGAACTTCCGAAGAAATCTTCCAAAGCATAATCCATTGGTTTTAAACCAGTAGTTTTAGATTCGAATGTAAAACGATTATCGGCAGTTACGTCACCTACTTGATACATTGGAGAACGCTCTCTGTCTGCAATTCGTTGTAAAATATCGATATCTTTTTTACCAATAACCAATCCCATTCTTTCTTGAGATTCGTTACCAATAATTTCTTTTGCCGAAAGGGTAGGGTCACCAACAGGTAATTTATCCAAATCGATTAATCCTCCTGTTTCTTCCACTAATTCCGAAAGACAGTTTAAGTGTCCGCCCGCTCCGTGATCGTGAATAGAAACGATTGGGTTATTGTCGCTTTCCACCAAACCACGAATAGCGTTGGCAGCGCGTTTTTGCATTTCTGGGTTGGAACGTTGGATAGCGTTTAATTCGATTCCTGAACCAAAAGCTCCTGTATCTGCTGATGAAACCGCAGCGCCACCCATTCCAATTCTATAATTTTCACCGCCAAGAATTACGATTTTGTCTCCTTTCTGTGGTTTGTGTTTTATTGCTTGATCTAATTTTCCGTATCCAATTCCGCCTGCCTGCATGATTACTTTATCGTAACCAATTTTGCGGTTGTTTTCTTCGTGTTCGAAAGTAAGGACAGAACCTGTAATAAGTGGCTGTCCAAATTTATTTCCAAAATCTGAAGCTCCGTTTGAAGCTTTTATCAAGATGTCCATTGGGGTTTGGTACAGCCATTTTCTTTCGGCTACCGCGTCTTCCCAAGGTCTGTTTGCTTCCAAACGAGAATAAGAAGTCATGTAAACTGCAGTTCCTGCCATTGGCAATGAGCCTTGTCCTCCAGCCAAACGGTCACGAATTTCTCCTCCAGATCCAGTTGCAGCTCCGTTGAAAGGCTCTACAGTTGTTGGAAAATTGTGTGTTTCTGCTTTTAAAGAGATAACTGAATCAAATTCTTTTATTTCGTAAAAATCAGGTTTGTCGGCAGTTTTTGGAGCAAATTGCTGTACTCTTGGTCCTTTTACAAAAGCAACGTTGTCTTTGTAAGCCGAAACAATATCGTTAGGATTTTCCTGTGATGTTTTTTTGATTAATTTAAAAAGAGAAGTTTCTTTTTCTACTCCGTCAATAACAAAAGTTCCGTTGAAAATCTTGTGACGGCAGTGTTCTGAATTGGCTTGAGAGAAAGCGAAAATTTCTGAATCTGTTAATTTTCGACCTAATTTGGTTGCCAAATTATCTAAATATTCTACTTCTTCTTGGCTTAAAGCCAAACCTTCAACTTTGTTATATGTTGCAATATCATCAATTTCCAGAATGGGTTCCGGCTGTACGTTAATAGTGAAAATTTCTTGATCTAATTGATTGAATTTTTGTGAAAGCATTGGATCAAAATCGCTAAAGTCAGCCGTTGCAGGATGAAATTCTTCAATACGAATGATTCCAGTAATCCCCATATTTTGAGTAATTTCTACCGCATTGGTACTCCATGGAGTGATCATGGTAGCGCGAGGGCCAACAAAAAAATCCGTCAATGCGGATTTCTCTATTTTATTTGCGTCGGCAAAAAGCCAATTAAGTTTTGAAATGTCTTGAGCTGAAATTTCGTTTTGCGTTTGTACTGCAAAAACAGTTTTGCTTTGGTTTTCAAAGAAATGGATCATTGTTGTGTAGTTTGTTGTATTTAACGGTGCAAATTTAGGTTAAATATATAGTAAGAGCAAATGTGAAAAGCAAAGTATTCTGAAAATTTAAAAAGGTAAAAAATGTGCCTGAATCAGCATCCTTTAGTTCGCCGTATTTAGCCTTGCTGTGATAAAAAAGCGCAAATAGGAAATAATTTATAACTTTACAAAAAGAGAAAAATAAATAAGTAAAAAATAGACTTTTACATATATCCAAACTTTGTGAGTTTTGTATGTTTTGAGTTAGCAGTAATTTTAAGAATAACACAAAATTTAGTATATTCGATTCACGAATTAAAATCAACCAATTTCAATCATTTACTACGGCAGCCGAAATTAAAACCCCCTATTATAACATTATTATGGTTGACGGGGCTTCCTCTTTTTCTGTAGATTTTACACAATATGAATCAACAGGCAGGCATTTGCTTTTTTTAGCTCCCTATCAGTGTCTGAATTGGCATGATTCTTCGATGGTATTTGCAAATATTATACAATTCCATGGTGACTTCTATTGTATTGAATACCATAAAAAAGAGGTTGCATGCAATGGGATTTTGTTTAATAATATATATCAACAGCCTTTTGTGGCGGTTTCTGATCTAGTTTACGATGAGATTAATACGATTATTCAGAAAATGCAGATTTTGGGTCTGTCCGAGTTGAATTCGGATGTATCAATTGTTAAATCGTATCTCCAGCTTATTTTGGCTCTGTGTAGTAAAGAGAAACTGCTAAATGATATTTTTTTTGTAAAAGAACCAGCCAAACATGACGATATTTTAAATTTCCAATCTTTATTAGACAAACACTTTCTAGAATCAAAAGAAGTGGAGTTCTATGCTTCCAAATTATGTTTGTCGAATGATGCATTCAGTAAAAAAATCAAAAAACTTTTTGGAAAATCTCCGTCAAAACTAATTCAGGAGCGAATTGTGCTGGAAGCTAAAAAACTGTTGCATTTAACGTATAAGCCCATCAAGATAATTGCAAGTGAACTCAATTTTGAAGATGAATTTTATTTTAGCAGATACTTTAAAAAAGGAGTTGGTGTTTCACCAAAAAAGTTCAGGGAAGATGTTGGTATTTCTATTGTGGCTAAACAGTCCATGTAAAAACCCATTTAGTCCATTCTTGTATTCTAAATTGTTATAGAACTTTGTACTCTAATCAAAAATAATTAAGAAATGAAAAGTATTATTAAATTTTTTGCTTCAGGGCAAGGTTTTTTTATCGATTTTATTAGGGTTGCAATATTTGTAGTAATGGTTTGGATTGGAGGCTTGAAAGCTTTCAACTATGAGGCTGAGGGGATAGTACCATTTGTTATAAACAGTCCTTTTATGAAATTCTTTTATCATAACACGGGTAATACGGCCAAAAATAATAAAGGAGAAACTGTAGCAGAATATAATTTGTATAAAAATCTAGAAGGCAAAACAGTACAAAAGAATATAGATTGGCATGAAAGTAATGGAACCTATACTTTTTCTTATGGTTTGGGATTGGTTATCGTAATTATTGGGCTATCTGTATTGCTGGGTATTTGGTTTCCTAAAATAGGATTTTGGGGAGGGATTTTAACAGCTGGTATGTCAATTACCACACTAACATTTTTAATAACAACTCCGGAAGTTTACGTTCCAAATTTAGGTGGAGATTTTCAGACTCCTCAATATGGTTTTCCATATTTGTCTGGAGCTGGACGGTTGGTAATAAAAGATATAATTATGCTCGCTGGAGGGTTAATTATTGCATCTAATAGTGCTCAAAAAATCATAAGCTCTTCTATTAAATCATAAAAACTACCGCTTTCGATTTTATTTAGGAAACGGCTTATTCTGATACGCACCTAAATCTGGAGGAATTGTTCTGCTGATTCCCAGAATATCAAGCGGAATTGAAAAAAAAGCGACAATTTTGTCGCTTTTTTTAAGGGTGTTAAACTTTTAATTAGTTGATTATTATCTTTTTATTGGTAGATTTTGAATCATCTGTTATTTTAACCAAATAAATTCCTTTTGGAAGATTGGTTATTGGTACCGAAGATTGCTTAATATTTTCTTTAAGAAATACTGTTTGACCTAGCATAGAAAATATTTCAATAGTATATGTTTTGTTGGAATTGCTATAATAAAGGGTAAATTCACCATTTGAAGGATTTGGATACAGTGAAATACCATCTGGTTCTGCAGCTATTTCTTCTTTTACAGCTTTGGTACTTATTTTGCTTCCCAGATTAGTACAGCTATCAGTGGTGAAACTATCCCATTGAGTTGCTAGATTAAAAGTAGTACTTGGCGAAGTGATGGTAGATTTTCTTCTCAAAGTTACATCAGCAGCAAAGTTTGCCGTTCCGCCATTAAAAGTTCCAATAATGTCAATAAGAACCCCATTTTTAAATAGACCCACAGCATCGTTTCCATTAAAGGTCAATTCTGTTGCTGTTGTAGAAATATTGGCTGAACTTGTGGGATAGCAGCTTGAAGAGATCGAACTGTTAACAATGGTAAATTTACTGCCACTATTCAAAGTACCGGATAAAACCAAACCAGTACTCCAAGCACCTGCGCCATTGGTTTGTTTTTTGATTGAATATACGGATAAATTTATAGCAGCTCCAGTCATATTTGCAATTTCAAGTGCTTTATTGTTAGATGAACCTTCAATATATTCTGAGAAAAAGAGTTCTGTAGCAGTTCCTCCGCTGCTGTTTGTCGTAGTTGAAACTGTATTACTTGATGCCGATTTGTTTCCTGCAGCATCTTTTGCTTTAATATAAAATGAATAATTAGTTGAAGCTGTTAACCCTGAAATAGTTGTGGTTAATGTAGTTACGGTAGTTTTTAAAACAGAATTCATATAAACTTCATAACCGTTCACTCCAATATTATCTGTAGAAGCCGACCAGCTTAATGAAACCGAAGCAGCAGTTTTGGCAGTTACTGCTAAATTTGCTGGTGCAGTTGGTGCTTGTGTATCTGTAGAAGAAGCAGATCCCCAAATAGCTTGCACATATTCCGGGTGATCAATAAATGGATTTCTATTGTTCTGGCGGGCATAAATTGAATTATTTCTTGCAATTTCTCTTGCGCTTACGGGATCTTGTGCATTCCAAGCTAAGAGTGTATTTAAGAATGCAGTTGTGAATACCTGATTGGATGTTCCGTTAAACATTGGAAATGAATAGGTGGAAACCGTATTTTCATAACGTGTAGCAAAATAGAAATACATTCTGGCAATATCGCCTTTAAAATCATTTATAGGTTCGAAAACAGTACCGCTATAACCTGCAACCGAACTTGTGCCTAGTTTACTGCCATTTAGTGTTGTTGTACTTGTTGATGCAACCGTTCCGTGTGGGTAGTTGGATCGAATGCCATTTACTTTTCCGTCAGTAGGTGTAATAAAGTGTGCATCTGAAACCATTGGAGAGGCTTCATTAAATACGGATTGCGGTATTATATGCTCCCTGTTATAACAATCTCCTTCGGCTGAATAGCTTCCGCATCTTTGTGTTGATCCCGTAGTATAATTGTATGGATCTGTTCCTGATGGTTTTTCAGAGTACATGTCTAATATGGTTCCGTCATTTTCATAAAAATTATCAATATCCGAAGTTTGATAGGTGGTATACAGACCAGCATAACCGTTATCGGTATGCCCTTTAATAATATTGTAAAGCTGTGTTTTCAAAGTGTATCCCGACCCAGTTGCCGAGGTATAATAACCGCTCGGGATTTGTGCGATTCCTATTGTAAATGACAATAAAAATAATAAAGAGTAGATTTTTTTCATAATTTAAAAAATTAGGCTTTTTTAGTTTGGAATACAAGTCTGATTATCAGTATTGTATTTTTTAGTTTCAAACAAAAATATAATTTTTTGTATTATAAGAGGTTAAGAAAAGGTGATAGAATTATGTTTTTTCTGAGGTGTTAAAATAAGATTATTACGAGTTTATAGTCGGCAGTCAGTTAGAAACTACTTTACTTTAGGAAACGGTTTGCTTTGATAAGCACCTAAATCAGGTGGCAATGTTCTGGTGATTCCTAGTATATCAAGCGGAATTAAATAAGCGGAATTCCCTTTTGCGAAAGCAGAAGAAGTATCATCAATATTAAAGTTATTGATATTTGGATTAAAGAATTTCGGGTCTTTGTTGAGGATAATAGCGTTGTAATGTGCAGAATCTGTATCAAATTGATAGAGAGGATCGGTGGTGTATTTATTGCTGGTGTTGTTGAATTTGAGTAAGCAATTGTTGAATTGATAATTAAAAAGCGATTCTGGTTTTTTGTCCAAAATCATTTCATTCGAATACGATCCGTAAATAATGCAGTTATTGAATGTAGCTTGCGTCAAGTCTTTGGTTTCTGGTGTGCCTCCCGCACTGTAATTGCTGATGTACACCGCTGACTGCTCTGGGCTTGACCAATTGTTGTTAAAAGTGCATTGGGTAAATTTGTAATTTCCTCCGTAAGTACACGCCAGACTGGCTTGTCCTGTATAGTTGATAACAATATTTTCTCCTTCGATTATAGCATTTTTACCTTGAATTCCGTAGTGGGTGCAGTTGTAAATTTGAGTATTTTTTAGAGATACTGTTGTTCCGTTATTGCCGTCTATTAATAATCCAACGGTAGCATTTTTCAGAGTAAGATTTTGAACAGTATTATTAGTGCTTCCATTCTGTAACCAAATAGTTCCCCATTGTCCAGGTATATAAGCAAAATCAGGCTGCTGACGGTCACTGCTGAAAATCACTTCGTTTTCAAGTTTATCAGTTGTAGATTTTGTACCATTGATATGTAATGATGAATTTTTGGATACAATAAGACCTGAATTAGCATGAAAATAAACTCTCGCGCCGGGGTCAAAAGTAACGGTTTCGCCTTCGGGAACGGCTGCGTATCCGTAAATTACGTATGCTTTTTGGTTAGTAAAATGAAGTTCGTTGCCGTGAATTGGGTCGTTTTTGTCTAAATAAAAACCACTGATTTTTTCATCTCCAATTGGGAGTGTTTCTGTAGTTCCATCGGCATTTCGGTTGGGATATAATAAAATGGCATCCTGTACCAAAGTCACTAATTCCACTTTTTGAAGATTTGCCCCGCTGTTAAATTCAATTTGGTCGGTATATAGAAATTCGGAAGGAGTTGTGTTGTCGCTTTCAACCGTTGTTTCAATGAAAATATAAAGACTATCTTTTGCCAAAAGTGTAACATTTTCGAACATCTTCCCTTGATTTCCCTGAGCGCCGTCAACTGACATTCTGTATTTAGAGTTAAGACCTTTGTTGAATTTTATAAGAGGAATATTGATGTCGTTTTTGGAATGGTTATACACTTTTAAAGCAAAAGTACTTGAACTCAAATTGGTGAAAACCGTATCCAAATATACCGTGTCTTTCGAAAAAGCTAAATCACCTGTACTGGCCACGGTTTCAAAATCACTGCGACATGAGCAAAATGAAAGCAGAATTCCAGTTAAAATTAATAAGGTGATGCGAGGCATTTGGTTTTATTTTTTGTAAAAATAGGAATAAATTGGTATTAAGGTATGATGCAGGTAATAGATTTTGGTTTTTTAGTATTCGATTTATTTCTTTTTTGAATTATCAAATTAGCGTATTTTTACAATCTTTAAAATTATGATATGACTCTAGATAAAGATAAAATCCTCGAATTCTGCAACACATTTTCCAAAAACACTTTGATGGAAACGCTAAAAATAGAGTACATTGATGCCGGAACTGATTTTTTAACTGCAAAAATGCCTGTTAATTCATCGGTGCATCAGCCTATGGGATTGCTGCATGGAGGAGCTTCAGTGGCATTAGCAGAAAGCGTTGGGAGTGCAGCTTCGCATTTTTTTATTGACAGCAAAACGCAGGAAGTGAGAGGAATCGAAATTTCCGCCAATCATTTAAAAAGTATTCGTGAAGGAGTAGTTTTTGGAACTGCCCGAATTATACATAAAGGAAAAAGCATTCATCTTTGGGAGATAAAAATAACGGATGAAGAAGGGAATTTAATTTCGCTCTGCAAATTAACGAATATGGTTTTGACGAAAGAGAAAAAATAATATGAGTGATTTTTTTGAAAAAGTAATACAGCAGCAACAGCAAAACCTGCCTTTTGTTTTGTATTGCAAGCCCAATTCGGATACGATAATCGGGATGTTTCAGCAGAATGATACTTTATTTGATGTGGTTGATTTTACCGAAAAAGGATTTGTGTTTGCTTCTTTTGATGGAAACAGCGTCCATTTAATTCCCGAAAATGAATCGGAAATAATTGGTGTGATTAGAGAAAAAGGAGAAGCTGAGGCTTTGGGAAAAAGGCAGGGATTTTCAAATGAGTCTGGTAAAATTGATTTTGAAAGGATAGTTACTAAAGGAATTCAAGCTATAAATAATCAGGAATTCAAGAAAGTTGTTCTTTCCCGTAAAGAAATAATCGAACTGGAAAATTTTGATCTTACTGTAACTTTCAAAAAGTTGGTGCAATTATACCCCAGTACTTTTGTATATTGTTTTTATCATCCGAAAGTTGGTCTTTGGATGGGAGCCACACCAGAACAATTGGTTAAAGGCAATGTCAACGTCTTTGAAACAATGGCTTTGGCTGGTACACAAAAAGATTATGGCTCGGATGAAATTGTTTGGGAAAAGAAAGAGAGAGAAGAACAGCAATATGTTACCGATTATATTGTGGAGCAATTGAGGGAAGTTACTTTGGAGATTTCGGTTACTGAACCTCATAGTGTTAAAGCAGGAAGTATCTGGCACTTGAAAACTGACATTTGGGGTGTTCTGAATACTGGTTTTAGTTTGAAGCAGGTTATTAATCTATTGCATCCTACGCCAGCTGTCTGTGGACTGCCAAAAGAAGTTTCGAAAGCTTTTATTCTAGAAAATGAAAATTATGATCGGGCTTTCTATACTGGGTTTCTAGGAGAATTGAATACGAGTTTTGCTGTCGATTCGGTTAGCTCAAATCTATTCGTAAATTTGCGCTGTATGGAGATTCGAGATTCGCAGGCATATTTGTATATGGGGTGCGGCATTACCAAAGACAGTATTCCTGAAAATGAATGGATGGAAAGCGTAAATAAGTCCATGACGATGAAGAGGGTTTTTGAGTAGAAAGCTGAAACAATATCAATAGCAATAAAAAAATAAAAACTATCACATAGATGAAATTAGATATACTAGCATTTGGAGCGCATCCTGATGATGTTGAATTAGGATGTTCGGGAACAATTTTAAAAGAGATTTCTTTGGGTAAAACAGTTGGAATTGTTGATTTGACGCGTGGAGAACTCGGAACCCGCGGTTCTGCTGAAATTCGGGATCAGGAAGCTGCCGATGCTGCGAAAATATTAGGAGTTTCTGTTAGGGAGAATTTGAACATGAGAGACGGATTTTTTGTCAATGACGAAAAGCACCAACTGGAAATCATAAAAATGATCCGAAAGTATCAGCCTGAAATTGTTTTGTGCAATGCGATAGACGACAGGCATATTGATCATGGCAAAGGAAGTAAATTGGTTTCTGACGCGTGTTTTTTATCGGGCTTATTGAAAATTGAGACGGTTCTTGACGGCGAAATTCAAAAGCCGTGGAGACCCAAACTAGTTTATCATTATATTCAGTGGAAAAACATCGAGCCAGATTTTGTAGTAGATATTACGGGGTTTACTGACAAGAAAATAGATTCTATTTTAGCTTACCGTTCCCAGTTTTATGATCCAAATTCGAAAGAACCGGAGTCGCCTATATCAAGCAAAAACTTCTTGGAAAGTCTTAATTACCGCTCAAGAGACTTAGGAAGGTTAACAGGGGTAGAACATGCGGAAGGTTTTACTGTAGAAAGGTATTTGGCAGTCAATAGCTTAGGGGATTTGAAGTAAAAATGTTTAATTTTTTTTAATTTTTTGTTTGCAGAAGTAAACATTTGTTCTATCTTTGCCACCGCTAAGCACAAATGGTGGTTGTAGCTCAGCTGGTTAGAGCATCGGTTTGTGGTGCCGAGGGTCGCCGGTTCGAACCCGGTCATCCACCCAAAAGGCAAAAGCCTCGAAGTAATTCGAGGCTTTTTTTGTGGAATAAACTTTTGTATTTGAAATACTTAGTGTTTGTAAGATATAATTGTATAAATTAGCGGAGTTGTAAAAAGCTGTTTATAACTTATCCAGTTATATTAATTTAGTTTTTTTATAAAAATTTAAAAGCAAATATGTTAGTAGATTTTGTAAAATGGAAGAATTAGAAAAAGAATATAAAAATATTATTGAAGACTATACGGATTTCTTAGAAGAGATTAAGCGCATGGTAGAAAAAATACTGCATAGAAATCAAATACCAATTGCATTTGGAATAAATGGTAGGATTAAAACTTTAGATTCTATATTTGAGAAGGTTACTTCTGAAAGATTCATTATCAAAAATACAGTAACAGAACTAAATGATTTAATTGGCTTAAGAATTGTTCTCTTATTTCCAGAATTTAAAGATAAAGTTGTTGAAATTCTATCAACAGAACTTAAATTATTAAACGATCCTAATAAATCATCTCAAAGTCCTGATAAATTTGGCTATAGTTCAATTCATCTTATTTTAGGGATTAAAGATGAGTGGATAAAAGTACCAAGCTGGGAAAACCATTCTAATAAAAAAATAGAAGTGCAAGTAAGAACATTGTCTGAACACATTTGGGCAGAAACTTCACATTCACTTTTTTATAAAAGAGAGGAAAATATACCAAATATTATTAATCGAGATTTATATAAGTTATCAGCATTGTTAGAAGTCGTTGATGATAAACTACAAGCACTAAAATATACTGTAGAAGAACATTTTAGGTATATTGTTGACGCACCTTATGATGAAATTTTAAAATTAGATTTAAATTCCGAAACGTTTAGACGAGTTATGTTTGAAAATTCTAAAGGTTTATACAATCTTAACGACTATAAAAATAAGATTTTGAGTTCTAAAATTGAAAAAGATTATAATATATTAAATGTAAATATTTTGGACAATATTATTAATGATAAAATTGAACTTAAACAAATAGACACAGATAAGTACATAGAAAAAGTAATTGAGCTTCTTGAAAATGAGAAATTATTATTTGACGAAAAAACAGCGAATAAATAATACTTAAATTGGGTAAAATAAATTAGTTTTTATTAAATTGCTCTTAATAATCAATATCAAATAATATTTATGGGAACATTTTTGATCAGTAAAAGAAAAAATGATGAATTTCAATTTGTCTTGAAAGCAGGAAACGGGCAAATTATTTTAGCTAGTGAGGGTTATACAACAAAGGCTTCTTGTGATAACGGCGTCGAATCAGTGAGAAAGAATTCGCAAGACGATGCTCGATTTGATAAATTGGAAGCGAAAAGCGGTAAGTTTTATTTCAATCTTAAAGCGACTAATGGTCAAATTATTGGCAGCAGTGAAATGTATGAATCGATAGCTGCCAGAGATAATGGAATTGAATCTGTTAAGAAAAATGCTCCTGATGCGGATATTAAAGAAGATTTGTAAAAGATATATTAATATAGTAAAGCCTCGAAGAAATTCGAGGCTTTTTTTGTTGTAAGTATTTTTGTCTGGGATAATTACAAAATGGACGATTCTTTTTTGAACGAAATAATAAATGTTGCTCCTTCATTGATTTTGCTTTCTACATCAATTTTACCGCCTAAGCTTGTGATGTGATTGTAAACTAGATAGAGCCCGATTCCTTTACTGTCTATGTGGTTGTTGAACTTTTGGTGCAAACCAAATATTTTATCTTTTACAAGATTCATATCAAATCCTATGCCTTTGTCGGAAAAAACTAATTGGTCAATTCCGTCAGTTTTTCTGGAATAGATGGAAATATTT
Source organism: uncultured Flavobacterium sp. (assembly GCA_963511795.1). Taxonomy (GTDB): domain Bacteria; phylum Bacteroidota; class Bacteroidia; order Flavobacteriales; family Flavobacteriaceae; genus Flavobacterium. The sequence continues at coordinate 50,996 of CAUPKP010000004.1, read as the reverse complement.
GGTAAAGAACCGGGGATGGCATATTTAATCGAATTGGTTAATAAATTCAGAAATATGCTTTCCAGATAGGATTTATTGAAATTAACTTTTTCCAGCTGAGAAAAGTCAATATTGACAATAGCTTTCGATTTTTGGATTAATGAATTTATGGAAAGCATAACGGTATTAAGCGATACGGCAAGATCTATTTCCTCAATTTGTGCAATTGCATTATCCTCTAGGATTAAAATATCTACATAATTATTTAATGTTTCTTTTAATGTTTCAGTTGCCGACTGCAGCATCTCAAGAAACTGCAGCGTTTCAGAATCTTCAATTTTAGTAAGATCCAAGAGACTGAAAATTGAAAGCAGATTGTTAACCGGAGACCGCAGATCATGGGAGCTGGTGTAGCTTAATTTTTTGAGATCATTATTGGTTTTTGTGAATTTTGTAAGCAATAAATTTCGTTCCTCTTCCAGTTTTTTGTTATGAGTGATGTTTTTTGCGATTGCATAAACTAATTTTTCGTCAGTTACTGGCATAGACGTCCAAGAAAGCCATACGATATCGCCACTTTTTGTTACGTATCTATTTTCAAAATTCAACAGGGGTTTATTATTGAGCAGCTCTTTTCGAACTTTTGCAGTGTAATCCTGATCTTCAATATAAACTAGCTCGTTTATCGGTTTCGAAAACAATTCTTCATTTGTATAGCCTAATAATTGCGAAACGGCAGGATTGATTCTTTTGAAATAACCATCGAATCCGGCAATACATAATAAATCAGCAGACAGTTCGAAAAAATGCTCGAATAAGTATCTGCTCCCTGGATTTGTAATCAAGTTGTGATTTCCCGTCATTATTTTGTAATTGTTAGTATTCAATTCCTTTGATGTCAATAGCAGGAAAGAATTTTTCAATATTTTATTTAGTATTGGTCTGCTAAACAGATATAAAACTGTGTATTGTAATTCCCAAATATATTGATATTGTTTTGAATAGATGAATGTTTTTTGAAGAATATACAGTAAGAAAAAAAAAGAGCTCCAAATTTCTTCGAAGCTCTTTTTGTTAATTATTTTGTTAGTTTGTCAGCTGTAATTCTTTCCGGTCTGTTAGCCAATTCCCAGGCAATTACAAATGCCAGCTGCGTTCTTTTGGCTAAGGCATCAAATTCAATTTTATCGACCTCATCTGTTTTTTTGTGATAATCGGCATGTACACCATTAAAAAGAAATACTGATGGAATTCCGTGTTTTGCAAAATTATAGTGATCAGAACGCTCATAAAAGTGATTAGGATCTTTTGGGTCATTGAATTTAAAATCCAAATCTAAATGAGTGTATTTCTCATTTTGAGCAACTGTAATATTGTGTAAATCGCTGGATAATCTGTCAGCACCAATAACATATACATAATTGTTAGTGTTAGGGTGATCAAAATCACGGCGGCCTATCATATCAATATTAATATCAGCAACAGTATTAGCGATAGGGAACAAAGGATTCTCTGAATAGAAACGAGATCCGTGCAAACCGTGTTCTTCACCGGTTACGTGGAGAAATAATATAGAACGTTTTGGGCCATGACCTGCTTTTTTTGCTTTCTGGAAAGCTTCGGCAATTTGAAGTATAGCAACGGTTCCAGATCCGTCATCATCTGCTCCGTTGTAAATCTCTCCATTTTTCACTCCTACGTGGTCGTAATGAGCAGAAATCACTAATACTTCATCTGGTTTTTCTGATCCTTCAATATAAGCCCAAATGTTCTCTGAATCAGGCAGGCCTTCGTTGCGCTTAGCATTTAAGAAAGAAGCTGGAACGGGCTGATAGTAATCTGCAGCTCCTTTTGGATATGATATTTTACTTTTTTTGTATTGGTCTATAAGGTATTTTCCAGCTTTTTTTTGTCCTTTGGATCCTGTTTCACGTCCTTCCATTTCATCGGAAGCTACTATGTAAAGCTTTGTTTTTAATTTTTCGGCAGTTATAGTGCTCATGAACTTAGTCGGGTCGTCATTGTTGACCGCTTCAGTTTGTGCAAAGCAGTTTAGAGCTGTAATAAATGCAAATAGAGTAAGGGCTTTTTTCATTTAAAATTTAGGGTGTTTAATGTTTATTATTTAATTTGCTATTTTGATACTGCTTCATCTAGGAATAACTTGAAATGCTCAAAAGATCTTTTAGCAGCTTTTTCATTGTAAGCAGCACCTTTTGAATTATCTGTTCCTGACTCAGGATTGGTAAAGGAATGAACGGCATTGGCATAATAAATCATCTGCCAGTCGGCTTTTGCATCACGCATTTCTTTTTGGAAACCTAAAATTTCTTCATTAGATACATAAAAATCATCTGCGCCATGACAAACTAAGATTTTTGCCGTAATTGTTTCTGTGGGTCTTGCAGCATCTTTGCCTAAACCGCCATGAAAAGAAACAGCTCCTTTTACATTCAAATGTCCGCGAACCGCTTCAAGTGCTCCAGTTCCTCCAAAACAATAGCCAATAACTACTATGTTTTCAGGATTGGCACCAGCTTCAATTAATTGCTGTAAGGCCAAAGAAATCCGTTTTTGATAAGCTTCGAAATCCTTTTTGTAAAATCCTGCAATTTTTCCGGCTTCGGCATTGTCTTTAGGATAATTTCCCTCGCCATAAATATCGGCTATGAAAGCATAATATCCCATTTTTGAAAGAATTTCGGCAGTGTCTTTGGAGTGCTTATCAATTCCTTTCCAAGCGGGTAAAATTAAGATACCGGGTTTTTGAGTATTTTTCTTTAAAGGACTGATTTTAAAACCATTCAAAATCTGACTTCCATCTTTATATTGTACTGGTTTTAATTGTCCAAATGTTTGGCCTGCAATTAAAACCATTCCGAAAAGTATAAATTTTAAGTTTTTCATGGCTTTGTTTTTTACAAATATCTAACAAATAATTGATATAAAAAAAACCTTGAAAATTGTTGTTTCAAGGTTTTGTTGGGAGTGATGAAAATGGATTATTCACCCGGATGATAGGTTTGTTCTGCATTTTTTTCAATATCTTCTTTGTAAAACAGGATATCTTTGAATTTTCCTTTTTGATACATTACGGCTTGATCCATAAAATGCTTTGATTTTGAATCACCGCTGTTGCCACCCGCTAATAGGGATTTGGCTTTGATCTTTGTTCCAAATTCAACAGCGCAGACAAAGCTGTTTCCGTTGTAGCCGTATCTTTTTTTAGTTCCGTTTTGATAAGCACTTTTATAAGCTGGCAAACTGCCCCAAAGCGCAGCTCCAAAACCAATAGGCAGGCTTTCGATATTGTCATTAAATGTCAGATTAATTTCTCCTGAAGGACGCTGAAACCTGTTGAGTTCGCCCCATGGTATTTGCCATGATCCAAATTTTGCTTTTAATTCTTTAACTACCGTTTGTAATTGTGGAATAAGCTGCTCGGGTGTGGCAGTTTTTGCAAATTGGATTGTGTTTTCGACCTGATCCGTTTCGCCTTCGTCAATATAAACTTTTTGAATAATCGGGTTTATTTTGTAGCCCCATTCATTGGCTAAAGTCGTTGCAATAGAATTTTCATTAGCATAAAAATCCCATTTTTTTAATTCTGTTATAGGGTCAATAAGTTCATTATACAAAGGGTTCTCAGGTTTTATGTTTTTTTCAAAACTGGAAATCAATGCAGGAATCAAAACTTCAAAAATAGAGAGTTTTGTGTCGTAACTATCTGTAATTATTTTGTCCAGAGTGTAATTTGTTCCTTTGCTTAAAATTCGAACGGCATTTACTCCTCTGAAATTTTCTCCATCTGGTGCCATATAAGGCAGGTAATTTTCTTTTTTAGGGCTGTTTGCATCAGCGACACTAAAAGGAGTCGAGTTACAGTTTTGTAACCAGCCATTTGAAGGGTTAAATAGATGTACGGTTTCCGACGGATTGTGCAGTCCTTTCCATTGTGTTGCTGAAGTAGAACCGTCAACTGCTTTGCTCCAGTTTAGGTTTTTATCCCGGATAGGAATAAAATTACCATGCCAATAGGCAATATTTCCTTTATTGTCTGCATATACAGTATTATTGGAAGTATTGGCCTTTAATTCCATTGCTTTTTTATAGTCTTCAAAGTTTTTGGATTTTGTTCGTAACCAGCTTTGTTCTAGGCTTTTTATCGAACGGTTGTTGGATTTTAGACTAATCCATTTCCCGTCTCTTTTAGCCATTATCGGACCTTTATTAGTAAAGTATGCTGTAAATGTTTTTGGAATTAATTTACCGTTTTCCAGATAGCTGATGGTTATTTTTTTTTCTAATACAGGTAATAATTTAGAATCGTATTCGTAAAAAAGCTTTTTGTTTTTGGTTATTATTTTTTCAGTATAGATATCAGCTACATCGACATTGGATGATGTATGCATCCATCCGCAATTTTCATTAAACCCCTGATAAATAAAAAATTGTCCCCAAGTTACAGCTCCATAGGCATTCAGTCCTTCTTGACTGCTGATTTGTATTTCGGGTCTGAAATAAAAAGTGGTATGCGGATTGATGTATAAAATGGCATTTCCGCTGGCTGTTTTGGACGGAGCAATAGCAAATCCGTTGGAGCCTGTCTGCATGTCTTTTACTTTTTCTGCATAGGCATATTTATCATCATTGCCGTAAAAGGATTTTAATTCTGCATTGGTTAAATCGGCTGTACTTATTGCGCCAATACTTCCATCTGTCCAGAGCAATGGGAACCAAGGTTCAAAATGAGTTAGCATCAATGGTTTTACTTCTGGATGTTTGTGTAAGTAAAAATTGATTCCATCGGCATAACTGTTTAATAATTTTTTTAACCAGGGAGCTGCATTTTTATAATCTGCTTTGGCTTCATTAGCATCAATTAGCAAACGGGTTTCTAAATCATTGTATACAAAGCTTCGGCCTTTTATTTCAGACATGCGCCCCAGTTTCTCAATGTAGTTCATTTCGACTCTCTTAAAATCATCTTCGCATTGTGCGTAAAGCATTCCAAATACGGCATCGGCATCTGTTTTTCCGTATATGTGAGCGATTCCCCATCTATCTCTTATTATGGTGACTTGCTGGGCAATTTTATTCAGTCTGCTGATTTCTTGGACACTAAGTTTTTGAGCAAAAACAGTAGAAGTAAAACAAATAAATAAAATTCCTATTCTTAAAATACTTGAATAAAGATTCATAATTATTTGATTTTAAATTTTTCGCCTTCATAATGAATACTCATTTCTAAGCTTTTGATGCCTATAATATTGTTTTTTTTGGCTTTCGTTATGCCTTTTGGGTTTTTAACCACAACGACTTCGCTTTCGCCAGCAATTTCAACTTCTTTATTCTGAACTATTATTGCGGTACTTTCATCTATCCCGATTCCGATGTGAGTTGGGAATTCAATCAATCCCGAAAGGAGTCTGTTGTAACGGCTTCTTTTTAGGAAATGCTGATCGATAATTACGTTTTTAATTAACCCCAAACCTTCGGCGGTTTCAAGATTATTATATCGAATGTTATCAAAAGTCTCTGTGTATTTTGTTTCCAGTTTTTGGTTTCCCGTAATCATGTGTTCGCACATTACAGCTGCTCCGGCACTTGTACCGGCGATAGTACTTCCATTTTGATATGCTTTATGAATGGCATTAAAAACAGGAGTTTTATTTACAACTCCCATAAATCGGCTTTGATCCCCGCCGCTTATAAAAATAAGTTTGGCTTTTTGTAATGAATCAACTAAAACAGGATTTGCAGCCGTTTGTTTACTGAAATTCAGCATTACAATAGGATTGGAAGTTAGTTTCTGAAATTGTTCCTTGAAATAAATATAAGCACTATCGGGTTCCTGACTTGACATGGGCAGCACAACGATATAGTCTTTCTTTTGTAAATCTGAAATTGATAATAGCTGGTTCATTAATTTATCAGAACGATTTCCTCCACCAATAATAAAAAGTTTTCCCTTTGGTGTTTGTGCATGAATGGTATTGGAAATTAGAACAAGAAATGTAAGCTGAATGAATTGTAAAAGTTTTTTTTGAATTAATTGTTTGGTTTTCATGGTTAAGCAGCTTTAAAAATATTTATTCTAATAATGTAATGGTACTAAAGCAGGATGAAACAGATGCAGTCTTTTTTATTGTTTGATAAAAAACAATGAGAACAATTCTAGCCGTTTATAAACTGATATTCCGTTTGAAAGCACATCCCAATTCAATTAGAGATTCCGTTTTGGAAATTCCAGGAATAGAGTCAATTTTTTCGTAAAGCAGCTTTCTCATGTGTTCGTGGTCTTTTGCAATCATTTTTATGTATAGCGTAAAAGAACCAGTTATGTAATAGCATTCGGTTATTTCGGGAATCTGTTTTAAGGCTTCGATGACTTTGGCTGAATCTTGGTCTTTCTTTAACGTAATTCCAGTAAAAGTTCCCCAGTCATATCCAATCTTTTTTTCGTTTAAGACAGGCTTGATTCCAGAAATGATACCCTGCTCTATTAGTCTGTTGATGCGCTGATGCACCATAGTGTTGGAAATCTTTAGATTATTAGCAATTGCAGAAAAAGCCATCCTTCCGTCTTTTTCCAGCTCTTTTATGATATTAATGTCAAATTCATCTAAAATGTCCATATTATGCTTTTTTAAAGTTAAAATCACTTTTTTTTGGTATAAAAGTAATTGTTTTTTATTTATTTTTCTTGTTGAGTCTCTTTAGAATTATTAAAATAACAAGATGACTTATTTTTGTTATAAATAAATTATATTTTTTTAAAATGATAGTTATAAAAGTCAAATTTAGCTTTTTATTTGGATAATAAAAAACATTTGCTACTTTTGTATGCGTAATTTAATAAATTTTAGATCATGGAATATACAGCACAATCACTTTCTTTAAAATCGGAAGTTTTAATAGAAAAAGAAAATAAATACGGCGCTCATAATTACCATCCGCTGCCCGTTGTTTTAGAAAAAGGAGAAGGTGTTTTTGTATGGGATGTGGACGGAAAAAAATATTTTGATTTTTTATCTGCTTATTCAGCAGTAAATCAAGGTCATTGCCATCCAAAAATTGTTGGAGCTATGGTAGGGCAGGCTCAAAAACTGACATTGACTTCGCGTGCATTTTATAATGATCAATTAGGTGTTTATGAAGAATATATAACCAAATATTTTGGTTTTGATAAAGTACTGCCAATGAACACAGGGGCTGAGGCGGTGGAAACTGCTTTGAAATTGTGCAGAAAATGGTCCTATGAAGTAAAAGGAATTCCTGAAAACCAGGCTCAGGTTATTGTATGCGAAGGTAATTTTCATGGAAGAACAACAACGATTATTTCTTTTTCGAATGACGAAAGCGCACGAAAAAGCTTTGGTCCTTTTACCGAAGGATTTATAAAAATACCTTATGATAATATTGAGGCTTTAGAAAATGTCTTGAAATCATCAGCAAATATTGCTGGATTTTTGGTAGAGCCTATTCAAGGGGAAGCTGGAGTTTATGTTCCAAGCGAAGGATATTTGGCAAAAGCCAAAGCACTTTGCGAAGCGCATAATGTATTGTTTATTGCCGATGAGGTTCAGACAGGAATTGCCAGAACCGGTAAATTATTAGCGGTGCATCATGAGGATGTACAGCCGGATATTTTGATTTTAGGGAAAGCGATTTCAGGCGGCGTTTATCCAGTATCGGCTGTTTTAGCCAATAATGAGATTATGAACGTCATCAAGCCAGGACAGCATGGATCTACTTTTGGAGGAAATCCTATTGCGGCAGCGGTTGCTATTGCGGCTCTTGAAGTGGTCCGCGAAGAGAACTTATCTGAAAACGCTCAAAAATTAGGTTTGATTTTAAGAAAAGGACTTAATGAAATTGCGCAGCGTAATCCATTAATAGAATTGGTTCGAGGAAAAGGACTGCTTAATGCTATTGTGATTAACTGTGGTGAAGACTCGGATTTGGCTTGGGATATCTGCCTTCGTTTCAGAGATTATGGATTATTGGCAAAACCAACTCACGGAAACAAAATACGTTTTGCGCCGCCACTAGTAATCACCGAAGCTCAAATTCAAGAGTGTCTTGTAATTATTGAGAAAGCTTTGAATGATTTTATATAAGGCTCTAAGTTTCTTAGATTCTAATTCCCTAAGCTTCTTTCTTAGTGAATTACAACCTCAAAAACTATTTACAAATTTGATGTAGACACCATGATTTTTTATTTCATATAATTTGGAATGGGAACTCTGGTTTTCAGAGGTTTTGATCAATATGAAATTAGTCTTAATGAAATAGCTGTATTATTTGTTGAGAAATAAAAAAACCATCCGATGAGGCGGATGGTTTAATTCAATCGTGAATATAAAGTTCTTAATATCCAGGATTTTGAGTTATTTTCTTATTATAATCTGTTTCTCTTAATGGGATTGGAAATACTAATAAACCTGAATTCCATGAATAAGTACCGTCGATTGTGCCTTTGGTTCTTTTAATATCATGAATTGCAAAACCTTCCATTGCAAGTTCTAATTCACGTTCTCTTAAGATTTGTGCTAAAGTTATTGAAACAAAGTTAGTTGCTTTGGCACGTGTTCTCAATGTGTTGATGTCATTTAAAGGAGTATCGCCTATTGCACTGCCTAATCTGAAATTAGCTTCCGCACGAATTAAGTACATTTCGGCCAAACGAATAACTGGTACATCGCCAAATTCATTGCTGAATTTTGAAGATAATCTTCTGTCATTATCAGGATTAATATAATTGAAATTGCGTCTTTCGTCATTAGGATCAGTAAACTTATTTAAATAGGTATTTCTAATTTCTATATCTCCGCCGCGTCCGCCATTGTCTTCTGATGCGTAGTGATCTATTAATACATTATCGCCAGTTTGTTTAGTGATTTGTATTGCAAAAATATCTTCGATTTGGTTTACATCATGGTTGAATGCTTCTGCAAAAGTAGGGGATAATCCAGCGTCGCTGTCTTGAATTACTTCATCAGCAGCACTCAATGCCGCTGCGTAGTTTTGCTGTTGCAGATATACTCTGGCTAATAGTGCTTTTGCGGCATATTTACTGGCATAGAAATCATTGTCTGCAGGCAGATCTGTAAAAGCCTCATCTAAATTTTTTATAACCAGATTGTATACTTCTTCCACAGTACTTCTTTCGGCAGATAAATCAGCGTTAAAGTCATATATGGCTTTTGGTCTAATAACAACTCCTAATTGATTATTTGTCCCAATTAATGCGTCATAAGGCAATGCGAATAAACGAACTAAGTCAAAATAGGCTAAAGCCTGAATGAATTTTGCTTCGGCAATCATTGTCTTGGCTTTATCAGGGTCTTCCACTAATCCGATGTTTTCTATGACAACATTAGCAGCGTTAATTGCCTGGTAATTTCTAGCCCATATTTGTCGAACAACACCATTATCTGATAATAGAGCTTTGGTGTACATTTGTCTGTAGGTTGCAAATGTACCTCTCCATCTAAAATCGGTAGTTGCTGTGACGCCTGTTTGAGCCATTAAATCAGCAGATATAGCTACTGGTCCTCCGTAAGCTTCTCCGTTTGCAAGAATAGCATAAGTTCCTGTTAAAAGGTCAGTAATTCCCTTTTCGGTACTTAATGTTATAGAAGCATCCTCCGTTTGTTTAGGATCGATTTCAAGTTCACTTTCACAGCTCACAAAAAAAGTGGCAAGGATAGCGAATATAATTAATTTATTTGTTTTCATTTTTTTCATTTTTAGAAATTAAGATTAACACCTAATGCGATAGTTCTTGCCGGCGGAGCAGAATAAAACTCTTCTCCTATACCTGTATCGTCTCTTCTGGCTTCTGGATCGTATCCAGAATAATCAGTAAAGGTAAGAAGATTTACACCTGTTAAATAGAAACGAACCTTGCTCATTCCCATTGCATTAAGTGCGGTTTTTTGCAAAGTGTAACCAAAAGTTAAATTTCTTAAACGGATAAAATCAGCCTTGTCTAAGAAACGGGTAGAGGCTCCTGTTCCATTACTTGCATAAAGTCTTGCTTGAGGTACATTAGTAATATCGCCGGGATTTTGCCAGCGGTTCATTTGATCTGCAGTTTGGTTGTCAAAGTAGTCAGCATTTACAGATTGATAAATCCCCGCTGAATTGTAGATACTGGCTCCCCATTCTCCCTGAAAAGTGAAAGAGAAATCAAACCCCTCATAAGTCATAGTGTTGGTTAATCCAGCCATCAATTCAGGGAAAGGATTTCCTGTTACTACTCTTTGAGCTTCTCCATAATCATTAGTGGTGCTTCTGTCTATTGATCCGTCAGAATTTTTTATGTTCTTGTAATATAATGCATCCCCATTTGCAGGGTCAACACCTGCATACTCTTTTAAATAGAATGCTGAAGCATTTTCGTCTACAGCGTTAATGGTAAAAGTACCTATAAGAGGAGTGTTATCGTTAGGCAGTGATTTTACTATTGTCTGATTAGTTGTCAAATTGAAGCTCGTAGACCATTGGAATTTATCAGTGTCAATGTTTTTAGTATTTAAAGTAAATTCTAAACCGCTGCTTTCTAATACGCCTACGTTTTTATTAATTGTTGTTCCTCCTGAACTTAGTGCCAATGGAACGCTAAAAAGTAATCCGTCTGTTTCTTTATTATAATAATCAAACTCAAAACTGATTTTATCAATAAAACCGACTTCAAATCCTAAATCTATTTGAGAAGATTTTTCCCATGTAAGATCTGGGTTACCTGCTTGATCAAAAGAAAGTCCGGTTTTTAAGTTGTAAGAATTTGGTCTGTATAATTGACGGGATGCAAAGTTTCCAATTTCTGCATTTCCTAATTGTCCCCAGCTTCCTTTTAATTTTAAAAATGAAACTATTTTATTCTCTTTTAAAAATTCTTCTTCAGACATTATCCAGCCTGCAGAAAAAGCAGGGAAAGTACCGTATCTGTTGTTTGCTCCAAAACGTGAGGAACCGTCACGGCGAATACTTGCTTTGAAAAGATATTTATTGTCATAAGAGTAAGAAACTCTGCCGAAAAGGGAATCAAATGTGTAATCTGTTTCATTGCCAGATCCGTCATTTACTTCAGCACCGCCATCAATAGTTTGAAAGTTGTCATTCGGGAAATAAATACTGCTTACATCTTGATATCTTCTATTGAATTGGTTATATTCCATACCTACGACCGCATTGATACTATGTTTTTCGTCAAAAGTTTTATCAAATGATAGATAATTTGTGAAAAGAAATGTCTCGTTGTTTACAGAAGAAGCAAACACATCACCATCTGTAGATTGAAATGGTACATTTTTACCATTCCAGTTGTCTTCTGTCTGAGAAAGTAAATCGTAAGACAGCTCAGAGTTGAGTTTTAATGAAGGGATAAATTTATATTCACCATAAACTTTTCCGGTTACTCTTCTCATGATCGTTTTCCAAAAAGAGTTATCTATAGCTAATAAAAAGTTAGCATATAAGGTATTTGGATTTGGTGTTCCATCTTCCAGACGGATAGGGGATAAAGGTGATTGAGCTACTGCCTGTAACGGAGTAGTGAATGAGTTATCATCCTGTACACGTTGAATTTCGGATCTTGAAAAGCTTAAATTCATACCAGCAGTAAATTTATCTGATACTTGATGGGATAGATTGGTTCTAGCTGTGATTCTTTCCAATTCATTACTTATGATAATCCCTTTTGTATTATTGTAAGCACCTGCAAAGAAGTATTTCGTTTTTTCATCACCGCCGGAAACTGAAAAATCAGCATCAGTTGTCTGGCCGTTTTGGAATGCAGTTTCTTGCCAATCTGAATCAATTTCACCATTTCTCCAATCAGTACCTTGTGCGAGAAAATCAAAAGTGCTTTCTGCTTCTACTGCATCTCCTGTGCCATTAATGGAAGCTTCTGTGAAAAGCTCTATATATTGAGCTGCATTTAACCATTCTCTTTTGTTAGCCGCTTCACTAACTCCTTGAGAGAAGTTAATTGCTAAGGATCCTTTTCCTGATTTTCCTTTTTTGGTAGTAATAATTACGACTCCATTTGCTCCACGCGCACCATATATTGCTGCAGAAGAAGCATCTTTCAATACGTCAATTGATTCAATCTCGTTAGGGCTCAAAGTTAATAACGGGTTTGTTGGTGCTCCGTTACTAGACTCATTCATTGTTATTAAGGGAATACCGTCTAATACATATAACGGTTCTTTACCAGCACTAATACTGGCAGCTCCACGAACTCTTACACTCATTCCGCCTTCAACTTTTCCGTTGGTTTGTGTGATTTGCACACCGGCTAGTTTTCCAACTAAAGCATTTTGTACTGTAGCTACTGGGATTTGTTCAATGTCTTTGGAACCGACTCTAGCAATTGCATCTGTCGATTTTCTCTTGCTCGTTGTACCGTATCCAACCACAAGTACTGTTTCTAATTCATTTGTAGCATTTGCCATTTTAACATTTACTGATGTTGAAGCTTCAATCTCAACTGTTTTCAGACCTATATAAGTTACAATTAAATTGTCTCCTTTTTTAGCATCTATGGTAAATTCCCCATCAAAACCTGTTTCAACACTTGATTTAGTTCCTTTTATTAAGACATTTGCGCCTGGAACCGGCATACCAGCTTGATCTGTAACTTTTCCTGTTACTTTTATTTCTTGAGCGGATGCTATGTGTACAAAGAGTACAAATAGTAAGCTCAAAAAACATTTAAATTTAATTTTCATGTTTAGATAGTTTATGATTAGTTGTGTCAAATATCTTAATATAATGTTAATGTTGAAAAAAAAATGAATAAAAAATACTCTTATAGTTATATTTTTAAGAATAATGTGTTTATATAGTGGTTTAATAATAAATTATATTTTTAAAGCAACTTTTTATTGAATAATTACTATTTATTTTTTTGTTAAAAAAAAATAAAAAGACTATATGACTAATTTTTGACATATATTAAGTTAAATTTTATTTTGAGTAGTGACATTAAAGTTAAATTTTTTTGCACTTCGTTTTTAGTTAATGATTTTTTTATTTTTTAACATTATAGAGTTTGATAGCTTCCTTAGTAATACTGCCTTCTGATTTAATGTATTAATTTTTTTTGTTTAAAAATCAATTGCAATGTATATTATACTTATATTTGTATAAGTATTTATACTTAGTTAATCAAAAGTTGAACCTTTATACTTCGAATCATGATAGCAGCAAATAAACCAAAATTGACAATAGTAGGAGCAGGGCCTGGTGATGTAGAACTCATTACCTTGAAAGCGATTAAAGCATTAGAAAGTGCTGATGTTGTTTTGTATGACGCATTAGTTAACGAAGAGTTATTGCAGTATGCTGCGCAAGCTGAAATTATATTTGTTGGAAAACGTTTTGGATGTCATGCCTACACTCAAGATCAAATTAATGATCTTATTGTGGTAATGGCAAAAAAGTACGGTCATGTAGTTCGTTTAAAAGGGGGAGATCCTTTCGTTTTTGGAAGAGGAAGCGAAGAAATAGATTTTGCTAGCCAATTTGGAGTAGAAACTGCAATTGTTCCCGGAATCTCATCAGCTATGGGTGTTCCAGCTTCCAACGGAATTAGCTTGACCCAAAGAAAGGTTGCCGAGAGTTTTTGGGTAATAACAGGAACTACATCGGAGCATAAATTGTCCAAAGATGTTGCTTTGGCTTCACAATCTTCGGCTACGGTTGTTATTTTGATGGGAATGAATAAGCTAGATGAAATTGTCGCTTTGTATCAGAATAACAGGACTGATGATCTGCCAATTGCTATTATACAAAACGGAACGAAAGCAATCCAAAAGAAAGTAATTGGAACTATCAGTACGATTACAGCATTAGTAGAAGAGAATCAGATTGCTTCTCCCGCTATTATCATAATTGGGGAAGTAGTTAAAAATGCTTCAAAACTGACTTCGTATATGGAAGAAGAATTGGTTTTTGATTCTTTTTTGGAGGAAGAATTTATTTTGCAAAATTTAGATGAAGTGATATGATTAAGATAAAATATTTTGGTGCTCTTGCAGCTCTTACAAGACGCCGCGGTGAAAAAATCTATTTCTCCGATTTGAAATTAAGTCAGTTATTAGCGGAGTTAGAAAGAAAATATGATCTCAATCAGTTTCCTTTCAGCGTAGCTGTTAATCAAAAAATAATTGATAAATTCTCAAATCAAATCTTAAAAAGCAACGATACAGTTGCTTTGCTGCCGCCTTTTGTTATGGTGTAATTTTATTTCTTTTTTTGAAGTATTCTTAAGGAATTTAATTTTCCTGCGGGTTTTCTAATTAAAAACTCCTATTTACAGTATTATTTTACGAATAAATGATATACTTTTGGTTAAACTAAGCCATTATTATAAAAGTAAAATATGAAAAAAAGTATTGTAAGTTTATTTGTTTTGAGTCTGTGTTTTAGTGTTCACGGACAGTCAATTGATAAAATCATTGGCACTGCTGAAGTGTCCCGAATTGAAAAAGTGCTTTCTGCAGATGATATGCAGGGTAGAAGAACTTTTACTCCCGGAATTGACAAAGCATCTGCCTTTATAGAATCGGAATTCAAAAAAGCGGGACTGCAGCCGTTTATGGGAGCTCCCAATTTTAGACAGGAATTTTCTATGACTGCTTCTAAGGCAGTTTCGTCCAAAATAATCATCGACGGAAAAGAAATTAACAACAGTCAAGTAGTTGCTTTCTCTTATCAGCCACAGGTTTCTTTGAATGAGAAAAGTGATATTACTGTTGTCAAAATCAGTAAAGGTGATAATATCGGAAAGAAATTTAATGAGTATTATAAGAGTTCAAAAAATCATTTGGTGTTAGTTGATGCTTCATTTAATAATGTGCTTCCTAATATTCAGCATATTGACAGAATCACTTCTGAGCCTGGAACTAATACTATTTTGTTTGTTTTTGGTGTTTCAGAAGCGGCTTCTTTTTCTATTGAATTATCTAATACTATTTCTAAAAAAACGCTGAATAATGTAGTGGGAGTATTGCCAGGAAAAAGCAAACCAGACGAATATGTTATCTTTTCCGGACATTACGATCATCTTGGGGTAGGCTCGCCAGAAGAAGGGATGCCACACCCTGCAGCCGATTCTATTTATAACGGTGCCAATGATGATGCAGCAGGATGTACCGCAGTAATCATGCTGGCTAATTATTTTAAAAAGCAGAATAACAACGAACGAACTATTATTTTCACCACGTTTGTTGCCGAAGAATTAGGCGGTTTTGGAGCCAAATATTTCTCCAAACAGCTTTCTGCCGATAAAGTAATTGCTATGTTTAATTTAGAAATGATTGGTACAGAATCCAAATGGGGAAAAAATTCAGCATACATTACTGGATTTGAAAAATCTGATTTTGGAAAGATATTGCAGAAAAATTTAGAGAAAACCAATTTCAAGTTTTATCCAGATCCATACCCGGAACAGCAGCTGTTTTACCGTTCTGATAATGCTACTTTGGCCAAACTCGGAGTTCCGGCACATACAATTTCAACTTCAAAAATGGATAGTGAGCCAAATTATCATACTGCCGATGATGAATTTGAAACATTAGATATTGATAACATGACCGAAATTATTAAAGCAATTGCTTTGAGTTCTTCTACTATTATCAGTGGGAAAGACACTCCGTCAAGAGTGGATACTACGCAGTTAAGATAGTAGAGAAATTAAAATAAAAAAGAAGCTTTCCGGATTTACTGGAGAGCTTCTTTTTTTATTTGGCTTGAGTTTAACCGCAAGGTACGCTATTAAAATATGCTATACTGTTTATAAACGCAATGAGCGCAAAGCTTTGCGGACTTTGCGTAATGACTTTGCGTGCATTGCGGTTAAAGTCACACTGAGTTTTATGTAGCTGTATTATCAATATGAATTATGGTTTTTTTCTTTTTTCCTGTTCTTTCAAAATAGTGCCTAAATATGGCGTAATGATTTCCTTAATTTCGCTTTCAGAAATAGCTAAAGCTTTCGGGTTTTTAATGAGCTGTAGCCAAGGTTTTGGCGCATCAAAATTGTAGCTTCCAAAAACAACTACGGGAGTTCCTTTGAATTTTACATTTTCTTCGTCGGCTAAAACCCATTGATCTGCCCATTCGTATAAAAATTTAGCATCTTTTTCCTGTAGCCTTAAGCAGGAATGCGACGCTGGATAACCAGGCAGTTCGTATTGATGAAATCCAACACCCATTTTATTTTCGATGTTAAAATTCCATTTTAATTCCCATTCATCATTAAATGTACTGGTTGTTTCTTCGGCTTTCCAGTTTGTGAAAAATAATCCTGTGGGTGTTGGATCGTTTGCTCTGCCCATATTGGTTGGACCGGTGCGCATCAAAATTCCATTTTCATAAATAGCAAAAGTTTGAGTAGGGTATGAGAATAAAATGATTTTGTCGATATTTTGCATAAAATCAACCTCTAATGAGAAAGGCAGATAAAATACGATGTCTCCGCTAAGATCCGTTGGGACAATAACAGTATCCATTTTGACAAAATTTGGCTTGTCGGTTCTGTTTACCGCAATAGCAATTTCTAGATTCTGCTCACTTTTATTATTTTTCAGCCATTCTTTGGTACTTTCTAAAGTATAGGAAACATTTTTAGGTTCTTTCCAAACAGGGACTTTTTTTCGAACGGAAGTTTTTTTATCAGCTTTATTTTCATCTCCGTTTTTACAGGAAAGCATTGTAAGTGCAATGATTCCGCAAAGTATAATCAATTTTCTCATGAGTGTTTTTTTTTATGTGAAAATGGCTCAAATACGGAGATAAACTGTTACACAATTATTAGATAATATTATGTCTTTTACACATAGAAAAAATGTTTACTATGCAGCCAGTTTCAAGCGAAACTATATATTCGATTGGATTGGTTTTTATTTATTTTTTGCAATTCTGAATCCAAACCCGAATTTTACAGTCAGGTAAAAATAGCAAATTTAATCTGCAGTAAATTCAGTAAAAGGAAAAGCACCCATTTTAAAAGCCTTGATTCATGTGAGGATTTGTCAGGCTCTTAAAAACGGATGCTTTGCGGTATAATAGTAAAAGTTAATTATGAATCTAAATTCATAGTTTCAGTAAAGAATGTTACTTCTCCAGTTGAAATATCGTGGGTACCTCCAACAATTCCAATTTCGCCGCTTTCAATCATCTCTTTTAAGATCGGACTGCGCTCCATTATTGACTTAACTGTTCGCTTGACATTAATCGTTGAAACATTTTCCACAAACTCAGGATTACTGGAATTACGGTTTTCTTTTGTAGTAGTTTCATCGTCAACGGCTGGTCTTATTTTTGTTAATAAAGCAGTTAGGTTACCCATTTCAACATGGTCGCAGGCACCTTTTACCGCTCCGCATTTTGTATGCCCTAAAACGACAATGATTTTTGAACCAGCTACTTTACATCCAAATTCCATACTCCCTAAAATATCCTCATTGATAATGTTTCCGGCAATACGCACACTGAAAACATCGCCAAGTCCTTGATCAAAAATTAATTCAGCAGAAGTTCTGCTGTCAATACAGCTAAGAATTACAGCAAATGGATGTTGTCCGTCTGAGGTTTCGTTAGCTTGCTGCAAAAGATTTCGGTTCACTTTTAGGTTACTTACAAACCGTCTGTTTCCATCTTTTAAAAGTTCTAAAGCCATAGAAGGAGTGATGGCTGTCTGCATTTCTTTTGTTAAAGTTTTCATTTTATTTAATTTTTAATTGTCTATGATATGCGATAAAATTTTCAGGCTTTAGATCAGCTGTTCATTAATTTACAAAAGTATTTTTTTTTAAAGCTGGGTATAAAGATAGCAATAGTTTTCTTTATGATAGTATTGCTATCATAAAGTAGTGTTAAAATATTTTCCTTAGCTTTGCTGCTTATTCAACGGAAGTAAAAAAGACCTGAAATGAAGCTGCAGTTACAGATAAAAATGAATGAAGCCTTGTATCTCCGCAATCCTGAAAATTCTGAGTTAGGTAAAAACATACTCAAACATAGTATTCAGTTAATTTATAAGACAGGTTTTGAGGTGTTTACATTTAAGAAACTGGCAGAAGATATTGGTACTACCGAGGCTGGGATTTACAGGTATTTTGAGAATAAACATAAGCTGTTGGTTTATTTAACTGCTTGGTATTGGGGCTGGCTTGAATTTCAAATAAGTTTTCACACAAACAATATTGAAGATCCATTGGAAAGGTTAAAAAGAGTTATAAAACTCTTGGCAACAGCCGTTGAAGATGATGAGCAGACCATTCATATAAACGAAAGCCTGCTGCATCAAATCATTATTTCCGAAGGGTCAAAAGCATATCTTACAAAGCAGGTAGGTGAGGACAATAAACAGCAATTTTTTAAGCCATACAAGGATCTTTGTGCCGTTATAGGTAATATTATTTCAGAATGCAGTCCAGAATATAAATATCCAAAATCCTTAGCATCGACTATTATTGAAATGGCTCATTTTCAAATTTTTTTCATGAATAATCTGCCGTCACTTACTGATTTTAGCGATACTAAAGAGGAAAGCGAAATAATCGCCTTTCTAAATGATTTGGTTTTTAGCAGTCTGAAGAAAAGTTAGTTGTTTCAAGTTGTTAATTGTATAATTCATTTTAAAACAACACAATCTGTGGTGTATGAAATAATTTTTTCTCAATATATCGAAAACTCACACTATCAGTTTTTGGTGTAGCGGTCTACTCGATTAGTGGTTCGTTGTTATTAGTTTTTGCTTAATTTATGACAGCGTTTATTTTGCTCCATAGTTCGTTGTCAAAACCAGATACTGCAAAATTTGGATTTGCAGGGTCAGAGGCATTTCCCATTCTTATAATCACCATTTTTTTACTTGGAATTACATAAATTCGCTGGTCGCTTGCTCCCATTGCAGCATACATGTCTACAGGTGCATTTGGTACTAAAGAACCTTGAAAAATGGTTTGTTCTCCAGGAATCATAAAACTTGTTTTCCCATTTAACCACCATAAATATCCGTAAGAAGGATTAATATTTTGTGAAGTAGTTATGCTCTCATTAAAAAAAGATTCATTTATTATCTGTTCGTTATTCCATTTTCCTTTATTCAAAGCCAAAAGACCAAATCTTGCCATACTTTTTGTAGTGCTGTGGTAAATTGTGTATATAGTTCCAAAATTCCAATAACCATCCATACCTATTTTACTTTTTAACTTTTCGTTGAAATACGTTTCAAATGATTTGCTGCTTGCATCGGCAACTACGTCTGTCAATTTTTGAAAAATATTACTATAAGCCCATCTAGTACCGGCATCAGCTATGTATGTTAAATTTGGTTTTGTAACATATTGTTTTGTATCATCATTACCTGTTGTCATCGTTAGCAAATGTCTTACTGTAATTAAATTTTCTTTAGGCAATGGCATACTTGTCCATTCTGTTCCTAAATAATCAGATGCTTTATTGCTAATATTTAATAAACCTTCTTGTTGGGCAATTCCTGTTGTTGTAGCCACTAAAGTTTTACCTGCACTATTCCATTCCCAAGTAGTTGTTGAATTATGGCCATTAAAATATTCTTCCATTACAATTCTTCCATTAACAAGAATCATAAACGATTTGGTGTTTTTTTGAATAAGATAATCTTTTAAGGGCTGTATAGCATTTTGATTCCAGCCCAAACTTGAAAGAGATTTTGTTTCCCAAGTAGAACCTGTATTGGAAGGAAAATACATAAATTCAGTTGGGGTTGGTTGAGTTTCATCATCGTTTTTACTACAGCTTACAATTGACAATAAAACCACTAAAAGGCAAGTTAAATTTTTCATGTTTTTCATATTTAATATTTTGGGGTTTGACTTGTAATTTGATAAATGGTTTAAATTTATATTCAACTTTTTTATCTAGCATTGTCCGTTACAATGACCACTAATTTTCTGGTACCACTCCAGGTTTGGGACTAAATTAAGCTCATTATCTGGATTTGCGATAGTGCAATTTCATTAAGATAAGGATATAAAGTCATCGTATTGTCATTCCGAAGAATGAGGAATCTCACTAGTGACTCATGTTATGTGATTTCTCATTCTTCGAAATGACATAAAACGCCCAACTTAATGACATTGAGCGATAGCGAACAGGCGAAGCAAATCATCACAAATACAAAACAACTTTCCATTAAGCCTTTTGCCTAAATCACTAGTAACAAGTGTTGGCAGGCGCTTATTTTTGTTCACTCTGATATTATTTTTGAAGATTTAAAGATTTCAACCCATTTTTCTTGAGATTTTGGTGTTATCTCTTTTTGTTTAGTTGACCAGAAACTAGAATATGATTCATTTTTTCCTTGAATAGCATAGTAAATTAGAGATTCCGTTGGACCTTCAATTTTGCAGATAATCCAAGGATATTTTGCTTTTTCATCCTTTTCAATTATTGTTTTTTTTGCTGTGGGTGCGTATATTTTTAGGCTTTGATATATTCCTTCAATTTCGGTTTCTATTGGCACAGACTTAGAATCATGATAAATATATGTTGTTACACTTTCGCTAGAATTTCCTATAAATTCTTTGTCTTTTAATGATGTTATCGTCGTTATCGTGCCCGTGTCATTGTTTTGTTGGTCAACTATATGCCAACCTTCTTCTTTCGGCCAATTAATTGTTAATGTTTTTGAATTTGATTGAGCATTAATATTATTAAATATTAGAAATATAAATAGAACGATAGTTTTAAATTGTGTTTTCATAGATCTTGGGTTAATATAAAATTATTTATTTTTTTGTTGTTGCGAGGAAAGATATCTGCCAACTAATTAATACACAAAACAAACCTTCTCTCATAAACCATTTTTAGAGTGAAGGGCGAATGTTTTTAAGGCTTTATAGTTTTTCAAATATATCAAATAATACTTGTAAATCTGGATTGTCTTTTTGTATAATGTCAATTTTTTTGGTCTGGAAAGTGAAAATTATTTGTATTGGGACATTGAAAAAAAATGTATAGTTCTTTGATGGAAATTTTCTGCTTATTTTAAAATTACCAGAAAATTAACTGCGAATACAAATTGGAATCTTTATTTTCATATTTTTAAACATAGATTGTGAAATAACTTATTTTGCCTTTAATTTAAAAAACACGAACTCAATTCAAAAATCTTATGAAAAAGTCTTTTTTGCTAATTCCTTTTATTTTATTGGCTTGTCAGGAATCATCAAATAGTGATTTCAAAACGCTTTATCCGCTTCCGAAAAAGTTAAAAGAAGTCTCCGGAATTACCTATTTTCCTGAGACAAATTTAATTTACGCACTTGAAGACAGCGGTAATGACAATAAAATATTCGCTTTAAATTCGGAGGGAAAATTAGAAAAAACCATTACAGTTACCAATGCTGATAATGTGGATTGGGAAGATATTACAAAAGATAAAACCGGTAATATTTATATTGGAGACTTCGGCAATAACGATAATGAGCGTAAAGATTTGTGTATTTATAAAGTTGCCAAAAACGAATTGAGTAAAGAAAACGCCGTTTCCGAATATAAAGTTTCCTTTTCATACCCGGAACAAACCGAATTTCCTCCAAAGAAAAGCCAAATGTTCTATGATGTGGAAGGTTTTTTTGAATACCAGAATTACTTTTATCTTTTTACAAAAAACAGAAGTAAAGGTTTTGACGGAACAGCTTTTGTTTATAAAGTTCATAATGCGCCGGGAACTCAAAAAGCAGTTAGAATAGGAGAATTCAAAACCTGTGATAACTATAATCATTGTGTTCTGACAAGTGCCACAATTAGTCCAGACGGAAAAAAAGCAGTTTTGCTGAGTCATGATAAAATTGTGTTATTTGAAAATTTCAGCGGTGATTTATTTCATAAAGGATCTCAAACCGAAATAAAACTGAATCATTTCTCTCAAAAAGAAGCAATAGTTTTCAAAGACAATAATACCTTGCTCATTGCTGATGAAAAAACAAATAAAGAAGGAGGTAAGGTTTATGAGTTTAAGCTGAAATAAAAAGGAAACCACGAATTTTACTAAATATAATTAGTGAAATTCGTGGTAAAAAAATCTTAGAAACTTAGATTCTTAGTGACTTAGAAGCTTAAACTAAAAACTATACGCCGCTCCAAAAATAACCCTTCCAGCCTCTTCAGAAGATGTAAAATAAGTAATTCGTGCTGTTATGCTGTTTACGGCATTTAACCAAAGTCCGCCTCCATAATCCTGATGCCATTTTTTAGAATTTTCGCCCTCCAGCCAGATTCTGCCATAATCAAAACCGCCTAAAATTCCATAGGTCATGGGTACAATTGTGCGCTGAATTTTGCCAATAGAAAGTCTTAAATCAGTGCTTTGAGAAAAATAAGAGTTTCCTAAAAAGCGTTCATTTCTATAACCGCGCAAATCTTTATCTCCTCCTAAAGCTGCACCTTGATAAAATTCGTAATTGTCGTTGAAAATGGCTTTTCCTTTGAGGTACGTAGCCAAAATTAATTTTCCGTTTTTATCAATTTTATGGGTAAAACCTAAAATACTTTCTATCGATGGGAAGTTTTGTTTATTATCTTCCAGATTGGCAGTCCAGCTGGCCTGAATGACAAACGCCATTCCTAATGTGGGTTTTGCCTTGAAATCCGAATTTTTGAAACTGTATCTGATTTTTGCACCACCAAAAGTCTTCGTATTAAAAACATCTGAGTCAATGCTGTTTGTAGTGTTTATAAAGCGGTCTTCAGTATTTTCTATTTTCATTCTCTCTAAAAACGGCTGAAAGCTAAATTCGCTTCCGTAACGGCCCACATGCCGGATTGCACCTGAAACTTTGAGCTGCTGAATGCGCACTCTGTTGTAATCCATGCCAAACTCCTGATCATAATTTGGGGTTTCGTTTCCGTATCCAAAATAGTTTATCGCAAAATTGGGTGTAGTATACTGCGAGTCAACATCAATAACCCATTTGCCTAACAACCCAGGGAGATGTGCAGCGTAATTAAACTCAAGACCGCCAGTTGCAAAGTAATAGAAACCGTTTAAAACATGTTTTTGAGTGTACGGATTCTGTTTAAAATTGTTAACGGTATAATTTAGATTGAAACCTACTTTTACACCATCATCCGGATTATAGCCAATATTTGGAAGCCCGGAAACGACATTGTATTTAGGTTTTTCGTAATTATATGAGTTTACATCGTAGTCATCGGTCAGCTGTGTTTTGGTTTTTGAATCGATATTATATGTATTTTCTTTTGATTTAAAATCATATACTATAACTCTTTTTCCGTTTTCGATAGTATATGTATCATGGTTTTGTCCTCCGATTAAACGGATTTTAATATCCGATTTTTGACTGCCGGTAACCTGAAAAACATCATCATCATCCAAGCCATAAATCCATAGATTTTCAGTTTTAGCATCGCTGACGTTTTTGGTATAAATTAATTCGTCCCCTTCTTTTTTAATTCTAAACACTTGAATTTCGATGTTTTTTATGGTGTTATGACTGATAATAAATTTGTCTTTTTTATCAGTTCCGGCAATCATTACCGTATGGCTCAAAACATCAAAATATTCTGAAGCATATTGCTGAAGATTCTTTTTTCTGTTTTTTAATTTTGATTTTATTTCTTCAATGGTTTGATCCTGAGTTTCTTTTGGCAGTGCTTTAAAAGCATTATCAATATCATTGTCGGTTAAATGCTCTTGGATATATTTGGCCTGAGCCAGCCAGTCATTTTCATCCGAAGTTCTTAAAAATGCCAAATCAAGCGGATATGGTTCTCTGTTAAGCCATTTTACATTGTCAAGTTCATTTTTAAAAGTCCGCATGTGGCGAAGTGCCGGAATATTCATTAAAAGTGAAAGCAGCGTTCCGTCATATTTTGTAAAAGCCTGATCTCGGTCGCGGGGAATGGGCTTGTAAGTCACTTTACCGTCTTTTTTATATTCTCCCCAGCGCCATTGATCGCTGTGCCTGTCCCAGTCTCCAATCAGCATGTCAAACAATCGCGCTTTTATGTATTCTTTTTCATCAACCGAATATTTTTCGTCCTTATGAAGGTTCAGCATCATATCATCAGTACTGATAATATTTGTTGGGTGGCCAAAATTTTTAGCATCCAAGTGGTTATCTGCCGGACGCTCTTCTATCATGTACAGACCGTCTCCAAAACTGGAATTAAATTCCTGCAGTGCATTTTGTTTCGGAATATAATATAAAGCGGGATTCGTATGTGCTAATCCCAATTTGTCTGCCATACCGCCCACGGCAAATGGAGTGTAAGGATGAGATGTGGTGTAAAAATCAAGCAGGAAATTTTCGGCATAGGTGTCCTGAAAATCATTTACAATATACTGATCTTTGAAAGCTACTGACTGTAAAAACTGAGTTGCGCTTTTTTTCATCCCACGCATTACATATTCTCTTCCTTTGGAATCAGCCATTCGAAGGGAAATCGACTGATGTCCTCCGCCTTCGCGAAGAGGTTTCAGTCCCCCAAAAAGTGTGTCTAAAACTGCAGTTTTAGCTTCAATGGGCAGACTGTAATATTTTCTGTAATGATTTCCGAATAATAATTTGTGAGCTGAACTCTTCTGTGTCATTTCTTCGGTGTAAATTGAAGTGTTGATGCTTGACGGAAAATTATCTTTTACATCGGCAGCCCAATTAATCTCTTTGGCTTTTATAATTTCATGTTCAAAAAGCAGTTTTTCTTTATTATTTTCATTTCCAAAGTAAGCTACTTTTGCATCACCGCTTTTAAATAAAGTAAGCACGGCATAACCGTTTCCGCCATACGAAAAATCACTTGGATTAATGGCTCTTGCCGCTTCAGATTTTGAACCTGCACCGCTTATAATCTGCAGAATGTTTTCTTTGTAGATGTACTGCAGATTATGATCGTGTCCAGAAACTACAATTACATTTTTCTGCTTTTGCAAAAGCGTTTTAATTCTCTTCGAATAAATGGTATATAATTTGTTTTGAATATCCTGCGGGTTAACTCCTGAGGTCTTTCGGAGCAGATTAATAAAAGAACCTATTACAGGAAGCGGGATTTTTTGTTCCAATGGAAATAATTGTTTTTCTAATGAAAATTGTCCTCCATGAGATCCGTTGCTTAATAAAGGGTGATGAATGGCAAGGACAACTGTTTTTTCTTGGTTTTTATTCAGCAGGTTTTCCAATTCATCGAAAAAAGCTTCTCTGGTTTTGATGTTACAATTATCGTTTATAGTAGGATGGTTGTCCCAATCTTCCAAAAACCATTCGCTGTCTATGGCGATCAGCGTTGTGATGCTGTCAATTTTCACATCTTCAATCGGACAGTTTTTTCTAGGAAGAAAAGCTTTTTTGTCATTTAAATATTTGGTTACAAAATCGGCTTGGTTTTCTAGACCTTTTATGCCGTTATACCAATCATGATTTCCTGGAATTACAATTGTTTTTCCTTTAAATCCTTGGGTCATTTTTAACTGGTTGGTTAGTTTTTTTTCTGCCAAAGCTTTATCAGATGGATTGTTGTCGCTGGGAAAACCTTTAGGGTAAATATTATCTCCTAAAAAAATGAGGGTAGCTTTTTTATTCGACTTCTTCAGTTTTTGATGCAATAATTCCAGCGTTTGCTGCGCTTGTTCTTCATCAGCATTTCCTGCATCTCCAACTAAGTAAAATGTGTGCGTAACTTTTATGCTATCTGTAGCGTTTTTATTTTCATCTGAACTTACATTTTTTCCGTATTGTGCTTTATGTGTTGCACAGGAATTTAGTACAAGTAATGAAGTTATAATGAAAGAATAATTTTTAATTATAGCCATGAAATGATTATCAAGAAACAATTTCATAATTTAGTCGGATTAAAACATTCTTTATGAATCTAATAGAACAGTCAGAAAATTTGGTTAGTAACTTACTCAAAGATAAACTTTCTAATTTATACTCTTATCATAATTTTAGCCATACTTTTAATGTTGTGGGTGCGGTTAACAAACTCTGCATTAAGGAGAACGTAGAAGGTGTTGAAAAAGAGATGCTTTTGACAGCAGCCTGGTTTCATGATACAGGCTATATAAATGGGACAGAAGATCATGAAAATGAAAGTGTAAAGATTGCTGCTGCTTTTTTAAAAGAGAAAGGGCAGTCGGATGAGTTTATAGCTGGTGTATCCAAACTTATTTTGGCGACTTCAAAATTGTATGTTCCTCAAACGCTGTCAGAAAAGATAATAAAAGATGCCGATTTTGTCCATATTACTAGTTTAGAATATACTTCGACTTGTGAGTTACTGCGTTTTGAGCTAAAAAATACGATGAATCTTTCTTTTGATAATTTAGAATGGGCAAAAGAAAATCTTAATTTTTTAGTGAATACACATCGGTTTTATACGGATTATGCTTTGAAAAAATGGCAGCCTCTGAAAGAGAAAAATATTGCAATTATTCAAAAAAAACTTAATAAGCAGGAATTGAAAAAAGCTAAAGAAATCGAAGACGAAGAAAAAAAGAAGTACAAAGATGAAAAACCTGATCGGGGAATAGATACATTATTTCGGGTTACTTTGGGAAATCATACTCGTTTGAGCGGAATTGCAGACAGTAAAGCTAATATTTTATTGTCTGTAAATGCAATTATTATTTCGATTGCACTTTCGTCTATTATTCCAAAATTAGACAGTCCAAGAAATGCGCATTTAGTAATTCCGACTTTCATTATGCTGATATCTAGTGTTGTCACGATGATTTTTGCCATTCTTTCGACACGTCCAAAAGTAACTTCCGGAATTTTTACACGTGAAGATGTGGAGGCCAAAAAAGTCAATTTGATGTTCTTTGGTAATTTTTACAAAATGCCTCTGGAAGATTATAATTGGGCAATGAATGAAATGATGAAAGACCGCGATTATCTGTACTCAACCATGATTAAAGATTTGTATTATCTGGGCTTAGTTTTACAGCGCAAATACAATCTGCTGCGGATTGCTTACAACTTATTTATGATTGGAATTATCATTACGGTAATATCGTTTGTAATCGCTTTCAAGAGTATATAAAAGTATGAGCTCAGCTGTTTAGTTGAGCTCATCCAATAAATCCTGATACGTGATTTTTTTATCGCTTGTATTTTCAGTGTTGTTAATTACTTTCACACGGATTGCTCTTAAACCAGAAACACCCTGTAAATCTTCAACTTCAAATTGTTCTATCGAAGGTTCCAGTATTTTTTTGTGCTGCAGATACTTGATGTATTTTAAATATTCTGCTTCTTCGCTGTTTTGAGAATATACGATTGTAATTTTTTCTTTCTCGGTAATCCGATCTTTTGTGCCTTTGATATTTGCTTTATCAATCCTTTTTTTAACAACTTCGTATCTCGCATTATACGTTCCGTCAACATCAAAACGTTTTTCATCCATTCTAAAACGGATAGAAAGTGCTGAACTGAAAACCAGAATTAATGAGGTTACATTCAGTTCATAAGGCAAAGTTTCCTTAAGCTGATGATGTTCCAGTTCCATTTCGCATAAAGTCTGTAACTGCCATAATCGCAGGTTGTGCAGATACATGATATCAAAAGGTTTTGCTGGCGATATAGAAGCTCCTATATACAGATTATGTTCAACACCGTCAGTTTTGAATCGCTCATAATAATGCGGATAAATCTGCTGTGCTTCCAATTGTTTTTTATCCAGAACCGAAGCCAGTTTTTTATTAATAATGGACATAGCATTATCAAATTTCTTTCTTTCCTGATAAAACATTCCTGTTTTTTCATCGAGGCTCGCAAAATATAATTCTTCCAGTTTTTCGCTTTTGCCGGTGTCTTTTGTATTCCTCAAAAGCGGATGAATTTCTTCTTCGATATAGCGCTGTACATGCTGTTCTGTATCAGCTTTCAGTGTTTGGTCTAATTCAGCGCGAAGTGATTCCAATTCAAATTTTCGCTGTTCCAAAAGCATCAGATTACTGTTTGGTTTCTCGTTTTCGAAAATTTCCAGAATCGTTGTGAGCTGATTTTTTAAATCTTTTTTTACCGTTTCATTTCGATGTTCCGATGAACCCTGAATATCGATTTGCCCGTATAACGGAAATACATTTTTAAAAATAATTTCCTTAAAAATATAATCCTGGCCAGGACTGCTGTTCTGGAAATAATTTTGGGATTCTTTTTTAAATTTCCAATACACACTTGGGTGAATTGTAGTGTATTCTCGCTGAATAATCGCTTCAACCTGATGCTGCATATCGGTATTATAACGATCAATCGTATCCGTTAAATAAGGCAGAACCAATTCGAGTTTAACTGCATTTACACTATTGAGTTCCCGTGGACTTTCTGAAACTAATTCGATAACGCCTAATAAATGTCCGTCTTTTATAACCGGAGCAAAAACACAGCTGTGAATATTTTGTTTTAGTAAATGTTCGCCAAGGCTTTTATTTGCTGATTCTTCAGTGAATTTTTTGACATTCGAAATAACAAAAGGCTCTTTATTATCTAACAGGTTTTTGAAAGAGCATCCGAAGAAATCATTTTTGCAGTCCACTTCCTGATTAGCCGAAAGTAAAAAACTCTGCAGCTGATTATCATACTTAACAGGTCTGATAAATTTTTCTTCATCTGGATTATAAATGATGAAACCTACTTTCAAATCCGCAATTTTAAAAATAGATTTAAAAATATTTAGGATGATTTCGTTTGTTTCTACAGTTCTAGTATCAGGTTTTAGCAGATTGCTTTTCAAATTAGAAATAGCACTTTCTGTAGTGGCATCAAATAAAGTAACAATTCCAAAACCTTTTAAAATCCAGCTTCCCACAGGAAATTTAGATTTCCATAGTTCTATGTCGTTATAATTGTCAATTAAAAGATCAATATCATCCTGAGTAAGCGAAATCGAATTTTCTGTTGGAGTGATTTCCATAAAATCGGCATTATACAAAATGCGATAATGCTTTTCTATACCGTATTCGTCTGGGATATCGTAAAAGAAGGGCCTATTGAAATCAATTTTCTGATGGTAATAACTGCTTAAAATTAAACAGCAGTTACTAATATAGAACTGGTGATTATCAAAATCGCGGATTTCCATATAATATTCCTTCCCTGCATTGCGCAAAATTTTCTTGAAACGCTCTGTATAATTGAAATATATATTTAGAAACGGAATCGTAATGGCTTTTATCTCATTGTGAGTCAAAACGGCTGGAAATAAATCGGCCACTATATTTTTTATTAAGTCCTCATTTTCTTTAATAATGCTGTAATCTTGAACTCCTGTCCTTAATTCCGGTATAGATTCTATTTGCTTTAAAATGGTTTTAGCATATTCCGACTTATAATCTGTGCCGGATAAAGCTATTTCTTCAAAAGATTCAATTAGTTTATCAAAAGAGATTATTGTCTTGAAAGGACTGTCGCTGTACAAATGAGTATTCATCTGATTTTGGTTTAAGATGTAAAATTAAGTATAAATCAGGCACATTTTAACTTTTGTTATTTTTTTCTCTTATAGTTATATAAAGGTTTTTTTTGGCTTTGGCAAAATGAAAAACAGCTGATTATTTACAGAATGTGAGAATTATGTAATCAATTGATAAAGTAATGTAAATGTTAGTGTAAACAGTGTTATATATTTGAATTGTCAATAAAAAAGGAATTTTGAAATTAATAAATCTCATTTATGATTTCAAGATAATTATAATTCAAAATGAAATAATATGCCTTGGACAAAGAAAGATTATCCGGTTGCAATGAAAAATCTTCCGGTTAAAGTACGCAATAAGGCAGTTGAAATTGCCAATGCGATACTGGAAGAAGGTAAATTAGACGAAGGGGGAGCTATAGCTATTGGAATTAGCAAAGCTAAAGATGTGATAGCTGATGGAACTAAGAAAAAAGCCGATTCAAAAAGTAAATCTTAAACTGCTGATCAAACGGTAGGGGGTATCTATGATTACCAGTGAAAGATTATTTATTGAAAAGGCTAAATTTCATCTCTTGCATAATCCATAAATATGGTTTTAATAAAGAATGAAATTTTTGGCTTGATGAAAAAAGTCAATAAAAAAGGGTCGATTCCGCTATTTTAGCGCGAAACGGCCCTTTTTCTTTATGATGGTTTAGTCTGCTTGGAAATTACAAAGCTTATGAAATCCAACGAAACCTTTGCTGTTAGCGAGTCGTTGTTTCTTGATCCTCATTAACATATTCTAAAATGTCACCTGGCTGGCATTCCAATACATTACAAATTATCTCCAATGTGCTAAATCTAATTGCTTTTGCTTTTCCTGTTTTTAAAATAGAAAGGTTCGATAAAGTCAATCCAACTTTATCAGAAAGTTCATTTAGTGACATCTTTCGCTTTGCCATCATTACATCCAAATTTACAATGATTGCCATAGCTTATACAGTTAAATCATTTTCGTTTTGAATGTCTACTCCCTTTTTGAAAATAGTCGCAATAATATAAATTACTGCTCCCATTAAAATAAAGGCTTGGCTGTCTGCCCAAAATTGGTTCAAGCTTTCGGTGACAAAACCGTGATGCATTAAATTTTGAGCTATCTCTCTGGCAATGTGACTAAACAGTCCAATTGAAATAGTGTAATAGCTAATTTGCAAAATTTGGTCAGAAACAAAAGTGTTGAACGGTTTTGTTAAATCCATTTTGTGCATTAGTCTGACGACTATGTAGAATAAGAAGGCTTTCAAAATTGAAATTGATAGAATAAAGCTATAGATTCCAAAAAAAGCCATTTTGCTTCCTTTATACATTTCAATTAAGTTCAATTTTTGATAAAGATTTTGAACAAATTCAGGTTTGAACAGACTGAAAAAGAAATTTACAATCAAGCCGCCCGCTTCGATGGACAAGCCTACAAAGATGATCCAAGCCACAATATATAAGCCCCAAAATACCAAGTTGTTTGTTTTTGTCATGGTTCATAAATTTTAAATTGATGTCGTAAAAATAATAAAAAATTATTGATAAACAATAAAAAAGTATCTTTATTCAAAAAAAATATTTCCGAACCCTTAATAGGTTTGTAAAAAGTTGTTGATTATTTAAGATTTGTAATTAAGTGTAGGAGGAAGAATATGAAGGGGAAGTTTTGTTTGAGATGTAAAATATTGGAGTTTCAGTATCTTTCTGCATTGCCCAATAGAATTGCAGATGTTGAATGATAACTTTCGGCCCCGCTATTGCCAATACGATATTGCCTGCTGTGCAATTACCTCAGTTGCTAAAAGGGTTTTGTTTTACTATGCGAAATTCCTTTTGGGCTTCGCCTCTTTTAACTTGAATTAAGATTTCTTTTTCAGTTCTTAAAATATTATTCATATTAAAATATTTGTCACAAAGAGAAAGTCCGCTCAATTGTTTGCCATTAATATTTATTATCTCGTCATTTAATAACAACCCTGCACTCTGAGCATTTAAACCATTAAATAGTTTACTAACATAGATTTTATTGCTGTCCAAGTTTATGTTAAAACCAAATGTTTCAAAACTATTTTCTGTGTCAGTATAAGGTGTTAAGATTAATTCTTCATCTTTGAAGTTAAGTGTCACGATAAAGTATTTTGTCAATTCTGAACCGAGCAAATTGTAATTATTTGATTTAGAATAATAAGCAGCTTTATTTTTTAGTTCATATTTTCCAATGGTGAGATTTTCTAGTAAAGTAATATAGGTCTTTTCTTTTACTATTCCATTTGCACTTATGTTTCCTTCGCCTTCTATTGTCAATATGCTGTTTGATTTTAATGAAGAAGCAGTTTTTTCAGTTAGTGATATTAGTCCGCCATAACCAAAATCTAACATAAACTTCTCTTGCTTTCCATTTATCATAATTTTCAAAAATGGATTTAGAGTTTTGTCAAGTTCTATTTTGATTTTTTCGCTTTTTTCAAGGTTGGGCATATTTGCAATATTATCTGAAACTCTTATTGTAGATTTTTTATAGTCAATCTGCCAAATAGCTTCACGAATTACACTTTTGCCAATTAAACCTCCATTGGTGTAGCAATTTATAACAGGTGAAGATGAAAAATCGAAATTGAAAACACCAATATCCTCAAATTGAGCTTTACCAATTTGTAACAAAGGAATTTTTGAAAGTTTGATTTTTGATTTTATTTTGTTAGAACTTCCAGCTGTCACTTCCATAAGAGATAAAAGTTTTGCATCTTCCATAATTTTAGTAGTTACTGTATTATACCCACCTGTATCAAAAATATACTCATATGTGCCTGTGTCTATTTTTACTCGAATTGTGAAGTAGCCTAATTTGTCATTAAAAGGGATTTCATCATAGAAATTTTTTGAAATCAATTTAGCAGAATTGGCAATAGATAATTGCTCTTTTGCACTTTGTCCAAATGCGAAAGACTTTATTAAAAGAAGAATTAAAAAAAATGCAATTGTTTTATATCTCATTTTGAAAGATTGTTTACTTATGCATTGCAGGTAACGTCAGTCTGTGAAAAAAACTAAAATCATCCTTTTAAGAATCTCTTTTTTGAGATTTTTCTTTAGCAGCACTCCGAATACTTTCAAAATCTAAAGTAGTTTTTTGCAGTCTGACGTTCCGACGTTAATTTTCGCGGAGGCTTAATGACAGAGTTTTTTCTGCCAAGAAAAAACGAAGTTAATAAAAAGGGACAAACAATCTACCGAAAAAACCCGCTATGAGAATTAACGGCTGATAGCAGTAGGCAGATTCTAAGCAACGATTTCTATTTTTTTTACTGAATAAAATTAGTTTAAGTCTGATGTATTGTTGTAGAAGATTTGGATAAATGTTGTATGCTATATTGTTTATTACCATGATTATAGCCCAAAGTAAATGACCTTTTAGGAGAACCAAAATAATTGTCAAACTAAAAAATATAAAAAAGATTAAATGGAATTTTTCGAAGATATAGGTTTGACGAATAAGTCCCGCAATTGAAGTTTTTTTAGGTGTAACAATTTTGTGATCCGGAAATTTCCTTTTTATGAGGTTATTTATTATTGTCCCATTTTGAGTAAATTTGTTTATTAAATGAACTCTCAACTTCTTGTAAATTCCAATTGTCTTTCCTATTTGAAGTTTGTCAATAAAAGATTTTTTAAAAAATATTGGGATTAAACTTACTATCAGGAAAATATACAGTGTTTGATAACTAACGTAGGTAAAACAGTAGAATGAAATAGTCCCTAGATTTAAAATAGACCAGATCAAGTTTGGAATCATATTATACCACACTAGTATTTTTTTTACTTTTGCAAAACTTTCCATATTTCTTGGATATTTTGATAAGGTTATAATTTTGCGGTTTGATTATTTGCTTACTAGCGGTTAGGCACAGTTTTTATTGTCTCCTAGTTTGTATATATCATAGTATCTTTTGACGAGCCCATTTATATATCTTTTCAAATAGTTCTCACTTAAAAATGAGTTAGACCAATTGTCATAGCGTTGGCATTGTATTCCTAAATAAAAAAAATATAAACTTACTCCTAGCATCGGAAGGAGTCGTTTTTCTTCTTTACTTATTGGGGTTATAGATTCATAACCCTTAATAAAGCTTTCTATCTTTGGCTGATAATCTTTAGACTCATACTTCTCGACATTATGAAGTTGCATAACGTAATAGGCAATGTCTAAACAAAGCCAACCGTTTCCACAGAAATCGAAATCAAAAATGGTTGCTTCGTTCTCTTTTGTTACGTTTATATTGTCAAACCAAATGTCAAGATGAACAATTCCTTGTCTAATTTGAGAAGTGTCGGCATTTTTAAACTCCTTCATTAAATATTTTTGAGCCGAACGCATAAAGTTCATTTCTTCTGTGCCTGCGGTCAAAAAGTTTGATACTTGTTTTAATGAGTCAATAAGAATTACTTCGGATGAGTATTTTACACGACTTAACTTTTGATTATTAGTTACCTTATGAAGTCGAGCCATAAGTTGTCCGATATGAAAATGAGCTTCTGCCGAAATAATGTGCAGTTTTTCACCATTTGCATAAGTGAAAAGTACAGCATATCTGTCTCCTTCTGGGGCATTTAGTGTTTGTATAAAATTATTTGTTTTGTCTGGTAGTGGATAAGAAATAGAAATGTTATTTTGTTTTAGCTCGTTTAATAATTTTATTTCGTCTGCTATTTCTGCATGTGTTCTCCAATTCAAACTATAAATGCGGAACACAAACTTGTCCAAATTGTCGGTTATCAAATAGGTATCATTGATTCCTGCTTTAATTAATTGGCATTTAGTGTCTTTGCTCAAAGAATATTTTTCTTGTAAAAACAGTCCGATATGAGTCGCTGAAAGGTTAGAATTTGTTACTGGAAAATGTGCCATTTGTCTGTATTGTTGTCTGTGGTAAATTGTGGCTAACGTTCTGATATTACAGCGGTTTTTGGGGTTAAATTAAGCTCTGTTTTCGGATTTGCCACTCGAGCAAACAGGCGAAGCAAATCATCTCAAATACAAAACCAATTTTCCATTAAACCAAATGCCGAAATCCGTTGTAGCTGTTGTAGGCAGTGCTTTATTGTGATACTTTAGGCTTCTTAATATTTAAAGTTTTCTGTTTTATCCATTGAATTGAAATATCAACAGGTTCTGTACTATTGCCAGAAGAAGTATTGTGTCCTAATGTTGAAAACAAGGTGTATTCGAAAGGTTTGTCTTGAGCTTTCAATGTATTTAATTGCTCCATACACAACTTTACTGGAATCTGTATATCTTTTTCACCAAAAAGCCAAAGCCCTGGAATTGAAAGAGTATTCAGAGAATTTTTTGGGTCAGTCGCTGTAAATTGATACCTGTCAGAATCGTTTTTGATATGTTCACGAGCTTCTGATTCTGTATGATTTCCCCAAAAATTATTATTTCCATTAGTATAAAACTGAAATCTAAGTTGTTCCAAAGTTGTAATTGTTGGACAGCTAAATAAAACCATAAATTCTATTTGTGGATTTTTACTTGCAGCAATTGGTATTATCCATCCAGCTTGACTGAAGCCAACTAAGCCAATAGGTGTTTTTTTATCTTTCAAATGGGATCGAAATGTATTTACTGCTGCACTAGCATCCTGAGATAATAAATTAAGATTAGTAGTGTCAATATTATTCGTACCGACAGATGGACCGACATATACACCGCCAGATTCTCCAACGCCGCGTTTATCATATGTCAATACAGCAATACCTTCTTTGGCAAGACGTGCAGCGAACTCCATTTCTCTTTTTACAGGATCAGAGCCATGAACCATTACAACTGCAGCAAATGTTTTTTTAGGCGTTAAAATCGAGCCTGCAAGAGTAATACCTTGACTTTCAAATTTTACATCTTGAATGGTAAAGTCGGTCGATTGAGAAAACACCATTTTAGGTAAAGTAAATAATAGTACCCAAAGAAATAAGTTAATGTTCATTTTGGTTTAATTTAAAAGTTGTTTTGAATTGTCTTGGTCTTCGTTAGCATTGCCTAGAAGGTTCTGGCACTACAGCGGGTTTGGGACTAAATTAAGCCCTATTTTCGGATTAGCCACTCGAGCGATAGTGAACAGGCGAAGCAAATCATCCCAAACACAAAACCATCAGCAAATTAAGCCAGTTGCCCCACCCGAGGCTGTAAGCCGAACGTACGAAGTAAATGCGTTGTGCTGTTATGGGGACTGGTTCTACGCTCATTTTAATTATTTTCACTTTCTCTTTGTCCGTCTTCACATTCATCATCATCCACATCATCACTCGGATAAAAGTCAAACCAAACTTGAACTAAATAATCGTGGAAACCCCATCCAATTCCACTTGTGTCATCTACTATTTTTTCTACCCGTTCTTCAAACGCGTTTAGAAGATTTTCTTTGTCCATCATTTTCAAAGCATCAGCGAATGTTTTTGATAAGCTATTGTAGAATACTTCATTTACGTCACCAAAGCCATTCGTAAATTTTACACCTGACTCAACATAAAACAGCATAAGGCTGGCTAGTAGTTCAGTAGCTGGTTCAAGTTTTTTGAAGTCACTAATTGCTTGTTTGCCGTCTTTGAGTTTATAGCTGTAACCACGCTTAGGGAAAAATGCTTCGAAAACTTTGTCTCGATATTTTTTGAACAGTTCATTCTCGTCAGGATTTACATAAAAATCTAAAAATTCTTTTACCGATTTGTTCTTTTTATACAAGTCAGCAATAAGTTCGATGAGTTTTTCTTTTTCGAGTTTCTTTAGTTCTTTTTTAAGATCTGTTAGTCCCATATTTTGTTATTTATTACAATCGTCCAACCATTGACTATAACGTACCCGCGATACACGCAGTTTGGACTAAATTAATCCCTATTTTCGGATTAGCCACTCGAGTCCCGATAATTATCGGGACGAACAGGCGAAGCAAATCTTCCAAATACAAAACCACCTTTCCATTAAGCTCAATGCCCCACCCGAGGCTGTAAGCCGAACGGACAAAGTAAATGCGTTGTAGCTGTTATGTGAGGTTTCTTATAGTCTGCTTTTTAAATCCATAATTCCATGAAGAATTCTTGCGATTTCTATTTCGTTCTTAGATATAATTGAGTAGAAGATAATATGTTCACCTGATTTAAAACCTAATATTCCTTTCGTAACAATATCATAGTTTCTACCAAGTTCTGGATTATTTGCTAAATCATCACATGATGCCAAAAGTAAATCATAATACTTTTCAGCTTGCATTTCAGACCAAGTTTCGATTGTATAATCCCAAATTTCAGTTAAGTCATCAACAGCTTTATTTGTTAAATAATATTTAGCCATTTGATTTTTTTCTTGCTTTTAAAACGTTAAGATGTTTTTTAGCATCAAAATCCACGGCACGTCCACTTTCAATTCCATCATTAATCGCTTTTCTTAAAGCTATAATTTTATTTTCCTCATCTTCTAAAAGACGAAGACCGGCTCTGACAACTTCACTTGCGTTATTGAATCTTCCATCATTTACACTGTGTTCGATAAAACTTTCGAAATGATTACCAAGCGATATAGAAGTATTTCGTCCCATATTTTTTTTAGCTAAGTTACCAAAAAATGGTAACTTTTCGAATTATTCCGTATTTTTTTTTTTGGTCTCACATGACGTTCTCGCGCTAAAAGCAGTTTGGGGCTAAATCAGCGTTATTTTCGGATTTGCCACCCGAGTCCCGATAATTATCGGGACGAATAGACAAAGTAAATCATCCCAAATACAAAACCAACTTCCAATTAAGTCTAATGCCCCACCCGAGGCTGTAAGCCGAACGGACGAAGTAAATCCGTTGTAGTACCTGTTATGCAACGTTTTTTCTTGTAAAGTCAACTTCATTCCAGTAATATTCTAGCACTTTCTTTATTAGGCCATTTGTCAGCAATCATATGTACTTTAATTTGTTCTATCCAATGCTTTTCATCCGAAATGTCGTTAAACATTAACTCGATTGATTTGTTTGTATTAAAATTAATGATTTTCCTTTCTCTTGCTAATTTTGCAAAAGTCATAGCTAAAACCTCTTTCGAAAGCTTCAATGTTTTTAGATTTTCAGGTAGAATATCTAATGTGCAAAACAGAGTATAGCACAAATTAAATAAGTCTTCATAGGTCACAGCGTTTTCTAACTTCAGGCTGAGATAACTGAAAAGGGTTTTAGCACTATGCATTTCAAATTCGGCTTCTGATTGCGATATATTGTCTTGACAGTTGTTTTTTCTCATAAGAAAGTCGAATATTCTCATTTGGTAAAATGTTGCATAACGTTCTGGCACTACAGCGGGTTTGGGACTAAATTAAGCCCATTCTTCGGATTTGCCAAATCATCCCAAATACAGAACCATTTTTCCATTAAGCCAAATGCCCAAATCCGTTGTAGTACCTGTTGTAACCAGTGCTTTTTTAATTTTTAACTAATATTTCAGTTAATATTTTTTTCGGAAAGGTATATTCAATTCTATTTGTTTTATCAGGTTTTAATTGACCGCTATAATCTCGATATTCCAAAATTAAAATGACATTTACTAAGTCCGATGTAATTCCTTTAATCTCACACATTGAAATTCGGATTTTAGAACCATCGATAAATTCAGTCGATTCCAAGTACTGTTCTGCAAACCAGTTATTGTGACCGTTATCAATTCTGTGTTCCTTAAATTCTATTTTTTTGTTTTCGAGTTCAATTATTATTTTATCAGTCAAATCTTTGTTTTCAATATTTAGACCACCAAATGAGCGATTATAGAAATCCAAATGCACTAATTCTCCAAATATATGAATTATCAAGTTTAGAAATCTTTACATATTTAATGTCAGAACCACCTTGTGCAATCACATTGATTGAAAAAGCCAAAAATATTAATAGCACTATTTTTTTCATCCGTTTTGTTTTTGCATTGGTTACAACGTCAGTCTGTGAAAAAACTAAAAGCAACCCTTTGAGAATCTCATATTTGAAATTTTTCTTTGGTAGCCCTCCGAATACTTTCTAAATTTGAAGAGGTTTTTTCACAGCCTGACGTTCTCGCGCTACAAGCAGTTTGGGACTAAATTAAGCCCATTATTCGGATTTGCCAAATCTTCCAAATACAAACCAATTTTTCCATTAAGCCAAATCCCCAAATTGCTTGTAGCGTGTGTTGGCAGATGTTATTTTCATTTTAGCTGGAATCTAAAATTCATATCTGAATTTACATTTTCTTCTCTTATTTGTGCAGGTTTCCAATTTTCAGTTTTTAGATATTTTTTGATCTCTTTTTCTAACTCTTTTTTAAACTTGTAATTTGTTTCTATATTAGTTAAAAAGTTGAAATTTAGTGCTTTTGATTCGCCTTTTTTGCTAACATAGAAACGTATATCTACAAAAGCATAATCATCATTTTTTCTTCTTTTTATATATCCTTTTGGATAAATCATTTTTGTTTCTACTTCTTTTTGTAATGCATCACTATAATCATCTTGATATTCACTATTATCATTTGGATAGTTTGGACGTTTGTCACAATCAGCATAATATAAAGTATCATTTATGCTGTTCTTAAGATATAATTTGTCTGAAACATCTAATATAGAATCAATAAATTTATTTCCATATTTTTCGATAATCTTTTCTTCCATAAAAGGACAGTAACAATGTGTTTGATTTGGATCTACAACGTCCGAAACAGTGATACTTCTAAATTCAATATTATTTTGCTTTAAGACTAAAGTAAGTTCTTTTTCAGAACGTAATCCATGATATAATAAACCGCCCATAACATAGCAGTAGACTAATTTGCCTTTTTGAATATCAATTTTTGCTTCTTTAATGCCATTTAAACAAGTTGTATCTTTTTCTGAAATATTATCAAATCTGCTTTTGTTTTCTTTTTTTACAAAATCACAAGAAATAAATGTTAAGCAAATTAATATTAGAATTATTTTCTTCATTATTTAGATTTTCATTTAGTTCTGTGATAATATCTGCCAACGTCAGTCTGTGAAAAAACTAAAATCAGCCTCTTGAGAATCTCATATTTGAGATTTTTCTTTGGTAGCCCTCCGAATACTTTCTAAATTTGAAGAGGTTTTTTCACAGCCTGACGTTCTGGCACTACAGCGGGTTTGGGACTAAATTAAGCCCTATTTTCGGATTTGCCAAATCATCCCAAATACAAAACCATCTTTCCATTAAGCCAAATGCCCAAATCAGTTGTAGTGGCTGTTACCAGTTGTGTTTTTATGCGTTTCGGTTTTCGGTTCTTATTTGTTCGATGGTTCGGTTTTGTTTGTCGTATAACAAAGTCAGATTTTTTTCAAACGCAGGGTTTGCAATTTTCACATACCAATCAATTTCAATTGATTTAATATTTTCACTTAATCTGCTTATGAATTGAAACCAACCGCCTGTTGATTCAGTTATTGTGAATTTCTTTTGGTCAATAGTATAAACATCAATACAAACTTCGTCATAAGTCAGTAAGTCTACTTTATAGCCGTAAACTGTTTGTATTTCTTCCCATTTATAGCTTTCATTATTTATTTCAACAGAATTTTTGAATCCATTTTCAGTATATTCAAAAAATCCATTTTGATATACATCGAATTCTGCTCTTTCAGCTAATATTTCTTTTCCGATTTTCGATTTTGGTGTTACAAAAATATTTTTAGGATTTAAAAATCTAACCAACATAAATACTCCACCAAACCCAAACAAAACGATTGAAACCCAAAATTGGGGTTTTTCGGTATCTCTAATCCACAAAGCAATGAAAGTGAATATAAAACATATTAGAATTGTGAAAACTTGTTTAGTTTTACTTTCCCAAATAATCTTTCTTCCTTTATATCTTTCGTTTCTCATAAACATAACTGGTAACGTTCCGGCGCTTGGTTGCGAAGTTCGGAACTTATTATTTTCTTTTAAAGATAAAATTTCTTGCGAGAAATAAACGTGTATTTACTACAAAATTCGCAATCTTGCCAAACGCCTGTTATGCGGTCGTTTTTTTATTATTTAGTATATTTGGGGTGATATTTGTAAAAGTCAGGTCGTTCTGTTTTCTGCCAAATAAACTTATATCCAGTTTCCATTATTTCCATTTCATAAGGTCGTTTAAAGTAAAAAATATGTTCGGGAAAACTTGCGATATATGATGCACCAAGAATTATTATTCCCGAAATTGTCCAAAGTCCAATTGTCATGATTTTGTATGTCTTTATTTTTGTCAAATACTTATTAATACTAAACACTATTACAAACCATAAAAGGAAATAAATAAGAAAGTCGACAATTAGTTCTAAAACAAAAATTTGTAGCGACATTGAGGTGTGCCAGCCAGCACCAGCAAATGGAAATGGAAAACC
This sequence comes from uncultured Flavobacterium sp., assembly GCA_963511795.1. Lineage (GTDB taxonomy): Bacteria > Bacteroidota > Bacteroidia > Flavobacteriales > Flavobacteriaceae > Flavobacterium. Next base: position 10,152 of record CAUPKP010000004.1, on the reverse strand, counting down.
GCTATATAAAGTGTCGGGTGCGTCAACAGGTAAAGTATACCACCACTTTGTAATTGTCCCAAAGGAAATTACAGTTAAAGGTAAAATTAGTTTCCATATCAATTGTTTCATTTTTATCGTATCGTCTTAAAATGCCGCATAACGTCAGTCTGTGAAAAAACTCAAATCATCCTCTTGAGAATCTCATATTTGAGATTTTTCTCTGGTAGCCCTCCGAATACTTTCTAAATTTGAAGAGGTTTTTTCACAGCCTGACGTTCTGGCAATACAGCGGGTTTGGGACTAAATTAAGCCCTATTTTCGGATTTGCCAAATCATCCCAAATACAAAACCATTTTTCCATTAAGCCAAATGCCCAAATCCGTTGTAGTGGCTGTTACCAGTTGTTTTTTTAGCACGCACTCCAATTGCCAAAACGATAAACAACTTTCCACTTTTCTCCAATTTTTTCTAAGAAAAACGATTCTCCAAAATTGCGATTTTTGGAATAATAATCTATTTCTACATAAGCTTTCTTATTGTCATTTGAGAATATGGGAATCGAAACTATGATATATTCAGTATTTAATTTTTGGCTTTGCAGTTCAGTTAAGGAAATTGTTTTGACTCTTTTTGAAATATTTTTTGGAATATATAATTTAGGCAAACAAAAATTTTGCGCAACAAAATTTAAAGAATCCTTTTGATTAAAAATTGACTTGCCAACAAGAAGCTTCTCTATAAAAACTTCAGTATTTTGGGAAAGTATATCTTCTTTGGGTGGAAGTTTAATTATTGATACAGAATCTTTAATTTTATTTTGCTCCTTTAAATCGGTTCTAATATTAAGTTTTTTTAAGCTTGTACAGATTGGTAAAGAAGTTTTGGCAGTGCTGTCTATTAAAGTTTGTATTATTATACTAGTTTCTATTTTTCGGATTTGTTCATGCTCGTTGCAACTTTGATTTTTATTGCAACTAATGATTGCAATAAAAAATAAAAAAGTTGTGATTTTCTTCATAAGGTTCTAATTTTAGATAGTAGGTCTTTAAAATAACTGGTAACGTCAGTCTGTGAAAAAACTCAAATCATCCTCTTGAGAATCTCATATTTGAGATTTTTCTCTGGTAGCCCTCCGAATACTTTCTAAATTTGAAGAGGTTTTTTCACAGCCTGACGTTCTCGCGCTACAAGCAGTTTGGGATTAAATTTAGCCCATTATTCGGATTTGCCAAATCATTCCAAATACAAAACCAATTTCCCATTAAGCCAAATGCCCAAATTGCTTGTAGCGTGTGTTGGCAGTAGTACTTATTTCATCTAGTTAGACATTCAGTTTTACTTTTAGTTTTCAACTTTTTGGTTAAGGAGAAAATTATGATACTTAAAATAATTACATATCCAATAAGAATATTTATACTCCCAAGATTTGCAATTGCAAGTACTATTCCAGTTATTCCCGGACTTCCGCCACCAACAAGCTCATATCTTGTGCCATTTTCAATTTGAAAAGCTAAAATTTCGGACCAAAAAAAGATTCCTGTCATAGATAATAATGCGAAAAATTGCCCTTTTGCATATTCAAAATCACTTGGAATTTGAGAGCTATATTTCAAATTTTGATTGTCAATTTTTATGTATTCAAACAACTCATTTTTAATTTTTTCGTTATCAATATGTAATTCTTCCTCAGAATCTTTTCCGAAAAATATTTTAATAGATTTTTTTCCATTTTGGTTTTCTATTCTCCTAATGTAAGAATATGGAATACTAAACAAATCTTTTAAAAAAGTTAAATCACTACTTTCTGAATTAATGCGATTCAAGTCATTATCTTTTGGATTTCCTTTATAAATTACTTTGTCTTTAATCAATATCAATTTATTAGATTTTGATTCTTTTAATTTCCAAATTTTATACATTGTATGTCTTTTATTTTCGATTCTGCGAGCGTATTACTGCCAACTTTCGGATTTGCCAAATCTGCCAAATACAAAACCAATTTCAAATTAAGCCTAAAACCCAAATTGCTTGTAGCGTGTGTTGGCAGTAGTTTTTATTTGTTATATTTTCTTTTTGTTCTAATCCAATTGGCTGTGGAGTCAGGTTTTGTCTTAAAATTTATGAAATTAATTGTTTCGTCAATTTTCCCTATTCCACCTGTTCTATTAATTGATTGATAAAAAATTATTTTATTTTCTTTAATTACTCCTTTTTTCAAATATCTTTCTTGTCTAAATGTATTAATATTTGGTGGAAATGTTTCTATAGTTATTGTGTCATTTGAGATTTGATAATTTCCCCAAAAACCCCAAGCACCTTTTGGTTTTAATTGTATCCTTTTTTTTAATTCTAGAGTATCTTTTATCAATCCTGTATAAATAATAGAACCGTCAGCATAAAAATATATTGGTGATAGATAGTTTTCATAATTTTCTTTTTCTGATTGATAAAAACCATTAAATAATAATTGATTGCTTTTCTCTGGATAATAATTCTTATGATAAATTATCGCTTTATCATATGAAATACAACTTTTTAGAATTGAAATAAATGAAATAAGAAAAATAAATCTAAATGTTTTTTTGAAAATTATTTTTTCATTCATTTCTGTATTATTTGAAATATTCATTTTTACTCCCATTTTCGGCAAAATTACTGCCGACGTTCCCGCGCTACAAGCAGTTTGGGACTAAATTAAGCCCATTATTCGGATTTGCCAAATCTTCCAAATACAAGACCAACTTCAAATTAAGCCTAATACCCAAATTGCTTGTAGCGTGTGTTGGCAGTAGTACTTTTACTCGTATTTTGTTTTTAATCTCATTCTTTCGGTTAATTCATTTTTCTCAATAAAATTGAAACCCAAATCTAAAGTTATTGAACTTTCCTTTTTTGAGAATATTTTAAAAAATCTTCCGTCAGTTTCAATTCTACTAACATCATAATCAACATCATATTCTGTTCTGTAATCTGTTTTGAATGTTTTGTTTGATACTTTAGAATTACTCAATAAATTTGATAAGTAGAAAACTTCAGAACTTGTTAAGTTTATAATTTTATTCCCTTTTTCAAATCGAAGATTTATATTTTGAAAATCTTTTATTGTTTTGTTTTCTACTAATTTCAGTTTCTGATATAAATAAATTAATGGCTCAATATTTATTCGGAATAGTTTTGGTGATTGTCTTCCGTAATCAGTTATTGACTTAATAATTTTATTATCTTTTATAAATGTTACAGAGACTTCTTGGTCATCAGTCCAATTTGCAGAGTATTTGTCTTCTAGATTTAAGTAGTTAGTTTTTTTAAAACTCAGTTCAATTTCATTAAAGTGATTAGAACTTATTTTTGATTTAAAAAAACCGTTTTTTGAATTATAATATGAACCAGAATAATCGACATTTCCATTTTTATTTATTTCTATGTCATTTATTGGGCAACTACCAAAACAAGGAGATTTAGAAATAATTATTTTGTCAAAGTTTTCATTTTCATTCTCTTTGTATTTTATTTTTGAAAATTCTAAAACGATATTTTTTTCAGAGTTCAGTTTTAAATTTTTAGTATTTATTCCAACTATTTTAGAAGCATCCCACTTTTTAGTAACTAAATTGAATATATATAAACTGTCATCTTCAATCTTATATTTAGTTTTTGTTCCGTAAAATATGGTTTTTCGTTCTTTTTTTTCAGTTTTTTCTTTTGTATCATAGTATCCAGGTTTACTTTCGCAATTTCCATTTTTGTCAAAAGAATAGCTAAAGTCTGTATAGAAATAATTCTTTCTTTTAGGATTTTCTTTTTCGAAAATCCATTCGCCTATTATTTTATTTCCATAGTTATTTGTTGGTTTCTTTTCACAAGAAATCAATGTCAATAATAATAGAAATAGGTATTTGTAATTCTTCATCATAGTATTTCTGCCAACGTTCTGGCACTAGCGGGTTTGGGACTTAATTAAGCCCTATTTTCGGATTTGCCAAATCATTCCAAATACAAAACCAACTTTCCATTAAGCCTATTGCCCAAATCCGTTGTAGTGGCTGTTATGCGTTCGGTTTTTCTGTTTCCAATAACTTTTCATCAAACCATACATCTTCATATCCCTTTTCGGTTATTAGAAATCTGAATCCTTCGTCAAGTCCTAAAAAGGCAATTAGTTTTGGTTTTCTGTGCATTAAATGTTCTGCGCAAATTGGTTGGAAAAAGTTATCTTCTTCCGAATATTCGCCACTCCAAATAAACCAACAAACTTCTCCTTTTTCAGTTTTGAGCCTTAATCCGTTTAACGTTTCTAAATCTAAATTTTCAGAAATGGCAATATTAAGAGATTTGTGAATAGGTTTCCAAATGGAGCCATATTTTTCGCATATGTCTTTCTGTTTTTCAATGTGAACATTCCAATTGTTATAAATCTTTAATTCGTCTACATCATTTTCAAGTCTGTTTTTCCAAAGTTTCATATTGACTTTATTGATTGGAAAACTTATTTCTTCGTTATCCCAATCAAAAATTGTTTCAAAAATTATATCGTCATTTTCATCCCATTCCGTTTCATCAGATTCAACACAATTCCACGCAAAATTTTTCACATCAATTGCTTGAATTTCCCCATTAAGAAATGTTTCGCATAATTCTATTAAATGTTTTCTTTCGATATACATATTTCTGTGAAGTTCTTTGGTTTTTTAAACTGACGCATAACGTCAGTCTGTGAAAAAACTAAAATCAACCCTTTGAGAATCTCATATTTGAAATTTCTCTTTGGTAGCCCTCCGAATACTTTCTAAATTTGAAGAGGTTTTTTCACAGCCTGACGTTCCCGCGCTACAAGCAGTTTGGGACTAAATTAAGCCCATTATTCGGATTTGCAAAATCTTCCAAATACAAAACCAACTTTCCATTAAGCCAATTGCCCAAATCCGTTGTAGCGTGTGTTAGTGGCTGGTACTTATTTTTCTTCGAACTTATATGGTGAGCTTATAAAGTCCATAATTATTTGAGGATATTTTTCTTCAAGAAAGTCCATTAAGTTTATTGCAAATGGTAGTACTCTATCGTCTTTAATACCATTAGTAATATTGTTCCAAGTCGTTGGGTAATATCTTGAAATTGTTCCAAAAATAAAGGATACGGCAAACATTTTAGATATATCGTTTAAAAAAATCAAATTTTCAAAAGGAGGGATTACATATGGATCGCCAATTACGCCAAATGAACTAACCCATTTTTGAGTTAAGTGTGGTGGTGCAGGACATTCAAATGTTATTTTGGTCGAATTTGAAGTTTTAGTTATTGTTTGATTTTTAAAAAGAATTTCTGGAAAGATTTCATCTACATTTTCTAATCCTTCAATTTCGATTAAAGTTTTATTTTCTATGTGCTTTAAGGCTTTTAGTTGTTTTGTTGGAATATCGTTCCCTAACCACGATTCAACAGATTTTTTTAAGTCTGGAGATGAATAAGATAATTCTTTTAAATTAAATTCAAATTCTTCTGTAGGAATATAATATTCAGAATGCCAATTAATTGCACTGCTTCCAGCTCGGAAATAAGATATGTTTTTTGTCGAAGAAATTAATTCCCTAAAAGTACCTGAAGATGTTTTTAGAATAATGTCTTCTAACTTTCCAGAAGCAGAAATATCACTCCAATTTTTAATTTTTAAACCATGTGATGGTGTAATATTGTTTTCTCTTGATTTGCTATTTAGAATTAAAATTAAACCTCTACTTAATGCAACTATTCCATAATATTGCAATAATGGTTTTACTGAAATATTCGATTTTTTTGCAGACTCAAAATAACTTCTTCCTTGTCTAAATGCAGATGTTATTTCAAAAGCTTTTGATGAATTTAGCTCGTATCCAAACTTTTTTTTAATGTGTCTTTTTACTAAATCTTTGCTTTCAAATTCTCGCAAAAAATGCCAAATATCATTCATAGTATTTTTTTATTTATGCAATTTTGGTTCACTTGCCACTAACGTCTTGGCACTACAGCGGGTTTGGGACTAAATTAAGCCCATTCTTCGGATTTGCCAAATATTCCAAATACAAAACCAACTTTTCATTAAGCCTAATGCCCAAATCCGTTGTAGTGGCTGTTATAGCTCGTTTTTCTTTAGGTTCAAAACAATTGTGTCTGTTATAATTCTTTTTGTCCAACCAACACCTTTTGCAGGATTTCGTTCTTCCACAATTATTTTGAATTTGCTTGGTAATTTTTCAAAACGCATTTCTTTTTTATTTTCATTAATTCCATATGAACTTTTTCCAAACCTATCATTTGTTACAGGCATTAAATTAAAAATAAAATCCTTGTTAGTTTTCTTGAATTCAAGTACAATATTATAACCATCAGTTTTTTCAAGTTTAGGAGATGAGTAATCGTCAGTGTTTATGAACCAAGATTTTTCAACCCAAACATTAGTTATGATAATTTTCTCTTTGTAGTTTTTTAATCGGATAGTATCAAATGAAGCTATGTATTTACCAATGTAAAATCCTGATTGTTTTGAAGTTTTAATATTTCCAGATGTTTTTGGGCAATTTTTACATTTAATTTCACATTCACATAGAAAATTTGAAACATAATAGTAAGCGATTACAATTATTATTAAGCCTAAAATTATTCCAATTATTTTCTTCATTTCACTGTCGGTTTTTTAAAATGAGCTATAACGTTCTGGCACTACAGCGGGTTTGGGGTTAAATTAAGCCCATTCTTCGGATTTGCCAAATCTTCCAAATACAAACCAATTTTTCCATTAATCCAAATCCCCAAATTGCTTGTAGCGTGTGTTACTGGAGGCTTGTTTTTGTCGAAATTACGATTAAACCGCAAATTTTTCACGCTTCGGTTTTGCAGATTTCAACTTTCAAGTTTCTGCTTTTTAAATTATAATTTTCCGTGTCTTATTCTCAAAAATTATCATCTTCTTCATCTTCTAGATATTTTTCATATTCATCATCATCTTTAGCATCAATTTCTTCAACATAACCATATGACTTTCTAATTCGGTCTTGAATAAATATTGTTATAATTAAGATGAAAGTAAGAAATAAAGAAACTGTTATAAGTCCAACTAATGGTAATCCACAAAAATTATTGTTTTTTTTAAGATTAGATAGAATTATGTTAAACTCTAAAATGGTTATTAGGATTTGGCCTAAAAAACTAATTAAACAAACTGTTCCAAAGTTTAATTTAATATCTCCACCAATAGCTTTTCTGCCAAAAACAATTTGAAATAATAATGGCAGAAAAATTAAAAATATTTGCATTTTTTTGATATTTTATTTGTTGTTAGTTTCTACTTTTCAGCTTCCAACTTCTCAAGTTTCTATTGGCAAATTACAACTTTCACGCTTCTGTTTTTCAGGTTTTCACTTTTGAAGTTTCTGCTGGCAAGTTCCAATTTTCACGCTTCTGCTTTTAAACTTCTTGGTGAACCAATGCTTATTTTCTAATTGTTTTTATCTGCGTAATTTCGGCACAAGTCTCCAGTAACGTCTTGGCACTACAGCGGGTTTGGGACTAAATTAAGCCCATTCTTCGGATTTGCCAAATATTCCAAATTCAAGACCATTTTTCCATTAAGCCAAATGCCCAAATCCGTTGTAGTGGCTGTTATAGAGCGTTTTTTTCGTTGTTATTGTTTCGATGTTAGGTCAAAATTATAGAGAAAGTCGTTCAATAGTCCGTTAGAACTTTCAAGTCCAACAATGTCCATAAGCTCTTCAAAGTAAGTGCAAATTCTTTCTCGGTTTTCAGTATCTATGTCAAGATAAATTTCGGAGAATCTTTCAAGTCCTTTTTTAATTGCATTTTGATAATCCTCATCAGTTGGATTATTTGATTGAGCAACTTTTTTAAAGTCTTCTATGGCTAGATTAATTTTACTAGTCAAAATAGGTTTTAATTTTTCGTCTCCGACTCCAGGATAAAAGATTTTCAAATCTTCGACAAATTTTTCTTTGTTTTTGAGTTTTTCAAATTTATCCATTGCGTTAGCAGGTGTTTTTATTTGACCTTGTCCACAAGAAGCAAACAAGAGAATTGTTAGACTTAATAATATTTTTGTTATCTGTTTCACTTTCTTTTTTAACCTTTTATTTTTTCTAATTCATTTTGATTAAGTCCTGCAACATCTAAATACAGTTCAGCAAATTCTTCCGAGTCTATTATGCAAATTCCACCGTTTGGATTTAACTCAATACTGTCTACAAAAATTCTAAACTTAAAATTTTCAGAATTAGCACTTCCATTTTTATGTGTCAACTTTTGGATTTCACTCTTAAACTTACTGTAATCTTCGGTCGCAATAAAATCTCCGCCAATTGCGCCCATACTTTCGTCTATTATTTTAAAATCAACTATTCCAATTTCGGAATTATCTATAAAAATTTGTCCTTTCATTTCTGATTAGTTGTCTTTTTGCACGATTTTTTAAAATGCTCTATAACGTTCTGGCACTACAGCGGGTTTGGGACTAAATTAAGCCCTATTTTCGGATTTGCCAAAACTTCCAAATACAAGACCATTTTTCCATTAAGCCAAATGCCCAAATCCGTTGTAGTGGCTGTTAGGGTGTGTAGCTTGACGATGCTGAGCACGAAAGATTTGACATTCCAATTATCGATTCCAATTGCGTAAAACTTTTTCGCCTTTCGATTTCCGTTCCAAATAGTTTCCGCTTTTGAACTTCAAGCTTCAGTTAAACCTCAAGGAAAATCGAAAAAAAAAATCCGCTTTCGGATTTCCATAAAGCAGTTCACGTTTCTTTGTCCGCAAAAATTAAGTCTCAAATTTCGGTTCGAATTTCAGTTCGAATTTCAGTTCGAATTTCAGTTCGAATTTCAGTTCGAATCGGCCAGCTCGGTTTCTGCTTCGTTATGTATTTTCCGAACTAAAGTTTCTGATTAAAATCGACTGTTGATCGTCAACAGCTATACACCCTAACGTCCCCGCGCTACAAGCAGTTTGGGACTAAATTAATCCCTATTTTCGGATTTGCCAAATCTACCAAATACAAAACCAATTTCAAATTAAGCCAAATCCCCAAATTGCTTGTAGCGTGTGTTAGCGGTAGTTTTTTTATAAGTTATCAATTTCATCCTCAAAATCTCCATCATCTCCATACCATTCGGAAGTGTCAACATCATAATCATCTATTTCATATTTATTAGTTGGGAAATCTTTATCAATTTCATATTTTATTTTTGTTTCAAATGGAAAGCTTTCCTCTAAATCAAGTCCATCTCCTTCACGTCTTTCATTTCTTGAGCCATATTCTAATGTCACTTGTAGGTTACCTGATACATCAACTATAATTTCACTGTCTGTAATTTGCGAAACATTATACTCAGTTATTTCACTGTAATTTAAAGAATGGTGCGGTGCTAATTGGTCAACGTTTTCAAAAAAATTTGTAACAACAGAATAAATCATATGTTCTTCTATATGTCCGTCTAAAAAGCTTTTAATTTGTTCTTTATAATTTTCAATAGTCTCAACAAAAAGAATAAAAGCTTCTAAAACAGTTTCACTATTCGTTGAAATTTCTTGATCAGTCAAATTAAATACATCAGGATTTATATGCGTATATTTACTAAGTGTATCTATTGTTTTTTTAACTATTCTGATGGTTTCCTTAAGTTCTTCAATTTCAAAGCCCCACTCTTCTAAAATTTCATCACTTATTCCACCTTGAACAGCATATTTTATTCTTTGGGCTCTTGTAGGTTTTCCGTCTTCAGTTTCAGCTTTAAACCATATACATTCTTTAACATTCGTTTCAGGTGATAATGTATAAAGAAAATGTCTTGATAATTCTCTAATGCTATATGCAAAATTGTTATAACGCAACTTGTTATTTATGTCGTTTAGGCTAACTATTGAAGCTTCAAATAATTCTATTTCAAATTGCGAAGTCAATAGTTTTTTTATTTGCTCTTTGTCTTTCACTTTAATTATTGGAATGTTATTTTTTGTTATGATTTGTTCTTTTCGGAGGCAAAATTACCGCCAACGTTCTCGCGCTACAAGCAGTTTGGGACTAAATCAGCGTTATCTTTCGGATTTGCCAAATCTTCCAAATACAAAACCATATTTAAATTAAGCCTAATGCCCAAATTGCTTGTAGCGTGTGTTGGCGGTTCGGTTGTT
>CAUPKP010000003.1:0-288427 GCA_963511795.1 uncultured Flavobacterium sp. | reverse complement strand
CTAAACTTGAAATACGCATCTGATGGCGGGAAATTCCTGTGATATGTTGCATTCTTAAAAATACGAAAAATCCTGTTTTTATAACACTATTTTACTATATTTGTTTCTAATCAAACGAAGGTTTTTTCACAGACTGACGTTGGCAGTAATGCGCACGCAAAAATCACGGAATGATATATAAAGATGAAATTAAAAACATTAAAATCGCTAATATTTGCACCAACAATTTTATTCTGTGCCGTAAGTTGTTCAGATTCAAATCTACAAGAAATAACTAAAAAAGACGCCTATAATTTGGAAGTTCAAAAAGTTGAAACGCCACGAGGTTTACTTATAATCAATGGCAAATATTTTTTAAACAATGATATAGAGATTATAAAAGGAATTGAGAAATTGGGCGTAGAAGATAATTCCATTTGGCGTTTGAACAAACCTAAACCTAACTTGTTAATCATTCCCGCTCCTTACAAATTAATTAAAAAAGAAAACAACGATTCAATAGTTATAATTTCTTACTCTGACACTATTATCGCCAAGATCAGATAAGCACTACTGCCAACACACGCTACAAGCAATTTGGGTTTTAGGCTTAATGGAAAAATTGGTTTGTATTTGGAAGATTTGGCAAATCCGAATAATGGGCTTAATTTAGTCCCAAACTACTTGTAGCGCGGGAACGTTGTAAGAAATTTAAAAAAATCCGCCAGAAAAATGACCATAAATAAAATCATAGTATTTTTAATTTTTTTTTCATCGTTGAATATTAGCTATGGACAGAATACAGTTAGAATAAAAAAAAAACCAAAAATTATTCTTCACAGTTGGTATCCTGATTTCAAAGTGCTGACTAAATTCAAAATTGGTGAAAGTAAGCTTTTTTATACTACAACGAGCGGATTTGAAAAGTCCTCGTTACAAAATAAGATTCATAATTTCGACGTTGATTTAAAAACATCTAACAGCAAAGTTATAATTGAGGAAACTGTTAAAAGTAATCAATTCATAATTTCTATAAATGCGACCGACGCGAAATATCTAGAACTTGAAGTTTGGTTTGACTTGAGAGATGAAACAATTCTAGTTCAACAAAATGGTAAATGGAAAAATATTAAGGAACTTTATATCGTAAAAGGGAATAGAATATTAATTGACACTATAAAAGTAGAACTAATAAAATAAACTTCTTACAACAGCTACTACAACGGATTTGGGCAATTGGCTTAATATGCAAAGTTGGTTTTGTATTTGGCCTCCCACATCGCACTAAATTGAATACTAGTAAATACTGCTAATTATGACGCCCAATTCCATATAGCCCAATTCATTTGGCTATAACTTTATAACGGATTCCCGTTACTATCCAGCTGCACCACGTTGCCTTTACCCAGTTTTTTCACTTCTTCTAACTGGGTGGCTTTATCACCAACAATAAGATAAATCATATCTTGTTCTTTCAGCTGCTGATTAATGATGTTTTTAAAATCAGCTTCCTGCATATTCACAAGTTCCTGTTGTTTGTCTTCCAGAAATTTAGCCGATTTATTGTATTTGCTGATTTCTCCCAACATCGCCAGTTTGGCTCCCAAGTTTTCATACAAAAGCGTATTTTTTTTCAACACTTTATTTTTCGTGATGTTAACTTCGGTTTCGCCAAAACTTTTTCCGTAATCGCGGAGCATTTCCTGAATAATTTCTAACGACGGCAGGGTAGCATTGGCTCTAACGCTGGTAGTGGCAATAAATGGCGCTTTTTCTTTTGTTTTTACCAAATAGGAACCTGCCCCATAGGTATATCCTTTTTCGATACGAAGTACCTGTGTCAATTTTCCGCTTGACCCGCTGCCTAATACCTCATTGGCAAATTCCAGACGATCGCTGTCGGAATTAGTGCTTGAAAGGGACAATTTGCCTACATACAATACCGATTGTTTAGCCCCGGGTACATCAATAAAAAACACCTTACCACCATTGACCTGGTTTGGAATTTCATAGGAAGGCAAAGTTACCGGTTTGGTTTTCCAGTTTTTCTCCAGTGTTAACAATGCATTGGCAACCTTTTCTTTATTGATGTCACCCGCCACATTAAATGAAGCAACGGCAGGAGAAAAATAGCTGCTATAATAAGCCTTAAGGTCTTCCAGTGTTATGGTATTAACAGTCTGCAGTGTTCCTGTCGCCGGATAACCTAAAATGTGCTGATCACCATAAATGAGTTTGTAGAAGTTGATGCTGGCAACAGCTGTCGCGTTAGCTTCCCTTCCTTTCAAATTGGTAAGAAGCGCTTTATACAATCGTTCGCATTCCGTTTTATCCCAACGTGGCTGCAGTAAAATTTCCTGCAGCAAGGCAAAAACAGGTTCGAAATTACGCTGTAGACACGTAGCTCTTAAACGTATTTCTTCATTAGTGCAGTTTACCGTTATCGATGCGCCCAAGAGGTCAATGGCTTCTTCCAGCTGTGCTGCCGTTTTAGTTGTTGTTCCCTGCATCAGCATGCTGGCCAGTAAAGAGGCTGTGCCTGATTTTTGCAAAGGATCGGCCCAATGCCCGCCATTCAATACGATTTCAAAATTCACCAAAGGAATTTCACTGCTTTCCAATCCGTATACTTTTAATCCGTTGGCCAATGTTTCTGTCCAGATTATAGGCATTTTAAATAAAGGCATTTCTCCAAAAGCAGGTTCGGAACGGTCGTGCTTGGTTTTTGTTTTTTCGAAGCTGGCATCAGCACCGGGATTTACATTTTCGTTCTGTACACCTGCAACAACCGGCTCAATCCATACTGTTGCCGCTACAGCATCGTCCAGGGCCAGCTCTTTTTTCCCTTTAGGCACAAAACTGGTTGCTATAAAAGATTTATTTTTTAGGTATTGATCAAAGACTCTTTTTACATCTTCTTTGGTAACGGCCTGAATAAGTGCTGTCTCTTTGCTGATATAGCCGGGATCACCCTTAAATTCGTTATCCGTGCCCAAGCGCTGGGCTTTGTCCAGAATGCTTTCTGTACCCAGATATAAATTGGTCTCTAATTTGGCTTTAATGCGTTCGAGGTCTTTATCGGAGATAGGTTCTTTATCAAATAAATTCAATGCTTCATCAACGGCGGTTTTTACATCGTTCAGGTTGGTGTCGGCATTGCCTCTTATTCTGATGTAAAATTCACCTGCAATTTCTTTACTGCGCTGTGAAGCCGCTACATTGGGGGCTAGTTTTTTATTTTCGACAATTGTTTTATATAACGGAGCCGTTTTACTGCCACTGAGCAATTCGGCAAGTATATTCAAAGCATATCCGTCTTTATTATATTCTTCGACTGTAGGATAAACAATGGTCAGTTCCGGAAGTTTGGCAAAATTATCTTCGTAATAAAATGATTGGGTCTGTTTTAATTTAACCGGCTGGGGTTTCATTGAAGCTACGGCTGGTCCTTTTCGTATTTCGCCAAACCAAAGTTTCACCCTTTCTTTTGTTTTGGCAATATCGATATCTCCCGCAATTACCAGTGTAGCGTTACCGGCTCCATAATATTTTTCATAAAACTCTTTTACGTCATCCAAAGTAGCAGCCTGCAGATCGGGAAGCAAACCAATTACCGTCCAGTTATACGGATGGCCTTTTGGATAAAGATTGGACACAATCACTTCGTTAGTATTACCGTACGGCACATTATCGTAATTCTGGCGCTTTTCGTTTTTTACCACCTGTATTTCTTTCTCAAGTGCTTCTTTGGTAACCGTGTTGATCATATATCCCAACCGATCAGAATCAATCCATAAAATTTTCTCAAAAGCATCTTTAGGAATCACTTCATAATAAATAGTTCCGTCGTTCCAGGTACCTCCGTTTCTATTGCCGCCCCATTCTGGAATCAGTTTTCGGTTTGCACCACGAGGTGTGTTTTCGGAATGATTGAATGACATATGCTCAAAAAAATGGGCAAACCCGGTTTTTCCCGGTTTCTCCCTATTGGAACCAACGTGTACAATAGTTGCCACGGCTACAATGGGATCCGAATGATCTTCGTGTAATATTACTTCCAATCCGTTCTCCAAGACAAACTTTTCGTATTTAATATTGAAATTTTTGGCCCCAGAAGTTTTTTTGGTTTGAGAAAACCCAGTATTTGCAAACAGTAACACTAAAAAGGAAACCAGTAATTTTTTTGAAGCTGACATAGGAATTGAATTGATTGATAATACAAATATATTAAAATATTAATAGGAATAAATTCAGTTATTTTGTTAAAAGAAATGAAATAGTGCAACAAAATTAATATCGAGCCTGCTGTTTTTTTTAGACAATCCAATATCTAATCCTTTATTTCCAAGCACATTTTTTCACTCCGAAAATAAATAAACAAAAAAAGCATACGCTTGTTTACTTATTTAACCATTTATATTTTAAGCAGTAAAATTGTATTTAATTTTCATAAGTATTGATTACTAATGTATTAACTTTACATATAGATTTAATTGAGTGAGAAATTCAAAGCAACAGTCACCCCAGAACTTACTTTTAATTTTTAGATTATTTCTCCGTTACTGCCTACTTTATTAGTAACGAACTATAACAAATAACATATATCGGAAAATAAAGAAGATGATTTAGTAACATTTTAAATGAATAGTTATGAAAAAATTTCTATTACTAATGATTTTAATCACATCACAAGCAAACTCACAGTCAAAAAGAGAACAATATGCTAAAGATAATGATAACTATATTCCAGGAACTCAAGTCAGTGTATTAGCATCACCCAGCTCTTATGAAATAGGAGTTTCATATACTGATATCCTAACGTATGGAGTTTCGTTTGAAAGAACCCAATTTGATATAGTAAATGATGAAAAATCATTTTATGCACTATATGGCTCATTAGGAGGAGAATTTCAAAGGGTTACAGTTACAGTAAAAATTGGCGGCACCAGCTTAAAGCAAATGTATGCCGAAAACACAACAATTCAGCTTGCTTATGGAGGCGCATTAGAAGTAAGAATCACGCCAAACATAGGAATTATTGTCGGCGCTGATAATGTTGTAGATACTTTTTTATACGGATTATGCTATCATTTTGGTGAGAAATAAAAACAAAGAATTCTTTAAAATATATAGATTGACAACTTATACCATTAGCATTTAACTTATCTTCAATAAAAAAACAGATAGAAAATCATTTGATTTCCTATCTGTTTCTAATAAATTTAATCAGATTTTCTTACTCTTCTTTTGATTCAGGCAATAAAACAGAAGCTATTACAGAGATCGCAAGTACCCCTCCGATAACTATTAATGAATAAACGGAATCAATATGGTAAAATGGCGCAATAATCATTTTAATACCAATAAATGAAAGGATAATTGCAAGTCCATATTGCAGTTTGCTGAATAAGTGAATAAAGTTATCCAATAAAAAGAACAATGCTCTTAAACCTAAAATAGCAAAAATATTTGAGGTATAAAGAATAAACGGATCGTTTGAAATTGCAAAAATTGCTGGAATAGAGTCAACTGCGAACAGTAAATCTGTAAATTCGATTACGGCCACAACAACTAAAAGCGGTGTTGCCAATTTTTTCCCGTTTTCGTAGGTAAAGAATTTATCTCCATCGTATTTATCTGAAACACTGAAAAACTTTCTGATCAATCTTGCCCCTCTAGTATCGTTATAATCTTCGTCATCATCATCACCGCCGGCAGACCAGGATTTAATTCCTGCATATACCAAAAACAGTCCAAATGCAGTCATGATTATGTTGATGTCGTATTTTAATCCTTCCACTCCTACCAGACTTAAAAGCTTGTTTAAATAAGTGAGTTTGATTAAGAATGCTCCAGAGAATATAAAAACAGCTCTTAAAACCAAGGCTCCGATAATCCCCCAGAATAAAACTTTGTGCTTGTTTTCGTTTTGTACATCAAAAAACTTAAAAACTAATATAAAGACAAAAAGATTATCTACAGAAAGTGCTTTCTCAATCCAGTAAGCCGACTGAAATTCATAAAATTTTGATGCTCCTGCAAAGTGATAAATCAATCCGCTGAAAATCATGGCTAAACTTATCCAAACTAATGACCATGTTATCGCTTCTTTATTACTTACGACATGGCTTTTCTTATTGAAAATTCCTAAATCAAGCAACAGCATGACCACAACAGCGACCGCAAATACTATTATTAATCCTGGATGTTCTGAAAAAATAGGGTGTTGATTCATTTTTAAATATTAATTAAGTTAGATTTTAAATTATTTATTAGCCATTGTAACTACTATAACCCGACCGCCTTCTTCTTTCGAAAGCAGTATTTTTTTGCCGTCTGTAAGCTCCAGCATGGTTCCGATAGGAATTTCCTTGTCATCTGTAACATCTTTTAATGAGGTAAGTTTTTGATTAACAAACACCCATTTATCATTATAAAATGTAAAATAACCAACTGGTACTTTTTGCTCTGCCGACAGCTTTTCATTTCTGGCAATATTACGATTAACATGCCATTGAAACAAATATTGATCGTTATAAACCATCAGCCTATGATTTTCGGGTTTCCAAACGGTATCCTGAAACTGATAATACAAGTCTAAAACAGGAAGCGTACCCTTGTGAGCTGTATTACAAAACGGGCATCTTGGCGTATTGGTATTATCAAAAACGTACCATTTCTGCTCGCAAGATGTATTATGACACTTCTGCATTAAATCGGTAGTTTTGAGCAGTGCAATTTCCCATTCTTCGGCTGTTGGCCTTTGCATTGGATTGTGCAGTCCGTCTATAAAAACTTTGTCAAATAGCGTTTTTAAATACGGTCCGGTAATTGTATAAGGCAGTTTGTCAATATCTGCCCAAGGCAAATCCCATTTCGAAACCTGATTGAGTTTTGGTCTGTTCATTGGGTCTGTCGGATGTTCGATAAACATTGCCTTTTCTCCCATCGACAGCAAATCGTCTTTTTCTGTGTCTAAATCGTGTACCTTACCTCCTTTTAACGGATGCCTGTGCAATAAAAACATATAGATTAAAACCGGCAGCGCATGTAAGTCCGTTAATCTGTTTGGCAGTTTCCTATTAGGATCCGTTTTGTTTAAATGTTTCGTCGAAAGCACTTCTGGAGCGATAAACTCGGCTGTTCCAATTACTTCTGCAGGAAACAATCCCGGAACTACTAACCCATCCAAATCAATCATACAGGCTGATTTATTGATTGGATCAATCAAAACATTATTATATGATAAATCAGAATGCGCCAATCCCATTGCGTGCATCTTTTTCACGCCGCGAGTCAAATTCACACAAACCTGAAAATAACTCAGCCAATCACCCAATTCAGACTTTGCAACTCGAAGCGGAAATGCCGGATTCCTAAATTTAGAACCTGCAAACCATTTTCCGTTTTTTTCTTTTCCCTGAATTAAATCACTAGTTTCATATCCTTTTCTAAAGAAAAATTTAGAATCATAAATCGGAACAATGATTCCCGTTAATCCTTTATGTTCAACAACGTCAGTCGGCCATCTATACACTTCGTTCAGATAATAATCGCCGGCATCACCATTTTGAATCTGAGTTAAATATTTATTTGTAATTCTTTGGAGTCTTTCTTTTTGATTAAAATCTAATTTCTCCCTAAATATCGCAACAACATATTTTCTATCAGGACTAAAATAAACATCCTTTACACCACCTCGCATAGGCTCGCCGTTATCAACAAACTGATAAGTTTTTGCAGTGTCATTTATTGATTTTACAGTAATTGTACTCATACTTAATAAATTATGGCAAGGGTTCTGTCATCATGATTTCCCGGACTCCAAAAATCCATCCAGACTGAAAGCTGTTCTGCAGTTTCAGTATTCTCTTTATCAAAATCTACTTTGATTCCATCTTCATTTTTCCCTTTCAAATCTTCCAAGAATTCATTCCATTTATCTATTTTTTCCAAATTGGCTTCAACCACAAATTTAGGATCGTAAATCCCATCTGTCATCAGCATTAAATAAGAGAAATCATCAACCAGTTTAAAACCAAAACGTGTTGAAAATTTATCGCTTTGAAAAATTTCCGGCATGGTAATAAAGCGCGTTCCGCCACCGTAATCGCCAACATCAAGCCAATTCATTAATTTGATTTCAGTGAGATCCTTATTTAACAATCCGATTGGGCAGTCACCAACTCCGAACGTTAGAATGGCATATCCAAAATCATACTTTTTCACCAAAGCAAAAATCAAAGTAGCATGAAAATTCTTCAGTTCATTTTCGCTGTTTATCGCAGATTCTTCTATTTTTTGATGTGCAAAATGTGCTGCTTTAGAAAGATTTTGATATACAAAATGACTTATTTTTTTGGATGTTTCGTCACTTATTTTATTATGATGCTCTGCTAAAACCTGATCAAATTCTTTTAGACTTTCTATATTTAAATTTTCTTCAAAATAGCGAATAACCGAATCACAAGCGATTTTTGAACCTTTCCTTGATAATTTTGCAGAACCTGCACCATCGGAAACTGCCAAAATACTCCAGCCAATTTCTTCAAGATTTTTAAAGGCAAAGTGATCTTCCCGAAAAGAACCAACATTTGCATGGCTTCTACCTCTTTTTGAAGCTATAACAATGTTTTTATCTAAAAATTCAGCAGCAACGGCTTCGTTATCCGGTTTCCAGAAAGAATCATTTTTATCGCTTTCCAGATTTTTCCACAACGATTTTGGATCGGGATTTATAATCAGTGTTAATACTTTTTCATTCAAAAGCGAATCTTCTGCCTCGCCTTCTACTCTAAATAGTATTTTTATTTTTAAATCACCGCTAATTTCTGGAACACCGATTAATTCATCATTTTCATTAAACTCAAGACCTGTATTGTCTAAACCTTTAATTTCAAAGGAAATAAAATCATTCCAGCCCAAAGCATTGAAATCAATCTTTGCCTGATATTTTTTATTTACCGTTCCATTTGGTATGGATACAGTCTGCGTCAAAATATCATCAATTCTATTTTTCAATATCCAATTCTGCATAATCATTTTTTGGTTTTCCTGAATTATTTTTACTGCATTGACATTTATTTCATTGGCAATAAACTCATCAAAAAGAGCTGTTTTACCCGAAGAAATGTCAATTTTATTTTGAGATAAAAAAGACTGAATATATCTCTTAGTATCTTCCATGAATTATCCTTGTGTTCTGTTTACATCAAATCCGCCTTCACCACAGCCGTAACTTCCCTGATTATTACACCACGGGCAAGTACTTACCTGTTCGTCTCCAATACAATGTATTTTTCCGCACACACAAACTGCAAAAGCAATCTGATTACCACAGCAAGGACAATTTGGTCCGCCAATGAGTTCATCTGTATTTACTTTATTACTGAAATTTCCTGAATCGGCCAATTCAAAATACGAATTATCAACCTGATAAGCGCCAACTAATTTGTAATTTTTAGACGATAATTCAATTCCGGCATAAATAGATTCTGCAATTGTCCTGCGGTATTTCATTAAGTACGGTCTTTTTGTATTTTGACATTTTCCGTTCAAAACCACAAAATTATCATCGACATATTGACGATTTGGTTCGACTTTGGTTAAATCTATTTTCGAAAGTGTTTCTCCGTCTAATTTTGCCAATTCAAAACCGCTTGAATTATTTTCGACACTTATACTACTGGTTTTTATGGAATCTGTTACCCATTTAAAAAACTCTTTGTACGACTGCACATTTGTATTTTTAAAATGAAGGACATTCTCTGTAAGCTCGCCTAATAATTTTGTATCTGTTTCGTTTCCGAAAGAAATCGCAATTAAATTGGCGGTTCTTTCCCAGTTTCGTTTCCATTCGTTTATTACTGCCTGACTGTCATCTGTAGGAACTCCGTCTGTAAATAAGAAAACGATAGGTTTCCAATCGCCTTTTACTTCATATGTTGTCTTAACGATATTACTTCTTAATTCATACATTAAATGCCCTAAACCTTTGCTTAAAGAAGTACCGCTTCCAATTGGAAATTTTGGAGGATAAAAGCTCACAATTTCCTGTAAAGGCACTAATGTTTTAGGCTGACCTGCAAATACTATGATCGAAACAAAAACAGTTTCAAGAGCATGTGGATCTGTTTTTAAAGCCTGAATTATGGTAGCCAATCCTTCTTCAACCTGCTGAATAGGCTCTCCAACCATTGACTCCGAAATATCAATTAGAAAATATATAGGTAATCTTCTCATTTTAAAGGAAATTTAATAACATTAAAAAAATAATTAAAAGTACGATCTGGGTCATATCAACAGCTAAACCAATTCCAACCTGAAAGGGTTTTATCATTGTTTTTAAAAAATTGAATATGGGAGAGAAAACACTATTGAAAAAATCAAAAATGCTTCGGTATTGCGGATTTAATTTGTCTTTGTACGGCAATAATTTGGAATACAAAAACAAGCCTACAATCAAAATCTGAATAAAAATTTTTATGATATGCATTAGGAAACAGCTTTTAATAATTCGTTTGCAATTTCTTTAAAAACCAGTTTCTCATTAGCATTTTTAGTTTTATGACCGTAAACAGAAACGCCATTATTTACTTCCATGAAATTAAATTACTACTGTTATTTCACTTGGAGGCGGGGGCAATGTTACGCTTTCTCCCGTTCCCTGGCTCTTATTTCCCTGCTCAATCGTTTCTGAAACCCATTTAAAAAATTGTTTCAATGTAGAACTATCCGCTGACGCTAAATGCACTACATTATCCGTCAATTCTTTTAAAATATCGTCGTTGGCCATGTGTCCGGCGGCACAGCCTACCACAGCACCAAAACTCATATTTCGTATTTCCTGAGTTTTCTCTCTGTAAAACTGAATGTCAGAAGGTTTTCCGTCAGTAAAAACAAAAAGCAAAGGTTTCCAATCGCCTTTTTGGGTTTCTGAACCTTTTATAACCTCTTTATTTACTTTTTGAATAACAAAATCAAGTCCGGCACCAGTATTTGTAGGACCGCTTTGCGGACAGACAATTTCAGGCAGCTGAAAATTAACCAGTTCAGTCAATGGAACAATTTCTTTTACTTCACGATCATAGGTTATGATGCTTATCCAAAGTGAATCCAAAGCCTGTGCATCTGAACGCAATGTGTTAATCATACCGCTTAACGCGTTATTCAATGCCTGGATGGGTTCGCCATACATAGAACCCGAAGTATCTAATAAAAAATATACTGGTAGTCTTCTCATATTAGTTTAAAAAAATGTTATAACACTGAAATTACTAAGTTTTCAATCTAGCCTTATAAATTTGGAAGACATACTGATTGGGTAAAGCTTCTTTAAAAGCGGCAATACTCAAAAGTCTATTTATTTAAAACGGCATATAAACTCCGCTCTCACAAACTTAAACTACGATGTTTAATTCTGATGGCGGCGGAGGTAATTCTTTTAAATTTGTAAATTCTTTTCCTGAATCTTCGACTTTTGTTGAAGTTACCCCAATAGAAGCGGTTACCCATTGAAAAAACTTTCCTATACTGGCACTATCAGCAGTGTCAAGACTTACTACATTATCTGTAATTTGTTTCAAAATAGCGGTATCAGCACCGCCTCCCGCTGCGCACGCAACCGTATAAGCAGTTTTTACTTTCTTAAACTCATTTAGACCACTTTCCCAATTATCCGTTGGGATTCCATCAGTCATTATAAATACCAATGGTTTCCAGTCGCCTTTTTGTTCTGTAGTTGTTTTGGCAACTTCCGTTTCTATTTTATGAGCCAATAATCTTAATGCTTCACCCAATGCAGTTACGCCCGTTGCTTTAAGATCGACCATTTGAAAAGAAGCCAAATCGGTTAATGGAATAATCTGCTGCGCTGTAGTATCGAAAGTAATAACACTCAAAAAAGCGGTTTCAATGGCCTGCGGATTTTGTCTTAATGAACTAATCATCATCTGAACGCCGTTTTTCACAGCTTCGATAGGCTCACCGGTCATTGATCCGGATGTGTCTAATACTAAATATACAGGCAGTCTTCTCATGGTAATAATTTATTATTTATACAGGAATATTATAAGTTGGTGTTTCACTAGTATTGCCTGTCTGATTAGAGCTTTCAACACCATTAATATTATACGTATTTGTGTTTGCTTCAGGGTCGTGCTGTGTTAAGTGACTCATAACCTCCAGAGTTAAATCTTTACCTCCGACGATATGATGGTAAGCAGCACCAATCGTATAGATTGGTCCCCATGGTATTCCCCACCAGCCAACAATTAAGTTCAGAAAAACATAACCAAACGAATACTTAAATGTATTTTCATCAGCTTTGATGAAATAAATATCAGAACTTCTTCTCAAAGTCATTAATATAAATGACACCGTGTATGGGAACACAACAAACTTCCCTCCCTGCTGAACCATGTCTCTTATTTGCGAAACTCTTAGTCCCTCGATGTTTTTGATTTCCATTATAGGTACGACTGAACAATTTTATGAATAGTCTGTCCTAAGAATGTATCATCTGTTGGATCACCAATAGCACTGAATTTCCATTCCCCATTACGTTTGTATAATTTACCCATAATGATTGAGCGCTTGTTTACATATTGACGGTCTGCAGAAACATTATAAGATGCAAATTCTGAAACTACTCTTGTTGGAGTACCTTCGTACATTCTGATTTTTGCATACGGAATTTGAGAGAAATCTTCTTTTCCTGCATTGTTTAAAAAGAAAAATATCTGAGTCACTTTAGCATCAACTTTAGAAAGGTCAACAGTAATGATTTCATTATCCAAGCCGTCATCTCCGCCTGTATCACCTGCAAGGTCATCACCGGTGTGTTTTAGTGCGCCGTCAACACTCAATAATTTACCTTTTGGAAGGCCAAACTGCTGTAATACTTCAACTCTGTATAAAGGAGAATACAAATGATCACAAAGTTTATTTTGGTCATCAATTAAAATGCAACTCAAATCCAAATCAATTTCTGTTACATTTTTTGATAATCCTAAGAATCCTTTTGTTTCAATTGCTCCCCAGTTTACACCGACGCAGAAATTTGTTAATGATTCACCGCTTGATTTTCTTAAATCAATTTTCTGTCCTTTGGTTAAGTTAATTGCCATAGATTTTAATAGGGTTTAGTTAATTATATTTATTTAAATAATCTTGTAATCCGCCTTTCATTCCAATTCCTACTGCTTCAAATTTCCACTCGTTATTTCTTTTATAAATTCTTCCAAATTCAACTGCTGTTTCAATAGAAAAATCTTCGTCAAGTTCGTACTTAACCAATTCAACATTTGCCTGATCTAAAATTCTGATGTATGAATTTCTAATCTGACCAAAATTCTGTCTTCTTGTATCTGCATGGTGAATCGTTACCACAAATGAAATTTCATTTACATCCGGAGATATGTTTGACAGATCAATTTGAATTTTTTCGTCATCGCCATCTCCTGCACCCGTTAAATTATCTCCTGTATGTGTTACAGCTCCATCAGGTGATTTCAAATTATTATAATAAACAAAATGATTATCATTAGGAATTTTGCCATTAGCCCCAACTAAAAAAACGGAAGCGTCTAAATCAAAACTTTCTCCTGTACTGCTTGAATTACTGTCCCATCCAAGTCCTACAGTAAATTTTGGTGCATCAATACTCTGTCTTTGACCTTTTTCTAAATTAATTGCCATTGTATTTATTCTTTAATTAATATTAATATTTAACATTGTTTTTAAAATATTTGTCTGCTCATCGACATTTTGCAGATCTTCTAAAAAGTCTACAGACGAAATTTTGTTTAAATAATCTTTTAATACCTCCTGCACACTTTCTGGCAGAGATGTTTTGATAGTGCTTAATTCTAATTCCAACAGCGCATTCTTATCTTGTAATTGTGCAATAATTTCGCCTTTGGCAGAATTATTTTTAGAGAGATCGACTTCTTTTTCGATATTATTTTCAATGAAATAAAAAGACTTTTCGTTCCCTACAAAAACGAACTTATCATTCGAATCTCTAAATTCATACACTTCGATAATTTCATTGTTGCAGACTAAACCGCACAAAAACTTAATTTTAAACTTCAATATATTCAATCTGCCCAACAGCTTTTTCTCAAACCTAACATTCTTATTTTCATAGAATTTCCTATTAACAGCAGTTACCTTTTCGTACTGTTCAATATTTATTTCCCTGTAAAATTCAGATTTTATTGCATCCGAAAAAGTCATTATTTCATTCCAATCAAAAAAGCTTTTGCCATCTGATGCCAAAATTTGATACAGCTGTTCAATTTTCTTGGACATTTTTTGAGCATGTTGTTTTGCCTGCTCAGAGAATTTTTCTTCTCCAATTTCAGATTTCAGTTTTGAAATAATATCCTTATTGATGTAAATTTCGTCTGAAATAAGAATGTACTGCTGTTCTTTTGATTTTTTAATTTTCTGAAACAAATCAATAAGACTGCTGGTAAACTGAATGTGAAATAATTCTAATTTATTAATATCTAATGCATTGTTATTTTGAAAAAGAGTATGAATGATTTTTGTTTTTACCAAAACTCCAACAAAGTCCTTGTGATTAAAGAAATTGGATAACAATTCTAAAATCACAAGTTTTCTGTTACTGTCTTTTATTATTTGAGCGAACCGCTCCTCTTCCTCTTGCATTCAGTTATTTCCTTCCTTATCTTATATTAACTTACAACCCCTTTTCTTAATTCTGCTTCAAGGCTTTGTAATCCGGCATCAAGCTGTCTTCTTGTTTCCGTACCTTGATCGTGAATTTGTTTCACCTCGGTTAAAGTATCTATTAATGATTTTGTAGTCATTTTTAAAGTTTCTAAAGACACTATAGTGTTTTCATTTTCTTTAGCCACTTCAATACTGTTTTGTTTCAGCATCTCAGCATTTTTCTGCAAAATTGTATTAGTGGTTTCTGATACTTTTCTTTGAATTTCAATGTTTTGTTTTTGCCTTTGAAGTGCTACAGCAAGCGTCAGCTGGTTTTTCCATACCGGCATTGTTGTAGTCAAAATAGACTGTGCTTTTTCGGCAATTGATGTGTTGTTGTTTTGTACCACACGAATCTGCGCCAAAGACTGCAACATGATAAAACGGACAATTTTCATATCGGCCAGACGTTTGTCTAAACGATTGATAAAATTTCTTTTATCAGCAATCTGATAATCCTGATACTGCGCAGGGTTTCCTTCCATTACAGCAAGTTCTTCGCTTAATTCCTTAAATCGAATCTGACCTGCAATAATGTGTTTTTCCATTTCATGAATAAGACCAACATTACCATCAAACATGGTTTGAAGAGCGCTGTTATCCTTAACCGAGTTAATCATTCCGGCTTTGACTTTATTACTGATTTTATCAATATTTACAGTAATCTTGTCGTATTGCTGAAATAATTTTTTAACATCAATAACAAATTTATTCAGCAACGGAATTTTAGATAAAAATCTCTTAAAAGGACCTTGATCAAGCTGATCTACATCTACATAATTTAATTCTGTCAGCAAATCGTTAATCAAAGTTCCCACTTCGCCGGAATTATATGTTCTAACGTTGGTTAAAAAAGTATCACTTTGTTTTGCAATCGAATTTTGGATTTCGGCACCATAATTCAGGATTGAATTGGCATCGTTTTCATTTAACTGATTCGAAATAGATTTGTAATTGTTTGCATCAGCTTCAGTAATTGTTGCTAAGTTTACATTTCCGTCTTTATCAATCAAAGCAGTATTTTCCTGAGGAACTAATTGATTCTCTAACATGGCTGATTTTATAAGTGATTCTGTTGAATTGTAACAATAGTCTGCTCTAGTTTTTTATCGCTTGTAGGAACTCCTACTGCGCTAAATTTCCACTCATCGTTTCTTTTGTAAAAAACACCCAGAACCATAGACACATTTCCTGCAAAAGAAGCATCATTTGCAACATCAAAACGAGCAAATTCCTGGCTTACTTTTGTTGGAGTTCCTTCATAAATACGGATAGATGCAAAAGGAATATCTTTAAAATCCTGTCCTCTGAAACTATTGATAAAAAATGCAACATGATGTGCCGCCGGTGTTAATTGAGAAAAATCTAAAGTAATCACTTCATTATCTAATCCGTCATCTCCATTTAAATCTCCTGTTAAATCATCCCCGCTATGCTTAATAGCACGGTCGCTGGATATCAGTTTTCTGAAATTTACAGAATCGATATGATTTTTCTTGTCATCATAAACTGCACAGCTAGCATCAAGATCAACTGGTTCTTTTTTAGTTCCAAAAAATCCCTTTTTCTCAATTGCTCCCCAGTTTACACCAACACAAATGTTTTGTAATTTTGTTCCGTTACTTTTTTCAAGATTTATACGCTGTCCTTTTTCTAAATTAATTGCCATGTTTTTTAATTATATTTATTTAAATAATCTTCTAATCCGCCTTTCATTCCAACGCCAATAGCTTCAAATTTCCATTGCCCGTCTTTATTATAGATCCTTCCAAACTCAACAGCAGTTTCTATTGAGAAATCTTCTTCCAGTTCATATTTAACCAATTCAGTATTATTGCTGTCATCCACAATTCTGATAAATGAATTTCGCACCTGACCAAAATTTTGTTTTCTGTTTACCGCATCATGAATGGTAACAACAATACAAATTTCTTTTACAGCGGAGTTGATTTTTGTCAAATCAATTTTTACCTGTTCGTCGTCACCTTCTCCATCTCCTGTAAGATTATCACCTGTATGCATTACTGCATCATCCGGAGATTTTAAATTATTGTAAAAAACAAAATGAGAATCGGAGATTATTTTTTTATTGTCTCCTAATATAAAAACAGAAGCATCAAGATCAAAACCAGATCCGGTACTGCTATTGTTTGTATCCCATCCTAACCCAATTGTAAATTTTGGAGCGTTTATATTTTCACGCTGCCCTTTTTGCAAATTTATAGCCATGTCTTAATCTATTTTTATTACATTAATGTTTGTTTTATATTCTAAAATCTGGTGATAGTTATTGCTTATCGCCAAATGAAATAATTCATTGCTTTTTGTCGCAGAAATATTGTTTATTAAATAGTTAAACTCGTCTTCATTTAGACTTAAAATAAATTTTACTATTCGGGTATTGTATTGAAAATGCTCGCTGTTTATTATCGACACAATATCCTTTACATTATGAACTGCAAAATAGTTATAGTGATTTTCAATTTTGGGATGAATTTCTTTATTGGCCAATTGAGCGAAATAAACAAAAATAAAATCACCCTCAACATTATACTGGTCTAAAATTTTATTCACCGTATGTTCATGACTGCCTGTTATTTTTATATCATCAACAAAGATGCAGAGCTTACCATTGATGAAATTCCTGTCAATATAATAAGTATCATTTGAAATTAACTTTACTCTTTGCTCAAAATCCAGATTTCCATAATCAGTAACATACGTCTGATTTCTATAGATTTTAGATTCTATACTTGCCTTTTTTCCGTTTTTAAATAAAAAGCTATTCAGTTCTTTTTTGAAATAATAGCATAAAAAATTGGAAGCCGTTGGTATTGACAAATAAGGACTTGGCAATATGACAATTTCTTTATCCGCCAAAATTAATTCTCTAAACTCATCAACAAATCCAGAGAACAATTCTTTTGCAAATTTTTCTGCATAGAACTTATCTCCAAATTTGAATCTGCTGTATTCAGCTTCTTTAAACGGGGAATTATCCTTTTCGATAATTTTATGTAAACTATAACTTTTATTCACTTTTATATTTTTAATAGATGTGCGTCAAATCCAAAATTGACAGCACCATTATAATCTGCAATACTATTGTCTCCAATATGCAGAATTTCTTTTTTCTGTGTTTCTCTTGTTTTATTTACCTGATCAAAAACCAATTGAAAAATTTCATTATTGGGTTTAGAATAACCTACCTCGTCAGAGTAAATTTGAAAAGAAATAAAATCTTGTAATTCATAAAAAGACAAAATCTTTCTAAGCGTTTTCCCGTTTATAAATCCGGTATTACTCAGTATATTTATTGACTTTCCTTCAGTAACTATCTTCTCAAATTGAAGCTTAATATCCGGAAAAATCAATTCAGGTTTATAATTTAAAAACAAAATTTCTGTTTCATTGTAAAACTCACCTAATCTTTCTGTTCCATTTACATTCAGGTCAACTTCAAGAGCGTTTAAAATTAGATAATAAATTTCATACGTGTTTAAATTTAAGCCTGTTTTTTCGTTAATACTATTACATAATACATCATAATATCGAACAACTTCGTTTACTCTTTCAATTGAGGAGTTTATCTCAAAGAAATCTTTAAACAATAAATTTCTCTTTTTTTTAAATTCAGGATTAGACCTAATTAACGTCAGCCACAAATCAAAAGAAAGATGGCTATAATTTTTGTAATTTATTTTCATTTTTTTTAATGCCGAACTAATTATGAATTAATCCAATGAGCATGCTATTATTCTTAATTATTTAATGATTTCTCCTGAAAAATATTTCTCAAGAAAAAAACCTAAATCTGCTCTGTAACCAATTCCGGAAGCCTCAAACTTCCATTGTTCATTGCGCTTATAAAGCCTTCCAAATTCAACGCCTGTTTCGATTGAAAAATCTTCATCCAGCTCATATTTGGCAATCTCCTGACCGTTTGCATTATCAACAATTCGTATATAAGAATTTCTCACCTGTCCAAAATTTTGTTTTCTTCTTTCAAAATCTTCAATGGTAACTACAAAAAGAATTTCCTGCACATTTTCATTAATTTTGCTCAAATCAACTATAATTGCCTCATCATCATCGCCGTCGCTGTTTCCGCCGGTCGGATCGTCTCCGGTATGCTCTAAAGCACCATCTGGAGATTTCAGATTATTATAAAAAATAAAATAATCTTCATCTAAAAGTTTGCGGTTAGAATTAATCATTATAGCAGAAGCATCAAGATCAAAATTATGTCCAGTTCCTTCATTCGGATCCCAACCTAATCCTACAGAAATTTTTGATAGTCCAATATCAATTTTTTGCCCTTTTTGTAAATTTATTGCCATTATAATATCAGTTTTTAAATATTAAACCTTACAATGATACAAAAAAGCAAACTAAGTAAAAATGAGGGTTTCTTAAAACTGGGAATATTTATTAACAATTTAATTATTACGGTATACACTTTTACTTCTTACAAATAAATTATTCCATTTTACAGCTGGTAATCAAATATGAATTACGGTTTAAGCATACGGAAATATTCTTCCCGCTTGCTAAACATTTAAACCCAGCCGAAAAAGATTATTCTGTTCTGATTGTTCAATATCTTAGTTATTCAGAACAATTTCATTAAGCAAGTGTACAGAAACAAGGCAGAGGTAAGTAAAATTCGAACTTTTACAAAGGATAGTAATTTGTTTTTTAATGAAAATACATTTAGTCAATAAGAGAACATGACTATGATTCCGCAGACTGCAGATGATGAAGACTCCAATATTATGTCCATAATAAATGCTTTAGACAATTTTTACTGGTTATGGTATTTTATTTTTCAACTGAAAAAGAAACACAAAGAATGAGTAATCTTTCTGCTCCAAAAAAATAATCGAGCTTAGGTTATAAACCTGAACTCGATCATTATCTTCAACGGTTGAAACCGTTGACTATAGTTTTGACGCTGGATTTTTTGAATGATGTCAAAAAAAAATACTCTTTTTAAGCACCGATTACTGGAAATTTTTCTGTTCAAAAAAACAATCGAGTTCAGTGTTATAAATAAAACCATTCTTTCACTTCATCCTCAATTGTGTCTTCGTTTATAATACTTTCAAATTCATTATTACAGGAATTATATTGATATGCTTTTTGCCAGTCTTTATAATTCAGAGCTACTTTTTGTATTGCATGACAAATAAACAACAGCTCTTCATTAGTCATTGTTGGATGCAGGGAAAGGCGCACCCACCCGGGTTTATTCGTTAAATTTTTCTGAAGAATTCCCTTTGTAATCACTGCTGATTGCTCTTCATTAATATCAAACAAATAATGCGCATAGGTACTTGCACATGACCAGCCACCACGAACCTGAATTCCGAAACGGTCATTTAAAAGCCGGACGATTAAATTATAATGAATATTTTCAACCGTAAATGAAACACAGCCAATCCGTTCTGTTTCAATATCACCTAAAATGGATAAATTTTCAATTTTATGAAGCTCTGAATAACAGAGAACCAACAATTCTTTTTCTCTGTTTTTCATGTTTTCAATTCCCATTTGCTCTTTCAATTCCAAACACAAAGCAGTTCTCATCACCTGCAAAAAGCCGGGAGTTCCTCCATCTTCTTTTATTTCTATGGTGTCGCTGTAATGATATCCACCCCAAGGATTGGTACATTTTACATTTCCTCCGCCGGGATTATCCGGAAAATTGGCTTTGTACAGTTTTTTATTAAAAACTAAAACACCACAGGTTCCAGGACCTCCCAAAAATTTATGCGGGGAAAAGAAAACAGCATCCAAGTATTCCTCTGGATTCTCTGGATGCATATTAATTTCGACATAAGGCGCAGATGCAGCAAAGTCAACAAAACAAAAACCGCCATGCTGATGCATGATTTTTGCTAATTCATAATATGGCGTGATAATTCCAGTAACATTAGAACAAGCCGTAAAAGAGCCTATTTTCAGACTTCGATTTGAATACTTTTTAATTTCTGACGCAAGTATTTTTGGATCGACTAAATTATTTTCATCAGCTGGCAAAACCACAACATCAGCAATGGTTTCATGCCACGGAACTTGATTCGAATGATGCTCCATGTGTGTGATAAAAACTACAGGTCTTTCATCATCATAAAGGAGTTTTACATTATATACATTATCAGCAGAACGCAGTCCCATAATACGCTGCAGTTTATTTAAAGCTGCTGTCATTCCAGTTCCTGCCGTGACCAGACAGTCCTGTTCGTTAGCATTTACATGCTTTTTAATTAAAGCTCTGGCATGCTGATAGGCATAAGTAGATGCTTTACCCGTTTCGCTGGAAAACGAATGGGTATTAGCAATCATCGGCCCTATTTTATGAAGCATGATATCCTCTATCGGAGCATATAACCTCCCGCTGGCAATCCAATCGGCGTAGCGTAATTTTTGCTTACCATAAGCCGATTCAAAAGTGTGATTGACACCGATTGTATTTCTTCTAAATTTAGAAAAGTACTGTTCCAGTACAGTTAAGCTGGTTTTATCAAGATTTGTATTCATTATTATTTTTCTAAATATAAAAACAGCTTATTTTTTGTTTAAACCTTCTATGAGCCAATCCAAATACTCTTTCACATCCGGATTATAACCCGAAGGTTCATTCAATAATTTACCATCCGAATCAACCAATACATAAAAAGGCTGTGCATTGGTTTTGTAGGTTATGGTTTGAAACTCGCTCCATTTCTGCCCGATATATTTGATTTTCTTACCTGTTAATTCAGAAACTACTTGCTCATTTTCAGGCAATTCTCTTTTATCATCAACATATAATGAAATCAAAACCAAATCGTTTTTCAGGATTTTCAATACCTGTTCATCTGACCAAACGTTGTCTTCCATTTTTCGGCAATTTACACAGGCGTGACCGGTAAAATCAATCATCACAGGTTTTCCAGTTTGTTTCGCATAAGCCATTCCCTGGTCATAATCCGTAAAAGCAACAATATTGTGAGGTCCATATTCTGCACCTTCGGGCAATACTGCTTTTGATTCGTTGGAACGGCCACCTAAACCATTTGGTATTTCACTATAATTTAATGGCGGCGGAAAACCGCTTATCATCTTTAATGGCGCTCCCCAAATTCCCGGAATAAGATAAATGGTGAACGACAAAACGATGATTCCAAGACTTAATCTTCCAACGCTGATGTGCGACAATGGACTGTCGTGGGGCAGCTGTATTTTTCCGAATAAATAAAATGCCAAAGTCCCAAATATTCCAATCCAAATTGCTAAAAAGGTTTCACGTTCCAGCCAATGCAGCTGCAAAACCAAGTCGGCATTTGATAAAAACTTGAAAGCTAGAGCCAATTCTAAAAAGCCTAAAACCACTTTTACGGTATTCAGCCATCCGCCTGATTTTGGTAAAGAATTCAGCCATCCCGGAAAAGCGGCAAAAAGTGTAAAGGGTAAGGCTAATGCCAAAGAAAAACCAAACATTCCAACAAACGGGGCAATTCCCCCTCTTGAAGCAGCTTCAACCAATAACGTTCCAACAATTGGTCCGGTACACGAAAAGGAAACAATCGCCAAAGCCAAAGCCATAAACAATATGCCGATAATTCCTCCTTTGTCAGCTTGATTATCAACTTTATTCGCCAGCGAATTGGGAAGCATAATCTCGAAAGCTCCCAAAAATGAAAAGGCAAATACCAATAAGAGTATAAAGAAGGTAATGTTAAACCAAACGTTGGTAGAAAGTGCATTGAGTGAATCGGCACCAAAAGCCCAAGTAACTACAGCTCCTAGAAAAATATAAATGGAGATGATTGAAAGTCCGTAGAAAACGGCTTTATGAATTCCTTCTGACTTTGATTTACTTTGTTTAGTAAAAAAACTCACCGTCATAGGAATCATTGGAAAAACACAAGGTGTTAACAGGGCTGCAAAACCAGAGAAAAAAGACAATATAAAAATAGTCCATAAACTTTTGGAATCACTGATGCCTTTGGATTCTACCGGCTCTGTTTTTGCATAGACAACTTCTTTAAATGAAGTAATAATGGTATCGGGAATATCCTCCATCGTCATATCCACTGAATCTGGCAGCACAATAGGCGCTGGAGCTTTTTGGGCAATATCCTTTGCTGTAATTGCAGCTGCAGGGCTTACTTTAAATTCAAGTTCATCATAAGTGGGCGGCAGACAGTTTTCATCATTGCACACCATAAATTCGACTTCGGTTTTTATCTGAAAAGGCTTTGTTCCAATTACTTTGATTCGCTGTTTAAACGTCGTTTCTTTTTCAAAAAACTTAATCTGCATTTTAAAAACAGGATCATTAATTGTTTTGCCTTTTTCTTCTTTTACTGCTCCAAGCAATTGAAAATCGGAGCTTTTTGGAAAAGTGAAATGAGTTGGAATCGGTCCCCCATCAGAAACATTCTGACTGTATAAATGCCAGCCGCTTTCGATGACAGCTTTAGCCTGCAGTTCGAATTCGCTGTCCGAAATCTTTACCACATCGGTTTTCCATTTAACTGGATTGTATACTTGCGCCTCTACAAATATTGTAAATGACAGCAAACAGATTACTGAAAATATAATTTTGTTCATATGATAAAATTTAAAAAAAGAGGGCTGAATGGCAAACAAACAACCCTCAAATAATCCACTATAAAAACTAAATCGTTTACTAATTCAAAATAAGAAATGATAGGGATAAATAAATGACGCTCCGTTAATAAAAATGCTGCAAAATCTACAGTAAGGGTTTATACACTACTTCATAAGATTTAGCTTTCTTCAAAAAAGAATTAGCAAAATCCTGAATATCCTTTTCTGTAATAGCATTTACAATATCTGTATAATTTTTAGGATCGTCCATATTGTACTTGTTCCTGAAATAATTATAAGTCAATTCCATGCTGTAACTGTTAAAATCCTTACTGTCTTTTCTTGATTTTATGTAATTGGTTCTGGTTTTTTCTAAATCTTCCTTGACAATGCCTCCTTTTTTGATCTTTTCAATTTCCTGATAAACAATAGGCAATAAGTGCTCTACTTTATTAGCATCACAATCAAATGAAATAGAAAGCGAAGCTGTTGGTTTTGGCAGTTTACTCATATTGGAACTAACTTGAGCTCCATAAGTCCCGCCTTCTTTTTCACGTAAACTTTCTGTGTATCTCAAAGTCAGAATATCGCTTAAGAAAGAGGCAATAATTTTATTTTTTTGGGAAAAAGCATAATCTTCAAGGTATTTAATTCTAACAGAACTCTTGGGCGTTTCCATTTTTATGAAAACATCTTTATCTACTTTATCAGCAATCCAATCAATAGTATTGTCTTTGAAATTTTCTTTACGTTTGACCCCTTCAATGCTGGCAATATATTTTTCCAATAGCGGTTTAAGAACATCGGGAGTTACATCTCCTACTACATAAAATTCGAAATTGGCCACATCTGCAAAACGTTCCTGATACACAGATTTCATTTTTTCGAAAGACAAATCATCAATATACTGCTGATCCATCATACGTATTTTAGGGTTGTTTTTTCCATAAATGGCAAAAGTCAAACTGTCTGCCATTTTAGAACGAATATCATTTTCTTTATTTTTTAAAGAGTTCTGTAATCTCTGTTTCAATAATGCAAACATGTCAGCATCAAATCTTGGCTTCACAAAACGCAGGTGAACTAATTGCATCATTGTTTCAATATCCTTTACATTAGCTGAACCAGAAACTGTTTCAGTTAAATTATCAATTTCTACTGATGCTCCAGCCGTTTTCCCTTTCAATACTTTTTCTAAATCAGTATTTGAAAGTAATCCCACGCCAGACATCATTGCCAAGGTTGTGGTACGACTTACTGATGGTATATCTTTTGGTTCATATAAAGAAGCTCCGCCAAAACTTTCTGCTTTTAGTCTTACGTCTTTTTTATTTTTGTCTGCAAATTTATAATGCACTTTTACGCCATTGCTCAATAGATAAGTAGTGGCATCAATTGCTGTCGTTTTTTGCTCTGAAACAATTTTACCTGGTTTCAAAACCGTATCTCCCATAAGAGTTTTAGCTGTAAAAGTGTCTACATAAGGCTGCAAAGCAGCGTTAGTCTCTGCTTTGTTTATAATATCGAACGCCTGTTCCTGATTCAAGTTGGCTTCGTTCTCGACACCAGTTACCGTAACTACACGGTTTTTAGGGCTGTACAATTGGTTGAGTTGTTCTTGAAGCTTTTTTGTATCTAAAGTATTCCAAATGGCTTTTACCATTTCAAATTCAGCTTTCGGATCACCAATGATTTCGTGATTTAAATAATCATCTTTCACCATTGCAATCACGCTTTTATGTGAAATCTCGTTTATTTTTTCAAGGTAATTTTCATAAGCAGAAATGTTTTCGGCTATGGCTCTTTCTATTTCTCCTTTTGAGAAACCAAATTTGCAGGCACGCATCCATTCGTTCATTACGGCAGTAAAAGCTAGTGCCTGCTGATTCGGTTTTGGCGAAACGCTTACGTATAAAATATCATTCAAACGGGTGTAATTCTGATAACTGATTTGGGCACTTTTAAAAGGACATTCCTGCTTTTGCGCCATTTCGGATAAACGGTTATTCACTAATGAAAAAGCGATTCGGCGTGAAGTAGATTTTTCCAAATCAGCGAAAGTTCCTGTAGGTTTTTCGGCCGTATGACGAATCATATAAGTAATTCCCGAAGCTGCAATTTCTTTATCCAAAGCCAATTTAAAAGTTGGGGTGTCATTTTCTGGAATGGCAATTTCAAAACGTTTCTTTGGGTTTTGAGGCATATGAATATCAGCAAAAAGTTTTTTTATTTTTGCTTCAATCTCATCTGCATTCACATCCCCAACAATGGCGATTGCCTGCAGATCCGGGCGGTACCAGTCTTTATAGAAATCCTTCAGAACCTGATAGTCAAAATTCTTAACAATATCCATATCGCCAATTGGTCCGCGTTGTGCATACAGACAATTGTTATAATAAAACGGCGATAACTGATTGTAAATTCGCTGTCCAGCATCTTGTCTTGTACGCCATTCTTCGGTAATTACACCGCGTTCTGCATCAATTTCAGCATTGGTCAAAGACAGAAAATTAGACCAATCGTGCAAAACCAGTAAACAGGTATCAACCACTCCTCCATCCTGTGAAGGAATATTATCAAGATTATAAACCGTTTCATCGGTACTGGTATAAGCATTGATGTTTTTGCCAAAAATAGCCCCCTGTTTTTGAAGCGTTGTCAAAATCCCTTTTCCTTCAAAATGTTTGGTTCCGTTAAAAGCCATGTGCTCCAAGAAATGCGCCAGTCCTTTTTGCTGGTCGTTTTCGAGAATAGAACCCACATTTTGAATAATGTAATAACTCGCCGTATTTTTATTTACCGTGGTTGGATAAATATAGTACGTCATGCCGTTGGGCAGAACTCCTTTTGTAACTTTTTGATTGACCGCGATTGGGTCATTTGACTTGAAATTCTGAGCATTTGAAAAGAAAATATTTCCAACTGCAAATAAGAAAGCAAAAGCTGATTTGTGTTTTTTAAGCATTATCTTCTATTTACGACTTTAATAATTTATCCAATTGCACTCTCAGTTCTGGATTTGAAGGACGCAAAGCATCGGCATTGATGATGTTTCCTTTTATATCAAATAATAAAAATCTCGGAATTGCATTCACGTCATAATTTTTGGCTACATCCGATTTGAAATCTTTATCAGCCATTATCTGAATACCTTTCAGCTGTTCTTTTTTTACAAAATCTTTCCATTTTTGATTGTCTTTTGGCTTGTCTAACGAAAGGCTGATGAAAACAATATTTTTCCCGTGATAATCTTCCTCAATTTTTTTCATGTGGGGAATTTCGGCTTTACAAGGACCACACCAAGTTGCCCACAAATCGATATACACATATTTCCCTTTAAAGTCAGAGAATGAAACCGGTTTATCGTTGATATCTTTATAAGTGAATTCCAATCCTTTCTGCCCAACATTTTTATGAAGCACTTTTTCATAATCTAACAAAAATGCTTTACTGGCATCCGAAGTCATGTAGGGTTTAATCTTTGGCGCTACTTTTTCGTATTCTTCAATTTTCATGCGCGAAGCTGCAATTGCATCACGAAGAAAAACATCTTTCAAAGCAGGATCCGTAATATGAGTTACTGCTTCTTCCATATCTAAACGCTTTATAGCTGCAGTGCTATTCATAGTAACATAAAAGAAATAATTTGACATTAATGAAACACCATTTGCCAATTTTAACAAATCTGGATCTGTAAACTTTTTATCTTTTTCCCAGGTTTTTATCACTGCAGGACGATCATCTTTATCAGGCTGTGCTGATCTTGGCATTCTAAAAAAATAATAGGTTAATTCTTCAACATCTGTTGCTACTGCTAATTTTAATAATTTATTGAACGCAGCATCTTTAGTATTAATGCTTTTTGCAAATGCATCGGCTTTTGCTAAACCTCCATCAAGCCACGGATAAAAATCCAAATACGTTTCATTGCCTCCAAGTCTTGCAAAAACTGAAAATTCATTATAAACCTCATTTGCTTTCTGAACCAAAGCATTCTGTCCAAGGTTTTTTCCGCCCAAAACATAACTGTCCTTTGCAATGGTAAGTTCGATATCTAATTTTGGCTCCAGATACAAACGAATTAATTGATTTCTCCCTTTAAACTGCCCGTAATCAACATAGTAAAATCCTGAAGTTGTAATTGGCAGCATAAAACCAAATTCGCCCAAAGCATTCACCTTTGCAGTAGCAGTGACAACAGGTTTACCTTCTTCGGCATTGTGAATGGTGATTTCTTTGATTTTGTTTTCTGGAATTGAAAGTTTTCCGCGAATTAAAGCGTATTCAGAAGTGCCTGATGCAAAGCTAAACTGCCCCATAAAAATGGCAATTAAGAGAAAATAAATGGTCTGTTTTTTCATGATATTTTAGTTAATGTTTATAGTGAAATCTGCATAGATTGATTGTCCTGCTCAATAATAAAATCGTTGCTGGATTTGTTTGCTTTTAATTTTTTGATGTTATTGTAATCCAGTAAATCTTTGGCTTCAAAATCATTGATTTGAGTAACTTTGGAACCTATTTTTACTTTCTTTAAATCTTCATTATTCGGATTTACAATCTTTTTTACGATTAGATTATTCTGCTCGTCAAAATCTAAATCTATTCCTGACAGATAAAAAGAAGAAGGTTTATTAAAACTTTTATTAGGTTCTAAATACATTGTTTTATGTAATAAATCGATCGTAAAATTGAAACGCTTGATTAAATCGATTCCGAGAGAACCATCGGCGGAAGCCCAATTTTTATTGTTTTCCTGATATTCCTGCAGGGCAATTGTAACATTTGGAAAATTATTTCCGTTAATGGAAACATTTGGAATTGCACCGCCAACAATCTGCGTTTGATGACCCAAACTATGATTTACAGATGTATAATCTGTTTTCAAACTAGCCTGCAAATCGTGTTTATGATTAAAAGGCCCGTAAGCAATTAGATCATAACCGGCTCCAGTATCGAAAGTAAAATTGCCTTCAACCGATTTTTTATCTTCAAAAGTCAGATTCATTTTCACCACCGGCAAACCTGTTTTGTAATCGAAAACAAACGGTTTTGCCTTGCCTTTATAAACAAAATTCCCAAAATTATACAGATCGATTGTTTTGGTATCGAAATTTACTTTCGTAATATAGTTGCGAAGTAAATTGGCACCAAATAATCCATCAAAAACACCGCTTTTTGGAAAAATAACCAGCCCTTGATTTGTTATCGTCTGATTGCCGATATGAATCGTATTGTCTGCCGAATATTTTACCTGCTGACTTCCGCCCACAACCGAAGCCGATTTGGTTTTTGTCACCACAACTCCGGCTTTGTAGGCGCTATCAGGATTTAAAGCCATTCCGTCAGCTCCAGTATCTAACTGCATAACAAATTCGCGGTCTGATTTGTTGAGCTTAATTTTGACAGCGATTCCGCCTTCTAAAATTTCAAATGGAATACTGGCGACTTTTTTAACTTCGGCATTCCGATCCACTTTGTATAAGGCATCAAAAAATGTCACATATAAAATTTTATTCTCTTTATTAAAAATTATTTTAGATGCTTTCTTTTCCTTTCCACTAAAGAAAAAATGTACCGCAACATGAGTTTCACTTTTAACTGCGGTAGATTTTTCAATCTGCATGGAATCTAAAACTGGGAAAGCTTTAAAAATGCTGTTCAAATAAAATTCATTTGAAGAAGAGTCTCCCACTCCAACCGTAAACTGCGGCGCCAAAAGATTTTTTATACTGCTATAATCTTTTTGCTGAAAAGCCTGTTCAAATGCTTTCAATGCTTTTGAAATACTGTTTTTTTGAGCACTTATTACAACGCTGATAAAGAACATCGACAGCAACAATACTTTTTTCATCTTCATTACTTTTGTAAAGTGTACGTATTATTTGAAGTCTTTGCCACTCCAAAATCTTTCAATAAAATCCCTTCATATTTTGTCCATTCTTCTGGCGTGTACAATTCTTTTGCATCCGCGATATATTCTTTGAAACCTGCCAAATCATTCGTTTTTTCAAACTCTTTTTTCTTGCGCTGCAAAATGGTAAATACGTGATTAGTAACGCTTGATCTTCCATAATCCTGAGCTAGCTTCTTACTTGATAAAAGAAAAAAATCATCGTACTGTCTGCCTACTCTTAGGCCCGTAATAATTACAAAAGAAGTTTCATCAGCCGCATTTTTAGATTTTAAATAAGTGTCGATAACGTCAAAAGGAACATTTCTTTTATTTGCCATATACGCCTGCACATAAAAATCCGGATAGTCTTTTTCGTTAATCTGAGGACTGTATTTTTTAAAGATTCCTTTTTTAGCTGCTTCTTTTGCGTTTTGAAGCAAAGCTGTAAACTGCTCTGCGTTTTGAAAACCTGTAGCAATATCAATGACTTTTCCATCAGAATTGATAAACAAAAAAGTTGGAAAACCCGTCACACCGTATTTCATGCTTAGTTTTTTACCAATTTCCTCTTTCAAAATATCCGACTTGAAAGTGATAAAATCAGTTTCTAAAAGTGACGCTACTTTTGGATCTGGAAATACCTCTTTGTCCATTTGGGCGCAGGGTGCGCAGCCAGTAAAATACAAATCGACTAAAATTAATTTATGTTCGGCAACAGCTTGTTTTTTGGCCAATTCCCAGCTGTCATCTGCTGATTTTTCTTGTGCGGTTAAGGCAAAAGAAGTCCCGGCAAGCAGCAGAAATGCACTTGCAATTTTAAAAATGAGTTTCATAAAAATGTGATTTTTTTATAAGCCGAATGAATGTTTTGTATTCATTCGGCTTTTAAATTTTTAAAAGATTTTTAATTATCGCGAGCGATATGACACATCGACAATTTTGCATAAACCTGTATATGCATTATCTAAAACTAAAGCTCCGTTAACTGGCGGCACTGTAAACACTTCTAATTTTCCGGTTGTGCTGTAACTGCCCACAACTAGTTTTGTATTGAAAGGTTTTGTTGCTCTCTTACTAAAACCGATATAGGTAATTTCTTCATTTCCTTTATCCAGCATTAATTTTGCCGATTGGGTTCCGTTATCATATTCATATACTTTATTTCCAACGATATAGAACAAATATCCTGAATCTGGGCTTACCGCAAATTTTGTTGCTTTATCAAAATCGGGAGCATTTAGAATTTCTTTGTAATATGTTTGCACCAAAGTGGTGCTGAAACGAAGCAGATAAAATTTACCATTGGTAATGTTTTTTAATACAGCAAAACTTTCATCCAGATTAAATCCTGAAGTTGTCATATAAACCAGATCACAATTGGTGTTATTCCAATCCAAAACTGTTGGCGAACCTACAAGCGGAGGCATTGCAGAACAGTTCCCTTTTGAATATGCATAACGTACAAAACGACGTAAATTGGTATCAAAAAAAACAGGAGTTCCTATACTTCCTCCTTCTGCAATGAAAGGTGCGGCATGAAAAGTCTTGGTTTCTAAATCTACTTTATTTTGTGGTAAACCGTATCTAATCTGCTGTGTTCTGTTAAAGTAATAAATGTCACCATCTTTATAAATATAGTTTTCGCCTCCTACAGGAGATTTCATAAAATCCACCCCGAAATTCGTTGGAAAAGCTCCTCCAACTGTTTCATAGGCAATATTCTGCGACTGGCTCCATGCAAAAGAATCGGGTTCAAGTCTTGCAGTTCCAGATTCTGAGGCAGTTACATAAATACCATAAATAACAGTTCCCGGCAAAGGCGTGCTAAAACACTCCACATCTACCGCTTTTCCGCTTAATTTCAATGCAGATCCCGAAGTCTCGAGAACATCATTTATAATACGCGGCTGAGCAACTCCGGGAATTATCGAAACCATATCTAAACGTGCTTTTCCATCAACATCGCCAATCACCATCCAGCCTTGATAAATAGATGACACTACATTTAATGTAATAACAGGCTGCTGCCAGTTTACACCTGTTACTTTATCTTTTATAAAATAATAAAGATTATATTTTGCCGGCGGTAATTTTAAAACAGCATCATAATTTTTTGTTGTAGCAATAGTGGTCCGTGCCTCAATAGCCAATTTTAAAGGATTTACCGCAACCCATTTATACTCGTAACGATCCGGATTTGCACCATCGTCCAAAGTAGGATCTATACTGGGGATTATTTTAAAATTATCGCCGCTGTAAGCTGTATATTCTTTTTCTATTCCGGTTACTTCTAACTCATTTATTTCTTCATAATTGTAATTTCCCTCGTCGCTGACACATCCATAAGCCAGAAAAAAAAGCATCACTAAAGATGATTGTATTTTTATATTTTTGAACATCGTTTTATATTTTAAAAATTAAAAAAATGATTTTGTTATGGGAAGAACATTTCAGTGCCATTTTCTTCATAAATGGTATTTCCTGATGCTTTTTGATCGGCCAAATAGCGCTTCATAAAGTTTTGATAATACTGATTATCCGGAATTGACAGACCTGCACTTCCTGATGGCTGATTAAACATTTCAGGTTCGAGATTCATCAATTCGCACATCAGGAAGAATTTTTTGGCAGTAAAAACACCCAAAAAACCACTAAACCAGCCTATTGGCGTTGATAATTTATCATTAAATGATAATTTAAAACGAACAAAACTTATGGTTTTTCCTGTCAAAACATTGGTTACCCGTGATTGCATCCTAGTGGTAAAAAAATCATTTTCTTCCAGATTCAGGACTAATGTTAAATCCTGAGTTTTCATATCCGAGGTTCTTAGAACCTTTACAAGAATGGTGTCTATTTCTTTACCAGCACGCAGCACCATATTTTCCGGCAGTATAAAATGGGTACCTAAAACAGCTGTACTTGACGGATCAACGGTTAATTTTACCTTTCGGTCAACATCGCTTACTTTTCCCTGAACCCTTATGGCAATAGGGTAAATTCTTTCTTTAATGGCGACGTTGTCTAAACCAAAACTAAATCCTGTGCTGTCTATAACTGGTCCGTTAGTATATAATGGAAATATGGAACGTGAAAAATAAATGTTATTCGTGTCTTTGTATGATTCTATTTCTTCCTGAGTACAGGAAGTAAACCCTAAAAAGGATAAAAAGACAATGCTTAAAATCAATATTTTATTCATGTTTTCTCTTTTAAAATTATTGAAAATTAATTTCAGAATCCGGCATTGGCACCACATATTGCAGTGTACCCATCGTTACGTTTCCAGATGCTGCTGAACCATTAGGAATGGCTGTCGAGTTGATTCTTTTATAATAGAAGAACAGCTGTCCTTCGCCTATAAATTCTTTTCTGTATTCTTTTGTAATTTCCGTTGCCAAAACAGCGGTCCCCGCTAAATTGCCCAGACCTCTATTAAAACGAAGCGTATTCAAAAACGCAATGCCATCAGCTGGAACTGTAGCAGTTTCGGCCGCAATAAGATACATTTCTGACACTTTAAACATCGGAATCTGCAAA
Source organism: uncultured Flavobacterium sp. (assembly GCA_963511795.1). Classification (GTDB taxonomy): domain Bacteria; phylum Bacteroidota; class Bacteroidia; order Flavobacteriales; family Flavobacteriaceae; genus Flavobacterium. The sequence goes on along the minus strand of CAUPKP010000003.1, from coordinate 255,672 downwards.
CGGAAAGCCATTGTTTTAGTGGCAACATCCTCGTATTTGTAAAAGGTCTTTTGGGTTTTTCCTCCCACAACCGGAATTTTCCAGGAAGGCAGACTTCTGTAGTCATTATCATTAGACTCAAAAACAGCGTTTATTCGGTTTAGTAAAGGAGAATATATCGTAAAATCATCTAAACTGGAATCAAATAAGGCTTTTTGTTTGTTATATAGCGTAAAATCACTAAGAGCAAAGAAATTTTCTGATGAAAAAGTACGATCCGGATTTGATGCGTTTGTTGCTAATAAAAAGGGTGTCCAAGGAAAAAATGTGTTGGATTTTGTGAAATTTATCACTTCATTTGCCACAGCAGATGCTCCTGTTTTATCTCCTGAATACAATAGAACTCGAGCCTTTAAAGCTTTTACTGCTATATAATTCATTCTCTGCCCCCTCATTGAAGCATAATAAGGATTTCCATCAAAGGCTGTTGAAATTTCTATTCTTCCTACTGTCAAAACTGGATCATTGGCTAATAAATTTAAAGACGAATCCAGATCAGCTAGTATTTTGGTAATTACTTCTTTGGCTGGTAAAATTGGGTTATTAGTAGTTACAAATTTATCGTAATAAGGTATTCCCGGATCATTAGGAGATACTTTGTAAATGGGTCCAAACATTCTAAGCATGTCAAAATGAAGCATCGCACGAATAGCGATGGCTTCACCTTTTAATAAATTTGCTTTTTCTGTAGATACAACGCCTTGATGCTCGTCTATACTTTCTAAAAATTTATTAGCTGATAAAACAGTAGTAAATGCTTTTTCCCAAATATTTGAAATGACTGCTTTTGGATTTTTTTCGGCATAAGCATACGTAGCCAAACTTTTTTGGGTATTATGTGATGCCATATTGTACTGCTGTCCTAAAATCTCTACAGCATCCATTGTCAGCTGCTGTCCGTATAAATTATTAGATGCCAATTGAAGATAGAGTCCGTTATGCACGTTTTGAATACCTGCTTCTGAACTATAAGTTTGATCTTCTAAAATTTGGTCTTGTGGCACAACATCCAAAAAATCACTACAGCTAATGGCGGTTAGCGAAACCAAAAAAGTGAATGTTATTTTATATAAGTACTTTTTCATAATGATTAAAATGATACGTTTAAACTAAGTGAATAGATTCTTGAAAAAGGGTAATCGATACCACGTTCAGCTTTTATCGTAGACAGGCGAAAGAAATCGTTTGCTAAGGCATTAAATCCTAATGCTGTTAATCCATTCCTTTTTAGCCATGTTCTGTCGGTTATTCTATATCCTAAACGAATAGATTCTCCCGAAACATAATCGTCTTTCTGGATAAAACGTGATGAGATTGGTGTAGCATTGGTTAAACCAATGGCTTTAAATTGAGCCTCTTGACCTGGTGTTGTCCAGCGATCTGTAAAAGCTCTTTCGTCTTGATTATCAAAGATATTATCTCTCGAAATGTTCTCTACTTTATTATACAAGGCTGAATTAAATCTCTCCGCTCCAAAACTATAACGCACAAATAATCCAAAACTAAAACCTTTGTAGGTTAAGTTTGTCGAAACCACTCCGGTTGCAGTTTCTCTGGAATTTCCCATTACGACTTCATCATTTTTATCTAAAATAAAAGTTGACTGTCCGTTTTTCTTCAAGAAAACCTCCCTTCCTGTTGCAGGATCAATTCCTAAAGAGGGAACTGCCCAAAGATCATTACTGCTGGCACCATCGTAATACCTTGTTAAGCTGGTTGTTTTTTGAGCTGCATCATTTAAAGATGCCAATGCATTATTAAAACCTCCCAATTCATTAATTCCTGAAGTTGACATCAAGCCAATACCCCAAACGAAGTTGTTTTTTAAGTCATAAATAAAGTTGTAATTCATTTTCAGCTCTATTCCTTCAGTAGTTAAATAACCTACATTTAAAGGATAAGCGTTTACACCTGACGAGGCGGCCAAATCTATTGACACAATTTGTGGTGAAGTTCTACGACTATAAGCACCGATTGTTGCTGTTAATCTGTTTCTAAACATTGCTAAATCCAGCCCAACAGATAAATCTTTTGTTTTTTGAGCTTCCAGATTTGGATTTGCTATTTGAGAGATTCCTAATCCTGCACCAAAAACATTTGTGTTAGGGTCATAAGCATAAATATCATAAGATGCATACCCTACTAAATTCTGATTCCCTGTTTGCCCAATATTGGCACGCACCTTTAAGATGTTGACAATATCTTCATCCATTTTGAACTCATTATTTAAATTCCAGCCAAAACCGATACCCCAATAAGGTGAATACTTTTTATTTGTTCCAAAATTTGTTGCACCCGACATTGTTTGAGTAAAATCAAATAAAAATCTTCGGTCGTAGGCATAGTTAATTTGGTTGGTTAAATCTACACTGCGGATTAATTCGGTATAAACACCTGGTTTTGCATTTGGTTCATATCCAAAAGCAAATGACGGATTTCCCGGCACCCCAATTGGAAATCCTCTCAGTGCACTTTCATAAGCATTATTTCTGGTTTCTCTTGCTGAGGCTCTAATCGTATAATTTAAAGAGTGAACACCTTTAAAAAGATTAGAATAAGTCCCGCCAAGATTAGCTTCCCATTTATCTGTAATTGCTTCTCCTCTTGTATATGTTCCTTTTTCTGTGGCAATATTGTTGATAAAACGAGTATCATCCGGTGACACAAATACAGTTCCTATAGAACTATTTCTTGAAACTGATAATGCTCCGGTCGTTTTAATATGTCTATTTACATCATAATTTATTCCAAAATTATTTGTGAAATTAAAATCATTTCCTTTGTCATAACTAGGCAAAAAGACATTGTAAAGCGGATTGACTGCGTGATTAACAATTACAGATTGATTTGCCGGTGTTGGCAATGAGGTACCATCTAAATAACGGGTTATAACTCCATTTTCATTAACCTTTGGATAATATGGACTTGTTTTTGCCCAGGTTTCAAACGAACCGTATTGCGATTCCTGATTGTTTCCGCCTGAAACAAATAAGTTATTATTAATGTTTAATTTATTTTTTCTGTACGTTAAAGTCGTATTATATCCCCAAGTATTACGCTCAGAACCTTTCATTGTTCCGGTCAGAGTTTTATAATTTCCAGCGATATTAAATCTAAACTCTTCTGAACCTCCTCCAAAAGACAAACTATGTCCAGAAGTGATTCCCATTTGAATAGGTTCGTTTAACCAATAGGTATCTACACCACTGCGTACAGCCGCTAAACGGCGGTTGTACTCCTGATCCCATGTAAATGGAGTTGTTTCGGCTGAACCATTGGTAATAATGTAAGCGCCTGAAAGTCTTTCGAATTCTAATTTTTGCTCTGCATTCATTAAATGATACACACTTAAATCTGCTAACTCATAAGAAGAGTTATAAACATAAGAAAACTGTAATTGACCAGGTAAAGGTTTATTGGTTTCAATTACCACAACACCATTTGCAGAACGGGATCCGTATAATGCTGTCGAAGCTGCATCCTTCAATAACGTGATACTGGCAATCCTGTTAATATCTAAATCTACTACTTGCTGTAAAGTAGTCGGAAATCCATCCAGAATAAATAAAGGCTGATTTGGGTCATCTCTAAACTGGCTGTCTACTTGGTTTGCAGTTAAACTTGTTTGCCCTCTTACCTCGATTGTAGGCAAAATATTTGGATTAGACCCTGCTATATTATTATTTACAACAATAAAAGAAGGATCAAGAGTTTTTAAGGCCTGAACCGCATTTTGAGTTGAAATTTGTCTTAATTGCTCTCCTTTGAATACCGATACGGTACCAGTAACCAGTTCTTTCTTTCTTTCGGTTACCCCGGTATTAATAACAACATCTCCTAACTCTTTCAGCTCTTGTTTAAGAGAAACATTAATTTCTTTTCTCCCGTTTATTGTTACAAGCTGAGATCTGTAGCCAATGTAAGTAAATAACAGAATATCGTTGTCAGGAGCTTCGATAGTATAGCTGCCGTCAAAATCAGTTTGGGCAATGGTCTTTGTACTCTTCACCTGTATGTTAACACCCGGCAGCGATTCCCCCGCACTATTGGTAACACGTCCCTTAATCACTATCGTTTTTGGCTGCTGTGAAACGGCCGAAACGGGAACCTCTTTTACAATAATAGTATTGCCGCTAGTGAGGTTAAAATCAAAATCTTTCTTGGAAAGACTCATTTTCAATAAATCATTTACTCTGATTGCCCCCTTTTTTAAATGTACTTTGGGTAATTTTTTAAATAAATCTTCCTGATAAATAAAAGTATAGCTGGTCTGCCGTTTGATGATATCAAAGACTTCGTCGACAGTTACTGTTTTATCGGCTGCTATTACAATTTTTGTGTTTTGAGAAAAAAGATTTCCTGGGGTAAAACCAAAAATTGTTGTGCAGCATAAGAAGATAAAGGTTCTCATAATGTTTAAAATTAGTCTTTTTCTTAAAAAGAAAAGAACATAGGTTAATTTAAATTTCATAAATTTACATGCTAATTGGTTAGTTAATGGTTAAAAATTAATTAATTGATTAATACAAAAAAGGAACAAAGTGCGGTACTGTGAGAGGTCTAAACTTTGTTTCCTTTTCTTTTTTTATCTAATTATTATCTTCTTGTTTTTTATTTCATAGGCGTTAATAAAGTTAATATTCTTGATTGTAGTTAGTATATCTTCGAGGTTTTGGTTTTTATTTAATACCCCGTTAAATTTTACGTTTCCTTGTGCCGGATCAGCAAATATAATATCGACATCATACCATCGTGACAGTACTTTTGCAATCTCTTTCAGTGGCATCCCCTTGAATACAAAAAGCCCTTTTCTCCATGAAACTTCATTGTATACATCCACTTTATATACAGCTATACCATCATTAGAAATACTGACTTTTGACTGTTGGTTTGGTGCTAAAAATTCTTTTGTTTTTGCATTATCAATCGCTACTTTACCTTCTACCAATGTGGTATAAATAGCCGTTTCATCTTTATATGCTTTAATATTGAACTCAGTTCCTATGACTTCAACATTCTGATTTTGAGTTTTTACTTTAAATCTGGCACCTTTATGTTTAGTGCTTGGCGACACTTCAAAATAGGCTTCTCCATATAGAAGCTCTACTTCTCTGGTTTCACCGTCAGCAAAAGCAACAGGATATTTTAACTGGGATTCTGAATTCAGCCAAACTTTAGTGCTGTCTGACAGCTGCACAAAAAACTGTCCTCCTCTCGGAATAGTCAAAAGGTTATTGGCAATTGTGGCTTTTGCATTATTTGCTCCGCTGTAAATTAATTTTTCGCCATTACTTTTTACGTTTCCAGCGGTATAGTCTTTACCTTTTTCTAATGCGATAACAGACCCGTCTTCTAATGTCAGCGTAGCTTTATCTTTACCGCTCACAATAGTCGTGTTTACAACTACTGGAATGCTGTCTTTTTCAGCATCTTTTTTATTAAATACTATTGATATAGAAATTAAAGCCGCAACAGATGCCGCTGCTGCAATCCTAAAAATAGTCTGCCTGTAAAATGGTTTGATTGGCACAACCTTAACTTCCTCAGCTTCCAAAGCATTTTGAAGCCGGGACAGCATTTTACTTCCAACTTCTTCTTTTGTCCCCAATGATTCATTCCAATCTTTGGAAGTCTGGAAACTTTCGAAATAATTAAGCAATACTTTATTCTCCTCCAAATTGGCTTCACCAGAAAGATATCTGTCTAATAACACCAAAAATTCTTCTTTTTCCATTTTTTTCTATATTATACCAAGGAGTAATACCAGTAAGTGTATAAAAAGACATATACCCCCTAGCCGAGATGACATTTTTTTATTATTTTTTTTAAATTAATTTTATTAAAAAAAATAAACCACAGATAACCAGTTAATTACAATTTAAAAAAAACTGTTATTATGCCTGTTTCCTTTTAATTTATCTTAGTAAACAGCAAAACACAAAAGCAATAACTGCCTGTCTGCTGATTTGTGAAACAAAACCGATAAGATATTTAATTGAAATAAAAACTTAATTGTAAAAAAATAAGCAGTTTTTAGTAAGCGGTAAGACAGTTCAAAATCAGAAATACTAAAATCAAAGGGATTCAGCTATCTAAATAGATTTTTTGAAAGCCACAAAACCATTGCCATATTGGCCGAACTGCCCATCGACAATCGTATAACCTGAAGTGCCTTGGTAATATGGTTTTCGACCGTTTTTGTAGAAATATCTAAACGTGCTGCAATTTCTTTATGGCTTAACTGCTCTTCTCTGCTTAGTTTATAAACCAATTGACATTTTTCGGGAAGTGTATCTATAATGGCACTCAGCTGCTGCACTAACTCTTCGTGCATCAATTGGGTTTCGGGAGTTGAATGCTGAAAGCGTTTATCAAGATCATCCAGAAATTCAACATGCATTTTGTCTTTGTTCTTTCTAAGCTGGTTAAAAACCTGATACCTTGCACAAGCATACAAATAGCCTTTCAAAGAGATATTAATTTCTAGTTTTTCCCTGTTATTCCAAATATTCATGAAAATATCCTGAATTATATCCTCACACAGCTCTTTGTCTTTTATGATATTAAAAGATGCCACAAACAGCATTTGCCAAAATTCATTGTACAATTCTGTCAATGCCTGCTTATCTCCGCTGCGTAAACGGTTAATTATATCAGTATCGTGATTTATGTACAGATTTGACAATGGTTTGTATTTTGAGGTAAATAATTCTCAGCAAACTTACTAAAATTATCCAATACAATATAATTAGCCCTAGCCAAGGACACCTATAATCTTCCTTGTTTTTACTTTTTGAACACTCGTCATCTTTTAGAAATACTGTTTTAATACATTTAAAGCTGTCCCAAATTTTGTATTCTGCAATTCTTCTTGTCCTAAAAAAAGGATTTATCAAAAACACACCAATTATATGCTTTAAAGTAAAAATGCGCTTTATTTTTAAAAACAAATGAGGATGTAATTAATTTCTTTAAAACTGCAAAGCCTCTTTTTACCGAAAATAAAAGCAAAAATGCATTTTTTTCATCAAAAGTCTTCAACGCTGTTTAGAAGTCTTTCAGCACGTGTTTTTTAAGCATAATTAATAAAATTATTAACGGTTTTTTATCATTATCAATTGGTTTTTATTCGTAAATTATAAACATTTTATTTACTGAATATCAATTAATTGAATACCATTTAATCAGAGCCTCTCTTTTAGAAAAAAACAGAAGTGTGAATATTATAACTTTTTAGAAAAGTAATATAACGGCTGCTATTGCATAAAAAATGATCTTTATAATTATTACTAAAAGCCTAAAATTCTGCCCTTAAAACAGGAGTTTTATCCAAATTTTTGAAAGGAATTAATTTTAATACAGAAATAAATTAGAGAAATATACACCAATAAACAAATTATAAACCGATGAAAAATATCCATTTATTTACGACCAAAAAAGAACTTATAAATGGTTCTAAGAGTATAACAGATTTTCAAAAAAAAGAAATCAAGTTACCCCAAATTTTATTCATCACTACTTTTCCGCCGCGTGAATGCGGTATAGCAACCTATTCGCAGGATTTAGTTTTGGCTCTAAACAACCAATTCAAAAAATCATTCGATATAAAAATTGCGGCTTTAGAACTTCAAAATGAAAAACACAGTTATACTGATGATATATTTTCGGTTTTGGAAACAGACAATCCAAATTCGTATGTAGAATTAGCTAAAAATATCAATAAAAATAAAGCCATCGAAATAGTTTTAATTCAGCATGAATTTGGTTTATTTAGAGAAAATGAAGAAGATTTTATTTCATTTTTAAAATCAGTCAATAAACCGGTCATTGTTGTTTTTCATACTGTTTTGCCACGCGCAGATGAAAAATTAATAAAACACGTTCAAGAAATTGACACAATTGTTGATGCCTTTATTGTAATGACCAATAATTCTGCACGCTTATTAGAAAATGAATATAATATAGAACAGGAAAAAATTACGGTGATTCCTCATGGCACACACTTAGTAAAACATGAAAACAAAGAAGTTCTCAAAGAAAAATATAATCTATCAGGACGAAAAATCATTTCGACTTTTGGATTGCTCAGCTCAGGAAAATGTATTGAAACCACTTTGAATGCGCTGCAGACTATTGTCAAAAAAGAACCAGATGTATTATTCCTTATTATCGGAAAAACGCATCCAAGCGTTGTGCGTCATGAGGGCGAAAAATACCGAAACTTCCTGAAGGAGAAAATTACTGAACTTCAATTAGAAAATAATGTAAAATTTGTTGATAAATATTTACCATTAAATTCATTGCTGGAATACCTGCAGTTAACCGATATTTATCTTTTTACATCCAATGACAGAAATCAGGCAGTAAGCGGTACTTTCTCATATGCGATAAGCTGTGGCTGTCCTATTATATCTACCCCGATTCCGCATGCTGTTGAAGTATTGAAAGAAGGAACTGGAATTATTGTTGATTTTGAAAACCCGGAACAGTTAGCCAAACAAGTTATCCGTTTATTAGGCAATGACCAATTACGCAAAAAAATTGCCTCAAACGGGATTCATAAACTGGCTCCAACGGTATGGCAAAACTCAGCTCTTGCTCATGCGGCGCTGTTTAAAAAAACAGCTGCTAAAAAAATGCCTTTGAAATATAGAATCCCCGAAATCAATCTTAACCATTTTAAAAAACTGACAACTTCATTTGGAATGATTCAGTTTTCAATAATCAATCAGCCGGATTTGGAATCGGGCTATACTATTGACGACAATGCAAGGGCTTTAGTGGCCATGTGCCAGCATTTTGAATTAACAAATGATGCAGCCGATTTACCATACATCACTCAATATTTCAATTTTATAAAATTCTGTCTGCAGCCGGACGGTTATTTTTTAAATTATGTTGACACCTATAAAAAATTCACCAAACAAAACAGCGAAAACCTTGCTGATGCAAACGGAAGAGCCATTTGGGCTTTAGGATACTTAATTTCTATCGGAGATTTACTCCCCGCAGATTTAAAAGAAAAAGCAGCTGCACTGATGCAGAAAGCATTAATAAATGCGCCTAAAATTCATTCTACCAGAGCAATGGCTTTTATTATCAAAGGAGTCTATTACAGCAATTTGAAAAATAACACTGCTCAAAATATTTCTCTGATAAAGCACTTAGCCAATAAGCTCGTGCAGATGTATAAGCATGAATCAAAAGAAAACTGGCTATGGTATGAAAGCTATCTAACGTATGCCAACAGTATTCTGCCTGAAGCCATGCTGTGCGCCTATTTAGCAACCGGAGAGCACAGTTACAAAGTAATTGCAAAAACATCTTTTGATTTTTTACTGTCTAAAATTTACATCAGCAGCAGCATAAAAGTCATTTCAAACAAAGGCTGGCTTATCAATGGAAATGAGCCGGAAGAAAAACCAATAGGTGGTGAACAGCCTATAGATGTAGCGTATACTATACTTGCTCTCAATAAATTTTATACTGTTTTCAGAGAAAATGAGTATTTAGAAAAAATGGAAATTGGTTTCAGCTGGTTTTTAGGAAACAACCATCTGCACCAGATTATCTACAATCCATGTACGGGGGGCTGCTATGACGGTCTTGAGGAAGATTATATCAACTTGAATCAGGGTGCAGAATCAACAGTGAGCTATTTAATGGCAAGGCTTGTGGTGCAAAAACACTTGAACACCAAAGTCCGAAAAAACAAAGACACTGCCATTCATTCACAAACAAGTAAGTTGAAATCCAGCATCAAAATCAACAGTAATATATCCTACATAAGAGCATAACAGCTAGTAATTATATAACTTTTTCGAAAAGTTATATAAGAATTTAACAACTGTTTTTGTAGAATTTTACTTTAATGAAATTAATAAAATAATGGGGGTTATATATATTTAATTTCAACAAGAATAATCAATGTTATTTAGTCAAGAGAAGAAGCAACTCACCATAAATATTTTTTTGGTCCTAACAGATAACATTGATATTTTTTAATTCTAAAAACAATAATATGACACCAAAAATAGGAATTACAGAAGAGCACCTGCAAAAAGCAAACAGCCTGCTTTCTGTTGTATTATCAGATGAAATGACATTGTATGTCAAAACAAGAAAGTTCCATTGGAATGTAGCCGGCGAAAGCTTTATGGAACTGCATAAATTATTTGAAAAACAATATACTGAACTCGAACAGACTATAGATTTGGTCGCAGAACGCATTGGTAAATTGGGAGGAAAAACAATTGGTACGATGAGCGAGTTTATAAAGCTTTCCCGAGTTAAGGAAAATCCAAACAAATATCCGAATCAAAAAACCATGCTTGCAGAATTATTAGCCGACCACGAAATCCTAATAACTGAATTACGCAAAGACATAGACAAATCAGCAGAAGAAAATAACGATGCCGGAACAGCAGATTTGCTGACAGGAATATTACAGCAGCACGAAACTGCTGCATGGGTTCTCAGAAGATATTTAGCTTAGTCAATATAGTTAAAGTGGTTAGTTGTTTTTTTTTTTTGCTCAAAGGCTGTCCTAAAAGACAGTCTTTTTTCATTGAAATAACTTTCAGAAAAACAAAAATTAAGATGTGAATAATGCAGCTTATAAGAAAAGTTATGTAAAACAATTTGACTGCAACAGAGTTAATTTTACACTAATTACCGATTGGTGATAAATGTTTTGTGCTATTAATTTAACTGTTACAGGAATATATAAAACTATACTATTTTGACAACATACCTAAAAAATATTTTTGAGGAAACGGGCAATATTTCCCTCTTTATTGGCAGGTTTTTCAAAGAACTTTTCAAACCTGTTTTTCAGTTCAGGGAATTTACCAGACAATGCTATGCTGTCGGATACAAAACACTGCCATTAATCACGATCACAGGATTTATAATGGGATTAGTGCTTACGCTTCAGTCGCGTCCGACACTGTTAAAATTTGGAGCCGAATCCTGGCTGCCAAGCATGATTTCCCTGTCATTGATTAGGGAAATAGCTCCTGTGATTACTGCTTTGATATGTGCTGGAAAAATCGCTTCAGGAATTGGAGCCGAACTGGGTTCTATGAAAGTGACCGAGCAGATAGACGCCATGGAAGTTTCGGCAATTAATCCATTTAAATATTTAGTCGTAACCCGGATTCTGGCCACAACATTAATGATTCCGATTTTAGTGTTTTATGCTGATTTCATTGGGATTATAGGAGGTTATATTGGTTACAACATCCACGGAAATATTAGTCTGTTTCTCTATTTTGCCGAAGTCATTGAAAGTGTAAACTATCTCGACATATTTCCTGCTACTGTCAAAACATATTTCTTTGGTTTTTTCATAGGAACAATAGGATGCTATAAAGGTTTTAATGCTTCAAACGGGACAGCAAGCGTGGGAATAGCGGCAAATGAAGCAGTTGTTTTAGCTTCACTTTCCATTTTTATTATTGATATGCTGGCTGTTCAAATAACTGATTTATTTTTCTAAAATCATGGAAACACAACAAATTATAGCCATCGAAAATTTACATAAGTCGTTTGGAACAAATTCTATTTTAAAAGGCATAAATCTTAAGCTGAATAAAGGAGAAAATCTTGTAATTCTAGGCCGTTCCGGTTCCGGAAAATCCGTTACAATAAAATGTATTGTGGGACTGGTTAAGTCAGACAAAGGAAGCATAAAAATTTCCGGTCAGGAAATTACCGATTTAAAGTATGAAGAACTTAACAGTCTAAGAGTCCGGATTGGTTTTATGTTTCAAAATGGAGCGCTGTATGATTCCATGTCTGTTAGACAGAATTTGAAATTTACATTAAAACACCATACCGGTGATTTATCTGAAGAAGAGATTGAAAGCAAAATCATTGAAGCTTTAGAAAGCGTTGGACTTGAAGAATCCATCGATAAAATGCCAGCCGAATTATCCGGCGGAATGCAAAAAAGAATTGCATTGGCAAGAGCCCTTATTATCAAGCCGGAAATTATTTTATATGATGAACCAACATCGGGTTTGGATACTATTACATCAAGAGAAATCAGCGAACTGATACTGGATGTTCAAAAAAAAATTAAAACAAGTTCCATAATAATCACTCACGATATGGCTTGTGCAAAAATTACCGGGAACAGAATTTTAATTCTGAAAGAAGGAGAAATCACAGCAGAAGGAACCTATGCGGAATTGGAAAAAAGCAAGGACGAATGGGTACGTTCCTTTTTCATTTAATCGATAAAAACTTAAATCATGAATAAAGACGCCGAATCAAATTGGAAACTAGGAATGTTTATAACAGGAGGACTTATACTGTTTATCCTCATCATTTATTTTGTGGGAAAACAGCAAAACCTTTTTGGCTCCAACTTCCAGTTAAAATCAAAATTCAAAACAGTAAGCGGTTTAAAAATTGGTAACAATGTGCGCTTTTCTGGGATAAATATTGGAACTGTCAGCGAAATTGCGCTGGTAAATGACAGCAGTGTCGTTGTTGTTTTGACAATTCAGGAAGAAGTTCAGAAATTTATTAAAACCGATGCCAGAGCCAGTATCAGTTCTGACGGATTAGTTGGTGATAAAATACTGACTATTTCTCCTGGAACCTCATCCAATAAAGTCATTAAAAACAATGCTTATATTAATTCTACGAATCCAATAGAAATGGATAATTTAATGAATAGCGTGAAAACCAGTGTCGAAAATGCGGAAATCATTACCGGCGAATTAGCTCAATTTACCTACAACATGAATCATGGAAAAGGTACACTGTCAAAATTGATGAATGATGATGAGCTTGCCAAAAAACTGGATGCTACTGTAACAAACCTTCAAACCGGATCAAAAGGATTGAGCGAAAATATGGAAGCGGCAAAACACAATTTTTTATTGAAAGGCTATTTCAACAAAAAAGAAAAAGAAGCTGCGAAAAAGAAAGAAGAAGCAAAAAAGAAAGAGGAACAGAAGAAAGAAGATTTACAAAAGAAAGAAGATTCCATCAAGAAAAAATAACGCTGTAATCATCTTAAATCCTTGAGTAAAGTTATTTCAATTTTCATTTTTTTAAAATAATTCCAAAAAATCCTAAATATCAAATCCTAGCCCCGATTGCAGTGAAAATCCTTTGTGGACTGGGGTTCAGCCCACAAAGATTGCAACGAAAAGCGGGACAATATTTCCTGAAAAATCCTAATCTTTCTGCTCCAAAAAATTAAGAATGGAATTAAGATTTAAATAGTTTATGTGGAAATAATATAATTTATCCCGAAAGTTATGTAAGGCTTTATCTCTTAAATAAATACAACTTTGTAACATCATGAAGCCAATAAAAAAAGAAAAAATGGTAAACCTATTAAATACATTAAAGCAGGATAATGCTGTAAATGAAAATGAGAAAGAAAACGCAGTTTTGAATAGTGCTGTGAAATATCGTGAAGAAACATTAGAATATAATGAGCTGCGAAATCAGGTAGAACAAGAATATTACCATAAAATTCATGGCTGTTCTGTAAAGTTATCTGAATAGCTGCCATACAAATGAATAACCCTTTTATAAACATAATTATCTGCAAAATGAAAAAAACAGTTTTAATACCGATGGTTGCAATTTTTGGAATAGCAACACTATTTATGGGCTGTAAACCCTCCCTAGAAGAACAGGCAGCACAAGACAACGTGGAAGAAGCTAAACAAGATGTTGTCGATGCCAAAGAAGATCTGGCTGATGCAAGAAAACACGCAAATGCCGAAGAATGGCAGAGTTTCAAGGATGAAATGAATGCTGTAATCGAAAAAAATGATGCTAGAATCGCTGAACTAAAAAAGGATATAAAAAAAACCGGAAGAGAAGCGAATGCTGAATACAACCAAAAAATCGATACTCTAGAAGAAAAAAATAAAAAGCTTAAACTAAAAATGGAAGCTTATAAAAATGATGCCGACTCAGACTGGCAGTCTTTTAAACGTGAATTCAACCACGATATGGACGAACTGGGAAATGCATTCAACAACCTGACAGTTAACAATAAAAAATAATCTAAAAAAAGAGAAACCATGAGCAATTTACTTTATACCATCGCAGTTATTTTAGTCATTTTTTGGGCAATTGGATTTTTTGCCTATAGCGTAGGATCAATCATTCACATTCTTCTTGTAATAGCAGTAATCGCTATTTTATTCAGACTTATACAAGGAAGAGGTATATAACCATTAAAAAATAGAAATTATGAGTTTAGGAAAATTAGCAATAGGAATATTAGGCGGCGTTGCAGCCGGAGCAATTCTAGGGGTTTTATTTGCTCCTGAAGAAGGAAGTAAAACAAGAAAAAAAATTGCCGATAAAGGAAATGACTTAGCCGGCGAAATAAAAAGAAAACTTGAAGATTCGTATAGAAATATTACAAATCATCAGGAAGATCTTATGGAAGAAGCCAAGGATTTCGCCTCTGCTAAGAGGTAAAAAAACAAATATTTCATAAAAGCTGAATACCAAAAAAGGACCGGATTTTTTTAAACTCCAGTCCTTTTTTGGTAAACAAAACTTCTTTTATGTGCTAATTAAATAATACCTTTTAGAAATACCTACCAAGAAAATTAATTTAACAAAAAACAATATGAAAAATTTACGCATCTATTTAATGGTATTAGTACTATCATTAAGCTTAGTTCCTACCACAATTACAGCGTCTGAAAAAGACCCAATCGAAGTTACATCCAAAAGCAAAGAACTGCCAATTGAGGTAAAAAACATGCTTAACCGTCTGGAGGAAATAAAAAAAATGGACAAATCTAACATGAGCCGTTTAGAGAAAAAAGAACTCCGTAAAGAAGTAAAAACAATCAAAGCAAATCTAAAAGCTACAGGAAACGGTGTATATCTTTCCATTGGAGCGATTGTCATTATTATATTATTACTGATTCTTCTTTTGTAATTACAAAAAGCAGTTATTATAACTAAATTAAATTACTGGCTCAATCATTGAACTAAAAAAGCTTCAGATTTCTCTGAAGCTTTTTTTATGTATCATTATTTCATTTTCAGCTTCAAAACTGTCACGGAATAAGCAGGTAAATTCATTTGTACTTTTTCGCCTTTCAAATTATATACACTTTCTGCAGGACTTATTTTTTTAGGATCTGCAAAAGTATTTTCATCATTTAAATTAGGACTTGTAAGCGTTATAATAGTTCCTTTAGACACTAATTTACTTCCTTTTAAATCAACTGCAATTTCTTGTACCGTTGCTGCTGTGTTCACCATTTTTACAATGACTTCTTTAGTGTTTACATCTTTCAAGGCAGATGCATAGAGATTGTTTTGTCCTGTTAACGGGTTTCCGTCTTTGGTGATTGCTAATAAATCGGTTCCTTTATTAGTCGAAAATAATTTCTGTACATAATAATTAGCAGAACCATAAGCCATTAAATTATTGAACCAAATCATATCTGGTGTCCATTGCCATGCATCTTCATGAGCCATTAATGGAGCATACGAAGACAAATTAACCACTTCGGCATTTCTTTCCAGTCCAGTCATGAAAGCCGCTTCCGAAAAAGCGCATTCCCAATTATTTCTGTTGTTTGGATTGGCTCCCGAAACACTTTGCGCAGCATATTCTCCAGCAAATATTTTCGGTCCTTTTCTATCGTATTTATCA
The DNA here is from genome assembly GCA_963511795.1 of uncultured Flavobacterium sp. Classification (GTDB taxonomy): domain Bacteria; phylum Bacteroidota; class Bacteroidia; order Flavobacteriales; family Flavobacteriaceae; genus Flavobacterium. Next base: position 239,972 of record CAUPKP010000003.1, on the reverse strand, counting down.
TAACGGGCTGCGTTTTCTCTAAACCATTGCGGACTTTCATAATAATGTTCATCTACAAGTTCAGCATTTAGCTTTTTAAGTTCCTGCATGCCGTAATCAAAAAATTCTCCTTTTGGAGACGGCCCGCTTCCGGACACGATAATTATGTTTGGATATTTTGATTTTATTGCTTTTTCAAAAACTTTGAATCTCTCAATATAATCCGGTCCCCATTGTTCATTTCCAACACCAATGTATTTTAGATTGAACGGTTTTGGGTGTCCCATATCCGAACGGAGTTTCCCCCAAGAACTAGTTTCTGAACCATTTGCAAATTCAATTAAATCCAAAGCATCTTGTACATAAGGATCTAATTCTTCCATTGGAGCTAATTCACCGGTATTGTACTGACAAGCCATTCCACAGCTTAAAATAGGCAATGGAGCCGCACCAATGTCTTCCGAAAGCTGAAAATACTCGAAAAATCCTAATCCAAAACTTTGATAATAATCAGGAGTCTGTTTATGGCTGAATTCCACATTCCAACGGTTCATCATCGTTCTTCTGTTCTCAACATCCCCTACCGATTTTTTCCATTGATAGCGATCGGCCAAAGTTCTTCCTTCTACAATACAACCTCCCGGAAAACGCAGAAAACCTGGTTTCATATCGTACAAAAGCTGTACAATATCTTTACGAAGACCATTTTTTCTGTTCTTCCAAGTGTCTTCTGGAAACAGCGAAATCATGTCTAAATCAATAGTTCCTGTTCCTTCAAAAGTTATTTTTAATTTGGCTTTAGCCTCTGTTTCAGCAGCTGTAAATTGTGCAGTATAGTTTTTCCATTCATCCGATGTTGGGACAATACTTGTTTCGCCAATCACCTTTTTATCCTTATCAATAAACTGAATGATTATTTTTTTGATGGCTCCACCGTGATTGGCAGCCTTTAAAGAAAGATTGTACTTCGCATCTTTCTTTACACCCATTCCTCTGAATCCTTCATTAATGATTGCATAGCCCTTGTCATCATTTACAAGAATTCGGCAGAAATTAGGATTGGTTTTATTTTCCGACACATTAATGGGAGTTGCAACACCCGACTGCATATTTAAAGAACTTCTTTTAGTGTTTGGCTGTTCCCATCCCATTAAGGGTTTATCAAATTCGAACGATCGGTTTTTAATCATTTCGGCATACAATCCTCCATCGGCGGCAAAATTGATGTCTTCAAAAAACAGACCGAACATCGTTGGCTGGATTTTAGTGATGGTTTTGGCAACGTCAACTTCTAAAGCTGTCTTTTGGGCATATCCGTAAATACCATTAAACAGTAAACCGCCAATAATAATTTTTGTAATTATGTTATTTTTCATTTTTGTGTAATGAATTAATTATTTTTTTTGTCTCACAAATTTATCCAAACTTTCATTTTTTGGAGCAGAAAGATTAGGCTTTTTTGCTGGCAATATCGCTATGTTAAACCTTAATTATTCTCGCAAAGGCGCAAAGGCGCAAAATTCAGAACCGATTTATTTGCGTCTTCGCGTCTTTGCGAGAGCTAGATTAAAAAACTCAGAGAGATGATATTCTACTTTTCTGTTTTTACTTCTTCACCGCTTCATATTTATCAGGAAAAGCAGATTCTCCGTCTAAATTATTTACTTTCAAAACATCAACATTTTTACTTTCAACAGCATACTTAAAATAATATTCCTTATTTTTTCCCCAAGTCACGGAACAATTCTGAACTTTTATATTTTCTGCAGTATCAAAATAAAATCCCGAAGTGCTTCCTTTTACAAAACCTTCAACCTTTGATGGGCGACGATCATAAATTCCTCCCTCAAAAGTTGGTGCTTTATCAATAAAAACATTCACTCCTTCAAAAACTATATTTTTAATTTTATCCTTGGTTTCTCCACTTACATAGACGCCGTTTTCACCTGTACATTGAATATTGGTAAAATAAATATTGCTTATCGCTCCCACTTTCCCTTCGGTAACACCTTTTGGAAAACGCCAGTTGGCATCTTTATGATTTCCGTTTGCGCGACTGTAAGCCGTAACATAAATAGGTTCAGCTTTTCCCCACCAAGTATCAGTCGTTAGCTGACCTTCAATAATCATATTCGAAAAAATAACGTCGCTCACAGTTCCTTCATCCCTATTTTGAATTCCAACTCCACGATTACTTTTCTTAATTATACAATTATTGAACACCACTTGTCTGATGGCATCCATATTTTCTGACCCGATTTTGATGGCACAGCTGCTGCTGGTCATCGTACAATTGGTAACCGTTATATTTTCACACGCACCAAACTCTTCAAATTCTCTTCTGTTTTTCAGGCAAATGCAGTCATCTCCGCTTTCAATATAACAATCACTGATTCGGACATTTTTCGAATGATCTAAATCAATTCCGTCGCTGTTGCGGACTTTCAAACTATTCAACAAAGTAATGCCACTAATGACAACATCGTTACAGCCCACAAGATGAACTGTCCAATAAGCCGAATTACCAATATGAACATCTTTTATTCTGATATTTTTTCCGCCAATAATCGTAAGCACATGAGGACGCGGATCCAATACATTGAAAGGTTTCAGCACATAAGCATCTTCCTCTTCGGCACCCATAAATGAAATTCCGTTCCCATCAATTTTTCCGCTTCCGCTAATGGTGAAGTTCTCGATATTCTTGCCACCGATCCAGATTGTGCCTTCTCCTTTGTTTTCGCGGAAAGCGCTTTCTGTGTATAATTTTTCATCTGGGCTTGCTAAAATTTTAGCGCCTCCCTCGATATGCAAATCCACATTCGATTTTACATTGAAAGGTCCAGTCAGAAACGTAAACGGAGCTGGAATCAGCACTTGTCCGCCTGTTGCACTGCACGCATCAATAGCTTTTTGAATCGCAACAGCATCATTTGTTTTTCCATCTCCTTTGGCTCCATATTTTTTGACATCATATACTTTTTGCGCTATAGAAGTCAATGAAACACAAAAAACGATTATTTCAATTACAAGTTTCTTTATCATTTGTTTTATTTATTAAAAGATTATTTTCAAATCCTTATTTAAAATTTTAATCAATCCGTTTGGAATTTAACGTACTTGAAATTTACCAAAAAACAGTATATAAAGCTATTAATACCCCGCTAATGATGAATGATCCAATAACAAACTCCGAGGACACTTTAAACATTGCGGTATCCACTTCTATTATGTGTGTTTCATGCTGTTCTTTGGACTCAGGTTTTAAAAGACTAATTGCCACCATTATCAATACAATAAGAAAGAAAGAGATTGTCATTCTGTCCAGAAATGGATAATCAGGAAAAGCACCATTGGTCCACATCGGCAGTAACTTTAATACTGCAGCTATAGGAACTGTTAGCAAGGCGCCGGCAAGTCCCGCTGAAGCTGTCGTTTTTTTCCAAAACATTCCCAATAAAAAAATGGCAAGAACCCCTGGCGAGAAAAAACCAACATACTCCTGTATGAACTGATAAGCCTGGTCTAATGACTTTAATGCAGGTGCAACTATTGCGGCAATAGACATACAGATTATGACACACCATCTTCCGGTAAGCACCAATTTTCTTTCGGATGCGTTTTTGTTAAAATATTTTTTATAAATGTCTAAAGAAAAAATGGTGGAAATACTGTTGGCTTTACCAGCCAAAGAAGCCACAATCGCCGCTGTTAAAGCTGCCAAGGCAATCCCTTTTAATCCAGCAGGCAGTAAATTCATCAATGTCGGATAGGCATGATCGGGTTTTAAAGTCCCTGCTGCATCTACCATTTCCTGCTGAAACATCCCGTTTTGATGCATTACATACATCGCAATACCCGGCAAAACTGCGATAATAGGCACCATCAATTTTAAAAAAGCGGCAAACAGAATCCCTTTGCGGGCGGTTTTCAAATCGGCTCCCAATGCTCTTTGAACAATGTATTGATTACATCCCCAATAAGCCAGATTATTGATAAGCATACCCCCAATAAGCACAGACATTCCAGGTAGTTCAGCATAATGAGGACTTGATTTATCAAATATCATATGCAAATGATCAGGTGCTTTCTCTCCCAAAATAGAAAGACCTTTAAGAATATCCTTTCCAAATCCAAACTGCTCCGACAATAAAGTTAGTGATAAATAAGTAGTTACCAAACCCCCAAGGATTAAAACTATAACCTGAAAAATATCCGTATATCCTATTACTTTCATTCCGCCTAAAGTAACAATAATGGAGAACAGACTCAATCCTATAACACAAAATTCAAAACTAATTGGTGCGATAGACGAAATTGCCAAAGCTCCTAAATAAATAATCGAAGTAAGATTTACAAAAACATATATCAACAGCCAGATTATGGCCATTATAGTACTTACTGTACCGTTGTATCTTTTTGCCAAAAATTGCGGCATCGTAAAAATCTTGTTTTTAAGATAGACTGGCAGAATAAATACAGCTACCAAAATTAATGTAGCCGCCGCCATCCATTCATAAGAAGCAATAGCTAATCCGAGTGCAAACCCTGAACCGCTCATTCCTATAAAATGTTCTGCCGAAATATTAGATGCAATTAATGATGCTCCAATCGCCCACCATGTAAGTGACCCTTCGGCTAAAAAATATTCCTGGGAACTGCTCGATGTGTTTTTCTTAGTTCTGTAAATATACATACCATAGGTTGTAACCAGTATGAAATAAATAAAGAAAACTATATAATCTGCGAGTTGTAATGTATTCATAATTTGGGTTGGCTTATTTTTAGTTAATAGGTATTTAAAGACTTGCTTTTGGTTCAATACTTAAGCGGGGCAATCGCGCAAACTTTGTCTTTTCTGTTCTCTGCCCCTTTGCAAGTTCAATTTCACGCAAAGGCGCAGAGACGCAAAGTATATTGTAAATATTTAAAACACTTGGTGTGAATTATGGGCATTCATATTTTCAAAAACCATTTTCTTTTGTACAGAAAATAAAGTAATACGAGCTGTACGAAAGTTACAGACAAAGTGGTAAAAACGGGCTGCCAAATGACAGGAGTAAACTCAATGGCGCCGCCAAATACAAACTCCGCAGTATGTTTAAAATCCACCAATCCTTCCGATGCCATGTAAATCAGAATCGAGTTGGAACCAATCAGTATTAAAGGAAATACCCATTTATGAAAACCCAATACATCAATAAACAGATAAAAAAAAGTAAAAAACAAAATACTGAATCCGCCAACCAAACACACAAAAGAACTTGTCCACAAGCGTTTATTAATTGGAAAATCATAGTTCCAAAGAATACCAATTCCTATCAAAACAACGGCAGACGCAATCATTATCAACAGTCTTTTATTTATCGAAAAGTCATTGGCTCTGCCTTTCAAAAATGTTCCCAAAAATATCCCCAACATAGCGGTGGCAACAGCCGGTATCGTTGAAAACAAACCTTCTGGATCATATACTTTACTGTGTAATCGACCAGGTAGAAACTGTCGATCAAAATAGCTCGAAAATGCACCTTCAGCTGTTAAAACACCAGCTCCAAAATTTGGAACTGGCATTAATTTTAAAACTACATAATAACCAAACAAAATAACTGCTAACCACAACAGTTGTTTTTTCAAATCAAAATTCAAATAGATAATGCCGGCAAAAAACCAAGCCAATCCAATTCGTCCCAATACACTGGCAAAACGGGTTTGATCGTAGCTGTCAAACCGCAATAATCCATTGACAACAAATCCCAATACCAATAAAATTCCCGTTCTTTTTAACATCGATAGGTATATTTTTCGCTTTTCGCTGGACGGTAATTCCATTGGTGTTTTCACGCCTGCAATACTCATTTTTTTATCAAATGAATATGGCATTGAAACTCCCGCAACAAACAAAAACGTTGGAAATATCATGTCGTAAAACGTAATGCCGTTCCAATCTGTATGATGCATTTGTGATGACATCCATATAAAAGCTGGGATTGGCATTGCCTTCCCCAAAGCATGAATGATATGTTCTCCGCTCATAATCCAAAACATGACAAAACCTCTCAGAGCATCCAAAGAAACTAATCTTCCATTTGTAGTATTACCCATATATCCTTACTAAAACTATATTTTTAACTGTTGACAATCTTAATTAATTATATTCTAAACCCATACCTCATTTTGCAACTCCTAGGAATATGCAACTATAAAGCATAGCAATAAAAACAAAATCAGGTATATTGATTTATAACGCCATTGCTCTTTGTTTTATTGAAATCTAATTTAATCTTTACCATTGTTTTCTATATTTTCTATTCTATAGGTTTTATCACAAATCCGTAGCTGTATTCATTTTGTTTCAATAAATACTGCTCATGCGGATATTCGCCCCAGCTGTTGTCTCCACCAAGTCCGCGCTGGGTTAAATCAACGCAAACCACCACTTCTTTTCTAGGCGTTATATCGCTCAAGTGCATATTCTTTTTTGATAATCCCGGATCAAAATCACTTGGATAATTATTCAAAGTGCTCATGCATAACGGCTGCAGTCCTTTTATCTCAAGCCCTTTTCCGTTATTGTCCGAAAGTTTAAACCAACGAATATCTGTTTTATATCCATTTTCCTGAGGACGTGAGTAAGGCACATATTGGTCTGCCACTTTGCTTTGATAAATCCCTTTGAAAGATGATGTATTTCTGTCTGGATAATTTTCCCATGGACCTCTTCCGTAATAATCTAAATTTTCCTGAGCATTTTTAAGAGAAAAAATCATTCCGAAACGAGGCATATCCGGCAACGGGTTATTACCTTTTTTGAATGAAGGCTGTACCTCCAAAGCCCCGTCATTGCCCAATGAATATTTGATTGTATAATCCGAAAAAACATCGTTGAGCTTCATTTTAGCTACAACACAACTTTTTCCATTTTCCTCAACAGCTTGAATACATTCCAAAGTGATGTTTTTCCCTGCAGTTCGCCAAGCATTATTTCTCAAAGGCATTTTATTTCCAAAATCATTATCTGTTGGAGCTCTCCAAAAATTAGGCTCCGGATATTGTTTAAAATATTCTTCTCCTTTTAAACTGTAATAGGTAATCAATCCTGTTTTTTTACTAATCTTAACCACAACATTGCCTGCATTCAAAACAAATTCGGTATTCTCTTCTTTAATGTTTGAAGAAGAAGTTTTTTGTTCTGCTTTCGCAAAATAATTTCCGTTTTCTAGAACAAATTGCTCTCTTGCTATTTCAAAATTTTGAGGCAATAATTCCGAGCCTGTTTTAGTGTATGCAAAAACATTCAATATATATTCTACGCCTGATTTTGATTGCAGTTTAGGCAAATCAATTTTAAACTGTTTTTTTGATTTCGGATTCAGAACAAGATCAATTGTACCTTCTTTGATACTTTTTCCGTTTTCTAAAATTTGATATTTAAAGTGGTATTTATTCAAATTTGTAAATCCGAAATCATTTATTATTTCAATTACTCCGTTTTTAATATCGACAGGTTCAAACAAAATATCCTGATATACTTTTTTTACTTCAAATGCTCCCGGATGTGGAGTCCTATCCGGCCAAACCAATCCATTGTGACAGAAGTTTTCGTCATTGGTATAATTTTGGCTTCCCAAATCTCCGCCATAAGCCCAATATTTACGACCTACCTCATCTTTCGCTTCAAATCCCTGATCTACCCAATCCCAAATGAATCCGCCCTGCATATTTTTGCTTCCGCGAATAATATCCCAATACTCCTGAAAATTTCCGCTGCTGTTCCCCATCGCATGCGAATACTCACACATGATGTAAGGACGGCTCACTTCCTTGCGCGCCGCATATTCCTTCATGTACGCAATTGTTGGATACATTGGGCAGACAATATCTGTATTTTCGTTTTCTTTAGCCTGTTCAAATTGAACCAATCGAGTTTTATCTCTATTTTTTATCCATTTGTAAGCATCATGAAACACAGGTCCGTTGGCACTTTCATTACCTAATGACCAAATGATTACTGAAGGCGAGTTTTTATCCCTTTCGACCAAACTGTAAATTCTATCCATGTGAGCGGCATGCCATTCCGGAAGATGACCCGGATTCGTTTTTGGATTCATCCAAATTAGAGGCTGTCCTTCTACTCCCATTCCGTGACTTTCGATATTGGCTTCGTCAACCAAAAACAAGCCATATTTATTACAAAGTTTTACCCATAACGCATTGAGCGGATAATGACTGCAGCGCACCGAATTTATATTCAGCTGTTTCATCATTTTGATGTCTTTCATCATCGTTGCTTCGTCCTGATAATGTCCGGTTACGGGATTATGTTCATGAATATTTACGCCATGAACCATTATTCGAACTCCATTTACGAGTAATTGTCCGCCTTTTAATTCTACTTTTCTGAAACCTATCTGTGTAGAAACTGTCTCTATTATACTGCCTTTTTCGTTTTTTAAAGTAAGCAGCAAGGTGTATAAATTAGGTACCTCACTGCTCCATAATTTTGGACTAGATACATTTTGTTCAAAATTGACAGTTTGAATTTTGTTTGCCGAAAAATTTACGTTTACATCTTTGGTGAAAATGTTTTTACCGGAAGCATCCACCAATTTGGCCTCCAATTTTTGATTGTTTACGGCAACCGAACTCAAGTTTTTCAAATTAACTTCTACATTCAGACTTCCGTTTTTGTAGTTCGAATCTAAATCAGGTTTTGCAAAAAAATCAGCAATGCGAATATCATTGGTACTGTATAAATACACATTTCTGTCAATGCCGGAAAGTCTCCAAAAATCCTGATCTTCAAGATAAGAACCATCACTCCATCTATAAACTTCTACAGCTAAATTATTTTTTCCTGCCTTTACATATTTTGTAATATCAAACTCTGCTGGGCTTTTTGTGTTTTCTGTATAGCCTACTTTTTCCCCATTAACCCAAATATACATAGCCGATGTTCCTGCTTCAAAATGAAGAAAAACATGTCTGCTGTTCCAATTTTCGGGTAACACGAAGTCTTTTTTATAAGACCCGACAGGATTATCCGAATGATTAATAAACGGCGGATTTTTTTCAAAAGGATAAGTAATATTAGTATAGATTGGAATTCCATAACCGTTCAGTTCCCAGTTTGAGGGCACTGTAATTTCTTTCCAATTTGTAGTTTGAAACTCCGGTTTATAAAAATCTTTCGGGCGCTGATCTGGTGTTGGCGACCAAGAAAATTTCCAATTTCCATTCAGCGAAAAATACCAAGGCGAACTAGAATAATTATCGTTTATTGCCGAAACTTCGTCTGCGTAAGGAAGAAATGATGCTCGCGCAGGTTCACGATTTATCTGAAAAACCTCTGGGTTTTCCCAATCGTTTCTCTCCGTTTTTTCTTGCCCTATAACAGCTGTCCCATAAATTGCAAACAGGCACAGTAAAAGTATTCTGGTTTTGATATTATGCATTTAATACTATTTTAGATTTTTTCGAAATTGAAAGAATTACGCATTCAAAAACAATAAAGCTCTATTTAAAAATTCAATTTTTCCGGTAAATATTTAGCCACTAATTCTTTATAATACGGCAATAATGCCTTAACATCCGGCTTAACGGGTGCTTTTGTATATAAATCGTAAGGATTAAACTTTCTAACCCATTCGAACATTTCCACATCTTTTTCATTCATCAAATGCGCATAGGCATTCTCTTTGTGCTGTGAGTAAAATGAATGGTATCGAATCATATATAAAGCAGGATCCGGCAGGTAATCTTTCATTATTTGGTACAAATATTCATCATGTCCCCAACTCATTTTTACTTTGTCAAGACCGCAGTTTTCAGAATAGACACCAAATTTAGTATTGAATCGCTCATCTGTAAAATCCGGGTTTTCTTCGAAAAATTCAGGATAAACAATCTTCTCTGAATACGCACAGCCAACAGGGAATGTATCTCCAACAACTGCCCATTGCGGTTCTCCGAACAGACATAAAACTTTTCCTAGATCATGTATAAAACCGGTAAGCACAAACCAGTCCGGATGACCATCTGCTCTGATTGCTTCAGAAGTCTGCAGAAGATGCTGTGTTTGGTCTAAATCAATATCGGGATCACTGTCATCGACAAGGGTGTTTAAGAAATCAACCGCTTCCCAAATGGACATTTCTTTTTTATTGAACTGCAGAAATTCTTCTTCTTTACTGCATACGAAATCATAGGTTTGATAGGTATGATTCATTCTGTAGAACTCTTTAACCGTTTCCACTCGCTCTGAATCGATATAATTTCTAAACTCTTCTTTCTCTTTTACAGGTTCTGATGGATCTGGATACCGCAATAACAAATCGTCTTCCCATTCATCCATGTTATGCAAAGGATTATCAGTGTCTATAGGCTTTTTCATAAGATTTAAATTAAAAAGTTATAAGACAAAAATAGAATTACCATTAGGAAACAAAATGGACGAATACATCAAAAACATGGATAGATTTTGATTTAGCATGTTTTTTTTCGATGAAAAGATGGTAAATGGCGCACAATACTTACGCACAATATTGTCATTCCGACAGAGGAGGAATCTCCGGTGGTATTTCCACAAAGATTGATGCTTATGATTACTGAGTCACTTGCGAAGATGCTTCCTCCGTCAGCATGACAAGTTTGCGAATTGTTGAAATGTAAAAAAGATCAACACGAATTACACGAATGTACACGAATGTATTTTAAGTTGATACGGTTCGTATAATAATTTCACGAATGAATTCGTGCAAATTCGTGTAATTCGTGTTCAAATTAAATTTATTTCTGTTTTTTTTGATGATGACATTTTTGTTACTCCAAATTTAACTAATCAGCTTGCTTGGAGGAAAACCAAACTGCTTTTTAAAACATCGACTGAAATACAAAGGATCATTAAATCCTACCAGATCGGTAACTTCGGAAACGTTGTATTTCTTTGTTTTTAAAAGTTCTGCCGATTTTTTCAAACGTATGGTTCGGATAAACTCATTGGGAGCCAAATCGGTTAATTCTTTTATTTTTCGGTATAATTTAGAAGAGCTTACGCCAAGTTTATCGCATAGAAACTCGGTTGACAAATCCATCTCGCTCAAATTATCATTTATCAGGCTAGTGATTTTCTCCATGAACTCTTCGTCAATCGGCGAATGAGTAAGCAGGCCAATCTTGCTTTCTACTTCGCCTGAAAATTTTGCCTTTAACTCCAATCTTGATTTAATGATATTTTCAATGACTGTTTTCAGCAGCGATGGTTCGAATGGTTTTACGATGTACCCATCGGCGCCAATGCCGTAGCCTTTTACCTTGTCTTCATTTTCAGAAAGGGCGGTTAATAAAATGACTGGAATGTGGCTGATGAACTCATCCTTTTTTAGCTCTGTGCAAAATTCGTGTCCATCCATAACTGGCATCATCACATCTGAAACACATAAAATAGGTTTAATTTGTCGGCAGATTTTCAGTCCTTCCTGTCCGTTTTCGGCTTCGTAAACTTTGTAATAATCGGATAAATAATCAACTAGATATTTTCTGAGTTCGACATTATCTTCAACAACTAATATTTTTTGTTTTAAGTCTGTATTTTGAAGTATTTTCTTCACCGTTTTCTCAGGAATAGGCATACTCTGATTGTCGTTTTTCACAACATATTCGACTGCTTCTTTATCAGTATAAAAATCACGGCCAATTGGAATTTCAACAGTAAATATACTTCCTTCACCGGGGTTACTTACCACTTTGATGATTCCCTTATGAAGTTCCACCAACGATTTTACTAATGACAAACCAATCCCCGATCCGGTATTATGCTCTTTGCTGTCTGTCACCTGATAAAATCGCTTGAATATTTTTTCCTGGCTTTTTAGAGGAATTCCAATTCCGTTGTCGCTGACTTCAATAACCAACAGACCTTCATCTGCATCCTTTAATCTTAAAAACAAATCTACGTTGCCGTGATTATTTGTAAACTTCATGGCATTGGACATAAGATTGTATAGAATTTTATCATACTTGTCATTATCTATCCAGCCAATTATATTTTCGTTTTCTGTCGTAAAACCCAATCGGATATTTTTGTTGAAAGCCAATTCTTTGAAAGAATCGAAAATGTTTTTGGAATAAGAAATAATATCGGTTTCTGAAACTCTCAGCTTTAATTCTCCCGCCTGTGCTTTTCTAAAATCGAGTACTTGATTGACCAAATTTAACATCCTGCTCGCATTTTGATGTATCAGATTGTATCTGCTTTTTTGATATTCGCTTGCGTTGCCTTCGTCTATCAACTGCTTGGCAGGTCCCAAAATTAAGGTCAAAGGTGTTCTTAATTCATGAGAGATATTGGTAAAAAATCGGAGTTTTTCATTATTCAATTTTACGTCTTGTTCCCTTTTTACTTTTTCTGTCAGCAATTCTTGTTTTAATCTAATGCGGTTTTTAATCTCTTTTTTAACAAAGTAAAAAATAACGGTTAATAGTATGAGAAATAATAACAATGCGGGTGCCGTAAGCCAAAAAGGAGGCAGAATAATTATTTCATAAGAAACTATTTTGCTCCAATGTCCGTCACTATTGCTTGATTTTATTTTAAAGATATACTTGCCAGGAAAAAGATTGGTGTACTGAACTGTCCTCGAATTACTATTGGTCGTGATCCAATTCTTGTCAAAACCTTCCAGCATATATTGAAACTTATTAAGCTTTTCATTTGTATATGAAGGTGTCGAAAACTGAAGCGAAAAATCACGATTTTTATAACTCAGCTCCACTTTTTTACTGTAATTTATATCATTTACAAGCGGTACTTGTCCGTTAATTTCCATTTCAGGAAAAACTTCGTCATTCTGAATTTTAAATTCGGTAATAAACGGTTCAGGCGACCAATTATTTCTTTTCATTGTTTGTGGAGAAAAAGAAATAACACCATTTTTACCGCCCAGAAAAATAGTAGAATTGTTAAAATTAAAAAAACCGCTTGAGCTAAAAACGTCCAGCCTATTACCACTATTAACATGGTAAATATTAATATCCTTAAAATCCGATTTTACCCAGGCAATACTATTGTTATTGATATTCAGCCATAAATTTCCGTTTGCGTCAGACAGCATATCGGTAATCCATGTACCCGAGATTTCTTTAAAGTTTTTTATTGTTGAAAAAGTGTTACTCTTAGGATTGTACAAGCATAATCCAAAACGTGTAGATGCCCATATTTTTCCCTTTTTGTCGATCATGATATCACTAACATTATCCTCGTTTGGAATGCCGTTTTCTCTTTTAGAAAGTGATTTATAGGTTTCTATTTTACCCGAAGTTGGATTGTATTTCACAACACCCGTTTCTGTAGCAAACCACACATTGTTTTGTAGATCTTTTTCTATGGCATTTATCTGAAAATCTGGAAGTAATTTTCCTTTCGAAGTCTGTACTTCTAAAGTTTTTGTATTCAAAATAACCGCTCCTTCTCCAAAAGAACCAACCATCATCGATTGATCTCCAATTTTATTAAAAGCAAATATTGGCGATGTATCAAAACCCAGATTGATTTCTTTTGATGAATTAGTGCTGTAATTATACACCAGCATTTTCCCATCCCAAAGACCGCAATAAAAAATTTTGCCGTCTTCAGAATAAATACTGGATATATCAATCGATTTGTTGTACAACGGCTGAAACCCTTTTGCGTTTGAAATAAAAAGTCCGTTATGACTAGTTGCGACAATTACTTTTCCATCATAGGTTTTAGAAAATCCTCGTATACGCGGCGCCTGATTGCCTATGTAGCGTGAAATATCTTTATTGAGTGTGAATTGGTTTTCGTAGGGATCAAACTTGTCAAGACCGTCTTCTGTACCAATCCATAAAACTCCTGCGCGGTCAAAATACAAAGCCGAAACCAGATTATCAACGATAGAAGTGTCATCTGACAGTACCGAATAATACCATTTATAATCGCCTTTTTGAATATCTTCCAATTGCCTGCAGACTAGCAGTCCTCCAAGAGTCCCTACCCAATATTTACCATCGGGAGCACGGGCAACAGATAAAAAATAAGGCCCTAAATTGCCTCTGATGTCTTTGTTTTCAATATATAAATTTACAAATTGATCGTTTTTTTTATCTAATTTATAAAGGCCTTTTCGCGTTCCCACAAAAATATCGGCTTTAGCATCTTCATAAATAAAATTGACATACGGGTTTTTTTCATTAGAATATGGGACCGAGAGCGTATAATTATTTATTTTTACGATTGTTCCTTTACTGTCCAACGTTATTTTGGCAACAGATCCTTTATCATAACTCCCTATCCAAATATTTCCTTTTTTGTCTTCAAAAATTTCTTTTACATAATCAAAACCCTTAATCGGAATCTTTTCAAATCTGTTTTCTTCCAAAAAAAACATGTAAACTCCCTTATTTTTAGTACCTACCCAAACTCTTTTGAATTTATCTACATATACCGATCTTATTTCTCCTTCGGGCAAACTGTTAGGGTCATTTTTTTTAGGCAAAAAAGTCACAAAGGCATGCGTATCCATTTTAAAAAGTGTCAAGCCTTTTCTTGTTCCTATCCATAGATGATTTGTTGCTTCATCTAATTCTAATGCTGTGATGTCATCATTGTACAATTTATTATTGCCCGGTAACGAACTCATGTAGTTTTTAAACTGATATCCGTCAAAACGATTCAATCCAAAAAAAGTTCCAAACCATAAAAATCCCTTTTTATCCTGCACAATATGCCTAACAGAATTGTGGGACAATCCATTATTATCGTTATAATGATCAAATTTTATATTCTGTGAATGAGAATAATAAAAAGTGACTAAACAAAATAATATAAAGGGTTTTGATTTCATAATAGGAATTATATATGCAATTTACAATTTTTTGGCAAAAAACATTAAGCCATTCTAAGGATTTACACGGTCAATTTTATTGTTTATAAGATTGATTTTAAAATGATTAGACGGCTGTCCATTTATCATTTTTTGAACTATTTTCGCCCATAAAACCAACTTCTCATTACTTGATTTTTCTAACTGTCCGCATACCATCTGATACTGTTTCAGCCTATTGGCACCTATCTCCGGTTTGGCCAATTCATCGGCATTTTTTAATCTGTAGAAATCGAATATCATGTCAAAACCTGTCCATGATTCAAAATCCTGAATGGTTAATTGGTTTGATGATAATGCCTTGTCAATTTCCGAAGTATTTTTATTAATCTGCAATAAATCCTTTCCGGAAAATTTTAGAATAGACGCTAAAAAATCAACTGGAAAATCTTCGGGCAAAAACCGAAGACGCACTAATTCTTTCAGATGCCATTGGGTGAATTCCTCATAATCTTTGGTTTTCAGAATGTCTATATTCCAAATATTCGGGCTTTTTATATTTTGCAAATGGGCATATTCCTCTTCATAAAAAGGAAATAAACTGTTGAACTTTGGAACAGAACCAACCACAATTGTTTCTACCTCAACCTCTGAATTAGAGTGAATCGTCAGAATTTTATATGCGGGTTTATATGCAGCCAACGAAGGAGTCTGAATATTAAACAAAGTATTGCCTTTGGCAGTTGTACGAACTCCGGTATCGTTAATGTGCATGTGTCCGCCAAAGTGAATTTGGATTCCTGCATCCGCAAATTCTTGAGCAACTGCTTCATTGGGGATTCTCGACAATTGCATCTTATCCGAACCGAAAAGAAGTTTCATTTCCGGTGAAGCATTATCATTAAAATCAACCATCGGATAATGACTGAAAGCAATCAATATTTTCCCTTTTTGTTTGGCTTCCGCCGAAACCTTTTTTACCCATTCGATCAAATGGCTTTTATATGTAAGCACATTGTTATAACCAATACTGGCCCCGGAAAAATCATGTGGATCGTTCAGCAATCCTGATAACTTGGCGTTAGGAACATACGCATTGGCATCGATGGATAAAAGCCAAAGTCCTTTTACAGGTTCAACCAAATAACTCGCATCTGGAAGAGATAAATTGGTGTTTTTAACAGCGTAGGTTCTTTTTTCTAATGCCGATTCTGCTAAAGCTTTCTCAAAATCATAGCCTTCGTACCCATAACTTGAAAAAGGAGTTTCCCAATACAAATAATTCTTTTTCGGAAAAAACCCAAAATCTGCCATTTCATGCAAAGTCTCTTTGTATCCCCAATTTTTTATATCAGATGTAATGATGGGTTCCAATTGATTTTCCTGTTTTTTCAAATTGGTTTTGGAACTGCTGATAATTTGTTCCTTACCGTCTTTACCTAGAAAATCGGTTTTGGAAGCCTCTTGAGAAAAGGGTTTTACTACATCATGATTTCCCGTTGCTACGAAAAATGACATGCCGTGTTTTTTGGAGTATTCTTTAAGTATTTTTTTTAATCCCCGAACATGAATTGGCTGTCCGTCATCACTGAAATCACCGGGAAGCACGACTTGTTTGATTCCTCTTTTGGCAATATCATTTAAAGCCTCTAAAAAGGCAAAATAGTTTTCATTAAAAATTCGAGTGGAATGCAGCTGCGAACTCATCGTTCTGATATTCGCATATTCGCCCGTTACCGGATTTTTGATTCCTTGGTAATTATTGTCTTGAAATTTTGGAAAAATATCCTGCAGATGAACATCGGCAATGAAAGCAATTTTGAGAGAAGATTTCATTTCTTTTTGCTGCGATTTACAGGCAGTAAAAGAAAGTAATAGCAGCAGAAAACCCAGTATTCTTAAGATGTACATGTAACTTAATTTTTAATTATTTTTCTAAAACTTTTCAAATGAAGGACAATCATTACTTACTTTTAATTTCAAGTTTCTGTTCCAATAATTGATCTTCCAAAACGGCTGAAACAACGTTATTAAAGACAAGCTGTTTCTGTTTTTCATTAGGAAGATTTATAGCTTCCATTTTTAAATTTTGAACATCATCAAATACAAAAGCAGGTCTAAAATCATCATCCTCCAATGTTAGTTTGATATTTTTCATACGTATTCCATTGGCATGTCTCACATAAAAACCATAAGCCGGCAATTCCCCAAACATAGAAAATTCAGGATAATCTTTTGCAGCTTCCGGCACCTGATTCAATCGGTTTAACGGAATATAAGCCATTGCTTTTGAAGCTCTTCCCGGATAATTTATTTCAATATTTTCTAAAGTTACGTTTTCAATAGCATATCCTTCCAGACCTACAATTGAAGAAGGAAACGGATTATGGAAAAAATCAACTTCCGGCCCTCTTAAATCATAATTGATATCCGGACGGCCAAATGGCACTTGTACTTTTATGTTTTTCAGGCGAACATTCTTTATGCTTCCCGGTTTTTCGCCAGTCCGCTGTCCTAAACGAATAAAAACAGCGTTACCCGTATTTACAGCTTCAATGTTTGAGACATCTATGTTTTCTATAACTGCACCATCAACCGATTCTATGGCAATAGTAGAGCGAAACGTATCGTACACTTTGATGTCTTTGATGATAACATTTTTGAACCCGCCAAAAGATGCGGTTCCAAATTTTATCGCACTGGCACTGGATTTAATCGTACAATTGGCAATATAAATGCTGTCATTATAATATCCGGGATAGTAGGATTTTAAACAAATACCATCGTCGGCGGCGTTTATGTTGCAATTGATAACCTTGACATTTTTACAATCGGTAATATCTATTCCGTCGTTGTTCCAATACGAGCGGTTCACAATGGTAAGATTATCCAGCGTAAGATTACTGCATAATTCAAAAGACAATCCCCAGCAGGAAGCTTCTCCTGCTTTCAATCCTTCGATTAAAACATTATCACATTGCGAAAAGCGAAACAATTTGGGTCTCATGGTTTCGTTTGGTCTGTTTCTGCGAAGACTGTATTTGGGATCTACTGCAATACCCGCATGATGAAGACTGTCTATATTCAAAGCCAGTTTTAAACCCTGACCGTCAATTTTCCCTTTTCCTTTGAGTGTGATATTATTTGCTTTATGCGCTAAAATTAAAGCCATCTGGGAGTTGTCATCGTTTTTTGGAGAAACGGGTCTTCCTTCGAAAGCCATATTAAAGTAATCTTTGGGATTTGTACTTCCCAGCAATATAGATCCTTCCTCAAAATATAAGGATACATTACTTTTCAAAATAATACTTCCAGACAAAAAGATGCCTTTAGGAAAAACGACACAGCCTCCTTTATTCTTGAAAGCAGCGTCAATTGCTTTTTGGATAGCTGTTGTATTAAGCGTTTTTCCATCCGCTTTTGAGCCATAATCAGTAATTAGAAACTCCTTTTGAAATTGAGCTGCTTTTTGCGCTTGGCATTTAATTCCAAATAAAAAATGACTGGCCAGTAAGGCCGTAAAAAACAGTTTTAGTTTAATTTTTGACATTTTATTCTTTTAGTATTTTACATTCAGGCAAAAACATATCAAACTAAAACTGTTCTTTATTTTGGTACAAATTTCAGATGAGCTTACTGTTTTATGTAAGCTTCTAATTTATCCAAAGTATTCAGTTCTTGTTCTCTTGCACATGAAGATATAATTTTTGTTTCTAAAGAAACAGTGGGCTTAGATATCAGCAAATACTGAGTTCCATCATCTGTATTTTTCACATAATCTTTAGGATTGTACTTTATTGCTGCTCCAATTCCTATAACTTCTGCCGCTACATCTTCTGGGTGTTTTCCCCAAACAGCGATATAATTTGCTCCTTTTTTAGTTTCGAAATCTTTAAAATAATTTACTCCGGTAACAAACTGTACTTTTTCTCCACTTAAACTAACGGCTTCTACTTTAGCCTCTCTTTTTCCAGAAAATACGGTAACACGAACCAGAATATCCACTTTTTTCCCTTTGTAAGGAACTCCTCTGGAAATCATTTCCATCCATGAAGTGGTGTCTGTTTTTCCAACACGAGCCAAACGATTCGTTACTGGATTCAACGGCACTACTTTTTCGCCGTCCCAAAGTTTTACTCCTCCTAAACCTACTGTTGATGCTACTTTATAATAATCGGCTCCCCATCCTTCTTTTTGCTGTTCCGGAGTTGGATACCATTGTGCTTTTTTCAGCTCTAAACCTGCTTTTGCTTTATTATAAACATCGATAGCCACTTTATCGCTAAAATAGATTCTCAATCCCATCCATTCGTTTTCGATTGCAGGTCCGTGATGTCCAATTGTTTTATATAAATCTCCTGATTCTGAACCTATGTCAGTCAGATACGTTATTTTTTCAGATTTTTCGGCCTTCATATACAAACTGGTGTCTGTATTATTTTGCCCAAAACAAATACTGCAAAACAGTAAAGCGGCAATAAATGATAATTTCATAATTTCAATTATTTATGGATTCGTTTTAATTTTCGTAAAATTAAAAATATCCTTTCAACAATACATGAAGAATTCCTCGATATTATTAAGAAATTGTCATTTTATAATGAAAAGGCGTAAATCCTGTAATATAAACATGGTCTCCATTGGTGCGCAAACTGCCTTGATGATACGTATATTCTTCACTGTCCAGATTTTCTACGTTTAAATGTTCACATTTTCCCGGGCCAAATTGTATCGTATCTGCTCCCGCGGAAAGCACTCCTAATCCAGATTTCAGGAAATAATTCTTTTTCTCATCCTGTATTGCTCCCGAAATATTACTTCCTTCATTACAACACATTTCGATTGTGACTTCAACATTTGGAGGACCGTCCACTTTGAAATCTAAATTTAAAGCTCCGTTGTTTTCAATTATTTCAATCACAGTTACCTGCTTTTTTACATTACTTTTTGTTCGTGAATCAAAGTCCATTTTATTCCAAAAACGTCTATCCTGTGATTCAGATAATTTATAATCACCATCCGCTTTATGAAATTCTGCGACAAGAGGCTGGTAATAATCCCCTTCTTTGGTTTCCTTCAAAATGTATTTATTTCCTTCTTTCACAATTCCGTCACTGCTAAAGTATCCCAGCCTAAAAAACGAAGTAGAAAGACGCATGTATTTTAATATCGCATCTCCCTTTCTATACATCAAAAAGTTGGGATTTGAAGATCTTCCCGAAACGACCGTGATCGGTTTATCGTTACCTCCAAATAGCGTTGCAGAAGTTTTTCCGCGTCTGATTCTAGCCAGATTTGAAACTGCAAAAAACTTTTCAAAATCATTTACACCCTTGCCTTCAACAGGTATTTGTTTTCGGAGCTCGGTGTTTTCCATAAAAAAAATTAGCGAATCAGACAGCACTTCATTTGTAAAAGCTGGAAGATTTTCAATAAAAGCAACCATGTGGGCAAACATTGGATTTTTGGTATGAATTGCCATATATCGGTAAGCAGAATAAAACTTAACAACAGTCAAATTCATAAACTGATCCTGCCTTTTGGAATTGACCGTAACTATATCTCCATTGGTTTCTGTGCGGTAATAATAAGTCGTCAGGTTTTTGCTGACGATCTCTAATAATTCGGGTTTATTCAGCAGCCTTGACATCGTAATTAACGCCTTATTGATAACTGCAGAATACACGCCGCTTCGTTCTGAATAATCGCCATCTTGATTGAGATAAATACCTTCCGCAAGCCATTGATCAACTCTTCGAACATATCTTGCATCCGGATACAGGGAATTAATACTAGCCAAAGCGGCACAAATAACCCATCTGTGATTTGGAGTATGAACTCCTCCTGTAATCATGGCTTCTCCGGCATTTGTAATAAACTTTTTTAATTTGTCTTTCAGCGGTTCTAAATCTTTTTGCTTTTCAAGATTTAATACTGCTGCTGCAGGACATAGCATTTCTAAAATAAAAGCGGTATCCGGAGGGGACTGCATATTTCCTCCCGCATCTAATGTACCATCAGGATATTGCTCCTTCAACAAAACATCAATTGCCTGATTCATTTTATCAGCCAAAAGTTTTGACTTATAATATTCGGATTTCGAATTTGAAAATGAAGCTGCCATAACTGCAATGGAGCCTGCTATAGGCCGAAAACTACGTACTCTTATTGTTGGGTCAATCGGGGCTTTATCTAATATGCTTTTGACTCTGGCATCATTGTTTAAAATGAGTTTTTTCATTAATTGAACATCCTCATTTGTACTATTGCTGTTTAAAAATAAATCATTTGCAAAAACAACATCGCTGACCAAAGCTCCCGCCAATGTCAGGCTTGATAGTCTGATAAATTCTCCACGGCTCATTTGATGTTTCATATATTTTGTTACTATTTATTGTTTTTGTAGTAAAGAGGTACAAACTGTTTTATATTATTCTACCAATGACGTTTTTTTAAATACCAATAATACTCAAACTTGTCCTGCTGACGAAGGAAGCATCTCCGAAAGTAGCTCTACAAAGTATTGGATTCAGATTGTCGAGTTGCTTGCGGAGATCCCTCGTTCCTCGGGATGACAAGATTGGGGGTAGGTAATTTTTGAATAAAAAAACCTTAGAAAGAAACCCTTAAATTATATCCAATTACTTATCCACTATTTTCACTAATGTCCAATTAATACCAAGCGGATTTTTAGTCATTTTGCAGATTAAAGGGAAATCAGGATTTTTCACTATCCACATTTCGGTTTCATCGATCTGCGCTATCACATGCAAAGCTTCAACGGATTTTCCGTCAACTGAGACACTGTTTTTATCCTTATTTTCATCTAAAACATAGGTCGTATTGTTATAAACAAACTTGTTGTTTTTTAGTAAATCCTGATAAGCCGAACGCGAAATCATAAAAAATGTTTCGGTTGGTTTCAAGATTATAACCTCTAAATCCTCGCCTTGGTTAAAACTTAACGCATTTCCTTTTTTCAAACCTTCCTGACTAATTATGATGCTGCTGTTTTTTACGCCTTTTGTATCCAAATTCATGACAAGCTTATCGTCTGTCATTTTAGTGGTTAATGTTAAAGTCCTTGTTTGTCCATGCAGTTTACAGACGTAATTTAATTCGGTTTTGTCTTTAATTGTGGGTATATAGTTTTGTGCTTTCACTACTTGGAAAAGTGAACAAAAAACGATTGCTAAAAATATATTTTTCATGAGTTGCTTATTTTGTTGGCGGTAAAATAGTTGTTCCCCAAGCCGAAGGTTTTGAATCCATTTCTAAAATCAATTCGCCTCCCTTCACGATATCTTCGTGTAAAATCCAAGCTTGATTAAAAGGTTTTCCGTTTAATAAAGCCGATTTTATGTATTTATTTTTATCGCTTAAATTTTTGGCTGTAATCTTGAATTTTTTGCCTTCTTCCAATTCCAATGTTGTTTCCTTAATTAAAGGCGTGTTCAGTAAATAATACGGCTGACCGGCGTTTGGATACAATCCCATCATGTGAAAAGCCAGCCAAGAAGACATCGCACCCGAATCGTCATTGCCTGGCAAACCTGCATGGGAAGTATTAAAACTCTCTTTGATTATTCCTCTGATTCTGTCACTGCTTAAATATGGTTTTCCAATCCAATGATACATCGTCGGTGCTAAAAAAGAAGGTTCATTAGAAACATCATACAATTTCTTGTCAAAAAACGTATCCAATCTTTTTTGGAAAGCCAAATCACCGCCTGATTTACGAACAACTTCGGGTAAGTCATGCGGAACGCTCAAAGAATATTCCCAAGAAGTTCCCTCATAAAAAAACACGCACCAATGGCAAACATACCAAGGAGATTCTGTAATTGTCGGCGTAAATTTATAAGTAGGCTTTTGAATTTTGGATTCCCCAAAAACAACATCATCCAGCCATTTACCAAAAACATCTTTGGGTAAAATAAAACCTTTAGAACCATTATTTTCATAATCAGCTCTCCACAGATTTTTCCAATTTTCGGATTGTTTTATATATCTATCATAGATTTCCATGCGATTCAATCCTTTGGCAACTGTTGCAATATTATAATCGTTGTACGCATAATCCATCGTGCAGTTTCCAGCTCGGTTAGTTCCAAACGGCACATAGCCCAATCGCAAATAATCCACCAATCCGGCACGTCCTTCTTTCTCTTCATTGCCGCCTGGAGGAACTTCTGCATCTTTCAGCATCGCTTTTAATGCCAGTTCATAATCAATTCCTTTTAACTTTTTCACAAAAGCATCGGCTATCACAGTCTCAGCATTAGAACCGCCTTGCGTACGGCCGTTATCGTTACCGCTTCTGCCTTCCGGCAAATAACCATCATGCTTATAAATATTTAGCATAGCATTGACAATTTCAGCCTGGCGCTTAGGATTAATCAGCGTTAACAAAGGGCTTGAAGTTCTGAAAGTATCCCAAATACAATAAAAATCATCGTAATAAGGTTCGTCACTAGTCCATAATGGATTTTCTCCTGTTCTATTTACTGGTGCCAACATAGTGTGATACAAACCTGTGTAAAACATTTTTTTATATTCTACGGAAGTGTCAGGCGAAAGTGTAATTTGGCTTAATGACTGTTCCCATTTATTTTCCAAGGACGTCAAAACCGCATTAAAATTCCAATGCGGTATTTCTTCCTGAATATTATTTTTTGCCTTTAATTCGCTCAAAAACGAGATTCCGATTTTGATATTCAGTTCTTGTTTACCTGCTGCACCAAAAGAAACCAGAGCAGCCGTTTTTTTACCTGAATCAAATTGAGCCGATTGATTGGCGTAAAATTTTCCGTCTTTCCAAGTCACATATTTCGCAATTGGCTGATCGAAAACTGCCCAAAAATAAACGGTATAAGCACGGCCGTTATTCCACCCGCCTCTTATTCTGCTATATCCTCTAACTTCGGTATCGGAAATAATTTCGATTTGCGAACCTACAAATTGCTGTGCTTCTCTTGCGTTTGGTTCAGGACTTTCACCTAAGAAAAAACCGGGGTCGATCTTTAAATCTTTGGATGCATTTTTAGGATACGTAATTCTGTAAAAAGAAGCTTTATCGGCAGTTGTTATTTCAGTTTTTATTTGATTTTCTTTGAAAACCGTTTCATAATAGCCCAACTTTACGTTTTCTTCAGCTCTATGAGAGGTCTGATCCAATTTATCCAAAGCTCCAGAAAATGGCATGATTTGGATATTTCCATATTTAGGTCCGCCACCAGTTCCGCTGACATGAACCTGACTAAATCCTGTCACTTCCGTTGGAAATGGTAACCATCCGCTATTAGGTCTTGCCGTACAATCCGGACTTGGCTTTACCATTCCGAAGGGACATGACGGCCCGACAAAAACTCTCCCGTCCCCTTCTGATCCAATCATGGGATCTACGTAATTATGAAGCTGATTTTGGGCGTCAATCTTAGTAAAGAAGAACGATACCCCTAAAAAAATCATAACCTTAGTATATCTTTTCATTTTCTTATTTTATTTCTTATTGACAATATTTAATTTAAAATCTTAAAGACATTATTGCTTTTACTTATCAGCCATTTCTAAAATTAATTTCCCGCCATTTGTAATATCCTTATGAGAAATACTAAACTTGTCTACTGGTGTATTATTGAATTTTACTGTATTTATATAAACATTTTCTACACTGTTATTACCGGCTTCAATGACAAAATTTTTGCCCAGATAATACTTTGGATTCAATTGAATTGTCACTTTATTAAATATCGGACTTCCTATTTGATATTGAGGATTTTCCTCTGTTCCTCCATTCATTTGAAACAAACCAATTTTGAGTAATACGTTCAAACTTCCCATTAAACCTTGATCTTCATCTCCGTTATAACCTGTATTTGGAGTTAATCCGCTGAAGGTTTCTTTTACCACATTTCTAGACCAATACTGCGTTAAATCCGGTCTTCCCAATAAATTAAAAATATAGGAAGTTTGTATCGAAGGCTGATTCCCAAAATTGATTGGAATACGGCTAAACTCTGGATGCAATTCCGCGTCATGGGAAGTGCCAGAAGTGAATTTTTGTTTCTTTGCTGTTTCAAATTGACCGTTTAATTTCTCAATAGCTTTTTCTTTTCCGCCCATCAGTTCAACTAAGCCTTTGATGTCATGTGGCACAAACCATGTTGACTGCGCTCCATTCGATTCTATAAAACCATTTTCATATTTATACGGGTCGAAATTTATGAGCCATTTTCCATCAACATTTTTAGGACGCATCCATCCTGCAGTTTTGTCAAAAACATTTTGGTAATTTCTAGATCTGGCTAAAAAATACTTGTAATCTTCTTCATGATTTAATTTTTTTGCCAATTGTGCCAAAGTCCAATCTTGATATGCATATTCCAAAGTCATGCTGGCACCATCCTGATGACTACCAAATTCACCATCTGGGAGCGGATAAGGAACAAAGCCTTTTTCCATATAATATTTTAATCCTCCTCCACTATTTGTATTGTGTTCGTATCCTGCTTTTCCCATAATGCCATTTAGCATATGGTTTTTTTTCAGTGCAGTATAAATGGATTCTAAATCTTCTTTTACCAATCCTTTCTGAATAGCACTAACAATAAAAGGCGTAGTTGAAGCTCCGGTCATTACATAGGTATCATTTCCTCCGGATGGTCCTCGTGGAATCATCCCTCCATCTTTATAATACTGCATTAATGAGTGCACAAAATCTTCCATAATTTCAGGATAGACAAGCCCCCAAAGTGTATTTATCGTCCATTGGGCTCCCCAAAACGAATCCGAATTGTATTGATTGAATTTTGGTTTTCCATTTTGATTAAGCGGTAATTGTCCAATTCTAAATTTTTCTCCTGTATTATCAGGATAGGCACCATTTGCATCACTAATCATTTTTCGGCCTTGCAAAGCGTGCCAAAGATCTGTGTAAAATCGTCTTTGATCTGTTTCAGTTCCGCCTTCAATTTTAATTCTGCCTAATAAATTATTCCATTCGTTTCTGGAATCTGAAACTACTTTATCAAAATCCCAATGTGGCAATTCTTCTTGTATATTAATGGAAGCATTCTCAAACGAAGTATAAGAAACCCCTACTTTCATCAATACCTTTTTATCAGCTTTACTCAAATTAACTAAATAATTACCTGTAACGGCATCTTTCTCTACGGAAGCAATTGGCGCATTCAGCAAAATTTTAAAAAACACTTTAAATGGTTTTGGGCGTCTAAAATTAGGACTCATTATCAATGTCCCGGAAAGCTCATTATCATTGTTCTTTTCTAAAGTTCCATCTGTGTTTTCACAAGGCCCTAAAATTGTATTTAGATTAAAAAGAATTGTTTTTTGAGCATTGGCAGGAAACGCATATCTATGAAAACCTACTCTTTTGGTACTGGTTAATTCGGCAGTTATTTGATATCTATCTAATATAAGCGAATGATAACCCGGCGTTATTTTCTCTGTTTGATGACTGAATTTAGAATAAAAATCAGTAAAAATGGCTGATTGATTGGCTGTAGAAGTTACTACAGGCATTACCGAAACCCCAGACATCTGCCATTCATGAATATGACTGAAACCTTTTATTGTATCTATATTGGACTTATATCCGCCTCCCCAATCACCATTAATTGCAGTATCAGGACTTAAATTCACCATTCCAAACGGCCGGCTTGCAGAGGAAAAGAAAAACCACCTTGAATTTTCAGTATCGAGCAGAGGATACACCTTATCCACCAATTGTTCATTTGACTGTTCCTTTGGATGAGAAGCTGTTTTTCCGGTTTTGCATGACGCTAATAAAATAAGGACAAGACTTATTCCAATATATCCAGCTTTATAAATTTTATTTAATTTCATGTCTTCTATTTATATTGATAGGACTTCATGAGGGCTTTACATTTGTATTAATTAAATTCGTTTTTATAGACCAATTAATCAATTCAAAAAAAAAGTCTGCAAAAAGATTCTTTTATTTTTTATTATCAGTATAACAGAAAAATAATAAAGCCTAAAAAAATCATCCTAATATTCAAGAGTGAAAAATCAGATTTTCTAAATAAATTTTTTAATAAAAAAGGAGAAGAAATATAATCTTCCTCTCCTTTTTATGAAATAAAATCTATCAGCAATTTGCTTTTAAATTAATTAATATCCCGGATTCTGGATTAAAGCTGGATTTAGAACCAAAGCATTTACTGGAATCGGAAAAATACGACGATAAGTATCTGTATTTGTTTTGAATCCCCATTTTCCTTCATATTTTCCAAATCGGATCATATCGTTTCTATGCCATGCTTCTTGAGCAAATTCACGGCTTCTTTCTTTATAAAGTTCATCTAAAGTTACACTAGTCCAAGCTGCAGAAGTAGAACGGCTGGAACGTACCATATTTACCAATGTAAGTGCTGTGTGACCCAAAGTTGGATTTCCTCCGCGAAGAATCGCTTCAGCTTTCATCAAAAGAATATCTGAATAACGTAAAAACGGTACATCATTATTTTGGTTACGGCTTGTTGAAGTGGCGTCAGGATAAAACTTAATATTTCTGTAACCCATATTCCAGGCAATTTCATCATTACCTAAGTCGAACAAAGTAACACTCTGGCGAAGAACAATATCTGGAGTTAAGTCTACCTGATACGTATAAGCGGCACCACCATCTGCTCCTGTGTAGAACTGGTCATATCCTTTCTTCGTTGTAGTAACCCTCACAGGAGTAACTCCATCGTTCATGAACTGTAAGCCAGTCAGCCATTGTTTGTTACGAATATCATTGACATCGTCGAAATTTGCATAGAATTCAGGCAAAGTACTTCTTGGCGCACTTGGCGTAAAAGCAAGACCGAACTTAGCTCTTTCAGAACGGGGCACATCATAACGTGAATGATACATTTGTCCATTGAAACCTACTGTTGTAGCTGCAGGATCATAAGGTACAGCAAAAATAAATTCTTTCATTTGTGGTCCGTTATTTGGATAAAACATCTGAAGATAAGTGCTTCTAGGCTCGACTGCATACAATCCAGAACTGATTACTGCATCACAAGCGGCTATACAATCATTGTTGCGTTCAGTTCCTGTATAAACCTGAGCATTCAAATACAATTTAGCTAACAAAGCGTTTGCTGTTTGCTTATTAGGTCTTCCGTAAGTTGTGATTCCAGAAGCTGGATTTAAATTAGGAATAGCTTTTTTTAATTCTTTTTCGATAAATTCAAAAACCACTTTTCTATCCGATTTAGTATGTGAACTAAAATCTCCATAAACCGTGTCCAAAGGAACATTTCCATAACTGTCCATCATCATATAATAAGAAATGGCACGCATTGTTTTTAATTCTGAAATCATAGTTGCTTTTTCTGCTCCTTCAGGCATCGCCTGATTCAAAATTGAAATGGCCTGATTGCTTGTCCCAATAACTTTTGCTGACCAATCCCAAAGACTGCCTATGATACCATTGTCTGCTGTCCAATCATGATAATGCATTGCAATATAATTTCTATTATCAAACCAGTTACCACCTCTGGCTGGCATAATTGCTTCATCAGTAGTCAGCGATTGTGACCACCACCATGCAAATGAAAACTCTCCACGAAAAGAAGCATACACGGGGCCAGCAGTTTGGACATACTGAGTTGAATTTTGAGGAAATACATCTGGCGTAAGCTGGGTCGTAATTGGTACGTCAAGATTCTCGCAAGACCATAATAGACCAACCGCAAGTATTGGAAGTCCTAAATATTTTAATATATTTTTCATAGTGTTTTACAATTTAATTTTTAAAATATCACATTCATACCAAACAGAAAGGTTCTGGTTTTTGGATAAAAGTTATTTGAATCTACGCCTGGAGCAGTTCCTCCTTGTTCAATTTCAGGATCAATTCCAGAATACTTTGTAATAACAAACAGATTATTTACTGTCTGGTAGACACGTATCTTTTTTACGTACTTACCAACTTTACCAAAATCATATCCAAGAGTCAAATTATCTAATCGGATGTAACTGCCGTCCTCTATAAAACGAGTTGAATATTTATACGCATTGAGGTCATTTGGTGATTCGTCTGCAGCATCTACAAGAATGTTGTTAGTCATTGCAGTACTTGGTCGGAATAAATCAGCACGGGTTGCATTGAAAATTTTATTACCAAATACGCCACGGAAAAATATGTTCAAATCAAATTTTCCGTATGTAAAATTGTTATCCCATCCCATTAAAAATTTAGGCTGTGCACTTCCTGCATAATGGTAATCTACACCAATTTGCGGAGTTGTTGTTAAACTTCCGTCTTTGGCAAGATATTGAGAAACACCAGCCGCATTTTTTCCTTCATACTGCAGTGTAAAGAATTGTCCAAGAGGTTTTCCTTCTTTGAAAATCTGCAAAGTACTTCCTGTTTGTCCGCCTCCATCAGGCTGTACTCTTCGTATTGAGTCTCCTCCGATAAAATACGGATTTTTCAATTTAGTGATTTCATTTTTGTTCTGTGAATAATTCAAACTTGTTGTCCAGCTAAATCTTTCCGTTTTAATCGGAGTACTGCTCAAAGCAACCTCAACACCTTTATTTGTCATATCTCCGCCGTTTGCTACAATTGATCCTACTGGTACAAGTACTGGATTTACAGAATAATTATAAATCATATCGGTTGTTTTCTTACTATACACATCAACAGAACCTGACAATGCACCTTTTAATACCGTAAAATCAACACCAATGTTTGCAGTAGCTGTTTTTTCCCAATTCAAATCTGGATTAGCTGCCTGATTTGGTCCATAAGCACCCGTTTGTTGTCCGTTATAATAGAATGTACCAAGACTTCCTGAGATAAACTGAGCAGTGTAAGCATTGAATCCAGAAGAGTTTCCTGTCTCACCCCAGCTTCCGCGAATTTTCAAATCAGTAAAAATCTTTTGACTCTGCATAAAATTTTCTTTTTCAATTCTCCAAGCACCACCTACAGAAGGGAAATAACCCCATTGATTATTGATTCCAAATACTGAACCTCCATCTCTTCTTATAGATCCCTGCAACAGGTACTTGTCTTTATAATTGTAATTCAAACGTGCAAATTCAGAAATCAAACGTTTTTTCTGATACGCTTTACTATCACCAAAATCAACTCTGTAACCAGAAACAGAACCATAGTTACCTAAAGCAAGATTATTATAGCTAACATCATCTACAGGAAAATTAGTGTTTGTTGCTTGAAATCCGTCACCCAAAACATCTTCCTGCCATGAATAACCCACAACTGCTTTGATTTTGTGATCACCAAAAGTTTTATCCCAATTCAAAAAGCTTTCAATAATAGTATTGTTGGTCTGGTATGAATTTCTTAATGCCGCTCCATTTACTCCAAAATTCACTAATGAACGTGTATACGGTGGATCTGGGTTATTATAGAAATTGGCACTATTATATTTTTGATAGTAGCTGTCATAAAACTCACCATGCAGTGAATTTAACTGCTGATAAGAAAGATTTAAGTTGTAAGTGAATCCAAAAGGAAGCTTTACCTCTGTAGTGAAACTACCAACAAAATTATTTGTTTTCGTATCATCATCACCGTGATTAATCATCGCAACAGGATTGAAATAACCCGTTTGAATGAAGTTTTCAAAATAAGTTCCATCTGCATTTCTTACCGGTGAAACTGGAAGGTGGCTGATTGATTGCAAAAGTACTACGTTACGCTGAGGGACGTTATTGTAAACACTATTCGAGTTAGTCACATTCAAACCAAATTTAACATGATCATCAAAAGCATTTTGTTCTATCGCTAAATGTGCAATTGTTCGTGAAAAGTTATTCCCTATAAGAACTCCCTCTTTATCCATATAGCTTACACTTGCAAAATAGTTACCATGCTCACCGCCGCCGCTTAATGAAAGATTATGGCTCATTGAATTAGCATATCCAGGTCTAAGGATTTCTTTTTGCCAATTTGTATTAGCACCTTTATCATTTTCGGGTGTGAAATTTAAATTGTTTTTAGTAACAAATGCTCTTAACTGATCTGCATTCATCATGTCAAGCTGGTTTGTAACCTTTTCAAAACCAAAGTAATTGCTGTAATTAACTTGGTTTTTATCTTTGCTTCCTCTTTTGGTTGTTACCATTATAACCCCATTGGCAGCACGATTACCATAAATTGCAGTTGCAGCTGCATCTTTCAATACATCAACAGTAACAATATCCTCTGGCGAAATAATTGAAATATCAACACCAGGAATACCATCTACAACATAAAATGGTCCTTGAGAACTGTTTAATGTTGAAGCTCCTCGCAAAACCACTGAAGCTGTTTTTGTAGGATCGCCGCTAACCGAAACATTCAAACCAGCAACCTTACCCTGCAGTAATTGACCAACGTCTGCGATTACACCATTATTCAATTGATCAGCTTTGACTGAAGAAACAGCAGTCGTCAAATTTTTACGGACACCTCTCCCATACCCTACTACTACAACTTGCTCTAAAGTAGTAGTCGTTGAAGCTAATTTAACTGTATACTTAGATTTAGTCCCGTCTAATTTGAGACGCTGATCTACAAACCCTACAAACGAAATTACCAATACAGCATTTTTATCTGAAACAGATATCTTAAATGACCCGTCAAAATCTGTCATAGCACTATTGGTAGTTCCATTTTCAAGAACATTGGCACCCGGTAACGGCAAACCTTTTTCGTCCAAAACCACTCCTGTGATTTCTGTTTTTTGCGCCCAGCAATTAATTGATAAGCTTACAAAAAAGGCGAACAATAAAATTTTAAGTTTTTCCATATTGTATTTAAATTAGTTAGTTGGTTAATTATTTAGCAAACTTAATAGTATTGATTTATTAAAAGAATGGACATATTATTCATAAATATGGATATTTTTAATAAAGTCAATGAGAATAAGGGATTCGAGATATCTTTATCTAATTTTACATGCCTAAAACCTTACTAATATATCCATCTCACAAAGGCTTCCATCGCTGCATAATGGGACAATCCAAGCTTATGATATAAATCTGCTGTCTCTCTATTTCGGTCTTCAGCGCGCTGCCAAAATTCTCTGCTGTCTGAACCTTGAAAGACCACTCCATCTTTTTGTGATTGATGTTTAAAAATAGCTTTTCTCTTTTCCAGCACCTGATCTGGTCCCATTGGCACAGCCATCTCAATTTCGTCGATTGCCCATTCCTGCCAAGCTCCTCTATAAAGCCAAAGCCAGCAATCTTTCATGAACTCTTTTTCTTTCAATCGCTTTACCGCTTCAAAAACAGCATCCAGGCATACTTTATGAGTGCCATGTGGATCTGCCAAATCTCCGGCTGCATAAATTTGATGCGGTTTGATTTTTTCAATAAGTGCCATTGTCAGCTGAATATCTTCTTCTCCTAATGGCTTTTTTTCTATCGTGCCTGTTTCATAAAATGGAAGTTCCATAAAATGAATCTGGCTATCTGGCAATCCCACAAAATGACATGTAGCCTGCGCTTCTCCTTTTCGAATCAATCCTTTAATATTTCTTACTTCAGGAATATCAATTTCACTGTTTTTTTTATTGTTAAGAAATTGAACTGATTTATTGTAAATGTCATCAGCTTCAACACCTTCAATTTTAAATTTATCATTGTAATCACATACAAAACTGGCAAAACGCAAAGCTTCATCATCAGCAACAGCTATATTTCCCGAAGTCTGGTACCCAATATGCACTTCATGTCCCTGTTCATGCAGGCGCTTAAACGTTCCTCCCATACTTATAATGTCATCATCTGGGTGCGGGCTAAAAATAAGAACTCGTTTTTTTGCTGGTTCAGCTCTTTCCGGACGTTTACTGTCATCAGCATTTGGTTTGCCTCCAGGCCAACCCGTAATGGTATTTTGCAGTTTATTGAAAATTTCAATATTAATATCATAAGCAGGACCTAAATCTGCGAGCAGATCACTCATCCCGTTTTCAATATAATCGGCATCAGTAAGCATTAGTATTGGCTTTTTTAAATGCAGAGCCAAACCCAGCACCGCTTTTCGGATGAGAGTATCTGTCCAATTCACATTTTCAACCAGCCATGGCGTATTGATACGCGTTAATTTTGAAGCTGCAGATTTGTCTAAAACAAAAGTGGTATTATTATGCTCCTGCAAAAAAGTGGCAGGAACTTGATTAGTCACTTCTCCTTCTACAGAAGATTTAATGATATTCGATTTTCCTTCGCCCCAAGCCATCAGTATAACTCGTTTGGCTTCCATAATTTTTTTTACGCCCAAAGTAATCGCTGTTCTTGGCGTATTATTTAGTCCCGAAAAATCTTTGCTTGCCGCTACTCGTGTAATATGGTCTAAGGCTACCAACCGCGTTTTTGAATTCTGCAGCGAACCCGATTCATTGAACCCTATATGTCCATTGCCTCCAATTCCTAAAATCTGCAGATCAATACCGCCCAGCGCTTCAATCTTTGTTTCATAATCGCTGCAGTAATCCCCTATTGCTTCTTTTGATAAAGTGCCATCTGGAATATGGACATTTTCCGGCAAGATATCTATATGATTGAATAATAATTCTTTCATGAACCGAACGTAGCTATTTATCGAGTCTGGTTCCATTGGGTAATATTCATCCAGATTGAATGATACTACGTTTTTAAAGCTCAGCCCTTCCTCTTTATGAAGGCGAACCAGCTCCGCATATAAGCTTTTTGGGCTGGAGCCAGTAGCCAAGCCCAATACACATTGCTGATTTTTGGACTGCTTTTCTCGTATTAAATCAGCTATTTCCCTAGCTACTGACTTAGAACCTATTACTGAGTTTTCATAAACTACAGTTCCTATGTTCTCAAATCGCTTTTCAAAACTTGTCGCTTTGTCTATCTCGCTTTTTAACATTGCTTTTATTTTTGTTTATTGATAAATATTAATGACAATCTATTAATGCATTTCTTTGCTTTCAGTCCATTTTGTTTCCCATTGTTTTATGGATTCTCTTTCCTTCAATTCATCAAATGGTTTATTGTTTACCGAAGATTCTTTTAATGCCTGCAAAAACATTTTCCAACGTGGCCAATAAAAATCCTTGTACATTCCACGCCAGGATCTGGATGCATAATCATTCAAGTGACCTTCACCTCCCCAAAGCGTTATTAATGCCTTTGCGTTTTTTATGTAGAGTTTGGATTCAACAGGAGAACTTCCATAATCAGAAGCCGATTTCAACCAATTATTTAAGCTGTTCAAAGGCTGTCCTGACATCAAAGCATCTATATCCAAAGACAGTTTCTCTATTTCCTTAAATAGTTCCTCTCCTTTTTTTATGTCTTTCTGCTGATACGCTTTAACGCATTCTATCAATAAATCATCAATACGAAGTGAATAATAATGTCTTGAAGCGTCTATTAAATCATAATTAAAGAGATTATTTTTATTGAAATTTTTAGCCTCTTTTTTCAAAATACCGACAGCCTGTTTCAACTTCTCTTTATCTCCGGGATTCCCTTTAAATTCAGTTATTTTTAATGTAGGTCTTTTAAAAAACAGATATGCTCCCGCTCTGTCATTCCACCAGCGTGTTTCCCAATATTTAGTGCTGTAAACAGATTCTAATAACAATTGCCAAGCCTGAAAAACAGGAGCAGCAGTTTTTTTCCCGTATCTGGCTTTTAGATATTGATGCAGCCAATCATTTACGGATTCTTTTCCTTGATTCCATGGAAGATCATAAATGTATTCGTAAACTATTGAGTTGTTATTTAATCCTTCGGGCATTGCTCCATAACCCACAAGATTTCCTTTATTAGCATTTTTCAACAAGCTTGTCAGCTCATCTTTGTAGAAATTTAAATCTCCATAAACAGGATTTGATCCTCCATAATTATGTACATAACCGTAAGTCCATTGCTTTCCATAAAAAGCTTCTTGGTTTTCCCAAACTTTATATCGGTCATTTGCATAATCCTGAATCATCAATCTGTCGTTTGGCACTTTACTAAGGAAAGCTTTGGTTGCTTCTTTAGTCCAAAACTCTTTGTTATCCCCAAAAAGCCAGCCTTGCATAACCCAAGTCGCTCCCGGTGAGGCTTCATTAATGGTTTCGAAAATGGTTTTCCCGTAATCAGACAGTTCCTCATATTTGTGCTCTTTAGAAACTGGCGGTGTTATTTCATTAAAAGAATCTGCTAGATAGAAATCAGATTGTCCATATACTTTCGTGTAAATTTCTATAAAACGTTTACCGACTTCTTTAAACAAAGGATCTTTAGAATCTAACAAATAGGTGCTTGCAAAACCTCCTCCTGACCAGTCCTTTAATTCGCTGATCTTTGAATTTGGGTGTTTTTCTGCAAATGCTTTTGGCACATAACCGCTAAAAGCCGGCACAACAGGATGCATCCCTAATGCCTTCATTCGCAGTAATATTTGCTTCTGAACGTTTTCTTTTTTATTGATCCAATCCTGCGGGAGCGGCCCTTCAAGACTATTGATATTCCCCATTCTCTGCCAAGGCAAAAATGCCGGTCCTGCAAAATGTGCCTGCAATTGACTGTCTGTTAGTCCGTACTCTTTCCATAATTGCTGCCAAACTGCTTCCTGACCTTCCAATGCTGTAGGCAGATTAATGCCGTGAAGCGCCATCCAGTCTATTTCCTGCTCCCATCGTTTCCAATCCCACCATGGAGTTGTATAACCGAAAGTGCAGGCATTTAAGTATTCCCTGTATTTAAATGGCGTATTTCCTTTTTTGGAATATTTTGGCCATGCTTTAGGCAAATCGATTCTGCTTCCCTCCCAGCTAACCAAAACGGCACCAATATCTCTAAGAAAATTATAGGCTGCATAACAAATTTCTGTGTTTGAGGTCGCTTTAATTTTTACTCGATCTGCTGTTGTTTCCACTTCAAACCAATCTGCTTCATTTGAATCTTTTTTTACAACGATAGTTAAGTCAAACTCATTTGCCCGTTTTCCAATAAGCCTTTCCAGTACTGCAGATGCTGTTTTGGTATCGTTCTGATTTTTACAATAGCCATTAGTTACAAATAAAAAGAAAACAAGAAAAGGAGCTATACTTCTCATTAGTCTATTATTTTTCAAGGTATCTTTCATCATTTGCTGCAGTTTTAATTTCATACATTTATTTTTTGATAATTTAAAAATGTACCCATTCAGATTCAGAAACTTTATAAACTGTCACTGTCTCATGATTAATTTCGGCACTTTATTTAAGGATAAAATTATAAATAATGAAATCTTACATAATGGACGTATCATTCAAAACTATAGACAGACTGCCCAAATGAAGCAGGGAATTAATTCAGCCAATAATGTTTTGGTTTATTCCTATCAGCATAACTTATACCATTTAGAAATATAAAATAGTCTTTATGTTTAACCTCACCCCAACCCTCTCCAAAGGAGAGGGAGATAGAATTGGATTATTTTATATTTCTAAATGGTATTATATATTAAAATAAGAGCAAAGCAATCTCACTAAAAGTAACAGCAAAAAAAAAAGACTGCTCAAATTGAACAGTCTTTATATAATTATATGATAAAAAATT
The DNA here is from genome assembly GCA_963511795.1 of uncultured Flavobacterium sp. Classification (GTDB taxonomy): domain Bacteria; phylum Bacteroidota; class Bacteroidia; order Flavobacteriales; family Flavobacteriaceae; genus Flavobacterium. Next base: position 203,589 of record CAUPKP010000003.1, on the reverse strand, counting down.
AAGATCTAAATAATCCCTGCTTGTGGGCATTGTATAAAACCAAATCATAAGGAACTAATTTTGGCGCCACTTTTTCTGAAGAAGCATCGAAATTAATGTTATTGTGCTTTCTAAACAAATAAATCTCTTTCAGACAATTGGACAGACTCTGATGAATCAGACTTGTAAAAATTGGCAATGACTTATCTCCTTCCAATAAATCTATTTGGTAATTTGAACTGCTTTTCGATAGGTTATTCCCGATAATCCTCAAAGCGAATGTACTTGGATTTCCATTTTGCTCTCCTTGATACTGTACTACCATAATGCTATACTATTAAAATGTGGATGAATTAAATTTTATTCTCATCAGCTCTATTTCAGCTGAATTCTCAGTAAAATTAAATAAAAAAATGAAACTGATATAATAGCAGGGCAAAAATTATCAAATTTATAACATTAAGCTATTATTAAAATAACTTTACTCATCGGCTTTAGTATAAAATTGCCTGAGATCTTGGCTGTTTTTTTTATAAAAACGAAAAACCCTGCAGAGTATGAAACTACAGGGCAATCTAACTAAGTGTAATAAAACAAACAATCTTCTATAATCTTTACCCTTTAATAATAGGTAAAGAAACTACATTTCCCATTTCATTTCTCATGGTCATATTCAGCTTATCTAACTGCGATAATTTATTAGACACCAAACCTGAAAATAAATTATAGGAAATATTCAATTTTTTTAAATTGGTTAACTTTTCTAATTCCATCGGTACCTGCCCTTTAAAATCATTATCAAAAAGATTTAAATTTTCAAGCAATACCAAATTCCCAATGGACGGACTCAATTTTCCTGTGAATCTATTAGTATATAAGGAAAGGTATTTAAGGGATTTTAGTTCATAGAAAGAAACCGGCAAAGATCCCTGAAAAGAATTTTCATATAAAGAAAGACTCTCAAGTGCTGTCAGTTTACCTATATGCTGAGGAAGCACACCCGATAAGATATTGCGGTCAAGCAGTAAAGTCTGCAAATTGGGAAGTGAACAGATTGAAACAGGAATAAAACCTGTGAGCTTATTAAATGAAAGATCTAAAATTTCTAATGCTTTTAAATTTCCAATATTAAGCGGAATTTCACCATTCAATAAATTGGTACCTAAGTTTAATTCCTGCAGAAACGGCAAAGTAGTAATTTCAACAGGAATACGTCCTGTCAAATTATTATTTTTCAAATTTATTGAAACGACTTTATCATCAACGACTTTTACTCCATACCATTTTTCCATTGGCGTAGAAAGATCCCATTTATTGATCCATTTATTGCCATTGGTAGCTTGGTTTAATTTTATAAGCACTTCTTTTTCTGCCTTAGAAACAGCAGCAGAAGCGGCAAACGAAAAGAATACGGTAAAAATTAGTAGCGTAATTTTATTACTCATTTACTTCGGTTAAGATTAGTTGCGCCAAAAATAATTAAAGTTCGGCAACAAACAAAAAAAATCGACTAATTAACATAAAAAAAAATAGTATAGCGATATATCTTACAAATTTTAGAATGAAATAGAACAGTAAATTTAATTTACAGACACTAAATAAGAGAAATTTTCGCTGCCCGTCTTTGATATTTTTTATTCTTTATAGGCCTAAAACTACTCCGAGCCGCTTGATTTATTGGCTTTAATCTTTTTTTCAACTCCATAAAATACAAAAAAGCTACAGCGTTTTTAATTGCTGTAACTTTTTGAAAATTTATTGTTTGCTCTACTTTGTGGGCACGGTTTGCAAAACCGCGCTATCCGTTGAAAGAGATATTTAGTTATATCCGAGCGATCGGGGTTAGGTTTTGGAATTTTAGAATTTAATTGGTCACTACATTATAAAGGAATAGTCAGTTGATTCATTACTGGAGTATATAAATCAATATCATTTTCTTCAGTCTCCAAACTAACAATTAAACTATAACGAACTACTTCGTTAAATTTATTTTGCCTTTTTAGATTCTTATACCAACCATTTTTTGGAAAAACAGCTAAAGTATTTCTTTCAGACATTTCAAGTCCAGTTTCTGTAATAAAATCTTTTCGAATTGATCCTTTGGAACCTGCTTTAGTCCCTATCTCCCACTTTACACCGTCTCTTTTTGGTTTATTATCATCTGTTTCATCTTCAGGTTTTGAAATTCTTTTTTGAAATTCTACAGGAGTTTCATATCTTTTAATTAATTCAAAATCTAATTGATGAGAATGATAAGAATAGTGAGTTGCCAATCTTCGACTGCCAGGATTTGGCTCAATATAATAGGATAATGTAACTACTAACTTTACAGATTTCTCTTCTAAACTTTCTAAAGCTTCTTTTGGCCAAGGAAGATTAAACAAATGGTATTTATTATACTGTCCTTTTGAATTTTCATATTTATAAGGCTGAATTTCTCTTTCTGCAATTAAAGTAAGTGAATTTTCAACACTAAACATTGCTTTTTGAATACTTGGTACACCATAACCAACAGTTCTTAAAAGATTTCTTTTATCCTTTGCATTTCTTCTCATTGCATCAGTCCAATCAGCAGAATGAACCATTAAACCTCGTATGGTCTCAACCCAATAATGTGGATACATTGTTCTTAATTCAGCAGCCATTTTTGATGCTAAAGCAGCCGCACCACTAGTGTCTCCAAAAGAAATAAACATATCATTAGCAAAATCTGCATCAGTACTTAGTAATCTCAATTCTGAATGAGCCAAAGTATTAGTTCCATCTGTAGATCTATTCCCTCCTTCAAAAACTAAATCAGGTTTATTTGGCCAACTATTATCAAATAATAATGAAGTAGAATTACTTGGTGACATTGCGCCATTTTTTGCTAATGGCATTTCTCCAGTTGAAATATCTATTCTATCTTTTCTTGTATATGTTCCAATGGTAAGGGCATTATATGCTTGTGAAGGATCACTAACACATTGCAATTCATTTAAAATTGGATAATCATTATGTTTATTTATTTCTACATTTCCGCCACTAACAATAAATAATTGTTGTTCAAATATTTTACCAAAACAAATTTTATCAATAGTAGCTGAACCTGCTGAAGGTCTTCCTTTGAAAACATTATTTCTTAAGATAGTTAAACAGTAAACTCTTAAATTATTTGGTTTATTGATTGATGGAATACTAACTGCATTTTCAAATTTTGGAGCATCAAATTTCTCATCTTCTTGAATATTATTAAATATTTTAAACGACTCTAAACCGTGATAAATTTGAATATTTTCTGAAGAACTTAATACATCTGTTAAATCCCCATATAATGCTAAACCTGCGACCCCCGTTCCATGACCTCCATTAGGATAACTATCTTGAAAACCCCAAGATTCATTATATGAATGTAAATTATCATCAAAAACAAAGTTTTCTAATAATGGATGTTTATTATTTATTCCAGTATCTAATAAGCAGATTAATACGCTATTGTCATCAAAATTATTTTCCGTTCTTTCTTTTAAATCGTTTAACCATTCTCTTTTATCTTCAAAAGATTCTATAAAGTTTGCAATTTCTTGTGGTTGTCTTAACTCTGCTAAATTATCAAGTAGTAATAACGAATTCGAAAGTTGCTCTGAAGTGCCTTTTATAACCTTAACAATATGTTCTGCTAATTCAATTTGTGATTGACCAATTTGACAACCAACAATCTGTAAATTATTATAAACACTCTTTAATTTCGAAATGTAATCGTCAGATTTACGAAACCATACTTCCCACCAAATATTCTCATTTCCTACCGGAAAAGGAATTTCAGGCGCATCAACCCAAAAAGATTTTAGCGTAGCAATTTTTAAATCGTTAATATTGTTAAGCAACTTTTTATTTTTGGGCTCACCTGTATCAATTTTTTCTTTTGTTAGTTTATCTGTTTTAATGAAATTTTCATTTAAATAAACTTCAACTTTTTTTATAAAATTGGAAACGTCACCTTCATTCGCTAAAACAACTAAAGAATATTTATACTCTTCTATATTTTCAATTAATCTTGTCTCTTCATTAATGTTTAATAATTGAAAACCACTTTTATCGAAAGAATCAAAAGACAATTTATAACCCCAATCTGAAGTAAATTCAATATAAACAGAATCATCTTTTATTAGAGAAGAGTTGATTCCTGAATTATCAAAAAAGTTTTTGATTTCATTTATTTTTTGAAGCAAATTATTCCCATGAATATACCTATCATTGGGCTTTTCACTATATTTACTACCTCTTCCTAGTACGGTTGTTTTAAATATATCTGTAGTAGTGTTTCCTTCAAATTTAATATGTGGTTTATTTTTCATTTACAACATTTCTCAACTTTAATAAATTTTTCAATGTTGCTAACTCCAGCTTATTCAAATCATTTAAAATCATCTCTTTAATAGTATCATTACATATTCTGACAATTTCAGAATAATTTAAACCTAAAGCTAATTTTGAAAGGATTTTATAATCAACTTTTGTAGAAAAAGAATATGCTTTTGTATGTTTTTTGATTATTTCAATTATGTGGTTTTCGTCTGGCAAAGGATATTCTAAGATTTCGTCAAATCTTCTAAACAGGGCTTTGTCTAATGATTCAGGCAAATTAGTTGCAGCAATTATAATACTATTACTTTGATCCTTTTCAATATTTATTAAGAATGAATTCAAAACTCTTTTTATTTCTCCAACATCTTGGTTTTGATTCCTGTGCGACCCAATAGAATCAAATTCATCAAAAAGATAAACTGCTCTTTGATCATTCATAGCATCAAAAATCAATCTTAGTTTAGCTATAGATTCCCCTAAATATTTAGACATTAATCCATCTAATCTTATTATGAATACAGTAATTCCTAATTCACCAGCAATGGCTTGGGCGGTCATTGTTTTCCCTGTTCCAGGAGCACCTGTCAATAACAATTTACGCTTTGGTTCTAAATTATGAGATTTTAAAATCTGCCACTTTTCTTGTTCTTTAATTACTTTGTAAAGTGTTTTCTTTATATTTTCATCTAATACCATATTACTTAAATTAATTTTAGGTTGAAAAACTTCAATTAATTCTTGTAATTCTCTTTTTGGTAAATTTAACGGAAGAGCTTTTTGCTGAATTACATTTACAGACCTTTCTTTTTTTGCATGATCAATTAATTTCTTTAATTCTTGAGCAAATGTAGTATGCCCTTGCTTGGCTGCAGTAGCAGCAATTTGTAAAGCAGTTGAAAAGAATCGACTTTCATCGTCATCTCCAAAAGACTTAATCAAGGATTTTATTTGGTCTGCTGCTGCCATCTTATTTTTTATTTACTCAACAAAAATATACTAAATCTTCTAAATAATATAAATCTACTAATAATCATTTTCTTTAAAAAAAAATATCAGCTTTTAGTTGATTAAACTTCTCTATTTTCAAATCAAAAATCAGTTATAAATCTCTAACAAAAAAAAGCCCAATAACTAATTAAAAGTTACCCCTAATATATCTTACAAAAAAAAATGCAACTCTTCAAAAATGAATTATTGCACTTTTCAAAAAAAAATCAAGTAAAATAAACTAACCAAGTCTAAACATGCTACAGGAAATTTTCACTTCCTGTCTTTAGATTTTTATTCTCTGCAAATATTTTTAGCTAAACACAAAAAGTAAATAACTATTTTTCAGCTTATTATCTTTTTACAAATTATTCCGGCATATACTCCTAATCATTTGCCAAACAACAAAAAAGCAATGATAAGCGTAATAATAATATTGAACAATTGTGCTGTCAAAAAAGCATACAAAGGTTTTTTACTATTTTTGCTGAACAAATCTTTAAAGTTCGTTTCTAAGCCAATACTGGTAAAAGCCAAAGCAAACCAAAGTCCCTGCAGATTCTTCAAACTGTCTTTAACTGTGTCTCGTGTTTCGGATGAAATCAGGAAAGAAAAAACCAAAGAAGCCGCAATAAAACCAATCACAAACTTTGGAAAACGTTCCCAAATAATACCTAACGTGGGTTTCGATTCCACCGATTCAGCCGATTTATTATGTGTGTAGGTCCAATAAACCGATATCGCAAAAGCCGCTATTCCTAATAATACATTTTGCGAGAATTTGACAATCGTGCTAATCTTCAAAGCAGTTTCTCCAACCAATGAACCCGAAGCTACCACAGCACCCGAAGTATCAATACTGCCGCCCAGCCAGGCTCCGGTTACTTCTTCTGGAAAGTTGAAATATTTAGCTATAATTGGCATAAAAATCATCATTGGAATGGCAGTTACCAATACCATCGAAATAACATACGAAAGTTTTTTAGAATCACCTTTGATCGCACCCGATGTAGCAATCGCCGCCGAAACACCGCAAATGGAAACCGCACTGGAAATCATCATTGTCAATTCTTCATCTACTTTGAACTTTTTACATAACCAAAAAGCAAAATACCAAACCGATAAAACGACTACCAAAGCCTGAATCAATCCCAAGGAACCAGCCTTCAGTATATCTGAAAATATGACACTGGTTCCTAATAATACCAATCCGATTTTTACAAAAATTTCTGTTGAAAGTGCCGTGCGAAACCATTCGGGAAGTTTAAAAAAATTACCAATAGACAAACCAATAATCAAACTAAAAATGACTGCTTCCAGATTAAGTCCTTTTATAAATGAGTTTCCTGCAAGAATCAAGGCGATAACCGTTAATACATATACTATTGGAAAACCCTGCAAAAAATTCTTAACCGATTTGCCTACTAAAAAAACACCTAAAATCCCAATACCTAAAAAGTAAATAAACTGCAGAAACAGTGTTTTTATATTTTCATAATTGAATACATCATTTTGTAAATCGGCTGCATTTGACCATTTAAACACAGGCACTGCAGGCAGATAAATAAAAAGAGAAATTCCAATTATCAAGAAGCCTAAAAGCACTGCTGCCCAATCTTCGTGAATGGTAAATTGTTTTGTTTTCTGTGACATTTTGTATTACTGTTAAATATTTTTTTTCTTTCTTTTAATGACAAGGTTTGCAAAGCTTCCACCAGAATCATCTCCGGTAAACAAACCGATTTTTCCATTAGCATAAGAAGACAATCTGGAAACAGACAAATCTGGAACTGGATTATCATTAACAAATACATTGACTGATGCTGCCGTTATTTCTATTCTAACATGAAACCATTCATTGGGATTTGGTGCATTTACAATTGCTTTTTCAAATTGTCCGTTTTTTTCTTCACGCAGTTTTTTCCAAGTATCTTTCGGATGATTTATATACTGTACAGCGTGAATTTTTCTAACTGGATCTGTGGCATGAAAATTAAATGGCCTAAAATATACTGCTTCATAAACCGTATCGTTTTGGGAATGAAAAGCAATCCCCAAGAAGCTTTTTTGGAACACATCTTTTCCTTTTAAATCTATTTCAATTACCCCTTCTGAAAATGTTTTTCCGTTTAACCACACCAAACCTTCTCCTTTATTTTCATTTAAAACAATTCCTTCTTTAGTATTGTCTTTAAAATCTTGAGCTGTTCTATTTACCAGAACTAACTCCTTTTTATTAAATGCCTTAGCTAAATTTATTTTCTCTTTGCGCTGTGAAAAAGAATTCCCTATGCAGCAAAAAAACAGCAAAAAAAGGCAAACAATATTTGCTTTAAAATTTTTCATAACTATTCATTTTTTAAAATATTAATATTTATCCTTTACGCATCTAAATCCCAAATGATTACAGGCACTGGTTGTTTCTCCTTTTCCCCTGCTCCCTGCCACATATCGGATACAATACTGATCACTGCACAAATAGGACCCACCTCTTTGAACATGCTTTTCTACTCCCGGCTCTTCGGGATCATTACTCTCCGCAGGCCCTTTTGGATTATCACTGGAACTCTTTTTATAATAATCATCACCGTATAAATCACTGCACCATTCCCAAACATTTCCTTCCAAATCGTAAATTCCAAATGGATTTTTAGGAAACGATTTTACTGGAGCTGCTCCTGTAAAACCATCTTCGGCAGTATTATCATTCGGAAAACTTCCCTGAAAAATATTAGCAGCCCATTTTCCATTAGGCTTGAGTTCAGTTCCCCAATAATATTTGGTATGCGGTCTTCCTGCTCTTGCTGCAAATTCCCATTCAGCCTCAGTTGGGAGCCGCTTTCCTGCCCATTCCGCATAAGCCTTAGCATCTATATAACTAACCTGAACCACTGGATTGTTTTCAAGTCCTACAATACTGCTTTCTGGTCCAGTAGGATGCTGCCAATCAGCCTCTGGGACGTATTTCCACCATTGCTGTATATTATCCAAAGCAACTTTCTCGCTTGGCGGTGAAAATACTGCCGAACCGGGTACTAAATTTTCAAGCGGCACACCTGGATAATCTTTTGGATCCAATGGTCTTTCGGCTATTGTTACATATTTTGTCGCTTTTACAAACTCCGCAAATTGCGCATTTGTCACTTCATGCTCATCAATCCAATACCCTTTTACACTTACTTTATGAACGGGTTTTGCATCTGGATAGTCATCAGTTCCCATATTGAATTCCCCTCCTGCAATCCAAACCATTTCATTGGTTGAAGAAGCTGCTTTTTCTTTATTTGAAATGGATTGAAGCAGCAATGCTTTTTTGGAAGTATTGGCCTTGCACATGGCCTGACAATTGACTGCGTCCACAGCTTTGCTTTCCTGTCCAAAGGCAGAAAACATACCTGATAAAATAATGACCGCGGCCAAACTGAATTTTTTTACACTCATAATCAATAATAAATCGAAATAAATCAAACCTTTAATTAGCAAAAGCCAAATCAACTTCTTTTTTCAAATCAGCAGCTCCTTCTTTTTTGAAAACAATTTTACCGTTTTTATATAGAATCAATGTTGGAAAAACATTTACCGATTTTAAATCGGCTATCACTTGCGGGTTGTCCTCCAAATCAATTTCTACAATTTTTACTTTTTCACCATATTCGGCTCGAATAGTTTCCAAAACCGGTTTTACTTTTTTGCAGGGTCCGCAATATCTCGAACCAATATCTACCAAAACGGTGTTATTATCAGCAATGATTTTTTTATATTCTGCAATTGACAATTTGCTTTTAGAATTGGCATAAAATGGTTTTCCTCCGCCAATCCAATTAGCAATTCCTCCTTCTAAATTGTAGACTTCTGTAAAACCATTTTTCAATAATTCTTTTGTCAAAGTTACGCTTCTTCCAGCACCAATAGAATAGATAAACACAGGTTTTGATTTATCTAATCTGGCTGCAGATTTTGCATAATTTTCTGATTGCTGATTAAAATTAACCGCACCATTAATGTGATTTAAAGCAAATTCTTCAGCTCCTCTGGCATCAATTATCTGTGGATTTTTTTCACTTTTAATTTTAGTATAAAAGGGTTCCAACGCAATTGTATTGGCATTTCCATTCTGAGCAAAACCAATAACTGTAAAAAGCAGGAATACTGCCACAATGCTAATTTTTAATTTGAAATTTTTCATGTTGATTTTTTTTAAGTACAACCCTTATTCTTTTTACATTACAATTTAAAAATCAGTAAAATATAGTAAAGGGACAAATGGGTAGTCCCTTTGTACTAACTACACTAACCAAACCAACTGTTCATGTAAATTCTAAAAAATGTATTTCTTTATTGAACTATCATTATTTCTTTGCGGTCGCACCCGGAATCAGTTCATTCTTTTGTTTGAATTTACTGTATTCAACCACTCCGGTTTTGTCTGCCCAATCAAAATATTTAGCAGAAAGGTCATTCACAATACCCGGGTTTTGCTGCGCAATATTGTTTGTCTCGCCTCTGTCGTTTTCTAAGTTATAAAGTTCCCATTGGTAAGAAGGGTAAATAGAAACCAGCTTCCATTTACCATCTCTTACGGCTCTGTTTCCTGCTCTTTCCCAGAATATAGGTGCGCCGCGGTTTACTTCGGAAGCACCATCAAATAAAACAGGCAGTAAACTTTTCCCTGCTAACGGATTTGATTTTACGCCATTAAGTTCTTTTGGATATTCAATTCCTGCCAATTCATAAAAAGTAGGAGCAAGATCTATAAGGTGACCCGTTCCTTTATCAATTCTTCCCGCTTTGATTTTTGACGGATACCATGCAATGAAAGGAGAACTGAAACCGCCTTCGTGCATATTGTTTTTATAATCCTGTAATGGCGTATTCGATAAATATGCCCAGTTTTGTTCCTGATAATCAAATGAACCTGAAGTTCCAATTGGCCCGTCATTTTTTACAAGACCTCTTTTTAAAGGATTGTAAGTACTAAAACCACCTTGCGCACCATTATCAGATATGAAAACAATCAATGTATTTTTGTCTTTTTTCAAGGCTTTTAATTTCTCTAGAACCTTACCAACATTTTGATCCATGTTGTCTACCATTGCGGCGTAAACTTCCATTTTAGCTTTCCAGAATTGTTTTTCATCATACGTCAGTTTATTCCATTCCGGTACTTCAGGATCTCTTGGTGCGATGGTTTGATCGGCTAATAAAATACCGTTTTCTTTCAGTTTTTTGATTCTTTTTTCTCTTAAAGCATCCCAGCCTTCATCAAACTTTCCTCTGTATTTGGCAATGTCAACAGGTTTTGCCTGCAAAGGCCAGTGAGGAGCCGTAAAAGCTATATAAAGAAAGAACGGTTTGTTTTCTTTGTTTTGCTCGTCCAAAAACTGCACGGCATTATTACCAATTTCATCTGTAAAATAGTATGAATCTTCTTTTGGATGTAGCTCTTCATTATTTCTGATCAGCGCAACTGGATAAGCATTTTTTCCAAAAGACAATGCATTGGTATTGAAATAATTCGCACCTCCTTTTAAGATTCCATAAAACTTATCAAAACCTCTCTGATTTGGCCATTGCGCTTTATCTTCTGAGCCAACGTGCCATTTTCCGGACATTAAAGTGCTGTAACCTCCTGAACGGAAAACTTCTCCCAAGGTTAAAGATTCTTTGTTTAAATATCCCTGATAAGCGGGTAATCCTAAATTAACATCAAAATAGCCCACGCCAGCCTTGTGCTGATATTGTCCGGTTAAAAGAGAAGCTCTTGTTGGCGCACAAATCGAGTTATTATAAAATTCACGCAAACGTGTACCTTCCGTTGCTAATTTATCTAGGTTTGGCGTTTTAATTTCAGAGCCATAATTTCCTAAGTCAGAATAGCCCATGTCATCCACCATAATCAGGATCACGTTTGGTTTTGAAGCATCGGTTGTGCTTTTATTCTGTGCATTAACAATTAGCACAGATGAAAGCAGTAGATTTAATGTTATTACTATTTTTTTCATATCATTTAAAGTTTAATATTTAGATTTTATTTCCAGTCTGGTATTTGCTTCAAATTTTTATTCAAATCCAATTCTCTCTGCGGAATCGGAAAATGAATATGTTTAGGCTGTGCATTTGTTTTTCCTGCCGCTTTTAGTTTGGCAACAAAATAATCCGAACCTCTTCGGGCAAGGTCAAACCAGCGCTGGTATTCGTAAACCAGTTCTTTTCTTCTTTCTTCAAAAACAGCTTCTCTAAAATCATCTTTGCTAATTGAGGGCGAAGTAACCGACAGCAGATCAATTCCAGCTCTTTTTCTAACACGGTCTATTCCCGCAAAAGCTTCTGCAGTTGGTCCGTTAAGTTCATTTAAAGCTTCGGCATTGATTAATAATACTTCTGCAAATCGAATTATAGGTGTGTTTTTCGAAGACTGTCCTGGTGATGCAGGAGTTGAGGGATCAAAATATTTATTAAAATGCGGTGCTACTTTATATGTTTTTCCATCTGTCGGACTCACAAATTCAACGGCAAACGTGATGTATTTACGTTTATCACTTTCGGCGAAAGCCTCAAAAAGTCCGCCAGCAGTGTGCAATGCATCGGCTTGGTCACCAGCTATTCCAGGAACCGAGGTTGGAGCAGCCGTTGAGGCAAGCATATTTCCGTTCCAGTTGGTAAGCCCTTTAAACTGTGCTGAAAAAATATGCTCTTTACCGTTTTTGGCAGCTACATTATACACATCGGCAAAATTCTCAAACAGGTCATAGACCTTACTATCAATTACTTCTTTGCTTTTATCAGCTGCTTTTTGCCATTTTTTCTGTGTCAGATACACTTTAGATAATAAACTTTTGGCAGCACCAGCAGTAATTCTTCCTTTAATCTGCTGTACAACCGGTAAAGCTTGAGCATCGATCAAATCGGTTTCGATCTGAGCATAAACTTCGGTCTCAGGTGTGTTAGAAACATTTATCGATTCTGATGTCAGTGTTTTAGTTTCGTGTAAAACCAAAGGCACATCTCCAAACCATCTCACGATATTGAAATACAATACGGCTCTTAAAAATTTAGCTTCGTTAACCAAATCTTTCCCTTTTTGCGCGTCTACATTTGGATTATTAGTAATATTATCAATCGCAATATTGGCTCTGTTTATTCCGTCATAACTTTGTCTCCATAGTTCCAGCATACGGTCATTTGAGGCATCATGGGTTAAATTAGACAATGCTCTAACATGTGCATTTCTGGCTCTTGGACCTGCTTCATAATCGTCTGTAGCCATTTCGGTCGAAATCTGAATTAAACGATTGTAGAGCGTATGCGTAGAACTATTAATTGCGTTATGGACTGCGATTACAGCAGCATCCGCATCTTCAGTAGTTTTATAAAAATTATTGGATGCGATAAAAGCTTTTGGATTTTCATCCAAAGGATTACAAGCACTTATTATAAAGAGAAGTAATAAACTATATATTATTGTTTTTTTCATGATAGTATTTTTAAAATATTACGGTTAAACCACCCGAAATTGTTTTTGTGGCAGGATAAATTCCTGTATCAGTTCCCGGCGAAATAGTAGTTCCGTTGGTTACCTCGGGATCAAATCCTGTGTATTTGGTAAAAGTGAAAAGGTTTTCTCCGACAACTCTGAATTTTACTGAAGTCAAAAGCAGTTTTTCTGAAATCTTTTTCGGTAAATTATAACTGAATGTGATATTCTTGATTCTGATATAAGAACCGTCTTCAACAAATCGATCTGAGAAAACCGGTGCCGGATCAAGCTTAGCACGAGGTGTAGTTGTACTAGGATTTGCTGGAGTCCATGCATCTAATGCACTTGTAGAAGCATTCTGCTGTCCATTGTATAATTCTAAAGCCTGAGCGTTTCCGTTAAGGATTTTATTCCCAACTGATCCGTTGATAAGTGCTGACAATTCAAAACCTCTGTAAGTAAAGTTGTTTGTAAAACCGAATATAAAATCAGGCTGTGCTGTACCTATGCTTGTTCTGTCGGCTGCTGTTGTAAAAGCACCATCTCCATTAATATCTTTGTATAAACGGTCACCCGCTTTAGGAGTCGCGTTCCCTGTAAATTTACCTTTTGTGGCAATATCTGCAGTTTGTAATATTCCATCGGTTACAGCACCATAAAAAGTACCCAATGAACCTCCTTTTTTCAAGATATAATTTCCGAAAGTGTAATAGTCAGCGTCAGCTCCTAATGCCAATATTTCATTGTTATTGAATGCAATATTAAAATTTGATGTCCATGAGAAAGCAGTATTTCCCAGCGCCGTATTTATGGCAAACTCAACTCCCTGATTTTGTACCGAACCATAATTCTGCAAAGAAGATGTAAATCCGGTTGTATGCGGAATCTGTACTGCCAGCAATAAGTTTTCGGTTGTTTTGCGGTAAACGTCAACGGTAAGATTTAATTTGTCATTAAAAAATCCAACATCAATACCAGCATCAAACTGTTTTGTCAATTCCCAGCCCAAATCATCATTTGAGATTCTTGTTGGGGTAAATCCGGTATAAATTTGGTCTCCAAAAAGATATTTAACACTGCTTAATGTAGACAGCGACTGATACTCACCAATTTCCTGATTCCCGGTAGCACCATAACTGGTTCTGATTTTTAAACTGTTAACCACATCTTTTGCAGGTGTAAAGAAATCTTCATTGCTTATTTGCCATGCTGCTGCAAAAGAAGGGAAGTAACCCCATTTATTGTTTTGTCCAAATCTGGAAGACCCATCGGCTCTTAAACTTGCTGTCAAGAAATATTTCGAATCATAATTGTAATTGACTCTTGATAAATAGGAATTCAAAGCCCATGTACTTTCTCCTGAAGTTGGTATTAAAGCCACATTACCACTTTGCAGACTGTAATAATAAGTTGCATCATTTACAAACTGCTGTGAACCTGCGGTAACAAATTCTTTCACAGAATTTTGCTGTGTATAACCAACCAATGCATTCAGGGAATGTTTTTCTCCAAAAACTTTTGAGTAGGTTAGCGTGTTTTCATTTAGCCATGTTTTAGAATCTGCTGTTCCAATTTTTCCTTCTCCATTTGTAATCAGCCCTTCGTAAATACTTGAAGGGAGATAACTTTTTTCTTTATTGAAAATAATATCGGTTCCAAAAGAAACTTTCACCGTTAAATTTTTCAAAATGTCATACTCACCAAAAACAGTACCTAAAACCCGATCTGTTACAGCTTCGTTTTTGCGCTCGTTTAAGGTTGCAATTGGGTTTGCAAATATGTTTTCAAACGGATTTCTTAAAGTATAACTTCCGTCACTTTCATAAATTGTTGCCGTTGGAGGCATACTCAATAGAGAGGTTATCAATCCAGATGGAGCCACTTCTGATTTGGTTTCTGAAATAGTCAGATTCAAACCTAGTCTTGCTTTACTGCTTATTTTTGAATTCAAATTTACTCGTCCGCTCAATCTTTCGAAACCTGTATTTTTAATAACTCCTTCCTGATTGTAATAATTTCCGGAAACAGCATATTTAGTCTGATTATTCCCGCCCGAAACACTTAACTGATGATTTTGTGTGATCCCTTTTTGAAACGCTTCGTCCTGCCAGTCAACTCCTTTACCTAATGCAGCAATCTGTGCCTCACTTAAATATTGGTTTAGTCCTAATGCCGGATTTGTATCGTATAAAGCTGCGTTTCTAAGTCCAGCGAAACCTTTTGCATCCAATACATCAACTTTTTCACGTACTTCCTGCTGTCCTATTGTAAAATCATAATTTACAGTCATGGCATTTGCTGCTCCTTTTTTTGTTGTAATGATAACAACACCATTTGCACCTCTTGAACCGTAAATGGCTGTTGATGATGCATCTTTTAAAACGGTAATAGACTCAATATCTGACGGATTAATTGATGAAAGCGGATTCGTTGGCGTACCGCTCAAAACTCCCGATGTTACATCTGAATTATAAAGCGGAAATCCGTCAATTACATAAAGCGGTTCGTTTCCTCCCTGTATGGAACTCCCGCCACGGACACGTATGCTTAATCCTGCGCCCGGCTGACCAGAAGTCTGTGTAACATTTACTCCCGCTACAGAACCCTGAAGAGAGCTTTCAAGTGTTCGCTGAGTTGCCTTTAATGCAGTAGATGAAACGGTTTCGGCAGCGCCTGTATAATCTTTTTTGGATGTACTTCCATAACCGATAATTACAATTTCATTAAGCTCTTTGGCATCTTCTTTCAAAGATATCTGCACAAAATCACTGGTTGCCGTGTGCTCTGCAGTGGCATAACCCAAATAACTTACCACTAGAATATACGGAAACTTTTGACCAGTCTGAAAATAAAATTTTCCATCTAAATCAGTTATTGCGGTATGTGTTGTTCCTTTTATCTGAATCGTTACACCTGGTAATGGCTGGTTTGTTACCTGATCAATTACAGTTCCATTTAGTGTAGAATTAATCATGGCTTTGGTATCTTGGGCATTACTTCGAAGTGAAATCAGTAAAATTCCAAGCCATAAAAGATTATATAATATTTTTTTCATTACTTTGTTTTGGTTTAATAAATAAGGAGTCCTGAAGGCTGATTAATCAGCTTTCTATCCTTTTTGAGATGAACATTTCTTTTTTAAACTCGCCATTTCTGTTGCCGCAGAAATGGCTTTTTTTTATCTGCAGCGCATTAGTTTTTTCATTTTATTTCTATTTTAATTATTAGTATTTGATTTTTTTTTAGGAAAAAGGCATATAAACAAACATTCAAAATAGTTTATCTGTTACAATAAATTACTTTAAAAAGATTATTCGAAAATGTAAATTAGGATAAATTGAAAAACTCTAACAGCAACAGCACATTCGACTAAGAGTATCGAATGATAAAGATCCTTGCATGATCAAAAAAGAGGTATTTTTGATTGTTTTCAAAATATAAGTTTTAATAATTAATATCGTTTTTTAAACTCTACTATTTCTATAGACAAACTTATAATTAATATTTAAAACCACCAAAAAAATTCATAACTTTTTGCCAAGCAATTGTTAATTTGAATTAGACACTAAAAACACACGGGACAAAAAAACATAAATCATTGACTATCATATCAATAAGCTATTATTTCATTCAATGAAATATTTTTTAGATAAAATCATAAAGTAAGATTTTCATTAAAATAACATTCAAGACTGCTGATTTTAAAAACTTCTTTTCTTGAAAACATGTTTTAAAGAATGAATCAAACAAACTCTATTAAACTATATCAATAAAAAAGCGCAATAATTTTTTTAAAAAATTATTGCGCTTAAACACAAAATCAAACTATAAATTATAACTAACTAAACTATTTTCTTTATTATTCATCAGCTGCCAAAACTCCTTTGGATGTATCTATAACTCCAATTTTAAAAGCAACACCAGATTCGTTTCTCATTGTAAGATTGAAACCATTTTTTTCGACCAAGGTATTAGGCACATAACCTGAAAATGAATTATATGCTAAATTCACTTTTTCTAAATTCTCTAACTTAGCAATACCGAAAGGGATTTGTCCGCTCATTTTATTATCAAATAAGCTTAATTTTTCCAGTGAAACTAACTTTACAATATCCTTGCTGATCTGTCCTGAAAATTCATTGCTGCTCACTGATAATTCTTTTAAATGCTGTAATTCATATAATGACACAGGAAATTCACCGGATAATTGATTATTAAATAAGCAAATGACTTCCAGTTCTTTTAAATTTCCTATTTTACTAGGTAATTCTCCAGAAAGCTTATTCATGAAAAGTTTTAAAGATTTTAAATTCTTGATGTCACAAATAGAATTTGGAATGGACCCTGTCAGATTATTAAACGACAGGTTTAACTCCTGCAGTTTTTTCAATTTGCCTATATTTTTCGGAATTGTTCCAGTAATCTGATTTTTAAATAAATCTAATATTTCTAAATCCTTTAAATTAGTTATCTCATTTGGCAGAGTTCCCACTAGATTATTGTCAGAAAGATTAATGCCTACCACTTTATCATTTTCAATTTTCACACCATGCCAAGCCGATACAGGAGCATTCAAATTCCATTTTATATTCCATTGACTACCATTTGTACTGTTATATAACTTGATCAAAATATCTCTCTCATTATCAGAAACATTCGACCATAAGGAAATAGAAAACGCTACCGTTAAAAATAATGCAACAATATTTTTCATAACCCTGAATTTTTAATTTCAACATTTAAATGTAATTCTAAATTCATCTAAACGCAAATTTTATCGATAAAATACACATTTAAACAAATAATATAATCTAAAAGCTACATAATTTATAATTTCAGGTATGTATCAAAAATTTAATTATATTTGATGTATAACCTTAAAACCTTTAATTATGGAAATGAATTGGATTGCAGTTTTTGTAAGTGCATTAGCAACATTAGTAGTTGGATTTATTTGGTATAACCCAAAAGTATTTGGAACTGTCTGGATGAAAGAAACCGGTCTCACGCAAGAGGAACTTGCAAAAGGAAATATGCTGAAAATATTTGGCCTAACCTATATTTTCTCTCTTATGATTGTTATAATAGAATCGTCATTAACCATACATCAGTCGGGAGCGTTAGGAATGATTGGAGGACCAATGAAAATTAATGAAGCACTTCCATCCTTCAATGCTTTTATGAACGATTACGGTACTGCCTACAGAACATTCAAACATGGTGCTTTACATGGGTTTATGTCTGGTTTATTTTTTGCTTTCCCAATGATTGCAATAAATGGTTTATTCGAAAGAAAATCATGGAAATACATATGGATTCACTCAGGATATTGGATAGTTACTTTGACTATCATTGGCTCTTTGATTTGCGGATGGATATAAAATCAATACCATAAATAAAAAGCCTTATTTCTATACGTTATAGAAATAAGGCTTTTTTATTAGAACAGCCCCTCAATCTGGGTGGCTAATTCAAAATCTTTGGTGGTCACCCCTCCTGAATCATGTGTATTCAAACGAATATTCACTTTATTATACACATTAAAAAGCTCTGGATGATGATTCATCTTTTCGGCCAATACACCAACTTGAACTATAAAACCAAGTGCCTGCGTGAAATTCTTGAATTTAAAATCCTTTTCTATCGCATTTTTCTTGAAATGCCAATCTTTTAAGTTTTCCAAAAGGGGGCTCGCTGATTCTTCTGTAAATGTTTTCATAACCGTTTATTTTCTATAAAGTTAAGCAAAAGAATCTCAGCAGCTAAGAACCAACCCTCTAAATGTTTGAATACCAAATATTTCTAATCCAAATTCAGCTTAGATTCTTAGTCCCTTAGAAACTTAGCAGCTATTGTCCATTAAACTAACTTTATTGCTAAATTTGAAAAAATATACTTTCCCAGTTTGAAGACAACACTTTCCTATCAGATTTACGAAACCGCAGTCCAACTTCCAGAAAACTGGGATGATCTGGGCTGTAAAAATATTTTTCTGTCCAAAGCATATTTTGAAATTCTGGAGAAGTCAGCTCCAAGCAATATGATTTGTCATTATATTGGAATTTTTAAGGATCAAAATTTAGAGGGAATAGCCATCTCACAATTTTTGGACTTGAATAAATTGGAATCTTTTGGAGATCGAGATCGATGTGTTAAGACCTCTGTCCGAAAATTTATTTTAAAGAACTTTGCTTCTCATGTTTTAATCATTGGAAACAACATGCTTACTGGTCAAAACTCATTTATTTTTTCGGATTCGATATCATTGGTTGAAGGTATTAAAACCTTAAAAAAAGCAGCTGCCGATTTGAAGTTGAAGTTTAAATCGATGGGCAAAAAAGTGCACATCACCACATTTAAAGATTACAGTCAGCAAGATGCCGAAAACTTCGCCTCCGATTCCTTCAAAAAGAATTACAAATACCGCATTCAGCCCAACATGATCTTTTCAATTCGTGATGAATGGAAGACAGAGCAGGATTATATCGATTCCCTGACCAAAAAATACCGTGATCAATACAAAAGAGCCCGAAAAAAAGCGGAAGGAATTGAAAAAAGAAAATTACATCTGGAAGACATTATCAGACATGAAACTGCTATTTATGACTTATACCATCATGTTGCACAAAATGCGCCTTTCAATACTTTTTTTCTAACAAAAAATCACTTTAGAATTTTCAAAGAAACATTAAAAGACAATTTCTTATTCTATGGTTATTTTCTGGATGACAAACTCATAGGTTTCAACACATTGATTAAAAATGGGGATACGATAGATACCTACTTTTTAGGTTATGATGATACTGTTCAAAGAGAGAAAATGCTGTATTTAAACATGCTTTATGACATGATTGCCTATTCTATTAATAAAGGTTTCAAGGAAATAATTTTCTCCAGAACGGCTTTGGAAATTAAAAGTTCTGTTGGAGCAAAGCCAATGGAAATGTTTGGTTTTATGGAACACAGTAATTCAAAAATAAACAAACATGTTCCTAAAATATTTCCAAAATTAGAACCAGAAATTGTCTGGCAGGAAAGAAATCCATTTAAATGATTTACTAAATTTAGGCAACAGCTACCTTTAATTGTTTGTGCAAAATAGAGATTTCTAAAAGACTTTCTGCACCGCAATACTCACCGTCAATTTGGAAATTTACAGGAATATTAGTTTGTATAGTAGCTCTGTCTGTAGAAATAATTTCAATATCATCTGACTCAATCGGCATATTCCCAGTGATAATTTTTCCAAAAACAAGTAAATCTAAATTTTTCAGAATTACTAGTTCAAATTTGCCATCGTTCATTGCACCGTCTGGATTAATGATTACTCCAGTTCCATATTTTTGTGAATTGGCAATTACAATCATTCGGGCGACACATTTAATAGTTTGATTATTGGCAGTAATTGCTACTTCAAAAGGATCATCCATATCTTTCAAAGTTGTATAGGCTTGAATGGCATATCCCCACATTCCTCGTGTTTCGCTATTTTCATAGTTTTTAACAAGATCCGCATTTAACCCAATATCACTCAGGTGCAGACTTTTTTTACCGTTGATAGCAATCATATCCATTTCGATATAATTACCATAAAAAGCGATTTTCAGATTGTCTTCAAGTGCAGTTGGCAGGTTCAAATCAACCGACAGTCCATTTGCTGAACCAGCCGGTAAAATTCCGAGAATTACATCATGTTTTTCTATTGCTTCGGCAACCATTTTTATGGTTCCGTCACCACCAGCAACTAAAATCCTATCAGGCTGATGCTTTTTATATAGTTCTTTTATTTTGACTACATCGCCCTCACCGGTAGTTTCATATAAAATGAGTTCTAAGTTTTCTTTCTCTGTAAAAAAACTGGCCGCTTCCACGAATTGAGTTTTATCAACATCTCCCGATATTGGATTTACAACCATGATAATACTCTTTTTCATAATTTGGGTTAGTATGTGAATTAAAAACAATAAATTTAGTGATAATAAAATCAATCATATCATATGAAGCCTTTTTTAAAATTATATCGGGGATATGCCAATGAGCAGGAACTAATTGTTATGGGGCATGTCTTTAATTCCAACAAAGTCAAGGATTATGATTATAAAAAAAATAATTTCAAAAATGCGGCAGCGATAATTAATTTATTCCGGACAAAAACACAAGCAAATGCTGATGTGTATCTAAAGTACAACAATTCAACAATCCGAACAAGAACATTAGATGACGGTTATTTTAAATTTTGTATTCCTGCTGATGAAACTACGGGTTTTGGCTGGATTGATTATGAAGTAAGCATCATACATAATAATGAAAGCATCGTAGAAAAAGGAAGTTATATTCGCCCTACCCAAGGCAGTCTCGGAATTATTTCAGACATTGATGATACTTTTTTAATTTCGTACACATCAAATCCATTAAGGAAACTGTATGTTTTATTATTTCGAAATGTAAGCAGCCGAAAAATTTATCGTAATGTGGTTTCCCATTATCAAGCCTTAAGTTCTGCCGGCAGAAATAATAAAAACGAACAGAATGCTTTTTTTTATGTCTCAAGCAGTGAGTGGAATTTATATACTTTTATAATCCGCTTTACTGAAATTCATCAGTTGCCCAGAGCTGTTTTATTGCTGAAAGATATCAAAACCAGTTTAAAAGATTTTATTTTCACAGGCAGAGGAGGACACAACCATAAGTTTGAAAAAATAAAACATATTCTGGAATTTTATCCAAATCTGAAATACGTTCTGCTAGGCGACGATTCACAGGAGGATCCCTATTTATATGAGAATATCTGTAAAATTTTCCCCGTAAATGTAAAAGCAGTTTATATCAGACAGACCGGAAGTGCTAAGTCAAAAAAAGTTATAGCTGTGCTAAACAATTTAAAGGAATTAAATGTTGAAATCTGCTATTTTAAAAACAGCGAAGAAGCCATTGAGCATTCCAAAAATATTGAAGTTATTTAGTAACGGCAAACTATAAACCTAAACTCGATTATTATTTTTTGGAGCAGAAAGATTGGGCATTTTCAGGAAATTTTGTCCCGCTTTCCGTTACAATCTTGTAAGCCGAACCCCGGCTTACAAGGATTTTCACTACTATCGGGGCTAAAGACAGATATTTTGTTTTTTTGACCACATAACAAAAAAAACTATATCAAGGTTTAACTATATATAGCCAACGGTTTCAACCGTTGGAGGTTAAAATAATCAATTAAGCCATAAAAAAACTCCAAAAATGGAGCTTTTATATCATTACAAATTATCAATTTCTTCCTGAACAATTTCCCAGTCCAAAAGTAATTTATCCAATTCTGCTTTCTTTTTGTTATACGCTATAAAAAAAGAAGCATCTTCAATATGTTTATCATAATTAGAAGCCAATAATTTATCATCGTGCTGAATGTCCTTTTCCAATTGCTTAATCTGACTTTCAACTTTGCTTAACTTATTCTGCAGAGCTTTGCCTTTTTTCTGATCTTCATAGGAGGCTTTGTTACTTTCTTTAGGAGCTGCCGCCTTTGCTATATCTTTCTTCTCCACTTCACGCATGTTTTCCAAATTGCGCTGTTCTAAGAAATAATTAATATCACCTAAATATTCTTTGATTTTCTGATCTTTAAATTCATAAACAATGTTAGACATTCCCTGAAGAAAATCCCTGTCGTGAGAAACCAATAATAAAGTGCCGCCAAATTTTTGCAAAGCTGCTTTCAAAACATTTTTAGACTTAATATCTAAGTGATTCGTTGGCTCATCCATCAGTAACACATTAATAGGCTGTAATAACAATTTACATAGCGCCAAACGGTTTCTTTCGCCTCCAGAAAGCACTTTTACCTTTTTCTCTACATCATCGCCACGAAAAAGAAAAGAACCCAGCATATCGCGCACTTTCATACGGTTAGTATCTGCAGCTGCATCTTCCATAGTCTGAAGTAAAGTGATTTCGCCATCAAGATATTCGGCTTGGTTTTGAGCGAAATAGCCCAATTGTACATTATGTCCTAATTTAATTGAACCTTGGTATTCAAATTCGTCAACTATTGCTTTAATAAAAGTAGATTTCCCTTGACCGTTTTGACCAACAAAAGCAATTTTGCTTCCGCGCTCAACTAATAAACTGATATCTTTCAGAATCGTTTTATCGCCATAACTTTTGGTCACATTCTCCGCTTCTATCACTACTCTGCCCGGCTCTTTGGAAACAGGGAAAGAAATATTCATAACCGAATTGTCATCCTCATCAACTTCGATACGTTCTACTTTATCCAGCTTTTTTATTAACGACTGCGCCATAGAAGCCTTGGAAGCTTTTGCTCTAAATTTCTCAATTAACTTCTCAGTTTCTTCAATTTTCTTTGCTTGGTTTTTCTGCGTAGCCAATTGCTTTTCACGAATTTCATGACGCAATTCCAAATATTGCGAATACGGTTTATTAAAATCATAGGCTTTACCAAGTGAAATCTCAATAGTTCTATTGGTCACATTATCTAAAAACATTTTATCATGCGAAACAATAACTACAACTCCAGGGTAATTACGCAAAAAGCTTTCCAGCCAGATAATACTTTCGATATCCAAGTGATTCGTTGGCTCATCCAGTAATAATACATCGTTTGACTGCAATAACAATTTGGCCAATTCGATACGCATTCTCCAGCCTCCCGAAAAAGTTTCGGTTTGATTGTCAAAAACTTCTCGTTTAAAACCTAGCCCTAAAAGAATCTTCTCAGTATCTCCAACGTAATTATAACCGCCCAGCAATTCAAAACGATGGGTGTAATCAGAAAGATCTTCTATAATCTGGCTGTATTCCTCACTTTCATAATCGGTTCGGGTTACTAATTGATGGTTGATGTCAGCTAACTTTTTCTCTACAATTTTGATTTCGGTAAATGCTTCGTAAGCTTCTTCCAAAACGGTTCTTCCTCTTTCAAAATCAATATCCTGACGCAAGAAACCCAAACGAATTTCTTTCTCCTGAGAAATCACACCAGAATCCGGAGCAAAATCTCTAGCCAGCATTTTAAGCATTGTCGATTTCCCTGCACCGTTCTTTCCGACAAGACCAACACGGTCACCCGCACCTAATCGAAAAGTAACTTCCTCAAACAAATAAGAACCACCAAACGAAACCGATAAATTGTGTATATTAAGCATGTATTATTATTTTATTCCTTTATGAATTAGTAAATTTGGTCTTTCTAAATATTAGAAAAATTAAATTTTTTGCAAATGTTAAAAAAAGGATCCAAACTATATAGCATTTTAACAGGAACTTGTCCAAAATGTATGAATGAGAGCATGTATGCGGATAAAAATCCTTTACATTTGGGTTCAGTACTCAAGATGAATGACCATTGCAGTCATTGCGGACTGAAATATCAGATTGAACCTTCTTTCTTTTATGGAGCTATGTATGTAAGCTACGGTTTGAATGTTGGTGTTGGAATTGCAACATTTATTGTTTCCTATCTTATATTTAAGAGCAGTATCCAGACATCATTTATTGCAATTATTGCCTCATTAATTATATTATTTCCGTTAGTATTAAGATGGTCCCGAAACATCTACATTAATATGTTTGTTTCATATGACCCGAAAACTAAAATTTAATTACAATTTTCCTTTACGCTTATTGGTAAATCTTTTGATGTCAATTTCCTTATCCAATGGGATATCATTTTCAATATTATCAAACAAGGCTTTGGCCATTGCCGGTCCCAACATTACACCACGAGTTCCCAAACCGTTCAATACATGGACTCTTTCATATTCTGAATGTGTCCCAACTAATGGTCTTCGATCTCTAACTGTTGGACGGACTCCAGCATAGTGTTCAATTATTTCAAACTCACAGGAAATAATCTCTTTAATTCTGTCAATTAATTCAACCTTTCCTTCCTCGGTCGGCAAATCAGTTTTATCTTTCCAATTATAAGTAGCACCAACTTTAAACAAATCATTCCCTAATGGCAAAATGAAAACACTGGTATTGACTATAACATCTAGTTTCAAATCTGGAGCTTTAATCACAAACAATTCTCCTTTAGTTCCATCTAAAGGGAGTTCTTTAAAAAAAGGATTAGCATATAAACCAAAACCTTCAGCAAAAACAATATGTCTAGCTTCAAGATTCTTATATAAAATGCAATCTTCTTCAAAAGTCAAAGCATTATAATCAAAAGTTTCAGTTATCAATAACCGCTGAGACAAAAGATATTCTTGATAATCTGAAAGCAAAGATGCCGTATCTACATATCCTGTCTGCAGTACTTCTCCATAACCAAAAGGAGAATCTATGCCTTCATATTTATTAAAACATAAAGAAGTTGATAAAAAAGGAGCTAAAGCATCTTTATCTGAAGCAGCAAACCAATTATTCTGCTCTTCAATAGAGAAAAACTTTCTTAATATAGGAACTTTAAAATCAAACTTATTATGTATCCTGATGCTTAAATTAGAATAAAAATCGGTCATTAATTTCAATTGTTCTTGAGCTTGCCATACTTCACTAAATCGCTTTAAAATAACAGGATTGTATAATCCTCCGGCAATTTTAGATGAATTTTGAGAGTCGTTATTAAAAACAATAAAACTTTTTTGATGCAGCAATGCCTTTTCACTGAATGAAATTCCAGCCAAACCAGCTCCTACAATTATATAATCTATCATGAATAAAAATATTTAAAAAAACAAAAAACTCTTACTTGAATAAAGTAAGAGTTTCTTTTAAAATAATCTATGAAATTAGTAATTCCACATATCGTGTTCAAAATCACGAATTTTATCTTTGATTCTATCTGATTCTAACAATTGGTTCAAAGCATTTTCATTCACATACTCTGTAATCAAACGGTCACCATAAACATTTTCTTCTTTGTAAATAACACCGCTGAATTGACGTGAATCTAAAATTCTGTCAAAAGAAATAGGCATTGAAGAGTTTTTTTCATTGAATGCTAAATACTGATGCAGATAATCTCGAATAGATGGATAAAATATCCAAAACAAATCTATGTAATCAGGATTCTCGCTTCCAACCTCTCTTGCTTCAGGAGCTATTGGACAAATACCTAGTAAACGATACTTTAATTCACTTTGACGTTTATCAAAATACCAATATCCTTTTAATCTGTATCCTGTAATATCTTGCGCTGTAAGCTCTCTCTTATCAATAAATTGAGGATCTAAAACTTTAGCATCAGGAACAGTAGCAGGACCAACCACTTTTACTTTTTTGCCTTTAACAGTTTTATAAGTAATCGAAGCTTTTGCTTTTGGGTAATACAAATCTCTATTCGCATTTACTTCTTCTCTTCCAGCATTGGTAGTATCAATGTAAGTAAAAGAACTGCTCATATCTTTGAATGTCTTTTTAGTATTAAAATAATCATCAGCGTACACTTCAGTTATTTTATTAGTCTTAATACCTTTAATTAAAACATCAAACAATGATCTTCTGTCTTTTCCTATATTAGTAGAATCAATTGGAAAATAAAGAGGAAAGTTAAACCTTTCATTCAAATCTATTATCTCCCAAGTAGTTTTTCCCATTAATATATCTCTATCATCAACATAACCATAAGCTAAAGGCTTATCATTATCAAGAGATATTTGAGATTTAGTTTTTACACCTATTTGCTCAGGGGTTTTAGCATTAAGCAAATTAGACTGTGCAAATGAAGAAAAACTCCCTGCAACTAATGCAATAACTACTACTAAATTTTTAGTCTTCATCTTTATTAATTATTAAGTTATTTAAGTAAAATAGTAACTTAAATATTATTGTATTTCGTAAATTACTGGTGCAGTTCTTGAAAGCATAATATCAGAACCAACCAATTTAGTTTTGATATCCGAAATTGTAACTTGATCTCCTCTAGTTGCTCTAGCTAAAGCTGCTTTACATTGAGAATTAACTCTGTCTCCTGACACAATTACCGCCGCTTGACCAGCTACTTTTAAAGTAAATCCAACAACATTCAAATTAACATTAAAGTCAAAATCAAGCAATTTAGCAGAAATTTGAGAAACTTCTAAACGAGACTTAGCTCCTTTAACATTTCCAACTTCACCTCCAATTGCACCAACTGGAGCAGGAATACCTTTAATTCTAAAAGATTTTCTATCCGATACTTTTGAACCGTCAGGCAATGTTCCTGTAACATTAATTACAACCTCAGAACCTTGACCTGGATTCATGTTATAAGCACCTGCTTTACCAGCTGAACTTAATCCTGGAGCATTTGCACTAACTTTATCAGGAGAAATACCTGCAAAAGAAATAGTCATTGGGTTAATAACACCTCTGTAAACTACATTCATTTTATCAGCAGAAATAGTTGCTGAATTTGGTTTTGGAACAACTACATAATTTCCTTTAATTGGAATAGCTACCGGCTTACCGTCTTCCATAAAAGTAAAGTTACCATTGATATCATGTTCTCCTACATTTCCAGCACCAAAACTAAAATCAACTTGACCATCGTGTAAAGCAGAACCAAGATTTAAATTACTTCCATTCACAACAACTTTAGTTGGAACAGTTGCTTTATCAAAACGTCCTAAGACAATCTTTCCTTTTACAGCCTCACCAGCAAAGAAAGCAGATTTTTCTGGAATAACTATAGCTGTATAATTTTTCATGGATGCTGCTGCAACTGCTGTTGACCCAGTTAATCTACTCAAAATTTGATTTTCTATAGTATTAGCATCATTTTGAATTGCTGTTAATTTTGCTACAGAAGCGATAAGAGGAAAACTCTTAAAATGATAATCTAAATTACTTTTTTTCACTCCTTCTCTGTCGACTACATCTCCAGTATTGAACTTATTATTAAACTCAGCAGCAATATCTTTAAATTTAGGATCACTGCCAATTGCTGATTTAATAGCCGATTTATATGCCTCAACAGCAGCAACAACTTCTTTACCTTTTGCTGACAAACCATCACCACTAAACCAAGACTCATCCAATTTTGATGAATTATCCATAGTCTCATATGGCAATTTACCATTCTCTTCTCTTTCAATGTCTTTAGTGAAACCTGATTTTAAAGTTTCTACATATTTATAAAAAGTAGTTGTAGCTGCATCGACCTTTTTTCCAATCTCGTTAGGTACTTTATACTGTTCTGGTTTATCTTGAGCTTTAAGATCCAAATCTGCTAAAATAGCTTCATTTGTAGATAACGCTAAATTATTAGCCGTTTCAAATCTCTCATTTATTAATCCAAAAGCAGATAAAACTTCTTTGGACATATTTAATGCTAACATCGCGATGAAAACCAAATACATAAGGTTAATCATCTTCTGTCTAGGGGTTAATTTTCCTCCTGCCATTTTTTCTAATTAGTTTATTTATTAAAATTAAAATATAGTTAAAAAAACTAATTATCCTTTATTACTCATTGCAGAAAGCATACCGCCATAAACATTATTCAAAGAAGCAATATTTGCAGTCATTGATTGCATTTGCTCTTTTAATTTACCTGCGTTTTCAGCTATTTCTTTATTTGCTTCAGCATTTCTTGAAGCACTTTCTAATTGTACTTTATATAAGCTGTTTAAAGATTCCATTTGTGCAGCTGCCATAGACAGTTCTTCGCTGTATTTTTTTGTTGCAGCAATTGAATCAACAGTTGGAGAAATATTTCTTGAAGCATCTTCGAAATTACGAATACTATTACCAAGACTACTCATTAATTCACCATCAATTTTTGCTTCTTTCAATAAAGCATCTAATTTTGAAGATAACATTCCGTCAGCATCATCAGAAACTACTTCTTTTTTATCTGATTTTTCACCACCAGCTAATTCAGGGTAAACTAAAGACCAGTCCAATTCAGTATCTACAGGTTCGAACGCTGAAAGAGCAAAAATAAAAGCTTCTGTACAAAGACCAACTATTAATAATTCACTTGCCCCTGGATAATGCTGAATTTTGAAAAGTGCTCCAATAATTACTACTGCCGCTCCCATACCATAGGTAAAATTCATTGCTTTTTTGCTCAATAATGCCATCTTTTAAAAATTTTAAAGTTAATTTATAGGTTAATTTATTTATTTGATTTAGGAATTTTATTATTTTTTACCGTTTTTAGTAGTTTGAGTACCCATATAATCCTGTACTGTTCTAAAACCGATATAACTTCTTGCTGAATCCGAATATTCAAATGCACGAGTGCTTACCTGCAAGAAATAAGAAACATCTTTCCAAGATCCTCCTCTTACAACTTTACGCTTGTTTGAATTATCAATAATTGCAGGATTCATAGTAGACATGAACTCATATGAATTTGAATCATAAGCAGAGTCTGTCCATTCCGAAACATTTCCTGCCATATTATACAAACTATATCCGTTCGGCTCATAAGATTTAGCCTCTACTGTATATAATGCCTGATCCGCAGCGTAATCACCTCTATTAGGTTTAAAATTAGCTAAGAAACAGCCTCTGTCACTTTTTGTATATGGACCACCCCAAGGAAAAGTAGCCGATTCAAGACCTCCTCTGGCCGCATATTCCCATTCTGCTTCTGTAGGTAATCTGAATGAATTTACATTATCAAAATGGCTTTTCTTAGATTTTAACCAAATATTTTTGTTTAATGTTCTCCACTCACAGAAAGCTTTTGCCTGTTTCCATGTCACACCTACTACCGGATACTCACCATAAGCTTTATGCCAAAAATAATCATTGTGCATTGGCTCATTATAAGAATAACTAAAGTCTTTAATCCAAACTGTTGTATCAGGATAAACTTTCACCTCTTCGGTTCTTATAAAATCTTGTCTTTTACCAACTTTTGCTTTTGCAGCAGCTTGAATATCCATCCAATTATAACGGAATTTAAGCTTATTTACATCCATGGTCCTCAAACCATTATAGGAAGCTTCTAATGGTAAATACATAGAATCCATTACTTCAACATAATATTCATCTGGGTATTTTTTAACATCTTTTACAAGCTTTGCCTTTTTGTTTAATCTTTTAAAAGCATTTGGATCCTTATCAGTTCCAATACTATAATAGTTATCATACATATATTTATCATATGCAGTCATTTTTTCTGGATCAGAATCTTTAAAGGAATAATCAGCTATACTGCCAGAATTCTTACCTTTTCCATCAGTTGCAGCTCCCTGGCCGCTGTCTTCAGCTAAAATTGCCAAGCGTAAACGAATTGTAGAATCTTTTACCCATTCCACAAATTGACGATACTCGTTATTTGTAATTTCTGTTTCGTCCATATAAAATGATCTAACAGTAACAGTTTTTGTCGGTGCGTCAGCAACATTAGCAACATCATCATCAGATTTACCCATGATATACGATCCGCCAGGCACTAGTGTCATTCCATAAGGTTTTTCAGGATGCCACTTTGCTCCTTTTACACCAACCAACTCACCTTTGTCGCTTGATTTGCCACAGCTAATCAAAACTGTTAAAATTGCCGTAAATGCAATGAAATTCTTCATAAAAATTGGGGTTATCTATTCATTATTATCAGACTGTAAACCTATTTATTTTTTTATTAAAAAACAATTCTTTTTAAAGCCTTAAATTATTTGGTCAAATGTATGTTAAAAATTCTTAAAAAAAAATATTTTATCGCCGAAGAGTTAAATATGAACGACAAAAAACATACTTTTAAAAAAAATGTAAGTATTACTCAAATATTTATAATATTCACATAAAATTAACGCTTTTGCTCAAAAACTATTAATTTTATTTTGTAAAAAAAATCACAAAATATTTTTTCGCTGTGCTTTCCACCATCTTTCCGGCATTTCCTGATTACAGGCAGCCAAATACTCTTCATAGGAACACGGTAATAACGTGTTTTTCTTCAATTTATTATGCGAACTTAAAACATGTGGTATTTCAATCCACCACCTATCTGTTTTATCACTTTTATAAAATACCAAATCCTCTTCTTCCAGCGGCACAATATACTTCAAATAATTCTCTCTGCTGCCAAAAGGATATTCATTTGATCTGTAATGATAGCCTTCTATAAAATACCAGCAGATCTGCGCAATAATCACCGCTTCCTGTTTGGAACTATTATGATTAAAAACACCAAACGAGGTTACTTTATCACTAATGCCTGCGTATCTGGACAATGAACATATTTCCTTACCATTAAAACCATTCGGATTAAAATCCATAAAATTACCCGAATCGGAAGATTTTACAGCTTTTAAATCAATACTCACTAAATCAGCATCTCTGAAAACAGGTTCTGAAATCGAAATATTGTTTGAAACTTCCCCTAACCGATAAGCGTCAAAAAATAGTTTCTCCACTAAATCAATCTCCTCTTGAGAATTATAGTAAGTCTGATATCCAATATTACAAAAATTAAACAGATTATTAGGCTCATCAATAATAATTTTTGTTAAAAAAGAATTATGGGCTATCGGTTCATTTTCTTTACCAAAATCAAACTTGCTGTCTATAGCTACCAAGTTCACCATTTGCTCCAAATCATCATATGCTCTGTAAAGTGCATAAGTAATATCTTGAGAACCTCCCAGAACTATTGGAATAATTTTTCTTTTTATTAATGCCGAAGTAATTTTCTTTACGGCAAAGTAAGTATCCTCTTTTGAATTTCCCGCAAGCACATCTCCTAAATCAGCGATACTTGCCTTCCAATTACCGGGAAACATACTGTACAGCTCTTTTCGGATTGCATTTAAATCAACATCAGTTTTAGCATTTCTGTCTCCTCTATTATCAAGAACACCAATTACTGCAATATTAATTTTATCTAAATCTGGAACCGAATCATTAGTATGCAATACAATTTTACTGCCCAAATGCTGAGCAGACAACTCCTGTATATGCTTTAGAATTTCACTGTCTAATGGTACTAAAAAATCAAACTCCATTTTTTCTGTTTCTTTATCTTCTTAATCTCTGTATATTCCTGAAGCAAAATCAAGATTAACGGAATCAAATTCTCTATTTCTTTTTGGTTACAGCTTTTTTAGCTGCTGGTTTCTTTACAGCCGTTGATTTTTTAGCTGCAGCTTTTTTGGCCGGCGTCTTTTTGGCAATCATTTCCTGAACTTCTGCTAATGTCAATTTGGTCGCATCAACATCTTTACTCAGCTCAATTTTTATTTTGCCTTTTGTTATTACAGAACGTCCCCAGCGCGCTTTCTCTACCAATATTCCTTCCTCTTCCCAATTATGAAGTACCTTATCAATATTCTTCTGCAGTTTATCTTCAATTAAAGCTTCTACATCTGCTTGAGAAAGATTATCAAAATTATATTTCTTGCTGACATTTATAAAAATTCCATTCCATTTGATAAACGGCCCAAAACGGCCAGTCCCTTTTTGAACACCTTCGCCTTTATAAACAGCTATTGGCGCATCAGCAATGGCTTTTTCATCAATTAGTTCCTGAGCTCTAACCATTGACACATCCAATGGATCTTCTCCTCTTGGCAAAGAAATAAAAACACTTCCGTGTCGTACATATGGACCGTAACGGCCATTACTCACTTCTACTTCTTCTCCTTTATATAAACCTAAATTTTTTGGAAGCAAAAATAAATTCAAAGCTTCTTCTAAAGTAATATTACCAATATTCTGCTCATGTCTAAGACTGGCAAACTTTTTATCTTCGTCTTCGGCATCTCCAATTTGAGCCATTGGTCCAAATTTCCCTAAACGAACTGAAACTGGCTTACCTGACTCTGGATCAATTCCTAATATACGTTCCCCGCTTTCTCTATCGGCATTAGCCTCAACATCTTTCACTGTTGGGTGAAATTTGTCATAGAACTCCTGCATCATAGCAGTCCATTCAATATTACCTTCGGCTATTTCATCAAAATCATGCTCTACTTTGGCAGTAAAATTATAATCCAAAATATTACCAAAATTCTTAACTAAGAAATCAGTAACAATTGTTCCAATATCTGTAGGAACTAATTTTCCTTTATCAGAACCTGTATTTTCTTTTAGTAATTTTTCCTCAAATTTACCAGACTGCAAAGTCAATTGTGTATAATTACGTTCTTGTCCCTCTAAATTTCCTTTCTCAACATAATTTCTATTGATAATAGTAGAGATTGTTGGCGCATAAGTAGAAGGACGGCCAATTCCTAGCTCTTCTAATTTTTTCACTAAAGAAGCTTCGGTATATCGTGCTGCTGCTCTGGAATATCTTTCGGTAGCAGTAATATAATTATTCTGAAGTTTCTCATTAACTTTCATTGCTGGCAGCATTCCTTCCTGCTCTTCTTCATCGTCATCATGACCCTCAAGATACACTTTCAAAAATCCTTCAAAAAGCAAAACCTCACCCGAAGCAGTAAAAACTTCATCATGATTGTTAGCTTCAATTTTAACGTTAGTACGTTCCAGCTTAGCATCACTCATTTGAGAAGCCAAAGTTCTTTTCCAGATCAAATCATACAGACGCGCTTGATCTCTGTCAATATCTACAGTATGACGGGACATATCAGTAGGACGAATTGCTTCGTGAGCTTCTTGTGCTCCTTTGCTTTTATTTACGAATGTACGTGGAAACGAAAACTCTTTACCATAAGACTTGATAATTTCTGCCTGTGCAGCATCCATAGCATCTTTGGATAAATTCACGCTGTCTGTTCTCATATAGGTTATAAGTCCAGCTTCATACAAACGCTGTGCTAACTGCATCGTGATTCCAACTGGCAGATATAATTTTCTGGCCGCTTCCTGCTGCAGTGTCGAAGTAGTAAAGGGAGCTGTTGGAGTTTTTTTGGTAGGTTTAGTTTCTAAATCTGCTACCTTATATATAGAACCGATGTTTTGTTTTAAAAAATCTTCGGCTTCTTTTTTAGTATTGAAATTTTTTGGAAGTTTTGCCTTGAAGGACTTACCTGCTTCATTATTGAATTCCGCTACAACAGAATAAGTTGCTACAGCAGTAAAATTCTGAATTTCGCGTTCTCTCTCAACAATCAAACGAACAGAAACCGATTGCACACGTCCAGCAGATAAACCGCCTTTCACTTTTCTCCAAAGAACCGGTGACAACTCATATCCCACCAAGCGGTCCAAAACTCTTCGCGCCTGCTGTGCATTAACTAAATTATAATCAATTTCACGTGGTTTTTCAATAGCCTTAAGAATTGCAGTCTTAGTAATCTCATGAAAAACAATACGTTTTGTTTTCTCTTTTTTAAGTTTCAATTCTTCCGCCAAATGCCAAGAAATAGCTTCCCCCTCACGGTCCTCATCACTTGCTAACCATACCATGTCTGCATTTTTAGCTAAGGCTTTTAATTTGGATACTAATGCTTTTTTATCCGAGGAAACTTCATACTTGGGTTTGAATCCATTTTCGACATCAACACCAATTTCTTTAGAAGGTAAATCGGCAATATGTCCATAACTAGACTCTACCTGATAATCACTTCCTAGAAATTTTTCGATTGTTTTTGCCTTTGCAGGGGACTCAACTATCACTAAATTCTTTGCCATTTTGCTTTTGTTTGAATCGCAAAAGTAATTTTTTTTTTTAAATATCAGCCTTTCATTAATTTTAAAAACGTTTTAAATCTTATAGAAAGCAATTCTTGACACACAAAACAGTACTTTTTTCAATTTTAGAAATCAATTTCAATGGCAATAGCAATTTCAAAAATCAATTTAAACATCAATGACAATAATAAACAAACTCTTCGTCTTTTTAATTTACAGCAACGACTTATTCTTAATTAATAGTTTTTTGAAATTGAAATTGATTTTTGAAATTGCCATTGCTTTTTATACCTATATATAATACCAAAATAAGTATTTAGTTTTCCCGAAAGCAAATCCATTTGATTATTTGATTAAATTTACTACAAGAGACCAAATCAAACCTACAAAACCAGTCTATGAACAGAATTGAACAACTAGAGAAACTCAAGCAAGCACAGAATTGGGATATCATCATTATTGGCGGCGGTGCGAACGGACTTGGTGTTGCAGTAGATGCAGCGAGCAGAGGTTTTAAAACCATACTCTTGGAAGCTGTTGATTTTGCAAAAGGAACCTCAAGCCGAAGCACCAAATTGGTTCACGGCGGTGTCCGCTATTTGGAGCAAGGCAATCTTACTTTAGTTATAGAAGCACTGAAAGAAAGAGGTCTAATGGAAAAGAACGCAGGGCATCTAGTAAAAAATGAATCATTCATAATACCAAATTATAATTGGTGGGGAGGTTATTTTTACACCATTGGATTGAAATTCTATGACTTATTAGCTGGAAAACTAAGTCTAGGAAGTTCCAAATATTTATCCAAAGAAAAGACTTTAAAGTTAATTCCATCCATTGAACCAAGCGAATTGCAAAGTGGTGTACTCTATCATGACGGACAGTTTGACGACTCGAGATTGGCAATTAATTTAGCTCAAACTGCAGTTGATAAAGAAGCCTGCGTACTGAATCATTTGAAAGTAACCCAATTAATCAAAAACGATAAAAACCAAATCACAGGAATTGCTGCCGTTGATCAGGAAACAAAAGAAGAACACATCATAAAAGGCAAAGCTGTAATTAATGCAACTGGAGTATTTACCAATGCCATTATGAAAATGAATGATACGGTTTATAAAAAATATATCGTTCCCAGTCAAGGCATCCATTTGGTATTTGACAAATCCTTTTTACCAGGCGGTCATGCTCTAATGATTCCTAAGACGAGTGATGGAAGAGTACTTTTTGCAGTTCCATGGCACGACAAAATTGTTATGGGCACTACAGATACTTTGGTCAAAAAATCAGATATTGAACCAATAGCGCTTGAGGAAGAAATCGAATTTGTACTGGAAACTGCGCAAAGATATTTGATAAAAAAACCAGCACGAGCCGATGTTCTTTCGGTTTTTGCGGGATTAAGGCCTTTGGCAGCGCCCGAAAAAAAAGGACAAAGCACCAAAGAAGTTTCCAGAAGCCATAAAATAATTGTTTCCGAAACCGGATTAATCACAATCACTGGCGGAAAATGGACAACCTATCGTAAAATTGCCGAAGACATAGTAAACAAAGCCATAACGGTTCATCAATTACCCAATCGCAAATGTGTGACCGAACATTTGCCTATTCACGGAAATAAAAAAAACACTGAATCCGATTTTCAAAATCACCTCTCCATTTATGGAACGGACAGTAAAGCCATTCTGCAATTACAGGAAAATGAACCCGAGTTAAAAGAAAAACTGCATCCTGATTACGATTACACTTTAGCAGAAGTTGTCTGGGCTGTTCGAGAAGAAATGGCCACGACTGTTGAAGATGTTTTAGCAAGACGTGTCCGATTATTATTTTTGGATGCTCGAGTTGCTATTGCTTGTGCCGATAAAGTGTCTAAATTACTGGCAAAAGAATTAAGACATGACGAAAACTGGATCCAAAATCAGCTTTCTGAATTTAAAACCGTGGCAAATGGTTTCTTATTAAAAGAGTTTCGGGTATCATAGAAACAAAACTAAAATCTATAAATGCAACTGTATTTTATACTTATTAAAAATTCGCATCACAAATAACATAATTGTCGAAAACACTAAAGACCATATAATCCCAGGTAAACCGCTGCTTAAATAATCTGGTATAATCTTAATTCCCAAAGCTAGATTGAAATAATATATAATTCCGGGAAGAATATAAATAAGAAGCGGATTTGCTGCTGCGGGCATAAAGAACTCACTCCATTTGGTTATTTTTTTAATTTCCATCAGCCAATACAAAAAATAAAACAACAGGGTACAAATTCCAGCCGAATATAATATCCAAGAAGGTGTTCCTCTTATTTTTGAAACTTCATAATAAGGTCTCAACAAGTATCCCGTTAAAAAAAAGAGTAACGCAAAACCAATCACTTTCCAATTAACTTTTTCGGACAAAGTACCCTCAAAAAACAAAAGCGAAATTACTACTCCAGCAACAACAAGTGTAGCGTGTGTCATATGTCCCGCTATAAAACTTAGCCAGCCAATTTCTTGAACAAATGACCCCTCGGTTAAATTTAAAACATTGGCAATAAGACAAACAAAAAGAAACACAATCATAGCCGGCAGCTTACCGTTAACCAACCAATAATAAACCACATTAATAAGATAAGCCCATCCTATAAGTCCGAGGATTCCCCACCATTTTGGCGTAATTCCAATAGCTCCTGTATCTTGCACATACAAAAAATACAACAGCACCAAAACCAGCATTCCTCCGTATTGTAGTATATTTTTAGTCAATTTTGGAAATGTTTTTGGGTACTTATTCCAAATCGGAATTGGCATCAAATATGCCAAAAGCCCCCAAAAAGCAGGAGTTATAAACATTTTGGATTCGTCATAACCATACTCGGCATTTACCATATAAACCCCAATAATGATTAATGCCAAAGCTCTTTTTAAAGTATGCGTCCAGATAGTTTTAGGACTGTCGCCTTTTAGCAATCTTGCATTAAAGGCAAACGGAATAGACATTCCTACGATAAATAAAAAAGAAGGAAAAACCAAATCGACAAAAGTCATAGCATCAGCATCAGCGGGCATGTGTTTCATCCATTGCGGTACATTAGCAATACTCGCCAATTCATTTACAAAAATCATAATGAAAATGGTAATTCCGCGAAAAGCATCAATAGAAATAATTCTCTGATTGTATAAATTCTCTTTGATTTTCATAGTTCGGCGCTATTTGTTGGTTTAAAAATATTTATCCTTACGTTGTTTCGAGATTTGGAATGGTGGCAATTTTAAAATACACATTAACAAATATAAAATATTCATCGAATAAACAATTCCATAAAATACAATTCTG
Source organism: uncultured Flavobacterium sp. (assembly GCA_963511795.1). Classification (GTDB taxonomy): domain Bacteria; phylum Bacteroidota; class Bacteroidia; order Flavobacteriales; family Flavobacteriaceae; genus Flavobacterium. The sequence goes on along the minus strand of CAUPKP010000003.1, from coordinate 165,980 downwards.
AAAACGAATGCCCTAGCCCCGAGTGCAGTGAAAAGCCCGGAGTCTCGTTGACTTAAATTTTTTGTGTATGCAAAGCGACTGAAAGAAGCTCTTGCAGACACTTAAAAATTTTGTCAACGAGACGAGGACTTGTAACGAAAAACGGGAAATAGCTCCTTAATAAAAAAACACCTCCTAATCTGATTTTAGATGACTTAAAAAGTTGTTAATTCTTCGGCTGACATCTTGTCATAATCACTGTATTTGCCTTATCTTTGCGCTTTGAAAATACCAAATGGAAAAGATAATTGAAGAAAGCAAACAAGGGAACAGCCTTGTTCTAGAACATAAACCAGAAAATACCAAAAAACTATTTATAGAGAGTTACGGCTGTGCGATGAATTTTTCGGACAGTGAAATTGTGGCTTCTATACTGTCTGATGGCGGTTATAATACCACTTCAGTTTTGGAAGAGGCAGATTTGGTTTTAGTGAATACTTGTTCGATTCGTGACAAAGCAGAACAAACGATACGTAAAAGACTGGAAAAATATAATGCAGTGAAACGCATCAATCCGAAGATGAAAGTTGGAGTTTTGGGATGTATGGCCGAGCGTTTGAAAGAAAAATTTCTTGACGAAGAGAAAATTGTAGACCTTGTTGTAGGCCCTGATGCTTACAAGGATTTACCAAATTTATTGAGCGAAGTTGAAGAAGGCCGCGATGCGATAAATGTGATTTTGTCCAAAGAAGAAACTTATGGTGATATTTCGCCTGTTCGATTAATGAGCAACGGAATTACAGCATTGGTTTCTATCACGAGAGGCTGCGACAATATGTGTACGTTTTGTGTGGTGCCTTTTACCCGTGGGCGTGAGCGCAGCCGTGAACCACAAAGTATTATGAATGAAATTCAGGATTTGTGGAGCAAAGGATATAAGGAAATCACACTTTTGGGACAAAACGTCGATAGTTATTTATGGTATGGCGGCGGTTTGAAAAAGGATTTTGTCAGTGCAACCGAAATGCAGAAAGCGACAGCAGTGGATTTTGACCAATTACTGGAAATGGTAGCGGTTGGTTTTCCAAAAATGCGTATTCGTTTTTCAACTTCGAATCCGCAGGATATGCACGAAAGCATTCTGCACGTTATTGCTAAATATCCAAACATCTGCAAACACATTCACTTACCGGTTCAATCGGGAAGCAATCGAATTTTGAAAGAAATGAATCGTCTGCACACGAGAGAAGAATATATGGCTTTGATTGATAAAATTCGTTCTATTATTCCAGACGGAGCCATTTCGCAAGATATGATTTCGGGATTCCCAACAGAAACAGAAGAAGATCATCAAGATACGCTGAGTTTGATGGAATATGTGAAATATAATTTTGGTTATATGTACAGCTATTCAGAACGTCCGGGAACTTTGGCAGGCAGAAAAATGGAGGATGATGTCCCTGAAGAAACCAAAGCGAGAAGATTGCAGGAAATTGTGGATTTACAGCAAAAACACGCTTGGCTCCGTTCGGAAGAATATATTGGTAAAACAGTGGAGGTTTTGGTTGAGAAAGTTTCAAAAAAATCGACGGAAGAGTTTTCTGGAAGAAATTCACAAAGTATTACCGTGGTTTTCCCAAAAGAGAATTATAAGATTGGGGATTTTGTGAATGTAAAAATTAATTCCTGCACCTCCGGAACTCTGAAAGGAGAAGCGGTTGGGTATTCAAATATGAACTAATTTTTTCACCACAAATTACACAAATTTGCACAAATTAATTTTTGAATCAATTATAACATGACTGAATCTAACGACTTTTATTACAAAAAGAATGAAAATTATGAAATTGTTGGTCTTTGCATGGAAGTTCATCGCTTATTAGGACCTGGTTTACTTGAGATAGTCTATAAAGATGCATTAGAAATAGAATTCAAAAATCATAATATACCATACGAAAGAGAGAAAGAGTATGCAGTAGAATACAAAGGAGTTATTTTACCACATAAATTTTATGCAGATTTTGTAGTTTATTCCGATATTATTCTCGAAGTAAAATCAATAAAAGAAATTAGTAATGACCATCTAGCACAAACATTAAATTATATGAAATTAGCAGATACTGCAGTTGGAATAATCGCTAATTTCCAAAATAAATCATTAGTTCACAAAAGATTAATAAATACTTAAAAAACGAATTTGTGCAATTTGTGGTTAATAAAAATTAAAAAATCATTTATGACAAAAAAACATATACTTATCGCTTTAATCACATTTGCAGTAGCTTTTGGAACAACATTCTATGTCATTAGAACTTATTTTCCAAAACACAAAGTTGAAAAAACGGCTACCAAAAAAGAAACAATAACAAAACCCCAATAGTAAAAAATACGAGTTGAACAGTTATTCAAGCAAATACTAATTTGTGTAATTAGAGACAAAAAACACTAAATGGATACAGTACAATCAATAAAACAGCGTTTTGAGATTATTGGGAACGACCCAAAACTCAATCGTGCTATAGAAAAAGCCATTCAGGTTGCCCCTACCGATATTTCAGTTTTGGTGGCTGGAGAAAGCGGTGTTGGAAAAGAAAGCATTCCAAAGATTATACATTCACTTTCTCATCGAAAACACGGAAAATATATTGCCGTAAACTGTGGGGCGATTCCAGAAGGAACGATTGACAGTGAACTTTTTGGTCATGAAAAAGGAGCTTTTACAGGTGCAACCAGCACTCGTGAAGGTTATTTTGAAGTAGCCAATGGAGGAACTATTTTCCTTGACGAAGTTGGAGAATTACCATTAACTACTCAAGTGCGTTTATTGCGTGTTTTGGAAAATGGTGAATTTCTAAAAGTAGGTTCGTCTTTAGTTCAAAAAACTAATGTCCGAATCGTGGCGGCAACAAATGTCAATTTATTCAAAGCTATAGAAAAAGGAAAATTTCGTGAAGATTTGTATTACCGTTTGAGTACGGTAGATATTACCTTACCTCCGCTTCGGGAACGAAAAGAAGATATTCATTTATTGTTCCGGAAATTTGTTGCTGATTTTGCTAATAAATACAAAATGCCTCCACTAAAATTGGACGAAAGTGCAATTTTGCTTTTGCAAAAATTTCGCTGGAGCGGTAACATTCGGCAATTGCGAAATGTTGCTGAACAAATATCTGTTTTAGAAACCAATAGAGATATTAATTCAACTACTCTGCAATCCTATTTACCTACTGAAGACAATAACACTTTGCCTTCGGTTATAAAAGACAAAAAAAACGACGGCGATTTTAATACCGAAAGAGAGATTTTATACAAAGTGCTTTTTGATATGAAAAGCGATTTACACGACTTGAAAAAATTAACATTGGAATTAATGCAAAATGGCAGTTCCAAAGTACAGGAAACTAATAAATCACTTATCACAAAAATATACGGATCCAAAGAAGAAGACAGCGAAATTGATTTTGAAGAACAGCCAAGAACTCCGTTCCTATCCAATCCAAACATAGAACAGCATTACGAAGAACAGGAATCTAACAATTATCTTTTGGCTGAAACTATTGAAGAAGAAGAAATATTAAGGCTTGAACAGAAAGAAATCGAAATGATTAAAAAATCATTAGAAAAAAATAAAGGAAAACGAAAAGCTGCTGCTGATGAATTGGGTATTTCGGAACGTACTTTATATCGAAAAATAAAGCAATTTGATTTGTAAAAAAAACTAAAACTCAATACCTAAAAAGATTACTTTTGAAAAAATGTTTTCTTTTCAAGGATTCTTTTAAAAAGCATTTCACTAAGGAACTATGAAAAAAATACACTTATTATTATTGCTTGTTATTCTGGCTGCTGCCAGTAGCTGTTCAGTTTACAATTTTACAGGAACAGGCAAAATTGATGCAAAGACGTACCAAGTGAACTTTTTTCCAAATACTTCTGATTTGATTGAACCGGGAATTGACAGAACTTTTACTCTTACATTACAAGATTTGATCCAAAACCAAACGAATCTGCAGTTAGTAAAAAACAGCGGGGATTTAACATATGAAGGTGAAATTACAGATTACCGTATTAGTCCAATGACAGCAACTGCCGATCAAAAGGCTGCACAAAACCGATTAAAAATTAGAGTACAAGTTAGGTTTACTAATAAAAATAAAGAAGCTGACGATTTCGATAAATCTTTTGAGTTTTACTACGATTATCCAGCTGCACAACAATTAACAGGAGCAACGAAAGATGCTGCTATCAAAGAAATTTTCGAAAGAATTACGCAGGACATTTTTAATGAATCATTGGCTAAATGGTAAATTTATAAAGATTAATCAGTCAGCAGTTTTCAATTAGCAGAAAACGATTGAATAAGATACAATTAAATCATTAACATTGGAAACCAAATTCTAAAACACAGAATACTCAAACAAATGAACGTTAGCAGCTATAATTATTTATTAAACCAACCGGAGGAAATCGACGAAACTCAAACCGTTGCTTTAGAAAAAGTACTGGATGAATTTCCGTTTTTTCAAAGCGCAAGAGCATTGCGCCTAAAGGGGCTTTACAATCAAAATAGCTACAAATACAATTTTGCTTTGAAAATAGTTGCCGCTCATACTACAGACCGAAGTGTTTTATTTGATTTTATAACTTCGGAATCGTTTACAGCGATTCAAAAAAAGACCTACGAGAAAAAAATAGAAGAATTACACAATATAACGGTAGTAGACAGTCAGATTATCCAAAAAGAAGAAATCCAGACAATCAGGACAACTCCTTTGGAACATTCAATTCTTACTTCCATAAAAGAGGCTAATGCTAATAATGTTCCAACAAACAATTCTCTTTTTATTGATAAAATAGACATCGATAAAAATATAGAACAGTCAATTCTTGGTTCTATTAAAGAGGCTGAAGTAACAAAAGTTGAGGAAGAAATTCCTGAAGTTGAAAAAAAATTAGACATTGGAAAACCAATAGATTTTTCAAAATCAGAAACACATTCATTTCACCAATGGCTTCAAATTTCGAGAATACAGCCTATAATCCGGGAAATTCCAAAAGCAGAAACAAGTAAGCCAATAGAACCGGAACCTGTCATTGATGAAAGCAAAAAGAAAAAAGCAGAATTAATAGATAAGTTCATAGAAACCAGCCCAAAGATTCCGCCAATAAAGCCTGGAATCGTGTTTACTCCAAATCTGGATCTCAACAAAGAAGATAATTCTTATTTAATGACGGAGACTTTGGCCAAAGTTTATTTGGAACAAAAAAAATATCAAAAAGCGATACAAGCTTATGAGATATTAATTTTGAAATATCCAGAAAAAAGTAGTTTCTTTGCAGACCGTATAAAAGATATTAGGATAATACAACAAAATAACAATTAATAATAAATAGTATGTTTTCAATTTTTTTAGTTTTAATTACAATAGTATGTTTTCTATTGATCGTAGTAATCATGGTTCAAAACCCTAAAGGCGGCGGACTTTCTTCTACAATAAGCGGTTCTCAAATGTTAGGTGGTGTGCAGAAAACTACTGATTTCTTAGACAAAAGCACTTGGACATTGGCAACTATATTAATTGCATTAATCTTACTTTCTGGTTTGAGTTTCACAGGAACTTTGAGCGATTCAGATTCAAAAATTATTGACAATACCGAAACTGCAGCTCCAAAAACTAATGCTCCAGTTCAGAATGCACCAGCAGAAAACACACCTGCTCCTGCAGCTCCAGCAAAATAATTTGTTTAAACAAATACATAAAATGCCAGCCTGTCAAAGCTGGCTTTTTTTATAAGAAAAAATGTCAGTTTACCCGCAATGGCATAATTTCTGAAAAGAGAAAAACAGTAAATTTTAATATAAATATAAAAAATCATGACATTAAACATTAAACCACTTTCAGACAGAGTTCTTATCGAGCCAGTTGCAGCTGAAACGAAAACGGCGTCAGGAATTTTTATTCCAGATACAGCCAAAGAGAAACCGCAAAAAGGAACAGTAGTAGCAGTAGGAAACGGGACTAAAGACCATACTATGACTGTAAAAATCGGAGACACTGTACTTTATGGAAAATACGCTGGAACTGAATTAAAATTAGAAGGAAAAGACTATTTGATTATGCGTGAAGACGACATTTTAGCAATAATCTAAAAAAGTATTAAGTACAAAGAATTAAGTATGTAAGATTAAAGTTTTGAAATTGTATTGAACAATTTTAAACTTTTAAACCTTAAACAATTTTAAAAAATATAAAAATGGCAAAAGATATAAAATTTGATATTGAAGCACGTGACGGTTTAAAACGTGGTGTTGACGCATTAGCAAATGCAGTAAAAGTAACTTTGGGACCAAAAGGACGTAACGTAATTATCGGGAAATCTTTTGGCGGACCAAACGTTACTAAAGATGGTGTGACTGTTGCAAAAGAAATCGAATTAAAAGACCCATTAGAAAACATGGGTGCTCAAATGGTAAAAGAAGTAGCTTCAAAAACCAATGACTTAGCAGGTGACGGAACAACAACTGCAACAGTTTTGGCTCAAGCTATCGTGAAAGAAGGTTTAAAAAACGTTGCAGCAGGTGCAAACCCAATGGATTTAAAACGCGGAATTGACAAAGCTGTTGAAGCAATTGTTGCTGATTTAGCTAAGCAAGCTAAAGTAGTAGGAAGCGATTCTGAAAAAATTAAACAAATTGCATCTATTTCTGCCAACAACGATGAAGTGATTGGTGAATTAATCGCTAATGCTTTCGCAAAAGTTGGAAAAGAAGGCGTAATCACTGTTGAAGAAGCTAAAGGAACTGATACTTATGTTGATGTTGTAGAGGGAATGCAGTTTGACAGAGGATATCTTTCTCCATATTTTGTTACCAATCCAGAAAAAATGGAAGCAGAATTAGACAGCCCTTACATCCTTTTGTATGACAAAAAAGTTTCTTCTTTAAAAGAATTATTACCAATATTAGAACCAATTGCTCAAACTGGAAAACCATTATTAATTATTGCCGAAGATGTTGATGGTGAAGCATTATCTACATTGGTAGTAAACAAATTGCGTGGTGCATTAAAAATTGCAGCAGTAAAAGCTCCAGGTTTTGGTGACAGAAGAAAAGCAATGCTGGAAGATATTGCTATCTTAACTGGCGGAACTGTAATCTCTGAAGAAAGAGGTTATACTTTAGAAAACACAACTCTAGAAATGTTAGGTTCTGCAAAAAGAGTAACAATCGACAAAGACAACACAACTATTGTTAGCGGTGCTGGAGAAGCTGATATGATTAAAAATCGTGTCAACCAAATAAAAGGTCAAATGGAAACTACAACTTCTGATTATGACAAAGAAAAACTGCAGGAGCGTTTAGCTAAATTAGCTGGCGGTGTTGCTGTACTTTATGTTGGTGCTGCATCTGAAGTGGAAATGAAAGAGAAAAAAGACAGAGTTGATGATGCATTACATGCTACTCGTGCAGCTGTAGAAGAAGGAATTGTTGCTGGTGGAGGTGTTGCTTTATTAAGAGCAAAACAAGCACTTGATTCTTTAAAAGCAGATAATGCTGATGAAGCTACAGGAATTAAAATTATCTCCCGCGCTATTGAAGCTCCTTTGAGAACTATTGTTGAAAATGCTGGACTGGAAGGCTCTGTTGTAGTAGCAAAAGTTTCTGAAGGAACAGGTGATTATGGTTACAATGCCAAAACTGATGAATATGTAGATATGCTAAAAGCAGGTATTATCGATCCTAAAAAAGTAACTCGTGTAGCTTTAGAAAATGCTGCTTCGGTTTCAGGAATGATTTTAACTACTGAATGTGCATTAATCGATATTAAAGAAGAAAATGCAGGCGGAGGCCACATGGGTGGCGGTATGCCAGGCATGATGTAATACCATAGAGAATTAAGATTTAAGTACAAAGTATTAAGATCTCTCAATCCAAATAAATCCGTCTTGAATTCGTTCTCGACGGATTTTTTTGTGCTTTATTTTTATGAATCCTTAATTTCAAAAAACATCTAACAAACTATTTGCATAAAAAAACCGTCTTGCTTTTTATAACAAGACGGTTCGTTTTAATTTTCTAAACTTTATTGATGAACAACTTTTTTCTTAATCACTTTCAAAAGAACTGGTAATGTTGATACTAAAATGATTACGATTATTATTTTTTCGATATGCTCTTTTAAATCAATTCCCCACTGTTCAAGACAGAACCCATATAAATAATGACCAGAAAATATTAATATAAATGACCACAAAATAGAACTTAACACATTATAAAACATAAATTTTTTCTTATCCATATTACCTATACCCGCTACTATTGGAGCAAAGGTTCTAACAACTGGTAAGAATCTGGCGTAAATAATCGCTTTCCCTCCATGTTTGTCAAAAAACTCTTTTGACTGAATAAGATATTTTTTCTTGAACAAAAGTGTATCTTCTCTATTATATAAATAATACCCGCTTTTGGCTCCAAACCAATAACCTACCATGTTTCCTAAAACTCCCGAAATTGCTACCAACGTTGAAAGCAATAAAAGATTTATAAAATCATTTTCTATATAAACAACACTCTGAACCAATTCGCCGCTGTAAATCCCTGCAAGAAAAAGAAGACTGTCTCCAGGAAGAAAAAAACCAGCAAAAAGACCCGTTTCAGCAAAAACAATAAATAAAACAATATACAAGCCCAGCTGAACACCACCAATTGTAAAAGTTATATAAAATTCGGGGTTTATTAATTGGGACCAATCAAAATTACTCATAAATTGCTGTATTTTATTTAGGCTGTGAAAGTAAGAATAATTTAGGTGAACCGCAATACAATACCCTTTTTTAAAGTTTTATTAACGAATAAAAAACAAAAAAAGACACCAAATTGAATACCAATCTGATGTCTTTTTTTTCAATTTGAGAGAACCCGAAATTTATTAAAAAAAAGCTTTTCCCTCAAGCGGATTACAGCCTTTCGTATTTGCAGCAGAAATGGAGATTATCATAATCTTCTTTGGCAGCTTTTACTGAATCTGTATCATGCCCAACTTTGGCAATCGCTTTTTTCACATCCGATAAAGAACATTTCTCTTCATTAATAATCACACTCAGCTGATGTGTTTCAATACTCCATGAAGCTGATTTCACTCCTGGAACCGAAAAAGCCGCTTTTTGAATTCTCTTTTGGCATTGTTCGCAGTTACCGTTCACTTCGGTCGTATATTTGGCATTCTTGTTTTTCTTTTCTTGGCCTTGAGCCGAAAATGCAAAGACAGTCATTAGTAAAACTAAAAATATGTTCTTAATACTGCTGTTTCTAAATTCTTGAATATTTGTTTTCATTATTCTTTTATATTAAAATTTGTTATTGATATTGTCATTGACTTTTGATATTGTCATTGCTCTCCTATTTTATCTTAAACCTCAAACCGGCATAATACATTTGTCCAAACACAGGCGCATACATAATTGTAGCATCAAAATTAGGACCAAAAGGATTCTGCGCATCAACTATTGCCTTTTTTTGGGTGTAATTTCCAATATTTTCCCCTCCTGCATACACTTCAAAAGTACTGGAAAAAGTTCTGGTAATTTGAGCATTCATCAAAGAATAAGCTGGAGACTGCTCTGGAAGCTGAAATTCGGCAGGGTTTGAAGCCGTATATGGCAATTGCTGTTCCCCAATCCAATTGTAAGTGAAATCAAATTTCCATTGCTGTCCTTTGTCAAGAATATGGGTTTTATAACCTAAATTTCCAAAGAAACGGTGCGCTGCCTGCAATGGTCTTTGGAAATTCCCAGAGAGATAATCGGTTTTGATATCATAATATTTGTATGCAGAACGCAGTTCCAAATGCTCTGCCAATTCGTAATTAAACTCCAATTGAAAACTGTTTGCATATGAATCACCATCTAGATTATGAAAAATAACCTGCTGCGGACTTTGCATAATATCCACCACAATTTGATTCTGAAAATTAGTTCTGTAAAAATCGGCGATAACATCTCCGTTTCTACCGAATAATTTAAATCCCTGCATAAAGCTTAAGCCGTAATTCCACGCAATCTCTGGATCTAAACCATACAATTTACCTCCAGCATTTACAATATCAAAAGTTCTGGAACTGGCGAATAAATTTTGATTCTCGGCAAAAATATTGGCAGGACGTTTTCCTCTTCCGGCTGAAGCCCGTAAAACTCCTTTTTCCCAAGGATTATATTTCATGTGCAGTCTTGGTGTAGCAAAAACTCCCAAGCGATTCCCATAATCAACCCTCCCGCCAAGAATCATACTAAAATTGTCCTGGTTATCAAAAGTATATTCGAAGAAAGCTCCCACTGTATTATCTATTCTGCTGTAATCATTTGCATTTACAAACTCCGAATAAGTATCATAAGTGAAATTCAAACCCGTAGCAAACTTGTTTTTTTCATTATTAATAATTGAATTAAAAATCAGGTTCGAATAAAAACTATTTTGTCTGATATTGTAACCATTCAATCCAAAATAAGAATTCTGGTCATAGCTTGAAAAAGCATTTTGGAAACCAATACTTTGAAATGGCATATCCTTAAAAACATAACCAATTTTTGTAGAAATATCGATCTTTTTAGTATCGATCTCAGAACCCCAATGATTAGTTGTTCCTTTATCGGTATCAGGATTAAAATCTAATTGCCCCATTAGTTTTGTATCATCCATAAATTGGAAATTAATAAAACTAACCCAGCCAGTTTCGGCATTGTAATACTGATATCGGTTAAGAACATTGATTTGTTTCTGCAGCGGATTATCCAAGAAACCATCGTCGTTTTTATCCATTTTAGAATCGCGGATATTACCATGTAACAACAAACTAGTTGCCCATTTATCAGACAGTTTTGCATTAAGATTGGCATTTAGCTCAAACCGGGAATCCGTAGAACCATAGAAATTTAAAAGAACCGGAACTTCCGTTAAAGGTTTTACCAATTCGGTATTAATCTGACCCGAAATACTTTCGAATCCGTTCACTACGCTCCCAGCACCTTTGGTAATTTGAATACTTTCTATCCAAGGACCAGGCGTAAAAGAAAGCCCGTAAACCTGCGAAGCTCCTCTAACGGAAGGTACATTTTCCTGAGTCATCATAAGGTAAGGACTTGTCAAGCCCAACATTTTGATCTGCTTAGTTCCCGTCAGCGCATCCGAAAAATTGGTGTCTATTGAGGGATTTGTTTCAAAACTTTCAGCAAGATTACAACAAGCTGCTTTGAGCAGTTCATTTTTAGTGACTAAAGTTGTATTTCCTGTAAGCGTATATGATTTTTGAAGACTCTTGCGTTTGGTCTGTACTTTAATTTCCCTCAAAGTATCTTGCGAATAGGAACTAAAAGCCGTAAACAAGAGTAACAATACTATTGTTATATTTATTTTCATGATTAAAATTATAATGATTAATACTGTCAAACCCAAAACAGGATTCAACTCCAATTAAACATTATAACTTATCGTAAAGGAGGTATTGGCTGTACAGCTTATAAAGCGGAGGCGCATTGGCATCACAGTAATAAGCAGGAGAAAGATTATTTTTAAAACTTGGTACAGCGTTAAAAACAGCAGGCTGATATTCTGGAACTAAAAAAATATAATCAAATTGGAAAGAAAAAGATTTTACAATCTTATCAGCTGCTTTTTCTTTAAAAACAATTTTCTTGTCTTTACAGCAGCTTTCTTTTTTAACCGCTTTTTTCAAACAGCAGTCTTCATCTTTTTGTATTGCTGATACAGCTGCAGGAATGCTAAATGAAACAGAAGCTATTTTACTCCCGCAATAATGCACATTAAAAGCCAATCCGACATTGGAACCCAATATCAGAAACGCTAAAAGTAAACATATGTGCTTTTTAAACTTCATACTGCAAAATTAACATTTTTAATTCACTATAAAACCAAACTCTTGTTAAAAAAACTGACAATCCAAACATCCAAATCCCTAATAATTTCTATTATGGCATGTCCCAAGGGTCGGGCTGTCCATTATATCTTTTATTTCCTAAAGAAGGAAAATAAAAGGATGTCATTTCCATCCCTCATGCAAATACGTTTTCAAAACAGCTTTCAGACAATTTATCAAATCATCCTTAACAAAAGAATTATTTTTTCAGTTTTTGAAAATAAAATGCCGGAATAAAAACAATCACAAACAAAGGCTGAATCAAAAAACGGCGTACATAAAACAGCAATAAATTTTCTTCGCTTTTAAAAAAGTAAATGATAAAAAAGAAAGCAGCTGTCAGAATAACAAAAAGCAAAACATACAAAACAGCTGCAAATGAAATCATTTCTCTATCCTTAAAAAGCAAATAAAGAATACCCAATGAAAATATAGTGTTCAAAGAATAACGAAACAACAACCCTAAAAACAGCAATCCTGAATTAAACGCAGGCAATGGTAATTTCAAATAATCACCATTGAAATAAACCAAAAAAGGATCATAAAACAACTGTTTTTCAAAAGCTCTTACAAGCATCAGCAAAGTCACTAAAACAAGTATAAAAAAAATACGGGTTTTATTTTGAAATACTTTATTTAGCATATTTCGAGAATTTATTAACCCAAATAACCCATAACATAAAGACTGTTCCATAAATTATTGCTGGAAACAAAACACCGTGAAGCAGATGCTTTATTTCAGGAAAATAATACATCAAAACTATTAGTAGAGCAATACGCAATACATTCAGAACATAAATCAATACTGTTCCGCCAAAAATAAAAAGCAAAGTATTCTTTAAACTTCCCGAGAACGCAACAATAAAAGAAATAAATAAAATGATAACACTTATTCCGTTGCAGCCTTCGACAATTCGAACAATGTATTGATTTTGAAAATACATCCTAACAAAAGGCTCATTGATAACACTTTCTGCCTGAATACGCATGAAAAACCAAGAGATTACTTTTTCAGAATTTTGGGCAACTATTTGTGTTATTTTATCTACTGTATTATCTCCGTAGCCATTCAAAAAAAACTGATAGAGAAACGTCAGCAAAATATAGCATCCAAAAAAACTACCTAAAAAAACCAAAAAAGGTTTGTACTGCTGGAAATATTTTTTCAAAATTATTTTTTTGTCAAATTTATGCAATTAAAGAATTAGCTTTAAATACTTTTGTATAAAAAAATAACAGATCATGACTTTTCAAGAATTACAGCCAAAAGTAACTGAGATAACAGCAAACACAACACTTAGCAGAGACGAAAAACTTTTATCTATCTGCCAGCTCCTGAGTGATTCCATTTCTTACTATAACTGGGTAGGGTTTTATTTTGCCAATCACGAAGCCAAAACACTGCACCTTGGCCCTTATGTAGGTGCCGAAACCGATCATACCGTTATTCCATTCGGAAAAGGAATCTGCGGACAAGTAGCAGTTTCTAACAATAATTTTGTTGTTCCAGATGTAAGCGCACAAGACAATTATATTGCCTGCAGTTTTACCGTTAAATCCGAAATTGTAGTTCCGCTTTTTGTAAACGGTGAAAACATTGGTCAAATTGATATTGACAGCCACGTTATCGACCCGTTTACAGAAGAAGACGAACGTTTCTTGGAATTTGTAAATCAGGAGATTTCCAAATTATTTTAAACCTATCGCCCATACCAACGATAGTAACATACTTTTTTATTAACCAATCAAACCATTTCATGAAATCCATTTTCTTTAGCCTTTTTTTCCTGCCCTTTATAATTTTCGCACAAGACATCAATCAAAAAAAAATCTACTTAGACTCCGTATGGAAAGAAACAACTGAAGGAAACCACAAATATTACAGAATTATAGAATCTTATGATTCACAAAAAGAATTATATAAAATCAAAGATTACTACAACTCTGGTGTATTAAAAATGGAAGGACATTCTAAAACACAAGATTTCCTTTCAAGTGAAGGTGAATTTGTTTTTTACTATGAAAATGGAAATAAAAAAAACATTGCCAATTATATTAAAAATAGATTAATCGGCAAGAATGAGGAATGGTACGAAAATGGCACTAAAAAATCTGAATGCGAATATTTTGAATCAAAAAAGGGATTCACTAATAACTGCAAACTATATCAATATTGGAATCCTGAAGGCAAGCAAACAGTAATTGACGGAAATGGTTATTACGAAGAAATTGACGAAAACCATTCTGATTCTGGAACTATAAAAAATGGTTTTAAAGAAGGAATCTGGAAAGGAAAATACAATAAAAATTGTAAATACATAGAAACCTATAAAGAAGGGGAAATAGTATCAGGCGTAAGTACAGATGAAAACAATAAAGAATACGAATATAACGAATTAGAAAGCAAACCAGAACCTAAAGGGGGTATTCAAAATTTTTATAAATACATTGGTAAAAACTTTAAAATATACAAAGAAGACGAAAACGTAAAAGGCACAATAATTACAACTTTTATTGTTGACAAAGACGGTCAAATAACTGAACCAAAGACTGTACGATCTGTAAAATCAACATTAGACTATGAAGCAATTAACGTTATAAGCAGTTATAAAAAATGGATTCCTGGCAAACAAAGAGGCCAATATGTAAGAGTAATGTATTCTATTCCAATTACATTAGCAGGCTCTAAATAAAATAAAAAACGTTTATTTTGTTCATGTCACAATTATTAGCTACTTTTGCACCCGTCTTATAATAGATGTAAGACCTACATAATAATCATTTAAATAATATTAAAATGTACTTAACTAAAGAAGTTAAAGAAGAAATCTTCGCTAAACACGGAGGAAAAGCAGAAAACACCGGATCTGCAGAAGGACAAATCGCATTGTTCACACACAGAATCAGCCACCTTACTGAGCACTTGAAAAAAAATCGTCACGATTATAACACAGAGCGTTCATTGGTACTGTTAGTAGGTAAAAGAAGATCTTTGTTGGATTACTTGAAAAAGAAAGAGATCAACAGATATCGTGAGATTATCAAAGTATTGGGTATTAGAAAATAATCAATATAATAAAGAGGTGCGAAAGTGCCTCTTTTTTTTATTTATTCTTTAGATTTAAAAAAATATTTTAAATTTAAAAATTATTGTCAATTTACTTTCAAAATTGACATTTCATTAAAAAAAGTTTGGTTTTTCATTGGGTTTTAGGCATTAACTACGCAACAACTACAACTAACAACACAACTAAAACCCATTGTATAACCAATAAGGAAAAATTTATGATTCCACAATTATTTGTAGAAAGTATCGATTTAGGTGATGGCAGAAGCATCACAATCGAGACAGGACGTTTAGCTAAACAAGCTGATGGTTCTGTAGTAGTAAGAATTGGTAAAACTGTTATTTTAGGAACAGTTGTATCCTCAAGAAAAGCAAGTCCAGGTATTGATTTTTTACCATTAACGGTAGATTATCGTGAAAAATTTGCTGCAGCTGGCCGTTTTCCAGGAGGTTTCTTCAAAAGAGAAGCTCGCCCTAGTGACAGCGAAGTGCTAACAATGAGATTAGTTGACCGTGTTTTACGTCCGCTTTTCCCAAGTGATTATCACGCAGAAGTTCAGGTTATGATTCAGTTGATGTCTCATGATGATGAAGTTATGCCGGATGCATTAGCTGGATTAGCTGCTTCAGCAGCTTTAGCTTTATCTGACATTCCTTTTGAAACTTTAATTTCTGAAGCTAGAGTTGGAAGAATTGACGGTAAATTCATCATCAATCCATCCCGCGCACAATTAGAATTGTCTGATATCGACATGATGATTGGAGCTTCAACTGATTCTATCGCAATGGTAGAAGGAGAAATGAAAGAAATTTCAGAAGCTGAAATGTTAGAAGCAATTAAATTTGCTCACGAACATATTAAAGTACAAATTGCTGCTCAAGAAAGATTGGCTCAAGCTTTTGGGAAAAAAGAAGTTCGTACTTATGAAACTGAAAAAACTGACGATGCTATTTACGTAAAAGTAAAAGCAGCAGCTTATGATAAAATTTACGCTATTGCAAGTAAAGGTTCGGCTAAACACGAACGTTCTGCTGCATTTGACGCTGTAAAAGAAGAAGTAAAAGCATTGTTTACAGAAGAAGAATTGGCAGAAAATGGAGATTTAGTTTCTAAATACTTCTACAAAACCAATAAAGAAGCTGTTCGTAACGTAACTTTAGATTTAGGAACTCGTTTAGACGGAAGAAAAACTACAGAAATCAGACCAATCTGGTGTGAAGTAGATTATTTACCATCTGTTCACGGTTCAGCATTATTTACACGTGGAGAAACTCAAGCTTTGGCAACAGCAACTTTAGGAACATCCAGAGAAGCTAACCAAATTGATTCACCATCTGAACAAGGAGAAGAAAAATTCTATCTTCACTATAACTTCCCTCCATTTTCTACAGGAGAAGCTCGTCCATTAAGAGGAACTTCAAGAAGAGAAGTTGGTCACGGAAATCTTGCACAAAGAGCATTGAAAAACATGATCCCTGCTGAGAATCCATACACAATCAGAGTTGTTTCTGAGGTATTGGAATCAAATGGTTCATCTTCAATGGCTACAGTTTGTGCCGGAACATTAGCTTTAATGGATGCTGGTATTCAAATGATTCGTCCAGTTTCTGGAATTGCAATGGGATTGATTACAGACGGAGAACGTTTTGCAGTTTTGTCTGATATTTTAGGTGATGAAGATCATTTAGGAGATATGGATTTCAAGGTAACTGGAACTTCAGAAGGTATTACAGCTTGTCAAATGGACATCAAAATTAATGGTTTGAAATACGAAATCATGGAGCAGGCTTTGGCTCAAGCTCGTGACGGACGTTTGCATATTTTAGGAAAATTACTTGAAACTCTTGCAAAACCAAATGCAGATGTTAAAGCACACTCTCCTAAAATCATTACTAGAACTATTCCTGGTAACTTTATTGGAGCATTAATCGGACCTGGTGGAAAAGTAATTCAAGAATTACAAAAAGCTACTGGAACAACTATCGTTATCAACGAAGTAAACGAAGAAGGTGTTATCGAAATCTTAGGTACAGATCCTGCAGGAATTGAAGCGGTATTGGCTAAAATTCAATCAATCACTTTCAAACCGCAAATGGGCGAAGCTTACGAAGTTAAAGTAATAAAAATGCTTGATTTTGGTGCAGTTGTAGAATATACATCAGCTCCAGGAAATGAAGTATTGCTTCACGTATCTGAATTAGCTTGGGAACGTACTGAAAATGTAACCGATGTTGTAAACATGGGCGATGTATTCCAAGTTAAATATTTAGGACTTGATCCAAAAACAAGAAAAGAAAAAGTGTCCAGAAAAGCACTTTTACAAAGACCTCCACGTGAGGAGAAAAAAGAGTAATCCAATCTTAGTTTACTAAAGGTTTATTTATAGAAAAAACCCCGTTTTACAATTGTAAAGCGGGGTTTTTCAGTATTGACAAAAGCTTAATCAATTCTCTCCAGCAGAACAGCAAACCAAATCAAGAAGTTAAAGACAATCCTAAAACAAAAAAATATTTAATACGTTAATTTTTAACCAACTCTTGAATACGTATATTGAATTAAACAAAAATATTTTTGACCGAGGTGCAACCTTAGTGCCAAAAAATCAAATTTTTCTTAAATCATTAAAAGCACTTACTGTATTTTTAACAGAATAAACTAACAATATTTCAAAAAATAATAAATTCATTACACAATATTCAAAGAAAAAAAATATCTTTAACGTGAAAAACATTAACAAATAACTAAAAAATTAAATTATGTCATTTAAAGTTATCCAAACCACAAAAATCAACACCCAAGAATTTACCTTCCAAGATTCAGATAATGTAAACTATCCAGTATCTCCAGCAGCTTCTACAAAATTCTATACTCCTATAGGCGGTTCTCTAACTCTAAAAATCAGAGCCACTTTGTACATAAACTCTGAAGAATCTATAGCTCCCACTATAAAATCTGTTAAAGAAAATAATGGTATATTAAAAATCAAATTCAATTCTAATTTAACAAGAAAAACTCCAGAAACATGTGATGTATGGTATGTAGAAGTAGATTATACTTCGGACACAGTAGCTGATATAAAAAAGGTCATTTCTTTCTTGAAAAATGCCAAAGCATCAGACGAAACAATTGGTGACCCACCTATATCAAGAGGTACTAAAACAGATACTGACGACTAATTATTATAAATAAAAAACAACACACAATATCTCTTAATTTTAAAAATAGTATTCATTTAAAATTAAGAGATATATTCATAATTAAAATTTATGAACAATTTAAAAACTATACTTTTATTTTTAATTTCTTCTTCAATTGTTCTAGGTCAAAACAAAACCTACATAGATCAATTTGAATTAGAGCTTAAAAAAAAAGCTATTGAATATAAGAGCGAAATAAACTTCAATAAGGCACAAGCTTTCTATTTAAACAAAAATTGGGACTCAACTTTGGTGTATTCTATGAAACAATTGAGTACTAATCCTAAAGGGCTTTCTGATTATTGTTATTTTTTAAGAGGAAATTCATTTAGAAAAAAAAAGCTGTACAATCAAGCAGAAAAAGAGTTTACTATAATTTCTAAAAACTTCATATTTTATCCATTAGTTGATTATAACTTTGGTGTAATTTCATCAAAAACAAACCAATACAAAAAAGCAATTGATTATTATTTAAAAGCAGACAGTGCTTTAATCAATAAGGACAGCGCTTTTAAAATAAGAAATATTTACATGCACATTGGAATTTGTTATATACATTTAAAGCAATTTCAAAAAGCTGAAGAATACTTATTTAAAAACACCAAATTTTTACTTTCAAAAGGAGATACTGTAACCCTCTTTAGTTCATATACCAACATTGCTAACTTATATTATGGACAATATAAAGATAAGGAAGCAATTATATATTTTGAGAAGGCTTATGCATTATCAAAATATATAAAAGATTTTGAAAAAAAACACTTAGGCTCGTTTAATATGGCCGTTTTTGAAGAAAACAGGGGCAACTACAAACAAGCTCTCGCATACAGAAAAGAATCTGAACAATGGACCGATTCTCTAAATAATCAAAACAAAATCTGGGCAGTTGCAGACTACGAAAAGAAATATGCAGTAGCCCAAAAACAAAAACAAATCACTATACTTAAAGTAGAGGGAAAATTAAAAGACACCCAGCGTAAAACTATGTTTTTTTCGATACTGGGCTTATTAATACTTTTATCTGCGGGTGTTTATGCTTATGCTCAAAAAGTAAAAAATGCCAAAATTATTTTAAGCCAAAAAGAAAAACTGGACGAACTCAACGCTACCAAAGATCAATTATTTTCTATAGTGAGTCATGATTTACGTTCTTCAGTAAATGCCTTAAAAACCAGTAATACCAAATTAACCACTTCGCTGGAGACTAAAAACTACAGTGAACTAGACCAGCTCCTACATCAAAACAGCGCGATTGCAAACGGCGCCTATAACCTGCTGGACAACCTGCTGCATTGGGCATTACTGCAAACCAAACAATTGTATTTCCATAAAGATTCGGTGCATTTATATTCTATTGTACAGCAAATAGAATACAATTACAAGCCTTTATTGCTTGATAAATCTATCACTTTTGAGAACACAGTTTCAAAAAATAGTTTTATCTTCGTAGATCTCGATTCGCTAAAAATTGTACTGCGTAATCTGCTCGACAATGCTATAAAATTCTCACCGGAGAACAGCAAAATCAGTTTTTATACTATAGAAACAAATACTAATTTTTGCCAGCTCGTAATTCAGGACAGCGGTTTAGGCATGACACAAAACACCATTAGTGAGTTACTCCAAGACGGTGAATTGTTAGCCAAGAAAAAAAACTCGGAAATCATAGGAACTGGACTCGGAATGCAATTGTGCAAGCAAATGATCAAAAAGAACGGCGGAACATTAGCCATAGAAAGCGAATTGAACAAAGGAACCAAGATGATACTTTCGTTTCCAAAAACTGAACAAAATGGATAGCATCAATGTACTTATTATAGAAGACACTCCAGAGCAAAGCGATGCCTTGAGCAAAGTTTTACTGGATAACAATTACAATATTGTAGGCATCGCCAGAAATTATACCGATGCACTTACTTTATTTTATAAAAGCACAGTTGACATCATTGTCATCGATGTTTTCTTGGATGGAAAACCAGATGGAATTACTTTTGCCGAGACCATAAACATTGTTCCAAATGCCTCAAAGCCTTTTGTTTTTTTGACCAGTTCACAAGACCGACAAATTTTTGAAAGAGCTAAACTCACCAAGCCTTTCAGTTTTTTAATGAAGCCTTTTAATGAATTAGAAATCATATATGCCCTTGAAATGGCTGTTGAAAAATTCTATGAGCAGAACAATGTTTTTTTAAGCGAAGACCAGGACACTGTAATCAGCAATGATTATATGTTTATCAAAAAGAAAAACGCACTTAAAAAAGTATCTCTAAAGGACATTATTTACATCGAAGTCGAGGACCGCTACTGTAACATCATTACCGAGAAAGAAAAATTTGTTATCCTCATTTCGTTAACCAAAATCAGTGCGCTGCTGGACAAAAACAAATTCATCCGAACGCATAGAAACTACATCGTAAACTCCGATACTATAGAAGAAATAATCCTTGCAGACAATCTTGTGATTCTGAAAGGAAATCATAAAATCAATCTTAGCGACAACTATAAAGATTTTATCAAAAAAATAAAAATTCTGTCATAACATTTTGTTTTTTAGAACATAATAACTAATCTTCTCCCTAACAGAGAAGATTTTTTTTATACCTATAGAACAACTGACTATAATAAGTAAAAATTGATGCATTCATTAAGAACATTTCATGACAGTAAAATCCAGCTCTATAACATCAGAACTAAAAAATGGAGCTTTTCATTATATATTTACTCAACTAAATAATATAAAAATCATGAGACTAGAACTTAATACCAACTTGAACATGCAATTAAAAACTTTAATAAACAAAATAAATCCGTGGATAGGGCTTTTAGGGTCTTTATGCATTATCATACCCAGTCTATATAATATCCTTGATGCTCCTTTAACAATTACAAACGATCACTTTATCTTTGCAGGCGGACTTTTCTTTTTTGTTATATTTTTAAAAGAAATATTCGATAGAATCGTCAATTTAGAAGGGATGGATTAAATCTCTGCATTCAATACGGTTATTTATTTTAGAAGCAAAAACATTTGATATTATTTGACACATGATACTGCTCTTGCCAAGATTTATACTTTTGACAGCAAAAAGCATAAGACTACACTCTTAATCATAACTAGATATAAGCATAGCACACCCTGTAATTAATTGTATTCAGCGCTAGAATACAAAACATTCATACGTCATCATTTTTCACCAAATTAATAATTGAGTTAATTAAAATTCCCTGTTTCATATGTTTGTGACAGGGATTTTTTTTAAAACTTGAGTTCGATTATTAATTTGGAACAGAAATAATCGGACTCAAATTATTAAAGAAAACAATTTTTATTCCGCCACTATTATTGAATCCGATATGCTTAATGAAGCAAGAATCGACAGTCAACAACACCAATTAATCAAACAAAATTGAATGAAATTCAATTTATTAGCGTAATACTTCCGCTAAATTTAAAAAACAAACTTTAACAGAAATTGCTAATAATTTAACAATTCCATGTGTTTTTGTAATTTTTTTTTAATACTTTTGAATTTATTCAATTAAAAATTCAAAATCAACGAATCCTTTGAAAAATCTTCAAAAAAACACAATAATCCTAACTATATTTGGATTATTATTAAGCATTAACTCATTATACAGTCAAACCTCTAAGGAAATAGAAATATACAATTGGTTTGACAAAACAGTAGGAAAAGAGAATTTATACATCAACAATGGCGTTCTCCACACAAATCCTTACAAAACAACAGAGGGTACTACTATCTATTTTAAAGACGATGCGTTTGAAAAAGGAACTTTATCCTTTGAAGGTCAAACCTATTACAATACCTCACTTAAGTATGATATTTATAGAGATATCCTAGTTTTGAATCCAGAAGGAGTTTCTGAGTTAATTGGTATAAGCCTCGTTAAAGACAAAGTAGATTCGTTCTCATTATACGATCGGAATTTTGTAAAATTAAAGAAAGAAGAATACACTTCACCGAGTTTAACTACAGGTTATTATGAAGTTTCAAAAAACACAGATGATTTTGTATTCTACATTAAGCACAGCAAAGCCATACAAAAAAAGGTTAGAGAAGATGGTATATTTTATCAATTCAAACCAACCTATAATTATTTACTGGCTTACAAAAAAACATTATATACAGTAGACAGCAAAAGTGATATACTTAAAATATTTCCTAATCAAAAAAAACAAATTAATGAGTTTTATTTAATGAATAGAGAACTTAAAAAATCTGATCAGACTCTATTCATGAAAAATTTGATGAAATCTATTAATAACTCTGTTGCTACATCAAAATAAATAAAACTAATGAAAAAAATTATACTCGCCATAGTTCTATTATTATGTAACTTTATATTTGCTCAAAATTCAAATGACAAATTATCGATAACTTTTAAGGACGCAACATTATCAGCAGCAATAAAAAAAATTGAAGCATCGACATCTTATAAATTCTATTTTGAACCAGCTTGGGTTGAATCAAATAAAGTTTTAATCAATGAAAGTTACAGCAATATAACAATCAGCGAATTATTAGATAAGCTTTTGAATAAAACAGATTTGAATTTTATTGTTCTTAAAAAGAAAGTGATATTGACCCTCAACAATACTATTCATGATAATTTACCTACAAACTTTTTTTCAGACGCCCCTGCAGAAACTGGAACTAAGAATAACAGCACCGATAATCCTGTATTTTATCAGCAGTATGATTCTCTGAACAGTTATAGTGTTACCAAAAAAGCTTCGGTTATATTTATAGGAAAAGAGAACAGAGAATCTTCCAGAAAAACGTTCACAGTTACCGGAACTGTTAAAAATGAAGAAACCAATAAAGTGGAACCAAATATCTACATTAAGGTAAAAAACAAAAACATAAGTGCTGCAAGTGACCTTGACGGTAATTACAGCCTCCAGTTACCACGAGGTATAAACGTTATCGAGATAAAATCCCTGAGTCATAAAGCAATTACGAAAACATTAATTGTATATGATGATGGAAAATTAGACATTAATCTCAACGACAAATCAAATCAGCTTGATGAAGTTGTAATTACAAAAAAAGGAAAAAGAGCTACAGAAACAGTCATCTCCGGATTAGTTTCTATAGATATAGAAGGTATGAAAAATGTCCCTTTAATTCTTGGTGAGCGAGACATTTTGAAAGTTGCCACTACTTTTCCTGGCATTAAAACTACTGGTGAGGGATCTGCAGGATTTAATGTAAGAGGCGGAAAAGAAGATCAAAATTTAATTCTTCTGGACAATGCGGTACTGTACAATCCGCAGCACTTTTTAGGTTTTTTCTCTGCAATAAATCCTTACACTGCCAAAAAAGCAGACATTTACAAAGGGAGCATTCCAGCAGATTTTGGAGGACGATTATCATCAGTGTTTGATATTACAACCAAAAACGGGAATCCTGAAAAATTTTCAGGCGAAGGTGCAGTTGGACCTGTTACTTCAAATCTAAGCTTTGGACTGCCAATCCAAAAAAACAAATCGAGTATCCTTTTTGGAGCTAGGGCAACTTATTCAGATTGGATTTTAAAAACGCTGGATGATGAAAATCTCAAAAACAGCCAAGCTGGTTTTTACGACGGAATTTTAAAATACAATAACACACTTAATCCTAACAACCATCTGGAAGCTACACTGTATTACAGCCATGACAAATTCAGTATAAGTTCTGATTCGGTTTACAAATACAGCAACAGGCTTGCTTCTTTAAAATGGGATCATAATTTTAGCAAGAAACATAAATCAGCACTTATTTTTACAAACAGCGAATACAAATTTAATATTGATTATAACTCAGAAGATATTAATTCATTTGATTTCGGTTATAAAATTAATGAGTCACAATTGCAGTTAAAATTTAATTATGCATTAAATCAAAAGCATAATCTTTCTTATGGAATAGCAAGTAAATTATACAACATTTCCCCAGGATACCAGCATCCCACAAATCCTGAAGCAACTTTAATAGCAACTGATATTGCAAAAGAAAAAGCATTAGAATCCGGCATTTATCTTTCAGACAATTACAAGTTAAGCGATAAGCTATTGATTGATTTAGGTTTAAGATATTCTTTTTATGCCTCATTAGGTGCTGATGATGTAAATATTTATCAGGAGGGTTTACCATTAAATGATGCAACAATTATTAAAACGGAGCATTATGGCAATAATGAAGTTGTGCAGACATACGGAGGATTCGAACCCCGTATTGCTGCCAGATATTTCTTTGCAGAAGATTTTTCGATAAAAGCGAGTTATGATATGACCAGACAATACATACACCTTTTATCAAGTAATGTAACACAGTCGCCAACTGACACATGGAAATTATCTGATACTAATGTTAAACCGCAAAGTGCACAACAAGTTTCTTTAGGCCTTTATAAAAATTTAAAAGATGACGAATATGAACTTAGTTTAGAAGGATATTATAAGACTTCAAAAAACATATTAGATTACAAAGTTGGAGCCCAGCTGCTTTTAAACGAAAACGTTGAAACAGAACTTTTGCAAGGAGAAGGGAAGGCATATGGAATTGAATTTTTGGTAAAAAAACAAGTTGGTAAATTAAACGGATGGCTTGGCTATACTTATTCCAGATCATTAATAAAATTAGACGGACAGTTTAATGAAGAAAAAGTAAATGACGGAAAATATTTTGCATCAAATTTTGATAAACCTCATGATTTAAGTGCAGTATTAAATTATAAGTTCACCAAAAGATACAGCTTATCTACAAACTTTTTATACCAAACTGGAAGACCAATTACTTTTCCTATTGGAACCTATAATTATGGAGGTGCAGAATATACACTATACAGTGACAGAAATGAGTACAGAATTCCAGATTACATCCGTTTAGATATCGGAATTAATATTGAAGGAAACCATAAAATAAAAAAACTGGCCCATAGTTTCTGGAATATATCCATTTACAATGTACTAGGCCGTAACAATCCCTACTCGATCTATTTTGTAACAGACCCGAGTGGAAAAGTGAAAGGATACAAAACATCAATTTTTTCTATCCCTGTTCCTAGTATTACTTATAATTTTAAATTTTAATATCCCGAATGGGTTCAAATATCATGAAAACATTATTTAAAAAAACATCCATTCTTATACTTCTATTGAGTTTGTTTCTCAACAGCTGTTCAGAAAACTACCCTTTACAATCTGATACTTATGAAGAAGCATTAGTAGTAGAAGCAACTATAACAAATGAATTAAAAAATCAGGAGATAAAAATTTCTAAAACTGCAAAACTGGAGGATGAAGGTATTACAATTGAAACCGGAGCTACAGTAACAGTAAAAGATGATTTAGGAGCTGTTTACCCTTTTAAAGAACAAAACGGAATTTACGTTTCTGAAAGTCCTTTCGCTGCTACACCCCAAAAAAAATATACTTTGGAAATTAAAACTGCAGACGGTAAAGTTTACCAGTCTTCCAGCCAAACACTTACTACTGCAAATCAAATAGAAAGCGTTGTTCCTACAGTGGTTACAGACAGCAAAGAAGGAAGAGGTGTTCAAATTAGAGTAACTAACTACGATCCTTCAAACACTTCCAAATATTACCGATATGAATATGAAGAAACATACCAAATTGTAGCACCAGTATGGCGCGGAGAAAAATTAGTCGTTACAGGTCCCGAAAGTGTTGCTTTGCATCCAAATGATCCTAATACACGAACATGCTACAGTACAAAGGCTTCTAATGACATTATATTAACAACCACTACAAATCTGCAGGAAGACCGAGTAAATTTTCCGCTGCGTTTTATCAGCGATCAAAATTATATCATAAGTCATCGCTACAGTATTTTGGTAAAACAATATGTTCAAACTTTAGAATCTTATACATTTCGCAAAACCATGAAAGAAATTTCAAGTTCTGAAAGCGTATTATCTCCTAAACAGCCTGGTTTTTTTAACGGAAATATCAGATGTATTTCTCATACAGACCAAAAAGCTATAGGTTTCTTTGAAGTATCTTCGTTCTCATCAAAAAGAATATTCTTCAATTATGAAGATCTTTTTCCAGGTGAACCTCTTCCGCCTTATTACACAGATTGTACTGAAGAAGAGTATAAATTTTGTTTTTATCTAAGCATACCTATCCCTTGTAGAGGAAAAACATTAATTGACCGTATAAATAATCATAGCATTACTTATAAATATAATGTAGAAAGCTCTTTCTATTATACCGTACCTGTAGAATGCGGAGACTGTACATCATTTTCATCAAACGAAATACCATCATTTTGGACAAATTAAAACACCTAATACTATTGTTTGCAGTATTTACTGGACAATTTATAAACGCACAGCAAACCGTTACTCTTGACGAAACGGTATTCGTTCATACTAATGCAGCTGCTTTTGTTTCAGGCGAAACTTTATTGTATAAAGTTTACTGCTTAAAATCATCAGATAAAACCCCCAGCAATATAAGCAAAATAGCATATGTTGAATTGGTTGATGACAGTAAAAAATCTGTCTTTAAAACTAAAATAGTTTTGGAGAACACAACAGGACAAGGAGATTATTTCATCCCGACAACATTAAAAACAGGCAGCTACAAACTACTTGGCTACACAAACTGGACACTTAATAAACCTACGTCAGAATTATTTCAAATCGATATTACAATCATCAATCCTTTTAAAGCTGATGAAAGTGTTAAGACTGAAAAAACTTTAGTATCTGAAAATGTAAATTCATCAGCTGATAAAACTGTTATTACTGCAAATGAAAACAGTGTCACAAATACTAATGTAAAATTAAATCTGGCAAAAAGAATATTCGAAAACCGTGAGTTAGTAGATTTAAAAATCGAAACAGAAAACCCATTGTTTCTCGATGGAAATTATTCTTTATCCGTTAGAAAAATAGATAACCTAACCCGCCAAACACCAGTTTCGGCAACTGAATTTGCAACAGGTTCTAATAATACAACGGTAATTGACCTAAGAAATCAGTCTGCAAAAGTTTATCTTCCAGAACTTCGAGGCGAAATTATAAGCGGAAAAATTACAGTAAAAAACAGCACCGATAACATAAAAAATATTTTTGTTGCTTTGTCGTTGCCTGGAAATTCTTTCGCCTTTGAAATCACCCGAACTGATGCTCAAGGAAACTTTATTTTTAACATCAAAAACATATATTACACCCCAAATATTAATGTACAGGTTATTAATGATAATGCCAGCAATTACAATCTGACAGTAAATAATAATTCGGAAATAGAATATTCTGAACTATCATTTGCTAAAGCTGCAAACTTATCAATTGCTGTAAAAGAAACGCTGCTGGATAGAACTATTTCAAGTCAGGTTGAAAATGCTTACTATCACAAAAAAGCAGATAACATTAGTAAAACACCTGTTTTAGAGCCATTTTATTTTCCGCTTGCAAAAGAATATGTCTTAGACGATTTCACAAGATTTAAATCGCTAAGAGAGACATTAACCGAAGTTACTACTGAAATTTATACCAAACAAAAAGGAGATAAATTTTACCTGCATGTAAACGACCCGAGCATTTTCCCTCAATTACCAGAATCTGCTTTAGTACTTATTGACGGATTGTACCTGGAGAATGTAAATGAGCTGATCAATTATAATATGAAAAATATTTATAAAATGGATTTGATTGTTGGCCGTTATTATGTAGGTGCAAAATCATTTAACGGATTAGTTAGCTTCACAACTTTTAACAAAGATTTTATCAGCACTCAAACTGGAAGCTCAATTGTTAAAACGGCAATTTTAAGACCGCAGCCTAAAAAAATATACAATAAAATTGATTATACAAATCCAGCGGATAACGAAAGAATTCCAGATTTTAGAAATCAGCTGTTTTGGAGTCCCGAAGTAAAACTGAATACAGCTACTAATACATTCTTTACCTCTGATGTGGCTGGAACATTTGAAATAAGACTCGAAGGTTTTGCAAAAAATGGCTCAGCAGTTTCTTTAAAAGAAATTATTGAAGTAAAAGATCCGTCTGCCAATCCATAAAATCAATTATTGCATTCTGATATAGAGCCTTTTCAAATTATGAAAAGGCTTCTTTTTTTCAGTAATTAATGTTAATTTAAAAATATTTTCAATTAAGTTGTAACTTTTTACAAACCCCATACGTATAATCACTTGTACACTTAAAAAATTGAGGAGACAAAAACATGAGACAACTTAAAATCACCAAGCAGGTTACCAATCGTGAAACCGCTTCATTAGACAAATATTTACAAGAAATTGGAAAAGTTGACCTTATTACCGCTGACGAAGAAGTAGAATTAGCTCAAAGAATTAAAGCCGGGGATCAAAGAGCCCTAGAAAAATTAACAAAAGCCAATTTACGTTTCGTAGTTTCGGTAGCCAAACAATACCAAAATCAAGGTTTGACACTTCCCGATTTAATTAATGAAGGAAATTTAGGATTGATAAAAGCCGCACAGCGTTTTGATGAAACTCGTGGTTTCAAATTCATTTCTTATGCTGTATGGTGGATTCGTCAATCGATTCTTCAAGCTTTGGCTGAACAATCCCGTATCGTTCGTTTACCACTAAATAAAATTGGTTCTATCAATAAAATCAACAAAATGTATGCATTATTAGAGCAGTCTAATGAGCGTCCGCCATCTGCTGAGGAAATTGCAAAAGAACTGGATATGACTGTAAATGATGTAAAAGAGTCTATGAAAAACTCTGGCCGTCACTTATCTATGGATGCGCCCCTTGTAGAAGGAGAAGATTCAAATCTTTACGATGTATTGCGTTCTGGAGAATCTCCAAATCCTGACAGAGAATTAATCCACGAATCATTGCGTACTGAAATTGAGCGTTCATTAGAAACATTAACTCCAAGAGAGGCTGATGTAGTTCGTTTATATTTTGGTCTTGGTGATCAGCACCCTATGACTCTTGAAGAAATTGGTGAAACTTTCGATTTGACTCGTGAGCGTGTTCGTCAAATTAAAGAAAAAGCAATCCGCAGATTAAAACATACTTCCAGAAGTAAAATCTTGAAAACCTACTTAGGTTAATATAAAATATCCCCAAATTAAAATTTTTAAATGCATTAATTTTAAATATTTTAATACAACGTGAACAACAGTCTGATTAACTGTTCGTTTTTTGATTGATGATTGAAACTCCGGCTGATTACCGGAGTTTTATTTTTTATATTACCTTTGCAAAAAAACAAAAGATGCACTGCAGTGCATCTCAACGTAAAACAAAACATGCACTGCAGTGCACCTCAACACCATGAAGAATACAATTATTGCTCCATCAGTTTTGGCTGCCGATTTTGCCAATTTACAGCGTGATATCGAAATGATCAACAACAGTCAAGCCGACTGGTTTCACATTGACATCATGGATGGCGTTTTTGTTCCAAATATTTCTTTTGGAATGCCCGTTCTTGAAGCAATTACAAGACATACAAAAAAAACAGTTGACGTACATTTGATGATTGTCAACCCGGACCAATATATTAAAACATTTAAAGATTTAGGTGCCGATATTTTAACCGTACATTACGAAGCCTGTACTCATTTACACAGAACACTTCAAGCTATCAAAGCGCAGGGAATGAAAGCCGGTGTGGCACTAAATCCACATACAAATGTTGATTTACTGGAAGATGTAATCAATGACATTGACATGGTTTGTATCATGAGCGTGAATCCAGGTTTTGGAGGACAGTCTTTTATTGAAAACACTTATGCAAAAGTTCAAAAATTAAAAGATCTGATTACTAGAAAAGGAGCTTCAACGCTTATAGAAATTGACGGCGGCGTTACCAATAAAAATGCGTTACAACTAGTAGAAGCTGGAGCTGATGTACTTGTTGCTGGAAACTTTATTTTTAGAGCTGAAGATCCAATACAAACAGTAGCCGATTTAAAAAGTTTACTTGCAGTTTAACAAAAATAAAAGTCCCAATTGAGTACAAACAAAACTTCATTGGGACTTTCTTCATTAGTAAACACTTAATTTTTAATTATACTGATTAATCAAATATTTTATCAAATCAGTTGTAGTTATTATTCCAACCAGTACATGATCTTCGCATACTGGCAAAGCATGAAATTCCTTTTTTGCTAATATCTCAGCCGCTTCCTTAATAGTGGTGTCTGGCGAAATTGTCACCAGCTTTTTGGCCATTACCTGTTCTACAGTAAACATATTGTAAACGGTGGTATCTACAATCTCTTCATCATCATCTACTGCATCTGCAAAAGAGATTCGTAACAAATCTGTATAACTCAGCATTCCAATTATAGTAGCTCCGTTTACTACTGGAATATGCCTGATTTTGTAATGCTTAAAAAGAGATTCCGCCTTAGTTAAATCATCCTTGATCGTTAGTTTTACCAGATCTTTGGTCATAATCGTTGATACTGGAACATGCTGTCTCATAACATTTTCTCTTTAAAATTATATTCAAATTTATAAATGAAAATCTGTAGAAAATATGATGATTATCAGGTGTTAATCAAAACTTTTTCGATAGATTACTATTCGATAATTCAAAACTATCAAGAAAGAATAAAATCAAAACAGCTAATTGAAAACTGGAAAGAATACCTTAAATAAAAGCATGAACTAATTATTTATACAGATATCACTAAATATAATTGTAATATATACACTTATGTTTTAAATTTGGAAACAAGTCTAATCTGAACATCCTATAATGCAAAAACATTTTACTACAAGCCGTCTGCTAACAATTGTCTTTTTGATGGTAAACTCAATAATTTATGCACAATTTGACATCACCAGATTACAGACAGACTATCAGGTAACACCACTGGGCATGGATGTTCAAAAACCAGTTTTCAGCTGGCAGATGAAAGCAAATTCAAATTTGCGCGCTTTATCACAAAAAGCCTATCAAATAAAAGTCACAAACGAAACTGATGCAATTGTTTGGGATTCAAACAAAATTGAAAGCAATGTTTCTGTAGGTATTGTATATAATGGTGAAGATTTAAAACCGACTACGCGTTACAATTGGACAGTATCAGTTTGGAATCAAGACGGTAAAGAATCCCGTGCTGCATCATGGTTTGAAACAGGACTGATGAATCCTGATCCAAAATTATCCGGATGGAATGGAGCAAACTGGATTGGCGGTACCGATAAGGATATGGTACTTTACTCCCACTATCTTACCGTTTTCCGACTTAGTTATACTATCCAGCTCGATCAAAAATCAAAATCAGATAAGGCTGGTTTTATTTTTGGAGCAAATGACGAACGCCTTATGGACAGAAACATGAACATACTTGATGTTGAAAACAAAAAAGATTCCTCTTATATAAAAGTAGAATTGAACATTACAGATATCAACAGTAACCAAAACGGTAAAGCAAAATTAAATATTTACCGTGTGGGTTATACTAAAAATGATAATCCCTCAATACCTTTTAAAACATTTGAAATACCGCTGAACATCATCAATCAAAACAACAAATACAGTAAACATCAAATTTTTGCGACTTCCGTTTTTGGTGTATTAAATTTTTATGTAGATGGGAATGATCCCTCTCACAACATAACTGCCGACAATTCTGGTCATGCCGGTGTAAATATAAATCCAATGGGACAAGGTGCAGATTATATTGCATATCCAATTGTGGGTGATATTGGTTTTGCACTAAACAAAGGACAAAAAGCCTATTTCTCGAACGTTAAGATTATGAATTTCAGAGCGCCCTCGAATACTCTCTTCTGCGAAAATCTTTCGGCTGTTTCCTATAACGGAATTTTTTCATCCGTAAATAAAAAAAAATTAGCTGTTGCAAATGGGCAATATGTCATAGATGCCACTTCAGAAGAAGCCCTTATCATTGCAAACCCAGCTCAAAATGCATCTCCAATATTACGAACCACATTTAAAACAGAAGGTAAAACAATTAAAAAAGCCAGACTGTATGCCACAGCCCGCGGTATCTATGAACTGTACTTAAACGGAAATCGGATTGGCAACGAATATTTTAGCCCGGGATTAACTCAATACAATAAAACGCATCTTTACCAGACTTATGATGTAACGCCAATAGTTTTAGAAAATGGAGCAAATGCCTTTGGTGCCATTTTAAGTGAAGGATGGTGGAGCGGTAATATTACATATACAGGTGAAAACTGGAATTTTTTTGGTGACCGTCAGTCTCTTTTGGCAAAGCTGGTTATCACTTATACTGATGGAAGCGAACAAATTATAACCACAAATCCAGACACATGGAAATACTACAGCGACGGCCCTATACGATATGGCAGCTTTTTTCAAGGCGAGGTTTATGATGCCGGCAAAGAATCTGCAATAACAGATTGGTCAAAACCTAACTTTAATGATTCTAAGTGGACAACCACACAAGTCATAGAATTGGAAGATAAAAAAAACAACAAGGCTACTGTCAATTCAAATCTTGATTTTTCGGCAATGAAATTGAGAGGAATGCCCGGAGTTACTGCCACTATTACAAAAACATTAAAACCTGTTAGTGCAGAAGAAGTACGCCCCGGAGTATTTATATATGATATGGGACAAAATATGGTAGGATTCCCTAAAATTGAATTAGACAATACGACTAAAGGCGATACTATAATGGTACGTTATGCCGAAGTAAAATATCCTGACATTGCTGAATACGGCACTAATAAAGGGATGATTATGCTCGAGAATATAAGAGCTGCAATGGTGCGTGATATTTATTACTGCAAAGGCAATAATGATATAATCCAGCCCAGATTTACTTTTCATGGTTTTCGGTTTATAGAAATTACGGGTATAAAAAAAGCGCTTCCGCTAAATAAAATTACCGGAATGGTTTTAAGTTCCATAGATTCAATCACTGCTGATTATCAAACATCAAATCCACTGGTTAATAAATTATGGAAAAACATAGAATGGTCAACCCGTTCTAATTTTTTATATATTCCAACAGATACTCCTGCACGCAATGAACGCATGGGATGGAGCGGCGATATAAGTGTATTTTCTAAAACAGCAACATACCTTTCCAATGCCAGCCCGTTTTTAAGAAGGCATATGCTTGCTATGCGTGATTTACAAGAAAAAGACGGAAGATTTACTGATACGGCTCCAGTTACGGATGCTTTTGGCGGTATTCTCTGGGGAAGTGCGGGAATTATCGTAGCATGGGAGTCATACCTGCAATATGGGGATATATCACTGCTTGCAGAACATTATGATGCTATGAAGCGCTACACTGATTTTCTAAAAACACACCTCAACCCAGTAACTGGTATACAATCTGAATCCCTCCTTGGAGACTGGCTGAGTCCTGAGGGCTATAAAAATGACGATACAATTTTGTGGGATGCTTACTATGCATACGATCTTGAAATCATGCAAAAAGTGGCATCAATACTTGGAAAAACTGATGATGCAATACATTTTGAGCAGGAATATACAGCCCGTAAAGATCATTTTAATAAAACCCATATAGATGCTGTAACAGGCAAAACAATACATTCTGGACACCGATTTCCTTGGGGGTATCGAGTATCTGAAGATCAGCTTCCAAAAAAAGGGAGTTTTAGCGATACACAAGCCTCATACGCTATTCCGCTGGCTTATAATTTATTTAACAAAAACACTCAAGATAAAGCAACAAATAACCTTGTAGCAGCACTTGAACGCAAAAACAAAGACGAGTTAGGCATAATACGCCCCGAATATTCCTTAATGACTGGTTTTATAGGAACAGCTGCGATTAGTGATGCTCTTTCAAAAAACGGTAAGGATCAAGAAGCATACCAATTATTACAGCAAACCTCCTACCCTTCTTGGTTGTACTCAGTAGAAAATGGCGCAACCACTATTTGGGAAAGGCTGAATTCATATACAAAAGAAAATGGTTTTGGAGGTAATAACAACATGAACTCTTTTAACCACTATTCCTTTGGTTCGGTGGGTTCATGGATGATAAACAATTCTATCGGTATAGCCCGTGATGAACCTGGTTTTAAAAAATTCATATTGCAGCCTACACCTGACCCTACAGGTAAAATGACTTTTGCAAAAGGTTATTATGATTCTATGTATGGAAAAATTACAAGTGAATGGAAAATTATTGAAGGACAGACAATTTATACGATTGAGATTCCAGCAAATACAACTGCCACTCTATTTATAAAAGCATCCAACATAAACAAAGTAACAGAAAGTGGTAAAAAAATAAAACAGGTAAAAGGCATAACATTCATCGGTCAAAAGGGAGACAAATTAGTGTTCACATTACAATCCGGCTCTTATAAATTTACAGTAGAAAACTAATCGTAAAAAAAGGCAGTTATATAGCCGCTAACAGTTCCATTGCTGTTTTTTCTTTTTCAGATATTGTTTTTAAAATATCTGATGCCTGCTCAATGTATTTAAAGTCTTTCGTTTGACTTACTTTTTCAAATAGTTCTGAAACTGCAACCCAAAGTGACGCAATTTCTGCAAAAGATTCGTATCCTGTTTTTAGTTTCTCCAGTTTCAAAATTTGATAGCTTTCCAGTAAAAAATCTCTGTACAAATTTCTAAATAATGCACCGCCAGTTCCTGCTTTTTCCATAAGCATTGCACAGGTTTTGAATTCATTTTCAATGTCACTACTTGTCTTAAACCACTTAACTATTTCAGTACTTGTTTTTAAAATTCCTTTATAACCAATATTAGTGATTGGAGGATTTATGTATTCTGTGGCGTTATTTCTAATTGCTGTTACAATTGCCATTTTTATGTCCACCATTTTGTTTGTCTTACGCAAAGTGTAATACAGATTCTTAGATGACATTGGTCCTTTTTCGGCTCTTGCCAATGCTAAACTCTCCAGACTTGTTTTCACTAATCCTCCCTGCTGTTTTGTATCTATCAAAAAAGCGTATTCCTCATCATAACCATAAAATGCAACATAATGTCCTGCAAAATGAAATGGTTTTGAGAAATACTGCAAATGAAAACAATCTAGTTTTAAGCCAACTGCCTGTCCGTTACCAATAAGTTCTTTAACATCTTTCCATGCCTTTTGCACTGATGCCGTTTCATTTACCGTTAATTCAAGGTTTAAATTTTTTGCAATATTTTTAGTCAATTCATCTGGTTTTATTCGCCCTCCAATAAAAGGAAAATCCATAGATTTCATATTCCAAAAGATAAAACCAAGCCCCTCACCTAAACCAAAAAGCATTGGCTCTGAAAGTTCAATACCAAGCTGTCTCAGCAATGTTCCCGTTGCTGTTGTTTCGCAATGCTGTCCTTTAAATGGTTTTAAATTCTCTAATTTCATTTGTTATTCTACTATTGTATCAAATAGCCGCTAATGCCCTGTGTTATCCGAATATTTTTTGAAGCAAGTTAAACATTTATCTTTGGGTTTAAAACTCATTTTACAGCTGCTTTGTAAAATGAAAATATTAGGTTCTTATAACGATTAATTAGTACATTTATATTCCAAATTACTATCCTTTTAATTGTAGCAAAAGATAGAAAACATCATTTTATAAAATGACCAAACTTCTCAAACAGAATATTGCAGCACATATTTATCTTTCAGATACTGAAATGGAGGAATTTTGCAGTTTGTTTCAACAAAAAACGATACCTAAAAAAAGTTTTTTGCTCCGCGAAGGTGAAGTTTGCAAGTTTGAAGGTTTTGTTACTAAAGGGCTTTTTCGAGTATATCATATTGATAAAAATGGTTTTGAACAAGTACTCTATTTTGCAATTGAAAATTGGTGGATTACCGATATTGATAGTTTTACCAATGAAAAACCATCGCAGCTTTTTATAGAAGCCATTGAAGACAGCGAAATACTTTTAATTTCTAAGAAAGACAAGGAATTTGCTTATGCCAATTTACCTAAAGTTGAAAAGCTATTTCGGGTAATGACTCAAAAAACTCACGTAGCCCTTCAGCGCAGAATGATTGATAATCTGAGTAAAACAGCTGAGTCCCGTTACATCGAATTTACAGAAAA
Source organism: uncultured Flavobacterium sp. (assembly GCA_963511795.1). GTDB lineage: Bacteria > Bacteroidota > Bacteroidia > Flavobacteriales > Flavobacteriaceae > Flavobacterium. Next base: position 129,765 of record CAUPKP010000003.1, on the reverse strand, counting down.
ATACCCTCAGCTTATCCAGCGTCTTTCCAATATTCAGGTTGCAGCCTATTTAGGGATTACCAATGTTTTTTTGAGTAATATCCGAAAGAAAATTACTGTCAGGAAATAAGCCTTTCCATTATTAAACTAGTTTAATGTTTTGAGACAGCATGTCGTTTCATCTTTGCAGTGCTAATTTAAAACAGCACAGAAAATGAAGAACAGTATCTCAACAGTATTTTTAACAATTTTAATTTTATTTACAATGGAAGCACAAGCACAAAGTTTCAAAATTATCGAAACTAAAGATTTAAAACTTCAAGTTTACAATGCATCAGAAAACAGTTTTGGTGTAGCATCAGTTATTGTATCGGGGAAAACAGATGCGGTTTTGATTGATGCACAATTTACTTTGGCGGATGCCGAAAAAACAGCACAGGAAATTAAAGCAAGCGGCAAAAAACTAACTGCAATTTTCGTTTCTCACGGAGATCCGGATTTTTACTTTGGACTGGAAGTATTCAAAAAATATTTCCCTGAAGTTATCGCTTATGCTTCACCTGCAACAGTAGAACATATTAAAGCTACGGCTCAAAAAAAATTAGAAGTCTGGGGTGAAAGATTGGGCAAAAACATTACGTCAAACGTTATTTTACCGCAGGTTTTAAAAGGTAATAGTATTGAATTGGAAGGTGAGAAATTAGAAATCATTGGTTTGGAAGAATTCCCAAATAAAACTTTTGTCTGGATTCCTTCTATCAAAGCAGTTGTTGGCGGAATCAATGTTTTCGGAACCACTTTCCATCTTTGGATGGCGGATGCACAAACCGCAGATGCCCGAAAAAGCTGGATTTCAGTTTTAGACAAAATTACGGCTTTGAAACCTGAAATTGTAATTCCTGCTCACGCCAATTCAAATTCTCCATTTGATATCGCTTCTGTAAATCATACCAAAAGTTATATTCAATTCTACGAAGAAGCTTTGAAAACCAATAAAACTTCGGAAGCTTTAATAACTGCTTTGAAAACAAAATATCCAGCTCTTACTTTTGAAACTGCCTTACAAATAGGAGCAAAAGTAAATACTGGAGAAATGAAATGGTAAAATTAATTATGTACAGTCTGGCGATGCTTTTTGCCTTGTCAGGCTGTTCTTTAAATAAAAAGACAATGACAAATCTTGACATTATAAAAAGTACTTACGAAGGAAAAACTTCGGAAGAAAACGGTGAAAATTTGGCTAAATATGTATCTGATGACATTTCCTGGACAGAAGCTAAAGGTTTTCCATACGCAGGAACTTATATTGGGTTAGAAGAAATAACCAAAAATGTTTTTAGCCGATTAGGCAGTGAATGGATTGATTATAAATTTACTCCAGAAGATTATGTTTCCAGTGATGATAAAGTCGTTGCATACGGAACATATACTGGCATTTATAAAATATCAGGCAAATCATTCACAGCCAGAGTGGCTCATGTTTGGAAATTAAAAGACAGCAAAATCATCAGTTTCGAACAGTTTGTAGACAGCCAGCCTGTAAATGATGCAACCAATACCAATTAAAAATATAAATGTTTTTTTCCTCTCCACAAGAGTAACAGCTAACTAGCAGAGAGGAAAACAAAACTGGATTATTTTATATTTATAAATGGTATTAATTATCCACTAGACAAATTACAAAAGTGGTTTTTCCGTTATCATTTTTATATGCAAGATAACCGCCATGAGCTTCGGCAATGTTTTTGGATAAGGTCAGTCCAATTCCGGCTCCTTCTTTTCGAGTAGTAAAAAAAGGTAAAAATATTTTGTTTTCAATCTCCTCTTCAATGCCAATTCCATTATCGCTAATCATGATAAAAGTTCTCTTTTCTTTGACTTCAGCCGAAATTACAATCTGTTTTTTTTCTATGTCTGCTAGAGCATAAATACAATTTGTCAAAAGATTAATCAATACCTGTTCCATTTGCAGTGAATCAATATAAAGCCTACGGTCGAAAGTAATTGTATTTACAACTTCTATCTGCTCTTTCTTAAACAACGGAGTCATAATCTGCAGACTGTTTTCAATCCATTTCGACAGTTGTATAAATTCTTTTTTGGGAGAAGGCAACATGGCTAATTTGCGGTAACTTTCTACAAACTGCTGTAAATGATCACTTCGTCTAAGCATTGTGGCAACACTGCTTTTCATGTCGTCTAAATCTTCTGCCGAAATCGTTTCCTGCTGTACCAAGTCCTGCAGATTCTGAGAAAGAGATCGAATAGGGGTAATTGAATTCAATAGTTCATGCGAAATCACTTTCATCAGATTGACCCAAGCTTCTTTCTCTTTTTTCTCGATTACATTTTGAATAGAATCCAGCAAAACAATAAAATAATCCCGATTGTAAATTTCGCTTCTTGAAGTCTGCATTACAAATGTCTGCGTATCCTGCTGATTAACACGAATCTCTAATGAGGTTTTTATTTCTTGAAAATTCTGCTCTTCAATAATTTCGCATAGGGAAGGCAGATGATTTTTCAGATACTTCCATTTGGAAACTTTTGGTACATCAAAATGTTTGGAAAAATAATCATTCATCAAAAAAATATTCCAATCAGTCCCTTCCTTTTGCAGAATAATAATCCCCGTTTCAATGTTGTTTAGAATAGAACGGTAGACAATATCTTTTGAAACCTGTTCGTTTTCTTTGCTTTTCAAAGTTTCATACAGCTTAAATAAGTTGGAATAATTTTGATACGATTTATGTTTGGTAAAATCAGAGGTAAAATCATTTTGCAAAATCGAAGTAATCGTTCTGTCATAAAGCAGAAAAGCATTTTGGACATAAAAATACATTTCAACAATGAGCAGAAAAATTATGATCAGGCAAAATACAGCAGTAAAAACCAATCCTTTTTGAAAAAAAAAGATGGAAATTCCTGCACCCAAAAGAATAATAATCAATCGAAGAAAAAGAAGCTGGTATATTTTTAACGATTTATGCATACTAAGTTGTGCTGATGTTATATTTTTCTAAACGGCGGTACAATGAAGCTCTTGACAATCCTAATTCTTCGGCAGTTTTGCTGATGTTATTATTGTTCTTAAAAAGGATTTTTTCGATAGCCGTTTTTTCTACTGCAGACAGCTGAATATCATCTTGATTATCCTCGTAAGCAGTTATTTGTTCCAAATCCAAATCGGAAACAGTAATAAGGTTGTTCTCGCAAAGAATTACGGCACGTTCTATTCGGTTTTCCATTTCCCGGATATTTCCGTTCCAAGCGTGTTTTGCTATTTGTTCCAATGCTTTTTCGTCGAAAGTGATTTCATCCCTTCCGTATTTATCTGTCATTTTTTGCAGAAGATACTGCGCCAAAGGAATTTTATCTTCGTTTCGTTCCCGCAATGGAGGCAGTACAATTTCCATAGTGTTAATGCGATAGTACAAATCTTCTCTAAAATTTTTCTCAGCAACTTCCTGTTTCAAATTTAGGTTAGTGGCAGTAATAATGCGGACATCCAGTGGTCTTGCTTTTGATTCGCCCAATCGGGTTACTGTTTTGGTTTGAATAACCTGCAGGAGTTTTGACTGTAAATGCAATGGAACATTTCCTATTTCATCCAAAAAAATAGTTCCGTTCTGTGCCATTTCAAAACGTCCGGGAGTATCCGTTTTTGCATCGGTAAAAGCGCCTTGTACATAACCAAATAATTCACTTTCGAAAATATTGGAATTCAATGAACCCAAATCAACATGAATAAAAAGACTGTTTTTTCGCTCCGATTGAAGATGAATATGATGTGACAAAACAAATTTACCTGTTCCGTTTTCGCCAAGAATTAAAACATTGGCATCTGTCTTGGCCACTTTATCCGCCAAGGAATATGCTTTTTTTATTACATCAGAATTGCCAACAAAAAAATCATCAGCACTTTCAATAATATTCGGTTTCTTTTGCTCTTTCCGGCTTTTATCAACAGCCTGTTTTACAACGCTGAGTAGTTTTTCATTTTCCCAAGGCTTTAAAATATAATCAAAAGCCCCTGATTTCAAACCTTCAACAGCTGTTTCAACCTTTCCAAAAGCAGTCATCAGAATAACGACAGTTTTTGGCGAAAGCGTTTTTATTTCTTTCAATAAATACAAACCTTCTCTTCCATCTTCGAATCCAATTCTGTAATTCATATCGAGCAAAACCACATCGATGGAGTTTTTTGCTAATAAATCAACCACATTTTTCGGGTTATTGATTGTAAAAATATTTTCAAAATGCTTTTTAAGGAGCATTTTGGAAGCAAAAAGAATATCTTCCTGATCGTCTATGACTAAAATTGAGGCGTTGGTCTTTTTCATGTGAAGCTAATATTTGCTTTTTTATAGGAACATGGAATCTTTTTTCTCCATTTTGAATTTTAATTTGGAATCAAAAAGATTTCATTACTGTTCGGTTTCGGTCAAAAGGTGTTCGATAATGAACACTTTAAAAAATTAATTAAAAATAAAGTGTTAAAAATAAAGCAATTACAATGTTTTAATTTGTGGCACGATTATCACTTTAGGTTAATCAAATCATCAGAAATGGACACTATAATTACACGTAAAACTAACAAAAATAAGTATCTTTTAATCGCTTTGCCAATTATCTTAGTGATTGGGTATATCATTTTTACTTCGGCAACCAAGAAAAGAAGTCTTACAATAAAGAAAGACGAAATCACGGTTAAGACAGCCGAAAATGATTTTTTTGAAGATTTTATGTCTTTTCAGGCAAAAGCTGTTCCCTTAAATTCAATGTTAATTAATATCATCGAAGGCGGAGCGGTACAGGAAATTTTTGTCGAAAACGGCGACATGGTTATAAAAGGACAGCCGCTGGCACGATTGTACAATCCAAATGCAGAACTGGCGTATATGCAGCAGGAAACAGCGATTATAGAACAAATTAATAATCTGAACAAAGCCAAACTCGATTTGAGAAATCAGGAGCTGAATTTAGAAAAAGACTTGATTGCGATAGAACACGATTATTTGGACGCCAAAAATTTATTCGACTTGAACAAGAAACTTTTTGAACAGGAAATACTTTCTAAAAACGAATGGGAAAAGACAAATGAAAATTATCGCTTTCAAAAAGAACGCATGAATATTATCAAGCAAAGCGTAAAAAAAGAGAAACTGGCAAATCAGATTCAGATTGGGCAGCTTCATCAATCCATTGCCATCATGGATAAAAGTCTGTCCATTTTAAGAAATAATAAAAAGAATTTTTTGATCACCGCACCGCTTTCAGGCAGGCTTTCATCCTTTGAACCTATCTTGGGGAAAACATATACACAAGGTGTAAGTTTAGGAACTATTGACGTCATGAAAGGTTATAAACTGGTAGCCGATGTGGATGAATTTTATTTAGACAAAATTGCTGAGAAGCAAAAAGGAACAGTTGATTTTGAGAATAAAGCTATCACCGTTCAAATAACTAAAGTAATTCCGGAAATCAAAAACGGAAGGTTCCAAGTGGAATTGGATTTTGTTTCATCTGAAAAACTAGATTTAAAACAGGGATTAAGTTTTGGAGTAAAATTAAATCTATCAGAAAAAACCAAGACCTTAGTGCTTTCCAAAGGAAGTTTTTATGAAGAAACCAATGGTAAATGGATTTTTGTCCTCAACGGAAATAAGGCCGAAAGAAGAACAATCAAACTGGGAAGAGAAAATCCGCTGTATTATGAAGTACTAAATGGACTGAAAGCAGGTGAAAAAGTAATTACCTCATCCTATAAAGATTATATCCAGGTTGAAGTTTTGAATTTAGAATAAACAACATTAACGAATCATCATCACTATAAATCACATAAAAAATGAAAAAATTAAATTTAATCCTCCTACTGTTTTTATCATTAAACAGTTTTGCACAAGAAGTAAATGATAAAATAAAGCTGTTTGAAAACGACCTTAACTATTGGGATAAATCCAAAAGTAAAAAATGGTCATTAAAAGAAAGAATGGCTTTTTACAATGTTAATGCTGTAAGTATTGCTGTGATTAAAGATTACAAAATAGAATGGACAAAAGCATACGGTCATGCAGATGTTTCTGAAAAGAAATCAACAACCACTCAAACACTTTTTCAAGCCGCTTCGATAAGTAAATCTATCAACAGCCTTGCTATTTTAAAACTGGTTGAAGATGGAAAATTAGGACTGGATGATGATATAAATAATTATTTAAAAACCTGGAAATTCCCTTATGATTCGGTTTCAAAAGGAAAGAAAATCTCAATTGCAAATTTACTAAGCCATAAAGCCGGTTTGTCCACAAGCGGTTTTGGAGGTTATGCAAAAGGGAAAAGTTTACCAACCACAATAGAAACTCTTGACGGATTAAAACCTTCCAATTCAAATGCTGTCCGGTCAATATTTGAACCTGGTCTAAAATTTCAATATTCAGGAGGCGGCACTACGATTACCCAATTAATTCTTGAAAATACGACAGGAGAAAAATACGAAGATTATATGTTGAAAAATGTTCTGACTCCATTGGGAATGAACAGCAGTTCCTTTAATCAGCCTGCTTCAAAAGAGAAAGAAAATATTCTTGCAACAGGCTATAATATGAGTAATGAAGTTAAAGGAAAGTATCATATTTATCCTGAAAAAGCGGCCGCCGGATTATGGACAAATCCAACAGATTTATCAAAATACATCATCGAAACGCAATTATCATTATTAGGAAAGTCTAATAAAATACTTTCCAAAGAAATGTCTGCTAAACGATTAGAAATTAATTTAGGGGTTTTCTTAAATGATTTTAAAGGAACAAAGTATTTTGGACATAGCGGTGGTAATGAAGGCTTTGTCTGCTATTACGTTGGCAGTCTAGAAGATGGAAACGGTATGGTAGTTATGACAAATGGCAGATCGTCAATGCTATTAAATGAAATAGTAAGCAGTATTGCAAGTCTAAATAATTGGAAAAATTATCCATTAGAATCAAATAAAGAATCCATCTCTTTGACAATAAGAAAAGCGTGCGAAAAGAATATCGACAAGGGCATTGAATTATATAAAAACCTTAAGAAAAATAAAAACAGCGAATACAATTTTTCTAATGAAAGTGAATTAAATCAATTGGGGTATGAATTTCTGCAGGATGGAAAAACTGAATCAGCAATTAAAATTTTCAATCTGAATGTTAATGAGTTTCCTAATTCATCAAATGTCTATGACAGCCGTGGTGAAGCCTATTTTAGTAAAAAGGAATATCTGCTGTCAAAAAGCGATTATCAAAAAGCGTTGGAGCTAGATCCTACTAGCCAAAATGCAAAAGAAATGCTTCTTAAAATTACAGAATTATTAAAAAAATAAACATCAATCAAAAAACGAACAGTATGATCACAATTAAAAATCTTTCAAGAGTATTCAGAACCGAAGAAGTTGAAACTATGGCATTAAGCGAAATTTCATTAACCATTAATCAAGGTGATTTTGTTTCGATTATGGGACCATCGGGAAGCGGAAAATCAACTTTGTTGAATATTGTTGGATTACTGGACAGCGCCTCCGGCGGAAGTTATCAATTGCTTAATCAGGAAATGATCGGACTGAAAGAAAAGGAAAAATCGAAAGCGAGAAAAGAAAATATTGGTTTTATTTTTCAGAATTTTAATCTGATTGACGAATTATCAGTTTATGACAATATTGAATTACCGTTGATTTACAACAAAGTTCCTACTTCTGAAAGAAGCAAAAAAGTGAATGAAATAGCCAATAAGTTAGGAATCTCACACCGATTGAAACATTATCCGCAACAGCTTTCCGGAGGACAGCAACAGCGTGTAGCGGTCGCAAGAGCCTTGATTAATGACCCAAAAATCATTCTTGCCGATGAGCCTACAGGAAATCTAGACAGTAAAAACGGTAATGAAGTTATGGAATTACTGACCGATCTGCATGCCAATGGTGCAACAATATTAATGGTTACACACTCTGATTACGATGCTTCATTTTCACAAAAAACGATTCACATGAAAGATGGAGTTGTTATTTCTGAAAAAGCAAATCAAAGAAATGTTGATGTTTTTAAAGTATAGAAATGATAACCATCCTCATATCAATCGTCACAATCGTTTTTGAGTTGCTTTGCAAAATACTTTTGTAAACATCTTGAATTTCTCATCAATCAAATCAAAATTAAATCAATCAAAAAGTTATGATTCTCAACTGGATAAAAATATTTATTTATCACTTAAAGCAAAGCAAACTGTTTTCGTTTCTCAACGTTTTGGGATTGAGCATTGGTATTGCAGGAGTGATATTCGCCATTTTATATTGGAATGACGAACAAAGTTATGATTCGTGGAATCCCAATAAAGAAAATGTGTTTTTGGTCGCTAATCAAATGAGCGAAAATACATTTTGGGCATCGAGTTCAGCACCAATAGGAGCTGCAATAAAAGAGAAAAATTCAGAAGTAGCATCGTACTGTTATTTAAGTGGAAATTATGAAAGCGATCTAATTCGGTTTAAAAATAAAAAAGTGCAATCGAGTAAAATCGTATTAGCTCAAAAGAATTTTTTTGAATTTTTTCCTTATGAATTTGTAGAAGGAAATCCAAAAACAGCATTGCCAGATGAAAACAGCATTAGTTTATCAGAAGATTTAGCTTTTCAGCTTTTTGGAAAAGAAACTGCTTTAGGAAAAGAAGTTCTTTTTCAGAATAAAAAACTTACTGTAAGAGGTGTTTATAAAATGGATAAAAAATCTTCTTATAATCCTTCCTGCGTTGTTAATTTCATTGACTTAAGAATTAGAAAATCTATTGACCAATGGGGGAATTTTCAGTTTGTATTATTCCTTAAAGTCAAAAATCCTAGTAAAGTTGCGCTTATCGAAAATGATCTGCAAAAACTTTATTACGATAACATGACAGTTCGTTATGCTAAAGAAAATGGAATTACTCCAGAGCAATACATTGAAAAATATGGGAATACCAAACCCTCTTTAGAACCTTTGTCTATTATTCGGTTACATACTAAAACTGGCGGACTAATAGAGGAAAATGGTAATTATCAGTTTTTGATGATTATGGTTGGATTATCAGTTTTAATTTTGCTGCTTTCAATTGTAAATTATATCAATTCTGCAACAGCAAATGCTATAAAACGTGCCAAAGAAGTTGGCATAAGAAAAGTTATAGGTTCTTCAAAAATTAATATAATTCAGCAATTTGTTTTTGAAACAGCAATAATATTGTTGTTTTCAATTTTAATTGCTCTTGTAATTGTTGAACTGTCGTTACCTTATTATAATGATTTTTTAAATAAAACCATCGTTGTACAAGGCAGTCAATTTTATTTACAGCTTATTATAATATTTATTATTACGGTTTGTCTGGCAGGAGTTTTTCCGGCAATATATGTTTCTAATTTTGAAACTTTAAAGGTATTGAAAGGCAATTTTGGAAGAAGTAAAAGCGGCGTATGGTTACGAAACGGAATGTTGATTTTTCAATTTTCAATTGCGTCTTTTTTTATCATCGGATCCTATATTGTTTATCAGCAAATTGACCATCTGAATAAAAAGGATTTAGGTTTCAAGGCTAATCAAATTTTAAGTATTTCTTATCGTAATGTATATGGAGAAGAAATAACAGACAATTTTAGATTTGATCGCTACTTAACAATCAAAAATGAATTATTGCATATTCCAGGTGTAAAACAAGTAGCAGCAGGTGGCTTTGCTTTTGGAGGATCTGCAAAATCAACAATAGCGTATCAATATAAAGATTTAAGTGTGGATGGAGACAATATTCCAATTGATTTTGGAATGTTAGAAATGATGCAGATAAAAATTGTAAAGGGAAGATACTTGAGTCCGAAATTTGCTCAGGATACTATTAATACGATGCTAATAAATGAAACTGCAGCGCGACTATTAAAAGAGAAAAACCCAATTGGAAAAAAGGTAAGCTGGAATGGTAAAGAGATAATTATCGTTGGAGTTGTACAAGATTTCAACATAGGAAATCCAGCCGAAGCTATTCCTCCGATGTCATTATTCCATTTTAAAACAAATTCGTGGTTAACTTTTGCCTTAAACAATATTTACATCGATGCAGATGCAAAAACTATGGATCAAACTTTGGCTGATTTGGAAAATTTTTGGCTGAAAAAAGTAGATCCTGATTATCCGTTTGCCTACGATTTTGTAGATAAAGAATACAAAAGATCATATAGCAGTTATGTGAAGCAAAAAAACTTGTTCTCAGTACTCAATATTGTGGTAATCCTAATTGCACTTTTTGGTTTATTCTGTCTAGCCTCATTTTCTATAGAAAGACGCATGAAAGAAATCGCCATTCGAAAAACATTGGGAGCCGAAACGAATGTTTTGTTGACAGAACTTTCTAGACAGTATATTCTGTATTGCATCATTGGTTTTTTCATTGCTCTATTCCCAGCTTATTATTTACTCAATAAATGGTTAGAGAATTTTGCTTATAGAATTGACATTTCAATCTATCCCTTTATAATTGGATTCTTCGCCTTACTGTCATTGACACTATTGGTTGTGATTTCGAGAGCTTATCAAGCCACAAGAGTAGACGTTTTACAATACTTAAAATACGAGTAATCATGCTAAAAAACTGGACAAATATATTTCTATACCACATCAAAAACAACAAGCTTTTTACGGCTTTGAATATTTTGGGTTTGAGTATTGGAATCGCAGGATTGATTTTCGCCACACTTTATTGGAATGACGAACATAGTTATGATAAGTGGAATCCTGAAAAGGATAACGTTTACATGGTTATAAACACTTTGAACAATAATAAATGGCCTTATACAGTTGCTCCGATAGGACAATATCTAAAAAATGATCCTAATGTAGAAAGTTATAACTACAGCTATAATTGGTACGATTCGGACTTGTTTAGTTATAATGGAAAAAAGCAAAAAATTGAAAAAGCGTTTAATGCTCAAAATAAGTTTTTCGACTATTTTCCTTTTCCTTTTATATTTGGAAATGCTAAAAATGCACTTAAAGATGATTCGTCTATTGCTATTTCTGAGAAAATTTACAAGGCTTTTTTCAACAATGAAAATCCAATAGGAAAGCAAATTAAGTTTGGGAAAAACTTCTACACAATAAGCGGTGTGTATCAAAATGAAATGAAAAGTTCATTTGCCCCTGATGTGGTTCTTACAGATAATTTTAAAAAAGTTATTACACAAAATTTAGATCGATGGGAAACTTTTAATTTTTGCTTGCTTATCAAACTTAAAGATAATTCTAAAAAAGAAATAGTTGAACGTAAGATTGAAAAGCTTTTTATAGACAACGTTATTAAAAAAGAAGCAAAAGAATCCAATATTACATTAGAACAAGAAATAAAAGAGCACGGAATTGTAGCAATACATTTAGAACCTCTAAAAGATGCGCGTCTTAATTCGGCATTAGATGCAAATTGGGGATATCCTGAAGGAATAGGGAATTACCAGTATTTAATGATAATGGTGGGATTGTCGATTTTAATAATGCTTCTTTCAATTATTAATTATGTCAATTTAGCTACTGCGGGTGCTATAAAAAGAGCCAAAGAAGTTGGTATGCGTAAGGTGCTGGGTGCAAGTAAAAGAAATATTATCGTTCAATTTATCTCGGAAACCATTGTAATTGTTCTAGTTTCAATTCTATTAGCTTTAGTAATTGTGGAAATTTCATTGCCGTTTTACAATGATTTTTTGGAGAAGGATTTGAAAATTTATGGAAGTGAATTCTATTTACAACTGATCTTTATTTTCGGAATTGTGGTTTTCCTTGGCGGATTTTTTCCTGCGCTTTATATCTCAAGTTTTGAAACTCAAAAAGTTTTAAAAGGAAACTTCAACAGAAGTAAAACAGGAATTTGGCTGCGCAACAGTATGTTGGTTTTTCAATTTGCGATAGCTGTTTTTTTTATCATCGGATCAATAATTGTTTATCAACAAGTAAATTATTTGACCAATAAAAATCTTGGTTTTAAAGGTGATCAAGTAGTTGAAATTGATTTTTTGAAAAAGTTTGACACACATTCGGATGTAAGTTATCAAAACGAATTTTTTACGGATTATTTGATTGCAAAAGAGCGATTAGCTAAGATAAAAGGAGTAAAAAAAGTTGCTGCTGGGAATTTTTCTTTCGGAACTGGAGCACGTTCTTCACAAGATTATTTGTATCAAAATGCCAACATTCAAGGTTTAAATATGGCGGTTGATTTTGGGATGATGGAAATGATGAACATCAAACTAAAAGAAGGAAGATATTTCAGTAATAAATACGCTTCAGACACCATAAATAATGTAATAATCAATGAAACGGCGATAAAATTATTGGGAATTAAACAACCTATAGGAAAAGAAATTGTCTCTGGGGATGGTAAAAAATTCAAAATAATAAGCGTTGTAAAAGACTTTAATTTAAGAGGTCCACAAGAAAAAAACTCGCCTATGGTGTTTATGCATTTAAAGACAATGCCATTGATGTCGCAAGGTGTAAATTCAATTTTTGTAAAAGTAAATGCCGAAAATCTTGAAAACACCATTAGCGATATTGAACAATTATGGACAACTAAGGTCGATACAGAATATCCTTTTTCGTATGAGTTTGTAGATAAAAAATATGCACGCTCTTATAAGGAATATGTAAAGCAAAAAAATCTATTCTCTTTACTAAATATTATCGTTGTTCTTATTGCCATTTTTGGATTGTTCGCTTTGGCTTCTTTTTCTATGGAAAGACGTTTACGAGAAATTGCTATTCGAAAAACATTGGGAGCAGAAACCAATATTCTGCTTAAAGAATTGTCCAAACAATATATCGTTTTCTGTTTAATAGGTTTTGTAATCGGAGTTATTCCAGCGTATTTTCTATTGCAAAAATGGCTTGAAAATTTTGCTTATCGCATCGATATACAATATTTGCCTTTTGTAATTGCTTTTGTGTCATTATTGTTTTTGACACTACTAGTCGTTTTAGCAAAAGCGTATCAAGTAACCAAATTGGATATTTTAAAATATTTAAAATACGAATAAACACAAACAATTCTCATTTCTGAAATTAATCTATTATTCAAACTATGTTATCAAACTATATAAAAATATTCATCTACCATTTAAAGCAAAATAAACTGTTTTCATTCCTTAATATTTTGGGATTGGCAACAGGAATTGCAGGATTGATTTTCGCATTGCTGTATTGGAACGATGAACAAAGTTATGACGCTTGGAATCCTGAAAAAGATAATGTCTATCAGGTATTGGTTCAATTATCTGATATGCCGGTTTTTTCAGATTGCTCTTTGTTTCTAAAACCTGTTTTAGAAAAAGACTCAAATGTTGAATCTATCCTGTATGCTGACAGTTGGTATCAAAAGGATAAAATTATTTATAACGGAAAAAAAGAATTAGTCGACAAAATCATCAATGTACAAAGCAATTTCTTTTCCTTTTTCCCTTTTGAAATTATAAATGGAGATGCAGTTTCAGTTATAAAAGATGATTCAAGCATTGCTATTTCAGATGTTATAAGTAAAAGAGTTTTCGGTAATGAAAACCCAATCGGAAAACAAATAAAATGTCTTGATCAAATGTTTGTTGTGCGTGCCGTATATCACATCCCCGGGAATTCATCAATCTCTCCAAATGTCATAATCAATAAAATGGAAGAATTGGTGACTTCAAATATGACTGCTCCATTTGTATTCAAATTATTACTAAAAATTAAAGATCCATCAAAAATTGAGAATACGAGAAAGAGCTTGGAACGAATGTATAACGGAGATTTTATTAAAAGAATCGCTAAGGAGGCTGGTTTTACACCGAAGGTAATGGCTAAAAAAATAGGACATTTTACAGTTGTTATGGAACCGCTTTCAAAAGCAAGACTGCATTCTATAACTGATGGTTATCCGGAAGGCCGAGGCAATTATCAGTTTTTATTAATTATGATGGGGCTGTCCATTTTGATTCTCATTTTATCGATTGTCAATTATATTAATTTGGCAACAGCCAATGCGATAAAACGTGCCAAAGAAGTAGGTGTGCGTAAAATTGTTGGGGCAACAAAAGGCAATATTATATCCCAATTCATTTTTGAAACTATTCTTATAAATTCATTCTCTATCTTATTGGCATTGGTAATTGTAGAATTGACATTACCGTATTACAATGAATTTTTATCTAAAAATTTAACAATCATTGGCACTCAATTTTATTTACAATTGATTCTGATTTTCATTATTATCATTGTGTCTTCTGCAGTTTTTCCTGCAGTTTATGTTTCAAATTTCGAAACACTTAAAGTACTCAAAGGTGATTTTGGAAGAAGTAAAAGCGGCGTTTGGATACGCAACGGAATGCTGATTTTTCAGTTTGCAATAGCCGCTTTTTTTATCATCGGATCACATATCGTTTATCAGCAAGTCAGCTATTTAAGCAATAAAGATCTTGGATATAAAGGAGATCAGGTAATAGATGTATCGTTGCACTTTCCGTCATCCGACTATAAGGCAGAAAATGTTGGCAAGAATATTTACAATAAATATTCAACCCTAAAACAAGAACTAGCCAAAATAAACGGAGTGGAACAAATTTCAACAGGTCTTGTCTGTTTTGATGGTTCAGACGATTCATTAGGAGGAGTATTGTATAAAGATGAGCTTTTTAAAGGACGAACAATGGCGGTAGATTACGGGATGATCGAAATGATGAAAATAAAAGTCATAAATGGAAGGGGACTTGAACAGAAATATGCTTCAGACACAATTTCTTCGGTACTCATTAATGAAACAGCTCAAAAATTAATGAATATGAAAGAGCCAATTGGACAAGAAATTATTGTTAAAGAACGAAAGTTAAAAATCATAGGAGTCATTAAAGATTTTAATTTATTGAGTCCAGAAGCCGAAGTACCGCCAATGTGCTTTTATCATCTAAAAACTGTTGATATAGCTCAAAATATAAATAGGGTTTATATAAAACTAAAATCGAATGATGTAGAAAATACTATTGCAGATATTGAAAAATTATGGACAACTGTCGATACTGAATACCCCTTTAAATATGATTTTGTAGATAAACAGTATGCCAGAACCTATGAAACCTATGTAAAACAAAAGAACCTTTTTTCATTGCTGAATGTTGTTGTAATTGGCATTGCGCTTTTTGGGTTATTCGCCTTGGCTTCCTATTCGATACAAAGACGAATGAAAGAAATTGCCATAAGAAAAACACTGGGTGCTGAAACGAATGTTTTGCTAAAAGAATTATCCAAACAGTACATTTTGTATTGCATCATCGGGTTTTTAATCGCTTTGTTTCCGGTGTATTTTTTATTGAACAAATGGCTTGATAATTTTGCTTTTAGAATTGACATGACCGCATTTCCATTCGTATTCGGATTTGTAATGCTATTAGCTTTAACCCTGATAATTGTACTATCCAGGGCTTATCAAGCCACAAAAACAGACATTTTAAAATATTTAAAATATGAATAAGAAACTAATTGTAACAATTATCTTTTTTTCATTTTTTGCTTTAGTAAATGGCCAGGAAAACTCTTGGCCGCTTACTAAATGCATGGAAACTGCTTTGCAGAATAATATCGAAATTAAAATTAGACAGCTCGAAATCATGAGAACGCAAAAATCTCAAAATTCCGTTTTAAACAGAATGCTTCCACTTGTCAATTTATACGGAGATCAAGGATATAATTTTGGATCTACCATCGATCCTTCGACTAACGGAAGGGTAAGTTCTAACATTCAGAATAATAATTTTTATCTCAATGCCAAAACGAATCTGATTGATTTTAATGCTTTTGCAAATGCTAAAAAAGACAAAATCAATATTGAGCTCGCCAAAGCAGAAAAGGAAGTTATAGAAAATGAATACAAACTGCAGATTTTGGAAAGCTATTATCAGGCTCTTTACACGCAGGAATTATCAAAAATTCAAAAAGAGCAGCTTAAGCAGGCAGCTTTTAACTTGGACAGAGTGACCAAAGAAGTCTCCATTGGAAGTAAACCCCAAAGCGATTTGTATGATATGCAGTTGAGTTTTTCGGAGGAGGAAAACCGAAATTTAGAAACCGAGCAATTGTACGAAATTAAAAAAACACAGTTGTTCCAGCTGATGAATGTTACCGATATTGCTACGGACGGAATACAATTGGAACCTTATTTGAAAGAAACAACAGCAGCTGTCGAAAATGTGTCTTATAATCCTAAAATAAAATTTGCTGAACTGAATTATCAGGGCAGTTTGAAATCGACAGGTGTGGAAAGAGCCAACAATCTGCCGGTATTATCAGCTTATTATAGCTATTCGACTTTTTATTATAGAACGCTGAATCAGACAAACGGAAGTACAGGCAGTTTTAGTAATCAATTAAAAGACAACACCAATCAACAAGTTGGCCTGCAGCTGAACGTCCCTGTTTTCAACGGTTTTAGAAATAACAAAAAAATAGACGCATCGAAAATCGAAAGCGAAAAATCGAAACTGGTTATAAAGCAGGAAAAACAGCAATTGGACAAACAGATTGTATTGGAAGAACAAAACAAAAAGAATTATTTGCAGCTTCAGAATAAATGGCTGGAGAAATTAAAATATGCCAAAGCCTCACTTGCCACAACGCAGGCCAAATTTACAAGCGGAAAAGTAGAAGCCATTTTATATTCCTCGGTAAAAAACCAATTTCTGTCGGCTGAATATGAGGTGCTGAAAAATAATCTTCAGCTGCAGTATATTGACTTGAAAATAAATCTGCTGAAAAGCGATAGTCTGTAATATTAACAGATCCATAGTCGCTCACTCAGATTCATGCTCTGGCATTCGGATTAAAATGATTGAGAATTTGTTTTGGCGCAGCGATAACTTCTCTGCGAATGTGATCAAACCATTCTACTTCTTTAGTAACTTCTGCACAGCATTCGTTTTTAGAGTTGAAAAAACAGCTTTTAATTTTGATTTTGTCTTCTATACAGCAATTTTCTATTTTGACAAAAAAAGGTTCGGTAAACATCAGATTTTTATAACAAACCAATTCATGATTTCCTACTTGCAGGCCAAGATGCAGCGCGTTGAGTTTCTCTTTTGAAAATCCGTTATCAAACAAAAAACGATACAATAAACGGAGTGTGTATGAAATGTAAGCATCGCTTTCCATTATCATAACATCATTTACATCCTCTCCGGCAACAACATAATTTTTACAGATCATTTAAATTCAGTTAAGGGTTATTAAAAAAAGAGGTCAGTCTAATGCAAAACTGACCTCAAAATGAAAATAATGTTTAATGATTTTCTAAATTTTATATGGCTGAAATCTGTGGGGAATTATCATTTTGCCAATGTAAAATTGTAGATAATCTTTACTTTGTCAGCGATTTTTTTACTCACCACACCGGGAATATCTATATCAAAATCTTCGGGTTTTACTTCAAATGATCCTACAGCATTAACGCCGTTTGCCGTTTTCGAAACTTTTACAGTTACGGATACCGGTTTTGTTTTTCCGTGAATGGTAAGATCTCCTTTTAAAGTAAAATTTTTAGATGCATTTGTAATTTCAGAAATATCAAAATCTTCTATTTTACCTTTGAAAGATGCTTTTGAAAACTTTTCAGATTCCATGTAATTTTCGTTAAAATGTTCCTCCATTAAAGCAACCTTAAACCGAAAACCTTTTATGAGAACCAAAGCAGCAAAATCTCCGGTAGACTGCTCTAAAACTGCAGAAACACTTTTACTTTCGGCAGCAACTTCTTCATACGAAGGCATAGAAGCCTGAAATTTTATACTGCCTGTTTTTGTTATCAGCTTTTGCGCAGATCCATTTGTATTTACAGCCATAATCAAGAGTAATACAAAGAAATTGATAAATGATTTTTTCATATGTTGCTTTTTTTATCGGTCTTAACTAATTAATTCTCTTTAAGTCCGTCCGTATTCCATTTTACAATTAAATCAATATTTGTCTGAGACATTCTTCCTCCTTGAGGCATAAGTCCCTGCTGACCGCTCTGCAGCTGAATTCGGTTCAATAAACCTGCACTTTCAACCGCTGCTTTAACCTCAGCATAGTTCGTTAAAGGTCTGAAAGCTGCAGATCTTCCGCTTGAATGACAGCTTACACAATTACCATCAATAATTGATTTTACATTTTTCGTATAACTGATTGTCGTTGCTGGCGGAGTTCCTGTTCCTGGAGTAGCTGGAGGCGTTGAAACATCTTGATAAGTATCAGAATCACTGCAGCTCGTAAGTGCGGCCAGTAAAATTGTAAGTGCAATTGCTTTTTTCATAAAATTTATTGTTTATAGTTATTAAAATACTCTGTATAAGTTAAATCCAAAAAAGAAATCTCCTTTACCCCATTCACCCGATGCATTTGTAAGATACCCGCTCTCACTCATGGATTGTGAATTGGTAAATATCAGCTGAAAAACATGTCCTCCGGTTTCTATATCCAGACCTACAGACAGTGGATTTTGATAAAAGTCAGGTTTATCAAAATTGTGTATGTACTCTAGATTGACAGATAATCTTTTGGTGATTTTATAGCGTCCGCCACCTCCAAAAGAAAACTGATTATCATTTTCTAAATCAGGATTATAAAGATTTTTATGTATAAATGACGGCACCAGTTCTAATGATAATTTTTGACTAACTTTCCTTGATATCAACAGCTGCTGTACGTATGTCATACGATGCTTAGTTTCTAAACCGGGATATTGATCCTTTTCTAAAAATGTATTAATATCCGCAACACTGTACCCAACAATATCTAGAGGAAAACTATCGCTTTGTCTCATCATGCGGTATTTTGCTCCAGTCTCATACATTTTGTTTAGTGTATGTCTGGAAAGACTGACTGACAGCCAATCTGTAATTCCATAAATACCGCCGAGTTTTGTAGTAGCGTTATCAAGACCAAAAAAACTGTCTAAACCGTCTTTGACAGTACCAAAACGATGCGAGACTACAAAATAGAACTCTTTTTTGGCAGGCATTTTTGTGGTCTGTAACGTGACCAGCTGCAGTGCTTTAAAAGTTGCTAAGGAATAGTTTTGATCTACTTGAGCCGAATCAAGACTCTTTAGTAAATCATCCTGCGAATATGCCATGGAAGCCAATAAAAGGCAGACGGCGGCTAAAAATTTCTTCATAAATTGATTAATTGTTTTGTTTATTAATGGTGCATTGGTCGATCTTAACTTCCTGAAAAAGTTCATCATATCCAATACATTTGCCTTTAACAGTTACTTTACTATTTATAAGTCTGTCTTTTGTTTTTTGGGTAAAAAGACAAAAAACAGTATTTTCAAGTATGACTACCGAATCTGTTTCTTTTGTTACTTTACCAGTTATTTCAATAGTTTTATTGAGATATAAAGAATCTGCTTTTTGGGGATTTGAATTATAATCATTGAGCAATTTTGTTGCAGCTATACTAAAATCCGGCATTTCTGATTCTATATTGCGTGCTTCTTTAAAGACAACTCCGTAATAAAGATAAATGCCCGCCGAAACCGCTAACAACAAGCCGGCAATTACAATTGCTGTTTTTTTTCTTTTCATATATGTAAAATTTATTTGTCATAGGTCATATATGGTATCGCCTTTTTATTTATTGGTGTTTGCTTGCGCAAACTTGTTGCTAATGGCGATTTCATATTTATTCTTTTGGTAAGATTCAATAGTAAAACAGCTTTGATGCAGATTACCCTACCAAAGAATTGTTATTTTGTAAAAAAAAATAAAAAGGAGGACAAGATTATTTTTCAAACCTTGTATAGACAGCTTTAGAATGAAACTCTAAAACTCATGTTTGGAGTTCTTTGCAGTGAAAATGTTTCTACTTCTTCTATAGAATTTGTTAAAGAACTTATTCTATAATATTCGTTGATTTCATTTTTCCTGTTTAGGATATTTAAGATAGAAATTCCTAATTTGTATTGAATTCCATTTGCAGTTTCCCACTTGTAAGTTGATGAAAGGTTAACTTGTGCAAAAATTCTTAAATTAGTATTATTAGGTTTATTGTAAACCAGTACGGGATTAGAAGGATCGATTTGTGTACTGGCTGGAGAGGTTTTTGGTCTGCCTGAAGTCCATTTTGTTCCCAAAGCAATTTTGAAATTGTTTTTCTCATAAATTCCCGCCCATGATAAAGTATGAATCAACTCAAAGTTATTAGGGAAAATTGGGTATTCATAATTAGAAAAATCATAATTATTGTCATTATAAGTATAACTTAACCAAGTCAAAAAGTGATTCATCTTTTTTTGAATCAGAATTTCTGTTCCCAAAATTTCATAATCGCCAGTTGTTCGGATAAACTCTAATTGGTTCTGAAAACCTTGACTGGAAGTTGTAATTCCGTTTACTTTTTTATAAAAATTTTCAATATCCACCAGCCAATCATTCTTTTTGTAGAATAAATTTAAAGATATCTGTTTACTTTTTTGAATTGGAATGGTGGTGTTATCTGATAAAACCCAACGCCTTTTTTCAATTCCAAAATAATCTTTCTGCAAATAGATGACCTGCTGCGAATTTTGGCTTTTTAACTCGCCCAGCAGTTCTACATTCAGACTTTTGCTGATACCGTAGCTAAACTGCATTCGGGGTTCTACAATATACTTATTAAATTTTTCAATATAATTAATTCGCATTCCTGCCTTAAAATATATACTAGAAATGGTGTCATTGTATTTTCCTTCCAAAATTAAGGCATGAGTTCTCAGCACGTCTTTAACTTTACGGTAGAAATCCGGGTTAGTTACCTGCTCTAGATTAGTAATACCAATTTCATTAAACTGATACCCATCGTTAAAACTAAATTTAGAGCTAATAGTATGGTTATTCTCCAAATTAATTCCATTATTGTCAACTGTATTTTCCTGAATAACAATTTGATCGCCGAAAGTAGTTTTCTGGTTCGCCAAAAGATCATAGGAAGAATTGTAAACATTAATTTTAGTCGTATTAAAGCTGTTCCAGTTTCTTTTCCACGAAAAATTTCCGCCATAATTTTGCTGGCGTAAAACATTGTCTTCCGATTTATTTATATCGTTTACAGCCGCACTTTGAAAAACTTCCAGATTGTCTTTTATGGTTATTAAATCCAGTACTATTTGGTCTTTAGTTCCAATTTTCTGAGCATATTTAAAAGTAGCATCATAGAAATCAAATTCTTTGTCTCCTTGATAATTGACATTTTGATTCTGCGAAAAATCAGCGATTGTTGTGTTTTGAAATACTTTATTGAAATATTCTTTATACGTAGGAGTTTCTAGAAAATCAGTAATGGATTTGCGTGCTGAAATTTCGATATAACTCTTTTTCGAAAGATTGTACTTAGCATAAATATCAGCATTAATCATGTTGATTCCTGCACTAAAAGTGTTTTTTTCTGTGGTTTCCGGAGTAGAAGAAATAGACACTACACTGGAAACGCTTTCTCCGTAAAAAGCTGAACTCCCGTTTTTATAAATAGAAATGGTATGTGCCAAATTGGGATTAAAAACCGATATTAAACCAAAAAAATGTCCCGTTTGAAACATTCGTATTCCATTCCATAAAAATAAATTTTGGTCATGTGTACCGCCGCGTACATTTATACTCGACACGCTTTCGTCAATGCTGTTTACACCTGGAATCTGCTGCATTGTCTGCAAAGCATCAGGCTCAATAAGACCTGGCAGAATACCAAACTTCTTGGGTTTAATTTCAAATGATCCGTCTTTGTTTTTTGAAATTCCCGAAGCCAGAATAGCATTAGCTTTAATCTCTTCAAGCTCTGTGATTTCAGGTTCTAATACTATTTCGAGACAGTTTTTAGAGTCTTGATTACCAGCTGTAATTCTTTTGGTTATAAATCCAACGTGACTAATCAGAAAAATACTCTTGTCTTTTTTTTCAAATTCAAAATAACCGTTTGAATCAGTTGTAATCTGCATTTTGTCAACAAAACTGATATTTGCGTTTTCAATAGGTTCTTTATCGGCTGAAAAAACGTAACCGCAGATTAGTTGGGATTCCTTATCTTTTTTATAAATATTAATGAATTTGTTTCCAATATTTTCAAAAGATAAATTGGTTTTCTTTTCAAGATATTGCAGTTTTTGTTCTAAAGAAAGTGACCTTTTTGGAGGATTTAGTTGCAGTCCTGCAATATTATCTTCGGTGTAATTAAAACTAACCTGATGCTGCTGTTCAATATCAAGTATGATTTTTTTAAAAGGCATAACTTTTTCCTTGTCCTGAGCAAAAAGATTCAGGACAAGGAAAAATGCAAAAAAAGAAAAATGAAATTGTTTGAGGCGCAACATTTATTTTTCGTCAAAAATTATTCTATTCTTTGAAACTTTTTTAGCCTCTAAATGATAAGTTGTACTAATAATCTGCAGGGCAACATCGAGATCTTTTGCAGGCAGTTTCCCTGTAAATAAGGAAATCGTATCTTTTGCATTCAGCTCAATCGTAACGTTATATTGTCTTTGGACTTCGTCCAGCAGGGATTTAATATTTTCTTTATAAAAAGATATTTGATTGTCCATCCATTCCGGCTTCAATGCATTTACCCTCATGTTCACTTGTTTTCCATTTTCAAAAGTAACGCTCTGTCCGTGAGTCAACAGAATTTGGGTATTGGAATAATTTACTCTTACACGGCCTTCATAACACACTACATCAAACCTGTTTTTTCGGGCCTTCACATTAAATTGAGTTCCTAAAACTGATACTTTTCCAAGGCTGGTCTGCACTTCAAAACGCCTGCCTTTAGACACCCTGAAATATGCTTCTCCTTTTAGTTCAAGACATCTGTTGCTGTCCCAATTCCATTTTTTATAGTTTATTTCCGAACCGGAATTCAGCACCACTTCAGAATTATCAGGTAATGAAAAAGCTGTTTTTTCTCCAAAATCTGCTGTATGCGTCTGCGGTACAAAATTTTTGACCGCAAAAGCAATTCCGAGCGCCAAAACAAAAATAGCTGCCGCTCTAAACATCCATTTTTTGTATAAAGGAATCACCTTTGGGGTCGTTTTTTGATGCTTAAGAATATTTGCCAGCATGGAATTTTCATCCAAATCATCTACCTCTAAATGATCCGTATAATTTTTTATTTTTTGGTATTTTTCAAAATCGGGACTTGCTTCAAATGCAGCTAATTCATCCTCCGACAAATCATTGTTCAGCCATTTGGCTAATAAGCGATTTTCTTTCATTGTACTGTTATTATATCATTAAAACAATTAGAACTCAATTTACCCTACTTTTATAAATCAATTTCTTTACGTAAACTTAACAAAGCCAAATGAATGCGTTTTTCTACTGCTTTTACGCTAATATTTAAATCCAAAGCAATTTCGCTGTACTTTTTTCCATCAATACGATGCATCAAAAAGGCAACACGCTGTTTTTCATTTAAATTCTCAATAGCTTTCAAAAGTTTAGCTTGAAATTGTTTTTCTTCCAAAAGATATTCTGGATTTTCATTGGTTTTATCTAAACCTGTAAAGTTTTTTTCATATCTCAAAACAACTTTCTGATGCGCAATTTCGTTGAGACTGCTGTTATTTGCAATAGTATAAATATATGACTTTGCTTTTTCCAGCGGCACCGAACTGCAGTTTTGCCAAAGTTTCACAAATGCTTCCTGCGCTAAATCTTCTGCTTGGTCTTTATTGCCAAATTTGTAAAAAAGAAAATTCCGGAGTGCTTTTATATGACTTTTGAAAAAAGATGAAAAAATTATTTCGTCACAAGTATTTGATTGGGTTGTATTTGGCATTTAAATTTTCAATTTGTCCGATGCAAAAGTATTTGTTTTTAATTTAAGTAGGGTAAAAACAAGACTGATTGTTTTATAGATGTCTGAAATGTTTTTTATTTTCCTGAGATAATTTGGGGTAAAAGAACAAAACCGAAAACCTTGATGCTGAATTTATTGAAAAACAGTTTCTTTAAATTTTATTACCTTTGTAAAAATATAAATATGTTCCCTATAAAAAAATATGTATCAATAGCAATATTCTTCTTCTTACTATCCTGCCAAAGCGAAATAGTGGAACAAGATGATAATACGCAGGGAACAGTTACAAATGTTTCTCCTCTTACTACCTACCTGCAAAGAGTTGCAATGGTCAAAACTGTACAGGATAACATAATAGATAAATCTACTTACTGCACTATAAAACTCCCTTATACCGTTACTGTTAACAATGTAAACATTGCACTAAATACTGTTGCCGATTATCAAAAAGTAGTAGATAATATCAACGCAAATGCTTGGGATAACGATATTGTAAAAATAGATTTTCCCGTAACGATGGTTTACTATAATTACTACGAAAAAGTTATTCCGGATGAAGCTGATTTTAATTCCTTAATCGATTATTGGAATCTTTACCCTGATCTTTTATCCAAAATAAATGGACTAAACATCAATTATCCAATAACAATTAATGTCTATAACAGCACAAATCAAATAGCAAGTTCAGTGTCGATTGTAAGCGATCAGGCCTTTTTTTATTTTATAAAAAATTTAAACGCTAGTGAGTATATTTCTTTAAAATATCCAATTTCGATAACGGATTACAATTATCAGACAAAATCAATTACGAAAAATTCCGATTTCGAAAATGCTATCAAATATGCTATTGATTACTGCCCGGAAAATAACATTTTATCCCTTGATTTTACTGAAACAATAACAAACGGTTCTTGGGTAATCCCTTACTTTTTTGATGATTCAGAAAAGACTTCATCATACAGCGGTTATTCATTTGTTTTTAAAAGTGATGAATCGGTAGTAGCTTCCAAAGGTGCAATTACTGAAACTGGGCAATGGGAAAGTGAAATGCAGAATGGTGTTAGAAAATTAAAAATAACTTTCAGTTCAGACTTACTCAGTAAACTGAATACAAATTGGGAATTATTTGAGTTTAATAATTCCCAAATACGATTGCGTGATGTAAGTAACAGCACTAATTACCTTTATTTTGAAAAAAAATAAACTCTAAATATTCTTCTTTTTATATTATTTGTTACCAGAAGTCTTTAATCTATTTTTTGTCAATCTTGTAGAGCCTTCCTTCATCTGTAATGGCATATAAAGCGCCGTCATTTCCTTGAGTAATATCTCTAAATCGCTGGTTTTCCTGAGCAAGAAGTCTTTCTTCACCCACAACGCTATTGTCTTTTATAGCAAGTCGTACAATATGCTTACCACTCAGCGCTCCAACGAAAAGATTATTTTCCCATTCTGGAACACGATTACCGCTATAGAAAGTCATTCCGCTTGGCGATACCACGGGATCCCAATAGTAAACAGGCTGTTCCATGCCTTCTTTCTGCTGGATTGCACTGCCTATTGCCGGTCCGTCATATTCAATACCATAAGTGATAATCGGCCATCCATAATTAGCCCCAGCTTTTAAGTGGTTAATTTCGTCGCCACCGCGTGGTCCATGTTCGCTCAGCCAAATTTCGCCAGTCACAGGATGCAGCGCTAATCCCTGCGGATTTCTATGACCTATGGTAAACAATTCTGGCAATGCACCCGTTTGGCTAAAAGCAGGGTTTCCAGTGGCAGGCTGACCATCTTTGGTTATTCGGACAGCTTTTCCAAGACTAGCAGAAACAGATTGTGCCAAAGGTCTGGTTTCTATTACAGAACGTTCGCCTGTACTCACTATAAGGTTCCCTGTTTTGTCAAAAAGAATCCTCCCACCGTAGTGAAGATTGCTGGAATGGGCTGGAGCGCTTCGGTAAATCACCGTTGCTCCTTCTATAGTTTTTTCGTCATTTGAAAGTTTTCCTTTGGCAACAGCCGTAATATTACCGCCCGTAACTGCTTCGGAAAAAACCCAGTAAATCATTCGGTTTGAAGTAAATTCAGTGTCAAGACATAAGCCTAATAATCCTCCCTGACCAGAAGCATTAACAGCTGGTATGCCCGAAATTGGATTACTTACTGCTCCCTCTGCAGTAACAATGCGAAGACTTCCTCCTTTTTCTGTAATTAAAAGTCTGCCGTCTGGAAGGCTTTTTATTCCCCAAGGTTTTGTTAGTGTAGTCGTAATGGCTTTTGCTTCATAGCTTGTATTCGTTTTCACGCCATTAACGCGGGTTTGACCGCTAAATGCAGGTTTATAGGCAGTATTAGCGGGGTTGTTTTCTACAGGATTGGTAGTAGTTCCAGGATTATTATCTGAATCTTTATCCTTTTTATCATTCGAACAGCTCAATAAACTAAAAAGTGCTACAGACAGAATAGCAATGGAATTTATATTTTTCATCTTTTTAAAATTAAAGGTTATGAGATTGCTTCATCATAACAAATTTGCCAAATTAAAATAACGAAAAATTATATTATTTAGTTTATAATTTACATAATTAACTGAAATAAAGCTCAATACATTTTTATAATTTAAGGTTTATTGTCTTTAAAAAACTGACAATGAGTTCACAATTACTTCGCAATTAGGCTAATTTAGAATAGTATTTCTTTCTGAACCAGAAGGCAGCATTTACTAATGCAATAAGTGCTGGCACTTCAACTAATGGTCCAATTACACCTGCAAAGGCCTGTCCGCTGTTGATTCCAAAAACTCCGATTGCAACTGCAATGGCCAACTCGAAATTGTTTCCTGTAGCGGTAAAAGCAATGGCGGTAGATTTTGAATAATCGGCACCAAAATATTTCCCGATAAAGAAACTAATGACGAACATTATTACAAAATAAATAACTAATGGAATGGCAATACGCACTACATCCATTGGTATCTGTATAATTAATTCTCCTTTTAAACTAAACATTAAAACAATGGTAAACAGTAATGATATTAATGTTATTGGCGAAATAAAAGGCACATATTTAGTTTCAAACCATTCAGCTCCTTTAAGAGCAATTAAAGCATAACGGCTTATGATTCCAAGTGCAAAAGGGATTCCCAAATAAATACCAACACTCTCGGCAATTTGTCCGATGCTGATGTTCACCTCAAAACCTGTATATCCAAAATAAGGCGGTAAAATTGTGATGAAAACATAAGCATAAACACTATACAATAACACTTGAAAAATACTGTTCAAGGCAATTAAACCAGCGGCATATTCCCTATTTCCATCAGCTAAATCATTCCAAACGACAACCATTGCAATACAGCGTGCCAATCCAATCAGGATAACACCAATCATATATTCGGGATAACCGTTAAGAAATAATAATGCCAGAGCAAACATCAAAATTGGTCCCACAATCCAGTTCAAGAACAAGGAAGCGCCCAGCACTTTTGTGTTTTTGAAAACTTCACCCATCTGTTCGTATTTTACTTTGGCCAATGGCGGATACATCATTAGAATTAATCCTATTGCCAGAGGAATATTAGTTGTTCCGCTTGAAAAAGAATTGATAAAGTTTCCGCTCGAAGGAATAAAATAGCCTATCGATACTCCTATTGCCATCGCTAAGAAAATCCAAAGGGTAAGGTAACTGTCGAGAAAGCTTAATTTTTTTCTTTCTACTGCTGGTGCACAATTATTTGCTGACATACTTATTTTTTAATTTGTGAAAAAACATAGAACATTTCGGCTGCTATCTGCAGACTTCTCTCCTCATATTTTTCTGCTTGCTGCGGTGTATTGTCAAATGCTTTTGGATCTTCAAAAGTGATTGGAATACGCTTTTCGGCTCCGGCAATAAAAGGACATCCTCCATCGGCTTGTGAACAGGTCATAATAGCCGCAAATTCATCCTGCGGATTAAAACTGTCATCATACGTTTTAGAAAAACCAATAACCGGATGCTCATTCGCAGCATATTTTATACTATATAAAGGATTACTTCCTTCAGCAATAGTTTTTATTTCAAACCCCTGCTCAGCAAGTGTTTTAGACACCATAGAAAACATTGCCGTTGCTTCTGTACCGCCAGAATAACAAAACACATTTTTTATATTATAATATGCAGCAGCTGTTTGTGCCCAGACTTGAGACAAATGGCTTCTTCGTGAATTATGAGTGCATATTAAGTTTAGTCTTATTTCCTGCTGATTTGCCGCTTTACTTTGTATATAATCGACAAGCGGCTGCAAAATAATTTTACGCTCTTCAGTAATGCTTTCGAAATTAAAAGTATTGATTACAGTTGCAATCTCAGGAAAAACGTTGGTTTTGGTTAGAGTCATTTTATAACAATTTTTACAGATTAAAATTAGCAGCAGCTTCCACTGGGCGTGCAGCAACTGGCTTCTTTATTAATATCGGATAATCTTACTTTTTGTTTTTCTGATGGAATACCGCATTGGTCCTGAGCCAAACAGGCTGTTTTTTTGTTCAGTAAAACAAAATCGTTTCCATTGAAATCCAAATCATATTTACCAATGGTTTGTGCCTGATATTCCACTTCGATTTCAAAATCTTCTATTCCCAATACTTTCTCTGACAATTCGATGATGTTGAGTAATTTTTGAGGTTTTAATCGGTGTTCAAAATCGTTGGCATCCCATAACTGGAAATTAACCACAGTTTCTTTTCGAACAGTTCCTCCGCAGTCAATAAAGTTTTTGGTAATTAAACCCACTTCGGTTACATGAAAATGTTCCGGTACCGAAGTTCCGTCTGTCAAGATGAAGTTTACTGCTTCAACCGATTTCAAAATGTTTTTTACTTGTGATAGTTTCATAGCGTTTTTATTTAAAAATTTAACAACAGTCGTTTTTCTTTTTATCCAAATGTTTTGTGATGTCCTGGAAAAAACCTTTTATCAGTTCAAAACCCGGTTCGTTGATACAATAGCAGATTGAATTTCCTTCTAAGTTTCCTTTGATTATTCCAGCATTTTTCAGCTCTTTTAAGTGCTGTGAAACCGTAGGCTGTGCCAGTGGCAGCTCATTTACAATATCACCACAGATACAAGCATCCACTTTGAGTAAATATTCAATAATGGCTATACGTGCAGGATGTCCGAGTGCCTTGGCTAAAATGGCCAACTCATTTTGCTTATCTGTAAAGCTGTCTGTTTTTGTCGCTCCCATAGTATTATTTATATATTGCAATATTACGATATATTTATTTATAAAAAAAATTATTTCAAAACAATTTTAATATTTTTTTTAAATCTCTATGCTGAAGGTACAGAGGTTTCTTTTTTACAACTTAACTAAAACCAATAGCGAGTTAAGAAAATTGATACTGAATCTGAGTTTTTTTTATTATATAAAACCTAATATTATAAAACGATCGTGATTTCAAAAGTTTAGCATATAATACCAATTGCAAATACTTTAAAACACAATTTGTTATTCGAGAATAAAAAGGTATAAATACGCTTGTTAGAATTCTATTATTTCTACTAAAAAAGCTTGAAACAATTTATATATGAGTAATTATGGCTGGAATTTTGTCTCAATAAATAGAAGATGAGGCTTCGTTTTTTATTTTAATTTTACACCTTACCACAACTTTAATTAATGAAATATTCGATACTTTAGCCATTCGATAAAAATCGTACTAAATACAAGCTTTTACAATATTTCATGACCCAACAACAAATAAAGAATCTAGAAAAAGAACTCTGGGATGCTGCTGACGAATTAAGAGGGAACTCTAAACTTACAGCTGGCGAATACAAAGACCCATTACTCGGATTAGTATTATTGCGCTTTGCACAAAATCGCTATGAAGATGCCAAAATAAATATTGCTAATTCTTTACCCATAAACCCGCGTACTGGTGCACAGCGTGAAGCTACCAAAGATGATTTTGCAGGAGCCGGCGCGATTCTTTTACCCGAAAAAGCCAAATACGAATACCTTGCAGCACTTCCGGAAAGTGAAGACATTGCCGAAGCTATCAACAATGCCATGAAACTCATTGAAGCCGAATATCCAGATTTAGCAGGTATTCTTCCCAAAAGTTATCAGGAATTTGATGATAAATTATTACGTGACTTGGTGCGTGTATTCAATAAAGATGCGGTTCGTCATGCTAAGGGAGATGTCTTCGGACGCATCTACGAGTTTTTCTTGATGAAATTCTCCATGCAGGGAGCCGGTGCGCAGGAAGGTGGTGAATTCTTTACGCCTCCTTCGCTGGTGAATCTGATTGTGAATTTTATTCAGCCCAATCATGGAATTATACACGATCCTGCTTGTGGATCTGGCGGAATGTTTGTGCAAACCGCTCATTTTATTCAGGATCATGAAAACAAAAGTGTTAACGAAGCCATTACAGTTTATGGTACAGAGTTAAAAAGCAACAACGCCAAATTGGCAAAAATGAACTTGGCCATTCACGGGATTGAAGGCAAAATTATAGAAAGCAACAGCTTTTATACCAACCCGCATAATCTTACCGAAAAATGCGACTTTGTCATGGCCAATCCTCCGTTTAACGTGGACAAGGTAGATGCTAAAAACAAATTCCTGGCCGAAGACGAACGCCTTCCTTTTGGAGCACCGCTTACAGGCAATGGTACCGTGAGCAACGGAAATTACTTGTGGATGCAGTATTTCTATTCGTATCTGAATGATACAGGTCGTGCCGGTTTTGTCATGGCTTCCTCGGCTACGGATGCTGGTAATGCCGAAAAAAGAATACGTCAGCAACTAATAGAAACCGGAGCTGTAGAATGTATTGTCTCCGTAGGGAATAACTTTTTCTACACCCGTTCTTTGCCTTGTCATGTATGGTTTTACAACAAAGGAAAGAAGAAGGAGAATAAAAATAAAATCCTGATGATTGATGCGCGTAACACTTTCCGAAAAGTGACCACAACCATCAATGATTTTAGCGAAGAACAATTAGAAGGACTTACCGCCATCATGCAGCTATTTCGTGGTGAAAAACCAGAACTAAGTACCAATAATACTTGGTTTAACGAAAAATTTCCAACAGGAAAATATGATGATGTAGAAGGTTTATGCAAAATTGTAGATCTTGAAGAAGTTGCCGCACAGGATTACAGCCTTACTCCGGGACGCTATGTAGGCGTTGTAGTAACACTAGATATGGACTTTGATTACCAAGGACATATGATTGAAATTCACAGCGAATTAGCATCTTTAAATGAAGATGCTAATCGATTGATGCAACAAATTCAAAGTGTCCAATTATGAGAGAGGGATGGAAAGAGGTTGAATTAGGTACTTATTGTAAAATACTTTCAAGCAAAAGAATTTTCGCAAGTGATTATACTGACTCGGGTATTCCTTTTTATCGATCAAAGGAAATTATCCATAAAGCGTTAAAACAATTTAATGGAGATGAAATTTTTATTTCAGAAAAAAAATTCAATGAAATAAAAATTAAATTTGGAGCACCGAAAAAGGGAGATATATTAATTTCATCTGTCGGAAATAGATCTGGAATACCATATCTTGTAAGGGAGGAATATGATTTTTATTTTAAGGATGGAAATTTAATTTGGTTAAAAGACTTTAGTAAAGACTTAGATTCAAATTTTCTTGAATATTTTTTAAATTCTAATATTGGCCAAAAACTAATTGATTCAATGATGATTGGGGCCGCTCAAAAAGCGTTAACAATTGATGGAATGAATAGAATAAAAATTCCATTGCCATCACGAAAAGCCCAGAGCAAAATAGCATCAATCTTATCAGCTTATGATAATTTGATTGATAACAACCTGAAACGCATTAAATTATTGGAAGAAAAAGCCCAACTTACTTATGAGGAGTGGTTTGTAAAAATGCGTTTTCCGGGTTTTGAAACTGCTAAATTTGATGAGGTTACTGGATTGCGTGAGGGGTGGGAGAAAAAAACGATTGGAGAAGTTTGTAAAGTATCTGGTGGTGGTACGCCTTCAAGAGCTTCAGATGAATATTGGATTGATGGAGACATAACTTGGTATTCACCAACAGATTTATCAAAAGCAAATAGTTTATGCGTTTTAGATAGTAGTCAAAAAATAACAGATTTAGGCTTAAAGAAAAGTTCAGCAAAACTTTTAGATACAAATTCGTTTATGATGACGAGTAGAGCTACTATTGGTTTGTTTGCATTGGTAAATAAACCTTTTACTACAAATCAAGGCTTTATTAATGTAACACCTCATGAAGAATTTGAAAAAGAATATTTATTATATAATTTTAAATATAGAGTTGAAGAATTCAAAGGACATGCAACTGGAGCTACATTTCCGGAGTTATCTAAAAGTAAATTTAATGCATTAGATATTATTTGGCCGTGTGAACTTTCTTTAAAACAATTTAATAAAATCTCCTCAGTACTTCATACTCAATTATTCAATTTAACTCAACAGAATAGGCTTCTTAGAGAAGCACGAGATATTTTATTGCCAAGGTTAATGAGCGGGATGATTGATGTTGAACAATTACAAATGGAAACCTTAAATCTCTAAAATGAAAATATTTTTTGGTAAGATATCGGGTAACTTCGATACAAAACAAATTGATGACGGATATTATCAAGCTCTTAAAGGCAGTACATGGTTTAATGGTATTGATGTGGGTGATTATGCATTTATCATAGGTGGAAATCGCATTCAATTGTGGAAAGCGAGAGCTTGGAACAAAATGACAACCAATGAAAATGACAAACTTGATTTTGATATTTTAATTTCTGATACAGGTTTAAAAATAAAAGATTTGATTGCTTTTAAATTTTTAAAATTGACAGTCAATTTAATTGTTAAAACTACAAGGTCAACTGGTGGTGAGAAAAAAGCATTTTTTGAGTTAGAAATTGAGTCATCACTTTTAGAAGAAGACCTTTTAAATCCTGAAACATATATCAATAAAGAAAATTTTAGGAATATTCGAACTTTTTTAAAAGAACAAGTTGTTGATGTTAATTCCTACGATATTCAATTACAATTTAAAGAAGGTCAATTAATTCTTCACCCAATTAGAAATTGTGAGCAAGGAATTTTAGATAGATATAAAGATAACACCTCAAAAATAGGAAAAGGTCAGCCTTTAAAAGATAAAACGCTTTCTATATTAAGAGCTAATAGTAATATTATAAGACCATTAAATATAACAATTAAAGATCTTTATGATGCTTGTATGTGTCCATACGTCATAGAAACATATAACACAAAATATTGGGTTGTAAATGGGTTTGATTATGAAAGAATTAACTTTGATATAGAAAATGATAGCTATGCCATGTATTTTCAATATAACGTTCAAAATCAAGGAGATGTAACAAGAACACTTAAAACTGCTAAACGTATAAAACCAGGTGATAAAGTGCTTCTCTATAATAGTAATAAATTTTTTGGGCATTCAACTTTTGTTGAAACTGAAATAGAAAGCACATTAGAAACTACATTAAATAATGTTATAGACAACAAAATTAAGAACGAAGAAGATCAAATCGTGACATTTACAGATGCAAAATGTTTATACGAAGATTTAACTATAGATAATGGTTTTAATGGAAAATGGGGACAAAGACTTAATGTACAAGGTTGGGAAGATGTAAATGAGAAAGGAATTTATATTTCCGGTATTATGGAACATTTAGGTCCCTCTTCAATAATTACAAATACAATTATCGAACTTAAAGACAAAACATTTTTTGATCAAGTAAAAAAAATACTTTCCGGAGAAATTCAAAATATTAAAGAATATAACATTATGAGTTCAAATATAGATCTTCTTAAATATAAAAAACAAATTATTCTTCAAGGTCCTCCGGGAACAGGTAAAACTTATTCGGCAAAAAAAATGGCGTTTGAACTTTTAGCAGGTGATATACCAGAACGTTATAAACTTATTCAATTCCATCCATCTTATACGTACGAAGATTTTGTTAGAGGTATTGTTTCTGAAATAGATGAAGACGGAAACATTTTCTATCAAGCAAAAAATAAAATTATTGCGGAATTTGCTGAATCGGCAGCAGCTTCTGAAGAAAATCATGTTTTAATTATTGATGAAATAAATAGAGCTAACCTCCCATCTGTTTTAGGAGAGTTAATCTATGCCTTAGAGTATCGTAATGAACCTGTGCAGAGTATGTACGATATTGATGGGGATAACACCATAATCATACCTGATAATTTATTCATCATAGGTACAATGAATACAGCAGATAGAAGTGTAGGTCATATTGATTATGCAATAAAAAGACGTTTTGCATTTGTAGACGTTTTTCCAAATGCAGAAGTTATCAATACAGTAAAGGGAAAAGAATTATTTAATCTCGTTGCAAATCTATTTGTCAAAGTAAAAGACGGGATAAATATTAATTCAGATTTTCTAGCTTCAGATTTTGATTTTAAAGAGGTTCAGTTAGGGCATAGCTATTTTCTATTGAAAGGAGCAACCCCAGAAGAACAGAAAGCTGAACTCGAAATGCGATTAAAGTATGAAATAATTCCAATTTTGAACGAATATGTAAAAGATGGGTTGTTACTTGAAACAGCAAAAGAAGAAATTAAAAAAATAGCAGAGTTTGAGTGTTAATTTACTAACATATCGAGAACATGACGAGGAATCATTTCTAGATGATAAGCTTGTATTACCAACAGATCTTTATGAGCCACTTTTTACAAAAAGGCATAGAGGTAAAGATGCTAGTTTACCTTGTTTCTCAATTAGGAAATCTCAAACAGCGCTTAATTCTTATATAATAAAAACAGGTTACTTCATTGGTATTGATTGGATTCAAACAAACCAATCAGCTTTGCATGTTGGGCCAAAACTGAATGAATTAGACAAAGAAGTTGATTTTATTAAAATGCTTTTTTCATCTCTTCGACATACCGATGTAGCAAAGGAAATCAACGAATTATTTGAGGTAAAATGGGACTTACCAACTATTGAAATTGAACAAAAGCAAGATTTGCTAACGCCTTTTTTGGTAGTAGAGTTTTTAAGTTTAATTAAAACGATTGTTAGAAAAGGATTAAAGAAGTCATATTATAAAGTAGAGCAAAATCTTCATAGTAAAGTAAAAGGAAAGATTTTGGTTGGTAAATCAATTAAGCTTAATCTTCAGCAAAATAAAAAATTAGATACTTATTGCAGTTATGATGAGTTTGGAATAAATAATAAAGAAAACCGTTTGTTGAAAAAAGCATTAACTTTTGTAAAAAGATATTTACCACATTATCCAAACTTTACTAATAATAAAGATTTACAGGATACTTTTAATTACATAAATCCTGCTTTTCATAAAGTTTCAGATGAAATTGATTTAAACGAAATTAAGCACAGTAAAACAAACGCATTTTATAAAGAGTATGAGCTTGCAATTCATTTAGCCAAGCAAATTTTGAAACGATTTGGGTATAATATTTCTAATACAGAGAAAGTTACAATTAAAACGCCTCCTTTTTGGATTGATATGAGTAAATTGTTTGAATTGTATGCTTTGGGTTTATTGAAAGACCAATTTCATAATCAAGTAAAATTTCAATTTAAACATTATGGTAATGAACTTGATTTTTTACTAAAATCTGATAAATATCAGATGGTGATAGATGCTAAATATAAAATGAAGTATATAAATGGCAGTCATGATGAAGATATTCGTCAAGTTAGTGGCTATGCACGTTTACGAAAAGTATATGAAGATTTGGATAAAAAAGAAGGAGAAGTTATAGATTGTTTGATTATACACCCAGATCAAGAAAATGGTTTAGAAAGTTTAAAAGATGCGGAGTTAAAAAGTAATGCAATTAAACAGTACTTTGGAGTTTATAAGTTAGGTTTAAAATTACCTTATATCAAATAATATATGAGCTACGAATATTCAGAAGACGCCCTCATAGAACAAGCCACTCAGGATGTATTGGAAGAATTGGGTTGGAAAGTGGTTACGGCATGGACAAAAGAAAGCTTTGGAGAACAAGGTTTATTAGGCCGTGAAAACAAATCGGAAGTGATTTTAAAACGTTTTGTCATTAAAGCGTTGGCTGATCTAAATCGTGATTTACCTCTTTCAGTCTATGAACAAGCGTATGAAATTCTGGCTCAAAAAGTGGCTGACAAAACATTAGCCAGCACTAATAAAGAGAAATACGAACTGCTCAAAAATGGTGTTCCGGTAAGTTACACCAATGCTAAAGGCGAACTGGTAAAAAAGAAACTTAAAGTTTTTGATTATAATGATTATGCTAACAACGATTTTTTGGCCGTTCGTCAGTTAGAAATTGTAGGCGAATTGTACAGCCGTCGTCCGGATGTAATTGGTTTTGTAAACGGAATTCCTTTAGTTTTCTTTGAATTAAAAGCACACCACACCGATTTGCGTAATTCCTATAACGATAATATCAAAGATTATAAAGATACCATTACACAGGTTTTTCACACCAATGCTTTCATCATATTGAGTAATGGTATCGACAGTAAAGTTGGAACCGTGACCAGTCCGTACAAATTCTTTTTGGACTGGAAGAGAATCGAAGAAGAACAAGAAGGAGTAGTCAGTTTAGATACGATGTTACGAGGTACGTGCGCACCACATCGCTTGATGGATTTATTCGAAAACTTTCTATTATTTGATGACAACAGTGGCGATGTAGTCAAATTAATGGCGAAAAACCACCAGTATATTGGTGTAAATAAAGTTCTAGAAAACGTTCGCAATATTGAAGATCTGCAAGGGAAACTGGGAGTCTATTGGCACACACAAGGCAGCGGAAAGTCATATTCGATGGTTTTTTTGTGTGAAAAAGTACACCGCAAATTTGGAGGTGCCTACACATTTTTAATTGCCGTAGATAGAACGGAACTTGAAAACCAATTGTATGATACCTTCTCAGGCGTTGGTATTGTCAATGATAAAAATATAGTTGCAGGAAAAAAAACAGGACTAACGGGACGGGATCATCTTCGAGAATTACTCGCTGAAAATCATCGTTATGTTTTTACATTAATTCATAAATTCTCTATCGACCCTGAAAAAGAAACGGAATATCCGTTAATTACAGATCGCAAAAATATCATCGTAATTTCGGATGAAGCGCATCGTACGCAAGGAGGAACTTACGCTCGAAATATGCGTTTCTTTGGCCTGCCAAATGCTTCTTATCTTGGTTTTACCGGAACTCCAATTATTAAAGATGAAGAAGAATTAACCAAGAATATTTTTGGAGAATATGTGTCAATTTATGATTTCAAACGAGCCATAGAAGATGATGCCACATTACCCTTATTGTATATTAACAGAGGAGAAAAACTAGGAATTGAAAATCCGGAGCTAGATGAAAAAATGGCTGAGGTACTCGAAGACGAAAACCTTGACGAAGACCAAAAGAAAAAATTATCGTATTTATTTCAAAAAAATTACCCCATTCTTACCGCAGAAACCAGATTGGATGCTATTGCAAAAGATCTAGTCTGGCATTTCAACGAAAGAGGTTATCAGGGTAAAGCGATGTATGTTGCACTTGATAAACCTACAGCAGTACGCATGCACCAATTGATAATGAAATACTGGCCACTGTATCTAAAAGAATTAGAAGACCGTATTGCAAATGCACAAGACCAGCAAGAAGCACAAGAATTACGGCGTAAATATGACAAAGTTGCTGAAACAGAAATTTGTGTAGTAGTGAGCAGCGAGCAAAACGAAGTTGATAAATTCCGAAAATTGAATTTGGATATTGAACAGCATCGCCGTAAAATGGTGGAGCGCAATTTAGAAAAAGAGTTTAAAGATGCTGAAAATCCTTTTCGTTTAGCCATTGTTTGTGCCATGTGGATTACTGGTTTTGATGCCCAATGTGTTTCAACAGTTTACCTCGACAAACCTATTAAAGGACATACGCTCATGCAGACCATTGCCAGAGCCAATCGTGTGTATGATGATGAAAAGGAAAATGGTTTGATCGTAGATTATGGCAATGTGTACAAACAATTAGAGCAGGCTTATTCGGTTTACGGAGAAGGAGGAAAAGGTAACTCAGGTACTGGAGGCGGAAAAGCTGTCGAAGAGATTGCCGATTTGGAAATTGAATTAAAAAAGGCAGTCAAAGAACTTAAAGATTATCTACTAGGCATAAACTTCAAACTTTCAGATTTGTTTACTGTAAAACCGATGGAAAAAATTGGTTTGTTAAAAAAGGCAGCTGATTGTATTTGTCTAAACGAAACAACCCGTACCAGTTTTGAAATGATGGCTCGCAGTGTTTTTAGAAAATATAAAGCTTTATTTCCAGAAGAACAATCAAAGACATATATCAAAGAATTCAATGCAATTGATGCCATTTATAGCTTATTAAATCAAAATGTAAAATCGGCAGATGTAACCGAGATTATGATGCAATTGCAAAACATCGTTAATGAAAGCGTATATTTAAGACAAGACGAAGTTAAGGAACCTAAAAATGAAGTCTATGTTGATTTAAGTAAGCTTGATTTTGAAAAATTGAAAGCCGCTTTTGCAAAAGCTCCTCATAAAAATACTTTAGTTTATGATTTACAGCAAGCTATTGATCAAAAACTACAGCAAATGCTAAAAGAAAATCCGATGAGATTGGATTTTTATGAGCGTTATAAGGAAATTGTTGAAGAATATAATAAAGGTAAATCGTTAGAAGATACCGTTACAGCCTTCAACAATCTTAATAAATTTATTATTGATTTGAATTTTGAAGAACAACGGGCAGTAAGAGAACAACTAGAAAATCAGGAAACTCTGGCGATTTTTGATTTGCTTCGAGAAGGCAAGGAATTAAAAGGGAATGATCTTAAACAAGTCAAGAAAGTAGCTCAGGAAACACTTGAAAAACTAAAAGCGGAAAAATTAAAAATTGATCGCTGGAGAGAAAAAAGAGAAGTTACTGCTCAAGTAAAAAGTGAAATTTACAATCAATTACTTTGGTTGCCCCAGGAAGTTTATACTGATGAAGAAGTAAGCCTTAAAACGGTTACAGTTTATCAACATATTTATTCTAATTATTATGGTTCTGGAAATAGCGTTTATGGCAGAACTGCTGTTTAAATAGATATTATAAAATATTGATCCATTGAGATAATTATTTTATAACCTATTAATATCATATTTTTTTTTTGCATTTGTAAATAAATTTGCAAACAAAAGTAGAGAGAAAGCTGAGATATTACTTCCTTATATTGAAACAATAGATGCTAGGTCTAGAAATTGAAGATTCTTGACGGAATTCTAACCAAAACTACATGCAAACAATGACTTTATTAAAAAACTCTAAACAATAAAAAAAGCCCGAGAATCTATATTCTCAGGCTTTTTGATTTTTCTTGTGACCACGGCAGGGTTCGAACCTGCAACCCTCAGAGTCGAAATCTGATATTCTATCCAGTTGAACTACGCAGTCATTATTTATTAAAATTCCAAAATTTTAAAACCCTAATTTCAATTTTATAATTACACAAATTAAAATTTGGATTTTCTTTTTGGAACTTAAAAATTAAGTCAATAATTTTTTAACGATGGTAGAAATGGTTTTTCCTTCGGCAGTTCCACCTAATTGAGCTGATGCCAATCCCATTACTTTACCCATAGAGGCAATTCCTGATGCGCCAGTCTCTGCAATGATTTTTGCAATTACTGCTTCTACTTCAGCTTCACTTAATTGAGCCGGCAGGAATTTTTCGATTACTGCGATTTGTGCCAATTCTGGTTCTGCTAAATCCAAACGGTTTTGTTCCGTAAAAATTCTAGCGCTTTCTTTGCGAGTTTTAACCAATCTTTGAAGCAATTTTACTTCATCATCAGCGGATATTTCTTCTTTTGATCCTGATGCAGTCTGCGCTAATAAAAGCTCTGATTTTATAGCTCTTAATGCTTCTAATGCAACTGTATCTTTGGCTCTCATGGCGGTTTTGATTTCGTCCATGATTTGAATTGATAAACTCATAATATATTTTAAATTTTAGATTCCTGATTTAAGTTTCAAACTGCCCCAGATGGAAATGAAAAGCCTTTTTGAGAGAAACTCTATTTTTTTCTTGAACTGGAAAAGCGACCAAAGGAAGCTCTTTCCTGTTCTTAGAAAAAAAGAGTTACGACAAAAAGCTTATAATGTACAGCTGGATAAGGCCCGACAAATTTAGAAAATTTAACTGGCAATAACAACAACTTATCTGATGCTTTCTATTCAAAAAAAACAGCCCGAAAATTGAAATGAATTTTCGGGCTATTTTAAAAAAAATGGCATTGTTAATCTACATTGTCATGCAGATATGAATTATTGGAACGCAGCTGCAGATCATTATTGCTGTCTGTTCCTACTGATATTCTTGATGTTGAATTGTTAGTCTGCGAATTATTAAGATCAATACCAAATCTTTTATAAGCTGGCTCTCTTTCTAATTCATCAACTCTTGATACACTGTCATGAAATTTATAATTAAAATCTTTTAATTTTCTTCTTCTTTCTTCAGCTCTGAATCGCAACGTTTCTTCGATAGTCATATCAATCGGAGAATTGTTTTCCAAAGTTGGTATCACTTCCGCAGCTGGCTCAGCCACATGCTTCATAGTGATATTCATTTCAGCAGAAATAACTTCCTCTTCAATTTTGGCAGCAGGCTTAGACTCAACAAAATCATTTTCTGCTTCCATGTATTCTTCCAACGAATATTTAATAACACCGTTATCTGACAATTCGGTTACAGGCACAAATTGAACTGGATCTACAACTTTAATATTGCGGGTTTCATTTGTCAATTCGAATAAAAAACTATTCGTTTCTTCCTGAACTTGAGCATTCTGTTGCTTACTGATTGGCAAATCAAATGAGAAAGCTGTCTGTTCTTGTTTTTCTTCAAAACGAACCGGCTCTGGCTTTACTTCTCTAACTGATTCAATAACTGGATTTGTAATAACGAAATCAATCTCTTTCATAGGAGAAACGATTTCAAAAGTAACATCCAGATTTCTGATAAATTCAGTCATACCAATCAATTCATCTTCATTGATAGAAGAAATTACTGGTTGTGGAATAGTTACATCTTCCACTAATTCAAAAACTACTCTGTCTTCAACAGGAGCTGTAGTTGTTTCATTATTTAAACTGAAACCAGCAACTGGCTTAGCTGACAAATCAAAAACACCTCTTTGCTCTTCTCCTAGTGTATGAATTATTTTTTTAGGCTCAACATTTACGATTTCGTTTTGCTGTTCTACGTTGAAACCTGTAGCTATAATAGTTACTGCAATGGCATCTCCAAGCGAATCGTCTTCACCAACCCCCATGATAATGTTGGCATTTGAACCTGCTTCGTATTGAATATGCTCATTAATTTCGGCAATTTCGTCGATAGTAATTTCATTAGTTCCAGAAACGATAAGCAACAATACATTTTTGGCACCAGTAATTTTATTATCATTTAAAAGCGGTGAATCTAAAGCGGCGATTATACCTTCTTTAGCTCTGTTTTCTCCAGATGAAACAGAAGATCCCATAATAGCAGTACCGCTGTTATACAATACTGTTTTTGCATCACGTAAATCGATATTTTGAGTATAGTGATGCGTAATTACTTCGGCAATTCCTCTTGAGGCTGTTGCTAAAACTTCATCCGCTTTTGAAAATCCGGCTTTGAAGCCAAGATTACCATATACTTCTCTTAATTTATTATTATTGATAACTATTAATGAATCGACCTGCTTACGCAGTTTTTCGATACCAATAAGCGCTTGTTCCTGACGTACTTTCCCTTCAAATAAGAAAGGCAACGTCACGATTCCAACTGTCAATATATCTCTTTCTTTGGCTAATTGAGCAATAACCGGAGCAGCTCCTGTTCCTGTTCCGCCACCCATTCCAGCTGTGATAAATACCATTTTGGTATTTACGTCCAATACTTTTTCAATATCAGCAATACTTTCTATAGCTGATTGGTGTCCTACATCCGGGTTTGCACCTGCTCCCAGACCTTCTGTTAAATTTGCTCCTAACTGAATCTTATTCGGCACTCCGCTATTCTCAAGTGCTTGAGAATCGGTATTACATACGATGAAATCAACGCCTTTAATACCTTGTTTAAACATATGGTTTATGGCATTACTGCCTCCTCCACCTACTCCAATTACTTTGATTACATTTGATTGATTCTTTGGCAAATCAAATGAAATACTTCCAAATTCTGTGTTGCTTGGCATCATATGGGGTTTTAATTTTTCCATTAACTTTATCACTAACTACTCTAGGCTTGGGGCAAAAAGGAATTCTGATAATTTGTTTTTTATTCTTTTTATTCTTTATTTACTACTACTCTGCGTTGTCTAAAAACTCTTTAATCTTATCCACATATTTATCAAAAAATGACCTTCTAATTTTATTTTCTGTTGATTCTTCTTTTATTGGCGCTGCTTGAAGCACTTTTTCAGGCTCGACATAAACCTCTTCTTTAATTTCAACTACTGGTGCCGGCTCTCTATAATAACTTACTTTTTCAGGAACTATTGTGGCCTGCATTTTTACAGCACTTTGTGTTTTATTCTCGATACTGTTCATTACCAAACCTACTGCAGTAGCATACAATGGACTTGAAATCTCCTCATCTGAATTACCAGCCAAATGCTCGTTTGGATAACCAATTCGAGTGTCCATTCCAGTAATATACTCTACCAATTGCTTGATATGCTTTAATTGTGCACCGCCGCCTGTAAGAACGATTCCTGCAATCAGTTTTTTGCGGGGATCCTCATGACCGTATGCTCTTACTTCGGTAAAAACCTGCTCAATAATTTCAACAACTCTGGCATTTATTATTTTCGAAAGATTTTTTAACGAAATCTCTTTAGGTTCTCTTCCCCTTAAACCTGGAATAGAAACAATCTCATTGTCTTTATTTTCTCCCGGCCAAGCAGAACCAAATTTAACTTTCAACAATTCGGCTTGTTTTTCAATAATCGAACAGCCTTCCTTAATATCGTCTGTAATTACATTTCCTCCAAAAGGTATAACTGCTGTATGACGAATAATTCCATCTTTGAAAATAGCCAAATCAGTTGTCCCTCCTCCTATATCGATAAGTGCAACTCCTGCTTCTTTTTCTTCCTGACTCAAAACCGCATCTGATGAAGCTAATGGTTCTAATGTCAATCCTGATAATTCAATACCTGAACTTTGAATACATCTCCCAACATTTCTGATCGATGATGCCTGTCCAACTACCACATGGAAACTGCTTTCCAATCTTCCGCCGTACATTCCGATTGGTTCCTTAATATCCGATTGCCCGTCAATTTTAAATTCCTGCGGCAATACATGAATAATCTCTTCTCCTGGCAGCATGGCCAATTTATGAACCTGATTGATCAATAAATCAATATCACTTCCTCCTATAACTTCTTCAGGATTACTTCTGCTGATGTAATCACTATGCTGTATGCTTCGAATATGCTGACCAGCAATACCTACTACTACATCTTTTATTTTATAGCCTGAATTATTTTCAGCTTCAAGGATCGCTTGCTGAATCGATTGGATAGTCTGCGTAATATTATTTACAACGCCTCTTGCCACACCCAAACTTTTAGATTTACCAACACCTAAAATTTCAAGTTTTCCATACTCGTTCTTTTTGCCTATCATGGCAACAATTTTCGTCGTCCCAATATCTAGACCTACTGCAATGTTCTCTTTTTCCATTTTCTATTATTTTGTGCAAACTACTTGTTCCGTAAATCTTAGATCTATTTTTTTATATTTATACAAAGAACTGTCCAAACTTACTTTTTGAAAAAAAGCTTTATAGTTTTGGAATTTACGTTCTGCATTTATCAAACTTCCAAAATCAATTTGATAATTATAATTTCTATTGAGCATTAATAAGCTACCATTAGGCATAATTTGTATGCCAATGATGTTTTTTCTCAAAAACGCATCATCATAAATTATCTTAAATAATTTAAATAAATCTTTGTTGTTTTTCTTGTTTATCTCCCCAGAAACAAGTGGAACCCGAGCTGTAAAATTAGCCGACAAGGGCATGGTATCACCCTCACTGTCAATATAGAAGGAACCCTCATCATTAAAGACTCTAGCAATAGGCGTCTTTTGTTTTACAACTGCTTTTAGAACACCATCGATACTCACATAAACATCTGCTTTCTCGATCATTTCCTGAGCATTCAATACCTGCTCCAATTTATTCAAATCTAGCCTATCTTTTCTTATAGTTTTGGCATTGGGATTATTTTCTATCAACAATTTATTAACCGTCTCACTTTTTAAATAAAGAGAGTTTTCACCTACAAAAATAACCTCTGCCTTAGTTAATTTTCTTTTAGAATTCCGCTTTGATGTAAACGAAAAAAGAAAAATAACTAACGCAAACATTAGTAATAATCTTATATTATTCCAATTAAAGACTTTCATATAATGACTTTTTTATCGAAGGAACCATTTCCCCTAAATCACCCGCTCCAATTGTTACAATTACAGTGGCATCATTAGCTACAATTTCAGAAATTAAATCTTCTTTACTTACAATTTTTCTGTGCTCATTTGTCATTTTATCCATTAGCCATTGTGATGTAATTCCTTCCATTGGCAATTCACGCGCTGGATAAATTTCCATTAAAAAAACTTCATCAAAAGCGGATAAACTCTTAGCAAAATTATCTGCAAAATCTCTTGTTCTGCTAAATAAATGCGGCTGAAAAACGGCTAACACTTTTTGGCCTGGATACAATTCTCTAACAGCCTGATAAACAGCATTTATTTCGGTAGGATGATGTGCATAATCATCAATATATACTAACTTTTCGTTTTTAATCTGATATGAAAAACGTCTTCTTATTCCTTTGAATGAATCTAAAGCCTTGGCAATAACATCAGTCGGGGTGCCGTATGTTACAGCCAT
Source organism: uncultured Flavobacterium sp. (assembly GCA_963511795.1). GTDB lineage: Bacteria > Bacteroidota > Bacteroidia > Flavobacteriales > Flavobacteriaceae > Flavobacterium. Next base: position 84,939 of record CAUPKP010000003.1, on the reverse strand, counting down.
CGCCAATGCCATTAAAGCATTCATCAGATTATGCCTGCCCGGCAATCCAAAACGCAGATATTTAATAATTCCGTTTGGAGTTTTTACATCAAAAACATAACTGCCGTTTTCTATTCTTATATTAAAAGCTTCAAAAACTGCTTCTTCGTTAACCGCACAAACAACACCTTCAATAGGTAATTCATTGGTTATAAAAAGATTGTTTTTATCTTGAACTTTATTCGCAAATTCAACAAACGACGCTTCAATAGCATCACTTGTGCCATAAATATCCAAATGATCAGCATCCATTGATGTAACACATGCAATATCTGGGTGCAAATGCAGGAAGGAACGGTCAAATTCATCAGCTTCGACAACTGTTACTGTTTTACCGTTTCCTATTAAATTAGAATCATAATTCTCAACTATTCCACCTATAAAAGCAGTAACATCGGCACCGCTTTCATATAAAATGTGACCCAAAATACTGGAAGTAGTTGTTTTTCCATGTGTTCCTGCTACAGCAAAACAAAAAGTGTCCTTGGTAATAATTCCTAAAACCTCAGCACGTTTTTTTAATTGATACCCGCGCTCCAAGAAATAATTCCATTCGGAATGTGAAAACGGCACAGCCGGCGTTATCACAACTAATGTATTTTCTGCGTAATAATCTGTCGGAATCTGACTGATATCATCTTCAAAATGAATATCAATACCGCTTTCAATCAGTTCATTAGTAAGCATCGAAGGCGTTTTATCATAACCCGAAACCTGCTTCCCGATGGCTTTGAAATAACGAGCCAAAGCACTCATCCCGATGCCACCGATTCCTATGAAATAGACGTTATGTATTTGATTTAAATTCATTTTGCTTTATTTTTTATTATCATTCTTTCTACATTCAACAGAATGTCAAATGACTAATTTCTTTATTTAATTAGTTTCACAATTTCGTCAACGATTTGAACTGTTGCATTGGGTCTTGCCAATAACTTGATGTTCTGACTTAATTGCTCCTGCTTTCCCAGATCTTTTATCAAAGATTCAAAAACCAAACCGAAGTCTTCCTCCAATTGTGATTCTTTGAGTAAAATTGCTCCTTTCTTATCCACTATTGCCTGAGCATTTTTTGTCTGATGGTCTTCAGCAACATTGGGAGACGGAATAAAAATCACTGGCTTTCCTACTATACAAAGTTCCGAAACCGATGAAGCTCCAGCTCTGGAAATCACAACATCTGCTGCTGCATAAACCAAATCCATTCTTTCGATAAAAGCCATTACCTGAACATTATATTTATTGTATTTTTTATAATCTTCAAAATAAAATTTACCGCACTGCCAGATAACCTGAACGTTTAATGAAAGTAATTTATCCAGTTCCTTTTCGATTAACTGATTTATTCTTCTCGCACCAAGACTGCCACCCAGAACCAATAATGTTTTTTTAGTTGCATCTAATTTGAAATGCGTTATAGCTTCTTCTCTCTTTGACTGAATATCTAATAAATCCTGACGTACTGGATTACCAGTTACCGCTATTTTATCTTTAGGAAAAAATCTTTCCAAATTATCGTATGCAACACAGATACTATTTGCTTTACTGCTCAATAATTTATTAGTAATCCCAGGATATGAATTTTGCTCCTGAATAACCGTTGGAATATTCATGCTATTGGCCATTTTCAGCAATGGACCGCTGGCAAAACCACCAGTACCAATAACTACATCAGGCTTGAATCCTTTAATTATTTTTCTTGATTTCCATAAACTGTCAATAAGCTTAAAAGGAAACATTGCATTTTGAAACGTCAATTTTCTCTGCAGACCAGCAATCCAAAGTCCTTTAATTTCATAACCCGCTTGAGGAACTTTTTGCATCTCCATTTTGTCTTTGGCACCAACAAACAGAATCTCCGCATCAGGGAAACGGGATTTCAATTCATTTGCGATTGCAATGGCAGGATAAATATGTCCTCCAGTACCGCCTCCGCTCAAGATAAATTTATGCTTTGTCATTGTGAAAATTTCTAAGTTGCTTCTTTTAATACTAAACTGTAACGAACTGCATTATTACATTATACTTTAATAAACCCAATTATTTTAACACCGCATTCATTGGGTTCTTTGAATTATCCGTAATTGAATAATCGCCTGTGTCAAAATTGTCATTTACATTTTTAAAATCTGCCTCTTCGAGATCTGCTTCCATTTCTCTATCTATAAGTTTTTGAAGAATTTCTTCTCTTTTTTCTTTATCTAATTTTTCTTTGGCAATTTCCTCTTCTTTTTTGGTCACGCTTAAAATGATTCCAAGTCCAAAACAAGTCATCCAAATGGAACTTCCCCCACTGCTTATTAAAGGCAGTGTTTGTCCAGTTACCGGTAATAATTCCACCGCAACAGCCATATTAATCATGGCCTGAAAAATCATTGGAAAACCTAAACCTATTACTACCAATTTTCCAAAGAGCGTATTGGCTTTATGAGAGGCAACCACAAATCGGAATAATAAAAGTAAATACAATAATAAAACTCCCAAACCGCCTACAAGTCCATATTCTTCAACAATAATGGCATAAATAAAATCGGAAGAGGATTGCGGCAGGAAATTTTTCTGAACGCTTTTACCAGGTCCTAAACCATATATCTGCCCGGAAGCAATTGCGATTTTGGCTTTTTCAATTTGATAATCATCCTCATCAGCTTTATCAGTAGTGAAATTTTCATACCTACTTTCCCAAGTACTTACTCGGTTAAAAAATTTGGCATCAGGAAAATTTTTACCAATTAAAATAAAGAATGTTAAAAACAGTGCCCCTGAACCAATAATAAAAAAAATATATTTTAAAGGATATCTTCCAATAAAAACCAGCATAAGCACCATTGCAAAAATCAAAGCTGTGGTAGAAAAATTGGCTGGCAGAATAAACATCAATGTTATAAAAACCGGAGTCCAAAGTTCCCAAAGCGACGATTTGAAAGTAATTGGGGTTTCTCTAGTTTTGGACAAATAACGGGCTACAAAGATGAATAATACAATAGCTGCCAAAGTGGATGTCTGAAATGACAATCCAACAAAAGGAATCTGAATCCATCGGCTCGCATTCGCACCGGCAATTACTGTACCCTTAATCAAAGTATACGCTAACAAGATCCAGACCACAGGCAGTCCCGCTTTGGAAATTGCTCTAAAATAATGATACGGAATATTATGAACCCAATAAATAATCAATATACCAAAACAGATATGAGCTAAATGTTTTACCAAATAACCCAAAGTATTACCCGTACCATGACCTAAATAAGCCAAATTACTGCTGGCACTAAAAACAGGCATAAAAGAAAACAAAGCCAATAAGATCACGAATGACCAAATGCCTTTATCTCCTTTTAACTTGTTAATTAGTTCTTTCATTATATTCTTATTTCAAGATTTATTATAGATTTTTAACCGCCTGTTTAAATTGTCTTCCCCTGTCTTCGTAGTTTTCAAACAAATCAAAACTTGCACATGCTGGCGACAATAAAACAGTATCTCCTTTTTCAGATAAACGCTGTGCCATTTTTACCGCTTCGTTCATACTGTTAACCTCAATCATAATATCCACTACATTTCCGAAAGCATCAATAATTTTTTTATTATCAACTCCTAAACAAATAATAGCTTTTACTTTCTCACGAACAAGAGACATTAATTCATGATAATCATTCCCTTTATCAACACCGCCAACAATCCAGACAGTAGGCGTATTCATACTCTCTAAAGCAAAGAAAACGGAGTTAACGTTAGTCGCTTTAGAATCGTTAATATACTGTACGTTTTGAATTTTAAGAACTTTTTCTAAGCGATGCTCAACACCTTGAAAATTAGACATACTTTCACGAATAGTACTTTTTCTAATTTTCAGAATATTAGCCACCGAACTTGCTGCCATAGCATTTTTCAAATTATGTTTTCCTTCTAATGAAATGTGCTCTGTGTCCATTGCAAACTCCTCTTGATTGATCTTAACTTCCATTGTATTATTTTTTATATATGCTCCTTCGTTATATTCATCGGTCAATGAAAAAGGAATTAATTTAGCTTTTACTGTATTATTTTTTAACCATTCTAAAATTGCTTCGTCATTTGCATCATAAATAAGAAAATCATCCTCGGTCTGATTCATTGTAATTCTAAACTTTGAATCAATATAATTTTGATATTTATAATCGTAACGGTCCAAATGATCAGGACTTATATTTGTTATTATGGCAATATGAGGTTTAAATTCCAAAATTCCATCGAGCTGAAAACTGCTTAATTCTATTACATAGAAATCATAATTATTATCAGCCACCTGCCAAGCAAAACTTTTACCTACATTCCCAGCCAGCCCAACATTCAATCCTGCCGCTTTCAGCACATGATAGGTTAACATTGTAGTAGTTGTTTTACCGTTACTCCCTGTAATCCCAACACAGACTGCATTTGTAAAAGCTGACGCAAATTCAATTTCAGAGATGACAGAGACGCCTTTGCTCTTCAATTTCTTTACAATGGGTGATTTATCAGGAATACCCGGACTCTTCATCACTACATCAGCATTCAGAATCAATTCCTCCGTATGCTTTTCTTCTTCCCAAGGAATTTCATTAATAATCAATACCTCTTTATAACTGTCTTTTATCTTTCCGAAATCGGAAACAAAAACATCATAGCCTTGTTTCATCCCAAGGATAGCAGTTCCTACACCGCTTTCTCCTCCTCCTAATATCACTAGCCTCATCCGTTATCTCAATTTCAGTGTGACAATAGACAAAATGGCCAGCATAATTGCAACTACCCAAAATCGCGTGACTATCTTACTTTCATGATATCCTTTCTTTTGATAGTGATGATGCAGCGGCGCCATTAAAAAGATTCTCCGTCCTTCACCAAAGCGTTTTTTAGTATATTTAAAATAACTTACCTGCAGTACAACTGAAAAATTTTCGACCAAAAAGATACCGCAGAATAAAGGAATAAGCATCTCTTTACGGACTGCAATAGCCAGTACCGCAATAATCCCTCCAATGGTTAAACTTCCTGTATCCCCCATAAAGACTGAAGCCGGATAGGAGTTGTACCAAAGAAAACCAATTAATGCTCCAAGAAAGGAAGCTATAAATACCGTCATCTCTCCAGAATTGGGTATGTACATTATATTCAGATAATTGGAGAAAATAATATTTCCAGATACAAACGTAAAAATCATAAGGGCAAAAACGGACACTGCTGAAGTTCCTGCGGCCAAGCCATCAATTCCATCGGTTAAATTTGCTCCATTTGAAACTGCAGTAATAATAAATACCACAACTGGAATAAAGATCAACCAAGCCCATTTTTCATAACCATCACCCATCCATGCCAATACTTCGGCATAATCAAACTCATTATTTTTGAAAAACGGAATAGTTGTAGCTGTAGATTTCTCTTCAACAGGAGCTGGTTTAATTACATTTTCAATTTCAGCTGTTTTAAAAATATCACTTTTACCTGTATCAGTTCTTACAGTAACTGCTGGACTGAAATAAAGTACAGAACCAACTATCAATCCTAAACCTACCTGACCAAAGACCTTAAAAATCCCTTTAAGACCTTGTTTATCTTTCTTGAATATTTTAATATAATCATCAATAAAACCAATAATTCCCATCCATAAAGTGGTCACTATTAATAAAACAATATAAATGTTATCCAGTTTTGCTAAAAGCGCTACAGGAACAAGAGTTGCAAAAATGATAATGATACCTCCCATTGTAGGCGTACCCGCTTTTTCATTTTGTCCTGCCAAACCAAGTTCACGAACCGTTTCACCAACCTGCTGCCTGCTTAAAAAACCAATTATGCGCTTTCCATAAATAGTAGACAATAACAATGATAACAATAATGCCAAAGAGGATCTAAAAGTGATATATTGAAAAACTCCTGCACCAGGAACATCCATTACTTTGTCTAAATATTGAAATAAGTAGTATAGCATATTGTTTTTATTTTAATAATTGATCTAAAATTTCTTTTACATTTTTCATGTCATCAAAATCATGACGCACCCCTTTGATTTCCTGATAAGTTTCGTGTCCTTTACCCGCAATCAATATAATATCGTTTGGCTGTGCCAATTGACAAGCTGTTTTAATAGCCTGCAGTCTGTCTGTAATTGACAGCACTTTCTTGAAATTTTGAGCTTGAACCCCTTTTTCCATTTCATGGATAATTGTTTCCGGCTCTTCATTTCTTGGATTATCTGAAGTCAAGATTACTTTATCACTCAATTCTGTAGCAATATTGGCCATAACAGGACGTTTTGCAGTATCTCTATTACCGCCGCATCCCACTACAGTTATCAATTGCTCATTATTTGTACGCACATCGTTAATGGTGTTCAAAACATTTTCGAGTGCATCTGGCGTGTGGGCATAATCTACAATGGCAGTTATATTAGTGTTCGAAACAATATATTGGAATCGGCCAGAAACGCTTTCTAATTCCGACATCAGTCTAAGAACTTCAAAACTATCTAATCCTAGCTCAACAGCTGTTCCATATATTGCCAAAAGGTTATAAGCATTAAAAGTCCCAATCAATTTCACCCAAACTTCATTTCCATTTACTTTTAACAATAAACCAGACAATTGATTTTCCAGAATCTGTGCTTTATAATCAGCATACGTTTTTAATGCGTATGTTAATTTTCGTGCAGAAGTATTTTGAAGCATTACCAGACCATTTTTGTCATCACTGTTGGTCAAAGCAAAAGCAGTATTAGGCAAGTGATCAAAAAAAGACTTCTTAACATCTCTGTATTCTGCAAACGTTGGATGATAGTCTAAATGGTCATGTGATAAATTTGTAAATATTCCGCCTCTGAAATGCAATGCTTCTGTGCGTTTTTGATGAATACCGTGAGAGCTTACTTCCATAAAACAATATTCAACCCCTGCCTCTATCATTTCATTTAGAAAATAATTGATCGTAATGGAATCTGGTGTAGTATGAGTGGCTTTGTGTTCTTCATTATCCACTAAAATTTTTACTGTAGAAAGCAATCCTACTTTAAAACCTGCTTTTTTAAACAATTGATACAAGAGCGAGGCAATAGTAGTTTTACCATTTGTACCTGTAATACCAACCAATTTTAGTTTTTGAGAAGGATTGTCATAAAAATTGGCCGCCATAAAAGCCAAAGCTGCATTAGTATCTTTTACACAAACATAGGTCACACCATTCATCAGATTTTCTGGAAGCGTGTCACAGATAACTGCTGTTGCTCCAAGTCCAATCGCTTTTTCAATAAAATCATGACCATCCGAAATAGTACCGCGAATCGCTACAAATGCATCATTCGCTTCAATTTTTCTTGAATCAAAATGCAGTTGATTTACAGCAATTTCAGTAGAACCCGTAACAGATTCAATTGCTACTTTATATAATATGTCTTTTAATACACTCATGATAATTCCAATAGAATTGATGAATTTTTTACAATATTCTGACCCGCTTGAAGGGATTGTTTTTTAACTTTCCCGACTCCAACAACTTTAACTTTCAAACCCAAATTCCCTAATAAAGCAACCGCATCCATCCCAGCCATACCTCTTACATTTGGAATCACATTTTGCTTTTTTTGTGCTTTTGCATAGTAAGCATTGTAACTACTTTCCTGTTTTGGATTAGGACGGTCTAATTTCTTAATCACATTAGTTGAAGGCGTATCTGTAAATATTTTTTGAGCTATCCTTTTAAAAACCGGTCCTGCGACATCGGCTCCATAATAATTATTGTTTGCTGTATTTGGTTCGTGAACCACTACAATACAGGAATACTTAGGATTATCAGCAGGAAAATAGCCAACAAATGATGAGGCGTAATGTTTATCCAGCCCTCCATTTTTTGCATAATTCATTTGAGCTGTACCCGTTTTTCCAGCCATAGAAAAATCCTTTGAATATAATTTAGACCCTGTACCTCTTTTTACCACATTTGCAAGAACAGCCTGAACTTTTTTTAATGTTTCATCCGAACAAATCTTTGGATTCACCACCTCAGTATTGTATTTTTTTATTGTTTTATCCCATGCCTTTATCTCTGTAACCAGCATCGGTTTTACCATCACTCCATTATTGGCAACTGCATTATAAAACGTCAATGTCTGCAACGGCGTAACCGACACTCCGTATCCAAAAGCCATCCATGGAAGCGAAATATTAGACCAATCTTTATCACTCGGCTGTGGAATCTTTGGTCTCCCTTCACCTTTAAAAGCCAATCCTAATTTTTTATTTAATCCAAATGAATTTATATGATTTACAAATCTTGTCGGATCATTTTTATAATTATTATATACCGCCTGCACCATAACTGTATTCGAAGAAAGTTCAAAACCGCGACCTAACGATATCTTACCATAACCACCTTCATGAGAATCTCTTACTTTTCGTCCTGAATATGTCATTATACCTCCGTGACTGTCATAAACAGTACTTGTATCTGCCACTTTATCTTCTAATATTGCAATTAAATCAACCAATTTAAAAGTCGAACCTGGCTCGTGAGACTCAGCATACGCATAATTTGTGGTCTCATAATAAGTACCGTCATTCGCTCTTCCTAAATTTGAAATTGCTTTGACCTGACCTGTTTTAGTTTCCATTACTACAACACAACCGTGATCTGCCTCATATTCTTCCAGCTGTTTTAATAAAGCGTGATGTGCAATATCTTGTATATAGACATCTATAGTTGAAATTACATCATAACCATCCTGCGGCTCCACTTCGTTCACATCACGAATTGGCTTCCACTGTCCTTTGGCAATTTTTTGCTTTAATATTTTACCGTCTTTACCGTTAAGAAATTCACGATAAGCCCACTCAATTCCTTTTCCGTCCGAATAGCCTGTTAGTTTTCTTTCATAACCGATACTGCGTTTGGCTATCTGCCCGATTGGATATTCCCTAACCGTTTTTTGCTCAACGATAATACCGCCCTTGTATGCTCCCAAATTAAATAATGGGAATGCCTTTATTTTCATATACTGAGTAAAACTCAATCCTTGGGCTATAAAATAATACCTATTTTTGTGTTCTCTGGCTTTTCTTAATTCATTTTGAATTGTACTGCTGGATTTTTTAAGCAGCATTCCCAATGAATCCGACAATAATTTTACATTTGCCTCAAACGCTTCTTTCTTTGGTGCAACTGCATCAAAACGAATTGTGTAATTAGGAATTGATGTAGCCAAAAGACTCCCGTCTGCCGAATAGATATTTCCTTTATTTGCAGGAATAACAAAATTCTTTACCGTTCTTTCTTTAGCTAATTCCCTGTAACGATCGCCATCAACCCATTGAATATTAGTTAATTTAACAGCAATAGCAATTGCCATCATAAAGATGAAAAAGGCAACCAGATAGGTTCTATAGGATATATATTTATCTTCTACTGCCATAACTTTTCTAAGAAATTTTTCTCTTCAGGTTCTTTAACTTCAATTTTTACAGGAGGTACAGTTGACGGAAAAATTTGTCTTTCTTCCATTTTGGTCGAAACTGTAGATTCCATTTTAAGCTTCATCAGCTCCGAACGTCTGTCTACAAATTCAGAGCGTAATTCTTTTACCTTATTCGACAATTCGACAATTTTAAACACTTTTTGCTCGTAACGCTGTGTATTGGCAATCATTATTATAGCAAGTAAAATCACAAAAACGATAAAACGCCAGTTTTTAACAGCATTATCATCTATAAGAAACTGTGCTTTTAATATGTTATAAATTCCTCCTTTCATCTTCTACTACTTTTTCTCCGCAATTCTCAATTTGGCACTTCTGGCTCTGTTATTCAACTTTATTTCGTCATTATCAGGAACTATCAGCTTCCCAACTGTATTAAAAGGAACAGAAAAATTTCCGTAAAAATCACGCTCTGGTTCGCCTTCAAACATTCCGTTTTTTATGAATCTTTTTACTAATCTGTCTTCCAGTGAATGATAAGAAATTACGCTTAATCTTCCGCCGGACTTCAAAATTTCAAGAGACTGTTCCAAAAATTCTTTTAAGACATCCATCTCCTGATTCACTTCTATTCGAATTGCCTGATAGATTTGTGCCAATATTTTATTGCGGACTCTTTCAGGAAGATATTTTGCTAAAACTTCTTTTAATTCATCAGTCGTTTTGATTGGTCTGTGTTCTCTAGCCTCTACAATTGTTCTTGCCAAAGCTGGTGCGCTTTTTAATTCGCCATAATCCAAAAACACTCTTCGCAGATTAGCATCATCATATTCATTGACTACTCGATAGGCATTCAAATCATTTTTCTGACTCATTCTCATGTCCAGTCCAGCATCAAAACGGGTTGAAAAACCTCTTTCGGCAACATCAAACTGATGGGAAGAAACTCCCAAATCACCTAAAATTCCATCGACTTCTTTCACGCCATGAAAACGCAAAAACCTTTTTATAAATCTAAAATTTTCATTAATTAATGTAAATCTTTCGTCTGGCAAAGCATTAGCCAAAGCATCTTCATCTTGGTCAAAGGCAAATAATTTTCCGTTTGGCCCCAGCCTTCTCAATATTTCTTTCGAATGACCGCCTCCGCCAAAGGTTACATCCACATATATTCCATCTGGTTTTATATCCAAACCATCCACTGTAGGATGAAGCAATACTGGATTATGATATTCCATTGTCGTCATCATTTAAATTACCCATTACTTCTTCGGCTAAATCTGCAAAATCAACATCTGCACCGTCAATTGATTTTTCATACAAATCTTTGTCCCAAATCTCTACAATATTTACTGCAGAAGAAAAAACTACATCTTTATCAATACTGGCAAAAACCACTAAATCTTTAGGAACCAGCAATCTGCCCAACGCGTCTATCTCTACCACCTTTACACCAGCTGTAAAACGGCGGATAAAGTCATTGTTTTTCTTTACAAATCGGTTAAGTTTGTTGATTTTTTTCATCATCAAATCCCACTCTTCCATAGGATACAATTCCAAACAGGGCTGAAATACAGAACGCTTCAAAACAAAACCGTTTTGAAGCGAGGAAGCCAATTGCTTTTTTAAGGGAGCAGGCATTAAAACCCGTCCTTTTGCATCGACTTTACACTCATATGTCCCTATAATTGTGTCCAAGTGAATTGTATTAATTGTATTAAGCAAAAATATATAAAATATTACCACAATTTACCACTATCTACCACTTTGTTAATAAGTTTAACCACTTTCGACCAAAAAAGCTTAGTTTATACACTATCAGAACATTAGCTACTGAATCGTTTATTTGTAAGAAAGCTTAGGATTTAACAAAATGCATCTATTTTTGATTGCTAAAACATATTCTTAAAAGCTTAAAAAAAACATTTCTAAATCGTTAAAAAAGCAATAATAAAGAGTCTCAAAAAACATATTTTACACCGATAAGAATAAAAGGTTAAAAAATAGCTCCCAAAATTCTTTTTAATTTTTTAAACCCTATATTTGTGAAAAATTGAAATTGTTATTTTAAAACATGGAAAAATATTACAAAAAAGAAGGCAAATACGGATATTACGAAGCAGGCGAAGGAATACCCGTTGTCATCTTACATGGTTTAATGGGAGGACTTAGTAATTTTGATGCTGTAGCCAGTCATTTTTCTAATAAAGGATACAGAATTATCATTCCCGATTTACCTATTTACACTCAAAACATATTAAAAACGAACGTAAAAAGTTTTGCTGTTTATGTAAAAAACTTCATTACTTTCAAAAAATTAGACAGAGTTATTCTTTTAGGAAATTCACTTGGCGGCCACATCGCTCTGTACCATACGAAAATGTTTCCAGAAAAAGTGTCCGGACTTGTAATCACAGGAAGTTCAGGACTTTACGAAAGTGCAATGGGTGACAGTTATCCAAAAAGAGGTGATTATGAATACATTAAGAAAAAAGCCGAAGATGTATTTTATGATCCAAAAATAGCCACTCCAGAACTTATTGACGAAGTATACGCCACAGTAAATGACCGTATAAAATTAATAAAAACCCTGACAATTGCCAAAAGTGCAATCCGTCATAACATGGCCAAAGATTTACCAAAAATGCATGTGCAGACTTGTATTATTTGGGGGAAAAATGATAAAGTTACACCGCCGGATGTTGCTGAAGAGTTCCATAAATTACTACCTAATTCGACTTTATACTGGATTGACAAATGCGGACATGCCGCCATGATGGAACAGCCGGAAGAATTCAATAAACATCTTGAAGACTGGCTTACCCACACACATTTAAGGGAACACTAATCGAACGGAGAATTTTAACTCAAAAAACATGAAAATTAATACTGCCGAATTCGTAATAAGCAACTCAGATGTAAGCAAATGCCCTAAGGACTTTTTGCCCGAATATGCTTTTATTGGCCGTTCCAATGTTGGAAAGTCATCATTAATAAATATGCTGACTAACCACAAAAAACTAGCAAAAACATCTGGAAGACCCGGAAAAACACAGCTTATCAATCACTTTTTGATTAATAATAACTGGTTTCTTGTCGATTTGCCTGGTTATGGCTATGCCAAAGTTTCTAAAAAGACAAAATCAGTTTTTCAGGAATTTATCACTGATTATTTCGAAAGCAGAGAACAGCTGGTTTGTGCTTTTGTTTTAATTGACATCCGCCATGAAGCGCAGACTATTGATATTGAATTCATGTCATACATGGGCGAAAGCGAAATTCCGTTTTGCATTATTTTCACAAAAGCAGATAAAATCAGTAGAGTAAAAATTGACTCTCATATTGCTGCTTACAAAAAACAAATGTTTGCCAACAACTGGGCCGAAATGCCACAGTACTTTGTAACTTCGGCAACAGAATCTACAGGAAAAGAAGAACTTTTAAGTTATATAGACGAAGTAAATCAAGAGGTTTTTAAAAATAATTCTGAATTTTAAAAATTTTAAAATTTAAAGTAAAAAAATCCTAAAATTGAGTTTTTAAAATTCAGTTTTAGGATTTTTTATTTCTATCTCACATCATTGAAAGCCGTAGAATTCTGGAAATCATTTATTTTTAGAACTCAAGAACTTTCAAAAGCACAACACATGATTCATTTCAATTTCGATAATAATCCCTTTCATATTTGTTTTTTTTGATTACATTTGAAAGAAATAAATCACAAATAAAGTATGGATTTCAAAAGACTTTACTTCTATATAATTTTTTCATCTTTAAGAATTACCTTTTGTCAAGAAAAATAAATCCTTAAATCACGCAAGAACTTTACTCGTTAGACCAACTAACATATAGTAAAAATCATTGATCTGTAGACAGTAATTCAATTTAGGTTTTAACTAAATAATATGACAAAAAAAATAATCATAGTTCTACTATTTCTTTCGATTACTCTTTATGCTCAAAATAAAAAGAAGTCCAAAATTGAATACATAAATATGACCTCTCTGTCGATTGTAAAAAACACTGAAAGTTATTTTACAAAGTACACTTCGGATGAGGATAGAAGCGACAAAGGATTTTGTTTTGACTTAAACACCATTCACGGTATTCGATTTTTTGATCACGTAGCAATTTCAGGAGGATTGAGTTTAGATTGGAATATTGATGAAACTTTTTTTTCTACACCTTTACTATTTGATTTAAGAGTTTTTACGAGTGAAAAATCCGGGAATCGATTATTTGCTTATATACAAAGCGGGAAAAATATTAAATGGTCTGATTCCTTTAATGGCGATGGACATACTGCAAAAATGGGAGTTGGAATTATAGCAAAATATGATGAACATATATCTTATTACATAGATATTCTTAGGAAATCAAAAGATATCAAAATCGAAGAAAGCAAAGAGAACGGATTTTATAGGACAAGTGGTTTTGGAATCTCTTTAGGTGTAATCTTTTAAAAAAACAAATGAATAAAAAAGCAATCTATTTAAGTTTAGGCATATTATTTTACCAGCTTATAAATGCACAAAATGCAAGTGTAGAAAAATCTATATTTGGAGTACAAACAGGTTTACTTGGAATTTGGGGAAACTGCGAATCAAAACTATCAAATAGCATAGCTTTAAGAAGCGAACTGGGATTTGACAGCGGGATTTGGGGTGGTAGTTTTTATTCAAAAACTGGTTTTATAATGGTTCCCGTTATAACTTTAGAACCAAGACTATATTATAATCTTAATACAAGAATTAAAAAAACTAAAAACATAAGCAATAACAGCGGTAATTTTATTTCACTAAAAACAAGCTACCACCCTGATTGGTTTGTTATTTCAAATTATGAAAACACAAATATTGTAAGCGATATTTCAATTATCCCTACTTGGGGAATTAGACGTAGTTTAGGCAAATCCTTTAATTACGAAACAGGCATAGGAATTGGTTACAGATATTATTTTGCAAAAAATTCAGGCTATACAGATAATACTAGTGATGCTGCGCTAAATTTGCATTTGCGAATTGGTTATACTTTTTAAAGAAGAGTAATTACAATTTTAAAACATACTATTAGAAACAAAAAATCCCAAAACTTAACTTCATATTAGTTTTGGGGTTTTTATATGGATTACCATTAAAAAATCACTTCTTCAATTCCAGCTTTTCAGCAAAATACTCACAAAAATCTAACATCGTATCCGACATTTTTTCATCATTTGTGGCTCTTTTAAAAGTATCAGCCATGGCCACTAAAGTTTGGTGAAAGAAAATTTTCATTTCATCCACTGGCATATCTTTGGTCCATAAATCGATACGCATGCTTTCTTTGGATTTATGATCCCAAACATTAAGCATAATGGCTTTCGATTCCGAGAGTTCTATTCCACCGTCCTGTGCTGTCCAAAAAAGTTTTTCTGGTACACGGTTTTCGTCTAGTTCGACTAAAAATTTAATTTCTGAGGTATTTTTATCTGACATTATTTCTTGGGTTTGTATTTTGATTGTTCGAAAATTTCTTTGGCATCCATTTTTAACATCTGATCCAGCTTAGTATCATTATTTTCCATAAAAGACCTTACTATTTGCCAGCCTATCCAAGAACCAACTTGTCCTGGTGAATCATTATCTATTTCTAGATAAAATTTTGAAAACGGTGACGGATCAATAAAACGGGAAGCTAACTTTTGCTCATCGCTATACAGCATTTCTTTTTCAATAAAATAACGCCAAATATAACTCTCATTTTCCTGACACCAAACAATCTGCTCAGGAGTGTAACCCATTTTTTCGGCATCGCTGTATTCCGGCAGCAAAATATCTTTTAAATAAAGTTCTTTACCAAAATAAATCATTTGGGACAACAAATTCTTATCCGTTGGAGGAGCAATCTTTCCTGATGAAAAACTCTTCACAATATCGGGCATCATCTGTCTTTCTTCAAAATTTTGCTTCAGGTATTTCGGAAAAGTATAAAACTTATGATCCTTTCCTAAGTACAGTTCTAACGAAATTATAATTAACGAATCAGCATAAATTGCTTTATTGTTATAATCCATATCCGAAATCAGCGTAATAACTTTAGGCGTTTTGGTCTTTGGAAAATAATATTTCATGTGCTGTACCAAAGTCTCCACACTATTCTGAATTTCATTAGATGAAGGATATTTTTTTTCAACTTCGGCATATACTTCTCTCCAGATAGGCGCAGTCATTTTATTTGTCCAAACGGTATCATGAATATTTGGCGAGAAAAAATAAGGATACTGTTTTTTTAATTTAGCCAAATCCTTTGGCGGTGTTTCAAAAAACTGTTTATCAAAACGCTCAACCTTAACATCTACAGGAGTTTCTTCAATAGCTTTTTCTACTTTACTTTTTTGGTCACAAGACACAAGCAGCAGACAAAAAACAACTGGCAATAGAAAAAATTTCATATATAATTATTTATTTATCAATTTTTAGAAAGAATTTAAACAAAATTCGTAAATCTTCATAGGGATTTTCATCCTATATAAAACATATCCTATTATTTTATTTAAATTTGTTTTCAATGGAATTCTGAAAACTTTGTATTCATTTTTTTTGCAAAGATACATTCCTGCTTTTTAAAACTTAAACTATTATGACTAAAAAAAGAACCCTAGAAATCGAAAAAGTAAATACACATATTGTCGAGTGGCTAAAAAGTTATGCTGAAAATTCAAAAGTTAATGGTTTTGTTATAGGAATATCCGGCGGTGTAGATTCGGCAGTTACCTCAACACTCTGTGCGCAGACAGGTTTGCAAGTAATATGTGTAGAAATGCCAATCCACCAAGCACCAAGCCAAGTTTCAAGAGCTCAGGAACATATTGAGCAATTAAAAAACAGGTTTCCAAATGTAACTAACGCTGTTGCAGACTTAACTTCGGTTTTTGAAACATTCAAAAAAGAAGTTCCAGCAACTAGTAATGAAGCCACTGTAAGTTTATCTCTTGCTAATACACGTGCCCGTTTACGCATGACTACTTTGTATTATTTTGCAGGTATTCATGGCTTACTAGTCGCAGGAACAGGAAATAAAGTAGAAGATTTTGGAGTAGGTTTCTATACTAAATATGGAGATGGCGGCGTAGATTTGAGTCCAATAGCCGATTTAATGAAATCGGAAGTATATCAATTGGGGACCTATTTAAAAATTCCTGAATCTATATTAACAGCTTCTCCTACAGACGGATTATTTGGTGACGACCGAACAGATGAAGATCAATTGGGAGCAAGTTATGACGAATTAGAATGGGCAATGAACGCAAATGACTCAAAAACAGACTCTAATACTTTCACAGAACGTCAAAAAACTGTTTATGAAATTTACAAAAAACTCAACAAAAACAACCAGCATAAAATGAATCCGATACCAGTTTGCATAATAAACTGTTAAAAAAAAATAATTTGTCCGAAAAATTAGACTTATATCAAAATATTTTTTTTAAATTTGTTTATTCAAAAACAATCCTAAAACTAAATACCATGATTAAAGTTTGTTTAGCAGATAACTATCCTGTAGTACATTTTGGAATAAAATCGTACTTCAAAGACCATTCGGACATTTCTATTGTTGCCAATGTTGGTAACTTCGCAATGGTAAAAGACATCCTTCTTACAAAAGAAATAGATGTTCTTGTATTGGACTTGGAGCTTGAAGGGCTTTCAAGCATTTTCGAAATCAAATCGGTTTTGAAAAATTTTCCAAAAACAAAAATCGTTTTTTACAGCGGGCTTTCAGAACAGATTTACGCTCCAAATGCTATTAAAGCTGGAGTTTCTGGATTTGTTCACAAAACTGAAAAGCTGGAAACTTTGGGTCAGTCGATCATCAAAGTAAACCAAGGCAAAATCATCATGAATGAAGCTGTAATGAAAAACATTGCTTTGATTGCAAAACAAAGCAAAAGCGAGCGTTTGTACAGAAAACTTTCCAATCGTGAAGTTGAAGTACTTCGTTATTTAAGCGACGGTAAGAAAAACCATGAAATCGCTGAAATCTTATCACTTAACGAGAAAACAATCAGTACTTACAAACTACGATTGTTGACAAAATTAAACGTTACAAATCTAGTAGATTTAGTAAATAAAGCTAAAACTTTAGAAATCGTTTAACTGTAGCGGGACATTACTCTTCCTAGTTTTTTCGAAAAAGAATTAATCAGTTTGTAGTAATCCATCGCCAAAGACATTGACTCTGTATTATCTGAACCCGGTTCATTTGATACAGAGTTTTTTAATTCGTCTATAATTTTATCTACCAAATACCAGCGCATTGTTAGAATGGTTTCCGATACATACTGGCTGATAGTTTCATTTTTAGTTTTTGGGATGATATTTTGGCCTATCCAATTATGCAATACCAGCCTTTCGTCTTCCATCAAAATATCGGTTACTTCCTGAGCAAAATCGGAATTTAACTGCATTAAATATCTTTCAATTTCTACATTGTCATTCTGCAGAAAATACTGAATTAAGTCATTAAAAATATCACGGAATAAAGGATTGGCAAGCTCCACCTCATCTTCCTGCAAACTCAGATAAATCCTTTGATAAACCTTATATTCTTTCTTTTCAGTTACCGTTTCAATTTCACCGGATTCGTTTGTCTTCATATAATCATCTTCAAACTCCTCCGTTTTATTGCCATACAATAAAAGAATCTCAATTATTTTTCGCTCCAAACGATACAACACATCAACTTTTGCAGCTTGAACAGGATTTTCATTTTTTACAATTTCAAAAGCTTTTTGCTCTTGTTTTGCTTTTTTTCCTACTTCGGTAACATCTTTTTGAACTAACTGCGCCAAAGTGCTTGTCAAAACCTGCTCGGAAATATCCATTATTCTGGAACATTCCTGTATGTAAATTTCACGCTGAATTCTATCTGGAATTTTCGAAATACTCTGTACCATATCCCGAATTAGATCGGCTTTCTTAACTGGATCGTTTTTGGCATCATTCATCAAAAGAGATGCCTTGAACTGAATAAAATCCTTTGCATTGTTATCTAAATAAGCTACTAGATCTTCATACGATGTTTTTCTGGCAAAACTATCTGGATCTTCCCCATCTGGAAATGCACAGACTTTTACGTTCATTCCTTCTTCAAGAATCAAATCGATTCCGCGAATAGAAGCGCGAAGTCCCGCAGCATCACCATCAAAAAGAACGGTAATATTTTTGGTCAATCTATTAATCAAACGTATTTGATCTGGTGTAAGAGCAGTTCCCGATGATGCCACTACGTTCTCAATACCCGCCTGATTAAACTGAATAACATCGGTATATCCTTCGACCAAAAAACAATTATTTAGTTTAGCTATCGATTGTTTCGCTTGAAAAATTCCATAGAGCACTTTACTTTTATGGTAAATCTCACTCTCTGGCGAGTTTAGATATTTAGCAGCTTTTTTATCATTTGTCAAAATTCGGCCGCCAAAACCAAGTACTCTTCCCGACATGCTTTGAATAGGAAACATCACCCTGCTTTTAAATCGGTCAAAAGGACGGTCTTCTCTGGCAATAGTCAATCCTGTACTTTCAAGAAACTCCATTTTATAGCCTTTGCCTAATGCTTCTTTTGTGAAAGCATCCCAAGTTTCCGGTGAATATCCCAAAGCAAATTTCTTGATGGTTTCATTGGTAAAACCGCGTTCTTTAAAATAAGAAAGCCCTATAGCTTTTCCTTCTTCAGTGTTTAAAAGTGTCGAATGAAAATAGGTTTTTGCAAATTCGGAAACCAAATACATACTCTCACGAACATCTGTATTTGCTTTTTCTTCATCTGACTGTTCTGTTTCTTCAATCTCGATATTGTATTTTTTGGCCAAATAACGAATGGCTTCGGGGTACGTGAAATGCGAGTGTTCCATCAAAAAAGCAACAGAGTTACCACCTTTTCCAGAACTGAAATCTTTCCAAATTCCTTTGGCCGGCGAAACCATAAAAGATGGAGAACGCTCATCAGAAAAAGGGCTCAGCCCCTTAAAATTACTTCCTGCTCTTTTCAATTGTACAAAATCTCCAATAACCTCCTCTACTCGAGCGGTTTCAAAAACTGTATCTATGGTTGCTTGTGATATCAAAATTTATGAGAATATTTAATGGTAATTCTTTCGAGAATCCGAATGGTTACAAAAATACACAAATCAAACTTTAAACCCAGATTCCATATTAGAAATCTTCTTTATTTGAATTCTACCTGACTTTTTTTTTACCGCAAGGACGCAATGACTTAAATTAATCTGTATTCCGCAAAGTCCGCAAAGCTTTGCGTTCCTTGCGGTTAAAATGATTAGAGTTATGTTCAGATTTGAAAAAGCAATAGTGTAAATAAAAAAAAGTGCTTCATCTCTGAAACACTTTTTACAATAAAAAAACTTAACTAATTACTAATTAAAATCGAAGCGAAGTCCTAACGAAATATTGTTTTGATCAACTTGATTATTTTCGAACAAGGGCTGTAAATCGTATTTTAAATACAAGCTTGTTGACTTATATCCAACATACGTGCTGATACCATAATTAAAATCATTTACATTATAATTTCCTTTGGTTTTTTGCTCAACATCATTCCCGCTCGTATCATCAAAGCAAAGTATCTGCTTTGATTTCACTCTAAAGCCAGCATATCCGCCTATACCAAATCTCGCACTTTTATGCGTTTTAAAATAATTAACATCATCACGTATTTCTTTCTTAGTGAAATCAAATTCTAAATGAAGTGGCACCATGACATAAACATTTCTAAATCGGGATTCGTCTAAATGCACTGCACTCGTTACTAAATCTGTCTGAGAGCCATTCTTAACAAAATAACGATCATCTGTAGCCCGCAGGTTATTATACATTAATGACAGACCATATTTAAAGTGCAGCAGATTATCTTCTTTCAAAATTCTAGTGTTGTAAGTCAATCCCCATTCGTAAAAATGAGAATCCAAATACTTAAAATTTGAATTGGCAACTTGCTTATCTGTCACCAAATTATTTGCTCCAAATGCAAACACAAATTGACTTGTGGTGCGTTTTGACTGACGGTTTTGTTTCTCCTCTTGTCCATTATAAAATTTCATTGCAGTAATATTAAATTCTCTACAATATTTGCCAATAGAATCAGTATTAGTTCCTAAAATTATCGTAGTCCCGCCTCTTGAAATTGTATTTTCTTCTTCTAATTTCCCGTCAACTTTATCCTGTACCAATTGATTTAATTTTGTTTGCTCTACAGCAACATTTGTTTCAATATTAGCTGCTCGGACTTCAGCTTTTTTTAATTTAAGATTTTCAGCTTTTTCTTTAGAAATCATTCCATTTGCAACTTCCTTATCTAATGAATCTATTTCGGTTTTTAAAGCATTTTTTTCATAATCCGTTATTTTTTTAATTTGATCAGCAATTGCTTTTGTTCTTCTTTCAAATGAGATTTTTTTATGTTCTCGTCCTTTATTCGGACCCGTTTCTGGAACAGAATCATCAACTACTTCAAGAATTATATCTTTAAACCAAATTTGACCTGTCCCATCTAATAAAACTCCATAAGAAATAGATGTTGCTTCCGCAGGGACAAACAAAACAACTTCGTACTTTTTCCATTCCTTTGTTCCTTTTATGCCTCTTCTTTCCATATTATCAAAAGCGAGAACATTACTTGAATAATAGTCAACACGCATCCACATTCCGGCCCAAGATTTCACGTTTTCGGCTTTTACATAACCAGTCATTTTTACAGTTTTTCCTTTATACAAATCAGATTTGATGGTTTTCATAATAGTTCCAAAACCTTTGATTTTACTTTCAATCGATTTAATTTTCAAAACAGTTTGATTGCTAAATTCAGTATTTTTCTCGGGTCCCATTTCATAACTAGCTGGTAAAGAACCTCTATAATACCATTCCGAAGTTTTTTTAATAGAATCTAATTCTTGAGCGTTTAATTTAGTTACAAGAGCAACTACTATTATTAAAGTAAATAAAATAATTTTTTGCATGATTTTCGTTTTTTGATTGATGATTGATGATTTTTATTTATTCTTCGTAATTCCTATTCACTAAAACAGTTTTTACAGCATTAAACTTTTTATTAAATCTGTCCAATGCTGATTCTCTAAAAGATTGATTTAATTCGGTTTCAGCATTTAACAATAAATCGTTTGGATTTACTGAAATAGCCTTTCTTGTTTTTTCAACTGTTTCATCAGTAGCTTTTGTTTCAAATTTAGCATCACTGACTTCGGCTAATAATTTTTCTGCTGAAATGTATTTATTCTCTACAGCAGATTGATCATTCTTGTTTTCAGAAGAATTAACTATTGCAATATCCTCTTTTGAATGATTGCTGACTAAAATTTGCTTCTCTTTATTTACAAGCTGTCTTACTTGTTTTTCTTTCTTGACATTACTGTGAGCAGCTACTTGCTTATTCACTGTTCTTTTTTGACTTTGGGCATGCAAAACGCTTTTGCTGATTACTTCTGACTCTACACCATTATCTATATTTTCTTTTACTTTTTGTTCTAAAACTACCGGCGCTTCCATATTTATTTTTACGATTTCAACACGATTAAAATAAATCGTACCAACCAATAAAAAACCAAAAATGCTTGCAGCTATGTAAAGCCATTTAAAATTGCGTTTTGGTTTCTTTTCAGCAACAGTAAGCATTGCTTCTAATTTATCCCACGCCATTTCTGAAGGTTTTATCTCCCGAAAATTTAATTGCTCTTTAAATTGCTTGTCCATTTTATTCGGTTCCATAACAATAATTTTTTAACTTATTAATCTGTTCTTGCAACATCTTTCTGGCATGTGATAACTGTGACTTAGACGTCCCTTCATTTATCCCCAACAGACTTGCAATTTCCTGATGTTTGTATCCTTCGATAGCATATAAATTGAAAACCATCCTATAACCATCAGGCAAGGTGTCAATCAAAAATTGAATATCTTCAACCGAAAAATGGCTTTCGATATTATTAAAACTTTCTTCAAAAAAAATTTCATCCTCAACAAAGTTTATTTTTTTTTCAACTCGGATAAATGAAATGCATTCATTAATCATTGTTCGCCTAATCCAGCCTTCAAAACTTCCTTTGTTTTCAAACCGCCCTAAATTGACAAAGACTTTCATGAAAGCGGTAATCATAACATCTTCGGCCAAATGCAGATCTTTTATATATTGTCGGCAGACACTTAACATCTTTGGTGAATATTTGGAATAAATACATTGTTGTGCCTGTCGGTTGTTTTGAACAGCCAATGCAATTATTTCATTTTCTTCCTGATGTAAATTAATTACTTTCAAAATCTTTAAAAAGAGGTTCTATTACTATAGACGAGAATCAACCTAAAAAGGTTGCATGGATTAAAAAAAAAGTTAAAATAAAAGTACAATTTATCTTGACAAACAACACAATTAGCTATTTATCAAATATTTAAAACCAAAATAAAAATGATTTTTTTTGACTTAAATTTTACTTTTTTCTTTCGATAACATAATTCACCATTAAGATAAGCGCTGCTTTATAGTCGGATTCTGGGTAATAGTTAAGCAGCTGCAATGCTTCCTGCTGAAATTCCACCATTTTATTTTCGGCGTAAGTCAAGCCATGATTATCTTTTACAAAAGCAATTACTTCTTTGACTCTTTTTTTATCCTTGTTGTGGTTTTTTATCGAATTGATGAGCCAACTTTTTTCTTTGGGAGTACAATTATTAAGAACATGAATAAGCGGTAAAGTCATTTTTTGTTCTTTGATGTCGATTCCTGTTGGTTTTCCAATCGCTTCTTCTGAATAATCAAATAAATCATCTTTGATTTGAAAAGCCATACCAATGAGTTCACCAAATTTCCTCATATTCTCCACCTGAACTTCATCATCAACAACCGATCTAGCGCCAAGTGCACAACAAGCAGCTATTAATGTAGCCGTCTTTTTTCGGATGATTTCGTAATAAATGGCTTCGGTAATATCAAGTCTTCTGGCTTTTTCTATTTGAAGTAATTCACCTTCGCTCATTTCTCGAACTGCGACCGAAATAATTTTCAATAAATCAAAATCACCATGATCTATCGAAAGCAGTAATCCTTTAGATAATAAATAGTCACCAACTAATACAGCAATTTTGTTTTTCCAAAGTGCATTAATGGAGAAAAAACCTCTGCGTCGGTTACTGTCATCGACCACATCGTCATGAACCAATGTTGCCGTATGAATCAATTCTATTACACAAGCACCTCTATATGTTCTTTCGTTGACTGAACCTTTGGATACCATTTTTGCCATCAGAAAAACAAACATAGGTCTCATTTGTTTCCCTTTTCTATTGACGATATAATACGTAATGCGATTTAGAAGTGCCACTTTGGAAGTCATCGATTCGTAGAACTTTTTCTCAAAAAGCTCCATTTCGTTAACTATTGGCTGTTTTATTTGTGTAGTGATATTCATTTGAATGCCAAATATACTATTTTAAATAAAAAAACATCAATCATTTATTCTAAGTGTAATTAAATTATTGTTATTTTCTTTCAGATGCTTTATCACTATTTGTCAGTTTGATATCTAGGCTTCTTTATTGGCTAATTGTCCACAGGCGGCATCAATGTCCTTACCGCGGCTTCTTCTTACTTTCACAACAATACCTGTAGCTTCCAGAGCTTTTATATAGGCATTTATCGATTCTTCTGAAGCCTGTTGAAATTCCCCGTCATCAATTGGATTGTATTCAATCAGGTTCACTTTACAGGGAACGTACTTGCAGAATTTTACCAACGCATCAATCGAAGCTTTATCGTCATTGATTCCTTTCCAAACTACATATTCATAGGATATCTTGGACTTTGTTTTTCGATACCAATATTCTAATGCTTCACGCAAATCAGCCAAAGGAAAATTTTCACTGAACGGCATGATTCGGGAACGAATGCTGTCTATCGCAGAATGCAGGGAAACTGCTAATTTGAATTTCACTTCATCATCAGCCAGTTTTTTTATCATTTTGGGAATCCCCGAAGTTGAAACCATAATGCGCTTGGGAGACATTCCTAATCCTTCTGGAGAAGTAATCATTTCAATTGCTTTCAATACATTATTGTAGTTCATAAGCGGTTCGCCCATTCCCATAAAAACAATGTTTGACAAAGGATGATTATGATAGAGTCGGCTTTCTTTATCAATAGCAATAACTTGGTCGTATATTTCGGCTGGTTCCAAGTTGCGCATACGCTTTAATCTTGCGGTGGCGCAAAAATTACAGTCCAGACTGCAGCCCACTTGACTAGATACACAAGCTGTAGTTCTGGTTTGGGTTGGAATCAAAACACTTTCAACCACCAATCCATCATGCAAACGAACAGCATTTTTTACAGTTCCGTCTTCACTGCGCTGCATGGTATCCACTTTGATGTGATTTATCACGAAGTTTGTTTCTAACATAGAACGAGTTTGTTTGGAAACATTACTCATATCTTCAAAACTATGTGCTCCTTTACTCCACAGCCATTCATAGACTTGATTGCCACGGAAAGCTTTATCACCGTTGGTTACAAAAAAATCTCTCAGCTGGTCTTTGGATAATGACCGTATGTCTTTTTTCTCAATTTGCATGGCGCAAATTTAGTGACTATTTGTTGAATTGTTGTTTTGATAACAAAATTTTAAATAAATGCCATCAAATACTGTTTCTCTCCTTTTTTAAACTCCATTTTTTCATCAGCTGATCTATTAATAAAATCTTGCTTATAAATTCCATCTGAATCTTATTCAAAAAATCACACAACCAGATTAAAATGTTAGAAAGGCACACTCTTTATTCATCCTGAAAATAGTTGCAGGAAATACAATACAATTTGAAAAAAAATTAAAAAAAATTAAAAAAAGTCATGACAAATTCAAATCTATAAAAAGAGATTGCCATCCTTTATATCAAACACACCAAAAGACCTTAAAATCCCTTATAAACAGCGTGTTAGGCATTTTTTATCTCATCAAAAAATGGGCACAATAAAAAAAAGAAACCGATATAGTTAGCAATAATACCATATCGCTAAGAAAAATACAATTTTTATACTTTGATTAACATGATTTTTATCATATTCATAGTTTTGATTCCATAATACATTTGTACAAGTAAAAATAAAGAAACGCTTTTAGTACAAAATCTAAATGCTAACAGAAATGTTTTATTACAATTATTTTAAAAGAAAAATCATGAAAACAACACTTAAAACAATTATTGCTTCAATAGCATTGTTCGCAATGGTCTTATCAGCAAATGCTCAAAAAAGCTACACTTTGGACATAAAAACAAATTTTTCAGTACTTGGAACATCAACACTTCATGATTGGGAAATGAAATCACCTTCAAGAACAGGAACAGCCAGTCTTACAGTAACCGATTCAAAACTGACTGACATTAACAGCATCGATATTACTCTTCCTGCTGAGAGCATCAAAAGCGAAAAAAAGAGCATGGATAAAGTAGCTTATGAAACTTTAAAAACAGACAAATTCAAAAACATCAAATATGTTTTAAAATCTGCTGAAAAAGTAAACGAGACCACTTGGAATCTTACCGGTACTTATACCATTGCTGGAGTTTCAAAAGTATTAAAAACACAAGTAAAAACTTCAGTTACAAACGGAGTGGTAAACTTGCAGGGATCAAACAAAATAACATTTACCGAATTTGGCATGAAATCTCCTACAGCTATGTTTGGCACTATAAAAACTGGAGAAAACCTAACAATAAAATTCAATTTAAACTTTAACTAAATACCATAATCATGAGAAAAATTTATCTCTTAGCAGCAGGACTATTATTAATGGCAACTGCAAACGCTCAAGTATCATTTGGGCACATACAAAATCAAATTTCCAGAGGAAAAGATGGAATAAATGTTTTTGATGTAAAAAAAGATACTGTGGAATACCAAGGAATCAGTGTTGATTTAGGAGGTGCTTTCGCATTACAATTTCAGGCATTGAACTCTTTTAACGATCACTCAAATTTAACTGGAGCCAATGCGAATTACCGTTTGAACAACTTGTCAAATAATTTCACTTTGCCAACCGCAAATATGACATTTGGAGCGCAATTAGCTGATGGAGTTCGTGTAAACTTAGACATATACCTTGCTGCAAGACACCATAATGAGACATGGGTAAAAGGAGGTTATTTACAGATTGACAAACTAGACTTCATTAAAAAACACTTTTTAGAAGATTTCATGCAGTATACTACCATCAAAATTGGTCAAATGGAAAACAACTATGGTGATGCACACTTTAGAAGATCTGATAATGGAAATACAATCATGAATCCATTTATAGGTAATAATATCATGGATGCTTTCACAACTGAAATGGGTGCAGA
Organism: uncultured Flavobacterium sp.; assembly: GCA_963511795.1. Taxonomy (GTDB): domain Bacteria; phylum Bacteroidota; class Bacteroidia; order Flavobacteriales; family Flavobacteriaceae; genus Flavobacterium. The sequence goes on along the minus strand of CAUPKP010000003.1, from coordinate 58,077 downwards.
GGTATACTACAAACGTAATGGATGGATCAGTATGTTAGGAGTGACAAACTCCAAATTAAATCAAAATGTTGCACCATTTGTTCCTGGAGTTCCAACTGCAATAAAACCAGATCCAAACAGCACAATCAGTCCAACTATCTTAGCTAAATTAGGATATGACAAACAAATTGATGAAGATTTGAGAGTAAGACTTACTGGATCTTATTATCATACAGCAAATTCAAGTGGAAACTTATATTCTTCAGACAGAGCTGGAAGCCGTTTTTACAGTGTGATGACACACGAAGGTACTATTGGTGCTCCTACATCAAATGTATTAGATCCAACTGCCAATAAAGATACAGGCCGTTTCAATCCTGGATTTGGAAACTGGGCTACATCATATATGGTGAATCCATTTATAAAATACAAAGGTCTTGAATTCTTTGGAACAATTGAGATTGCACAGGGTGGAGATTTTAAAGGTACTGATGATTCTCGTACTGTAAATCAATACGCTGGAGATGTACTTTACCGATTTGGAAATCACGAAAATCTTTATGTTGGTGCAAAATACAATTTAGTAAGCGGAAAATTGGCAAATGCTGATGCTGGTAAAGTAGGAGTAAACAGATTAGAAGTTGCTGGTGGCTGGTTTATGACTAAAAACATTTTGGCTAAATTGTCTTATATCAGCCAAAACTACAAAGACTATGCTCAGTTTACAGGAACTCAGCCAAATGATTTCTACGGTGGTAAATTTAACGGTGTAACATTTGAAGCTGTAATTTCATTCTAATAATGAACAGAATATTGATTATAGTTATGGGTTTAGTACTTCTCTTTTTACTGGGAAGTGCTAAACCCATTTCTTCATTAATTGAGCCAAATAGCATCATCATTGACAGGCTCGAAATAGAAATACTAGGAAATTCTACAGTTGGCAAGTACAGCTGTTCCAATTCTCTTCCTTACCGAGACACCATATTTTTAAATTCAAATACTAAAAACGGTTTAAAATCTGAAATTTCAATGAGTAATTTTGACTGCGGTAACAGAATTATGAACAAAGATCTTAAAACTACCGTTAAGGCTGCCAAGTTCCCCAAAAGCACGGTAACTATTACCAACATAAAACCTTTTGGAACCAATTATAGATGCAGTCTGAATTTCCGCATTACAGACAAAACCCTATCTTACCCAAATATGGTTTTAAAAACCACCAAAGAATCTCTGGAAGGCACTGTAGCAGTAAATTTTTCGGACATTGCACTTGAGCCTCCAACAAAAATGGGCGGTATCATAAAAGTAAAAGATGAATTTGTTATTCATTTTAACCTTCATAAATCATAGTTCACTTCATCTTTGCTTTTACTTCATTATCCAGTTCCTAATTGAAACAATAGTTTTCATTAGGATTTTTTATTTTTAAAAAGTTAGCCGATTAAAAAAATGTGATTAAAAGCCATATTTATCCAAAATCGATTTTTGATTACATAACTTAAAAGCAAAAATCTCCTGACTATTACAAAGCACTTCTTAATCCACCTCCTCAAAAAAATAAAAAAGAACAAAACTGTTAAAAAGAGAGAAAATAATTAGTAATTTTAGAACTGCATTTCCTTTTTTAACATTTGTTTTATTAAATTTGTATTACCCCTAATGCAAAAAAACAAAACCTTCTTATCAATTAATTAAAATGGCAGTCTTATCAAAAACTATATTTTGGTTGATTTTGATATAAAACAAAGGAAAACTATTATTAGTTTACTTTAATATAATTACATTTTAATAACAAAACAGCAATGATGTTTTGAAGGAGTATCAGTATTTTCGAATTCATTAAAAAGAGAATAAATTCTTTCTGAATAAGAGATATTAATATCCGATGAATTTGAGTTATAAAATATTTTTTTATTTATATTAACAAGATTATATTTGCAATTATAAATACGAATACATCTCTTTGTTATTTGAGAATTTTATAAACCAACAATACAATTCAATAACTAACTTAATTATTTAAAAAATCATGAAAACACTTTTTAAAAAAATTTCAACAGCTATAACAATTTTTGGAGTTCTCCTGACTGCAAATGCACAAAAAAATTATACACTAGATGCTAAAACAAATTTTTCTGTAGCTGGAACTTCTACGCTTCACGATTGGGTTATGAAATCAGATTCAAAAACTGGAACAGCAAATTTTACAGTAACCGATTCAAAAGTAACTGCTATTAAAAGCATCAGTATAACACTTCCAGTAGAAACTATAAAAAGCGAGAAGACTAAAATGGATAAAATTGCTTATGAAACTTTAAAATCAGACAAAAACAAGAATATCAAATATGTTTTAAAATCTGCTGAAAAAGCAAATGAAACCACTTGGAACTTAACAGGCACTTACACTATTGCCGGTGTTAGCAAAGAATTAAAAACCCAAGTTAAAGTTTCTGTAGCCAATGGAATAGTAAATCTGCAGGGGTCAAATAAAATAACATTCAAAGAGTTTGGCATGAAATCCCCAACAGCAATGCTTGGAACCATAAAAACAGGAGAGAATCTGACATTAAAATTTAACTTAAACTTTAAATAACCATGAAGAAAATTATATTTGTTATAGCTGGCATGTTATCCCTTACGGATCTTTATTCGCAGGTTTCATTCCGAAAAATGCAAAATATGATTCCACGAAGCAAAGACGGATTAAATGTATTTGACGTAAAAAAGGATGACGTTGAATATGACGGAATGAGTGTAGATCTAGGGGGTGCATTTGCAATGCAGTTCCAAGGACTTAAATCATTTAACGACCAGCAAGAAGGCACATACACAGCTTCCAACGGGGCATTGATTGCGGGTAATTCAGGAACTACAGGTTATAGACTGAACGGTTTGGAGAATAATTTCAACTTACCTGCTGCCAACTTAACTTTTGGTGCTCAATTAGCAGATGGAGTACGTGTGAATCTGGATATTTACCTTGCTTCAAGACATCATAATGAAACTTGGGTAAAAGGAGGTTATTTACAAATTGACAAGCTTGATTTTATCAAAAAAGGATTTATGGAGGATATCATGAAATACACCACTATCAAAATAGGACAAATGGAGAACAACTATGGTGATTCTCACTTTAGAAGAACCGACAATGGTAACGCACTTTTGAATCCTTTTATCGAAGCCAACATCATGGATTCCTTTCAAACCGATATGGGTATGGAAGTTTACTACCAAAGAGAAGGCTTAGTAAGTATGATAGGTATAACAAACGGTAAATTAAATCAAGGTGTTGCTGAATTTGTTCCGGGCTCTGCAACTCCAACAGCTCCAGACCCAAACACAACAGTAAGTCCAACTATATTAGCAAAATTGGGTTACGACAAACAATTAGACAAAGATTTGAGAGTAAGAATTACTGGATCATACAACCATAATGCAAACATGAGTTCAAATCCATGGGGATCAGACAGAGCGGGCAGCCGTTATTTTGGAGTTATGTCACACCAAGCCTATAGCTACAACGCAGTTCCTGTATCAAATAACTTTGATCCAGCTGCTAATGCTACTACAGGAAGATTCAGCCCTGGATATTCAAATTGGTACACTGCATTTATGATTAACCCATTTGTAAAATACAAAGGATTAGAATTTTTTGGAACTCTAGAATTCACTAGCGGTGGTGACCATAAAGGAACAGACGAAGCCCGTAACGTAAATCAATATGCTGCGGATTTAGTATATCGTTTTGGAAGCACAGAACAATTTTACATTGGAGGAAGATACAATATCGTTTCCGGAAAATTATCTAACGCAGCAGATGAGGTTAGCGTAAACAGATTCGAATCCAGTTTAGGATGGTTTATGACTAAAAATATTATTGCTAAATTAGCCTACACAAATCAAAACTATTCAGACTACGCGCAATACAGCGGCAACAGTTTAAATGACTTATACGGCGGTAACTTCAACGGAATTATGTTTGAGGCAGCTATCACTTTCTAATATGATAAAGAAAACAATATTTATAGTTCTGGGTTTAGCATTTTTTCTTTTATTAGGAAGTGCTAAACCCATTTCTTTATTTGCTGACTCAAACACTATTATAATCAACCAAATAAAAATAGAGATTCTGGGAAATTCAACAGTCGGCAAATACAAGTGCGACTGTCCGCATACTTTCAGAGACACTATTTATTTAAACTCGACTACAAAAAACAGTTTGAAGTCAGAAATCTCAACAGATAATTTTGATTGTGGCAATAAAATCATGAATAAAGATCTAAAAACCACGATTAAAGTCAAAAAATTTCCAAAAAGCACTGTTACCATAACCAACATAAAACCTTCTGGAAACAACTACAAGTGCAGTTTGAATTTCAAGATAACTGACAAAACACTTTCATACCAAAATCTCCATTTGACAAATACAAAAGATTTTCTTGAAGGAACTGTAGCGGTAAAATTCACAGATTTAGGGCTAGAACCGCCAACAAAGATGGCTGGCGTTATCAAAGTAAAAAATGAGTTTGTAATTCATTTCCTCCTGTATAAATTATAACTTGCTTTAATGCAATTATAAATCCTAAAGACAAATGCTCTATTGGGATTTTTTGTTTTTAAGGCGTGATATAAAAACTCACAATCAAGCATTTACATTCAGAAAACAAAACTTGACAATCACATATCGCATATATTTTTCAAAGTTTGGAGCTATTTGCTTCATCAGTTCGTTTCACTCATATCCAGCTATTCGTTACAATCTTTTATTAAAAAAAAAGATTTTTACTTCAAACGAAGTTCACTGAACTCCAATTAGAATAAAAATTAAGTGAAGTAATCTGGGCTATGGCTCTGATTTCCATAAGAGCTTTTCATATTAACTCCTTTTTTATAAATGTTAAATGAATAACTTTGCTAAAAATTCAACAACTTACAAAATGCATTTTATTTCCCAAGACTTAGAAGATTATATTGAGCAGCATTCTGAAAAAGAGCCCGCTTTATTGGCCGCTTTGAACAAAGAAACTTATCAGAAAATATTATTGCCGCGAATGCTGAGCGGTCATTTTCAAGGCCGTGTTTTGAGCATGCTGGCCAAATTAATCCGTCCAGTTAATATTCTGGAAATTGGGACTTATACAGGCTACTCCGCTTTGTGTTTATGCGAAGGAATGCAGGAAAACGGACAATTACACACAATTGACATCAAGGAAGAATTAGTTGATTTTCAGCGCAAGCATTTTGACAAATCACCTTGGGGAAAACAAATTGTACAGCATCTTGGAGAAGCCATTGATATTATTCCTAATCTGGATTTGAAATTTGATTTGGTTTTTATCGATGCCGACAAAGAAAACTACCTCAACTATTTTGAAATGATTTTGCCAAAAATGAATAAAGGCGGCATCATTTTGTCCGATAATGTGTTGTGGAGCGGCAAAGTTCTGGATCCTATACATCCCAACGACATCAGCACCAAAATACTTGTAGAATACAATCAATTGCTTAAAGATGATCCAAGAGTAGAAACTGTTTTATTACCTATTCGTGATGGATTGACGGTAAGCAGAGTGCTTTAAATTTTAGATTGCAGATTGCAGATTGCAGATTGCAGATTGCAGATTGCAGATTGCAGATTGCAGATTGCAGATTGCAGATTGCAGATTGCAGATTGCAGATTGCAGATTGCAGATTGCAGATTGCAGATTGCAGATTCAAAAAAAACCATTCGCTAGCGAATGGTTTTTTTATATAGTTAATTATCTTCTTTTATCTTATCTTCTTCAACAGTCCTCTACTGCCTTCTATAATTCTGCTGTCTTAAATCTTCCCCCTTTTGAGCGCCCATTGGTAAACTTTATACATTAACCAGCCTAAGATAAATCCAAATAAATATCCTGTAAGAATATCAATTGGGTAATGCAGTCCCAAATAAATTCGGCTATAAGCAAAGATCAAAGGCCATAAAAAAAGCAACCAAAAATATTTGAATTGATTCTTAAAAATAAGATATAAAAATGTTGCTACCGCCATAGTATTGGCAGCATGACCCGAAAAGAAACTAAATGAAGTACGGGACTGAACGATTCTGATAAAAGTGTTAATTTCTGGATTATTACACGGTCTTGGCCTTTGGAACGTATTTTTAAACAAATTAGTTGTCTGATCGGTAGCAAAAACCAAAACGGCAACAAAAATTAATAAATATCCAGTCTGTTTAATTCCTAATTTTTTATAAATAAGATAAAACAGCAACAGAAAAAAAGGAATCCAATTGACTTGTTTGGTAATAATCAGCCAAAGTCCATCATAGGTTTCAGAACCTAGACTGTTAAGATAAATAAATAATTGGGTATCTAACGCAAGTACTTTTTCGAGCATTACATTTGGCGTTTTACTGGTCCGGTAATATCATCTAAAAGGGTCGTGCCGTCTGGATTAGTTGTCCCGCTCAGCACAGTGTCTTTGGTTTTGTTGATTTCGGAAGTGAATGTATCTCCAATATTATTGAATGCATTAGGTGCATCCCCCAAAATACTATTTTTAGCTTTGCTTATTTCGGAATTAATACCGCCTGTCAAACTATTCAGCGTATTTTGATCAAAACCATTGGCTTCGGCTCCTTTTTGAATTTCGCTTTTGATATCGTTGGTTGCATTTTTAAGCTGCGCCATAGCTTTTCCCATTGTACGCGCCATTTCAGGCACTTTGTCGGAACCAAAAAGCATCAATACGATAAACATAATAAAAACTAATTCGCCTCCTCCTATTCCAAACATATTTTCTGTATTTAAAAAGCAAAGATATTAAAATTTAAAACTTTGTCTTTTAAAATTGTCTTAAAAAAACTAAGACGCTAAGTTTCTAAGATTCTAAGCCTTTACAGCTTTCAAAAACTTAAAATCTTAGCGTCTTAGAAACTTAGTATCTTACTCCTTTAACTAATCAAACTTTGATTTTGCTTCTACTTTTGGCCATGAATTATTGGTCACATCAATATCTGCAGTTTCTAATTTTGGATCAATCTGAATTTGTTTTATTGCTTTTGAAACAGCATATACTTTCTTGGTTGTATCGTTGTTGTATCTCCAAATCTGCGCAGGATATTTATAATTATCCACCGTTCCGTCTTCATAAGTAATCTGAACTATAATAGGCATTGGCATACCGCCTGGCTTATTAAACTCTACTTCATAAAAGTATTTAGGATTTTTTAAGTTTACTTTGTCTTCTGGAGTTATATTTTGAGCTACATAATCTGAAAGCAGTTTTACTTCATCCAGCTGTAAAGATTTCTTTGAAGAAGAACTCAATTCTGTGTTATCTCCCTCTACTAAATACACAAAAGGTCCTTTTTCTGCGCCAAAACGTCCTTTTCGTATTTTGGCTTCTTTCAAAGCTGCAGTTGGAGTTTCGGTAACAAAGTATTGTTTTACGTTAGTAATTCCAATATCTACAAAGTCTGTTGAATAAAACCAGCCTCTAAAAAACCAATCCAAATCAACCGCTGAAGCATCTTCCATTGTTCTAAAAAAGTCTTCTGGAGTTGGATGCTTGAACTTCCATCTGTCAGCATACATTTTGAATGCATAATCAAACAGCTCTCTGCCCATAATCGTCTCTCTCAATATATTAAGTCCTGTCGCAGGTTTTCCATATGCATTATTACCAAACTGAATAATATTTTCAGAATTTGACATAATAGGCTCTAAAAACTTTTGATCTGCACTCATGTAAGCCACAATATTTTTGGCAGGACCACGGCGCGATGGAAAATTAGTTCCTAATTCCTGTTCAGCCATATATTCCATAAATGAATTTAAACCTTCATCCATCCAAGTCCATTGACGCTCATCAGAATTAACAATCATTGGAAAAAAGTTATGTCCAACTTCATGAATAATAACTCCCATCATTCCATTCTTTGTTTGCTCGCTAGTCACGCCGTTTTCATCCGGACGTCCATAATTCCAGCAAATCATTGGATATTCCATTCCCTGATCTTCTGCAGAAACGGACACTGCTTTTGGATAAGGATAATCAAAAGTATGAGATGAATAACTTTTTAAAGTATGAGCAACAGTCATTGTTGACGTTTCTCCCCAAAGCGGATTAGCCTCTTTTGGGTAAACAGATTCAGCCATAACCACTTTATTTGTCAGCTGTACTGCCATAGCATCATAAATGAATTTTCTTGATGTTGCAATTCCAAAATCCCTCACGTTTTTGGCACTGAACTTCCAAGTTTTCTTCTTATCCGAAAAACCTTTTTCTGCTGCTTCTGCTTCTGCCTGCGTTACTATAACTACAGGCTTATCAAATGTTTTCTGAGCTAATTCATATCTTCTCACCTGTTCAGCTGTAAATACTTCGCTTCTATTTGTTAATTCTCCAGTTGCATCTACAACATGATCTGCAGGAACAGTAATATTAACGTCAAAATTCCCAAAAGGCAAAGCAAATTCACCGCCTCCCCAAAACTGCATATTCTGCCAGCCTTCAACATCATTATAAACCGCCATTCTTGGATAAAACTGAGCTATAACATATAGCTTGTTTCCATCTTTAGGAAACAGCTCATAGCCAGAACGTCCTCCGTCTTCCTGATAATTATTGATATTATACCACCATTTGATAGAAAAAGTCATGCTCGTACCCGGCTTCATTGGTACAGCCAAATTGATACGCATCATCGTTTGATTAACCGTATATGAAATTGGATTTCCTTTAGCATCTTTTACGTACTCAATATTAAAACCGCGGTCTAACCCCTGCTTTAAGTATTCATTTGTGAATTTTGCAGGAGTTAAAACTGACTCTATTTTTTTGGTTGCCGCTAATGGGGTATCCGAGTTTTTCGAAGCTTGGTTTTGATCCATCTGTACCCATAAATACTCCAAACTATCTGGGGAATTATTATAATAAGTAATTGTCTCAGATCCGCTTAATTTAGAATTCTTGTCATCAAGCTCAACATTTATTTTGTAATTGGCCTGCTGCTGGTAATATGCAGGACCTGGCGCACCTGATGCTGTACGAAACATATTGGGCGTTGCCAATAAATCATACATTTGACTAAATTTGTTGGTGTCGTATTTCCCTGCTGGCTTAACAGCTGGCGTAACTGTTTTTTCTTGTGCCAATAAAATTGTCGGGAGAATAAATAATAGTGAAATTTTTCTCATAAACTAAAGCTAGAGTTGGTTTTAAACGGTGAAAATAACAATTTTTATCAAAAATGTTATTATCCATCAATAATTTAACACTTGCTTTGTGGATGTTTCTGTAAAAAGAAAGCTTTTTTTGACATTAAATGCCATTACATTTACAATATTCTGCTGTTCGGCAAAACACTCCGTTAATACCGAATTATAAATTTCAAGTGATTTAATTTTAGGAATATCCCTGATGCTCAAATAACAAACCAGTACATCACCATCCATTTCCTCACTTAATAAATTAATTGATTTAGACTGTCCGTTAACTTTTAATGTAAAATTCTCTGCAAGGTATTTTTTTAATAATTGCTCAGATTCAGAAGATTCTTTTCCGGAACCTAAAAAAGTTTTTTTGTTATACTTCTTTTCTAATGCCTTATTAAGATCATCGGCAAAAATCCGGGCGGTAATCTGAAGCATTTTCTTTTCGGGAGCATAATTAATCTGGTAAATGGCCATATAAAATTTATGCACGCCAAAACTGCTCATTGAAAAAACAAAAAACATTAAAAATAATACAACTATTCCCTTTTTCATTTTTCTATAGAAGCAACATTTTTGAACGCATCATATTTGGTTATCAAAAAATCCATAATCTCAAACTGCTGATTAGAATCTACGTATGTTTTCGATTTAGGATCATTTTCGCAGTATAGCAGAAAAAGACCAATTTGATCGTCCTTGATTTTTAATTTATCTGTAAAAAAAGAATAACTGACACTATGCATCGCAACACTAGTAAAACTTACATCCGAAACAAAATCAGATTTGTCTGGATTATTTTTGAATAAATTTTTAAAGATTTTATTATACACACGAATAACATCCATATTATTAGGATCGCCAGTGCCTGAAGGTATCATCAGTATATTATCCGGAGACGACTGACTGTCATCAAAGTATTGTGTATCAACTATTTTTTGAGTACTGCCAAATTCGGTATGCGGTACATGCTTAGCATAAACAACTACGTTAAGCAGTTCATTTGCAACTGCTTCTAAATTTACTTTATAATAAGAAGAACCAATGTCCGATCTCGACACCACAACTTTTTTACTTTTAAATCCTAAACTGGTAACAAGCAAGGTATCATTGGCTTTGGCCAAAATACTAAACATCCCTTTACTATCAATTAAGCCGCCTGTTTTTGCATTTATATTAAAAACCAAACCGTTCTCTATCCCATTAGAATCATTTACTGCTCTTCCATGTAATGTTGATCGAGTTAACATTTGGCCGAAACTAAAATGACAGCTCAAAAACAAAACTAATATTTTCAATATATTTTTCATTACTGACAACTTAAGAGATTAACAAATTAGAAGAATTTTTACAATCAAAAAGACCTTTTTTGAATTAATAAAATTACAACTTTATTTAAAACTTAAGTTTAAGCAAATCAATTATTTTTCAAAAACCACTACAAGCTGACTTTAAGACATTTGAAAAACATACAGAAGAAATTACACAAAGAAAGTGATTTATTTACCGGAAAGAATTTACTTGTTCTCTCGGTTTTTATTATAAATAGAAGCCAAATTAGTCATCAGAAACATAGACATTGATTTATTTTTACCGTTTAATGACGCTGCAAATTCAGAATCTTCAACACAATAATATTGAAATCCTTTGATTAGTTCCTCTGGAATTTTTAATGTTTTGATGTAATATTTGGCTTCAAACATATATTCCAGCTTTTTCATTAAAATCTCTTTCTTTTCAGCTTCAACATTCTTTTTAAGCATTTCTTTTTCGCCTGAAATGATGCTATAAAGCCCAAATATTCCGCCAGAACTGGAATATAATTTTCTTTGCTGCGGTGTAAACTTAATTTGCCCGTGTGGAATTATCCCTAAATTTTCTGCAGTTATATCTGCATTTTTATTTATAATCACTTCATCCAATTCAACACTGTTGAAAATCATGTCAACTTCCATTGTTCCCGACTTATACTCCTGTCTGTAAACATACTTTTTCAAATACTTATAATCAATTCCAGACAAATTAAATATATCACCTTCTTTGGCCTGTATAGAAAAACAGCCTTCCTTATCAGTAACAGCCATTATTTTATTCATGCAGTTAATCACGCTGATCCCTTCAAGTTTTCTGCCATCACAAACAACAGTTCCTACTATTATTTTCTCAGCATTAGTCTGCGCAGCCAACTGCTGATACTGACCAAAAAAGACAAATAACACAATTAAATTATACTTCATAAAATGACAGCTTATACTTTTTTATCCAAAATTTGGATTGATTTATTTTTTATCATTTACTTGATTTTTATTAAATTCTGAAGCCAATCCAACTATCAAAAACATAGTCATCGTTTTGTTCTTCTCCTTTAATGATTTTGCAAAATCAGGATCTTCAATACAATAATACTGAAATCCCTTAATGAGTTCTTCGGGTATTTTTAAAGTTTCGACATAGTATTTACCCTCAAACAAGTTTCCTAATTTCACCATTAAAAATTCCTTTCTTTCGACGGCTAAATCTTTCTTCAGCATTTTAGTTCTCCCAGTTATTGCATTTATCACAGGATCTAATGGCATTGAACCACCCAAAAGACCTAACAACATTATGGGCTTAAATTCACCCGCAGTCTGCAGCCTTCTTTCAGCAGTAGTTAACTTGACTTGATCTTTTGGAATTATACCTAAATTCTCCGCACTTATGTTCGAATGTTTATTAATAACCACTTCATTCAATTCAATGGTTTTTGGAGTCAGATTTACCGTAATGCTGCCTAAATTAAATTCCTGCCTGTTGATGAATTTTCGCAAATCTTCATAATTAACGGCAGACAAACTCAGAATATCTCCTTCCTTGGCCAAGATTGAAAAATGACCATATTGATCTGAAACGGCGATAACTTTACTGGAAGTATTAGTAATGTTTACACCTTCAAGGGGAAATACATTATTAACAGTTACCTGTCCGTTAATCCATTTCTCAACATTTGTTTGAGCGCTTATAAACTGAAATTGTCCTAAGAAAATAAAAAACACAATTACTTTATTTTTCATTGTCCAGCTGATTTTTATTAAATTCAGAAGCCAATCCCACAATTAAAAATTCACACATTCTTTTATTCTTATCGTTTAAAGATTTAGCAAAATCTGGATTCTCAACACAATAATATTGAAAACCCTTAATAAGTTCTTCGGGGATTTTTAAAGTTTCTATATAATATTGATTCTCGAATAAATTTTCTAATTTCACCATCAAAAGACCTGATTTTTCAACTGCTGCTTCTTTTTTCAGTATCTTGGTTCTTCCTGAAAAATAATTCAATAATGCATCTGTACCGTTCGTTGCCGTATAAATTTTTCTTTCAGCTGTGGTCAACTTGACCTGATCTTTAGGAATTATCCCTAAATTTTCGGCAGTTATGTCCGGATGCTTATTGATAATTACTTCATTCAATTCAATGGTTTTTGGAGTCAGATTTACCGTAATACTGCCTAAATTAAATTCCTGCCTGTTGATGAATTTTCGCAAATCTTCATAATTAACCGCAGATAAACTCAAAATATCTCCCTCCTTGGCGAAAATCGAAAAATGACCATATTGATCTGAAACGGCGATAACTTTACTGGAAGTATTAGTAATGTTTACACCTTCAAGGGGAAATACATTATTAACAGTTACCTGTCCGTTAATCCATTTCTCAACATTTGTTTGAGCAACGGCTTGGTGGATTATGAAAAAAGAAATAAATAAAAAGGTAAAATTATTTTTCACGGGCAGTCTGTTAGCAGTTAATTTAAATCTTCATCCTCTTCATCTGCAAAATGTAAAAGTATCCCAAAGCACTCCAAATTAATTACTAATGCATTTGTAAAAGTTTGTTAATTAAAATAAAGCACCCTCATATAAAAAAGCAATCATTTTATACCTTTACATAATATCTACACTTGAAAAAAAATGAAAAATTGCATTATTGCCAGCACTTCAACCTTATATGATGGAGAATATTTAGACTATTTATTGCCTGAACTTCAACAGCATTTTAAAAACTGTAAAACGGTTCTTTTTATACCATTTGCCAGACCAGGCGGTATCTCACATGATGAATACACCTCGAAAGCAGCTGTAGCATTCGCCAAAATAAACATCGAATTGAAAGGCATTCACACCTTTGAAAACCAAAAAGAAGCCATACAAAACGCTGAAGGTTTCTTTACAGGAGGAGGCAATACTTTCCTGCTCGTTACTCAATTGTATAAAAATGATCTGATGAATATACTCGCAGAAACCGTTAAAAAAGGCACACCCTATTTAGGGACCAGTGCAGGAAGCAATATTTGCGGATTAACAATGCAGACCACCAATGACATGCCCATTATCTATCCTCCCAGTTTTCAAACTTTAGGATTGATTCCTTTCAATTTGAATCCGCATTATTTAGATGCCGACAGTCAATCCAAACACATGGGAGAAACCAGAGAAACAAGAATAAAAGAGTTTCATGCCTTTAACTCATTGCCCGTATTAGGACTTCGCGAAGGAAGCTGGCTGGATGTAAAAGGAAACAAAATCATTCTGAAAGGAAATTTACAAGCCCGCCTTTTTAGACAAAATCAATCTCCTGAAGAATTAGAAAGCGGCAGTGATTTAAGTAATATAAACTAAAAAAGCATTTGGGCGAGACCACAACCCGAAAAAAGGGCAATTTCACTTTGCAGTTATACGCCCTTTTACCGGGTTGCGGTCGGGCTATTCGGGCTACTTCGGTAGCTTCCTGCTATCCCTCTCGCGAACCAATAGGAATTTTGCAAAAAAAATAAAAGTTAAGCTTAATTTTGGAGTAAAAAAAAACCTCAAATAAAATTTGAGGTTTTGGAGCGAAAGACGAGGCTCGAACTCGCGACAACCAGCTTGGAAGGCTGGAGCTCTACCAACTGAGCTACTTTCGCATTAATCATTAAAATTTACCCTTTACAATCAAAAAAAATTTGATTCTAGAGCGAAAGACGAGGCTCGAACTCGCGACAACCAGCTTGGAAGGCTGGAGCTCTACCAACTGAGCTACTTTCGCATTATTGAGGTGCAAAGATAAATAATAAAAACAGTTAATTGCAAATTTTTTTCAAAAAATAAACCAACATATTTCAATAATATTTACAACCGTTTTAAAACTAAAAAGTTATACTTTTATTTTCTTTTATACTATTACAAAACATTAAATAAATATTTACTATAACCAACAATTTATACCTTAAAATTGCACTTTGGAAATAAAAAAATACATGTATAATTTTTAAAAATGGCAGTTACAGTTTAATGTATCACAATAAACATTTTAAAAACAGAAGATTTAATAGGAATTATGTAAATATTTTTAAAATAATAGTAACATCTTTGCAAACGAAAATCCTTATCCTAAGGATAAAAAAATTAGAAAGCCATTCTAAAGACTAAACAGAAGAATAGTAATGAAAAAATACTACCTATTTATTGTATTACTAACAATTTTTAGCTGCAAAAAAGAATCCATTATCAATTTGGACACTTTCGATTCTAATGATAAAGAAGGAGAAATCATTGAAATTGACACTTTATTAATGAGCCCTTTTAAAAGCAAATCACTTAGCGGTTTTTATAATTTACGAAGTAATGAAACCGTTTGGCAGTCTGAAAAAAACAGAAAAATAATCCTTGAAACAATTAAAAACTGCGGATCTGAAGGCTTGAATCCTTCAGACTATACTATTTCTAAACTGCAGGAATTTGAAAAAAAATTCACAGAGCTCGATGAAGAGGAACAAGTAAACTATGATTTATTGCTTACTTATAATTTTCAAAAATACCTTACTCATCTACGCAATGGAAAACTAAACCCAAAAGAACTCTATTCCGACTGGGATTTAAATATTACTGAATTAGACACCAAAGTGATTTTAGACAATGCCTTGGAAAAAGACTCTTTAGCGGGTGAAATAAAAAAATGTCAGCCGAAAGCATTAACCTATGCCAAATTGATCAAGGCATTATCACTCATAAATAAATTTCCCGATGACAAAATTGAACCTATTGTTACTGATGACAAAATAAATCCCAACGACATTAATCCGGCAGTCATTACTATTAAGAAAAAACTATTGTATTGGAAAGATTTAGAAAGCAAAGACAGCATCACCTCCAATTATGATGCAGAAACTGTCAAAGCTGTTAAGAAATTTCAAATCCGTCATGGATTAACTTCTGATGGCATCATTGGTAAAACCACAATAAACGCATTGAATTTTACCAAAGAAGAAAGAAAACATCAAATTATAGCAAATCTTGAACGCTGGAGATGGTATTCAAAATCCTTTGCTCAGAATTATGTATTGATTAATATTCCGAACTACAGCCTGACCGTAATCGAGGATCAAAACGTAACTATGAATAAACGTATTGTTGTAGGCACAATTAAAAGGAAGACTCCAATACTGACCTCCGTATTGCAGACTGTGGTTTTCAACCCAACTTGGACGGTACCGCCAACCATTTTAAAAGAAGACCTCATTCCTGAAATGATGAAAAACAGAAACGCATTAAAAAACAAAGGAATTGGAATATACGATTCAAAAAATAATGAAATTGACCCGGAAAATTGGAATCCCAACAGACCAAGAGGATACCGCTATGTACAAAAGCCAGGCTATTATAATGCTCTTGGAGTAGTTAAAATCAACTTCCCAAATAATCGAAGCGTTTATCTGCATGACACCAATCACCGCAATTTATTTGAACGCAACAACCGCTCCTTAAGTTCAGGCTGTGTACGGATTGAAAATCCTCTGGAACTGGCTCAGCTCCTGTTAGATAATCCCAAGCAATACTCTAAAGAAAAAATGGACTCTATTGTTGCTACTAAAAAAACGCTGTTTATAGGCATAAAAAAACGCTATGCAATATACCAATGGTACTGGACAGCGTGGAGTGAAGACAATAAATTACTGTTTAGAAAGGACATTTACAATTTGGATGCCGATCTGTATAGTAAATTACGAAACTAAATGATTTTGTTTTGAACTATCAATTGAAGAATGATAAATATACAAACAGGACTGCCCTTTTATCATCGTTATAATTTCTGAAACCAATTTTACTGGAACAGCTGGACAGCCTTGACTTCTACCCAATCTCTTATGATTTTTTATAAAAGATTCCGAAACATAGTCGGCACCGTGAAGAACAACTGCTCTGTTGCGTGCGTTATCGTTTAAACCTTTTTCTAATCCGTCTAATTTAAGCGAAACACCATGTTTACCATTATAAACTTCTCCTGTAACATAGAAACCTAAACTGCTCTTGAAAGATTCGGGAGTATTTGAAAAATTATTGGCAAATTCCTCACCTGTATTTCTTCCGTGGGCAACCAATGTCTGCAGTAAAACCATATTAGTTGACAAATCAATAATCCAAAGACGTTTTACATTGGATGACAAACTAAAATCAACAAGCGTCAATATATTGCTTTTTACTATCCCTTTTTCCTGTAATGAATAAAACCCTTTCAAACCTTCACCAAAACATACTTGATTTGGCAATTCATACTTATTGGCCTGCAAATCATTATAAACGCTTTCAATTTTGGCATCTATATTAGATTTCAAAACTGAAACGACCTTCTTTTTTATGCTATTTTCAGGAGCTTTTATTAAGTTTCCTGTAAATGCAAATAAGACAAAAATAATAACCAACGCAAGAATCGACTTATAAACGGCTGTATATCTATTCATTGTAATTTATTAGGGGTGTCAAAAATACAATTAATAATCACTTATCAAAAGATAAAATGTACTTTATCGATAAAATTAACATTTTATCGATTGGCTAAAGCTAAAAATATTTACTTTAAAAACACCCTACTTATAATAAATTTCTTTACTTTTAAATATAAATCACTGTATTTTATGACATTAACCGGCAATTTTATTGTGTTTTTAACAATTTTAAACATTCCCCAAATCTATGTACAAAGAAAAATAATTCATACGAATTCTATTACTTCCAGAATTTCAATTGATAAAAAACTGAATGAAGAAGCCTGAAAATCAGCCAAAACAGCATCTGATTTTGTCATGTATCAGCCTGAAATCATACATTTAGAATAGATACTCTGACTTATCTCATTTATTAAATATGATCAACCTAATACACATTTATGAATATTGTATTAACCCAAAACATCAGTTTAATAATCAGTTTAATAATCAGTCTATAGAAATTAGAAGAAACCAATCAAAACGAGAAAGACCTTTCCAACAATCTTTCAGACATTTTTAACAGTAATCTGACTAATATATTCTCTGTCAGTATTCGCTATTACATTGACTACAATGTGGTAAAAAATAAATTTTAATATTTTATTTGTTATAACTGTAACATAATTATAAATCTTCAGTCTATTCATGTGCCAGCCTAATTTTTAAATTTTAAAACTGTTTTAAAAGCTGGATATTTAACTGATAATTTCATGAAAAGGCACCATTTACTTTTTTTATTCTTATTCTGCGCTATTGCTTACAGCCAAAAGAAATCTCTGCAGACAAAATTCTCTTCCGAAAAGATTACTTTGGATGGAAAGCTGGACGAAACTATTTGGCAGTCTGTACCCATAGCAACTGATTTTGTTATGTTTCAGCCAGACAATGGTAAAATCGTTCCGCAAAATAAAAGAACCGAAGTACGTGTGCTTTATGACAACGAGGCAATATATATTGGTGCTTTGATGTATGACGACGAACCAAACAAAATTCTAAGGGAAATTAACAAAAGAGATGATTTTGGAACTGCCGATTTTTTTGGTGTTTTCATCAATGGGTATAATGACGGACAGCAAAACTTCCAGTTTTTTGTAAATGCTGCAGACGGTCAAGCCGACTGTCTGGCAACCGACAGTAATGGCGAAGACTATTCTTGGGACGCAGTTTGGGACAGTAAAGCGTTGATTACAGATATTGGATGGGTTGTAGAAATGAGGATCCCTTATGCCGCACTGCGTTTTTCGAGCGAAAGCAAACAGACTTGGGGCGTAAACTTTTTCAGGGAAATACGAAGAGACCGCCAAAAGTATTCATGGAATTTAATTGACAACAAAATTGGAACTTTTACCCAGCAAAACGGAACTGTTGATGGAATTGAAAATATAAAAACGCCAACAAGACTTTTCTTTTTGCCGTATGCTTCTTTTTATACCTACGCCAATGCTGACCAAAAAACATATGGAGAATTAAAAGGCGGTTTGGACATTAAATACGGAATAAACGATGCTTTCACGCTTGATGCCATGCTTATCCCAGATTTTGGGCAAACCAAATACGATGACCGAATCCTGAATTTAAGCCCGTTCGAACAGCAGTTCAATGAAAACAGGGGCTTTTTTACCGAAGGAACCGATTTATTCAGCAAAGGAAGTCTTTTTTATTCCAGAAGAATTGGCGGCCCCCCTTCGACTTCTCCAGAAACACAGACAAATGAAATTGTAACAGAAAATCCAGCAAGCGTCGATTTGTATAATGCCACAAAAATATCGGGCAGAACAAAAGGCGGGCTCGGAATTGGATATTTAAATGCTGTTACCCAAAAAGCCTACGCTATTATAAAAGACACTATCACTCAGGAAACACGCCGAGTTTTAGTAGAACCGCTTACAAACTTCAATGTTTTGGTTTTTGACCAGCGATTTCACAAAAACTCTTCGGTTACATTGATCAACACGAATGTTACTCGAAATGGTTCTTTTAGAGACGGTAATGTATCAGCGTTAGTTTGGGATTTAAATACCACCAAAAACACCTATAACTTAGCAGGAAATTTCAAATACAGTTATGTAAATGAAATTGAAGAAACCAACAAAGGAATCAATACCTTATTGAGTTTTTCAAAAACCAGCGGTAAATACCGTTTTTATACGGAGACCAACTTGGTTACAAAAGACTTCGACAACAACGATTTGGGAATCAATTTCGAAACTAATTATTACAGTTTTTACGGTAATACGAGCTATCGCATTCTAAATCCGACTAAAACATTCAATACTTTCAATACCAACATTAATGCTTATACTCAGTTTCAAAAAGAGACTGGAAAAATTCAAGCTAACCAAATCAATCTGAATATCAATTCAACAACAAAGAAAAATCATTATGTAGGTTTTGGGTTCGATTACAGACCATTAGAAAATTACAATTATTACGAACCCAGAACTGAAGGCCGATTTAGCATCGACCCTACCCGTTTTGGGGGCTGGTTTTCGATATCGACCAATTATAACAACAAATTTGCTTTTGATTTCAATCCGTCAATTGCTGTGCTAAATGAACCGAATAGAAATTCGTACGGCTTTTACTTAAGTCCGAGATACCGCTTCAATGAACGCTTGGCATTAAATTATGAATTCAATTTTTTACGCCAAAACAACAACAAAGGTTATGTTGACAAGGGTTCTAACAATGATGCTCTGCCTCCGAGCTCCATAATTTATGCCAACCGAAACGTCATCAATTACACCAATAACCTCAACGGAAAATATTCGCTGAGCAGCAAAATGAATTTTGATATTTCAGCCCGTTATTATTGGTCCTATACCGAAAACAAAAGCTTCTACGAACTGGAAAACAACGGCAGACTAACACCTTATGACACTTATACTGACAACAAAAACCAGAATCTCATTACATGGAATTTGGATTTGTCCTACAACTGGTGGTTTGCACCAGGAAGCCAATTGACGATTTTGTACCGAAGCAACGCAGCTAAATATGACAATCTGATCAACAAAGATTTTGGCAACAACTACACCAGCATGCTTAACAATGATGACTTAAGCCATGTTCTGTCGGTTAGCGTGAAATATTTCATAGACTACAATCAAGTCAAAAATATTTTATAAAAAACATCTTGCTCCATTAATATTTTTTGGAGCAGAAAGATTTGGCTTTTCAGGAAATATTGTCCCGCTTTCCTTTACAAACGAAGTCCACTGAACTCCTATGAAAATAAATGTATAGTGAAGTAATCTTTTGTGCCGAACCCCGGCACAAAAGGATTTTCACTTCAAACGAAGTTCACTGAACTCCTATGAAAATAAAAGTACAGTGAAGTAATCGGGGCTAAGGACAAGTATATTGCTTTTTTGCCATAATTTAAAAAGGAAATAACAATAATCAAGCTCAGATTTACAGGACAAAATTCTCCTTAAAAATTCCATTTTTCGTGCGGTCTTTTTGAGGATTTTTTTTGCACTTTTTTTAGAAAAAACCACTTTTTGCAACACAATTTTAAGTATTTGTTGCACTTCTCTTTTTTATGTATAATAGTGGTTTTGACTCACTTCTATTTTTTACGAAAGGATTATCTTTGCAAAAAATTTCATACCATGAACAAAAAAGTAATTTTAATGATTTTAGACGGTTGGGGAAAATCTCCTGACCCAAAAGTTTCTGCAATTGATAATGCAAATGTTCCATTTATAAATAGTCTTTATACAAAATACCCAAATGCACAACTTCGCACTGATGGATTAAACGTTGGTTTACCTGAAGGACAAATGGGAAACAGCGAAGTAGGACATATGAACCTAGGAGCTGGAAGAATTGTTTACCAAGATTTGGCAAAAATTAATTTGGCTGTAGCTCATAAAACTTTTGCAAAAGAACAAGTCTTAATTGATGCTTTCACTTACGCTAAAGAAAACAATAAAAAAGTACACTTTTTAGGATTAGTATCAGATGGCGGAGTTCACTCCCATACTTCTCACTTACGCGGATTAATTGATGCTTCTCAACAATATGGATTGAAAAAAGTTTACATTCATGCATTTACTGATGGTCGTGATGTAGATCCAAAATCTGGAAAAGATTACATTCAGGATTTACAAAATTACATCGAAAATACTCCTGTAAAAATAGCTTCTATCATTGGCCGTTATTATGCAATGGATCGTGATAAACGCTGGGAGCGTGTTAAACTCGCTTATGATTTAGTAGTAAACGGAATGGGAGCCAGAGCTATCGACCCGGTTGCCGCTGTTAGTGCAAGCTACCAAGCCGATGTAACCGATGAATTTATCGCACCTGTAGCAATAGTAGATAACAATCATGATCCAATTGCAACTATTGAAAAAGATGATGTGGTTATTTTCTTTAACTTTAGGACTGACAGAGGTCGTGAATTGACTGAGGCATTATCACAGCAGGATTTCCACGAGCAGAACATGCATAAATTGGATTTGTATTATGTAACACTTACCAATTATGATGAAACATATCAAAATGTAAAAGTGGTTTACAACAAAGACAATATCACTGAAACACTTGGTGAAGTTTTGGAAAAAGCCAACAAAAAACAAATTCGTATTGCTGAAACTGAGAAATATCCTCACGTTACCTTTTTCTTTTCAGGCGGAAGAGAATTACCTTTTATAGGAGAAACTAGACTTTTAAGAAGTTCCCCAAAAGTAGCAACATACGATTTACAGCCAGAAATGAGTGCCTTTGAATTGAAAGATGCGCTGGTTCCTGAATTGTACAAAGGAGACGTTGATTTTGTATGTTTAAACTTCGCCAATGGCGACATGGTGGGACATACAGGAATTATGAGCGCTGCAATACAAGCATGTGAAGCGGTTGATGCCTGCGTAAAACAAGTTATCGAAGCTGCTCTTGCCAATGATTACACAACAATTGTCATAGCCGATCACGGTAACTGCGAAACCATGATCAACCCTGACGGTTCGCCAAACACTGCTCACACAACAAATCCAGTGCCAATCATTCTTGTTGACAAAGATTTAAAAAACATTAACAATGGAGTTTTAGGAGACATTGCCCCTACAATTCTTGCCTTGATGGGAATCGAACAGCCTGCAGCAATGACTTGTCATTCGTTACTATAAATAAAAAAGCCAATTGGCATTTTTTAATAAACCAAAAGGGCGTGAAATTAATTTTTCACGCCCTTTTTCTTTACATTTTATCCAACAAATAAAAATATTCCCGCTCAATCCTTTCCTGATGATCCGAATGAGCAATCCTGACCATTTCGGTGGCACGCTGTTTTAAAGTTTTACCATATAAATCGGCGATTCCATTTTCTGTGATTACGTATTGAATATGTCCTCTGGTTGTTACCACTCCGGCTCCCTGTTTCAAGAAAGGAACAATTCTGCTTACTCCGTTTTTGGTAGTTGACGGCAAAGCAATAATCGCTTTTCCGCCATCGCTCAAAGAAGCACCGCGTATAAAATCCATTTGTCCTCCAACACCCGAATACATTCTTGGTCCAATAGAATCAGCACAAACCTGTCCGGTTAAATCTACTTCAATTGCCGAATTAATAGCAATCATTTTTGGATTTTTCCTGATTCTGGCAGTGTCATTCACCGTTGAAGATTCCCGCAATTCAATAAAAGGATTATCACTTACAAAATCATACAGCCGCTTAGAGCCTAACACAAAAGTAGACAGTACTTTTCCTCTTAATGATCCTTTATAATTGCAGTTTATCACATTACTTTCAATCAGGTCAATCACGCCATCTGAAAACATTTCGGTGTGTAATCCTAAATCTTTATGATTACCTAATTTGCTCAAAGCAGCATTAGGAATCGATCCAATTCCCATTTGGAGTGTGCTCCTATCCTCAATCAAAGAGGCAATATAATCTCCTATTTTATCTTCCTCGGCGGTAAAAAGTTCCACTTCATGAGAATAAATAGGTACATCAACGGCCACCATATAATTTATTTCTGAAACATGCAGGATCCCGTCACCAAAAGTTCTCGGCATCTGAGGATTTACCTGCGCTATCACAATTTTCGCATTCTCAATCGCAGCAACACAAGCTTCCACTGAAACTCCAAGGGAACAATATCCGTGGCTGTCAGGCGGTGACACATGAATAAAAGCAACATCTATCGGCAATACATTTCTTCGGAACAGACGCGGTAATTCACTCAAAAAAACAGGAGTATAGGAACCATTCCCCGCTTTTAAAGTATGCCTGACATTTCCGCCAATAAAAAAAGAATTGACATGAAAACTTTCAGCAAGGTCAGGATTGGCATATCGTGCCTCGCCTTCGGTATGCAAATGGCATATTTCTACATTTCGTAGTTCTGAAGCTCTTTCGGTTAAAGCATTCGCTAAAATCGTTGGTGCAGCAGCCGCAGCCTGAAGATAAACCCTATCTCCTGATTTTACAACTTTGACAGCTTCCTCGGCAGTTACATATTTTCCCATGATGTTATATTTACAACAAAAGTAGAATAAATAGAAAAACCAAAATATGACAACGCTCATATTCAAGATAAACAAAATTTAAATAAAAGTTAAAATCTCATAATTAAAAGTATTACTATTATATTTGCAATTAAAAGCATTATAATGGATCAAATATTATCAAACATCAAAATTCAGATAAACAGCAAGCTCTTTGTAAAGGATCCTGAAACCTCCGCATTGGGCAAAAAAATTATTCAAGAAAGTATTTTGCTCATTGATGAAATTGGTTTTGATCACTTTACTTTTAAAAAACTAGGCGAAAAAATAGGCTCCAATGAAAGTTCTATCTATCGCTATTTCGAAAACAAACACAAACTGTTGGTGTATTTGTCATCCTGGTATTGGGGCTGGATGGAATACCGCTTAGTGTTTTCTACTTCCAACCATACTGATTCTTGGGAAAAATTAAAAAAAGCTGTAAGCATCATAACCGAAAAAGTAGAGGACGATCAAAAAACGGTTCATATTAATGAATCGGTTTTAAACAGAATCATTATTGCGGAGTTCACTAAAACTTTTCACACTAAAGAAGTGGATGAGGAAAACAAAGAAGGTTTTTATTTCATTTATAAAAGAGTTATAAATAGAATAACGGACATCATTAACGAGGTAAATCCAGAATATAATTATGCCAAAAGCCTTGCATCTAACATTGTGGAAGGTGCATTGCATCAGCATTTTTTGAGAGAACACATGAAAACAATTACTAATTGTAATGAAACAATATCGCCGACTGATTTTTATTTCAACTTAATTGAAAATGTACTAAAAAAATAAAACATGACTTCATTAAAAAGATTATTCAACCTTTTGGAACTGGACAAAAAAGATGTTTCACAAATTTTTTTCTACGCAATTTTTGCTGGAATCGTGAGTTTATCCCTGCCATTGGGAATTCAGGCGATTGTAAACTTCATTCAGTCCGGGCGGGTAAGCGCTTCTTGGGTTGTTTTGGTTATACTCGTAGTTATTGGAGTTGCTCTTGTAGGCATCCTGTCGCTGATGCAATTGAGAATCACAGAGAATTTACAGCAAAAAATGTTTGTGCGATCGTCATTCGAATTTGCCTCGAGACTGCCGAAAATAGAATTCAAAGAACTTTATGGACATTATCCGCCCGAGTTAGCCAACCGTTTTTTTGACACCTTGACGATACAGAAAGGAACATCAAAATTATTAGTTGATTTTTCGGCAGCAATCCTGCAGATCGTTTTCAGCATTATATTATTAACGCTGTATCATTCATTCTTTATGGTATTCGGACTTTTACTGTTAGGTTTTTTATATGTCATTTTTAAATTTTCATACAATGAAGGAATCACAACGAGCTTGAAAACATCCAAAAACAAATACAAAGCGGCTGGCTGGTTACAGGAAATTGCCCGAAACAATTTTAGTTTCAGAAATGAACTCAATTATGATTTTGCATTAGAAAAAAACGATGGAATTATAAAAAATTATTTATACAGCCGTGAAAGTCATTTTAATGTACTCAAAAGACAATTTGGACATCTTATTATCTTCAAGGTAATCATTACTGCAAGTTTATTGATTATTGGCGGTTATTTGGTTTTAAGCCAAGAAATGAACATTGGACAATTTGTCGCTGCCGAAATCATTATTTTATTGGTAATAAATTCGGTAGAGAAAATTATTCTTGGATTGGAAACTTTTTATGATGTATTGACTGCAGTTGAGAAAATTGGTCAGGTTACCGATATGGAACTGGAAGAAGAATTAAATGTTGAAAGCAAAAGCTGTTACACCAACATCAGCCTGGAAACCAATGATTTGGAATTCAGGCTTCCGGAAAGTACTTCCAGAATTTTAAAAAGAATCAATTTGAAAATAGATTCTGGCGAAAAAATCATAATCAATGGTGAAAATGGTTCAGGAAAAACGACTTTAATCCGAATACTTTCTGGTTTGCTGCATCCTACTTCGGGAAACTTCATTATCAATGACGACACCTTCAGCAAAATAGACATAAAGCAATACCGTTCCAGAATTGGCAGTATCATACAGGGAGAAACTCCTTTTGAAGGAACAATTCTGGAGAATATAACTTTTAATGATAAAAATATTAATACTGAAACTTTAAAATGGGCGCTCGATGCCGTTCAGTTAACCGACTATATAAAAACATTACCGAAAGGTCTGGACACTAAAATATTCCCGGAAGGAAAAGAACTTTCTTCCTCCAATGCGCAAAAGATTTTATTGGCGAGAAGCATTGTTCACAAACCCAACATTTTATTTTATGAAGAACCCACAGATAAAATGGACATAAAAGTGGCCAATGAAATTATAGACTTTATTCTTTCTGGAAAAAATAAATGGACGGTTATCGTTGTTTCCCAAAATCCGCATTGGTCAACTAAATGTACGCGGGAAATCACAATGCAAAAAGGAACGGTTTTATTAGACACTAAAAAATAAGGTTATGTTAAATATATCTGACAAAAATCCAATAAATAATAAAGCTCTCGAAAAATATTCTACGGTAAAGAATTTGAGCAACAGGCCTCATTATAAAATTTTGAACAGAATAATTCTGGGTGTATCCATATTTGTAGTTATTGTACTTTTCTTTCCTTGGACACAAAACATCTCAGGTTCTGGTGCAGTTACCACATTAAAACCCAACCAAAGACCACAGTCTATTCAATCCGTTATTTCAGGGCGAATTGAAAAATGGTATGTACAGGAGGGAAATTATGTAAATAAAGGAGATACTATTCTTTTTATATCTGAAATAAAAGAAGACTATATGGATCCAAATTTGGTTAAAAACACCAAAAATCAGGTGAATGCCAAAAAGCAGTCTTTAGCCTCTTATGGTTCGAAAGTGACAACTCTTAATGTCCAAATGCAGGCAATTGAAAAAGAAAAAGGCCTAAAACTCAAACAGTCCCAAAACAAGATAAAACAGGCACGTTTAAAAATAAAAAGCGACAGTATGGATCTTGAAGCGGTAAAAACACAATTAAAGATTGCTAATACTCAGTACAACCGCTCACTTCAATTGAACAAAGAAGGTCTGAAAGCCTTATCGGATGTAGAAGAAAAACGCTTGAAACTGCAAGAATCTGAAGCTAAAATCATCACGCAGGAGAATAAATTTTACACCAGCAAAAATGAATTAATCAATGCAGAAGTAGAAATTAATAGAATCATTGCTGAGTATTCTGAAAAATTATCCAAAGCGCAGAGTGATCAATACACCGCAATGAGCAATCAATACGATACTGAAGCTCAGGTTAGTAAATTGGAAAATCAGTATGCTAATTACAGCATCCGAAACGGTATGTACTATATCAAAGCGGCACAAAGCGGATACATAAACAGAGCTTTGCAGTCTGGAATTGGTGAAACGATAAAAGAAGGAACTCCCATTGCCACGATTATGCCTTCCAAATATGACATAGCCGTAGAATCTTTTGTAGATCCAATAGATTTGCCGTTAATAAAGAAAGGCGAAAAAGTAAGAGTCTGGTTTGACGGTTGGCCTACAATCGTGTTTTCAGGATGGCCGGATATGTCGTATGGTACATTTGGCGGAGAAATAGTAGCCATAGAAAACTTTATCAGTGATAATGGAAAATTCAGAATCCTTATTGCGCCAGACAAAAGCGAAACTCCTTGGCCAAAACAATTGAGTATTGGATCGGGCGCACAAACGTTAGCCTTGTTAAATACAGTGCCGGTTTGGTTTGAAATATGGAGAACGCTAAATGGTTTTCCTCCAAATTATTATCAAGGAAAAGAGAAACCTTCAAAAGAGAAAAAATAATGAAACACCTTATTGTCATACTTTCATTACTGGGAATGACTATTTACAGTCAGACCAATAACGGAGAACAGCTCCCGTTACATCTCAAAGAAATGAGTTATAATGAATATTTGGGTTTTGTTAAAAAATATCATCCATTGGTAAAAAATGCCAATTTGGAAATCAGTAAAGCACAAGCCAATCTGATGATGGCGCGTGGCGGATTTGACCCTAAATTAGAATTGGATTATAACAAAAAACAGTTTCAGGGAACAGATTATTATTCTATACTAAACAGCAGTTTCAAAATCCCGACTTGGTATGGAATTGACATTAAAGCGGGGTTCGAAGACAACGAAGGCTATTATCTTAATCCACAAAATAAGACACCAGCAAATGGTTTGGCATCGCTGGGAATTAGTGTTCCCATTGGACAAGGATTACTGATCAACCAAAGGATGGCCGATCTGCAAAAGGCTAAAATTCAAGTCAAATTAAGCCAAGCCGAACAAAAGCTTCAAGCCATTGCGGTTTTATACGATGCTTCGGTTGCGTACTTTAATTGGAAAAAAAACTACGAAGAAAATTTATTATATGAAAGCTACACCATCAATGCCCAAAAAAGATATGAGGGAATTGAAATTTTAATCAAGCAAGGTGATAAACCTGCTATAGACAGCATCGAAGCAGGCATTGTGGTCAAAAACAGACTGCTTGCTCTTGAGGATTCAAAATTGAAATTATCAAAAGCCAAACTAGAACTGTCGAACTTTCTTTGGATAGAAAACAACATACCGCTGGAACTTGCTGAAGCTATTATTCCTGAAAAAAGTCTTGGCAAAACCATACAGGAAACGCTGAATATTAATGATTTGAATCAGGAATTTTTATTGACCAGTCATCCAAAAATTGAAGCTTTGCAAAGTAAAATTGATTTTCTGACTGTCGAAAAAAAGCTGAAAGCCAATATGCTTTTGCCTAAAATAGATTTAGGTTACTCCTATTTGGCTCAGCCAAATCCTAACATTCCGAACAATTCTGATAATTATAAAGTGGGGATTGATTTTTATTTTCCTTTGTTTCTAAGAAAAGAAAGAGGCAGTTTGAAATTAGCTGAATATAAAATTCAGGAATCCGAATTTACAAGAGATTTAGAAAAAGTGCAGTTAACAAATAAAATTAATGCGCAAAAAATTGAAATTGAGTCGTTGGCCAAACAGCAAAAATTAATCAGCAAATTGGTAATGGATTATGAAACAATGCTAAAATCTGAGGAGCGATTATTCAATTTGGGAGAGAGTTCACTATTCCTTATCAACACTCGCGAAAACAGTTTGGTCAGCGCGCGGCTTTCGCAGATTGCTTTAGAAAACCGTTTTTACACTTCCAACTCTGAGCTTTATAAAATCATGGCAAATCCTAATTGATTTATTTTTAATTATTTAGAAAATAAATTATGTCAGTTAATGTTCCTGCAAAGTCTTTCTCGAGACCTTGCAGGTATCTTATCATCAGTATTCATACCTACAAGGTTGAAAAAACCTTGCAGGAACCAATTTGGATCACAAAACAAAACTTTGCAGTAAAACTTCAACCGCATAAATCAAAAGCCCAACCAAACCGCCCACAAGCGTGCCATTAATCCGAATATACTGAAGATCGCTTCCGATTTCCAATTCTAATTTTTTCGAAACTTCATCCGTATCCCAGCCTTTTACTGTGGAAGAAATCAAGTCACCAATCATTTTTTTGTTATTGATCAGCACCGAAAGCAAATCATTTTTGACAAAATTATTAATCTTGCCCATCATCAGCTGATCGGCTTGTATTCCTTTCCCAAAACCCTGAATCATATTGGCAATGCTTTTTTTGATAGAAGATTCCTCTTTTTGAGCCAAATCATCAGCTATCGCCGTTTTGATTTCCTGCCAAATACCGCTGATGTAATCCTGCACTTCTTCTTTTTTGGCAAAGCCAAGAACCAAATCATTGACTTTCTGCTGCATTTCGGGAGATTCTTTCAGCTCAGTTATGAACTCCATTACATAATCGTTTATTTTTTTCCGAATTGTGCTGTCTTCATGACTAGCCTCTTCCAGAAAAGTGTAAAGACCATTAAAAACGCCTTCAGTTATTTTTTTATCGGCCAAGCCAAAAGACAGAAACGGTGTCGAACTTTTTACTTTCTCTTGTATTAAATGTTTGTTGTTTTCCAATTCTACAATAAGCGTTTTGAGAACATTGGTCACCAACTCTTCTTGTTTTTCGCTTTTCGCCAATGAATCCAAACCAAGAGCAATCCATTCAGCAAAATTTAGCTTGCTCAATTTGTCACTAAATTGTGTCTGCACAAACTGTTTTACCTGTTCATCATCGATGGTTTTCAAAATACCAGGAATCACATTTTCCGCAATTAAATTGGCAACTAAACTAGCATTCTTATCGTCCATAAGCCAATCCGAAGCTTTTACCGCCACATTGAACTGTTCAATTTTTACTTCCAGTTTTTCTCTTGTCAAAAACTCATCCGAAACAAAATTCCCAAGGTTCTCCCCTATTTTATCTTTATTACTCGGAATCAAAGCCGTATGCGGAATCGGAATTCCAAGCGGATGCCTGAACAGTGCCACGACAGCAAACCAATCGGCGATACCGCCAACCATAGCCGCTTCGCTAAAAGCTTTCAGCCAGTTAATTTTGTAGATATTAGCGACAACAAAAAGAACGACGGCAAATCCCAAAAGAATCAATGCGTTTCTTTTCATTCGGTCCAAATCCTTTACTTTTTGGCTATCTTCTTGATCTACTGTTGCGTTCATAATGTAACGGATTGATTTATTGCTAATTTACGACTATAGTTTAAAATTTAACCGCAAAGTTCACAAAGAATACCGCAAAGTTCGCTAAGCTTTGCGGACATTGCGCCTCCCTCGCGTCCCGATAGCTATCGGGATTGCGATTAAACTATAAATTAAAACAAACCCAACACATAAAGAAATAATTTTAAAAGTGTATTTTTGCACTCTGAAAATTCGAAAATATGATTATTCAAAAAACCCGTGAGGAAATAGAATTGATGCGCGAAAGTGCGTTAATCGTATCAAAAACATTAGGAATGATTGCTTCTGAAATAAAAGAAGGAGTTACCACATTATATCTTGACAAAAGAGCTGAAGAATTCATTAGGGATCATGGTGCCGTACCAAGTTTTCTTGGGCTTTATGACTTTCCGAATTCCTTGTGCATGAGTCCGAATTCACAGGTAGTACACGGAATCCCGAATAACAAACCATTGGAAAGCGGTGATGTAATTTCGGTAGATTGTGGTGCCTACAAAAATGGTTTTCACGGAGATCACGCCTACTCTTTTGAAATTGGTGATGTCGCTCCTGAAACTAGAAAACTGCTTCAAGTTACCAAAGAATCACTATACGTTGGAATCCGCGAATTGCGTATTGGAAACCGCGTGGAAGATGTTGGAAACGCTATCCAAAAATATACTGAAGCACACGGATATGGTGTGGTTCGTGAATTGGTAGGTCACGGTGTAGGACAAAAAATGCACGAAGACCCTGAAATGCCTAATTACGGAAAAAGAGGTCGCGGTAAACTTTTCATCGAAGGAATGGTTGTTGCCATTGAGCCTATGATTAATATGGGTACCAAAAACATCAAACAGCACAAAGACGGCTGGACAATCACCACTGCCGACGGTAAACCATCTGCCCATTTCGAACATGATGTTGCCATTATAGACGGAAAACCTGAGATTTTATCGACTTTCTATTATATCTATAAAGAATTGGGAATCGTGAGCAATGAAGAAGATGAATTTAGAAAAATCCCACTAGTTCTATAATGAAAAAAGCCTTTAAACTTATACTCAATACAATACCGCGCCCCATTCTTATTCGATTAAGTTATGTAGCACGTCCTTTTATCGCTTTTTCATTAAAAGGAGATAAATATACCGATCCAATTGACGGGAAAAGCTTCAAATCGTTCTTGCCGTATGGATACGAAACACAACGCAATAATGTGCTTTCGCCAAGTACACTTTCACTGGAGAGACACCGTTTGCTTTGGTTGTACCTAAACGAACAAACCGATTTTTTTTCTGCACCCAAAAAAGTATTGCATTTTGCGCCGGAGCAGGCTTTTTATAAATTGTTCCGCAAGCAAAAAAACCTCGATTATACCACAACCGATTTGTTTTCGCCTTTGGCGGATGTAAAGGCTGATATTTGCAATTTGCCTTTTGGAGACAATCAATACGACGTTATTCTTTGCAATCACGTATTAGAACACATTCCAGATGACACCAAAGCCATGCAGGAATTGTATCGCGTTTTGAAACCAGGTGGAATGGCGATTTTGCAAATCCCGCAAGATTTAAAAAGAGCGACTACATTTGCTGATGACTCGATTACCGACCAAAAAGAACGTGCCAAAATATTTGGTCAATACGATCACGTACGAATTTATGGCCGTGATTATTTTGACAAACTTAGAAGCATCGGATTTACTGTTGTGGAAGAAGATTACACTAATAAAATTGCTCCTGAATTGGTAGAAAAATACTGTTTAGCAAAAGGCGAAATCATTCCTATTTGCTTTAAATAAACATGATTTTTGCTAGTCAAAAACCCCAACACAGATTTCACAGGTTTTCACAGATAAATGTTCATTTTGATAATCTGTGCTAATTTGTGACTCGAACGATAGCGAACAGGCGAATCAAATCTATGTCAAAAAAGACCTCAAAATCAAATAAATAATCGCATTTGAAAACCGAGAATTCCTTCCAGTTTTGCTTTGATATTAGTTTTGAAAAAAGGCTGAACACCTATATTCCTACTGCTTATATTGTAGGACATTCTGATGCGATTACCTATCTGGACAAGAAAGCTAGTCCCGAAGTCCTTCAAAGTTTTGGCGTGATTTTAGAAAATTTAGATACAAACACTAGAAAAGTTTTATCAATTTGTGAAGCGCTAAAACCTGAAATAATATTTAAGAAATTCAGCAAAAACAGTAAATCATCCAAAAACATTGAGGATTTACTGAAAGACAGCAAACTGGAATTTGGGATTCGGCAATTCGTAAAAACTAATTTAGACCAGTTTTATGCTTTAGTTTCTCAAGACGATTTTCCGCTATCCTTGAATCTGGGAAAAGAAAAAGATTTTCGCATTAGCCGAATTGCTGCTAAAAACCCACCATTAGAAACCAGTCTTGAATTTGACAAACACGAAAACGGAATTTCCTATACGTTACTTTTAAAGGACGAGACAACGACTTTCCATCCTTCAAACACCACGATCACTCTTCTTTTGGACGAACCTGGATGGTTAGTTGCTCACCATAAATTATATTTTTTAAAAGACATCAACACTAAAAAAATCACTCCTTTTTTGACTAAAAAATCCGTTGAGATTCCGTCTAAATTGGTTTCTGATTATTTTGAAAAATTCATCAAGGATATTGCAAAAAAAGCTGATATAAAAGCCTCTGGATTTGCTGTCGAGCTAAAGGACAAAATCACTTCCTGTTCGCTCCACTTGGTACACGATTTTTTTAAAAACACATACTTTCTAAATCTTTTATTCGATTATGACGGTTTTAGTTTTGACAATAGTAAACCCAAGAAAATCCATTCCGAAATTGACACTCGCAATTTGAATGAAATTAAAGTAATTCAATATAAAAGAACGTCCGAAGAAGCATTATTTGAAAACAAATTATTAGAAATCGGCTTAGTTAAAACCGAAAATGGTTTGTTTGTGCTCTCGCAAAAGGAAGAAAAACAAGATCCATTCGCAACCGTCCAATGGGCAATAGAAAATCAGGAAATTCTCGAATCTAAAGGTTTTTCAATTAAAGATTTAAAAATTAACAGCAAGAAAATTGACGCTCACAAAGTGAATATTCAATTCTCGAATGAAATCAAAAGCGATTGGTTTGACATCAAAATGATAGTAGTTTGTGAGTCATTTGAATTTAGTTTCAGTGAAATTATTGAAAATATAAAAACCCGAAACCGACTCTTTCTTTTGCCTAATGGCAACTACTTTTTGATTCCGCTGGAATGGATGACGCTTTATGGCCCAATGGCAAAATTGGCAAAAGTCCAAAACGGAAATCTTACTTTACTTAAAAGCAATTTTGCAGTTTTAGAAGATATTCCTGAGCTAAAGAATACTGCAAATTTAAAGACAGTGCTTGAATACCAAACTTCTCCTTTGGTAAAAGCGACATTGAGACCGTATCAAATTGAAGGAGTCAAATGGCTTTTGGAACATTACAACAATGGCTTAGGCGCATGCTTGGCCGACGATATGGGATTGGGAAAAACACTGCAAACCTTGACCACACTCGTTGCTGTGCAAGAACAATTGGATTTTGAAAAAGCCGAAAACGTTCAACTTGATTTGTTTGGGAACGAAATTCCTGTACCAAAAGAATACCTAAAAGCATTGATAGTTCTACCTTCTTCTTTGGTTTTTAATTGGTATAACGAAGCTAGAAAATTCACACCGCATTTTCGACGAGTACAATACATTGGCAACGACCGAAAATTGCTTTCTAAAAAATTGGAAAAATACGACGTGATTTTTACCAGTTACTCTATCGTTTCCAGAGACATTTCAATTTTGGAAAAATACAATTTCAGGTATTTGATTTTGGACGAAAGTCAATACATCAAAAACAAAAACTCCAAAATTTTCAAGGCAATCAACCAAGTAAAAGCCAGCCATAAGATATCGTTAAGCGGGACTCCGATAGAAAATTCACTCGATGATTTATGGTCGCAAATGCAATTTATCAATCCCAATATCTTGGGCAGTTATTCCTTTTTTGCCGAAAATTATAAATTACCTATCGAGAAAAAGCAGGACGAGATCAGTTTATTGGAACTAAAAAATCTCATCAGTCCTTTTATTTTACGACGTACCAAAGAACAGGTTCTAAAAGATTTACCAGAACTCTCCGAACAGATTTTTTATTGCGAAATGGAACCGGAACAAGAGAAATTATACGAAGAGGAAAAATCCAAGGCTCGCAACTCGTTATTAAAAACCGATGGTTCTGGAGTAGATAAAATTAATATCATCAACACGTTGATGCGTTTGAGACAATTGAGCAATCACCCAAAAATGATTGATTCCAAATCAGAAATGGATTCGGGGAAATATATCGCCGTGACCCGATATTTGGAAACCTTGGTGCAATCCAACCAAAAAACGATTGTTTTCAGTTCGTTTGTGTCTAATTTGGATTTTTATAAAGCTTGGTGCAAGGAAAACAAAATAGATTTCTGCGAACTTACGGGAGAAACCCCTTTGAAAGAAAGAGAATATCAGGTCAATCGATTCCAAAATCAGGAAAAACCTTTGCTGTTTTTCATCTCTTTGAAAGCGGGTGGCGTTGGACTTAATATTACCAAAGCTTCCTATATTGTTTTCCTGGATCCTTGGTGGAATCCTTTTTCGGAAAAACAGGGAATTGGCCGTGCGCACCGAATTGGGCAAATGAATAAGGTAAATGTGATTCGGTTTATTGCCAAAAACACTGTTGAAGAAAAAATTATCCGCTTACAGGAAAGCAAAAAATTATTAGCTGATTCGCTTTTGGACGAAAATTATATTAGCACAGAAATTGAGGAGAATTTGAATTTTATATTGGAGTAGTTTACCAAGATAAACGCATAATTTTGTTACCGCAGATTCGCAGATTATTTTTAAATTTTATCACTTTATAAAAATGAATTTTGCGGTAATTCCGCTGAAAGCGATCAATTTTCTTACAATAATCTGCGAATCTGCGGTCATTTAAAAGACTCATGTATTTACCTATCTGTTTACCCTTTCAAATATATTATCATAATTTCCGTTAATTCGTATATTTACAACTCATGAACGATAGTCAATAATGAAATCAATCACCGTTTTACTTCTTTCTTTCTTCTGCCTAACCTTGACAGCCCAAGTTCAGACTGAAATAGCACCACCGTATAACATTAAAACAGCTTCTTTTGTTCAGAATAGCCAAAACGTGGTTCCAATCTTTCAATTAGGAGAATCCTTTGAATTCCAGTTTGACGATTTATTTGGCAATGAAGCCGATTATTATTACGAGATCACCCATTGCGATTACAATTGGGTTCCGACAGATATTCCAAAAAGCGAATATCTTTCAGGTTTCGACAGCCAAAAAATTCAAGAATACGTTAATTCATTTAATACTTTACAGATTTTTAGCCATTACCGCTTATCCCTTCCGAATAATTATTCCAAAATATTGTTAAGCGGTAATTATGTGCTGACTATTTTGAATAGTGATAAAGAGATTGTTTTGAAAAGGTATTTTGTATTGTATGAGAATATGGTGTCTGTGCCTTTAAAAATAAGAAGACCAAGAACGGTTAAAAACATTTATTCGAAACACAATCTGAATTTTGAAATCAATGGCGGTGACCAAATTCAATTTCAAAATCCGACACAAAACCTAAAAGTGCTGCTGCTTCAAAACGGTAATTTCAATACCGCGATCAGGAATATTGTTCCGCAATATAACTTAGGCAATGTTTTTGTTTATAAATATGATCAGGAAACACAATTTTGGGCCGGTAACGAATTTTTAAATTTTGATTCTAAAGACATCAAAAACGCCAATAATTATGTAAGTTTTGTTAATTCAGACAATGATATTTACAATACTCATTTGTATCTTAACAATGCAAAGTCCAGTTTTCCTTACAGCAACTATTCTGATCTCAACGGAAACTTTTCAATCCGAAAATTAGACGGTGAAAACAATACAATCGAAGCCGACTATTCCTGGGTATATTTTAGTCTGTCTGCTCCTTTGGCCAATCCGAATTCTTCTATTTATATAGTTGGAATGTTCAACAATTACAGTACTGCACCCGAATACAAAATGGATTTTAACACTGAAAAAGGGCTCTATGAAAAAGCAATTTTAATCAAGCAAGGATTTACAAACTACCAATATGTAACAGTAAACAGTAAAGGATTCATTGATTCAGAGAACGCAATTGATGGAAATTTCTACCAAACTGAAAACGATTATACAGTATTAGTCTACTACAAAGGAAATACTGACCGATATGTAAGAGCCATTGGAAAAGGAAGCGCCAATTCATTAAACATAACAAATTAAAAACTTTGAAAATTTTTAAATAAATTATTCATTTTTTTTGTAGATTTGTCGCGATACAGCACTTAATTAGCTCATTAACATGGTTTCACAAATAACAAGAGGCATTAAAATTTCGGTATTGACTAGTTTTGAGGGAACGTACTTCAAAAACTACAAGATTCACTTTGCCTTTAGTTATGAGATAACTATCGAAAACCACAGTAAAGACTCTGTTCAATTGACTTCGCGTCATTGGGAAATCTATGATTCTCTAAATGATTTAGAATATGTAGACGGAGAAGGCGTTATCGGAAAAAAACCTGTTTTGAAACCTGGTGAACAGCACACTTACAGTTCAGGCTGTTTATTATCATCTCCTTATGGAGCAATGAAAGGGTATTTCAATATGATTAATTTTACTTCTACTAAATCTTTTAGAGTAATTGTTCCTACTTTTAGAATGTGCGCTCCTTTTGCATTGAATTAATTTGACTTTAATTATGACATTTTTTGCATAATTTCAATCATACCTTTGTACTTTTGCATCAAATTATATAATTGCTTACTAATTAATTATAAAAGACATGCTAAAAGGATTTTTTAATGTACCCAAAGCGGTAAACGAGCCTGTAAAAAGTTACGCTCCAAATTCTCCAGAAAAAGCTTCAGTTCTAGCAGCTTACAAAGCTATGTGGAATTCTAAAATTGATGTTCCATTATACATTGGAAACGAAGAAATCAGAACTGGAAACACCAGAAACATGACTGCCCCACACGATCATAAACATATCGTTGGAACTTATCATTTGGCTGAAAAAACACATGTAGAAAGTGCCATTGCCAACGCATTAGAATCCAGAGAAGCATGGGCAAACATGGCTTGGGAACAAAGAGCAGCAATTTTCCTTAAAGCTGCTGAATTAATCGCTGGCCCATACAGAGCAAAAATAAATGCAGCAACTATGATTGCGCAATCCAAAAATATTCATCAAGCCGAAATTGACGCATCCTGTGAACTGATCGATTTTTTACGTTTCAACGTAGAATTTATGACTCAGATCTATGCAGATCAGCCAAAATCTTCCTCTGATATGTGGAATCGTTTAGAATACAGACCTCTTGAAGGCTTTGTCTATGCGATCACACCTTTCAACTTTACGGCTATTGCAGCTAATTTACCTGCAAGTGCTGCTATGATGGGGAATGTTGTTATTTGGAAACCAAGTGACAGCCAAGTTTTCTCTGCAAAAATCATAATTGATGTATTCAAAGAAGCTGGAGTTCCAGATGGAGTTATCAACGTTGTTTTTGGAGATGCATTAATGGTTACCGATACTGTTTTGGCAAGCCGTGATTTTGCCGGAATCCATTTTACAGGATCAACTCATGTATTCAAAGATATTTGGGCAAAAATTGGAACTAACATTCACCATTACAAAACATACCCAAGAATAGTTGGAGAAACTGGAGGTAAAGATTTTATCATTGCTCATCCAAGTGCCAACCCAAAACAAGTTGCTACAGGGATTATCCGTGGCGCATTTGAATTCCAGGGACAAAAATGTTCTGCAGCATCAAGAGCTTATGTACCGCAAAGTCTATGGCCAGCTGTAAAAGAACAATTGATTACTGATGTAAAATCTATGAAAATGGGTTCTCCAGAGGATTTTGGAAACTTTATTACAGCAGTTATTCACGAAGGATCTTTTGACAAACTGGCAAGTTTTATTGATCAAGCCAAAAAAGATGCAGATGCCGAAATTATCGTTGGAGGTAATTACGATAAATCTGTTGGATATTTTATTGAGCCAACCGTTATTGTAACTACAAATCCAAAATACACTACTATGGAAACCGAATTATTCGGACCGGTAATTACAATTTATGTATATGAAGATGCTCAATGGGTAGAAACATTGAAATTGGTTGACACTACATCAGAGTACGCTTTAACTGGAGCAGTTTTCAGTCAAGACCGTTATGCTATCGAAGAAGCCACAACAGCTTTGCAAAATGCTGCTGGAAACTTCTACATCAATGATAAGCCAACTGGAGCAATCGTAGGAATGCAACCTTTTGGAGGTGCAAGAGCTTCAGGAACTAACGACAAAGCAGGTTCTGCATTGAACTTATTGCGTTGGGCTTCTCCAAGAACTATCAAAGAAACCTTTGTTACTCCAACAGATTACAGATATCCGTTTTTGGGAGAATAAAAGCCCCCTAACCCCCGAAGGGGGAATTGGTACCAAATAAAAAAAACCACAAGAATCAATAATTAAGTTCTTGTGGTTTTTTTGTTTTTTGAAATATCCAGAGTCTAAAACGGCAGACTATTAAAAAACATAATTTGAAATTGAGTTCTACTTGAGTTGGTTAAGATTTGTGACATTACTCCCACTTCCATTTTTAAACTTTTATTAAAGCAAAAACCAATACCTCCATAAATACGGTCTCTGTCAAAATAAGCTGGCCCTTCAGTATTGATGAAAATTTCATTGTATGCTGAAGCATAAATGGCATTTTTCTCCATCTCTTTTTTATTGATTGGAACATTCAAAGAGAGGAAATAACGCAAACGCATCTTATAATCATCTTCAATAAACCGCTGTTCAAAACGGTATCTGTGCTGAATATTTACTCTTCCAAATTGCTGTTTGGTGATAAACTGCTGAAATATTCTATGTTCATCTGTTTTTGACTTATCATCCGTTCCGGCAATATAAGGTTCTGAATGGATGTAAGCATATCCAAGTAATATATTATTATTGTTTTCGGATAAATTATATCCAATTCCAGTTCTTAAAAGCAGCTGCTCAAGATCACCTGCAAAATTATAATTCCTGTACTGCACTTCATTATGAAAATTCCATCGATTATTTATTTTTTGATTTCCAAAATATAGAAACCAATTCCCTACTTCTGAATCTTGTGCATTTACATTTGTAGCAATAAAAAACACTGACAATAAGCTCAATAATTGTATTCTCTTAACCATTTATTTATTTTTAAACTTAACTTATTTTTTTTTAAAACATTTACACCACAAACTTCAATGGCAAGTGAACTACTTTCTTAGTTTCAAAAAACTCGTCTTCGAAGAAATCAGAAATATTGTATTCGGTTGCTTTCGGGAAATCTTTTAATTCTTCGGTTAAATCACCGCCTT
Organism: uncultured Flavobacterium sp.; assembly: GCA_963511795.1. Classification (GTDB taxonomy): domain Bacteria; phylum Bacteroidota; class Bacteroidia; order Flavobacteriales; family Flavobacteriaceae; genus Flavobacterium. The sequence goes on along the minus strand of CAUPKP010000003.1, from coordinate 18,492 downwards.
TCAAATACAGAATTCCGTTTTTCAGTTCGTGTTTGTTTTGCTTCTTGATTTTGGTTTTTATCCAAGAAACAAAATCCGGCATATTGGTCACGGCTCGGCTTACGATGAAATCAAAATCCCCTTTTACGTTTTCGGCACGAAGCTGTTCTGCTTTTACATTTTTTAATTCCAGAGCTTCGGCAACGGCTTTTACCACCTTTATTTTCTTAGCAATAACATCAATTAAATAAAAACGGGTTTCGGGAAAAAGAATCGCCAGCGGAATACCCGGAAATCCGCCTCCGGTGCCCACATCCAGCACATAAGTTCCTGGTTCAAAATCATTTACTTTGGCAATAGCCAATGAATGCAAAATATGTTTGGTGTATAAAGAGTCAATATCTTTTCTAGAAATAACGTTGATTTTTTCGTTCCAATCGTGGTATAAAAAATCCAATTTTTGAAACTGTTCTATCTGAACATCAGACAGTTTAGGAAAATACTTTAGAATCTCATCCATCTTAAAAATTTTTAACAAAAGTACAGCTTTTAGCTTATAAATATTTAACTCAATATTGTATGTTGAAAATTTATATTGGTTACCTTTGCAAATATTCCAAATTTTATATGAACAATACCGCACCTACATTTGCAAAGCAAGACAATTTAAAGTTTTTCAGAACTCTTAATTCCCGAGTTAACAGCTATTTTAAAGAAAATAACATAGAAAAAACCGGAAACTGGAAAATCCATTTGAAGACCGTAATTCTCTTTACAGTTTTTCTTGTGCCTTATTTTTTGATACTTACTTTAGACATGCCTTTTTGGGCTCATCTCCTGCTAACTATCGTTATGGGAATCGGGATGGCCGGAATTGGAATGAACGTAATGCATGATGCCAACCACGGATCGTATTCAACCAAAAGCTGGGTTAATAAATTCATGGGAGGAACAATATATGTTTTGGCAGGAAACGTACACAACTGGCAGGTACAGCATAATGTTTTACACCATACTTACACTAATATTATAGGTCATGATGAAGACTTGGAAGCTGGAAGAATCATGCGTTTCTCTAAAGAAGCCGAATGGCATAAATTCCATAGATTCCAACAGTATTATGCTGTGTTTTTATATGGTTTATTGACTTTCAACTGGGCAATTACTACCGATTTCAAACAAATGAGAAATTATCTGAAAAGAAAATTATCTTATGGCGAGCCAAAAAGTCCTAAAATACTTTGGACAACCTTGATTATTACCAAAGTCATTTATATGGGTATTTGGATTGTTTTACCAATGGTTATCGGAATTCCTTGGTGGAAAGTTCTAGTTGGATTTTTTGTAATGCATTATACAGCGGGATTAATCCTAAGTATTGTATTTCAATTGGCACACGTTGTTGACGAAGCAGCGAATCCCCAGCCAAATGAAGTTGGCGAAATGGAAAACACTTGGGCAATACACCAATTATTTACAACAGTGAATTTTGCTCCAAAAAACAAAATCGTAAACTGGTACACTGGAGGATTAAACCACCAGATTGAGCACCACATTTTCCCACACATTAGTCACGTACATTATGGGAAAATTGCAAAAATCGTAAAAGAAACGGCTCAAGAATGCCAATTGCCTTACTACGAATACAAAACAATGACAGCAGCAGTTGTTGCGCATTTTAAGCATTTGAAAACATTGGGACTAGAACCCGCACTATAACAATTATCTAAAAAAAGAATAAACCAAAAAATTACAATTTAATGAGCAATCCACTTTCAGACAGAATTAACAATTTAGCTACATCACAAACATTAGCGATGGCTGCATTGGCAAGAGAATTAAAAGCACAAGGAAAAGATATTATCAGTTTAAGCTTAGGAGAACCAGATTTCAATACTCCTGATTTCATAAAAGAAGCCGCTAAAAAAGCTATCGATGACAATTACAGTACATATTCTCCAGTTGACGGTTATGTTGATTTAAAAGAAGCTATCTGCAGAAAATTCAAAAGAGACAACGGATTAGATTACACACCATCACAAATCGTAGTTTCAACAGGAGCAAAACAATCATTATACAACATTGCACAAGTAATGTTAAACGACGGTGACGAGGTTATCTTGCCAGCACCTTACTGGGTTTCTTATTTTGAAATCGTAAAATTATCAGGTGGAGTTCCTGTAGAAGTTCCAACTTCTGTAGATACTGATTTCAAAATCACTCCAGAACAATTAGAAGCTGCTATCACGCCAAAAACAAAAATGATGTGGTTTTCTTCTCCTTGTAACCCATCTGGATCTGTTTACAGTAGAGAAGAATTAACAGCTTTGGCTAAAGTATTAGAAAAATACCCAAACATATATGTAGTTGCTGACGAAATCTATGAGCATATCAATTTCTCTGGAACTTTCTGCAGCATCGGATCTATTCCGGGAATGCTAGAAAAAACAATTACTGTAAACGGAGTTGCAAAAGCTTTTGCAATGACAGGATACAGAATCGGTTACATCGGAGCACCAGAATTTATCGCTAAAGCATGTACTAAAATCCAAGGACAAGTAACATCTGGAGCAAATTCTGTAGCACAACGCGCTACAATTACTGCTGTTGATGCTGATCCAAGCGTATTAAACCACATGGTTCAAGCTTTCCATAGCCGTAGAGATTTAGTTGTTGGATTGTTGAAAGAAATCCCAGGAATCAAAATCAACGTTCCAGAAGGAGCTTTCTATGTATTCCCAGATGTTTCTTCTTTCTTCGGAAAAACATTAAAAGGAACATTAATCAAAGATGCTAACGATTTCTCAATGTACCTTTTGGCCGAAGCTTGCGTAGCAACTGTAACAGGAGACGCTTTTGGAAACCCAGATTGTATCCGTTTCTCTTATGCTACAAGTGATGAAATCTTGAAAGAAGCATTAAAAAGAATCAAAGAAGCAGTTTCATTTACTGAAGTTCCTGCATAAATAAAAATAGTTTAAAGTTTAAAAAATAGTTTAAGGTTTAAAGTTTTACCGCTTTAAATTTTAAGCTATTTTTTTTATGGGGTTTCCTGCGGTCGGGCTATCCGCTGCAATCTTTTATTTTTTTAAAGAAAAAAAATAAAAGGATTTCCGCTTCTATCCCTAACCCAAAAGAACAAAACAAGATGTTGCAGTTTTCAAAATAAAACATCCAATTTCAAACTGCTTAATCTCATGACTAAGTTTTAGAAACCCGAAAAACTGTTGGAGTAATTCCAGTATGCTTCTTAAACAGCCTGACAAAATAAGAATAATCATCGAAGCCCAATGCTGTAGCAATTTCGTTGACTGTTCTTTTTTTATCCATCAGCATTCTTTTGGCTTCCAGAATAATTCTGTCGCTAATAACCTGAGTGGTGGTTTTCTTCAGGATTTCATTGCAAATCCTATTCAAATGCTTCAGTGTAATATGGAGTTGTGACGCATAAAAGGAAGGTGCTTTTTCTGTCCAAAAATACTTTTCCAAAAGCGTATCAAAATCTTTTATTCTCGAATTATAAGAATGTGTTTCAAGAACATATTCTTCATTGTATTTTCTCGTAATTTCAACATGAACACTGTCTAATAAATTGATGATTTTATCCTGCTTCATGATTTTGTTTCCATGATATTCCTCAAGCATTTTATGGAAATAAAACTCCATAGCTTTTAACTCTTTAGCATCAAAAGTCATTTTAGGAGAATTTCCCAAAGAAGAATAGAAAGGATATGTTTCGATTGTTTTTTGCCTAAAATACAGGTTATACATTTCCTGAGAATAAAACACAACAAAGCCATCAATATCATCGGACAAACTCCAATGATGTATTTGTCCTGGCTGCATAAAAAACATGCTCCCAGACTGAATTTCAAAAGTATCAAAATCGATGTCATGCGTTCCTGATCCATTGGTAAAAAGAACCAGCACATACGAATTATGTCTATGCGGTTCTTCGACAAAACTGTGATCAACCAAATGATTTTTGAAGGTATTTATATAGAAATCACTATTTACATCATTGCAGTTGAACCGCTGAATCGAATAAATCGGGTATTTGCTCATAACTTTTCGATGTCTTTATTGTCCTATAATTAGCGAATATAGAAAATAGCTGTGACACGAATATAAAATACCTTTGAAAAAAAATAAAAAAATGTCACACACACTCGTCCATATCCTCAACAACGACTGCCCGCATTGCCTTGAAGGAAAAGTATTCAACGAAAAAAATATCTTCTTAAATATTGGTTTCCCAAAAATGAATCAATATTGCCCTCACTGCCAATTTAAATTCGAAAAAGAACCTGGTTATTTTTTTGGTGCCATGTATGTAAACTACGGGCTGACTGTAGCACAAGGAATTGCAACTTATTTAATTGCTCATCAGTTTTTCACTGAAACATTCGATTTAAGAATTATTGGCATTATAACTGCAGTGATTTTATTAATGGCTTCCTTTAACATTCGGCTTTCAAGATTGTTATGGATTTATATGTTTAAGAATTACTCGATTTAAGAAAAGCAAACATTAAATCACAAGGCATTAGCTTTTAAAACTTTCAATGCAGTATGTCCAAAATATAAAAAATGGCACACAGATAATACGGATTGAACAGATTTCCCACAGATTTCAACTAAATACTTAAGTGATTTATTGAAAAAATCCGTTCTAATCTGTTTTATCCGTAGAATCCGTGACTAATTGAATTATTTGGCAAAATGGCAAAGCAATATTTACTTTTTAAAAAAGAAAATGCCCTGCTAAAATCATCTTTTCGAAAAACTTTCTAAAAAAAACCTTAAGAAATCCCAACTTACTAAAAATTACATTTTCATTTTTTTATGTTTGCAAAATCAAATACTTGTAAATGAAATTATTGATAGTTGAGGACGAACCTAATTTGTTATCCGTTTTAAGAAAAGGATTTACCGAAAATAATTTCGAGGTAAGCGTCTGTCTTGACGGAGAAACTGCTTTGGAAATGATTCAGAACAACGATTTTGATGTGGTTATTTTGGACGTAATGCTTCCAAAAGTTAACGGAATTGAGATTTGCCGAAGATTAAGAGCCATCAAAAACTTTGTTCCGATTCTTTTATTAACAGCATTGGGAACATCAGAAAATATAGTAAACGGATTAGAAAACGGCGCCGATGATTATTTGGTAAAACCGTTTAAATTCACCGAACTCAATGCAAGAGTCATGGCTTTGGCAAGAAGAGCTAATCTTGACACTCAAAAACCTGACATCATAAAACTAGAGGATTTAGAAATAAACGGAAAAACCAAATCGGTACACCGAAATGGAAATCCGATAATTTTGACGTATAAAGAATTCAAACTGCTTTACTATCTCGCCAAAAACAAGGGAACAATCGTTTCCCGAAATCAGATTCTGGACAATGTTTGGGACATCAGTTTTGACATGAATACGAATGTTGTAGATGTGTATATCAACTACTTGAGAAAAAAAATAGACAAACCTTATAACACCAAAATGATCCAAACCATCAAAGGTTTTGGTTATTTATTACAAACAGAAAATGAATAATATTAAAAAAAAAATTACTTATTCGTATGTTATTCTTTCGTCTATTAGCACAATTCTATTGTGTGTTTTAGTATTTTATTTATTTAGAAGCAACAATCAGTATTACTTTTTAAAACGCTTGGAAGATCGTGCAAAAATTGTGGCTTCGATTCATTTCCAGAAAGATCCTGAAAAAATTAAGTATTACAAGCAGCTTAAAAAAAATGGCTTAGAAGAATTAATTGAAGAGGAAGATTTTGTACTCAAAGTAAACAGTCAAAACACTTTTGAATACAATACAAAATTAAACTTACCCAACGAATTTTATACTAATGTTTTAAAAAACGGAAAAGAATCCTTTGAAATAGACAATAAATATTACTTAGGCCAGATTTTTACTGAAAACAACCAAAAATATATTGTAATCATTGCAGCAGTAGACCGAAAAGGGCATCTGACAACCGTTTACATTTCAAGAATTATGATTTTTGGAATTATTGTTTTCTTTATTTTATCTTATTTTCTAGGAAGATTATTAGCCAAGAAAGTAATAATTCCGGTTTCCAATATAGCAAAAGAGGTAAAAAGGATCAGCGCTTCAAATTTATCCCGAAGATTGCAAAATGATGGAAATACCGGTGAAATAGCCGATTTGACCTCAACTTTCAACGATATGCTGGACAGGTTGGAAACATCATTTGAAATTCAGACTAATTTTATCAATAACGCTTCACACGAACTTAAAACACCCATTACTACCATTATTGCCGAGGCAGAAATTATGCTTCTCAAAGACCGTGAAAAAGAAGAATATGTTACTGCTTTGGAAAACATTCACAGACAATCGTCTAAATTAGGAAGTTTAACTGAGAGCCTTCTAAAACTTACCCAAACGGGTTATGACGGGACCAAACAAGTCCAAAATGTTGTCCGCATGGACGATTTACTATTTGAAGTAAAAACAGACTTAGATACTTTTTTCCCAGATAATAAAGTAAGCATCAAACTTGATGTTGCTGCAAAAGACAGTAATTATTTATCTATTCCATGCAACAAAAATTTACTGGAATTAGCTATAAACAACATCGTTGCAAATGGTGTAAAATACTCTGACAATAAAGAAGTTTTTGTTAACCTTAGTGCAACCAAAGACAACATCAAAGTTGTAATCAGCGATATTGGAATCGGGATTCCGTCTGAGGATATTCCGCATCTTTACGAACCTTTTTTCAGAGGAAAAGAAGCCAGCAAATATATTGGTTATGGTTTGGGCTTGCCATTGGCTATGAAAATTATCCGAATGCATAACGGTGAATTACAGATTCAGTCCGAGAAAGACAAAGGGACTATCGTAACTATTTTATTCAAAAAATCCAACATTAAAAATTCTAATGTGAATTCTTAGGATTTTCTAATCTCTTTTTAAACTCGCTCTAATGTAGCTAAAGTTTCTTTGTAAGTATAAAAAACAAACATACTTATGAAAAACTTTTTAATACCTACCCGACTAACTCCTGATACAGTAGCAGCAGTAAAAACAGCCATTAATCATTCTAAAAATGAAAATGCAAAAATCATTCTTTTTTTTGTTACTGATGAAATTGATTCGTTCTCATCAGCACAATACTTAAGAGAATACGGCAGCCAGATAACACATAAAGAATTAGATGTTTTAGATAATTGCCGTGATTTAATCGAAAATTTTCCCAACTGTAAACTAGAATTCAAACGCCAGTCTGGAATCAGCGCACCGCTTTTAAAAAACTTCCTGCAGTTTCATTCTGTTGACTTGATTCTGATTACAAAATCAGTGATTACAAGTAAAAAAAGCGTACACACAAATTTGATACATCTTATTGAAAATCAAAAAATCCCGATTTTACGTCTTATCAACGACCACACAACCCAGCTGAACAAAGCAATTTATTTGGAAAATGCTTTTTCCCGCTTAAATATTGATGATATCCAGCAGTACATGCAGGATCAGTTTCCGTTGCAGAAAATCAGTCAGGTTCTAAAAAAAGATCAGGAAACTTCGGAATATATCAATTCCCTGCTAACCGAAGTTTTATCCAAAAATGATATTGACTTTGTAATTGAAACCCGCACATCAGAACGCTCAAAAATTAGAAACAAAAAACAAAGCGGGCTAAATCAGCATTTTGACATCCCTATTTTATCATTACACGAAGAAACCGTCTAATACCATTGCTTTATGTTATTAAAAAAGAAAATACCTCTGAGTTATATATTGGGCAAAATTAAATATGAGCTTATAATTGTATTGGTCTACACCTGTTTATTTGATGTTTTTCATCGGCTGAATCCCGAATTGAATACTGAAATTCCGTTGGCAATACCCTCTGTAATCGGAACCGTAATTTCGCTGTTACTTGCATTCAAATCAAATCAGGCCTATGACCGCTGGTGGGAGGCACGAATTGTCTGGGGAGCCATAACCAATGATTCCAGATCACTAATAAGACAGCTTATTACCTATTACAAAGACCCAGCTTTTTCGATTGAAGCCAATAATTTCATTGAAAAAATGGCAAAAAGACAAGCTGCATGGTGTTATGCTTTAGGAAATGCTTTAAGAGGAGAAAATGTATATAAACCTATCAAAGGACTACTATCTCCCGAAGAATTTGACTATATCAAAAAACACAAACACGTACCTAATGCATTGTTAATGCTGCACGGAAAAGACTTGAAAGATGCTCTACGAGAGGGTAAAATCAATGCTTACCAGCAAATTGAATTAGATAAAACGCTAACCAATTTTTGCGACCACATGGGTAAATGCGAGCGTATTAAAACGACTATTTTCCCAACGACTTACGGACTATACATTCATATGACTATCTATTTATTCATCATGATGCTGCCTTTCAGTCTGCCCACTATGCTGCGTTCCCTGGAAATTCCATTGGTAACGATAATAGCTGCCGCATTCTTTTTGGTCGAAAAAATGGCTATTCATCTACAGGATCCATTTGAGAATAAACCAACTGATACGCCTGTTTCTACAATTGCAAAAAACATTGAAAAAAACTTATTGCAGATGGTTAATGAATACAACGATGAATTTTCAAATAAATCGGATCATTTTGAATCAAATGCGTATCCAATACACTCAAAACAAAGCAAAGAAGATTATTATATTTTATAGGTTAAATAATTGGTTATTTCGCAAAACCTGTAAGGACAAAGTTTCTTACAGGTTTTTTTATGTTTATAATTCCCCAAATAGTTAAATAATTGTATTTTTGGAAGAATGAAGGCAATTCTCGAAAACATCAGCAAACATGTTACTTTAACACCGCAGGAGCAGGAACTTTTTCTGTCCAAAACAGAAACACAGCAATACAAATCCAAAACTGTTTTGCTCAATGCTGGCGAAATCTGCAGACAATCTTATTTTGTAAATTCGGGCGTTTTGCGAAGTTTCAACATCAACGATAATATTGTAGAACACGTTTTGAGCTTTGCAACTGCTGGCTGGTGGATCAGTGATATGTACAGTCTGCTTTCGCAAAAACCGGGAAACCTTTTTATCCAAGTCATAGAAGATGCCGAAGTTGTCATATTATCCAAAGAGAATCAAGAAATTCTGTATAAAGAAATACCACAGCTTGAACGCTTTTTCAGAATCTTAATTGAGAATTCGTTGGTAGCACATCAGCAGCGCTTAATGGATAATTTAAGTTTAACCGCCGAGGAGCGTTTTGAAAAATTCTGCAAAAAATATACTAATCTAATTTACAGTGTCCCTCAAAAACAAATTGCGTCCTATCTTGGTGTGACTCCAGAGTTTTTTAGCAAGATGAAGTCTAGATTACTGAGAAATAGCTAATAGCAATAGTTTACTAAAAATCAATTTTTTTTTATCGTCATCACAACTAAAAAAATCATTTAGTACTAAAACGAGACTTTTTAAAACAAGAAGACATAATAGAAATATCATGTTTTTTTTAAAACAATGAAAGATTCTCTTAAAATAAGAATAAAGAGCATTATTATTTCATAAATTAGCAAACAAAAAGCATTATCACACAGAATAATAACGCCAAATAAAAAACCACTTAACCTATGAAAAAAATCCTTATTCTTTTCTTTTTTGGACTAATCATCCCTAAAATTAATGCGCAAGACTACTTCCCTAACAACGAAAGCATTCACAATAAAAGAAACGATTATACCGCTTTTATAAATGCTAAAATTTACATTACGCCTACACAAATTATAGAAAAAGGAATTTTACTAATTCAAAATGGAAAAGTAATTGCATCCGGTACTTCTATTTCGATTCCTAAAAATTGCGAAACGATAAATTTAGAAGGCAAATCAATTTATCCTTCATTTATAGACATATACACCAGCTTTGGGATAGAGCCAGTTAAAAAAAGCAGTGATGCAGAAAAAGGGGTTGTGTACGACACTAAACGAGTAGGTTATTACTGGAACGAAAGCATTCGCTCAGAAGTTAATGCTTTTGACAGTTTCAAATATGACCAGTCAAAATCAGAAGAGTTATTAAAAGCAGGATTTGGTGTTGTGGGATCGCACGTGCAAGACGGAATTGCAAGAGGAACAGGTATTTTGGTTGCCCTTAATAACAAAAACAAGAATACTCGTCTGTTATCGGATAAAATCACAAACCATTTTAGCTTCACAAAAAGTAAACTTACAAACCAGTCTTATCCAACTTCATTGATGGGATCTATGGCATTGCTTCGTCAGTTATATCATGATGAAAAGTGGTATAAAAATGGCGGTACGGCCACTACCGATTTATCATTAAAAGCATTAATTGACAATGAAAATTTAGTTAAAATTTTTACAACTGAAGATAAATTGAATAGTTTGAGAGCTTCAAAATTAGCTAAAGAATTTGGTTTTGATTACATCTATAAAGGTTCTGGAAACGAGTTTGAAAGAATAGAAGAAATAAAAAAGACCAATTCAAAATTCATTATACCAATTAATTTTCCAGAAGCATATGATGTTTCTAATCCTTATCAAGCCGATCGAATGGAATTGACCGATTTGCGTTTTTGGAATCAAGCACCGGCAAACCTTAAAATATTATCTGACAATGGTGTTGTATTTGCTTTAACCACAGATAAATTAAAAAAAACAGATGATTTTAGAACCAATCTTTTAAAAGCAATTAAATATGGTTTTGATTCCACCAAAGCATTAGAATCTTTAACAACAGTTCCTGCTTCTTTATTAGGAAAAGAAAATGAAATCGGAAATTTGAAAGTGGGAAGTATGGCCAATTTTTTAATCACATCTGGGGCCATTTTTGACGAAAAAACAGTTTTATTTGAAAACTGGGTACAAGGAAATAAATATGTTATTAATGACATTAACGCTAAAGACATCAGAGGAAAATATGATTTAACAATTGACAAAGATGTATATAAATGGACAATAAGCGGCGAAATGAACAAACCAAAGTCCGAAATAACAATGAATTCAAAAAAAACGAATTCAAAACTGGCTATTTCAAACAATTGGATTTCAGTTATTATGAACCCGAAAGATTCATCTAAAACAAACTTTATCCGATTAACAGGGTTTATAGAAGATTTAAAAAATCTTTCCGGAAAAGCTGTCTTTTATAATGGAAAAGAAGTAAAATGGTCTGCATTAAAAACAGCTCCTTTTGTACAAGAAATTGATTCATCAGCATTTCAAAAACCAAATGCGGTTATTCGTGTAACTTATCCTAATATCGCTTTTGGCAACACTCAAAAACCCACGCAAGAAACGTTGTTGTTCAAGAATGCTACCGTTTGGACTAATGAAAAAGAAGGTATTCTAAAAAACACAGACATATTAGTTAAAAACGGAAAAATAGCAAGTATTGGAAATAATCTATCTGATGCTTCCGCAAAAGTGATTGATGCCACAGGAAAACACCTTACCAGCGGTATTATTGACGAACATTCGCATATTGCCATTTCAAAAGGGGTGAATGAATCAGGACACAACTCCAGTGCAGAAGTCACTGTACAGGATGTGGTCAATTCAGAAGACATAAATATATATAGAGATTTGGCCGGTGGAGTCACTATATCACAATTATTGCATGGTTCAGCAAACCCAATAGGCGGAAGATCAGCTATTGTAAAATGGCGATGGGGACTGTCTCCAGATGAAATGCTATACGAAAACCAACCTAAATTTATCAAATTTGCATTGGGGGAAAATGTAAAACAAGCTAATTGGGGAAATTCAGATCCAACTCGTTTTCCCCAAACAAGAATGGGTGTCGAACAAGTTTTTACCGATTATTTCCAGCGGGCAAAAGAATATGAAACGTCTTGGAAAACTTATAATTCAAATGGAAAAAAAGATAAAACCAAATCACCCAGAATTGATTTAGAATTACAAACATTAGTTGAAATTTTAAACAAAGAGCGCTTTATAACATGTCATTCCTATGTGCAGTCTGAGATATTGATGATGATGAATGTTGCCGATAAGTTTAATTTTAGAGTTAACACTTTTACTCATATTTTAGAAGGATACAAAGTCGCTGATGACATGAAATCACACGGCGTGGGAGCTTCAACATTCTCAGACTGGTGGGCATATAAATTTGAAGTAAACGACGCAATTCCATACAATGGTGCGATCCTTCATAATCAGGGAGTATTAGTTGCATACAATTCGGATGATGCCGAAATGTCAAGACGATTAAATCAAGAAGCTGCGAAAGCGGTGAAATACGGAAACATTTCCGAAGAAGATGCTTGGAAATTTATAACCTTAAACCCTGCAAAGCTGTTACATATAGACGACAAGGTTGGAAGCGTTAAAGTTGGAAAAGATGCTGACTTAGTACTTTGGAACAACAATCCTTTATCAATTTATGCAAAAGCAGAGAAAACTATAATCGATGGAACAATCTATTTTGATATTCAAAAAGACGAAGCAAAACGATTGTCAATTTCTAAAGAGAGAAATGAATTAATTGGACAGTTATTACAAGAAAAAACAAAAGGATCTCCTTTACAAGAACCTAAAAAAAATGAGAAAGTTGAATATAATTGCGAAACTTTAGAACAATAATAATGAGAAAATTAACTATAATTCTATTATTTGTATTTAGTCCATCAATACATACTAATGCACAACAAACTCCAGCCCAGAAGCAAACAAAATCAATTTTGATTCTTAATGCTACGGCTCATTTGGGTAACGGAAAGACAATTGATAATTCCGCTATTGGTTTCAAAGACGGCAAAATCATTATGGTTTCCGATTCAAAAACCTTAGAAACGAACCCTCCATTTGACATCACAATTGATGCTAAAGGAAAACATATTTATCCAGGATTCATACTTCCAAATTCAACTTTGGGATTGGTTGAAATTGACGCAGTAAAAGCTTCTGATGATGAGTCAGAAATTGGCAATATGAATCCAAACGTAAGAAGTATTATTGCCTATAATGCCGCTTCAAAGGTCATTGAAACCTGCCGTCCAAATGGAATTTTGATTGCTCAAATTACACCACAGGGAGGTCAAATTTCAGGAACCTCTTCGATTGTTCAGCTGGACGCATGGAATTGGAAAGATGCTTTAATCAAAGAAGACGACGGAATCCATTTGAATTTCCCTTCTATTGCCTCAAAAAGCGGTTCATGGTTCGAGCCTGGTAACCTAATCGAAAACAAAGACTATAACAACCAAATAGATGAAATAAGAGTGTTTTTGTCCAGTGCTAAAGCTTATTTAAGTGCCCCATCAAAAGACAGAAACATCGTTTTAGAATCAATGAAAGGATTGTTTGACAACACTCAAACTTTATTCATTTCGGCTAACGAACAAAAACAAATTATTGATGCTATACAGCTTTCTCAAGAAATCGGCATTAAGAAAGTGGTTATTGTAGGGGGATTTGAAGCTTATAAAGTGGTTGATTTATTGAAAAAAAATCAAATAGGTGTGTTTTTGAGAAATGTTCATGATATGCCCATAAAAGAAGATCAAGATATCGATATGCCTTACAAAATGGCAAAAATACTTGTTGATAACGGAATTATTGTTGGCTTGGAAAACAGTGGCAGTAAAGAACGCATGAATTCTAGAAACTTACCCTTTCTTGCCGGAACATGTGCAGCTTATGGATTAGACAAAGAGCAAGCATTACAGTTAATCACCTCTAATACTGCAAAACTTCTAGGAGTTGACCAACAATTAGGAACACTCGAATTAGGAAAAGATGCCACTTTGTTTATTTCCGAAGGAGATGCCTTAGATATGCGTTCCAACAAATTAACGGATGCTTTTATTCAAGGCCGAAAAATCGACTTAGAATCACACCAAACCAAGTTATATGAAAAATATAAAACCAAATACAACCAACAATAAATAAGGCTTTAGTAACTGGACGAAACGCTTTTTAAAAGTATTGACATGTGTACCTTGCCGAAATTCAGTTAACAGACTGAAGTTTTTCTAGACTGTATTTATTTATTAGCCACAAATTACACTAATCATTATAAGTTAATTAGTGTAATTTGTGGCTAAATTATTTTCACAGATTCTCTCTTTCAAATTCAAAACATACAACAAATAAAAACCAAAAATACCAAAAACGTTCCTTTCTTAACCTAGATTAAGTGCAAAACGCTTACAACTGATGTAAATTTGTATAACAATAATCACTAAATTTATACATCATGAGAAATACAGTTTTACACAAAGCAGATACAAGAGGACACGCAGATCATGGATGGTTAAACGCTTATCACAGCTTTAGTTTTGCAAGCTGGTACAATCCTGATAGAGTTCAATTTGGAACTTTACGTGTTTTAAACGATGACACTATTGATGGCGGAATGGGTTTTGGAACACACCCGCACGACAATATGGAAATCATCACTATTCCGTTAGAAGGCGATTTGGCTCACAAAGACAGTTTAGGAAATACTGAAGTAATAAAAACAGGAGACATACAGGTAATGAGTGCCGGAACTGGAGTGCAGCACAGTGAATTCAATCCAAATGCGGATCAGCGTACCAAACTTTTTCAAATTTGGTTATTCCCAAAAGCGAGAAATGTAGAACCTCGCTACCAGCAAATCACTTTAGATACTACTGAACAAAAAAACAATTTTGCTCAGATATTATCACCTAATCCTGATGATGCAGGAGTTTGGATTCATCAGGATGCTTGGTTTCATTTAGCCGATTTTGAAGCAGGATTTGAAAAACAATATGAAGTAAAAAAAGCAGGAAACGGACTTTATGCTTTTGTAATTTCTGGAACTATCACTATCGATGGTCAGGAGTTGGAAACCCGTGACGGTTTAGGCATCACTGATTTCAAAACTATGGATATCAAAGCATCCACAGACGCAAAATTTCTGCTAATGGAAATTCCAATGACTCACTAAATATTAATACTAAGTTACTGAGATGCTAAGTTTCCAAGATTAAAACTTAGAAACTTAGAAACTTAGTGACTCAAAAAAACTTAGACTCTTAGCGATTTACAAACTTAGCAGCTTAAAAAAATGAACGAAGAAGTACAATTAGAACTAACCGACAAAAACGGTTTTTTCCACATAGACATTAACGGAAAAACAGAAGCCAAAATGACTTTTATATTTGCAGGACCAGATAAAATTATCATAGATCATACCGAAGTAAACGAGGGCAACAACGGAAAAGGTTTTGGTAAAAAATTGGTAGCCAAAGCAGTAGAATTTGCAAGAGAGAAAAACATCAAAATCATTCCGCTTTGTCCTTTTGCAAAAAAGGTTTTTGATAAAACCCCCGAATTTAGAGACGTATTATAATCATTAGTTTTAAAATTTAAAGTATGGAAAATCTATTAGAAAATGATCTTACTGGAAGTATGGGTTCGCAAAAATATTTATGTACTATTTCGTGGAGAAAAGGCTCATTTTTTATGGATGAACCAATAAGCGTAGGAGGACAAGACCTTGGTCCTGACCCATACACTGCGCTATTATCTTCTTTAGCGTCTTGTACGTTATCGACTTTACGAATGTACATTGATAGAAAAGGCTGGAATATTCCAGAAATTAATATCGCTTTGAATATGTCACAAGAAAATGATTCGGAATTGACAACAACCATTAGCCGTTCTATCACTTTTCCAGGAACAGTTGATGAAGATACCAAAAACAAATTATTAATTATTGCCGAAAAATGCCCTGTTTCTAAAATCTTAAAAAACAAAATACTAATCAACACCACTATATAATCATGGATCCAAAAGACATCAAAAAAGAATATACCAATGGTGAAGTAACCATTGTGTGGCAATCCGGAAAATGCATACATTCTGCTATGTGTGTTAAAAATAATCCTGACGTGTTTCATCCAAAAGAGAAACCTTGGATTTTACCCGAAAACTCAACTTCTGAAAGAATAATGGACACCATTAACAAATGTCCATCGGGAGCACTGAGTTTTTATCTAAATAAATAATTTTAATCCTCATTCAATTTCCGAATCACTTTTGCAGGATTACCAACTGCCAATGAATTTTCGGGAATATCTTTGGTTACTACCGAACCTGCACCAATTACACAACCTGCACCAATAGTAACTCCCGGACAAATCACAGAGTTCCCTCCTATCCAGCAATCATCGCCGATAATTACGGGTTTCGAACTTTCGACAGTTCTTCTTTCTATTGCATTCAGCGGATGGGTTGCAGTGTAAACATGTACGCCCGGAGCAAAGAAAACATTATTACCAATAGTTACTTTCATCGTGTCTAAAACTACACAATTGACATTGAAATACACATTCTCCCCCGAATGGATATTGTATCCGTAATCACAGTGAAATGGAGGTTCGATGTATAATCGTTTATGGGAATTGGGCATTAACTCTCGAAGAATCGCACGGGATTTTCCATTCATCAGATATTCGGTAACATTCAGTTGATGCAGTAATTTTTTGGCTTTGGTGCGTTCTTCAGTAAGCTGTTTATCATTGGCAAAATAGATTTCGCCCAAAAGCATTTTATCTTTTTCGGTCATTTTAAAAATTATATTTTTAGAAAATCATAAAAACAGCATAGAAACTTAATTTCACATAACTCTTTATACAGTTATTTTTTTACTGTCCAGTAATGCCTCAAGCAGTTCTGCCATATCGACTACCGCATAAGTAGAAGAATAATCGGACACAGCATAAGGCAGTATAAGGCTGTTATTGTGAATTATGGAACCGCAGGAATAAACGACATTAGGCACATAACCTTCACGCTCTTCTTCCAAAGGAGTTAGCAAAGGCTCAGGAAGTCTTCCTATTTCCTTGGAAGGATCTTCCAAATCAAATAAAGAAACTCCTATACAATAACGTCTCATCGCTCCAACACCGTGCGTTATCACGAGCCAGCCCTGCTCAGTCCACAAAGGAGAACCGCAATTTCCAACTTGTGTAAATTCCCATGCATATTCAGGTTTCTGGATAAGCTGCGGATTTTTCCATTCGTTTGGTTTTAGCGAATACATTAAATAATTATTGACTCCGTCCATTCGTCCCAGCATAGCATATTTACCCTTGATTTTCTTAGGAAATAGAGCCATTCCTTTACCTGTTGATCCTTCACCATATAAAGGCATCACTCGAAATGTATAAAAATCTTCTGTGGTAATCAGTTTTGGAAGGATGGCATGCCCGTTATAAGCAGTATAAGTCCCCATTATGCTTTCGGAACCGTCGTCATCCGTAAAACGGACAAAACGAGCATCTTCAATTCCACGGCTTTCTGCATCAGATATTGGAAATATTACACGCTCAGAAATATCAGAATCGTGCTTGAAATGTATATCATAAAAAGAATTCATCAGCCATAAAACTTCTTCAAATGCTTCTTTCTTTTCTTTATTAATATCCGAATTTGCTAATTCCTTTTTCAGTAAATCCTTAAATGCAGAATATTCAAACACTTCCGGCAGGTCAAGCAATATAGAAGAATAAATATCTAGCGTATGCATTTCTGTTAATTTGGACAGAATACGCTTTTTATTAAACATCATTTTATGCAGAACCTCAGCTTTTTCGATACTGTCGCCAATCCGCATCATCCTCAGATTATTGTCTTTATCGAGAATTCCTCTTCGGAATACGATCGATGAAACGTGGCCTTCGCCTGTTGCACGAAACGAAATAACTACTCGTTTTTCTCCTTTTTCCAAACCAGACTGATCAAAATCTTCGACTATTGAAGGGTTGAAAAAAGCCGCCGATTCAATAGAATATTCCATAGTGAGATAAGAACCAATGAGCATTTTTCTTTCCTCAGTCATATCTGCATCATTAATATGCATGTGTTTAATTATATGCTTAGTTTTCTCGTAATGCCTATGAAATAATGCAGAAATATTACGATGCCGTCTGGCAAATTCTCTGTTTATTTGTTCCAGAGTATTATTGACTTCGATATTGCTCATCATCAATATGCGTCCAATCAATTCTTTTGTCCGCTCTTCTCCATTCATAAAATATCTGGCAACCACTCTACTTGAATCAGGTAGAAATTTTACATTCTTTCGGGTAACAGAAACTTTCATAGATTTTATTTTTAATTATTACACAACGGTAATGCTTTTCGGTTATTGTAAAAAACAATCCAACTTATCACTTTCTGCTGTGACTGCATCATTATGATTAAATCACAGTGGGAGTTTTTTTTTAAATTTTTTTTCCAAATAATTCTTCAGTTTAAAAAACGCTAAAATGAAGAAAAACGCACATTTTCAGTTATTAAGTATTTTCAAATATACAAAATAAACAAGTTAGAAAACTGGATTTGCATGAGGGATCGAAGACAATGTCATTAAGTTAAGCTCTATATAACTCTTTTGTAGTTGGTTACTGTTTTGAATTTTCCGTTTTTTCTAATTTTAGATTTTCTTCTCGGATAGCTTCTTTCTAATCTAATGGGTTCTAAGTTTTTTTCGAATATTTTT
>CAUPKP010000002.1:0-333094 GCA_963511795.1 uncultured Flavobacterium sp. | reverse complement strand
AGTACAAATGCCTCAGCCGAATCTTTCAATGCTAAAATAAAAGCGTTTAGAAGTCAATTTAGAGGTGTTAGAAATATAGATTTCTTCTTATTCAGATTATCTAATCTTTTTGCTTAATCCCCAACTTTTGAACCTGATCCGATGAATCAACTTTTGAATTTATTTTTCGTTTAAATTTCTGTACAAAAAAAAGCCGAACATTGCTGTTCGGCTTTTTTGTCGGGGTGGCAGGATTCGAACCTGCGGCCTCCTGCTCCCAAAGCAGGCGCGATAACCGAGCTACGCTACACCCCGTAAATCGTGTGCAAATATAAGGTTTATTTCTGCTTTTCAAAGTAAATTCATGAAATAAATAAAATTTATTTCTGCATCAGTTTTTTGGATTTATTTGGGGGTGTATTTTTTAGAATAAAGATTACATTTGTATCTCAAAAATAAAAAATATGTCAGATACAATAGAAAAAATAAAATGTCTTATTATAGGTTCTGGTCCTGCGGGTTATACTGCTGCTATATATGCCGCCAGAGCCAACATGAATCCAGTATTATATCAGGGAATGCAGCCTGGCGGTCAATTGACTACCACTAATGAAGTGGAAAATTTCCCAGGTTATGTGGATGGAGTTACCGGCCCGGAAATGATGATTCAATTACAAGAGCAGTCAAAACGTTTTGGTGCAGATATTCGTGACGGATGGGCGACCAAAGTTGATTTCTCTGGTGATATTCACAAAGTTTGGATTAACGATAAAATTGAATTGCATTGCGAAACAGTAATTATTTCGACTGGTGCATCGGCTAAATATCTAGGATTAGATTCAGAACAGCATTATTTAAAAATGGGTGGCGGTGTTTCGGCTTGTGCGGTTTGCGACGGTTTTTTCTATAGAAATCAAGAAGTAGTTATCGTTGGAGCTGGGGATTCAGCTTGTGAAGAAGCACACTATTTATCTAAATTATGTTCGAAAGTAACAATGCTTGTTCGCAGTGATAAATTTAGAGCATCCAAAATTATGGAAGCTCGTGTCCGCAAAACAGAGAATATTTCTATTTTGATGAACCACGATACAGTTGAAATTTTAGGAGACGGTCAAGTAGTTACCGGTGTGAAAGCAAAAAACAAAACTACAGGAGATATTTTTGATATTCCTGCAACAGGTTTCTTTGCTGCTATTGGACATAAACCAAATACCGATATTTTTGCTGATTATCTTACTCTTGATGAAACAGGCTATATTATAAATACTCCGGGGACTTCAAAAACGAATGTTGATGGTGTTTTTGTTGCTGGTGATGCTGCGGATCATGTGTATCGTCAGGCAATTACTGCAGCAGGTACAGGCTGTATGGCAGCTTTGGATGCTGAAAGATATTTGGCAGCAAAACATTAAGAATCTGCTTTAAAATATAAAAGTCCCAATTTTTAAGTTGGGACTTTTTTTATGAAAAATGAGGAGTTCTTTAGTTTCCAGTTTTTAAAGTATGAACATTCAATCTGTTTTGCACTGAAAACTGAGACTGAAAACTTTTTGGATTACTTTGCTTTTTTAATCAGTTGCGCTTCGCCTAAAAACTTACGTACTTCAATTCTTGGTGTTCCTAATAAATATATTTTGGATGTCCCATTTGCATCAACAATAAGACTTGTATCTGCTCTTAAATTACAGACTGCAGAAGCTTCTGCAGTAACATCTGCATTGTGTATTGTGAAATTAACTCCTGTAAATACACTGTTGTTGTCTTGACGGATAATGGCATTGGTGCTTTCACCTTCAATTATTGCTGTGGATTTTTGGTACATGTCAAATGCAAGGTCTGTTGATGTAATCAAAGCTTTTACTTGTGCATTTTTGCTTAATTGAATTTTAGATTTTTCGGCTTTTAAATTCAATTCCACTTTTGTTTTATCGTCTGAAATTAAGTTAAAACTTTTTGAATTTACATTTAAATATAATTTGGAAAAATCCAATGATTTAAAAGTTATATCATCAAGCTGAACAGCTTCAAGTGCATTTATAATAGAAATATTCTTGGCTGTAACTGATTTTAAATCATTTGTATACTTGATTTTTAAGGTCAGTTTTTTAAAACTGGTAATTTCTTTAGTAGTGTAAATACGAAGCGTTTTTTCTTTGATGTCAAAAGATATAGCTTCCTGAAGATTGTCATCAGATTCAATCTTGATTTCATTTTTAGCTCCTTTTTCCAAGAAAACAGTTAGGTTGTCTTCAATTTCCAGAGCGGTAAATTCACCAATTTCTTTTGGTTTTTCAACGACTGTTTTAGATCCTTTAATTTTTTCTTTATTTTGACTAATAGCCAGAGTTGTTGTCAGCAGAAAAAAAATAACAAGATGTGAATATTTCATTTTATACGTTTTGGGTTGAATGCAAATATAAAAAAATCACCCATTTTTGATGGATGATTTTTTGAATTTTAATGTGGATATGTTACTCTTGATGAACGCTTCCTCCAGAATGTTCTTCTTTTTGAATCGATTTTGGAGTTTTGTTATAAGTGATGTTTCCTCCGCTTGAAGCTTCCGCTTTTAAATTAACAATTGGCGAAACAGATATTGAGGAACCGCTCGAAGCCTTGGCAACTACTTCATTTGCTAATAATTCAGTAGCATTTAAGACTGAACCGCTTGAAGAATTTGTTTCTAAATGGATAGCTTTTCCATTAATAGTTTGATTGCTGGCGCTGCTGCTTGTCAATTGAATGTTTTCATATTCTGCTGTGAGATGAATTGATCCTGCACTCGATGAGGTTAAACTTAAACTGCTTCCTTTTAATGTATTGTTAGCGTTGATTGTTGAAGCTGATGAAGCTTGAAGTCCTTCGATAACTGGCATTTTTACAGTTACTTTTTTAGATGCGATATTTATAAAATTACTTGCATCGCAGGAAATTATAAGTACCCCATTTTCAACTTTCGTAGTAATTTCTTTTTGTAAATTATCATCGGCTTCGACAGTTATTTCTATTTTGTCCGATTGTTCGATAACTAGGTCTAAGGCATTGTTTATTTCTACATTTTTAAAATCGCCTGTAACAGTTCTTTTCTCGGTGGTAACATGCCCGCTTCCTGTTATAGACCGCAGTTCACCTATCTGATTGCATGATCCAAAAAATAATGCCATTAGTGTAATAACAATAAATTTGGTGATTAGTGTGATGATTTTTATCATGACTGTTGGTTTTTATTTTGGTTGAATAATATCACCAGTTGTAATGGTGTGAGTTGTTACTTCCTTTTTTGTAGAGCCAAGAATTAAATAATAATTTTTAAAATATGATGGAATTCCTTCAGCTTGATGGTTAATTGAATTTCGAACTTCAAAATGCAGATGTGGAAAGAAAGAACTTCCGGACGTTCCTACAGAAGCAATTTTCTGTCCTTTCTTCACTTTATCACCCACTTTCAATCCCATTGCACTTTGGTTTTTTAAATGTCCATACATACTATATGAATTCTCATTATGTTTTACAACAATATAATTTCCGTATAAAGTTAATGGATTTTCTTTTAATGATGGAATGTCAAATGTTTTATCATCTTTTTTATCCGTTTCAATAGCAGCTATTTCTCCATCGGCGACTGCCAGAACATCTGTTCCAAAACCAAACCAATCGCTGTTGTTCTCTCCTTTGTTAAGGTATCTTTTCCCTTCTGGATTAATAACTACAAAATCATAGGCGTATCTCATAAAATTACCAGTAAATCCCAATTGTTTGATAGGAGCAAATTCATAGTCAAAACGCCTGTGATGTGAGTAGAAATCATGCCCGTCGTATACTAAAATTGTGTTTTTTAATGGTAGAATGAAATCCTGTAATTGTTCATAATCGCTAGGGATAACTACTTTTTTAATCTCAATATTGTCATTGAACGTAAAGGTGTATTCCAGTTTTGCAGTTATACTGTTTACATCTGGAAAAGGATTAAAAAGCATGCTTCTTGAAACACCATTCCAATTAATATTTGGAATAGTGTTTATACTTGGAGCAGTTCCATTATTATCCAGAAATTTTTGCTGGATAAGTTTGTCATGCTTGTCAAAAAGCGATACTTCTAGTCGAGTCAGTTTTAAGCTGTCTTTCGATTCATTTTCTATAATGAAATCAAAATTTAAACTGGATTGCCCGTTGATTTTTTCTTTCAGAGGATGTTCAGGTTTGTTTTCAATTTTAATTCTATTTTGAGCATTTGAAGAAAGCAGGCTCAAACTAAAAATAAGAACTGAAAAAAATCGAATCCCTTTCATGAGTTTCCTATTCGGTTTTGATAATGATACCATCTTTGTTGATTTTCAATTCCTTGAAATTCTTTTTAGTCTTTACAACCGAATCACTTTCAATGGTAACTCCATTTTCATTGATGGTTATATTGCTTTCATTTTCATCGCTGTCATTGTCATTATTCTCATTGTCAGGACAGTTAGTACATTTTATTTTATCTTCTTCTACTCTAAAGACATCTTTTTCAGATTCTGGATGCCATAAGAAGAAATCACCGTCAGTACGATCATAATGTGCTACAGAATCGTCCACTTTCAATAAGGTTCCAACAGGAAGAAACAAAGTAATTTCTATTTCCTGATCACGGAATTTATTCTTTACATCAGTGATTAAATAATTATCAAAAATCAATTGATTACCTGCAACTTTATAACTGTATCTGATTGCTTCTGATCTTTTTTTGGCTTCAGACAATGATTTGCCTTTTGCTTCTTTCTCGATTTGAATATATGCGTATTTTTCGTCTGATTTTTCAATTCTGATACTTACATCATTAGAATAAATGATGTCATTATTCAATGAGTCTTTGGTGATCATGAACTCATGTCTGTCATCTACATCTTTTGCGAAATAATCATTGTGAGTGAATTTTACTAAAAGCGTATCTGTTGGCTGAAAGCTGATTGTTTCTTTTAGAACCGTTCTGCCGTTTACTGCATATGCAGTTGCTTGTTTTATACCAATTGAGATTGCTATTGAAAGAGCGATCAGCCAAAGTGCCAATAAAGTATATTTTACAATATTCCCGACTGATTTCATATTAGGAGCTAATAATTTGAAGCCCAATAAAGTCATGAAAAAGAACGGAATACCTACAGCAAGAAACATTAGTAAACCAAAAGACCATACAGGATAATCGGTAAAGTTACCAGCTTCAACAAAACTCTGCCAAGGGAAATCCATAGAAACACTAGTTCCCAAAGTGAATACTCCAATAAAAAGCAGCACGAGTACTGTTAGACCTCCCATTATTAAAATCACTCCTAAAAATTTAGCAAAAACTTTAAAAAGGGTCATTATGAAATCACTGAAAGAGTTTCCCAATTTCTCGGCTCCCGTTTTTATTTGATTGCCATATTTATCATAATCCCCATTTTTAAATTTACCGGAAACATTTTCAAATTCTTCACGAACTTTTTTTTCAATGTTCGAAATGGTAACAGGCTCTCCGGTCATTTCCAGTTTTTCAGAAGTTGTTATTGCTTCTGGCATTACAATCCAAAGAATGATATAAGCCAAAACTCCAGTCCCCCATGCCAAAACTAATATCAAAAGAAAGATACGCAGCCATACTTTGTCTATTCCAAAATAATGTCCAAGTCCTGCCAAAACTCCTCCAACCATTCCGTTGTCTTTGTCACGATATAGTTTTCTGGTACCGCCGCTAGGAGCAGTATAATTATTATAGTTACTGCTGCTGTTAGTAGAATCTTCTTCAATGATGTAGTCTTCTGGTTGTCCCATAACAGTAATTACTTCGTCAACTTCTCTAAGAGTAACTACATGTTTTTCAGTTTTTTGTTTCTCTGTCAATAATTCCGAAACTCTCATTTCGATATCCTTGATGATTTCTTCTTGTCCAGATGATTTTGACAGCGATCTTTTTATAGCATCAAAATAACGGGTTAACTTTTGGTATGCATCCTCATCAATATGGAAGAACATTCCGCCTAAATTTATATTTACAGTTTTATTCATGGCTTTTATTTTTGGTTGGTTATCAAATTTACGGCATTAGACAATTCAGTCCAAGTGCCATCCAGTTCTTTCAAAAAAGTTTGTCCTATCTCGGTCAAACCATAGTATTTTCGTGGTGGTCCGGAGGTGGATTCTTCCCAACGATAGTTGAGCAGTCCGTCGTTTTTTAATCGAGTTAATAAAGGATAAATGGTTCCCTCCACGACCAATAATTTAGCGTCTTTCAAAGTGTCTAATATTTCTGAGGTATAAGCGTCTTTCTCTTTTAATACTGATAAGATACAAAACTCAAGAACACCTTTACGCATCTGGGCTTTTGTGTTTTCAATGTTCATAATTTTTAAATTTGAGTTGATTTGATTTGTTGATTAATTTGTTCATTTTTTGATTGATGATTGATTATTTGTCTTTGCGAGGAACGAAGCAATCTCACTTTGCTAGGTACTCTTTTATTTTGGAGCTTTATCCTGCTTTCCGTTGCAATCTTTTTATTTTTAAAGAAAAAATAAAAAGGATTTCCACTTCAATCAGGGCTAGGGCATTAGTTCTTATTTAAGAAAAGGTATTGTCAGCGGATAATTATATTCTTCTCCATTTGAAGCTTTTACCGAAGCATAAATGATTAAAAAGAATTCAGCAACCTTGATACAGGCAACTCCAAAGAGTGCCAAAGCGCCTACTGTCAGTAAACCGATGCTGTTTCCGTAATCGAAATGCTCAAAAATGATATTTTCATTATACATCAAGTCATTGAACGAGATGTTTTTCAAAACAGTGTACAAAAACACAGGAATTGCGATCATTGCCAAAACCAACGAGTAAATTAAAATACTCAATTGAAAGTTCAGTACCTGTTTGCCATTATGATCTACAAATTCTGATTCGTCTTTCTTTGAAGTCCAAAGAATTATCGGAAAAATATAATTCCCAAACGGGATGATATATTGAGTAAATGTACTTAAGTGTGTAAGTGCTGCAATTTTTCTTTCGTTTGAAGTTTCCATGATTTGATTTCGTTTTTTGATTGATGACTGATTTCAGAAATATGCTAAATGACTTACCTAGTAATTTCTTATGCAAATATATGTCTAAAGAAGGGTATCTTGTATCGCATAGTAGTGTATATTAACATAATATTAACAAAAACAGTATATTTTGAAGCTAAATACTTATGGAAATCCTTGAAATCCACAAATTACTTCATTTAGTAATTTTGTTTTTTTGCGTGAAGGATGGGAGCAATCCGCCGCAGCGGAGCGTACAGCCTGACAGCATCCAGATTAAAGGGCGCATCACCGCAAAGAGGATTTACCCTTTTATCTGGATGGTGGCACGCCCAAAGTTTTAAATCACTTATTTTATATGTATGCATAGTATTTTTTGTATTTTAGCATAAAAAAAAAGATTATGGGATTAACAGTGTCAAAATTGAACCGGTTTATACTTTTTAAATTGCCTTCAGCATTTATCTGCGGGGTTCGGGTGGCGTCTATCGATAAAGATAAATGTGTGGTGACTGTAAAGCACAAATGGATAAATCAGAATCCCTTTAATTCCATGTATTTTGCAGTTCAGGCAATGGCAGCCGAAATGACTACCGGTGCAATGGTGATTGATAAAATCCAGAACAGCGGTAAGAAAATATCAATGCTTGTGGCCAATAATAAGTCTAATTTTTCCAAAAAAGCCACAGGTCGAATCACTTTTGTGTGCAAAGACGGACACTTGATAGAAGAAGCGATTAACAAGACGGTTGCCAATGGTGAAGGCCAAACGTTTTGGATGAAGTCTATTGGGACTAATGAAGATGGAGTGCAGGTATCAGAAATGGATTTTGAATGGAGCGTTCGATTGAAATAAGCTCAGTTTTGTAAATAAAAAAAAGCTTCGTTTTCTTTAAACGAAGCTTTTTTGATATAAGGCATGGTGAATTAATAATTATAAATAGAAACAACCTTAAATTCGAATTTTTATGAGTTGTATCCTTGGGGCGAGAATAAAAATCTGTCACAAATTTAAGTAAACTATATCGTAATAGTCTTAAAATTATATTAATTTTTCAGGCCGAATTCGTGAATTTTCTGAGGATTATTTTCATTAATCACCAAAATGGTTAGAACTATATAATTTAACACATTTTTCTTATGCATCTAAGGATATTTTGCCACAAATTGAAAAGGCTGCTGATTAATTAGGTAACAATTAAAAAAAATAGCTTTGCAGACTTTAAATCTGACAAATACACCCATGCCTTTAAGCTCACAATAATTTAGTTTTAAAAAGGGTGACAATTTGACATTTTGGAAGTTTTGGCAGTACTTTTGCAATCAAAAACTAACGAATAAAACTATGTTTAAGAATTTTTTTAAAAATAAAAGTAATATGACTACAGAAAATACAGAATTCGATCAAGAAATAGATGATGTGACATTAGAAAATAATGCAAATGGCGAGCAAATTATTATTGAAGAATTAAGTGTTGAAGAGCAGTTAACGCAAGACTTAGCTAAAGAAAAAGATAAGTTTTTGAGATTATTTGCTGAATTTGAAAATTACAAAAGACGTACTACTAAAGAAAGAATCGAATTGTTTAAAACTGCTAATCAGGAAGTACTGCTTTCTATGCTGCCAGTTTTAGATGATTTTGACAGAGCAATAATTGAAATCAGTAAGTCTGAAGACGAACTTTTGGCTAAAGGCGTGGAACTGATTCATGAAAAATTGAAAAGCACATTGGTAACTAAAGGATTAGAGCAGGTTGAAGTTAAAGCAGGTGATGCATTTAATGCTGATTTTGCTGAGGCAATCACTCAAATTCCAGCTCCAAGTGATGACATGAAAGGGAAAATTGTAGATGTTCTTGAAAAAGGTTACAAACTTGGAGACAAAATCATTCGTTTTCCAAAAGTGGTAATTGGCAGTTAAATTCCAGCAATAGGAATTTAGGATTTTTAATTTGGAATTACTTTAATTATGAAAAAAGATTTTTACGAAATATTAGGCATTTCAAAAGGTGCAGATGCTGCAGAAATTAAAAAAGCATACCGAAAAAGTGCATTAAAATACCATCCTGACAAGAATCCTGACGACAAAGCGGCAGAAGAAAATTTCAAACTAGCAGCTGAGGCTTATGAGATATTGAGCGATCCTGCCAAAAAAGCAAAATACGATCAATACGGTCACCAGGCATTTGACGGTTCTGGAGGATTTGGCGGTGGTGGTCATGGAGGCATGAACATGGATGATATTTTTAGTCAGTTTGGAGATATCTTCGGAGGCGGTTTTGGTGGATTTGGCGGAGGCGGAGGCGGAGGTCCCCGTCGTGTAAAAGGAAGCAATCTGCGTATTAAAGTTAAATTGACTCTGGAAGAAATCGCCAATGGTGTTGAGAAAAAAGTAAAAGTAAAACGTAAAGTTCAGGCTCACGGAGTTAGTTATAAAACGTGTTCTACCTGTAATGGTCAAGGTCAGGTAATGCGTGTAACTAATACTATTTTGGGCAGAATGCAATCGGCTTCAACTTGTCCTACTTGTGGCGGTTCTGGTCAGATTTTGGATAAAAAACCAAGCAACGCCGATTCTCAAGGAATGATTTCAGAAGACGAAACTGTTTCTATAAAGATTCCAGCTGGTGTTGTTGACGGAATGCAGCTGAAAGTTTCCGGTAAAGGAAATGATGCTCCAGGAAACAGCGTTCCAGGAGATTTGATTGTTGTTATCGAAGAGGTTGAACATGAATATTTGAAACGTGAAGGTGAAAATCTCCACTACGATTTATATATCAGTTTTGCCGAAGCGGTTCTCGGAATTTCAAAAGATATTGATGCCGTAAACGGTAAAGTCAGAATCAAACTGGAAGAAGGAATTCAGTCTGGAAAAATTCTGAGATTAAAAGGAAAAGGTGTTCCAAGCATAAATGGCTACGGAAGTGGCGATTTACTGGTTCACGTAAATGTATGGACTCCTAAAACTTTAAATAAAGAGCAAAAACAGTTCTTTGAAAAAGCGTTAACGGATGATAACTTTACTCCAAATCCTGAAAAATCAGACAAATCATTTTTTGAAAAAGTAAAAGATATGTTTTCTTAATCTATTTTTGAAAAGATTTAAATACTATAAATCCCCAATCTAATTGTTTTTAGATTGGGGATTTTTTATTCGTTTTTTAAACATTAACTAAAGTACTTAGTCACCAGTGGGTATTCTTCCTTTATCAGTAGGAGAAGTTTCAGTCTCATTTGGAGGTGAAAAAAGCCTATGACAATGAGATAATCAAAAAAAATCTCCTGATTGCTTTTTTATTTTAGTTTGTACTTTTCATATTCTTATGTTCCGAGCTGTTGCTAAATGAGGGCTCTTTTTAATGTAGATTATAATCAACTTTGGAACGACCTTTTGCTGATATTTTATATCTTTAAACTGACAAAATATCATTTCTCGGTTGACATTTTTTCAGATTTTATTTGAAAAAATGCCATTAAAACCGGCTGGCATATTTTTTGTTTTTTGACTTTTCGCACTGCTGTGCAGGTAAAAAAATATAGTCTAACATTTAAATGAAACGTTATGAATCTTATTAAAAGAAACGGAAATCAAAACCAAGGTCTTCCGCGTTTGTTTTTTGAAGACGTATTTGGCCGCGAGCTTTTCAATTGGGAAAATAGTAATTTCTCCAGAACAAGCACAACGCTGCCATCTGTAAACATCAAAGAAACTGCGGAAAATTATGAGGTGGAAGTAGCTGCTCCAGGCATGGACAAAAAAGACTTTAAAGTAACGCTCGATGGGAATCTGCTGATTATTTCTTCTGTAAAGGAAAACCAGTTTACCAGCAAAGAGGAAACTTTTACCCGCAGGGAATTCAGTTATCAGTCTTTTCAGCGCAGTTTTGAATTGCCAAAAAATGTAGTGGATGAAGATAAAATCAGTGCCCGTTATGAAAACGGCCTGCTGTTATTGACTATTCCAAAACGCGAAGAGGTGAAACAGAAACCGCCAAGGCTGATAAGCATTGCATAATCCTGATAAATTACCCATCTTGAAAGCTGTCTATAAGGCAGCTTTCTTATTAAAAGCTGATATGCAGCATCAAATAAGCTGTTTAACCTGAAATTGCATCGGGATATAAACAGACATAGTTGTACCCACATTTATTTCACTGCTGGCTTTTATAAAACCGCTGTGATTGGCCACTATTTTTTTGACTAAGGTAAGTCCAAGACCGGTACCGTTATATTCTTTTTTATTATGGAGTCTATAAAACGGATCAAAAATTCGGGTCGCATACTCTTTTTCAAAACCAATACCATTATCGGTAACATTAATTTTTACATAATTGATTTCCGGATTACCGCCTATTTCAATAATTTCTTCATCAGAAGCCTGCGCTGACTCAATTTTTATTTCGGGAGCAGTATCTTTTTTGGAATATTTTATTGAATTGGTTATCAAATTGGTAAATAACTGCTGAATCTGATAGGGAATGACATTCAATTGTGGAACTGTACCTACTGAAACAACAGCATTTTTTTCCGTTATAGTGTCTTTTAAATCGCTGACTGTTTTTTTCAAGAGAAAATTTATATCAGCTTTTTTGTATTCCTTTTCGAAAAAATTAACTCTCGAATAATTAATAAGGTCAGTTATTAACTGGCTCATATTTGATGCTAAAAACTGTACTCTTTCCAAATCATGTTTACCTGTCTCAGTGACATTTTTTTCATTATCAGAGATTCTTTTGCTGAACATTTGAATTTTACGGAGCGGTTCCTGCAGATCATGGCTGGCGGCAGATGTAAATGTCTCTAGCTGATCATTGTATTTTTGCAGTTCGGAATTTTTGGCGATCAGCAGTTCATTCGATTTAACCAAATCTGTAATATCATCCAGTGCTAAAAGAATCAGACCCTCAGGTTTTGAATTTTCTATTTGTCGGGCATTTACAATCATCGTTTTTTTGCTGGTTCCAACACAAATGGTATCTATTCTAAAATTCTCAATAGCTTCCTTGCTGGTAAGCATTTTTGTGATATGTTCTTTAAATTCAGGAATTTCCCAATGACAGTTTCCAATTTCAAAAAAAACATGACCCTGCGTTTTAGCTTCTGTTGTTTTGAAATACTTATAGAATGCAGGATTAGCAGTTTTGATGATGAAATCTTTGTCTATAATAATTAAAGGTTCCCGAATGGTATTGATAATCGATTCCGAATAATTCCGCATTGATATAAGCTGTTCCTGACGGTCTTTTAGCTCATCATTCAGACACATCAGTTCTTCATTATTGGACTGAAGTTCTTCGGTAGAAGTTTCCAGCTCCTCATTTAGTGACTGAAGTTCTTGACCGCTACTCATTAATTCTTCGTTAGTGGTCTGAAGTTCTTCAACAGCAGTCTGATGCTCTTCGGCTATCCGCTTAACATCATCCCGCAGCAGCTGTAACTCATTCTCTAATTCTTCAATGCGCCGCTGATCTGAGTTTTTTTGTTTTTGTCTGCTGTCAGGATCTGTTTTTGGAAGTTCCTTTTTGTAAAAAAGAATCATCAGGTTTTCTTCATTATTTGGAAACGTAAGGATTTCAAAAGAGACCAGATACGGCTGATCTTTAACCTTAATATTATCCTTTTTGACAGCTGATTTTTCTTTTTTTACTTTTATAATAGCTTTGCGCAGTTCATAATTTATGTCTTCGCGTGCCATTTTAAGAACATTGAAATTTGGTTTTCCCGGTGATGGTGACATAAAGGGACTAGTATCACCATGAAAATGGATTATCTCCAGAGCTTTATTTATTATAACACTAACAGGTGTATATTTTGTAAACAAAATGTCGGAGGCAATTTTTTTCAGATCGTTATCCGGCAATGCTGCTGTTGTTACAGCTGCTGTTATTTTTTGCTGTAAAGCGGTATGTGATCGTTTAAATGGATCGGTAGAAAATTTGCTTGGAGCAGGTTTTCGACTGTAAATTTTTTCATTTTTTTCAACAGGTTCAAATAATCCCGGAGAATTGATTGCCGATTCTGATTTTCCAAGAAAGAGCAGTCCTTTTTCTTTCAGGGCATAATGAAAAGATTCAAAAACCTTGTTTTGTAAAGACTGATTAAAGTATATCAGTACATTGCGACAGGTAATCAAATCGATTCTGGCAAAAGAAGGATCTTTTACAAAATTGTGTACGGCAAAAATACACATATCCCGAATAACCTTATTGATATGAAATTGCCCGTCACTTCGGGTAAAGTAATTTCGCATCCTTTCTTCAGATATTTGCTGCACATCCTGATAAGTATAAATTGCAGCTCTGGCTTTTGAAATACTTTTTTCGGAAAGATCCGACGCGAAAATCTGAACCTTTATATGGCTATTATTCGTTTTTAATAAATACTCATGAATGCAGATTGCTAATGAATAGGCTTCCTCTCCAGATGCGCATCCGGCTACCCAGATTCTCAGCGTATTATTAGTGATATTTTTCACTAATAAAGGGAAAGCAATTTTTGTTAAGCTGTTAAAAGCTTCCTGATCTCTAAAAAAATAAGTTACAGGAATCAGCAGATCATTAAACAGGTAGTCCTGCTCTCCTTTATCGTTTCTTAAAGAATTATGGTAATCTTCCAGAGAATCTTTTTGCATCATAACCATTCTTCTGGCAATGCGTCTTCTTAATGTGGGCTGTTTGTATTGACGAAAATCATTACCAGTTCTTAAATAAATAAGGTTAAGAATCTGAAAAAGTATTTCTTCTTCATTCTTAGGCATATGTTCTTCCTCGGTATGACCATGATTGGTTAAATAGCTTTTTCGTATTTCGACTAGCTGAGCGGGAATTTTTTCAGGGTCTAATATAAAATCAACAACATCTGAATCAATGGCGCTTTGCGGCATTTCTTTGAAGGAAGCGGTTTCTGGATCCTGTACAATGGTTGCACCGCCCATTTCTTTAATTTTTTTGAATCCCAGAGTACCGTCAAATGCGGTTCCAGAAAGTATGACTCCAATTGCAAAAGTTTTATGCACCTGAGCCAGCGATTCAAAAAAGATGTCAACACTGTTATTTCGTTTTTCGCCGCGTGTTCTTTGTTTCAGCTTTAGAACGCCATCCTGAGCGATTAATATATTATTTTCAGGGATAATATAAATATGATTGGGTGCAAGGTTGATGTCATGTATGATTTCATGAACAGGAATATGCGTGAATTTGCATAATATTTCCGGCAGACTGCTTGGGAAATCAGGTGACAGATGCTGTACAATTACATAAGCCATTCCAGAATCTTCCGGAATTGCCGAAAGGAGTTTCTTAAATACGTCTAATCCGCCGGCAGAAGCTCCAATTCCAACTACTGGAAAATCTTGTATTGTTTTGGGCGGATTTTTTTTATCTGGGGTAATCATGACTATTAAATATCTGTTTTGTCAAAGGTATAAAGTTTTTGACCGTTAAAAATTGGATGTAGTGAATATGTGGGAATTATGTAACAAAATTGTACGTACTATTTGTAGGGCTTTTGACAGTTAACATATTGGTTTTTAATTTTTTATGATGAATTGTGAAAAAAAACCGCTTGAAATCCAAGCGGTTTTCGGACTAAATTAAAGAAGCTAAAACTGGCTCGGATTTCTAGCGTCAATTTCATTATCAGCATCCTCCAAGTCATCCTCCTGAAAATCGTCTTCATCATCAAGATCATCCTCAGCATCTAGATCTTCTATCTCATCTTCTTCAACAAGATCTTCTTCAACAAGATCTTCTTCAACAAGATCTTCTTCATCAGTTTCATCTACATCATCGTCAGGATAAGGATCATTATTGTTTAGATCTTTCTCATTATCTAGAGCAGCTTCATTATAAAAATCATTTTCATCATTGTAATAATGATTGATTGCTTTTTCTATGCTGTTACCAGCAGAGCTATCTAATAGAGAATCTAAATCATTTTGTTTGTATGGATTTGTATCATCTTTGAAATACTGGGTATCCTCACGATAATTTTTTTCTAATTCTTGTATAGTCTTCATAATGCATCAATTTTTAAAAAGTTATTTTTCTGTGTTTTTTTCTGCCGTCTTTTTAGTGTCGGAAGAAGATTTTGAATTGCTTTTTACAGCAGTTTTTTTAGTTTCAGTTTTTTTTGCATCAGTTTTTTTATCTGAAGTTTTTGAACCCGAAGTGGCGCTTTTTTTATCTTTTGAAGTATTCATAATATTATTTTTTAAAGTTTATTTTGTAAAAGTATAAGTGATAATTGATAAAATTTTATATAATATTAATGTGTAATTATATGATTTACAGATTTTTAAAATTTAATTCTTGTGTTCAATCTTTTCTAAATAGAAGTATATCCAGTTTTTTTATGAAGTGTATTTTACCTAAAAAAAAAGCAGTTTACTCTTTTGAAATATTACCCTGAACCCAATTCATTGCTTCATTAAGTTCAGCTTTTTTGTAACCTCGAAATTCTCCAGGGATGATATAACTGAATCCATTTGTAAAATAAATAGCGTTTTCAGAATCGGTTATGATGGCTGTTCTATTCCATTTACCAAGATTTTTAAGTCCCAGCATTACATCTTCCATCCAGGCCGACGCAGTAAAGTTTTTAATTTCGGTATCGATCAAAAACAAAAAATTTATTTCATTAATCCTTGCAATTAATTTTTCCACTGCTGGAATAACAACTGTTTTATAATCATCTTGAGTTATTTCTCCTGTTGCTCTAAAAGCGGCTACATTATCTGGCGCATCCATTATTTGTATCATATTGGCGGGATTAAAAAATATTATTAAAGACATTAATTTATTTTAATGCCATAACCCAAATTTATAATCATAACTACAGCTATGCTTATACAATTCTTCTTTGTATTTGTATAATATCAATGTTTTGAAAATTAAGTAATTACCGCTAAAATTAATAAGTGAAAATTCTATAAACAGTAGTTACAATTATATAAATCACTGTCACAGTTAGTGTATATTTTTGGGATATTAATTATTAATCTAAATTTTAAAATATTATGAAAACGACCGTAAGCAAAACAGCAGGAACTAAATCCAAAAGCGCCGGATCTAAATCTAATGGAAGCGTAAAAGCAAAATCTTCGGCAGCCGAAGGGCTTAGAGAATTATTTGTAGATTCTTTAAAAGACATTTACTGGGCAGAAAAAGCGCTGACCAAGGCGCTGCCGAAAATGGCCAAAAATGCTACTTCCGAGGATCTTATTGCTACTATCAATGACCATCTTGTGGTTACTGAAGAACAGATTACCCGATTGGAACAGGTTTTTGATTTGATTGGTGAAAAAGCAACCGCAAAAAAATGCGACGCCATGGAAGGCCTGATTAAAGAAGGAGAAAGCATTGTTGAAGAAACCGAGGTTGGAGCAGTAAGAGATGCTGGAATTATTGCGGCTTCGCAAAAAATTGAGCATTACGAAATTGCAACCTATGGGACATTGGCAGCATTTGCTCAAACATTAGGAGAAGAAGAAGCAGTTGCTTTACTGCAGCAGACTTTAGATGAAGAAAAAGAAGCGGACACACTTTTAACCGAAGTGGCTTACAACAACATCAACTTTGAAGCTGCTGCTGAAGATGAGGAAGAAATGTAAAATCCGATTTCGCTTCACCAAAAAACCTGTAATCTCATTTTGAAAGATTACAGGTTTTTTATGTTCATGACTATAATTTTTATAAATCAGGATTGGACTATATTCTATATTTATTGGTATAAGATTGAAATGCCTGTTTTTTTTATTCTACATAAGTTTCAATGATTAATTTCATTTTATCAGCAGTGGCATTCCAAGATGTTTTTTCCAGAATTTTGCAGTATTCCATTTCCAGTGACATGCGGTCTGTTTTGTCAAATAAATGTGTAATGGCTTCGCAGAATTCATCTGCAGTTTCAATCAAGCTAACGCAAATGCTGTAATCACGGACAACATCTGTGATTTTGGTTGAAATGATTGGTTTTCCTGCCGCCATATATTCCAAAGTTTTCGTCGGGCTTATATACTTGGTAGCATCATTTAATGCAAAAGGCATCATGGCAACATCAAATGCTTTCAGATAGTTTGGCAGTTCATCATAGGATTTCATTCCCAGATAATGAATATTCGATTCTTTCGGTAGGTCGGCTTCTTTGATTTTTACCAAAGGTCCAATCATGACAAAAGACATATTCGGCAGTTTTAGAGCAGTTTCGTGAAGGAGTTCTAGGTCGATACGTTCGTCGATTACACCATGATAGCCTACGATTGGCGATGGTATACTGGCTATATCATCAGGAATTGCAATGCCGTTTAATGCTTTTGCAAAATGAGATTCATCTACCGAACTCGGAAAACAGTGTACATTGTTATGAAGGTGTTTTTTTGTTTCATATAATGATTTTCCGCCTGTAAAAAAGATGTCGGCGTGTGCCATTAAATATTTTTCCTGATTGATCAACTGAGCTGGAGCGTCCTTGAGTAAGGAAAGTTCATCCATACAGTCGTAAACCACTGTTTCAAAATTTATCTGTTCCAATAAAGGTGAAAATACTGCGGAGTAAAACCATCCTACGGAGATATTTTTATTTTTAACATAGGCCGAAAAAATTCCTGCAATCGATTCGATGTCTTTTACATTTGGCTGCAAAACATGATGCATATTGTCGATAACAATAAGGTTTCCTGGATTTTTATTTTCGCTGTCGTACAATGGTTCCTCAATAAATAAAGTTTTCATTGTTTTTGCCATTCGGCTAATGATATGCTGGGGACGCTGATACACAAACTGCCATCTTAAATGACAAAATACAATCATGTCATAATATTGGGCTCCATCCGGATGGGATAATTTTTTGCTGTTAAACGTATTTTTCTGGGTGTTTTTTAAATTGTTTACCATCTTGCTGTTTTTTAGGTTGTTGATTTGTGAAAAAATATTAAAAACAACTAAAACCCCTATTCAATTTGGATTTCGCTGGCTACAAATGTATATTGACATTGTGATGATTTCTTATATATTTAAATTCCAGTGTTATATAATTCACATTCAGTTATTTGATATGAATTGTATGTAAATCTGTTTCTGTCTTTGAAGTGTATCCGGCAAATAATGATAATTTTCCCATTAGGCAGTTTTTCGAAAAGGGAATAATACTAAAAGGAGGGAAGACGACTGTATCAAGGTAATAGTCAATCCGTGGGAATGATTTTATAAAAAGATAATCAATCCTTGCCCGATGTTTACATCGAATTAACCCCATCTCTTTGTAAACCACCGAGTATGTTACCCGTACGCTTGGGGTGTATGAAATGAATATTTATTTTATAGGTATTTTATGATACCGCTTCGCTAAATAGAGAGGCGCACTCCGTCAGTTTCTGGCGGAGCGGTGTACTCGATTGTGTGCTGTTACTTTAATTTTTCAATTGATAAAGGAAATGTGATTTTTTTATCTATGATGTTTTTATATCCCGTTTTTTCATACTCAAAAAACGATATCATAATAAATTGAAGTTTCTATAGTTGAGTTTGTAATCTTTCCAAATTGTATTTTCTTAACATCGAAAGGATTATGAACATTAAAAAGATAAATTGATCCATCAATATATCCAGATTTTGGATTAATTGGAAATTCAAAGGTTTTATTTTCAAGTTCGTCTATGTTTTGAATATTCAGTGGAATATAATCTAAAGAAATGCACGTTTCTGTTTTTTGATTTTCAAACATAAAACTATTTAATTCAACTT
The DNA here is from genome assembly GCA_963511795.1 of uncultured Flavobacterium sp. Lineage (GTDB taxonomy): Bacteria > Bacteroidota > Bacteroidia > Flavobacteriales > Flavobacteriaceae > Flavobacterium. The sequence goes on along the minus strand of CAUPKP010000002.1, from coordinate 314,349 downwards.
GCATTTTGAACGCTTTTTTAGGGCTTTCTGAATCTTCTAAATTTAGGCGACTAATTTGTGCGCTTGTTGGTTTAAGCAATTCGGGATTAAATTTTTTCATTGAATTGCTTGATTTAGTTAGATTACAAGATAGTGCAGTTGTCAAAATGCAAATAGTGAATAAAAATATTTTCTTTTTCATAAATGTTTTTTTGAACCCAAAATTGGAAATGGTACACTCTTCTGGTAATCAGCGGGTTTTGGGTTAAATTAAGCCCTATTTTCGGATTTGCCAAATCATCCCAAATACAAAACCATCTTTCCATTAAGCCAAATGCCCAAATCTGTTGGAGTGGCTGTTGGTGGCTGGGCTTTTTATCGTCTCATTGAAATGTTTTCGTGAACCCATTTAGCTTCTTCATCTGCTGTTACCTTGTCAAATTTGCTGTCAATTCTACTGAATGTTGCTTGTGCAAAATCGTAAGGTTTGCTATCATCAAAATAAGGTCCAACAACACCTAAACTCCATCCATCTTTAGATGCCCAATGAGGCTCATAAACACAATATTTAAACACTTCGTAATGGACAAAGTTATTTTCTCCGTCAAAGTCAAATGTAACTCGTTTAATATGTTCAATCTCATCAGGACAGGCATCAAGTTCTGTTGGGAATTCTAACCAATTTGCCAAGCTACTTTCCGCACCTTTTATGAGTGAATAATATTCTTTGGGAAATAAGTTTGTTTTGTTATGCTCATCTAAAAGTTGAAAAGCAGTTTGCCTTGTAAGTATATTTTCTGCATAAGGCAAAATATTTTGTTCAGTTAAATCTTCTCCGTTTTCAAGTTTCTCATAAAGTTCTTTTACTCTTTCAAATCGTTCTTTATTAAGTTTGTTGTTTTGACGTTTTACAGTTATAAATCTATAAATAGCAATTACTAAAACCAATAAACCTATTATGATAAATACTATTTTCATTTAACTTTTTTAATTGTTTTAATATTATTAGATTCTCTTTTCTGCTGTAGCCCTGCCACCAACGTTCTGTCACTACAGCGGGTTTGGGACTAAATTAAGCCCTATTTTCGGATTTGCCAAATCATCCCAAATACAAGACCAACTTTCCATTAAGCCAATTGCCCAAATCCGTTGTAGCTGTTATGCGTTCGTAATTATTCATCGTTTGTATTTTCATCTTTTCGAACAATACTAAATATCAATGCTGTAATCATTAATAGTGTTAATAGAAAGAATTCTTTCCAAGCTGACTTTTCACAAATATTATAATCACTTAGTTTTAATAATTCAGAATTGTTTTCTCGAAAAACAAAAGAAAACGCTTCTTTTTCATTTACTATTCTTTCATATAGGGTTGATTCCTTATTTGTTAGAAAAGATATTGAATCTCTAAATTTCATATTCTTAAATTGACTCAAGTTTAAGTTTTGTAAACCACAAGATTTTATCGTAAAATTAGTTGGTGTACCTACAATTTTAAAATCTAGCGAAGGAACATTGTCTCCTGTAGATTCGTAATAAATTGGCAGTTCAGCTAGTTCAGCTTTAATTTCAATTAAGTCTTTACTTTCAATTATGTTGGGTTTAGCAAAAATGAAATATGTATATCCCAAATAGAATAATACCATAAATATCCACGAAAAAGTTGCTTTATTATTTTTTTTCATTCGTTTTTCACACGATTTTTGTCATTATAACGCATAACGTCAGTCTGTGAAAAAACTAAAATTTGCCTCTTGAGAATTTCATATTTGAGTTTTTTCTTTGGTACCCCTCTGAATACTTTCTTAATTTGAGGAAGTTTTTTCACAGTCTGACGTTCCCGCACTACAGCGGGTTTGGAACTAAGTTAAGCCCATTCTTCGGATTTGCCACCCGATCGATAGTGAACAGGCGAAGCAAATCATCCCAAATACAAAACCAACTTTCAATTAAGCCTATTGCCCAAATCCGTTGTAGCTGTTGTGCGTTCGTTTTTTTCCTTTTCTATAATTGAATCAATAAAATCATTAACATTTAGTTCTTTCAGTTCAGCATATTTTTTTCTATCCTGATTTGCTTTTTCGGCTAATTCGTATTTCATTTGTTGATATTCTAATCTTGCCCAATCATTATGTCTTAAAAAATTTCGAGATAAGACGTGTCTTTCTAATGCTTTACTGTCAATTGGGCAAACATAAAGATGATGCTTTATTTTGTCTAATATTTCATTTGTTAATCCACTATTTCTTTTGAATACATCACGGTCTTCAATTCCTTGATTTCCATTATGATAATATCCTATTTTCAAAAGTTCTGACTTTATTTTTTCAAAATCTAATTGTTTAGAGTAGATAATGTCAATATCGATTATGGGTTTTGAATCTAAATTTGGAACAGAAGTACTTCCAACGTGTTCAATAGCAAAATAAAGCCCGTGTAGACCATTTTCGATTTCACTTTTTAAGTTTTCAAAATCTTTAATCCAATTTGATGTATATTTTTCTATCAGCATTCTATTTTACAATTATTCGATATTTCTAAATTATTGTCAGTAAGGTTACTTTCAGTTTAAAATGCCGTCTTGGTAATAAGCGGGTTTGGGATTAAATTAAGCCCTATTTTAGGATTTGCCAAATATTCCAAATACAAACCGATTTTTCCATTAAGCCAAATCCCCAAATTGCTTGTAGCGTGTTTTGGCGGATGTTTTTTTATCACATTAAGCTTTGATACTTTTTTAATGCATCAATTACATCTTTATTATTTTTAAATTTCTCACGAATTAGAATTTCATCATAATTCTCTCTGCTTACTGATGGATTGATTTTTAATTCTAAATATGCAGGAACTTGAATAACACTTTTCGACATTCCTTTTAGAAGAAAATATGGAAACATTTCTTCTTCCGTTTTTGATTGCAATGCCAAATAAATTAAACTGAGATTCTCATATAATTTTATGATTGTATCAGTTGGTTGATCAATTAACTTCGGATAGCTTATAAAAGTATCGATTGTTTCTTTTCGATAATAAGTTAGATAACTGATATTGGAATTGTCTTCACTTATAAATTTCTCTATATCTTTAATTTCCAAATTTTCTGTATTAGCTTGTAATTCCTGAAATTTCTTTAAATTATCAAAAAAAAACGTAGAAAGAGTATTAGAATTTTTATGGTAAACATATTTAATAATTTGTTTTTTTTTCCAATTATCAGTTTCTGGATTTGTTATTATGTATAAGATAGAGTCATTTTTTATAATACGATTTTTGAAATTCAAAGTATCAACTGTAGCTATGTACTCTTTATTAGTATTGTAATTACCAATTCTCCCGTTTATCAATTTGTCTTTAGTTATTGTAGTAAACGATATATCTTCGATTCTAAAAGTGTACCAACTACCATCAAATTGTGCATTTGAATAATGACTTATAAATAATAATGTAATTGTAATAATTTTTTTCATATGGTTATTCGTGATTTTCAGTGGTAAAATATCCGCACAATTAGTATATATGTGTGACTCCGTCACACATATCCACCCCAAATCGGGTGTATAAGTGTGATAAAATACACACTTCTTCAAAACCAAATATACAGATTTATTCTTATAAATTGTCAAGCACATTTTTTGTGTTAGCAAGGTTTCTACTTGGTTTCCGCTTTCGGCGAGTTGGGTTTTTTTAGTTCTTTTTTTGTTTTTTAAACAATGTTTAAAAAAGCGCTTTGAAAAACTAAAGCTGTAAACTAGCCTCTCGTCTTTTTGGACGAGATGGACAGCAGGAGTGATGCCGATTAAAAACAGGAAACTGCTGCTCCTAATGCTATTCGCAGTTATAAAACCAATTGATGCATAGTGATGAAAGTATGAAATAAAAAAAACACCTGCGCAGCGTACAGATGTTTTAGTAAAAAAAAATAAAAGGCAAAAAAGGATTGCTATTCGGCTGCTACAATATTCACGAGATTCAGGGCAACATCATTGAGGAGACAGTCGGCTTCTTTTTCTTCGGCCAGGGTCTGGGTCAATAGTTTGGCGGCATCATTTTCGCCTAATGCTTTTGCAAAGGCTGCCAGAGTGCCGTAGGTTGCAATTTCATAATGCTCAATTTTTTGCGAAGCGGCAATAATACCGGCATCTCTAACTGCACCTGGTTCAGTTTCCATAAGGATGTTGTCGCCTTCTTTGAGCAGTCCGGCCATAGCCTCGCATTTTTTTCCTTCGGCATTTTCTCCAAGGAGATCAAAAACTTTTTCAAGTCTTTTTACCTGATTTTCGGTTATGGTCAAATGCTCCAAAATGGTACTGGCAAGATTGCTTGATGTGGCATTGGCAGCCATTTTTGGCAAAGCACCCACAAGTGCGTTTTCGGCCCAGTAAATATCTTTGAGACTGTCGATAAAAAAGTCTCTTAAATCTGCAGCAGCATCTTCTGATGGCGATACGAAATTAGTTTTACTGTTTTTGGCTGCAGCTTTGTTTTCTATAGTTTTTTCTGAATTTTTCATATAATTTATTTTGATTGTTAATTGTATAAGTTAGGTTCACGGTCCCAAAAACGGTGTTTGCCCATAGCGGTTATGAAATCTTTTGCAAAATTTTCGGATGCCACATCTTTGCTCAAAACGATGCCGCCGTCACTCTTAGTCAGTTTTGAAGCAAATGGTGCTAAATTTAATATTTCGGCAGCTTCACCATCTGCACCAATAACTTTGCAGTGTTTATAGGTGTCGTTCAAGAACTCCATCACTTCATCATTATCTGCCAATGCATCAAAATCTTGTCCATGCGGGATATAAACAGCGTCAAAAAGTACTGATGAGGCAGTCAGGAAACTAAAGTCGGCCCCAATTGATCCCTCAGAGTCTGTAACTACCGATCCGAGGTGTGGCGCAACGATAAAACCTTTTGCATCTTCTTTGATCAATGCGGTTTTCATATTCTTGACAGCGGCTTCCGATACTCCGTCGGCACAAATAATCGCTACTTTTCGGGAAGCGATTATAGGCGAATTGGTTGGATTTTTTAGCATCGAAAGCGCATCAGAAGATGCAGCGGAAGATTCTACAGTGCGGGATTCCTGTTTGCCCGATTCTAAATTTTCTGGCGACACTCCTTTGTTTAAAGGCTGTTCCAAAACTGGCGGTACAATTGCTCCAAGACCTGTTGCAACTCTTTCGGCCAGCTGCTGATCGACCTGAGATAAAAGTCCCAGCATTCGCACTCGGATTGCAGTAGTTTCTACTTTGCCTAGCTCAAAACGAAGTGCCTTAACAATATGGCTTTTTTCGGTAGCCGTCTGACTGTTAAAGAATAGTTTTGCCTGACCAAAGTGATCGGCAAAGCTTTCGCTTCTTTCTCTAACTTTATGCGCATCTATACGTTCGTTGAAACTGGAAAAACCGCCTTCCTTAATCTGTGCCTGATATGGGCATCCGCCTCCCAATGAATTTGGGTGATAACTCACACGGCCAACATTGACTTCCTGACGCATGATTCCATCACGCTGGTTGTTGTGAACGGGAGAAACACTTCGGTTAATTGGAATTTCATGAAAATTTGGACCGCCTAATCGGCTTAGCTGTGTATCGGTATATGAAAACAGTCTGCCCTGAAGCAGCGGATCATTAGAAAAATCAATTCCCGGAACGACATGTCCAGGGTGAAAAGCAATCTGCTCTGTTTCGGCAAAGAAATTATCGGGATTTTTGTTCAAAACCATTCTGCCGACAATAGTTACCGGCACTAATTCTTCGGGAACCAGTTTTGTAGGATCCAATAAATCAAATTCATACTTGTGTTCATCTGCTGCAGGAATTATTTGTATGCCCAGTTCCCATTCCGGAAAATTTCCCTGTTCGATTGCTTCCCATAAATCTTCCCGGTGAAAATCAGCATTCTTTCCAGAGATTTTTTGCGCTTCATCCCATACCACTGCGTGCGTTCCTAATTTTGGCTTCCAATGGAATTTTACAAAAGTGGATTCTTCTGCTTCATTAATCAGCCTGAAAGTGTGTACTCCAAAGCCTTCCATCATGCGGTAACTTCTCGGAATGGCACGGTCAGACATTGCCCACATAATCATGTGCATAGATTCGGGCATCAAGGAGATAAAATCCCAAAACGTATCGTGTGCCGATGCTGCCTGTGGCATTTCATTGTGAGGCTCCGGTTTTACGGCATGAATAAGATCAGGGAATTTGTTAGCATCCTGTATAAAAAATACAGGAACGTTATTGCCTACTAAATCATAGACACCTTCCTGCGTATAAAATTTCACGGCAAATCCTCTTACATCTCTTGCAAGGTCAGTAGAACCCCGTGAACCTGCAACTGTCGAAAATCGTGCAAACACAGGAGTTTTCAACCCTTCTTTCTGCAGAAATCCTGCTTTTGTTAATTCGGGTATGGGGTTGGTTACTTCAAAGAAACCATGTGCTCCGGAACCGCGCGCATGCACAATTCTTTCCGGGATGCGTTCGTGGTCAAAGTGGGTGATTTTTTCTCTTAAGATAAAATCTTCCAGCAGGGAAGGACCTCTTTCGCCGGCTTTCAGCGAATTGTTATCATCGTTAATGCGGACTCCCTGATTGGTAGTAAGGAATTTATTAGTTCCATCTGATTTGCTGGCTGACAAATCACGTTGTTTTTCGTCTTGTGAATTTTTCATTTAATAAATTTTTATTAGTTAAAAATATTTTGAAACTGTCGAAGCTTGATGTTTTTATCAAACACATTTAAATGGAGTTAGGTTTAAAATTTCAAGCCAGCCAAATGTAAATTATATACACATCACGCTTTTATAAAATTGCTGATGAAGATTATACAATTGCCATTATTTCAGTATGTTATGGTTTTATTCGCCTGTTTCCATATTGGGAGCATCAACCGGTTTGGATTGTGAAGAACCAATTTGGCGCAGGTAAACAGATAAAATGATGATGGCAAAAATGGAGAGGAATTCGCTTTGCCAGTTTTGGAATGATTCAAACCAGAATCTGGAATCACTAAGATATTCTGATACAGATTTTAATGGTAATCCCTTGAGTGTTAACAGCTCATTTTCATCTTTAAGACTTCCGTAAAAATGAAATATAAATGAAACTATAAATAACAGCAGCAATGCAATTGTGAGTGAATGTTTGTATAACTCGAGTAGGAGACCTCCAGTTTTTACAGGCCAGGGAGCATCTTTCCGATTTGTATTGGGTTCTCTGTCTACTTCTCCTGATTTGTCGGGGTCTTTTGATTCGGAAGAACCTTTCTGTACCAAAAAAATGGTAAATAGTACGAACAATCCCATTTGCAGAAATTCACTTTCCCAGTTTTCAAAAGTTGCCTGAATAAAATGCCCTGATGTCAGATAGGAGGAAAGAGTGACAACCGTACTGCCGTCTTCTAAAAGTTCTTTGTTATGTTCTTTAAAACCAAAAATTATCTGACCAGCCATTGATACTAAAAAAAGAATTAGAAAACAGATACTCAGTCCATTGTTTCGCAAAAATGGTTTCATTTGGAAATGATTTTATTGTTCCAAAACAAATTTCATTTATTGTTTTAATTTCAGTTTATATCATTGCTTTTGCAGTTTATAAGATTTACATATGTTTTTACTAAATGCAATAAACAGTTCCAAAAAAAAGCTGCTTTGTATTTTATAAGTGTTGAAAAGGCTGCTGTTTTTTCTTGTCTTTTATTTGTAATAGTTCACGCAAGGCGCAATTCAGAGGGTTTTTTGTGCAATAATCCTGCCGTAATCATTACGAATTAACTACTTTTGCAATTCTAAAAAATTATCGGTGAGCAATATTCTTGAAGTAAATAAAGTTGTAAAGCAATATGGTGATTATGTTGCGCTTAACGAAGTATCATTAACCGTACCCAAAGGAAGTATATACGGGCTTCTAGGTCCTAACGGGGCAGGAAAAACTTCCTTAATCCGAATTATCAATCAGATAACAATGCCCGATAGCGGCGAAGTTATCCTTGATGGAGAAAAACTGCAACCCAAACACATTCAGCATATTGGATATCTTCCCGAAGAGAGAGGATTATACAGCTCTATGAAAGTGGGGGAGCAATGCTTGTATTTGGCACAAATGAAAGGGTTATCAAAAGCTGAAGCCAAAAAACAGCTTGATTATTGGTTTGACCGACTTGGAATTCAAGGCTGGTGGAACAAGAAAATCCAAGAATTGTCCAAAGGAATGGCACAGAAAATCCAGTTTGTGGTCTGCGTTTTGCATAAACCCAAATTATTGATTTTTGATGAGCCCTTTTCTGGATTTGATCCGGTAAATGCGAGTGTGATTAAAGACGAAATTTTGGCTTTAAAAGAGGATGGCGCAACAATTATTTTTTCAACCCACAGAATGGAAAGTGTAGAGGAATTGTGCGATCATATTGCATTAATCCACAAATCCAATAAGCTGATAGAAGGAAAATTAATTGACGTAAAAAGACAATTCAAGACAAACAGTTTTGAAGTAGGAATTTTGTCTGACAATGTTGAGGGGCTGATGTTTGATATTACTCAGAAATTTAAAGTTGGTCAGGCTAATTTCAAATCTTTGAATGATGAGATAAAATTAGAAATTCAGCTTGGAAATGCTTCGCCAAATGAATTACTGCATGTTTTGACACAGCGTGGACAGGTGACACATTTTGTCGAAAAAATTCCAAATGTCAATGATATTTTTATCCAAACAGTTACAGAAAACAAGAATCAAGAAAGGAATTTTTAAAAATCCAAATACCAAAATCCAAATACCAATACTTCAGAAATTGGAAATTGGAATTTTAAATTTGTAATTTACAAAGCATGAGTAGTATTATATCATTAATCATAAAAAGAGAGTTTATAGCCAAGGTCCGTAATAAGTCATTTATAGTGATGACTTTTTTAAGTCCGCTTTTATTTGTTGCTATCACTGGATTTATTGCGTATTTAAGTTCGATGAAACCAGATACTAAGCTTATTGCCATTCATGATGAATCGGGTTTGTTTGTGAAGGAGTTCATGGCTCTCAACAAAGAGAACAGCGACTACAGATATTTGGATTATTCCGGAATCAATCTTCAGATTTTGAAAGACAGTATTATTAGAGAAAACTACGAAGCATTACTGTATGTTCCTAAAACGACTAGCAACAAAGAGCTGGAAAGTAAAATTCAGCTGGTTTCCAATGAAAGTCTGAGTATTGGTTTTATCGAAAGAACACAAGGAATTATTGCTGATAAATTAACCAAGAATAATCTGGAATTGGCACATTTAGATACTTTAGCTATTCAAAAAGCGAAAGCGGAAGTGGTTTTTAAATTATCCAAAGCTTCTGGAGAAGAAAGCCTTAGAGGGCTGAATGAAATAAAAATTGGAATAGGAGGTGCTTTTGGTTACCTCATTATGATGTTTATTATTATTTATGGCAATATGGTGATGCGAAGCGTGATTGAAGAGAAAACCAACCGTATTGTTGAGATTATTATATCTTCGGTAAAACCTTTTCAGCTGATGATGGGGAAAATAATAGGAACTTCATTGGCAGGATTGCTTCAGTTTTTAATTTGGACTGTAATTGGTTTGACGTTAATGTTTGCGGCTTCAGCTTTTTTTGGAGTTAATATTGGTCCGTCTGCTAGGGTTTCTCCAGAAATGATGCATGCAGCACAGCAGGAATTATCGGGTACTGCCCAAATGTATATAAAAGAAATATGGAGTCTTCCTATCGCAAGTATCCTGATTGGTTTTGTGGTATATTTTATTGGGGGGTATTTTTTATACAGCTCTTTTTATGCGGCTATTGGTGCAGCGGTAGATAATCAGACGGATTCACAGCAATTTCTTCTGCCTATCATTATGCCGTTGATGCTGAGCGTTTATATTGGTTTTTTTACAGTTATTAATGATCCGCATGGAACTGTAGCAGTAGTTTTCTCTATGATTCCTTTAACCTCCCCGATAGTAATGTTAATGCGCATTCCTTTTGGTGTGCCATGGTGGCAGATTGCAATTTCCGTATCTTTGTTATTCGGTACATTTTTTGGCGTAGTTTGGTTCGCTGCCAAAATTTACCGTGTTGGAATTTTGATGTATGGCAAAAAACCAAGTTGGGGCGAGTTATATAAATGGCTTAGGTATTAGGAGATGCTAAGTTACTAAGAAGCTAAGGTTATAAGTTTTTAGAAAAGCTTAGATTCTCAGTGACTTAGATTCTTAGAAACTTCAAGAAAAAAACTTAGAATCTTAGTTACTCAGATTCTCAGAAACTTTAAGAAAAAAATATGAGCAAAATTCTAATTATTGAAGACGAAGAAGCAATCAGGAGAGTATTGGCTAAAATACTTCGCGAGGAAAACGAATCTTATGAAGTTGATGTAGCTGAAGATGGTGTTATAGGATTTGAAAAAATTAAAGAGAACGATTATGATTTGGTTTTATGCGATATAAAAATGCCAAAAATGGATGGCGTAGAATTGCTGGAAGCCGTAAAAAAAATTGATACCGAAATTCCAATTGTAATGATTTCAGGTCATGGCGATATGGAAACTGCAATTAATACGATGCGTCTTGGAGCTTTTGATTATATCTCAAAACCGCCGGATTTAAACAGGTTGCTGAATACGGTACGAAATGCTTTAGACAGAAAAAAACTGGCTGTCGAAAATAAAATTTTAAAAAAGAAAGTCAGTAAAAAATACGAAATAATAGGTGATTGCGAACCTATCAATATAGTGAAAATAATGATTGATAAAGTTGCTCCCACCGATGCGAGAGTTTTGATTACTGGTCCAAATGGAACAGGAAAGGAATTAGTTGCTCATCAGTTACATGACAAAAGTGAACGTTCCAGTGCTCCAATGGTCGAAGTGAATTGTGCAGCAATACCGAGTGAATTGATCGAAAGTGAATTGTTTGGTCATGTGAAAGGTGCTTTTACTTCGGCAGTGAAAGACCGCGCCGGAAAATTTGAAGCAGCAAATAAAGGAACTATTTTCTTAGACGAAATTGGCGATATGAGTTTATCGGCACAGGCCAAAGTTTTGAGAGCTTTACAGGAAGGAATCATTACAAGGGTTGGAGCAGACAGCGATATAAAAGTCGATGTACGCGTGATTGCCGCTACCAACAAAGATTTAAAAACTGAAATTGCTGAAGGGCGTTTTAGAGAAGATTTATACCATCGTTTGGCAGTTATTCTTATAAAAGTTCCTTCTTTAAATGATAGAAGAATTGATATTCCAGCGCTGATAGAGCATTTTTCTGTAAAAATTGCGAATGAGCACGGGAATGCCGTTAAACATTTTTCGAAAGACGCAGTTAGTCTATTGCAGAAATATGATTGGACAGGAAATATTAGAGAATTACGCAATGTGGTAGAGCGCTTGATTATTCTTGGCGGAAGTGAAATTTCCGAGAGTGATGTGAAGGCGTTTGCGAGTAAATAAAAGAAATTTAATGATTTAAAAATGGAATGATTTTAAAGATTTAACAACTGTTAATCTTTTAAATGTTTTAATTTTTAATATTTCAATAATAAAAAATGAAACTAAAAAAAATAAATCAGGTATTGCAGGAAGCCTTAATCGATAGCGGGTTGACAGAAGCTAATGAAATGCAGAAAGAAACTTTTTCGACTATAAAAAGCGGAGCAGATGCAATTATTGTCTCACCAAAAGGTTCTGGAAAATCTACGACTATAGTGATGAATGTCATTCAGCAATTGGTTTGTGAAGGAGAAGAATCGCCTCGTGCCTTAATTTTTGTAGAAGATAAAGCTAAAGTACTCGAAATGGAAGCGCTTTTTGAAAAATTAGGAAAATTCACGAACCTGAGGGTGTTTGGTGTTCATGAAAAAGGAGATATGGAATATGATAAAAATTATATTTCGGCGGGCATTGACGTTCTTATCGGAACTCCTGCAAAATTGAGTGATATGTTCACTACAGCCGGTTATAATGTAAACCGATTGAAAATGTTCATTCTTGATGACGCTGATCCAATTTTGAAACTGCGTCATGAAACAAGAATCATGCGTATTTCAAACAGTATTGCCAAAACGCAGCGTATTATTTTTACTGACCAATTGACTGATCGAATAGAAATCTTGGCGGACAAAATGTTATTGGAACCTTATGTTTTTGATTTTGACGAAGAATATGACGAAGACGATGAGGATTTTGATGAGGAAGAATCTGTAAATACTGATATAGATGATTTTGAAGATGAAGAAGAGGAAATTGAAGATGACGAAGAATAGAATGTAGATAAATGGAAGGCAGAAAGCAGGATTCCACACGGATAAGCTTTAGTTTAATGATTTAAAAATTACTAATTTAAAAATAAAAGCATCATGGGATTAATGAAAGTATTTTCGGGAAGTGAGATTTTGGCATTGGCTTTGCAGAAAAAAATAGAAGCTGCAGGAGTAGAAACTACTGTTAAAAATAATATTCAATCGGCTAGAATGTCTGGTTTTCCAAATTCGGACTCAGCTGTTGAACTGTTTATCCAAGAAACTGATTTTGCAAAAGCAAATCCGGTTATTGAAGAATTTAGGTTAAGTATCTAGTTAAATTAAATTGATTTTTAATTTTTGAAAAACCTTGAGACTCATTTCAGTATCAAGGTTTTTTTATAATATAATAATTTTATAATGAAAGAAGTACAATATAAAATGATTGTTGTGGATATGGATGACACGCTGCTGACAGACGACCATATCATATCTGAAGAGAATAAAGAAATGATTTTTAAAGCCCAAGAAATGGGAGTTTACGTAGTTTTGGCATCAGGTAGACCAACTTCAGCAATGACGTCTTATGCCAAAGAACTGAAAATGGATCATTATAATTCCTTTATGATTTCTTTTAATGGTTCGACGATTACGGATTTAAAAGAGGACAAAGTGCTTTTTGAACACGCTTTGACCAAAGAGCAGATTCATTCGCTATACGATTTTAGCCAGCAGAATAATACTCATATTATTACTTATTTAGGCGAACAAATTATCAGTGAAAGACATTCGGAATATATTGATATTGAAAGTACTATTACAGGTTTAGAGCTTTTAATTGTTCCAAGTTTTAAAGATGCGGTAACAACTTCAGCTGTAAAATGTTTATTGCTGGAAGAGCCAAGCTATCTCAAAAGTGTGGAAGCAGTATTAAAAAATGCCATGCCTGATCTAAGTGTGTGCATGTCGAAACCGTTTTTTTTGGAAGCCGCACCAAACGGAATTGATAAAGCAGCTGCTATTCAGGTTTTGGCCGAAAAGCTTAATATTCATCAAAGTGAAATCATTGCTGTTGGAAACGCCGGAAATGATTTGACAATGGTACAATATGCAGGATTAGGCGTTTGGGTTGACAATGTTGATGATGAATTAAGAGAATTTGGAGATGTTATTGTGGCTTCGAATAATGATCATGGAGTTGCAGAGGTTATCAAGCGTTATATTTTGAATTAATGAAATCTTTTATAGAAACCGAAAGATTGATTTTAAGGGAAATGATTTCTTCAGATGATGCAGGAATGTTCGAATTGGATTCTAATCCCGAGGTGCATCGTTTTTTAGGAAAAAAGCCCGTAAATCATATTGATGAGAGCAGGCTTATGATTCAAAATTTAAGAAAACAGTATGAAGAGAATGGAATTGGCCGTTGGGCTGTGATTTTGAAAGAAACCAATGAATTTATTGGCTGGTCAGGAATAAAATTAATTACCGATTCGATAAACAATCATCAGAATTTTTATGAGATTGGGTATCGTTTTATACAGAAACATTGGGGGAAAGGTTACGCCACCGAAGCAGGGTTGGCTTTCGTTGATTTTGCTTTTAATGAAATAAAAGCTGATGCTCTTTATGCTTACGCCGATAGCGGTAATCTGGATTCCAGACATATTCTGGAAAAAATTGGAATGCGTTATGTTAATTCTTTTGAATTTGAAGGAGAAGAACATGTTTGGTATAGGGTGAAAAATCCAAATTTATAATTTTTTCACAAAATAAAAATCCGTCTCATTTTTTGGAATGAGACGGATTTTTTATGATTTTTTGTCGGTATAGAGATTGATTGTAGTCCTTCTCTACAAATACGGTTTTTCCCTATTATTTTTTTGCAACCGAAATAAAATAATTATTTCCGTCACCCATTGTCAGTTTTACCCTTTCGTCACAAACATCGATTACGAATTTGCCATTATCATAACAAGTACAGGTTGTTTTTTTGTCTTTAGACATTTCATTGTCGCATTTTCCTGTTTTATAACCAGCCAATTGAGGCGTGTAAAAAGAAACCAAATCAGTCGATGCAGTAACTAATGAAATGATGCTGGCCGAATTGTCATTAGCAATTCGATATACAATTCTGTCCGTATAGTTAATGTTGTCAACCGAAACTTTTCTGATATAAGTATAGGCAGTTGAAGCAGTTTCAACTGATTTTTCTTCAAATTTAAAACCAAGAATCCTGATGTCAAGGTTGAATTTTTCCTGCGAATTATAACTGGCCCATGCAGTGAGGGTACTGATTGTAGGAAATGGATTTTTTGTAGCTATTGTTGGTGCATTTTGAGCTTGTGAGCAAAGCGTAATAAATAGTAGGGAGATTGTGAGGCAGAATGATTTCATTTTTGTTATTATTTAATATTTACCTACTCTTTATGGTTTTCGGCGATCCCATTTTTTTATATAAAAGATTTTGTTTCTCAAAGTGTAATTTTTTCTAAAATCAAAAACTGCTCCGAAAATCGAATATAATAAACAGATAAAATCATGTAATATTTCATTCTCTCTGAATTATTTTCAAAAAATAATCAGATTTACAATTTTCGATGACGGTAAGCAGTGGCTTTATTTGGTGTGTGATAAATCCAGTACCGCTGTATTGTTTTTGGAAGTGTGAAATTAATATTTAAATAAATAAGAACAAAACACAGAAAGGAAAAATAAAGTTTTTTTTAAACCAGAGTTTCTATCTGTTTAAATAACAATATAATGGTTTTTGGATTAAATAAATATAAATAATCATCGGCTTTATAGTGTTGATTTTTGTTCGTAAATTTGCGCACTTAAATTTTTTGACAACGATTTCATTAATTTAAGGTAATTATGGAGAATAGAAAAAAAGTGGCTTTTTACACGCTGGGCTGTAAACTGAATTTTTCGGAAACATCAACAATTGCGCGTAATTTAGAAGATGAAGGTTTTGACCGGGTTGATTTTGAGGAAATAGCTGATATGTATGTAATCAATACCTGTTCGGTTACTGAGAATGCCGATAAGCAATTCAAACAGGTAGTGCGCAAGGCAATGAAATTGAATGACAAGGCTTTTGTCGCTGCAGTTGGGTGTTATGCACAATTAAAGCCAGAGGAATTGGCAAATGTGGATGGAGTAGATCTAGTTCTTGGAGCTACTGAAAAATTCAAACTTGCCGATTATATCAATGATTTATCGAAGAATGATTTTGGCGAAGTGCATTCCTGCGAGATTGCCGAAGCCGATTTTTATGTTGGCAGTTATTCCATTGGAGATAGAACCCGAGCTTTCCTGAAAGTACAAGACGGCTGTGATTATAAATGTACGTATTGCACCATTCCGCTTGCTCGCGGTATTTCCAGAAGTGATGAATTGGAAAATGTATTGAAAAATGCATACGAAATTTCGAAACAAAACATCAAAGAAATTGTTCTTACCGGTGTCAATATCGGAGATTATGGAAAAGGTGAGTTTGGGAATAAAAAACACGAACATACTTTTCTGGAATTAGTTCAGGCTTTGGATGAGGTGGAAGGAATCGAAAGATTGCGTATTTCTTCTATTGAGCCTAATTTATTGAAGAATGAAACGATAGAATTTGTATCGAAAAGCAGAACTTTTGTACCGCATTTTCATATTCCGCTGCAATCAGGAAGCAATGATATTTTGAAATTAATGAAACGCCGTTATCTGCGTGAAGTTTATACCGAAAGAGTAAACAAGATTCGTGAAGTAATGCCACATGCCTGTATAGGAGTGGATGTTATTGTTGGATTTCCTGGAGAGACTGACGAACATTTCTTGGAAACTTATCATTTTCTGAACGAAATGGATATTTCGTATCTGCACGTTTTTACCTATTCGGAGCGTGATAATACAGAAGCTGCTGTAATGGAAGGTGTTGTTCCTGCTAATGTTCGTGCTAAACGAAGCAAAATGTTAAGAGGATTGTCGGTTAAAAAGCGACGAGCTTTTTATGAAAGCCAGTTGGGAAGTAACAGAACGGTACTTTTTGAAAGTGAAAATAAAGAAGGTTACATTCATGGTTTTACCGAGAATTACGTAAAAGTAAAAACACCGTGGAATCCAGAATTAGTAAACACTCTTCATGATATCAATTTGACAAAAATCGATGAAGATGGAAGCGTTCGAATGGATTTTTTGAATGTTGAGGTTTAAAAAATAAAGAATAATTTAGCAGTAATAGAAACATTTTAAAAATTAAAATGTTTTTTGAACCATTAAGAGATTAAGAAAATTAAGAGCAGATCTTAATATAACTTAATCTCTTAATGGTTTTATTTTTTAAGGATTTGTTGACCAAATACTGCTGTTTTTGATAAAAACGCGTCGGTTTAATTTTAGCTGGGCAATGATTAATTCAGCCATATCTTCGGACTGCATTACTTTATCGGGATTACCGTCTGTAAGGTTTAATTCTTTTGCCATATCGGTTGCAACAGTACTTGGGGTTAGTGCTGTAACACGAATATTGTGTTTGCGTACTTCCTGCATCAAAGAATCTGTCAGTCCCAAAACGGCAAATTTAGAAGCACTGTAAGCGCTGGTTAATGCATTTCCGTTTAATCCTGCGGTTGAGGAAATATTGATAATGTCACCTATTTGTCTTTCAATCATATTAGGTAAAACAGTTCGCGTTACATAATAGGTTCCCATTAAGTTCACTTGAATGATACGTTCCCACTCGGAAGGTTCCAATTCTAAAAATTTACCAAAAGCAGCAATTCCAGCATTGTTGATTAAAATATCAATGGTTTTAAATTCGGATAAAGCTTTTTCTACAGCAGTATTAACGGAGTTTATATCGGCTACATCAGCTGTTATTGCCAGCGCTTTCACTCTTAACGAGCGTGCTTTTGCAGCTACATTTTCGATTTCATCTTGTGTTCGTGCCAATAAAATTACGTTTACGCCTTCTTTTGCTAATGCAAGGGCTATTGCTTTTCCAATTCCTTTTCCTGCACCTGTAATCAGAGCATTTTTGTTTTTTAAATCGTTCATTACTTTATTTTTTTAACTGCGGTTGATTTATAAATTATTACTTTAAGCTTTGCCAAAAGGAAACAGTATAAAATTAAGGTATTATTTTCTACTGTAAAGCATAAAAAAAGACATTAGATTTATACAAATCTGAATGTCTTTTTCTGTTTAAATCAAATTTCAAACTGAAGATGTTTATTATTTTTTCTTTAATAAAATTTTCTCCTGTGTAAATTGGTAGGCTTCGTCAAGAAATGAGATCATTTTATTCCAGTTGGCGTTTGGCCAATAGTAATTGTTGTATTTTTTTATGGACTTAATGATTAATTTATTTCCTTCTATTTTAGCAGAACTGATAAATTCTCCAGTTTCATTTTGAACTTTTTTATTTAGTTTTTCAATTCCCGAAGCTGAATAGCCTGCAGGGATTTCGAGAACAATTTCATTTTCGTAAGTACGCGGATACGGCGAATAAATATTGTTTTTTCTTTCCTTTTCTTTTTTGGTGATTTCCACTTGTTTAGTCAGGATTTTGCCAATTTCAATGATGTAATTACTTCCCGCTTTCTTTATCAGATCTTTTTTTACATCAAATTTTTCAGTTACAATAAATGGCGACTTAGTTCCATATCTGCCGGTGCTTTTAAAAGAAAAAGAATAATCCTCTATTTCAAAGCCAAACTCTTCATTGATGCTTTCTTTAGATTCTTCTAGCTGCTGTTCTTTCATTTTGCTAATCAAAGCATCATATTCTTTTTTGAATTTAGCACTGGTTTTTTTAGATTTAATTCGGTCATTTAAAGGTTCGGTAGCATATTTAAGATTGTCTTCATAGACAAAATCATAAAATTTCAAACGGTCAGACTGATGTTCCTCTTTAATATGCCCAAAATACTGTAACTCACGATTAACTTTTAGAGTCGAAAAATCATCTGTAATACTTATATTCGAAATATTTTTAGAAGTATTATCCTGTGCAGATGTTTTAGGCAATGCTGTTGTTTCAGCATCTATAATTTTTTTTCCTTTAGAAACCTGCATTACATATGCTTTCGTGTCTTCTAAATTATAATCAAACATATCGGTATTTGAAAAAGCAGAAAAAGTATCTATATAAATTGGATTTTTTGTATTTACCCGAAGCAGGACTTTTGTATTTTGTTCAATTAATAAATCATCTATTGAACCATTTTCTCTTCCCGTTGCTACAATAAGATCATAATCTATTTTATTGTCTTTAAGGAATGCCATAAAATAATTAATAAACATTTTTTGTGATGACAGAAACCATTCAAAATCGCGAAGATAATACTTGTCAACTGCTAACAGATTTGCTTTTTCAATCACTATGGGTTCTATGAACAGCGTATAGAATTTGTGTCTTGCAAAATAATAAACTTCCCTTACTTTTTCTTCATCATCAGCGAATTTATTGTTTTCTATGAAATCGTCAATAGGGCTTAAATTACCGCTTGGCTTAAATTTATTATTATAAAATTCAAAGACTTCTTCTTTAGAAACTGTCTTTTTTACAATTTTTTCTTTCTCGGATAAAAAGGCATCAGCTCTTTCTTCAAACTTTCCGGATCTTGCAAAAAACACCTGAAATTTATAACATGGCATTTCGGCTAATGGATAAAACCAGCGCGGAAATTCATTTTTGTCAATATCTTTGGCTTCAAGCACATATTGTCTCACTCCTCCTTTGTTTGTATCTATTTCTTTGAGTTCTGGAGCTCCGTTATAGGTGTTGAAATTTAAAAAGAAATCATTTTCAGTTTTAAAATTAATTTTCAGATTCATTATTGGATAAGTGTCACCAAGAGTACTCTCAACTGGTGCAAAACCTAGTTCATACTTAGAAACAAAAGGCTCTACACTGTAAAAATACATGTCAATTATATCTCCGACTTCAAGGTTTGAAATTGCGATTTTTTTCTCTTTGTCAATTTCTTTTGCTTCTTTTTCGACATCAATTATAATTTCCTGTCCATTAGGCTTACGTATTTTAACGCCCAAAATTCCCGTCGCTTTTCTGGAAGAGTATCCTTTATTGGAATAAAATTTGTCTTTGAAAGAGAATTCAGAAAACTCTTTGACCGCAGCTAAATCCTGTAATTTAATCCTTTTTCTTATTGCTGAAGTATATTTGACGCTTGCGCCAAATTTATGATAGTCATAATATTCATTTTTATAAATAATTACAGCCGATTCATCTTTCCATTTTGCGGGAACTTCTACGGTCTTATTGTATTCATCGGACTTTCCCCAAAAAAAATCTTCTACTTCTGCCTTATCCTGAGCGAAAATTGAAAAACTTAATGTAATGAAGATAAAAGTAAAAATAGATTTCATGTTGTGTTACTGTATTTTTGTTAGTACAATTTGCTGGTTATAGTTTGAGTTTAGATCTTTATTTAAAATATTCCATTTGGGGATTTCGTTTGCTTTTATTTCTGCGTTTTTAAAAACAAACTGCTTCTTGTAAATGATTTCTTTGTCAGTTTTCTGAAACGTTATTGAAACAGTATAATTAGCTTCCTTAACGGTCAGATCAGTTGGTATTTTGCTTACTTTATATCCATCAGGGATTACAAATACGGTAGTCGATTCAAAATTTTCTTTATAGTTAAATTGATAATCGGTTTTTCTGTCTTTTAGTTCTAAATTTTTGAAATCATTGTTGTACTCTAAATCAATGTACATTTCATTATCAAAAGTTGAAACTTTATTATCGATATCAATATCATAATCAACAGTAAGTTTTATTTCTCTGTTATTTAAATCGGAGGTTTTTATATTGCTGACTTGTATGTTTTTATCTTGCCCGGATAAATAGTTTTCAAGTTTTTCTCTTTTTTTATCAGTTTTAAAGGAAGAGTAGATTTTTAAAAAATTAGTTCTGCTTTCTCCGCTAAAACTTTTGGAGCAGGTTCCTTTTAGTTTGCCTTCTTTTACAGCAATTTTAGATTTAAAAGATTCTTTATTGTTTACATCAGTAATTGTTGGAACTTTTTCAATAATAAAATCATTGCCGTTTTCAATCATGACCTCTTTGTTTTGAATTCTTTCGGCATTTTCACCAAAAGGAATATAATTTTCTGTTCCGTCAAGATAATATTTCTTCCCTTTGAAGATAAGGGTGCAGATCATGTGATTATCAACTGCTAAAGACGGTGTTTTGTAATCATAAGCGATATGTTTGGTTCCAATCCAAGTCAGGCGGGCATCAAAACCGGCTAATTTTAGCATTTGTTTTATCAGGTTGGCCATTCCTTTACAGTCTCCGTATCGATTTTGAAATACGTGATTGGATTCATCAGGTTTAAAACCTGCAATACCATCTTCAAAAGCAATGTATCTGATATTGTCCTGAACCCAGTAATAGATGTTTTTTATTTTTTCTTCGTCAGTCTTTGCATTTAATGTCAGCTCGTTTACTTTGTCTTTGAGTACTGTTGTGTCATCTTTCATGGAATCAACCAATGATTTGTACCATTTGTACAAGTCGGCAGTTGAATTAAATAAAACAACTTCTTTGTCTTTGATTTTGAATGATTTGGCAATTATCAAAATATGAGGATACAGGAAACTTCTCCCTGGAGAATCTTCTTCCTTATATATTGCCGGAATGTTGTTTAAGGTATAAGTATAAACAGTGTTGTTTTTTGCATCTTTTGTTTCCTGCTTGGAAATGCTGTTTCCCTCAAAATTGAATTCTCTTAATTCAATAGTTAACCATGAAGGCACAGTTATGGTTATCTGTTTTTTTAATACAGGAAATTCATCATTAAAATAAAGTGCGGTGAAATATTTTACATCATCATATTTTTTTGCCAGCTCATATTTATAAGTGTATCCTTGAACAGGAAAGTCAATTTGCATATATTTTACACGGGCATCATTATAGAACAAATCGTTGCTTTTGTAAAATTCATCTTTGACATAAAAATTTGTTCTTTTGTCGTTTCTAAAGCTTAGACTGAATTCTTCTATTTGAGATTCACTATCGTAAAATTCATATTTTTGAATATCAGCCCTATGGTTAATATTCATCAAAACATCATTTACGCTGTGGTGTACAATTACCTTGGATTGGTCTTTGTTTGTTTCAAAAGTTACGTTTTCGGAACTTTCTAATACTGCGACATCATCTTTGGAGTAAGTTTCACGAAGTGTTTTCGCTTTTTTGAGATCGGCATCGGTAGGATCAATGTTTTTTTGGGCAGATAATTGAGTTGAAAATAGTAGGATAACTAATAGTTTCGAGGCAATTCGAATCATAGATTTTTTTTGGAAAAATACTATTTTAATTTCAATTCAAAACAATAAATAAAATAATTTTCTTATTTATTTGAGTCCATTTTTTCACTCAGTCCTTTACTTATTTTGTAATGGTTAATTTATAAACAGACGTTTCTAAAACCTCAGTATCTCTGTCTTCGCAAAGCAAAAACTCTATTGTACTGCCGTTATTTTTATATACCGTTAACCCTTCGAATTTGTGGGTATCACTGATTTTTTTGGTAAAATCGATCTTCATGGTTTTGGTATCGATACAGCCGATGAAGCTTCCCAGAATTTCACCGTCATTATAAGTAGAATCGGTGTCTTCGGCGGTGGACAAAAAGTAAATTTTATTATCTAATTCAACGGCATCGGTAAAACTGCTTCGGACTCCTCTTATTTTGGGTAATTTATAGCTGTTGGAAAGTATATTGAATTCGTTAACCAAGTTTTTGCCTTGGATGGTGAACATTACATTTTTTGCTGATTTCCCGTTGCCGCGGTTGAATAAAAACCATTCTTCTCCTGTGTAAACGGCTCCTTCTATGTTGAAGTCTTCGGGTTTAATTTCTGCAAAACTTTGCATTACGGCATACAAATCAGTTAGATCATTGGAAGATATTTCTTTTTCCAGCGTATTGATTTGGACCATTTTGTTTCTTTTTTCGGTTGAACCGGAACCAAAAACATAGAGGTTATCTCCAAAATGCGTGATTGCCTCAAAATCGGGTTTTTCTTTTTTTGCAATGTTTTCGCCTGCGTTTTCAATGATCTGATGACGCTCCAGATTTTTGGTATCAATACTGTATTCGTAAAGAAATCCACTGTTGTCACCTATGATAAATAAGTTATTGTCTTTGTAAATAAGTCCGGAAGCAGAACCGATTCCGATGATGTGAAAAAGAATTTCGAGAGTGAATTTTTCCATTAAATACTGTTTTGAAAATGAATGCCCTAGCCCAGATGGAAGCGGAAATCCTTTTGAAAAGAACGGCTGTTTTTTTCTTGTACGGCAGAGCGACCAGAGGAAGCTCCTGCAAGTGCTTAGAAAAAAAGCAGTTCTTGAAAAAGATTAAAGTGAACAGCTGGATTAAGCTTCTCAAAAATAAGGTATATAAACTGGAATTTAATTTTTAAACAAAAAAAAATGTGCTGAAGTACAGCACATTTTTTTTTGGAAACCTAATATTTTACAAATCAAAGCCATAGGCTACACGAACGCCTACTTGACCAACGCCTTTACCTAAACTTCCATCATTATTCCATCTTGGTAAATCATTATAATGCTCATATCGTAAGGAAATGTCAATATATTTTGTGGCATAACCAATACTTGGTGCCAAAAGCAATGAGGTTTTGTGATAATGAGGGTCGGTTACAAAAGCTGCACCACCTTCACCCATTATATAAAACTGATCATTCCAAATAAAAGCTTTGAAACCTAGTTTTGCTGGGACAAATCCAAGATCATCTCCATCGGCTTCACTTACAAATAGACGGCTGTATCCAGTTGTTAAAGTTAATGAGTATCTTTTGGACAAATCATATTGTAATCTTGCATCGGCACCCAATGCTAATTTATAAGGATCGTGTACGGCATATCCGCCAGTAACACCGATTCCCAAACGAAATCCTTGGTCATAATTTTGTGAGCTTGATTCTTGTGCAGTGGAATAATTAGCGAATAGTAATGCAATTGCTGCTACCATAACGATTTTGATTCTTTCTGTAACTTTCATGTTTTTAATTTTTAGTTTGTAATAAAATATATTTAGACACCCACGTAAAGGGTGCTTGGCAAATGTATAGCTGATAGCCTTCTGGGGTATTACAGAATTTTTCTGAATTCTTATATAATTTGGAGTTGGTTAAGTTTTCTTTATAATTGAAATAATATTGGCAGAATCAGGTTTGTTCTAATTACCTTTGCCGACTCAATAAATTTAAAATGAAGATTGAACAGTACACCAAAGAATTTGCTTACAATATTAAATTGGCTTATCCAGTAATTTTAGGGATGCTGGGACATACTCTAATAGGGATTGTGGATAATTATATGATAGGGAATTTGGGTTCGACTGAGTTGGCAGCGGTTTCTTTGGGAAATAGTTTTATCTTTTTGGCTATGGCTGTCGGGATTGGATTTTCTACAGCGATTACCCCCTTGGTGGCCGAAGCAGATGCGGAGAAAAACGATAAAAAAATCCGAACTACATTTCATCATGGCTTGCTGTTATGCACGGTTCTGGGAGTTTCACTGTTTATGCTGACAGTACTTTCTAAGCAGTTGATGTATTTTATGGATCAGCCGGAGGCAGTAGTGTTACTAGCGGCTCCTTATATTGACTGGGTTGCTTTTTCATTGATTCCAGTTGTAATGTATCAAGGCTACAAACAATTTGCCGATGGGCTGTCTTTTACTAAATACTCGATGTATTCAATAATTTTGACAAATATTGTGCATGTAATTTTTAATTATTTATTGATTTACGGATTTTGGATTTTTCCAAAGCTGGGAGTGACCGGAGCAGCTCTCGGAACAGTGATTTCCAGAATTCTGATGGTAGTTTTTATGCATTATCTGATGATGCACAATCCTGTTATGAAAAAATATTTTAAAAATTTTACTTTTAAAGAAATCAAAAAATCAATAATCAAAAAAATTGTTGATCTTGGAATTCCCTCGGCTATGCAGATGCTGTTTGAGGTGACTTTGTTTACTGCAGCAATATGGCTTTCGGGATCGTTGGGCAAAAACAGTCAGGCAGCTAATCAGATTGCGCTTATACTAGCATCATCTACGTTTATGGTCGCTATGGGTTTGAGCGTTACTGCGATGATCAGGGTAGGGCATTCCAGAGGAATGGGCGACTATAAAAGTTTAATTGTCGTAGCGAGATCGATCTTTTTATTAGCGATAATTACCGAAGCCGTTTTTGCATTGATTTTTGTAGTTTTTCATAATCTGCTGCCGCATTTATTTTTAAATATGAATGATCCTGCTCAGGTTCTGGACAATACCGAAATCATTATGATTACTTCAAAATTGTTATTGATTGCGGCAATCTTTCAAATATCTGACGGAATACAGGTTGTTGTTTTGGGTGCTTTGAGAGGTCTGCAGGATGTAAAAGTCCCAATGTATATTACATTTGTAGCGTATTGGATTGTTGGATTTCCTATTTCATTTTATTTAGGGAAATATACCGACTTAAAAGCAGTTGGAGTTTGGATTGGTCTTTTGGCTGGTTTGACTGCGGCGGCAGTGTTCTTGTACATTCGTTTTGCTCGTTTGACACGGAAATTGGTTCTGGAAAATCCAAGCGAATAAGTGTTTGTAAGAATGTAACTTATAATTCGTTTTAACGTATAATCAGAGTACCAATTAAAACTTTAAAAAATGATACTACTTATTATTCTTGGAATAATTTTACTGATTGTCGGATTTGCATTAAGCCAAAAAGTTAATGTGTTTTCTAAATTTGCGCGTGTATTGAGAATTATCGGATTTATCTTAATCGCTCTGGGAATTTTTTCTTCTATGTTTAAGCAGATAGATGCTGGGGAAGTTGGGGTGAAATCTTTATATGGAAGCGTAGAATCTGATGTGCTGGAGAGCGGTCTGCATGTTATAAATCCTCTTTTGGATATTACAAAATTTGATGTTCAGACTCAAAACTACACAATGTCTGCCATTCACGGCGAAGGTTCTCAGCAAGGGGATGATGCAATTAGGGTTTTGTCCAATGACGGACTGGAAGTGGTTATTGACCTGACGGTTTTGTATCGTGTAATTCCAACTGATGCTCCAAAGATTTTTAAGAATATCGGTGTAGGTTATATTGATAAAATTGTAAGACCGATTACCAGAACCAGAATTAGGGACAACGCTGTTTTTTATGATGCAGTTGCTTTGTATTCGACAAAAAGGAATGAATTTCAAGGGAGAATTTTTAAAAGCATAGAAGCTGATTTTAAAAGCAGAGGTCTGATTCTTGAGCAATTGCTAATTCGAAATATTGATCTTCCGATTTCGGTAAAAAAATCTATAGAAAGTAAAATCAATGCCGAGCAGGATGCTCAAAAAATGACATTTGTACTTCAAAAAGAAAGACAGGAAGCCGAACGCAAAAGAGTGGAAGCACAGGGTATCGCTGATTATCAAAGAATTATTTCTCTGGGATTGACGGACAAACAATTACAGTATGAACAAATTAAAGCGCAAAAGGAACTAGCAGCTTCTCCAAATTCTAAAATTATTTTTATGAATGGAAAAGGTAGTGCGCCAGTTATTTTGTCGGATAAATAGAAATAATAAAGTTTAATCGGTTAATCGATTAAACACATTACCAAATAAACGATTAAACATACAAACATGGAATTACCAAAATTTTTACTAGGTGACAATACCGATTTTCCAGATGATATCTTTATCATTCACATGGACTACCCAAGATTTATCATTAATCTGAAAGACGATGAAGTAGAATTTATGGAAGAAGCCGAAGATTTAGATGAAGCCGAATTAAACGCCGAAATGGAAGGACTGATTGTTCTGGCTAATGAGTTTTATGACAGAGAAATAGCCCGTTACGAGGAGTAATTATTTCTTTGTAAAGATATAGTATATTCTAGTCAATCGGTCGTTATGTTTCTTTGATTCTTTTGGAACGTGATTCAAATCTATATAAGAAACTTCTTTTATAATGTAATTGTTAAATTCTTTTTTGGCAGTAACACTATCTTTTTTAAAAGCCAATAAACCAAATTTATTCTCAGCAGGTAAGTTTAGTTTGTTGGTTTTTTCATTTAATAGAATTGACATGCTAAAGCCATAATCCCAAATTATTTCGGGAGTGAATGCGTTTAATTCATAAGTTGGAATCCCTAAATTCTTTTCTTTTTCTCTAATAGATTTTGCACTGGCATACTCGGGATTTTTCAAAATAAGTTTGGTGAATGGTATTCCAAAAAAGACTACAGCTACTTGTACAGCTATTATGCCATAAAATACTTTTGTGAAATTTTGTTTTTTTAGGTTGATAAACAATAAACAGCCTATTGTAAATAATGAAACCGTTAAACCAATCAGCCAGAATTCGAATCCTGCTAAATCATTTTTTACTTTGATAAATATCACAACAGGAATAGCAAAGCAGATAAGGGTAATAAGTCCGAAAGCAAAATAAATAATTCCTTTTTCTTTTTTTACGCTGATGTTTTTGAAATGATTAACCAAGTATTCAATGTAGAATCCTGTGTTCAAAGCCATCGGAATTAAAACGGGCAATAAATATCTTGTCTTTTTTTCGGGTACAATTGAAAGTAAAACGACTGAAGCCAATGTCCATATTAACGTAAATTGATATGCTTTTAAATTGCTGACTCTGTTCTTTAAATACGGATAAAGTAACGCAATAAAGGCTGGAATTGACCAGATTCCACTTTGAAAAAAAAAGCTCCAGTAATAATAAAAAGGTCTGGTGTTGTAATTTCCCCATCGGCTGCTTTCAAGTCTGGTAACTTTTAAGTAGGTTGAAGGATCAGCCCATTTTACATATAAAGGCCAAGATAAACCGATGATTAAACCTATTGCAAGAATTAGTAGGAGGTAATTTTTTTTATCTTTTAATTGAAACTTATAAGTAAAACCGTAAGCAATTAAAAACGGTATTAATAATGCATAAACAGAAATTGGTCCTTTGCTTAGAAAGGAGAAACCAAAAAATAGTCCTGCAATTACAGAATTTAAAAGAGACTTCTTAGAATCGTTCAGTAAATCCCATAAAAACAATATACAGATTATCATAAAACTATGAGTGTACATATCCCATTGATTGTCTCTTCCTGCAAAATAGATGTAAAAAGAAGTGATTAAAATAAGGCCGTTGTGGAAGCTTTGTTTTTGCGATAAACCCAGTTTTTCAGAAAGTTTAAAAGTGCCAAATATAAGCAGCAATGTTATCAAAACCACAGGTAATCGCATGCCGTACATACTGTCAAAACCAAAAACTATGCCCGAAATTGCAGTAAGCCAAGTTGGTAATGGTGGTTTTTCATAACGAGGCAAATCATTTAAAGTTGTTAGTATCCAATGATTATGGGTTACAATTTCTCTTGCTGTAATAAAGTTGCGGGATTCCATGATGTTGGTTTCAATAACATCCAAATGTGGGAAAAGAATCAAGGAGGCAACTATAAAAAGCCAAAAAATATAATTATGAACTAATTTTGACATCTTTTTTTAGGATTATTATATTTCGAGAATAAATGATTAAACCTATGGCATGACCGGCTAATAATACTGGATCTTTAAGAATTATAGCATATATAAAAATGATGAGTGATCCCATCAGACTAATAACCCAAAAGCCTAACGGCAGTACAGAATCTTTTTTCTTTTCAGAATAAAGCCATTGATAAATAAATCGTAATGTAAATAATATTTGACCAACGATACCTGTCCAAAGCAGACATTTTGGTATTGCTTCATTTTTTAATAAATTATCTAGATCGTAGACATTATTGTTATAGGAATACCAAACAATAATGGCAGGAAATAAAAGTATGAACCATCGAAGAATAACATGGATTTTTTTCCAGTCATTCTGCAGTTGAATATTTCTGATATAAATGTAATAGGTTATAGTCTGGCCTAACATAATCGAGAAATCATGCCTTAAATACCCATATACAAATAGCAAAAAAGAAGCAAATAAGCTGATTTCCCAAAACAAAATAGGAGTTAGGATTTTTTTGTTTTTTTCAGAAATAATCCATTGCAATATCATTCTGCTGGAAAACAAAATTTGAGCAGTGAATCCTATGGAATAAATGATGTTATTATTCATTATCCTTGTTTTGCAACGCTATAATTGATGTATTTTTTCTTCATCCATAAGTAGGCAAAACAATCTTGCAATGGGCCTAATAACCGATTCCATAGATTGAATTTTGAAACACCTGCTATTCTTTGGAAATGTCTTACCGGAGTTTGTTTGACTTTACCATTTTGCAGCAAAATCATTGCTGGTAAAAACCGATGCAATCCATTAAACATTGGTATTTTTTTTGCCATATCTGTGCGGATAATTTTCAAAGGACAGCCAGTATCGTCCATGCCGTCATCAGTAAAAGCTCTTCGAATACCATTGGCAATTTTAGAAGACATGTTTTTTGTAAAAGAATCTTTTCGGTTAGAACGCACTCCGGTAACCAAATCAAATTCCCCTGTGTATTCCATTAATATATTAAAATCTTCGGGAGCAGTCTGCAGATCGGCATCAATGTAACCAACCCAAGGAGTATCTGCGTAATCAAAACCGGCTTTTATCGCGGCACTTAAGCCAGTATTTTTTTCAAAAGAAATAAAGGTAAAATCTTCATTGTCTTTACAGATTTTTTCGATAAGAGATTGGCTGTTGTCTTTGGAACCATCGTTTACAAATAGGATTTTTGCCTTTTTTTTAGAAATAGTTAGAAATTGTCTCATTTCCTGATGTACACGATCAAGATTATATTCTTCATTGTATACTGGTATTATGATAGTTAACTCGAAGTTCATTTTTTAATATTTGATATAAAAGTATTTTTTTTTTGGATTGAATAACTTAAGATTTTATTAAAATTACGCTAGTTCATATATTCAGAAGTGTTTATTTCTACTTTTGAGTTGTTATTTGATATGTAAAATATTTATTGAAGGTAAGGTTGTATTGGTAAACATCGATAAGTATTGGCGATGCTGTAATGGATAATGATAAATCAAATTTATAGATATGAAAATATTAGTTACTGGTGCTGCCGGATTTATTGCTTCTCATGTCGCTGAACGGTTGAAATCGCTTGGAAATGAAGTAATAGGGCTGGATAATTTTTCTGATTATTATAATGTTTCTTTAAAAGAGAAAAATGCAAAAGAATTGAATGCAAAAGGCATTGGTATTGAAAAAATTGATTTACGGTCTGCAGAACAGCTTCAGGTATTACCAAGCAATTTTGATTATATTTTTCACTTTGCTGCACAACCAGGGATTTCTCTAACTTCCAGTTTTGAAGATTATTTAGGTAATAATGTAATTGGAACTAAAAACTTACTAGATTTTGCCTTTAAAAATAACAATTTACTTCTTTTTGTAAATATTGGCACCTCTTCCATTTATGGCATGAATGCAACTTTTGACGAATCAGTTCCACCAACACCTGTTTCTCATTATGGTGTGACTAAATTAGCTGCGGAACAATTGGTTTTGGAAAGCAGCAGGATTGGTCAATTAAAAGCTTGTTCTTTAAGACTTTATTCTGTTTATGGACCAAGGGAAAGACCTGAAAAGTTATACACAAAATTGATAGCAAATGCTTTACACAGTATTCCTTTTCCTTTGTTTAAGGGCAGTGAAAATCATCTGAGGAGTTTTACGTATGTTCAGGATATTGTGGATGGAGTAGTAAGTGTAATTGGTATGGAAGATGTCGTTAATAATGAAATTATTAATCTTGGAACCGAAGAAGAAAATACAACGCAGCATGGTATTGAAATTGTGGAGCAAATTTTGAATAAAAAGATAGATATCCAAATCGTAGAGGCTAGGAGCGGGGATCAGCTGAGAACTAAAGCTGTGATTGATAAAGCAAGAAATTTATTGGAATACAACCCGAAAACTAGTCTGTTTGAAGGTTTGGAAGCTCAAGTACAATGGTATCAGGATAACTTTTTATAGTTGATTTTCGTTATATATTAAAAACTGCAAAAGCTGTTCTGAACCTTTTGCAGATTTTTATATAATGAGTTTTTATTTTTTTAAAAACGTATCCAGTAAAATTTCCGCTGCTGCAAAAGGTGAAATTTCATCGGTTGAAACCGCTTTTTTAGTTGAAGTTAAGAGTTTTTGAATTTCAGGATGATTATAAAAATTGTCTTTTAATTTTTCATTTATAGTTTCCATCATCCAAAAGATGTTTTGTTCCTTGCGTTTTTCTGAGAAATAATGATTAGAATTGACCAATTCAAGATAATTCAGAATAGTTTGCCAAACGGCTTCAATACCTTCATGAGTAATAGCGCTGCAAGTTGATGTAGTTGGAATCCAGCCAGATTTTTTTGTAGGAAATAAATGCAGAGCCCTGTTGAATTCTACCTTTGCTAAAGAGGCTTTTTTAATATTGTCGCCATCGGATTTATTAATGATGATAGCATCTGCCATTTCCATAATCCCGCGTTTAATTCCCTGTAATTCATCTCCAGCACCAGATATTTTTAGCAGTAAAAAGAAATCGACCATGCTATGAACGGCTGTTTCGCTCTGTCCCACACCTACAGTTTCAATTAGGATAACATCAAAGCCGCATGCTTCGCATAGAATAATTGTTTCTCTCGTTTTACGTGCAACGCCACCCAAAGTTTCCCCAGATGCAGAAGGTCGGATGAATGCATTTTCATCTTTTACCAGTTCTTCCATTCGGGTCTTGTCGCCAAGAATACTGCCATGGGAAATTGTACTGCTTGGGTCGACAGCAAGAACAGCTACTTTCTTTCCTAAACTAGTTAAATATTTTCCAAAAGCTTCAATAAAAGTGCTTTTGCCAACGCCTGGAACACCGGTGATTCCTATCCGAACTGATTTATTTGCATGTGGTAAACAGCGATTGATGACTTCAGTTGCTTTTTCTAGATGGACAGGGTTAGTACTTTCAATTAGTGTGATGGCACGGCTCAGAGCTGTAATGTTTCCCGTCAAAATGCCGTCAATTAATTCTTTTGCAGAAGGCTGTTTTTTTCTGGACTCTTTAATTTGGCGTATAGCTACTGAGCTGATTGTTTCTTGAGGAGAAACACCGGCTTTTTCATTCAAAGCGCTTGGGTTATTTTTTTTGTCAGGCAAAATACTTTTTTTTGTAAAGTAAAAGTAGTAAAAACAAAAACAGTTTCAAAAACGCAATTGTTTTGAAACTGTTTTGTTTTTCTGATTTAGGAAAAATTAATAAGCCGCTGTAAAGCGAACTTGATGATGTTTTGGAGTTTCTACTTCATCTGCAATAACAAAAGCTAAATCTTCTACCGAAAGAATACTTCTTTGCTCTTCATTGAAAACGGGATTTTCTAATCCTAAGCGATACTTACCAGTTCTTCCTGTTTTTGTACCTTGATGCATCTCGATTGCTGGACTAAAAAATGCCCAGTCTAATTCTTTTTCTTCTTTAATTATTTCGAGATAATGTCTTGCCGCATTTGCTCCGTCAAATATTTCTTTTGGAAATTCAGGTGTGTCAACTAATTGTACATTTGGAGCTATGTATAAGCTTCCTGCACCACCAATGGTTATAAACCGTCTTACTCCCGATTTTTTTACAGCTTCCTGAATGGCTTTTGACCCAGCAATTGAATCATTATAAATATTTGGGTTTGTCCAGCCTGGGTTGTAAGCATTAATAATAACATCGTGTCCTTTTAAGGTTTCTGCCAAGGAATCAATGTTAAAGATATCTGCAGCTACCCATTTAGCTTCTGAAGAATCCTTCGGGTTTCTGGCAATAGCAGTGAGCTCATGGTTTCTGCCTGCTAATTCGTTTAAAATTGCTGAGCCTACAAATCCTGTGGCTCCGATAATTGCGATTTTCATAATTATAAATATTTAAAAGTAATAAAAAATGTTACAGTTTAGAATAAAAAAAAGCATTAGAATTTATTGGAGAAATTTTCTAAGGTAATATTGCTCAATTGTAAGCTGATGGTTTGATTAATATCTTCATATAAATTCTCTAAGTTTTTATTTATTTGTCTGCCTACAGGACAATCTGGATTTGGTTCGTTCTTTGAAAACCCCAATGTTACCGTATCAAAAGTCATTTTAAATATGGCATCTAAAGTGATCTTTGAAGCAGATTTCAATAAACGGGTTCCACCATTTTTACCTTCTTTGCTTTCTACAATATTATTTTTTTTCAGGTTTGCTATTTCTTTTCTGACCAAAACAGGATGCAGATTCATACTTCCTGCAATAAATTCCGATGATAAATATTCATCTGGAAATTTAGAGAGCAAAGTGAGAATGTGAATAGTAATGGCAAATTTACCTGAAATCATACTGTAATAAAATATATTGCAAATATATAAATTAAATTTACGTCTTCGATTTTTTTATTGTTAATTTCAAAGGTTACAATTTTATCAAATTAGATTATTAATGGTATTTTTGCGTTCAACTCTGCACTATGTATAACATTATTTTAATCTTCGTCTGTTTATCGATTGGACTCCTTTTACAAAAAGTAAAACGTTTGCCAGCCAACACATTTAAACGGCTTAATTATATCGTTATTTATTTTTGTCTTCCTTCATTAGCCTTATTTTACATTCCGAAAATTGAGTTAGATACAAAATTACTGTATCCTATAGCTGTAACTTGGATTAGTTTTACGGTCTCTTGGCTGTTTTTTAGTTTGTTAGGAAATAAGTATGGATGGTCTAGAAAACTCACAGGATGTTTGATCATGACTGCGGGTTTTAGTAATACTTCTTTTTTAGGATTCCCAATTATTCAAGCCTTGTATGGAGAAGAGGGATTGAAAATGGCAATTTTAGTCGATCAGCCAGGAACATTTGTAGTGCTTTCGACTTTAGGTGTTTTTGTCGCCACTTTATATTCTAAAGGAAGTACTGATGGAGTAGCAATTGCTAAAAAAATACTTTTTTTTCCGCCGTTTATAGCTTTTCTTTTTGCTTGTTTTATGAATCTGTTTCATTTCGATTTTCATCAGTACATTCAGTTTGGACTGCAAAAGATAGGAAGTGTAATGACCCCGCTGGCAATGCTATCCGTAGGTCTGCAATTGCATTTTGACAGAAGGAGCAAGCATTTTAAATTTTTAGGCTTGGGACTTTTCTATAAATTGATAATGACTCCGGCATTAATTTATCTATTGTATGTTGTGGTTTTAGACCAGCATTCCAAAATGATTCAGGTATCTGTTATGGAAGCGGCAATGGCTCCTATGATTTCGTCCAGTATCATTGCTTCTTCTTATGGCTTAAAACCCAGATTATGCAGTATGATGATTGGTTTTGGAATTCCTCTTTCTTTTATTACTTTGGTGTTTTGGTATTTTATAGCCAATTCTATTTAAAATGGCAGAAATTGACAAAATCAAAAAAAAACATTGGCATTATAGTAGCGGATAGTCATTTTTTTTAATAAGGTTTGCTAAAGTTAACTATTTAAGGCATAAAAGGTCATGTAAGGGAGCCTTGAAATAAGACTAAATATATGTTCTTAAATGCCTTAAATGGTTAAATAATGATGAAAATATTTGTTCTCATTATGGCTGTGCAAATTTTTAGGATATCAAATTATGGATTTTGGCATATTGCAATAGCATAATAGTCTTAGCATCTTTTATCTCTCCTGATTCGATCATAACATACGCTTGGGCAAAAGGGATTTCGATAACATCGATTTCTTCCTGTTCGTGTGCTAATCCGCCACCAGCACTTACTTTCATGCTAGAATTATATTCGGCTATAAATAAATGTAAAATTTCGGTTATTGCGCCAGGAGACATATACGCTTCCATGATTTTTTTAACTGAATGGATGCGGTAGCCGGTTTCTTCTTCAGTTTCTCTAATGATGCAAGTTACTGGATCATCTTCATCAAGTAATCCTGCACATACTTCAATCATTAAACCGCTTTTGTTTCCATTTAAATAAGTTGGCAATCTGAATTGTTTGGTTAGTATCACTGTCTCTTTTGAACTATTGTATAAAAGTATGGCGGCTCCATTGCCTCTGTCATAGACTTCGCGTATTTGAGTGTCCCAAGTATTATCTTTTTTTTGATAGTCAACAGTTACTTTATTTAGGAGATACCAATTGTCTGACAGTAGTTCTGTTTTTTGTATTTTGTATTTTGGATTGTCCATAAGTTATGTTTTAAGTGCTAAAAAAAACGCCCCGATTTATCGGGACGTTAGTTTGTTATTTAAGAATAGTCTGCTTTCTGTCTGGTCCAACAGAAACGATCTTTATTGGAACTTCAACTTCCTTTTCTATAAATTCGATGTATTCTTTTAATTCAATCGGCAATTGATCGTAAGTGGTCATGCCTGTTAAATCTTGATGCCATCCTTTGAACTCTTTGAATATTGGAGTTACATTTTCTGGTTCAATGTTATACGGGAAATGCGAAATGTTTTTTCCTTTATAGTTATATTCAGTACATACTTTCAAAGTTTCAAAACCAGAAAGTACATCACCTTTCATCATCATTAACTGTGTAACTCCATTAATCTGAACAGCGTATTTTAAAGCTACCAAATCAAGCCATCCGCAACGTCTTTGTCTTCCTGTAACCGAACCGAATTCATTTCCTACTTTGGCCATAGTTGCGCCGTCTTCGTCAAAAAGTTCAGTCGGGAAAGGTCCGCTTCCAACGCGGGTTACGTATGCTTTGAAAATTCCGTAAACTTCTTTGATTTTGTTTGGAGCAATTCCCAAACCAGTACAAGCACCTTCTGCAGTTGTGTTTGATGATGTTACAAATGGATACGTTCCAAA
Organism: uncultured Flavobacterium sp.; assembly: GCA_963511795.1. Lineage (GTDB taxonomy): Bacteria > Bacteroidota > Bacteroidia > Flavobacteriales > Flavobacteriaceae > Flavobacterium. The sequence continues at coordinate 279,268 of CAUPKP010000002.1, read as the reverse complement.
ATCAACATCTAGTAATGAACCTTGAGCTCCTTCACAAAGAATTGATTTCCCGGCTTTTTGGGCTTGCGCTAAATATTCTTCACTATCAATAAAGTCTAATGTTTTTAAAACTTCGATAGATTCGAAGAATTCTTTTTCCATTTCGGCCAAATTGTACTGAATATTAACATCGTGAAATTTAATCATTTCTTCGTGCTTGTCAGCAAGTGCTCTGTAGCGGTCTGCAAAATCTTCTAATTCAGTATCTCCAACACGTAATCCGTTTCTGCCGGTTTTGTCCATGTAAGTTGGTCCAATTCCTTTAAGGGTAGAACCAATTTTAGCTTTTCCTTTTGATGCTTCAGAAGCGGCATCAAGTAAGCGGTGTGTTGGTAAAATTAAATGCGCCTTTCTTGAAATAATTAATTTGCTTTTAATGTCCAAATTAAATTTTTCAAGACCTTCGATTTCTTTTTGAAATACAACTGGGTCAATTACGACTCCGTTTCCAATAATATTGATAGCTGTTTTATGAAAAATTCCAGATGGAATAGTTCTAAGAACGTGTTTTATTCCGTCAAATTCTAAAGTGTGCCCTGCATTTGGCCCTCCTTGAAAACGAGCAATTATATCATAATTTGAGGTAAGTACGTCAACAATTTTTCCTTTTCCTTCATCTCCCCATTGTAATCCTAATAATAAATCTACAGTCATTCTATGTTTTATTTGCAGTTAATTTTCTATTGTGTCTTCTGTGTTTGTTTTTTTTCGGTTTCCGTATAGGTATAGGGAATGATTGGTGATTTCGATATCAAAAATTTCTTCGATTGTTTTTTTGATGGTCTGAATTCGCGGGTCACAAAACTCAATCACTTCGCCTGTATCGGTCATGATAATATGATCGTGCTGTTTGTCGAAATAGGATTTCTCGTAATGTGCTTGATTTTGTCCAAACTGGTGTTTACGGACTAAGGCGCAGTCCAGCAGTAATTCGATTGTATTGTAAAGGGTTGCCCTGCTGACACGGTAGTTTTTGTTTTTCATTTTTAGATATAGGTTTTCTATATCAAAATGTTCTTCACTTTCGTATATTTCCTGAAGGATGGCATAACGTTCTGGTGTTTTGCGGTGTCCTTTGTTTTCAAGATACATTGTAAAAACGTTTTTTACAATCTCTTGATTTTTGTTGTTATCTGTAGAAATGAGTGTCATATCCTGCAAAGATAAATTATTATTTTAAAAGTATAAAAAAATAGGGTTTTAATTCTAAGGAGTTTACTTTATTTTTTTGGTATTCGAGCTTTGTTTTTTGTAAATTTTTCTGATGAAAATTAAGGTTCTTATTTTTGCGTGAGGGATAGGAGTAAGCTACCGAAGTAGCACGGATAGCCCGACAGCATCCCGAAAAAAAGGGCGTGTGTCCGCAAAGAGAATAGCCCTTTTTTCGGGATGGTGGCACGCCCAAATGATTTTTGACGCTATTTGTTTTTGTTGACGATTAAACAATTTTAATATTTAAAGTTAGTTTTTGTAGACTCTGGTTACTTTGTCAATTCCATCAATTTTTTTGATATTGTCCATTAATTTTTTCAAAATGGTTATATTAGGGACGATTACGGATATTTGCCCTTTGAAAATTCCTGCTTCTCCATTGAGCGAAATGCTCTGTATGTTGACGTTCATGTTGTTTGAAATCACTTTTGTCAGCTCGTTTGTAAGTCCTAAACTGTCCATTCCCATAATGTTAATGGTGGCTTTGAAGTCTTGCTGAGTGGAGTCGATCCACTTGGCCTGCATGATGCGGTAGGCATAATTAGACTGTAACGCAATGGCATTTGGGCAGTCTTTTTTGTGTATTTTGATGCCTTCATTTATGGTTACAAAACCAAATACTTCGTCTCCTGGAATTGGGTTGCAGCAGCTGGATAATTTGTAATCGAGTTTGTCCTGCGTTTTGCCAAAAACCAGCATATCATAATTGTTGCTGATGACCTGTTTATGGATATCCTCGTTGGGAGTATTGTTGTTGCGCTTGATTTTGTTTTTGAAAAAGTTGATTAAAGAGTTGCTTTTTTGGCTTGCATAATCCTTTAACTGCTGGTTGTCAATAGATCCAACACCAACTCTGTAAAATAAATCCAGACTGGTTTTTAGTTTAAAAAAGTTAACTAACTCGTTTGTAGTCTGTTCGTTTAAGGCTACTTTGAGGTGTTTTAGTTTTCTGGTAAGAAGCTCTTTTCCGTCTTCGGCAATTTTCTTGGTATTCTCATTGAGAACGTTTCTGATTTTGTTTTTTGCTCTCGATGTGGTCACAAAATCCAGCCAGTTGATGGTTGGTTTTTGATTTGGAGAGGTGATAATTTCGACTTGGTCACCGCTTCTTAGTTCGTAATTTAAGGGAACTAATTTTCCGTTGACTCTTGTTCCTCTTGTTTTTATTCCAATTTCCGAGTGAATGCTAAAAGCAAAATCCAGCGATGTGGCTCCTTTTGGAAGTGATTTGATTTCGCCTTTTGGGGTAAAAATATAAATCTCTTTGGAATACAGGTTCATTTTGAAATCTTCTACAAAATCGACAGCACTTGTTTCTGAGTTTTCCAGTGCTTCTTTCAGGAGATTTAACCAAACATCAAGACCGTTTTCTTCGGTCGCTCCGTTTTTGTATTTATAATGTGCTGCATATCCTTTTTCGGCAATTTCATCCATACGTTCGCTTCGAACCTGTACTTCTACCCAACGGCCTTTTGGTCCCATTACGGTGATGTGCAGGGCTTCGTAACCAGTTGATTTTGGTGATGATATCCAGTCGCGCAATCGGCTTGGGCTGGGTCTGTAATGATCGGTCACGATAGAGTAAATTTTCCAAGCTAGGAATTTTTCGTCGTGCGGATTTGATTTGTAAACAATGCGCAGAGCAAATTTGTCATAGACTTCGTCAAAAGTTACATTTTGCGCCAGCATCTTTCTATTGATTGAATAAATGGATTTTGGGCGTCCTTTAATAATGTAGTCTACATTTTCTGCGTTTAAAGCTTTTTGGAGCACTTCGGAAATGTCTTTGATGTAAAGATCCTGTTCTTCCTTTGTTTCTCTTATTCTGCTGACAATGTTATTGTATCTTTCAGGTTCGGTATATTTTAAACCTAAATCTTCCAGTTTGTTTTTAATTTTATAAAGACCCAAACGATGCGCCAATGGGGCATAAATGTATAAGGTTTCGGATGCTAATTTGACCTGTTTGTGGTCTTCCATAGAGTCCATGGTCAGCATGTTATGGAGTCTGTCGGCAATTTTTATCAGAATTACTCGCACATCGTCATTTAGAGTTAAAAGCATTCTGCGGAAATTCTCTGCCTGCATCGATACATTGAGATCTTTTTGTACCAATGATATTTTTGTTAATCCTTCGACCAGCTGTGCGATTTTTGGTCCAAACATTTTATCGATGTCTTTGACTGTGATCGGAGTGTCCTCGACAACATCGTGCATAAGTGCGGCCGCAATAGAAGTTGCTCCCAAACCAATGTCTGAGGCTACAATTTTGGCAACCGCAATAGGATGGAAAATATAGGCTTCACCAGACTTTCTTCGCTGATCCTTATGTGCGTCCACAGCAACATCAAACGCCTTGCGTATCACCTTTTTATCCTCTGCGGTTAAGGTTTGATAACTGATGCGAAGCAGTTCTTTGTATTCGTGAGCAATTGCTTTGTTTTCTTTTTCTATATCGATTTCTATCATAACGGCATGGTTCAATTCTTAAAAATAAGAAATTTTAAGGAGATGTGCAAGGGTTTTAGGCAGCAGATTTTAGATTTAAGCAGGCAGAATTCAGCTAGCAGTTTTCAGACTGCAGAATTAAGTAATCTGAATTCTGCAGTCTGAAAACTGTTATCTAAAGAATTCTCTTGAAATCCAAATCCTGAAAGTCGTAACTAAAATCTGTTAATTCTGAAATCGGTTTCATTTTTATGGCAACAGCTTTTCCGTCTTTATCAAATTCAAAAAACAGATGGGCATCTGCATTAAAATAAGCATTGTTCCATTTTACAACCAGATTTTTGTCTTTGTGAAGAAATAGTTCTCCCGTAAGCTGTGGAGAACGCTTTGAAGCAAATAGTAATGTCCCTTTCTTTTCGCTGATTACAATTTCTCCAAACCAATTGTCTTTGTATACTCCAACGTAGTCTTTGGAGTCAATTTTTAAATTGTCTTTTTTGTTTTTAGTAACCAATGCCCAAACTTCATCCGTTGCTTTATCGGCTGTTTCCTCAGTTGCTTTTGCTCTATTGCTGTAAATCGTCACATAATCCTCTGATTTGATTCCGAGATAACTGTCTTTGATGGTATTAGTTATTGCAGTAAAAGCGGCACCGGATTGCTGATTGGTCAATACCACAATTCCTAAATTCAATTCGGGAATAAGGGTGACTTGTGTTACAATTCCTTCCAGTCCGCCAGTGTGGGTGACTTGTTTATATCCTTTTACATCGCTCAAAAACCAGCCTAATCCGTAAGAAGCGAAATGAGTGTTGTATGGAGGTTTTGTAGCTGCTGGAAGTATGGTTTGCGGTGTCCACATTTCATTGTGTTCTTTCTCGGAAAATAATTGTTTGTTTTCGGTTCCGTATTTTCCATTGTTCAATTGTGTAATCATCCATTTGCTCATATCGTTTACGCTTGAGTAAATTCCTCCAGCCGCATCCAATATCTGATTTTTGTATCTCGAAATCACTTTTAGCTTTCCAGCAATCGGTACGTGAGGCACAATAACATTGCTAGTGTCTTTTAATCGGACAAATGATGCAGCACTGTTAGTCATTTCCAATGGTTTCATAATTCGGCTTTCGACAAAATCGCACCAGCTCAGACCGCTCACTTTTTGAACAACTTCTCCGGCAACCATGTATAATAAATTGTCGTAATCAAATTTTGTTCTAAAGCCTGATACGGGTTTCAAATATTGTAAATTTCCTATGATATCCTGAGCGGTAAAATTACTTCCGTCAGGCCAAATCATCAAATCACCAGCGCCAAGCCCTAATCCGCTTCTGTGAGTCAGTAAATCGCGAATTGTAAATTCATTGGTCACATAATCGTTATACATTTTGAAATTTGGCAGATAAGTAACCACTTTGTCATCCCATTTCAGTTTGCCTTCGTCAATTAAGATTGCCAAAGCAGTTGCCGTAAAAGCTTTGCTGTTAGATGCAATTCCATAAAGAGTGTTTGCGTCTACTTTTTCATTGGTTAGTATAGATTTTACTCCGTAGCCTTTTGCCATTACTACTTTTCCATCTTTTACTATTGCTACTGCAATACCTGGAACATTGAAGGAGGTTAAAGTCCGATTAACTAAATTGTCTACTTCCTGTTCAGTAATTTGAGCAAAAGATTGGAAACTGAATACAAGAACGGTTAAAAGGGAAAGGCTATATTTTTTCATGTTTTCAATTTAATTTTTCAAAATCTTTATTCTATTATCTATGTTCTTTATTTTAAAATCTAATCACAAAAGCTTTGCGGACTGCTATCTAAAATCTGCAATCTGAATTCTAAAACCCTCTCTGTCTTTTTGCTTCAAAAATCAAAATCGCGGCGGCTACCGAAACATTCATGCTGTCTATTTCGCCCTGCATCGGGATAATAATATTTTGGGTAGCAGCATCACGCCATTCCTGCGTAAGTCCCGTAGCTTCAGTCCCAACAACTAGAGCTGTTGGCAAAGTGTAATCTTGGGTGTGATAAGAAGTGGAATTTTGTAGCGTGGCGCAATAAAAATTAATGTTCTTTTCTTTTAAAAAAGCAATAATTTCGGTAGTCGTTCCTGTAGCAATCTGATTGGTAAATAAACAGCCAACACTTGACCGAACCACATTAGGATTGTATAAATCACTTTTTGGATTGGCAATAATCACTGCATCAAGATTTGCAGCATCGGCGGTGCGCAATAAAGCACCGATATTTCCAGGTTTTTCAGGAGCTTCGGCAATAAGAATCAATGGATTTTCGGATAATTTCAAATCGGATAACTGCATTGATTTGGCTTTGGCTATTGCCAAAATTCCTTCGGTAGTATCTCTATACGCCAGTTTTTGATACACATCTTTGTTGATTTCTATCACTTCAGCCTTACCCGATAACTTTCGAGTTTCGGTTTCAGAACAGACTTCGGGTAAAAACAAAATCGTTTCTATTTCGTATCCGCCTTTCAAGGCCAGTGAAATTTCACGTTTCCCTTCGATCAAGAATGTTCCAGACTGTTTGCGGGCTTTTGCTTTTTCCTGCAGTAACACCAGTGATTTTATAAAAGGATTTTGGATGGAAGTGATTTGTTTCAAGTCAGTAGGAGATTAGTTTCTATGGTGCTAAGGTACTACCATTTTTTAAATTCTTAAAATAATCAATAGTAAGTCCTTTTTTATTTAATTTTGAAATCCTAACCGCAATCTGCAATCTAAAAACTGCAGTCTAAATTCTAAAATCTCAATGTTTCACTTACTCGACATCATCGGAACCATGGCTTTTGCAATGTCTGGCGCATTAACAGCAATGAGCAAAAAGCTGGATCCATTTGGCGTTTTTATCATTGCGTTCGTGACCGCTGTTGGTGGCGGAACCCTGCGCGATGTCATGATTGGCCGAACGCCGGTGGGATGGATGCAGGATCCGACTTATGTTTATGTAATTGTTTGGGGTTTTGTTTTGGCAATTATATTCAGGAAAAAATTAGACAGACTCCGAACCTCATTAGCCTTGTTCGACACTATTGGATTGGGCGTTTTTACATTAATCGGAATTCAAAAAGGAATAGATTACAATCTTCATCCCGTTATCTGTATTGCTCTGGGAACCATGACCGCTTGTTTTGGAGGTGTCATTCGTGATATTTTATGTGTCGAAATCCCAGTTATTTTTCGCCGGGAAGTCTATGCAACCATTTGTATAATTGGAGGCATCGTATTTTTTTCTCTTCGAAAAATGAATGTAGAAAACGATGTGCTGTATCTGGCAACTTCATCGATAATCATTGTGATCCGTCTGATGGCCGTAAAATACAAATGGCATCTCGCTCCTTTAGAATATAAATAATAATCGTTTGGGCGAGACCACATCCCGATAAAAGAGCCAATTCTCTTTGCGGTTATACGCCCTTTTATCGGGATGCGGTCGGGCTATCCATGCTACTTCGGTAGCTTATTCCTATCCCTCTCGCGGGCAGCCTGGAAATAAAGAGCTAAGAAGCAGGAATTGGCTTTTAATTTCAAATAGTGTAACTCAAATGCTTTATTGTCAGTTTAGAATTTTTCGCAATTCCTATTTAGAATATTGACCTAATTGCGTACTTTTCCAGTCTGTAATGCTCAATTGTGAAAAACTACACTGTAAAACGATATCAGGAAAGCGATTATAACAGCTGGAATACATTTGTAAGCCAAGCAAAGAATGCGACTTTTTTGTTTCATCGTGATTTTATGGAGTATCACAAAGAACGGTTTGAAGATTTCTCTTTGATGGTTTTTGATGGAGAAAAGCTAGTTGCCATTTTACCGGCCAACAGAGCAGTAGAGAATGTTTATTCCCATCAAGGGTTGACATACGGTGGTTTGGTTTACAAAGAGAATCTAAAGCTAGCCTCTGTTATTCAAGTATTCCAAGCAGTTTTGTTTTATTTGAACGAAAATAAAATTACCAAAATCCAAATCAAAACACTTCCGTTTATTTATCATAACAAACCCGCTGAAGAATTGAATTACGCTTTATTTTTGGCGGATGCAAAATTAATTAGAAGAGATACTTTGGCAGTAATTGATTTGTCAAAACCATTTCAATTTTCAAAAATAAGAATGCGGGGCATTCAAAAAGGAATAAGTAATGGCTTAATCATAAGGGAAGAGAATAATTTTGAGCCTTTCTGGAATCAGGTTTTGATTCCCAATCTAGAATCAAGACATAAAGCCCAGCCTGTTCATACCCTTGCTGAAATTCAATTATTAAAAAGCCTTTTCGATAAAAACATAAGACAATTTAATGTGTATCACAATGAGCAAATTGTAGCAGGGGCCACAATTTTTGAATCCGAGAATGTGGCTCATTGTCAATATATTTCAAAATTTGAGAAACAGCAAAATCTTGGGAGTTTAGATTTTTTATATGACCATTTAATAAACAAAGTATTTAATCATAAACGATTTTTTGATTTTGGCATATCCAATGAAAATCAAGGAAAAATGCTCAATAACGGATTGTCGTATTGGAAAGAAAGTTTTGGAGCAAATATAATCGTCCATGATTTTTACGAAGTGACAACCGCTCATTTCTCTAAACTTGAAAACGTATTAAAATGATCAAATTCTTAGACTTAAAAAAAATAAACGCACCCTATGAAACCGCTTTTCAAGAGAAATTGAAATCGGTTTTAGAATCGGGCTGGTATATTTTAGGGAAAGAAGTTGCGGAATTTGAAATCAATTTTGCAGACTATTGCGGAGCCAAGCACTGCGTTGGTGTCGGAAATGGTTTAGACGCTTTAGTCTTGATTTTTAAAGGCTATATTCAACTTGGGAAATTGCAGAAAGGAGATGAAGTAATCGTGCCAGCCAATACTTATATTGCCAGTATACTCGCCATCCTTCAAGCTGATTTAGTACCTGTTTTAGTCGAGCCAAAATTAGAAACCTATAATATTGACCCAGATTTAATTTCAGAGAAAATCTCTCCAAAAACTAAAGCTATTCTTGCTGTGCATCTTTACGGTCAATTGGCTGAAATGGATACAATATATGAAATTGCGAAGCAAAATAATCTTTTAGTTATCGAAGATGCTGCGCAATCGGCAGGAGCAATTAGCAATCAGCAATCATCTGTAGCCTACAGTTTTTATCCAGGAAAAAATCTTGGAGCGCTTGGAGATGGCGGAGCTGTGGTGACTAATGATGAACAGCTCGCCAAAACTATTCAATCTCTAAGAAATTACGGTTCTGAAACAAAATATCAGAATGAATATATTGGCGTAAATTCAAGATTAGACGAATTGCAGGCAGCTTTTTTGAACATCAAATTGCCTAATTTGGTTAAGGAAAATAATATTCGAAGAGCTATTGCTAACCGTTATTTGTCTGAAATAAAAAACGATAAAATTATTTTGCCCTTTTGGGATTTAAGCGACAATCATGTTTTTCATCTTTTCGTCATTCGAGCCAAAGAAAGAGATGATTTACAAAACTATTTATTAGATAACGGAATTCAGACTGTAATTCATTATCCAATTCCGCCACATAAGCAAAAAGCTTTTTCAAGCTGGAATAATTTGTCTTTTCCAATTACTGAAAAAATACATGATGAAGTTTTAAGTTTGCCGATAAGTCCCGTAATGACAGATGATGAGGTCGATTATATTGTCGAAATTCTAAATAAATATTAATTAGTGTCTGTTACCGAAAAATCATATCAGCAGATTCTAAAAACGACTTCTCTTTTTGGAGGAGTACAATTTTTCACGATAATTTTCTCGATTATACGGACTAAATTGATTGCTGTATTTATTGGTCCAGCAGGGATGGGGATTATTTCATTATTAAATTCGACTTTAGCTATAATCAGCAGTTTTACGGGTTTAGGAATTGAAACTAGTTCTGTAAAACACATTTCTGAAAATTATAAAAATGATGATTTAGATTCGGTAGCACCTATAATTACTGTTATAAAAAAGCTGGTTATAATTACTGGAATTTTCGGAGCTATAATTACTATTATTTTGTCGAAATGGCTAAGTATTCTAACTTTTGGAAATTCAAATCATACTTTTTCCTTTGTTTTTCTTTCGGTAACTTTACTGCTGAAGCAACTCACAATCGGAGAACTTGTAATTTTGCAAGGGCTGCGTCGAATGAAATTTTTGGCGCAAGCTAATTTTTACGGGAATCTGTTTGGATTGTTATTCTCGATACCTTTTTATTATTACTGTGGTATTGATGCCATTGTTCCTACTATTATTGTTGCATCGTTATCGGCTTTATTTTTTGCTTTTTTTTATTCTAAAAAGATAAAATTTAAAAAGGTTATAATACCGAATAAGCAATTGACAACAGAAGGGAAAAGTATTGTCCGGCTTGGGATAATGCTCACAATAAGCGGTTTGTTTACTTTGTTAGCGACGTATTTAATTCAGGTTTATATTGGGAAATATGGTGGTTTGGAACAGGTGGGATATTATAATGCAGGTTTTACGCTGTTGAATTCTTATGTGGGAATTATTTTTACTGTTATGAGCACTGATTATTTTCCAAAATTAGCAGCAGTAAATCAAGATAATACAAAAGTTAGAATTAGTGTAACAGAACAATCATTCGTGTCGATTCTTATAATTACGCCAATAATAATTTTATTTTTGACGATGATTCCGCTGATTGTGAAAATTATTTATACGCCAAAATTTAATGCAATCATACCAATGGTTTGTTTCGGAATAGTAGCAATGCTGTTTAGAGCAGTTTCATGGTCTATAGGATTTGTTTTGCTTGCCAAAGGAGATTCAAAGATGTTTATTAAAACCGCAGTTGGTTTTAGTTTTTTGTCTTTGGGTTTAAATGTTTTGGGCTACTTTTTTTATGGTTTGGAGGGTGTAGGTTTTAGTTTTTTTATCTATTATATTATTCATTTTATTGTCCTTAAAATGATTACAAAAAAAAGATATAATTTGTATTTTGACTCTGGTTTTTATCTCGTTTATTTAATTTGCCTTGTGATGTGCATGGTTACTTTTTTGTTCAGATATTTAAGCAATCCAATTTTGAAGTATAGTTTAATGTCGTGTATGGTGATTATTTCGCTGATTTTTGTATTGTTTCAAATGAATAAAAAAGTGGAATTGAAATTGGTTTTAAATTCAATACTGAAAAGAAAAAAATGATTGAAATTTTGAAATTCTATTATCGGAAATTAAAAAGAGTTCTCAAGAAGCTGAAACTTTATTATTCAGTAAATTGGATAAAGACTTTATATTTTAATTTTAAAAAATTTCCTTTTAGCATTGCAAAAAAAATGCCTGTCTTTTTTTATGGAAGCGTAAAATTAACTTCTATTACTGGTAAATTTGAAATTTTAGGAAATATTAAAACAGGAATGATTGGTTTTGGGCAGCCTTATGAAATGAATACACGCCATAAAGGAATTGCCGAAATTAATATTGAAGGAAATGTTGTTTTTAAAGGACATGTTCAATTTGGTAAAGATTATTTTATCTTCATTGGGGACAAAGGATATTGTGAATTTGGACACATGGCATCGTTGGGTTCAAATGCTAAATTAGTGTGTTTAGAGAAAGTAGTATTAGGTGATTATGCTCGTTTTGGGTCAGAGTCACAGATAATTGATACTAATTTTCATCCTATGTTTGATACGGAAACTCAAGAAAGATTCGAAATGAATGGCCCTATTTTCATTGGCAATTATAACTACATCGGAAGCCGGGTTTCAGTAATGAAAAACACTAAAACTCGTGATTATTGTACCGTTGCCTCAAATAGTTTGTGCAATAAAGATTTTACCTCATTAGGAAATAACATTCTTATTGGAGGTATTCCGTCAAGTTTGATCCGAAATAATATTTCGCGGGATTGGGAAGGGGAAAGAGAAATTTTAGATAAATCTTTGATTGTTTAATTATTGGTTTAAAGTCAGCTTTTCCAAACTTCTAAATATTTTTTTGCAATTTCTACATAATCGTGTTCCTTTTCGATAAAAGCTCTGGCTCGTTTGCCAATTGCAATAATTTCTTCGGGATTTTCGATTAAAAAGGACAGTTCTTTTACCAAATAATCGACATCGGGAATGGCGTTGACACACACTCTTTCGGTGATATTGTAGTGTTCTGTAAATTCACTTTCTGCACCAGTAAAAACCACCTTTCCTTTTGCCATGGCTTCGAGTGCATTGTAGCCTTGGTCACAACAGTATAACTGATCTAATAAAATATGTGCTTTGTTATAGAGTTCAATGTAAACAGGATATGGAATTGTATTTACTGTAATAATTTCTACTTTATCTTGAAATTTATCTTTGATAATTTCTAAGGCTTTTTCAAAAAAAGCAATGCCTTTCTGCCGATAACTCCATTTGCTGATTCCAAGAAAAATAACAACTTTATCGTTTATAATTAATTCATTAAAAATTAATTTTTTGGTATTTACAGGACAAGGAATAAAACCAGAATAGTTAGTGTTAACTTTGTTTGCTTCGACATAATCAAAATCGGAGGCAATTATTCCGCTGAATTTTTCTTTTATGAAATGGTGTATTTTGATATGATTTTTGTCAAAATAGTCAAAAAACGCTTTGAATTCTTTATCTTGTTTTGGATTTTGAAAATAGGGCTTCAGGATTGATTTTTTGGTTTTATTTTCAATATAAAACTTTAATGTTGAATAGTCAATTCCAGTAGATAACATATATAACTTTTGGTTCGTTTTATATATTTTATTCATCAGGAAAAGTTCAAACTTTTTTGGAGTTTTTATTGAAGCTTCGTTGATAAACTGCACTACATCAAAATTCTTTAATTTTGGAAGGAAAAAATAAAAACGGATACCGGTTTCTATACTTGCAAAATCAAAATTGAAAATACGGTAAATTACTTTTCTGGGAATATTAAATAATTTGATAGTAAGCCATTTGGCTTCGTAGTTAAAATCAGTAGCGTATTGTTTGAAACCATCTCTGTTGGCTGCTAAAATAACTTCATGTCCAAGTTCAATTAATCCTTCTTTTAAGGAATTGTGCAAAAGACTGTATTCGCCAATAAGTAGAATTCGCATTAGTGTTATATTTGAAACGAAAATAATAAATTGAAAATGATATTACCCGAAAAAAAATATAAAATAGCTTTGGTTGGGTATCGGTTAAGTGATGGTGGCGGTGAAAAAGTTATGGCAAATCTGTCGCTTTTTTTTGAAAAAAAAGGAATTGAAATACATAATATAATTGTTTTAGACGGGGCGAGTTATTCATATGCCGGAAAGCTTGTTAATTTGGGCTTGCTTAAAAACAGTGCGAATGGCTTTGGAAACAAATTAAAAAGGCTTCTTGTTTTAAAAAAATATTTAAACGAAAATAAATTTGATTTTATTATTGATTTTCGCCCTAGAACAAAGACAATTCAGGAGCTGATTATCGCCCGGTTTATTTATAAGGCAAAAACAATTTTTACGATACATAGTTTTTTAATCCAGTATTATATGCCAAAAAGGCCTTGGCTGGCCAGACTCACTTATGATAAAAGTTATGCAACTGTCGCTATTGTAAATCAGATCCGGGAATTAATTGAAAATCAATATCATTTAAAAAATGTGACAACGATTCCTAATCCAATTAATTTAGATGAAGTAAATGAACGAAGTAATGAAGATGTCGATATTGATTTTGACTATATAATTGCTGTTGGTCAGTATGAAGATTCCATAAAACAGTTCGATAAACTGATTTTGAGTTTTGCAGATTCTGTTCTACCAAAGAAAGAAACTCACCTTATCATTTTAGGAAATGGAAATAAAGAAGCACTGGAAAAAATAGCGAAAGACAATAACGTTTTTGAATATGTGCATCTTTTAGGTTTTCAGGATAATCCGTTTAAATATTTAAAGAAAGCTCTTTTTTTGGTTTTGAGCAGTTTAAACGAAGGATTCCCTAATGTGATTCTGGAGGCATTAGCTTGCCAGACTCCTGTCATAGCCTTTGACTGTAAAACAGGACCAAGAGAAATGATTACAGATAAAGTAAATGGTATTTTGGTAGAAAATCAAAACATAGAAAAACTTACCGAAGCTATGAATTTGTTAATTGAGGATAAGGCTTTATATGACTTTTGTAAAAAAAATACTTTTGAAAGCATTCAGCATTTTTCTTTAGATAGAATTGGAGAACAATGGTTAGATTTGATGCAGATTGATAAAAAATAATTAAGGGAAATGATTAAAGAAATACAGTTGCTTGAAATTCCGGTTGTCGAAGATGTCAGGGGAAATTTAGGAGTTATAGAAAGCGGTTTCCTGCCATTTGAATTCAAGCGGGTTTATTATCTTTTTGATGTGCCAAGCAGTGCTTTTCGCGGGGGACATTCCCATAAAGAACAACAGGAGGTTCTTATTGCTTTGAGCGGCAGTTTTGAAGTTACAATTCATGATGGCTACAGTAAAAAAAGCTATCTGTTGAATAAACCCAATTTTGGATTGCTCATTCCTGCGGGTTTTTGGAGAGAGCTTGAAAATTTTTCTTCTGGAGCTGTTTGCCTTGTTTTGGCATCTGATATTTTTGACGAAGAAGATTATATTCGAGATTTTGATACTTTTTTGAATTCTAAAAAATGAAGATTTTATATTTAACTCCAGACATGACCGATTATGGCGGAATTTCCCGTGTGGTTTCACTGAAAGCTAATTATTTTGTGTCTGTCTTTAATTATGAAGTTGATATTGTCGCTCCGAATTCCAAGAATGTTCCCTTTTTTTATGATTTTGATCCAAAAATAAAATGGCATAATTGTTCAGATTTTCAAGAAACAACCTTGTTTTTTTGGAAATATATTGTCTTTATAAAAAAAATTATTGCTGAAAGAAATCCAGATGTAATTGTTATTTGTGATGCGCCACAATGGATTTTAATACCTTGGTTTTTGATAAATAGCACGCCAATTGTTCTGGAAACTCATTTTTCAACTTCTTTTAAATTAGTGAGAAGTAAAGACTGGCTGCGTTCAATGAGATTTAAATTGGTATATTTTTTAAAGAAAAAAACATTAAAAAAATTCGATAAAATTATTTATGAAACTCATGCCGGCAGCAAAGAATGGGGTGTTCCAAACAGCGAAGTTATCCCTAACCCAATTTCTTTTGTTTCAAAAAATGTTACGAAACTGCAAAATAAAAAAGCAATTGCTGTCTGCAGACACAGCTACGAAAAAGGATTAGACCGATTGTTATTAATCTGGAAAGAAGTTGTAAGTAAGCATCCCGATTGGGTACTCGATGTTTATGGTCAATGGGAAGATACAATGCTGTACCAAAAAATGGCAGCTAAAATACAAATATCTGGGAGTGTTAATTTCATAGCTGTGACGAAAGATATAAAAAACTGTTTTGAACAGTCTTCTGTTTTTTTGATGACTTCAAGATCAGAAGCATTTGGAATGGTGCTGATAGAAGCTATGACCTGCGGACTGCCTTCGGTTGTCTTTGATTGTCCCTGCGGGCCGAGAGAAATTATTAGGGATAAACAGGAAGGTTTTCTTATTGAAGACGGAAATATTGATTCGTTTGTGGAGAAGCTGCTCGTTTTGTTAGAAAACCATAATCTGCGGATTGAATATGGGCAAAAGGCAAAGATTACTGCTCAAAAATACAATAGTGAAACTGTAATGCAGTCTTGGAAAAATCTTTTTGAAAGTTCGTTAAAGGGGTAATTCATTTGGACTGTAATCTGCAAAAATGACCCAATTTATACAAGTCAAATAAGAGGAGTGACGGTTTGTTTGAAATTAATTGCGTAGTAATTCTATTTTCAAATAAATTAAAGAAATAAACGGTAAGGCTGGTCAGTTTTAGTTTTTTTAGCGAAGAGTAAACAGTAATAATTTTGCTGTCTTTCAAATCTGTTTTCTTTAAATTAACAATATAAACTAAGTTTTCCAGAGCTGTTTTTGTTTTGTCTAAGAACAAGGCAGAGGTTTCTAAATTTAAATGAAAAACTGGGTTTTCTATATGATTTACCTTGACTTTATTTTCTTCTAAAGCCATCATAAAGCATAAATCTTCGTAGCCGTATTTTGTGATATTTTCGTCAAAAGGATGTCGTAAAAATAGTTCTTTTTTTAGCAGTAAATTAGATGTTAATGCACTGCTGTTGGTTTTTTTTTTTCTTTTTTCTACAGAAAGCGCTTCTCTTTTATGACCGTAATCCCAGCGCAATAACTGATCGTTTTTCGGTTTTTTTACATCATAAACTATTCCTCCAAAAATAATCGGGCTACGGTTTTCCTGAATTTTTAAATGATATTCTTTTATAAAATGGGAGTTTTTGGGAAAAGTGTCACAGTCTAAAATAAGGAGCCAGTCATAGTTAGCTTTTCCAGCCATCCTGTTGAGGTTTTTTCCTCTCCCTAAATTAGTTTCATTTGAGGAAAAATAGCAGTTTTCTAAAGCGTTTATTTCGTTGTTTTCAATCAAAAAATCATTCGAAGCATCATCTTGACAGATTATTTCAAATGCCAAATTGCGCTCCAAACATTGTTTGTGTAATTCAAAAACTAAAGGAAAAGCATTGTAATTATAAACCGGAATAAGAATCGATAACATTACACCGTTCTTTGAACTACTTCAAAAATAGCTGCATCCTCACATTTTAAGGTCTTGTATGGGTATTTCATCAATAATGCATAATCGTGAGTTGCCATAATGACGGTTTTACCATTTGCGTTGATTTTTCTTAAAACTTCAAGAACTTCAATACTGGTCTGCGGGTCAAGATTCCCTGTTGGTTCATCAGCAAGAATAAATTCAGGGTCATTCAATAATGCTCTTGCTATTGCAATACGCTGCTGTTCACCTCCAGAAAGCTGGTGAGGCATCTGATTAGCAAAATTTTTCATGCTTACTTTGGACAGAACTTCTTCGATTTTGGCATCCATTTCGTCTTTGTCTTTCCATCCGGTTGCTTTCAAAACAAACAGCATATTGTCTTTCACCGTACGGTCTGGTAGTAACTTGAAATCCTGAAAAACGATACCGATTTTTCTTCTCAAAAATGGAATTTCATCTTCTTTTATAGTGGCTAAATCAAATTCTACAATCTTGCCTTCGCCTTCTGTTAAAGGCAAATCGGCATATAATGTTTTTAATAAACTGCTCTTTCCAGAACCCGTTTTCCCGATAATGTAGATAAATTCGCCGTGATTGACTTCTAAATTAACATTAGATAAAATAGTTTTTCCTTCTTGATATATGTTTACGTTTTTTAAAGACAGTACTGATTGTGACATAATAGAATTTGTTTATTGGGTAAAAGTAAAAAGATAAAATCCAAATACAAAAGTAAAAGGTTAAAAATAAAAGGTAAAAGAAAAAACAAATTCCAAAAAACAAATAACAAATTCCAAAAATCCATTTCGGTTCCCCTCTCTTTTGGAGAGGGGCTGGGGGTGAGGAAAAAATAGTTTATAATAAAAGCAACCCGGCTTTCGTTATAGAAACAGATTAAATATCTTTGATAGACTAAATAAATACAACAATGCGTAAACATATCAGGCTTTTTTTATTCCTTTTTTTTGTTCAAATATCCTCCCTGTTTTCTCAACAATCAACAATTAACAGCTACCCATTAAAAGACTTCGATAAAGCGGTTTCTTTATATGAGGATCAGCAGTATGCATCGGCACAAATTCTCTTTAAGCAGGTTCAGAAAACTGCCAAAACCGAAGGATTGAAATCAGATTGTGCTTATTATATTGCGAATTGTGCCATTCGTACTGATCAGGATAATGCCGAGGAACTGATTAACAGTTTTGTAGAAGAATATCCTTCAAGTCGTAAGCAAAATCAGGCTTTTATTGATGTTGCCTATTACTATTTTGATCACCGAGAATACAAAGAAGCATTGCATTGGTTTGAAAGAGTGGATGAAAGTGTTTTGAAAGAAAGCGAACGCAGCAAATATAATTTTCAAAAGGGCTACACTTATTTTGATGCCAAAAATTCTAAAAAAGCCAAAAGTTATTTCAGCAGAGTAGCCAGTTCAGATGAGTATGGCACGCAAAGTAAATATTATTTGGGTTTCATGGCGTATGAATCGGATGATTATGCCGAAGCAAATAAGCAGTTTGATCAGGTTTCCGGAAATGAAAAATATGCTGAGAAATTGTCCTACTACAAATCGGATATGAGTTTCAAATCTGGGGATTTTCAAAAAGCCATCGATTTAGGAATCAAAGCAATGCCAAATTCTACAGCTGAAGAAAAATCGGAACTGAATAAAATCATCGGCGAAAGCTATTTTAATCTAAAGCAATACGACAAAGCAATTCCTTATTTGGTAGGATATAAAGGGAAGAAAGGGAAATGGAATAATACTGATTTTTATCAATTGGGTTATGCTTATTATGTGCAGAAAGATTACGAAAATGCAGTTTCTCAATTCAATAAAATTATTGACGGAAACGATTTTATAGCCCAGAATGCTTATTACCATTTGGGAGAAAGTTATTTGGAATCAGGAAAAAAACAACAGGCTTTGAATGCATTTAAGAATGCTTCCGAAATGAATTTTAACCTAAAACTACAGGAAGATGCCAGTTTCAATTATGCCAAATTGAGTTATGAAATTGGTAATTCATACCAAACTGTTCCGGAAGTTTTGCTGGGTTTTATGACCAAATATCCTACCAATCCGAATAATAATTTAATTGAGAAATTGTTGATTGATTCATATATTTCATCTAAGAACTACAAGGAAGCGCTGGTTTTATTAGAAAAGAACAAATCATCAGAAAATAGAGCGGTTTATCAAAAAGTAGTTTTCTACAGAGGATTGGAATTGTATACTAACAGTGATTATTTTGGTTCTTTATCAATGTTTGAAAAAGGTTTAAAAGTGCCAAAAGATGCCATAATTACAGCTCGATCTGCTTTTTGGAAAGCTGAATCCGAATATAATTTAGAAAATTTCAAAGAAGCTTTATTGAGTTATCAGCAGTTTTTGGATTTGCCAAAAGCCAAAGAAACAGCTGAATTCAAAAACGTTAATTATAATATCGCCTACGCTAATTTCAAATTGAAAGAATATGATACTGCTGGAGATTCTTTTCAAAAACAAATAGAAAGTAATAAAGCAGATAAATTTCGTTTGAATGATTCTTATCTGCGCTTGGCAGATTGCCGATTTGTAACTACAAAATATCAAGTTGCATTAGATGCTTATAATAAGGTAATTGAATCCAAAAGTGTAGATGCAGATTATGCTTATTTTCAGAAAGCGCTTTGCTATGGATTTCTTTCTAAAAACAGCAAAAAAATAGAAGAGCTTAACGCATTTTTGACTTTGTATCCAAAATCAGATTATCAGGATGATGCTTTATTCGAATTGGGAAATACGTATGTAGCTGAGAATAAACAAGACTTGGCGATTAAGGCTTATGATAAATTAATCGCAAATTACAAAAGCAGTTCTTATACTTCAAGAGCTATTTTGCGTCAGGGACTGATATATTATAATTCGGATCGTGATGACTTGGCTATAACCAAATTTAAAAAAGTGGCTTCCGAATTTCCAAAAACTCCCGAAGCTTATGAGGCAGTTTCTACGGCTAGATTAATTTATGTTGATAATGGTAAAGTAGATGAATATGCTACTTGGGTTCGTACATTGGATTTTGTGGCTGTAACCGATTTGGATTTGGATAATGATACTTTTGAAGCTTCTCAAAAGCAATTGGAACAGGGAAATACCAAGCAGGCAATTTCTGGTTTCAGTAATTATGTGGCTAAGTTTCCTAATGGAGTTCATATTCTGCAGGCCAATTTTCAATTGGCACAATTGTATTATGCCGAAGGTTCCGAGAGTAAATCGGTGCCAAATTATGAATATGTGATTAGTCAGCCTCGTTGCGAATATACAGAGCAGTCTTTGGTTCGATTAGCGCAAATATTTTTAAAAGATAAAAATTGTGATAAAGGAATTCCAGTTTTGGTACGTTTAGAAAAAGAAGCCGATTTTGCACAAAATAAGACTTTTGCGCAAGCGAATTTGATGAAATGTTATTATGAAACCAAGGATTATCCAAATTCAGTTGTGTATGCCGATAAAGTTTTGGCGAATCAGAAAGCGGAAGAAAATGTAAAAAGCGATGCGCAGATAATCGTTGCACGTTCAGCTATGCAGTCAGGTGACGAAGCTAAAGCCAAAACCGCTTACGCAAAATTATTAACAGTAAGCAAAGGTGAACTCGCTGCCGAAGCTTTGTATTATGATGCATATTTTAAAAATAAAGACGGAAAATTTGAGATTTCGAATACTGCGATTCAAAAATTAGCTAAAAATTATTCGAGCTATCGTTATTATGGAGCCAAAGGCTTGATTCTGATGGCAAAAAACTATTATGGTTTGAAAGATAGTTACCAGGCTACTTATGTTTTGGACAATGTAATCGAAAATTTTACTGATTATATAGATGTTGTTGAAGAAGCCAAAACTGAGTTGAACAAAATAAAAGCGGAAGAATCCAAAACAAATTCATCAATAACTAAATAGAAACAGAATGAAATTACCTTTTTATATAGTAGATGTTTTTGCAGAGGAAAAATATGCCGGAAATCAACTGGCTGTTTTTATGAATGCTGATAGACTGAATACGGAAGAGATGCAGAAAATTGCCCGCGAAATTAATTTTGCCGAAAGCACTTTTATTACTGCCATTCAACCCGAAAATAACAGCGCATTAATTCGAATTTTTACCCCAGAACATGAGATGCAGTTTGCTGGTCATCCAGTTATTGGAACTTCATGGGTTTTGATGAATAAAATTGTCGAAAGCCAGCCACGAAATTTTAAGCTGTCGGTTCCGATTGGAGAGATTCCAATTCAGCAGTTGGG
The DNA here is from genome assembly GCA_963511795.1 of uncultured Flavobacterium sp. Lineage (GTDB taxonomy): Bacteria > Bacteroidota > Bacteroidia > Flavobacteriales > Flavobacteriaceae > Flavobacterium. Next base: position 258,655 of record CAUPKP010000002.1, on the reverse strand, counting down.
AGATTTGGTTTGGTTACAGGCAGCGCAACCTCAATTTTGGGATGTTTTTGCAAAGGAAGGTTTTTTGTCTTTCAGTAATTTAAGTACTGCCGATTTTGATGATAAATTCCCAATCCAGGAAGTGAGTACAGGAAGTGCATTTGTGATTGTTCCGCTTAAAAGCAAAAAAGCTTTGAAAAATTTAAGTCTTGAATTGAATAAGATGAAAGAATGGCTTTTGATTCATTGCGAAACAAATCATAGAGCGTTGTATTTCTATTGTTTTGATGAGGGTAAACTCTATAGCAGAATGCTGTGTGTTGAACATAATCAGCTAGTAGAAGATGCTGCTACCGGAAGTGCAAGTACCTGTCTGCAGGCTTTTCTTTTAAAATATCATTCGTCGGAAATAAAATTAGTAAATCATCAAGGGGATTATATTAATCGTCCTTCGAGAATTTATTTTGATGGGAAATTGTCAGGAGATCATTTTGATATTAAAATAGGAGGAAACACGCAGTTCATCGCAAATGGAGAATGGGAAGTGTAGTTCAGTTAGCAGAAATTAGATAGCAGAAATCAGTTAGAAAAAAAAGAAAGATGAAAATCAAAAACATAAAAGCATTCATAAATAGGCAATCAATATTCTTGGTCACAACTCCTTCAGGGAAATTTGCTTGGGGAATTTTTATTCTCTTATTTTCTCAGTTATCTTTTGCTCAGGACAAAAAGGATAACATTGGAACAGAAGTAGTAAATGTGGTAAAACCATATACTCCGACAATCTCTGATGCCTTCAAAGTAAAAGAAGTACCAGCGAATACAAATGATGAAAATACTAAAAAAGAAAATGTAAATTATTCTATTTTGCCTTTTCCGGTAGCTTCTACATTTGCTCCTTCCAAGGGAAATGCTCAAGGTGTCGAAAAGGGAAAACAAGAACGCTTATTTAAAAATTATGCAACTCTTGGTCTTGGCAATTATGGATCTTTGAATGCCGAATTATATGTGAATGATGATCTCAATAATAGCGATTATGTAAGCGGTATGTTTCGCCATAATTCATCTCAAGGAGAAATTAAAGATGTTCTTCTTGATAATTTCTACTATGATACCAAAATCGATTTGTTGTATGGAAGCAATAAGGAGGAAATGGCATGGAATATTAAATTGGGATATCAAAATCAAATTTACAATTGGTATGGACTGCCTGTTGATTTTGGAAATACTTTGACGATTCCAGAAAGTATGGATTTGGTGTACGGTATTAATCCGCAACAATCGTATAATACATTTACGGCTGGAGGTTCTTTGGCTTTTGAAGATGGAATTCTGAATAACTTAAGTTTAGATTTTACTCACTTTACAGATGATTTCAGTTCTGTTGAAAATCGATTTTTATTAGCTCCGACTTTCACGTTTGACGTGATGGATGAAGCCATAAAAACTAAAATTTTTGTTGATTACGTTGATGGCAGTTTTAAGAAGGATTATTCAGGAACCAATACTGCCGACATTCAATATGGCTTTACTAATTTTGGAATAGTTCCGAGTTTTGTAATGAAAAGAGACGATTGGACAATCGATATTGGAGCTGGCTTGGTTTATAGTATGGGTAAGGATAACACGAGCAACAAGTTTTATGTTTATCCGTCGGTTAAGGCTTCATACAATGTAGTGAGTGATCTGATGATATTTTATGCGAATGCCATTGGGAATTTACAGCAAAACAACTATAAAGATTTTGTAGATGGTAATCCTTATGTTTCGCCTACATTAAATATTAAACCAACAAATGAGCTGTATGATATTCAGGCGGGATTAAAAGGGAAATTGGCAAGTACTGTCAGTTATGATGTAAGAGCGTCCTATATATTTGATGAAAATAAAGCATTGTTTAGAAGTAATGATTATACTGAAAACAATACAAATGCTAATTATGGTTTCGGAAATTCATTTCAAGTAGTTTATGATGATTTGACGACAATGCGTTTTTGTGGAGAAATAAAAGCAGATTTGGCTAAAGGAATAACTGTTGAAGCCGATGTGACAATAAGCAGTTATACTAAAAAAAGAGAGCAGGAAGCGTGGAATTTACCAGAGTTTCAATTCAATTCTAGAGCTGATTTTATGATAACCGAAAAGTGGTTTGCAGGAGTTAATTTGTTTTATACAGGCGAGCGTAAAGATTATCAGCTGAATACCGATATTGTTAATGTTACTGCTCCCGGACCAATTACATTAGATAGTTATTTTGATTTGAACGCTAATATTCGTTACAAACACAACGAAAGATTTACGGCCTTTTTAAAAGCAAATAATATTTTGAATAATGACTATCAAAAATGGCTGAATTATCAGGTTCAAGGTTTTCAGGTGATGGTAGGAGGGAATTATAAATTTGATTTTTAAAAAAGATAAACCGCAAAGACGCAAAGGCGCAAAGTTTTATTGTTTAAAATTTCTTTGCGACCTAGCGTCTTAGCGGTAAAAAATATTATTCTGTAAAAGGAACATCAACACGCACTTTATCCCAGCCTAAATTTAAAATAATACCAGAATCACCTTTAGTAAAAACCATAGAAAAAGCTTCTAAAGATTCTTCGCCTTGGGTTACAGGAACTTTCAATCGGGCTACTTCATTTTTATCGTTGTATGGAGTGCTTCCCGATAAATTTAAATCTTTGCTAATAATTATGGTATAAGAATCTTTTTCTGGGATTGTAAGTAAAGCATAAGATCCTGCTTTAAGTTTAGTGTTTCCAAATTTCACATCTTTATAAAAAGTAATTTCAGGAACTTCATTAGCACCAGTTCTCCAAACTTTTCCTGCAGGAGTTAATTCGTCTAAAGAACGCCCCTTTAATTGCGGTCTGCAGTAAATTATTCTTGCCGTTTTATTAGCGTCTTTGTAATCATTAGGATAAGCGGCCATATCCATTGGACTTTTATCTAAACCAGGAAATTTTTGTGCAGTTGCGTTAGTAGTAAAGACCATCATAATTCCAAATGCCATTGTAGTAATAATCGAAGCTTTTTTCATAATAGTTGTTAAATTAATTAAAAAGTTAAAATTATAGATTGTATTACTAAAATTCTATAATAGCATGTTAAATTTTAAAGTTGAAAATAAGATGATTTCAGTTTTTTTATTGAAATTCCTGTTTTTTTCTTTTTCTTAGCAACTTAGAATCTTATAGCCTTAGAAACTTAAAAAAAATGACTTTCAAACAAAAAATACAAGCCCATTATATACAGTTAGTTCAGGATAGAATTGATGTTTTTAGAGATATGATTCTAGCTTTGACCGAAGATTCAAAGAACGATGCCAAAGGTTCTGCTGGCGACAAACATGAAACAGCATTGTTGATGATGCATATTGAGCAAGAGAAACTCAATACGAAACTCAAAGAAGTATTAACTCAAAAAGCAGTTTTGGATAAAATGGACTCTTCAATTGCTGCCAAAACCATCATTCTGGGGAGTTTGGTAAAAGCCAATGGAATCTATTTGTATCTCAGTCTTGCTCTTCCCAAGATTAATGTTGATGGGGTGAATGTTATTGCTTTGTCACCGCAATCTCCACTTGGAAATGAATTGATGGGGAATAAAGTTGGGTTTACTTTTGAGATTAATGGAACGAAGTATTTGATTGAGAATATTGAGTGATTTATATAAAAAAAGATAATATGATGATAGAGATGTATTTATTGCCTTTTGTTATTCTGTTTTTTAGTTATTTAATGTATGTCTTTTTTCATAAAGGAAAAAAAAGACCAATTCTTGGAGAAAAACGAAATAATATGACTGAATATTTAAACGATTATTCAAATCATCGATTGTATTGGTCTTACGTATTTTTTTTAATTTTTGGTTTATTATTACTTATTTCAGTATTAATAATAGATATATTTATGTAAGCCGAGGCTCGGATATTTCCCAATGTGATTAAGTTAAAGATAAAGCCACCGTTTTGTCATTCCGAAGAATGAGGAATCTCACTAGTGACTCACGTTATGTGATTTCTCCTTCGTTGAATTGACAAATAGTTAGAGTGTCGTTAGTAAATAAAATGCAGTATTAAATAAAAATCCATTATAACTATGTTACTTGTGACCGTGTTATCCGTGAGCTAATTTTACCAATCTCTGTTAGGAAATAAATTGATAGGAAATAAAGTAGGATTCGCTTTTGAGATTAACGGGACTAAGTATTTGATTGAGAGTATTGAGTAATCTATAAAAAAAAGACAATATGAAAAAGATTTTTGTTTTTATGATTTTGTTTTGCATCACTTTGAATGCTCAAAACACTGAATTTAAAGTATACAATAATGGCTTGATCTATTCTGAGAATTCAGTTTCCAAGCTTAAACATATTGTAGATTCTTTGAACTTGAAGTTTAAAGTATGCGAATTCAATAAAACCTTTCTTTCTTGTGCTCAAGCAAGAGCAAATTTTGTAAGTATAGATGGAGAGAAAGCGTTGGAAGCTAAAAAAGACATTGAGAACAATATTTCTTTTTCGGAATTTAAAGCTAAATATCCTAAAGCAAATTTTGATAAAAATTTAGTTGTAGTGAAATCATCTTATAAAGATTACGAAAATAAAGAATATATTGAATTTTCTAGCCTTGAACTGGGAAAAAGTAGTAGTAAGAGTATTTCTAAAAAAAGTAATACTGTTTCAAGTAATGATAAATTTACGGAAAAATGGATTTATGAGTTTGGAGAAAAAAGTAAATATTCCGAAGCTTCATTAAGGGCTTTTTACTTCGTTGAAGAATTTAAAACCAAACCAATTGCAGATAAATATGCAAAATTAATACAATATGCTGATTGTATGATTGATACAACAGCTCAGGTATTTTATGATAAAGCAAAAGATTCAGGAGATTTTTATGGTGCTGAACTTAAAAAAGGTATGAAATTCCAAGAGTATGTCAACAACGTTTTGAATAAACCAATTTTAGAATATACCAAAACTAATGTTCTTGTAATTGATGAAGCCAATAATATAAGGCAGAGAGATATAGAGTACAATGTTTACAAGCAAAAATTAGAAAAATGGGAATTATTGCGTTTGAGTCGACTTGATTCTTTAAAAGAGGTTGATTTGAATTTTATGAGTTTTCTTAATGAGGATTTAATAATTGCAAAAAATAGAACTTCAGATGATGAATTTGAAGAATATGTTGGCCGTTATATAAGTAAGGAAGCTGAGCTGGAATTAAAACGAAACAGACGAGTTGTTGGCAGTTGCAGTATGGATAGCCGTCCAAGAACTCATGCTTTGAATATTGCAATGTTATCTGCGGAGACTACAAAATGGGAGATTTTTCTTCGCTCCCATCTAAATATAATGAATGACCGTTTTGATAGAGTAAGTGACGGGAGTTATGCGCAAGGAGCAAGAAGTACGTACATAAAGGAGATAGAGGTTTTGGATATAAATACTTTAGATTTGATTTTGGGGATATCTTTAAGAATAGAAAATCCTGCTAAAAATCATTATTTTTCAAGTATTGACAGAGTGGGACGTGCACTTTCGGAAAGCAGAAACCCTAGATTAGCAGAAACGGCTATATTGAGCATGATTTCAGATAGTGATCTAGATGATTATAATAGAATTTTGATGTATTATTTGTTTGATAATTACAATTATAATTTAGCTGATGAAAATGCAAAAAAAGCTAATCAATCAAAGCTGAAAAATGCTATTGCCAGTATGCCGGATTATATTTCTTCTAAAATAATTTTTGAAAATTAATATCTATAGTCTAAAATCAATTTTATATCACTTTCTCTACAATCTCCATTAGTTAATGATATGATTTTTGGTGAATTGTTTTTAAATTTGAAATTTATGTAACGAATTAATTAGTTGAAATTTGGAATAATTAATTCGAATCAAGAGTTCATATTAAAGCTCTATAATATAACGATTAAACCTCAAAGTTTTTTTAAATCTTTGAGGTTTAATTAAAATGAGTTCATTAGGTTTTCAAATCTTGGTTTGTATTATTTATCTAATGAAAATTTGCTTATAAGTTCGATGTTGTTTTCTACATATTTGTATTGGAACAGGGTGTTTTGACCAACTAAAAGCAGTTTGTTGTCTAAAGGAATAACGTCAAAAGTGTTGATGTTAAATTGATTCGTTATTTTTAAATCCAATACATTGGTTTTATTAAACACTTTTAGCCCCGCAGTACCATCACAAATAAACAGCATCTGATCTTTTATTCCCAAACCATAAGGATTTTCCAAAGTATATGATTTTATTTTTACTGGATTTTTTTTATTGGTGATGTCAATAATCTCTAAAACACTTTCTGATGCACCGCATAAATTTCCTGATCGTAAAGTAACGTAGGCATATTTTTCATCAACAACCACAGGGTCACAAGCGTTTATGTGGGCTATCCTTGACACAAAAACAGGGTTTTCTAACGATTTGATATCATAAATATACATTCCGTTAGTACTTCCTAAATACAAATATTCATTTCTGTTAAAAATGGTTTCGATACCCCAGCCAACATTTTGCTCTTTTATTTTTGTTGGAGCAGATAAATTTTGGATGTTAAAAGTATTGATTTTCTGATTGTCTACGACATACAAATAATCTTCCACGACCATAAAGCGAGCTAATGAACCGCCTTTTCCTGTAACTGAACCTTCAGAGCTTGCAAAGCTGTTCACGACACCTCCGTTTTGATACATATCATAATTTTGAGGTTTTCTTTTTTCTTGTTTAACATTCCAATCGACTATAATTTTATCGGAAGTACTATTTTGATAATCGTAGTATATAGGGAGATTGTTGTCAATTGTTGGATAGACAGTATAATGTGGAAAAACATTGTTTAATCTGTTTTTCTCTACTATTTTTCTAATATTTGAAATGTCAAAAACGACTAAATCTGTAAAACTATCGGCAAAAAGCATTTGGTCTTTAACTGCTATATCTGTATTTCCAAGGATTTTAAGAAATGTTATTTTTTTCGGTGCGGTTGGAACTGTATTGTCAATAATATGAATTCCTTTTTCTTCGTCATTAATAAAAATAAATTCTTCATACACATATATTTTACCAGAGTTGATGGTTTTTTGAGGCGGTAATATTTTTACAGAACTTCTTAACTCGCTCAAAGTCATAGTAACCGGAGTTACGACATTATAAGTTTCATAGTCTTCATTCTCACAGGATATAAAAGCAATAGAAAAGGAAGTTATCATCAACAAAAAATAAAAAGTGTTTTTCATTTATATATTATTTTTGTTTTTTTTAGTTAAAAATCAATGCTAATTTATTCATTTTTAATTGAATAAAGTTTATTGTTTAGGATTATTATTATAAAATATTAAAGTAAATTTATAAATCCATCTACTGCGAATTTCAATATTTGGCAAATATTCATAAATTATAACAAAATTAAACATAATGTTAAATTAGTATCTTCTTTGGTTGAAAACCATTCAATTCATTAAAAAATAGAAATCCCTAAAAAAAACTTTTGTAAATTCGCCAGCTTAAAAGTTTGACTTTAAAACTAAATAAATTATGAACAAAACAATGACAGTCGACATATTGTCGAGCATTAAAGGAGCACAGCCCTCAGAGTCCGTGAACAAATTATTTGATGTAATTAAAAATGCACATCCATCAAATAATAATAATGCAAATAATGTCAATCGTAATTGTGTGTCTGTGAATAATTTAAGAGAAGATGTTGTGATAGAGAGTTCGGCTATTGAGAAACAAATAATTTTGGAAAATTTCCCGAACAAGAAAAACGGTTTTTTAGTAGTTGCTAAAGTTATAGAAGGATAAAAAATGGATTCTCAGATAAAAAAAATACACCAGCAACTGGTGTCAAAACAAATAACTTGTACTGCTTTGGTGCAAGAAAGATTAGATTTACTCAAACAAAATGCATATAACTCTGTAAATTCTTTATTGGATACTTTGGCTTTGGAATTAGCTTCTAAAGTCGATGCTAAAATTGCAAACGGAGAAACAATAGGTTTGCTGGAAGGAATTCCTTTTGGGATTAAAGATGTATATATGGTGCAGGGAACTTACACTACTGCAAGTTCTGATTTGTTGAAAAACTATAAATCACCTTATACTGCTACTGCCATTCAGAAATTATTGGATGCAGGTGCTATCCCATTGGTAAAAGAAAACTGTGATAGTTTTGGTCACGGGTCTTCTAGTGAAAACACCATTTTTGGAGCAGTAAAAAACGCTGTCAATCCAGAATTAGTTGCTGGAGGTTCAAGCGGAGGATCTGCGGTTAACGTTGCGAAAGAATATACTGTATTTTCTATTGGCGGGGATACGGGTGGTTCAATTCGTCAGCCTGCTGGATATAATCATATTTATGGTTTCAAACCAACTTACGGAAGAATTTCTAGATTTGGATTAATGGCGTATGCATCTTCTACTGATTGCGTTGGTCCATTGGCAAAATCAATTGAAGATATCCGAATTGTATTGAATGTAATGAGCGGGAAAGATCCAAAAGATCAAACTTCAATTGTTTCATCAGAAATTAGCGAAGAGGCAATTGCAGCTTCAACTGTAAAAACAATTGGGTATTTTAAAAACTTCATTGAAAGCGATGCGATCGATGCGCAGATAAAATCTGATTTTTTAGCAAGCATTGAAAAACTAAAAGCCAAAGGAATTGAAGTAAAAGAATTGGATTTCTTTAAATCGGATATTTTAGTTTCTACTTACTATACGTTGGCAATGGCGGAAACGGCTTCGAATTTATCTCGTTTAGACGGAACAAATTATGGTAATCGCATCGAAGCAGAGAATCTAATCGAAACCTATGCAGTTACGCGTTCTGAAAATTTTTCAGAAGAAACAAAACGCAGAATTGTTGGTGGAAATCAAGTATTGTCACAAGGTTTTTCAGATGAAATATATTTAAAAGGATTGGCTTTAAGAGATCAGATTTCTGAAAATTTCAGTAAAGATTTTGAAGAAGTTGATATTATCTTATCACCGGTTACACCAAGTACTCCGCCTAAAATTGGAGACAGTTTAAAAGATCCATTGGCTATGTATTTATCCGATGCCTATACGGTTGGATTTAGTTTGGGACAATTACCGACTTTAACAGTGCCACAAGGAACAAGCACTGGACTGCAGATTACGGCAGCAAAAAATAATGATGAATTAGTGTTGAAGTTTGCAAACTTCTTAAAAGATACAATATAATGGAATTGGAGCAATTAACTGCGGCTATAAAAGCCCACGATTTAGAATTGGTAATTGGACTGGAAACTCACGTTCGATTGAATACCAAAACCAAGTTGTTTTGTTCTTGTCCAAATCAAGAAATAGAAACACCTAACGAAAATATATGTTCGGTTTGTACTGGACAAATGGGCGTTTTGCCTGCTTTAAATAAAGAAGCGATCACAAAAGCTATTTATTTTGGTAAAGCGGTGGATTCGTCATTTAGTAATGAAGTGATTTCTTGGGATAGAAAGCATTACGAATACCCGGATAATCCAAAAAACATTCAGATTACACAGTTTCATAACCCAATAATTCCTGATGGACATGTTTCTTGTTACCGAAATGACGGTACACAGTTTACGGTGAATTTAACTCAGGTTCATATTGAGGAGGATGCTGCAAAATTGATGCACGAAAAGAAAATTTCGTTAGTCGATTTTAACAAAGCAGGTGTTCCGTTGATTGAAATTGTTACGGAGCCTTGTATCAGAAACATTGAAGATGCTTCAACCTACGCACAATATATTCAGCGTATTGTTCAGAACTTAGGAATCTCTGAAGCGAATTTGGAGAAAGGAGAATTCAAATCGGATGTTTCTGTGTCTTTGCGAAAAAAGCACAGTTATGATTTAAACCCAAGAACGGAAATCAAAAACTTGAACTCGTTTAAGTTTATGGTGGAAGCTTTGAAGGAAGAAGTGGAGAAACAATTCAACTATTTTATAGAACACAAAGAGTTTAGACCTGATCAAACAACTGTGTTATGGGATGCTGACTTAAAGCAGACCAAAGTAATGCGTAAAAAAGAATTTGAAGCGGATTACCGTTTTATTTCAGAGCCGGATTTACCTTTCGTAAATATTAAAGCTGAAATTGAAGCTATTAAAGTGGATACAAGCGCTTTGCCTTATGCTGTTGAATCAATTTTGATTAACGGTGGTGTTTTGCCTCAAGATGCTAAATTTTTTACAGCAGATAAGATGCGTTCGCAAACATTTGTAGAAATAAATAACGAAATTAAAGATCCTTCTTTTGTTGCTAAAACTTTAGCGAACAATATTAAGGCTGAAGATTACGCAGATATCCATAGTATTGCTCATTTAACTGAAATTTTTCAATTATTTAAAGCTGAAAAAATTACGGCGGTTTTAGTTCAGAATGCTATTGTTGGTTATTTAAAAGACAGAACTTTTGACTACAACAAGTACTTTGAAGAAAACACTATTTCTGAGGATAAAATCCAAGAAGTGATTGCCAAAGTTCTTTCAGAAAATGAGGCTGTTGCCAATGATATTAAAGCTGGAGACCAAGGGAAAGCCGGTATATTAGTTGGTAAGGTTTTAGGTGTTATCGGAAAAGGCGCTAATGGTAAAGTAATTCGTCAAATTATTTTAGACAAATTAGGAGCTGCGGCTGTTTTAGAAAATAAAGAAGCTGCTGGAAAAGTTTCTAATGAAACGGTAGTAGAGAATAAAGAGACTCAAGAAGAATCACTTCCTGAAATTCCGATTATTATAAAAGATACTTATAGGACACATAAAATTTCACAATTATCCGTAGAAAGCATCAATGAAGAAGTGTTGTTGTCTGGTTGGATTGCAAGTGTTCGTGACCACGGTGAATTAATGTTTATTGATTTACGTGATTCAAGTTATGAGATTTTCCAAGTACGAATCAGCAGGGAATCATTTCCTAACATCGATGAATTAGTAAAATTAAAACCGGAATCGGTAATTTCTGTGAAAGGTATCGTTGTTGGTCGTAATGAAGATGACTATAATGCAGGTTTGCGTACTGGTAAAATTGAATTAGAAACTTCTGTATTGGAGATTTTAAACTTATCTAAAACATTGCCTTTCGAAATTAAAAGAGCGGCTAAAACCAACGAAGCGATTCGTTTTCAATATAAGTTCTTGGATCACAGAAATGAAGAGGTAAGAAGAGCAATCGTAAACCGTCATAAAGTAATTAAATTATTGCGTGACATTTTAGATGAAGAAGAGTTTTTAGAAATTGAAACTCCGATTTTAAGTGCTGGAACCGATGAGGGAGCACGTGAATTTATTGTTCCTACACGTAAGGGTTCTGGTATGTTTTACACGCTTCCGCAAGCACCACAGCAGTTCAAACAAATGTTGATGGTAAGCGGTTATGAAAAGTATTTCCAAATCGCGCGTTGTTTTAGAGATGAGGATTCTCGTGGAGATCGTCAGCCGGAGTTTACGCAATTGGATATGGAAATCGCTTACGCAAGTATGCAGCAGATTATAGATTTAAATACAAAAATGTTTAATGAAGTAGTTAAGAAAATATACGGAAACAAATGGATTTTACGTCCGTTTGAAGTGATTACCTATAAAGATGCAATGGATTTTTATGGTTGTGACAGACCAGATTTGCGTTACGGATTAAAAATGCAGGACATCACCGATATTGTAAAAGACACGACTTTCCAAGTGTTCAGTAAACCTATTGAAGATGGCGGAATCGTGAAATGCATCAAGGTTTCTGCTAAAGAGCAAGGGAACAAGCGTATGTCTAAAGGTCAGATCGAAAACCTTACGGCTATTGCTCAACAGCACGGATTAGGTGGATTGGCTTATATTATTGTAAATGAAGATGAACTGCAATCGCCGATTATCAAGTTCTTAGGCGAAGATATTGCGGCAGGAATCATAAAAGCAACTGATGCACAAGTAGGAGATATTGTATTCTTCTCTGCAGCAGATTATGCTACGGCTAACAAAGCTTTGGATGCTGTTCGTCAAGAAATGGGTAAAATGTTGCACTTGATTAATCCGAAGGAATTATGCCCGGCTTGGGTTGTTGATTTTCCAATGTTTGAAAGAACAGATGAAGGAAGATGGACTTTTACGCACAATCCATTTTCAATGCCTGCGATTTACGATTTAGAAAAGCATATGAAAGGGGATGACGATGAAATTGGAACGATCATCGCACAGCAATATGATATAATCTTAAATGGTTACGAAATTGGTGGAGGATCAGTTCGTGCACATAAATCGGAGATTCTGGAAGCAACTTATAGAAATATGGGTTACAATAAAGAAGAAATGATAAAAAGTGTTGGGACAATGCACAAAGCTTTCCAGTACGGAGCACCGCCACACGGAGGAATTGCTTGGGGAATTGACCGTTTGATGATGATTTTGGAGAAAAAAGCATCTATTAGAGAAGTAATGGCTTTCCCAAAAACTGGAAGCAGCGAAGATTTATTATTTGGCGCACCGTCTCTTTTATCTGACAAAAAGGTAGAAGAAATGAATGTGAGGATTATTAGGTAATAGGTATTTGTGGTTTAAATTAATTGAAAAGATTGTCATGAAAATCATTGTTCTTTTGTTATTTGTACTTAAATCAAATTTAGTTTTGAGTCAGGAGATTGTGTCTATAAAAAAAGGCGATTTTCCAGATGGAATTTATATGACTTTAGAGGATGTTCTTAATCGAAAACCTAGCTCAAACGAAGAGTTGTTTTGCAAAACAGCTATTCCAGCTGATACTACAAAATTTCCTGAAAAGGCTTTTTTTTATTTTAAGGATAAGAATAAAAAAGTTTTATATCCATTTGGTGTTTCATTTAAGGGTGAATTGTATTTTCAAACATATAGAAAATATACTAATAAAAAAGACAAGGGTTATGATCCTGATGCCTATTCGAGATTTTGTAAAGTAACTAGATATGGGAGATTTCTTTATTTTGAAGAAGATATAATGGGTTTGTGGGCGAAAGGTTTGAGCTACAACCTAACCTATGGTGCAGTAAATGGGAAAACAAGAGGTATGGTTGTTGATTTCGAAAAAAAAGAAATTAACATATTTAGAGATTGTGAGGATGTTAATATATTTTTAAAGGAACATAATTTAAAAGAATTTGAATGCCAGTCAAAAAGATTGTCAATTGAGGAAACAAGACAAATAGTTGAGGAGATTAATAGATATTAAAAAATAAATTTTAACAGCAATCACAATTTTAAAAATTCCTAAACAGCATTTTAAATGCTTGTTTGGGAATTTTCTGTTTTTAGGGTAGTTTTTCTTCTTTAGAAATTGATTTGTTATTGAAATTAACATTGATATTTGCCATTGGAATTGCTATTTCCAATGATATTAAAATTAAATTTTCAAAATACTATAAAACCTGATTTATATCATTGAAATTGACGTCTTTTGTTAATAACTTAGCCTCTTATAATTGGAATAAAACACTTATATAGTTTACATTTTCATATATTTGCTGTTAGACGAAAAACACATTTTTTTAGATTAAAATATATGAGCGAAGAAATCAAGAAGGACAATTATTCAGCAGACAGTATCCAGGCCTTAGAAGGAATGGAACACGTGAGAATGCGTCCGTCAATGTACATTGGAGATGTTGGTGTAAGAGGGTTACATCATTTAGTTTATGAAGTGGTAGATAACTCTATCGATGAAGCAATGGGAGGTCATTGCGATACGATACGAGTTGATATCAATGAAGATGGATCAATTTCTGTTGAAGACAACGGACGTGGTATTCCAGTTGGGATTCACAAAAAAGAAGGTGTTTCTGCTTTGGAGGTTGTAATGACCAAAATTGGTGCCGGAGGTAAATTTGATAAAGATTCCTATAAGGTTTCTGGAGGTCTTCACGGTGTGGGGGTTTCTGTTGTAAATGCGTTGTCAAACCATTTGAGAGCTACCGTTCACAGCAGTGATGGAAAAGTTTACGAGCAGGAATATGAAAAAGGAAAAGCACTTTACCCTGTAAAACAAATAGGGGAGACTACTAAAAGAGGTACAATCGTTACTTTTTACCCAGATCCAAGCATATTTACTCAAACAATAGAATATTCATACGATACTTTGTCAGCGCGTATGCGTGAGTTATCGTTTTTGAACAAAGGAATCACGATTACTTTTACAGACAAAAGAGAACTTGATAAAGACGGAAATTTTGTTTCAGAAATATTCCATTCTTCTGAAGGATTAAAAGAATATATTAGATATTTAGATGGAAATCGTGAGCCAATTATTGCACACGTAATTTCTATGGATCACGAAAAAGGAGAAATCCCGGTTGAGGTAGCTTTGATTTACAATACTAGTTACGGAGAGAATATTTTTTCTTATGTAAATAATATTAATACTCACGAAGGAGGAACGCACCTACAGGGTTTTAGAACCGGTCTTACAAGGTCGCTGAAGAAATATGCTGATGCTTCTGGAATGCTGGATAAATTGAAGTTCGATATTTCTGGAGATGATTTCCGTGAAGGACTTACGGCAATTATTTCGGTAAAAGTAGCTGAACCTCAATTTGAGGGGCAAACCAAAACCAAATTAGGAAATAGAGAAGTTGTTTCGCCTGTAAGCCAAGCGGTGAGCGAAATGATTGAAAATTATTTGGAAGAAAATCCAAATGACGCTCGTATCATCGTTCAAAAAGTAATTCTTGCTGCTCAAGCACGTCATGCAGCTAAGAAAGCGCGTGAAATGGTTCAGCGTAAAACCGTAATGGGCGGTGGTGGACTGCCAGGGAAACTGTCAGATTGTTCTGAACAGGATCCTGCAAAATGTGAAGTATATCTTGTCGAGGGAGATTCGGCAGGCGGTACGGCAAAACAAGGCCGTGACCGTGCTTTTCAAGCTATTCTGCCATTACGTGGTAAAATTTTGAATGTAGAAAAAGCAATGCATCACAAGGTTTTTGAGAACGAAGAGATTCGAAATATTTTTACTGCACTTGGAGTAACTGTTGGTACTGAAGAGGATAGCAAGGCTTTGAATATTTCAAAACTGCGTTACCACAAAGTAATCATCATGTGTGATGCAGATGTCGATGGTAGTCACATCTCAACTTTGATTTTGACATTCTTCTTCCGTTTTATGAAAGAGCTAATTGAAGAAGGTCACGTATATATTGCTGCGCCTCCTTTATATTTAGTTAAAAAAGGAAATAAAAAAGAATACGCTTGGAATGATGATCAACGCGATCAAGCAAATGCAAGAATGGGTGGAAGTGCTGGTATTCAGCGTTATAAAGGTCTTGGGGAGATGAATGCAGAGCAATTGTGGGAAACTACAATGGATCCAAGTTTTAGAACATTACGTCAAGTAAATATTGACAGTCTTGCTGAAGCAGATAGGGTTTTCTCAATGTTAATGGGTGATGAGGTGCCTCCAAGAAGAGAATTTATCGAGAAAAATGCAGTTTACGCTAATATCGATGCGTAGTTTTTAGAATGAGCTGTGTTTTTTGTTTTTGATTTGATATTAATAAAAAACAAATAAAAATGAAAGTTACCATTGTAGGAGCAGGGAATGTGGGAGCATCCTGTGCAGATTCAATTTCTTATAGAGGAATTGCAAGTGAAGTAGTATTATTGGATATCAGAGAAGGTTTTGCCGAAGGTAAAGCTATGGATATTATGCAATGTGCTACAAATACTGGTTTTAATACTAATGTTTCAGGGGTTACTAATGATTATTCTAAAACAGCAGACAGCGATGTAGTTGTGATTACTTCGGGAATTCCTAGAAAACCGGGAATGACTAGAGAAGAATTAATAGGGATTAATGCTGGAATTGTAAAAACTGTTGCAGAGAATGTATTAGCACATTCGCCAAATTGTATTGTAGTGGTAGTGTCTAATCCAATGGATACAATGACTTATTTGACATTGAAAGCTACTGGATTGCCAAAAAATAGAATCATAGGAATGGGCGGAGCTTTAGACAGCTCTCGTTTTAGATATTATTTGTCTAAAGCATTGGATAAACCGTCAAATGATATTTCTGCAATGGTAATTGGAGGACATGGCGATACTACAATGATTCCTTTGACAAGATTGGCCTCATATAATGGTATCCCTGTATCTCAGTTTTTATCTCAGGAAGAATTGGATAAAGTTGCTGCGGCTACCATGGTTGGCGGAGCAACACTTACTGGTTTATTAGGAACTTCAGCTTGGTATGCGCCTGGTGCTTCTGTTGCTTATTTGGTTGACAGTATTTTGAACGATCAAAAGAAAATGATAGCTTGTTCTGTTTTTGTTGAAGGTGAGTACGGGCAAAACGATATCTGTATTGGTGTACCTTGTATTATAGGTAAAAACGGAATCGAGGAAATTGTTGATATTAAATTAAATGATGCTGAGAAAGCTGCTTTCGCTAAGAGCGCTGATGCTGTAAGAAGCATGAATGCTGATTTGAAATCGGTTTTAGTATAATAATTCTCATAGAAAAACAAAAAGACTGCAATTTAGCAGTCTTTTTTTTGATTTTAATTAATAAATTAATTGGTTAATCTTTCCGTTAATTATATATTTGCTCGGTTTAAAAAAAATGATATAAATCGTGCGCCTCTTTTTTGTTTTTCAGAAATGACGTAATGGCTTATTTTATAGGGTTTAAAACAAAAAATAATAAATAAAAAATAATTAATTTTTAGTAATAATGCAGAATAAAGGACTTATTAAATTTTTCGCAATTCTATTTGCATTGGTAAGTATTTACCAACTTTCTTTCACTTATATCGCAAATAACGTCAAAGATGAAGCCAAAGCTTTTGCTGGGGATAATCCTGATAAAGAGTTAAAGTATTTAGATTCTATTGGTGAAGCAAAAGTGTTGAATCTTGGTTTTACAGATTTTACTTATAATGAAGTAAAAAACAAACAGTTAAATAAAGGTCTTGACTTAGAAGGAGGAATCAATGTTATTCTTCAAATTTCTATTAAAGATGTTTTGAAAGGATTGTCTAACAATTCTAAAAACCCTGTATTTAATAAATCATTAGCTGATGCAAGTGCAAATTTAGAAGGAAACAAAAGCTATTTAAATAAGTTTTTCGAAGCTTTTGATGCTAATTCTAAAGGAACTGTAAAATTAGCTTCTCCTGATATTTTTGCAAACAGAAGTCTGCAGGGTGAAGGCGGTGTTGATTTTCAAATGACTGATGCGGAAGTTCAAAAAGTAATCAAAAGAAAAGTTGATGAGTCTGTAGAAAGTGCTTATAAAGTATTGAGAGAGCGTATCGACAAATTTGGTGTAACACAGCCTAATATTCAAAAATTAGGAGAGTCAGGAAGAATTCTTGTAGAGCTTCCAGGTGCTAAAGATGTTGATAGAATTAAAAAATTATTAGGAGGAAAAGCTCAATTAGAGTTTTGGGAAACTTATAAAGTTGAAGAAATTGGTGGTTTCATTATGGCTGCTAACGATGCTTTGAAAAAAACTGAAGTTGCAAAAATTGAAACTAAAGCTGTTGAAAAAGATTCATTAAGTGCTTTACTGACTGATGCAAAAGATTCTTCTGCTGTTAAAAAAGGAAATAACCCTATTATTGATAAAATTATTGCACAAGGCGGAGGACCAATTCTTGGTCTTTTCTCTCCAAAAGATACTGCTGTAATTAATTCTTATTTCAAAAGAGCTGATGTCAGAATTTTATTGTCTGGTGACCAGCGTTATGCAAAATTTGTTTGGGGAAAACCAACAACTATTAAAGACGATAAAGAAAAAGAAATTGAAGCAGTTGAATTATATGCTTTAAAAGGAAACAGAGACAATGTACCAGCAATGAATGGTGGTTTTGTTACTGATGCGCAAGATTCATTTGATCAGATGAATAAACCGGCAGTTTCTATGTCAATGAGTGGTCAAGGAGCAAGAAACTGGGAAGAAATTACTAGAAAAGTTGCACTAACAAAAGGAGCGATAGCTATTGTTCTTGATAATGTTGTATATTCTGCACCAAATGTAAATGAAGCTATATCTGGAGGGAATTCAATTATTTCAGGTAGTTTTACAGTTTCAGAAACTGCGGATTTAGCAAACATATTAAACGCAGGTAAACTGCCGGCTTCAGCAGATATTATTCAGTCAACTGTAGTAGGTCCATCTTTGGGTCAGGCTGCAATTGATGCTGGAACAATTTCATCTATATTAGGATTTGTATTAGTTTGTTTATGGATGGTATTCTATTATGGTAAAGCAGGTTGGTATGCTAACCTTGCATTATTATTGAACTTACTTTTCTTATTCGGAATTATGGCAAGTTTTGGTTTTGTACTAACATTGCCAGGTATTGCAGGTATCGTATTAACATTAGGAACTGCGGTCGATGCGAACATTATTATATTTGAAAGAGCAAAAGAAGAATTGCGTGCAGGGAAAACATTGCCTGAAGCAGTTACAGCATCATACGGATGGCACGGTGCAATGCGTTCTATTATTGATGCAAACGTAACTCACGTTTTAACTGGAGCAATCTTGTTTATTTTTGGAACAGGACCAATTAAAGGTTTTGCTTTGACACTACTTATTGGTATCGTAACTTCATTGTTTACATCAATCTTTATTGCAAGAATTTTTATTGACAAAAACATTGCAGGAAAAGGGGATTTAACTTTCTCTACGAATATTACTAAAAACTGGTTTACTAATTTCCATTTTGATTTCATTAAAATTAAAAAATTCACTTATATTTTCTCATCTATTGTAGTTGTAGTAAGTTTAGTTTCTATTTTCTTTGTTAATGGATTAGATGAAGGAGTTGATTTTGTTGGAGGTAGAACTTTTCAAGTAAAATTCGAAAAACCAATTGATGCTACAGTTGTTTCAGATGAATTATCTGCAGCTTTCGGAACTCCGGTTGAGGCTAAAATTTTAGGAGATGACGATCAGTTAAAAATTACAACTAAATATAAAATTAAAGAAGACGGTGTTGCTGTTGATGAAGAAGTGAATCAAAAACTATATAATGCATTAGCGAAGTATTTCCCTAATGTTTCTTATGAGAAATTCACAAACACTTTTGACGGTAAAAAAGTTGGAGTTTTGCAGGCTTCTAAAGTTGGGGCTTCTATCTCAGAAGATATTAAAACAAATTCATATTGGGCTGTTCTTGGTGCAATGGCAGTTATTTTCTTATATTTAATGATATCTTTCCGTAAATGGCAATATTCATTAGGTGCGATTGCTGCTGTAGCGCATGACGTAATCTTTGTATTAGGAATCTACTCTTTATGTTATAAATTTATGCCTTTCCACATGGAAATGGATCAGCACTTTATTGCAGCGATTCTTACTGTAATTGGTTACTCGATGAATGATACTGTAATTGTATTTGACAGAATTAGAGAATTTATCATCGGAAACCGTAAAGGTAGTTTTGAAGATATTGTAAACGCTTCTATTAATACTACATTATCAAGAACATTGAATACTTCATTAATGATGATTATTGTATTGTTAACGATGTTTATCTTTGGTGGAGAATCTATCAGAGGATTTATCTTTGCAATGTTAGTAGGTATTATTGTAGGAACTTATTCTTCATTGTTTATCGCGACTCCAGTATTGGTTGATACCATAACTAGAGAAGAGAAGGAAAATATCGAAACTAAACATAAAGAGGCCTAATAAAAAGGATTATTTATATATTCAAAAAAAGATTCAACGAAAGTTGGATCTTTTTTTTTTGCTATTATTTCAATGTCTACATTATTTTCATAAAAGTGTTTTTTATTAATTGTATTTGTTCTGTGTAAATGGTTTTCTTTTTGTTAGCAAAATACAGCGTGTTTTTCAGCGGTGTTGTTCCTTGCCACAAAAGCTTTATTTTTCCGCTTTCGAGTTCTGTTTTACACAAGAAATCAGGAATAACTGCCAAACCGTTATTGTTACTTAAACAGCGGACAATAGAGTTTAAATTGGGAACAATATAATTAGGTCTGAAATCTGCATGTTTATTAAAATTAAGCTGCCAAAATCGTCTTAAATGCTCCATGTCTCCGGTGGTGCCGTACCATTTCTGCTGTTTGAGCCAAAGTTCCATAGCTTCTAAATCACCTTGTTTGTTTAAAGTTTCAAAGGCTTCGGATTCAGTTTCATTTCCGGCAATAAGAACTATCGTTTCTGAGGAAAAGGCTTGATAATCGATAGTGTTCTTAGCAATCATTTGCGGAGTAATAATTAAATCTAAAATACCTTTATCCAGATTTTCAATCATTTCCGGATATTCGCCAAATTGAATAATCACATTAAACGGAAAGGTTGCCAAATACGGTTCTAAAGTAATCTGAAAAGTCTCAAAACACATTCCGATACTAATAGTTGGTGTGTTCTTTTCTGTGCTTCTCTGGAAGTTTTTTTCGGCTTCTTCTAATTTAGATAATGCATCTGTTATAAAATTATAAAGGACTTTCCCTTTTTCGGTAGGAACCATTTTTCTACTGGTTCTGTCAAATAATTTATAGCCGACATAACTTTCGAGTGAACTTAGATGTAAACTGACTCCCGGCTGTGAAATAAACAGCGCTTCGGCTGCGCCGGTTAAGGTTCCGGTTTTGTAAATATATTTGAAAGTTCTATACCATTCTAAATTTACCATTTTCGACAAGTATTATAATTATGATACAAAGGTATGAATTATGTTATTTTAATAATGGAAGTATTGATTGTAAATTTGCCTTATCAAATTAAAACGGAACAAAATGAAAAAAATATTTATAATAAACGGCGGTCAAAAGTTTGGACACTCAGGAGGGAAATTCAATCAAACGATAGCAAATGCTACGGCAGAATTTTTTCTGAATAATAAAAATTTTGAAGTTAAAAGCACTGATATAAATGATGAGTTTGATCCAGCGGAGGAAGTAGAAAAATTTGTTTGGGCCGATGTAATTATTTATCATACGCCAATTTGGTGGTTTCAGTTACCGCATGCTTTCAAGAAATACATTGATGTAGTTTTTACTGAAGGACATAATAATGGCATTTACAAAAGTGATGGACGCTCGTCTAAAAATCCTGCCATAAATTACGGAACAGGCGGGATGCTTCACGGGAGAAAATATATGGTAACGACTTCATGGAATGCACCCAAAGAGGCTTTTACATTGCCTGGTGAATTCTTTAATGAAACCAGCGTCGACGATGGGGCATTATTTGGATTTCATAGAATGAATGCTTTTACTGGAATGATGCCTTTAGAAAGTTTGAATTTCCATGATGTTATGAAAGGGGCTAACGTAGATAGTGATTTAGAAATGTATAGAAATCATTTAACCCAATTATTTTTGAACTAATTATGGAAATTAATTTAACAGTAATCATAAAAGGTAAATCAGAATATAGAGAAGAATTGAAGTCAATTTTAGTGAGTCTATCGAAGAATTCTAAAAATGAGGATGCTTGTCTTCAATATGATTTACATCAAAATACGGATAATCTAGATATCTTTATTCTTTATGAAGTTTGGAAAAATATAGAAGGGCTGGATCTGCATAAAGAACAATCTCATTTCTTGAAGTTTAATGAGGTTTCTGAGCTTTATTTAGATGGGGAAATGAAAATTTTCGTCACTTCGAGGATAGGATAATCAAAAAATAGCCACTGAAAGTTCAGTGGCTATTTTAATTTATATGAAAAAGTGATTTATATTTCACTAGTCTTTTTTGCAGTAAAAACAAAATACAATCCCACAACAATAAATGGAATACTCAGCCATTGTCCGGTTGATAATATGTTTCCTAAATCACTTTCAAAACCGCCTTGGCTTTCTTTTACCGATTCGACTACGATACGTACCGTGAATAACAGCACTAAGAATAAGCCAAATAAGTATCCTGATTTTTTACGTGCATCCGTTTTCCAATAAAGGAAAAACAATGCAGCAAACACGAATATGTAACAAACTGCTTCATAAAGCTGTGCAGGATGTTTAGCAGGAACTTGTTCTAGCAGGTTAGCATATTGAGGATTAGTTGCAATTGCATTATAAGCCTCATTTGGGTCTTTTATTTTGGTTTCATAAACAGCATCTTTTGTTCGGAAATAGTCTCGTACAAATTTGATTCCAAAACTTGATGTAGTTTCTTTTCCAACAATTTCTGAATTGAAAAAATTTCCAATTCTAACAAATATTGCTCCACTAGCTACTGGAATTACTACACGGTCTAAAATCCATAATATCGGTCTTTTGAGTATCTTTTTATGATAAATATACATAGCAATTATCACAGCAATTGCGGCTCCGTGACTTGCAAGTCCTTGAAATCCGACAAACTCCCATCCTTTGATGAAATATAAAAATGTTGAATCTGGATTCTCTCTTATTGGCAGAAAAATTTCTAACAAATGATCTGGATAAAAGTCATTCCAATCATAAAAAAATACTTGACCAAGTCTTGCTCCAAGTAAAATAGCCACTACCATATAGATAAATAGACTGTCTAATTTTTCGATAGACTCACCTTCTCTTTCAAAGATAGGTTTCATTATAAACCAGCCAAGAGAGAATGCAATTACAAACATCAAACTATAATAGCGAACGAGAAAAAATCCTAAATCAATACCTTCAGAGGGATTCCAAACAATGTTTAAAGTGTGTGTCATTTATTATTTTTATTTTTTGTGAAAATACTATTTTGATTTGATTAATTGTGTTAAGCTAAAGGTAAGAAATGAGCTAGACCATGAATTAGTCGCAAATACTAATGAGGATGTGCGAATTACATATTCCAACATAAACAATATTATCTACATATGAATTTCAATTTTTAATGATTGTGACTACATTTCTTTTCTGGAACCGGGTCATAACCTTTTCTTCCCCAAGGATGACAGCTCAAAATTCTTTTTATCCCTAAATAACCTCCATAAAACAATCCGTGAATTTGTAGTGCCTGAATCATATAGCTCGAACAAGTCGGTTCAAACCGGCACGAAGCGGGTGTGAAAGGGGAGATAGCGCCCTGATAAAACCGAACGAGCAGCACAAAAGGGTAAATGAGAATTTTGTTTAACATAACTGAATACTGCCATCTATTAACTACCTACTGAATACTAAACGTAGTCCCTTCTTTACCGTCTTTCAATTGAATACCCAAAGCTATCAATTGGTCGCGAATTTGATCCGACAATGCAAAATCCTTATTGTCTCTTGCCTGTTTACGCATACCGATAAGCATGTTTACAACGCCTTCTAATTTATCAGTATTGCCATTGGCTTTTTCTTCTTCCAGTCCCAAAACATCAAATACAAAAGCCTGCATAGTTGTTGTGAACAATTTCAAATCGGCAGTATTTAAAGTTTCTTTTCCGTCTTTCAATAAATTGATAAAACGAACTCCTTCAAATAATTGTGCAATAAGAATTGGTGTGTTGAAATCGTCATTCATGGCATCATAGCACAATTGTTTCCAGCTGATAATATCTAAAGAACTTAAAGGGCCTTCTGAAATGCCTTTTAAAGACTCCATCGCTTCCATCAGTCTTTTATATCCTTTCTCGGCAGCAATAATAGCTTCGTCAGAGAAATCAAGAATGCTTCTGTAATGTGCCTGCAGCATAAAAAAACGTGCTACCGATGCTGAAAAAGCTTTGCTTAAAAACTCATTATCTCCCGTTAAAATCTCTCCTGGCAAAATATTATTTCCAGTAGATTTAGCCATTTTTTTACCGTTCAGAGTAAGCATATTAGCGTGCATCCAGTAATTTACTGGAGTATGACCGGTACAAGCTTCATTCTGTGCGATTTCGCATTCATGGTGAGGGAATTTCAAATCCATTCCGCCTCCGTGAATATCAAAATGGTTGCCCAAGTATTTAGTGCTCATTGCAGTACATTCCAAGTGCCAGCCCGGGAAACCATCACTCCAAGGTGAAGGCCATCGCATAATATGCTGTGGTTCTGCTTTTTTCCAAAGCGCAAAATCCTGCGGATTTCTTTTGTCAGATTGTCCGTCAAGATCACGCGTGTTGGCCAGCATATCTTCAATATTACGGCCGCTTAATATACCATAATGATTAGTCTCGTTGAATTTAACCACATCAAAGTAAACCGATCCGTTGGCTTCGTAACCAATTCCTTTGTCAATAATGGTTTTTATAATTTCGATTTGCTCAATAATATGTCCCGTTGCAGTAGGCTCAATACTTGGTGGCAAAAAATTAAATGCATTCAAAATATCATGAAAATCAACCGTGTAACGCTGTACAACTTCCATCGGTTCCAATTGCTCCAAACGTGCTTTTTTAGCAATTTTATCTTCGCCTTCATCCACATCGTCCACAATATGACCAACATCCGTAATATTTCGAACATAACGCACTTTATAATCTAAATGCAGTAAGTACCTAAAAATTACATCAAAAGACATAAAAGTTCTCACATTCCCAAGATGCACATTGCTGTAAACTGTAGGTCCGCAAACATACATTCCCACATTTCCTTCGTTAATTGGCGTAAATGTTTCTTTTTCTCCCGAAAGAGAATTGTATATTTTTAAGGTCTGACTTTTATATAAGGACATAAAATTTATTTTTTGGAGCTTTATCCTGCTTTCCGTTTCAATCTTTTTTCTTGTCCAAAAAAAGGACATAAAAAAAGGATTTCCACTTCAATCAGGGCTAGGGCTTTAGGGTAATAATGAGATTTTTTCTAAATATTAGAATTTAGTTTCCAGTTTAATGTAATCCAAAAACTCTCTTTTAGTTTGAGCATCTTTGAATTTTCCGCCAAATTCTGAAGTTACCGTACTGCTTTCGATATCTTTGATTCCTCTTGAATTTACGCAAAGGTGTTTAGCGTCAATAACACAAGCAACATCTTCAGTACCCAAAGCCTGCTGCAGTTCTTGAACAATCTGCATTGTTAGACGCTCTTGTACTTGAGGTCTTTTGGCAAAGTGTTCTACAATACGATTCATTTTTGAAAGACCGATAACTCTTCCGCTCGAAATATAAGCCACATGTGCTCTTCCGATAATTGGTAATAAGTGATGTTCACAAGTAGAATATAGAGTAATGTTTTTTTCAACTAACATTTCTCCGTATTTGTAATTATTTTCAAAAGTGGATGCTTTCGGTTTTTTGTCAGGATTCAATCCTCCAAATATTTCTTTTACAAACATTTTGGCTACACGATTAGGAGTTCCTTTCATGCTGTCATCTGTCAAGTCCATTCCTAATGTCAATAGAATGTTTTCGACGTCTTTTTTTATTTTTTCAATCTTTTCGTCATCTGTAATGGCAAAAGCATCTTCTCTTACAGGGTTTTTAGCATTTGTACTAATATGATTGTTTCCTATTTCGTCCTGAAATTCTTCGTTGTTTATCATTAAAAGGTACTGTTATTATGAGTGTCTATTTTTAAGGGGTAAAGATAATTAATAAAAAGGAAACATTTTCTATCGTTTTGGCTTTTAATTATTGCAAAAATTGATAGAAATATTGATTATTTTGATATGTAAACAAAAAAGACAATACCAATTAATGCTATTGTCTTTTTATGATTTTTTGTATGTAAACCTATGCTGTATTTCTATAGCAGAGGAAATAATTTATTTCGAATTATAAACTGTCAGCGCTTCTTTTAAAATATTGACAGCACTTATTAAATCTTCTTTTTTCAAAACATACGCAATACGAACCTGATTTAAACCAACGCCCGGAGTCGAATAAAATCCGCCAGCTGGAGCTATCATTACCGTTTCACCATTCAATTCATATTTTTCCAAAAGCCATTGTGCAAAATCATCGGCGTTTTCAATAGGAAGCTGAGCAATGCAATAAAAAGCAGCTTTTGGAGCCTTCACAATCACACCTTCTATTTTGTTCAATTCACTGATTAAAATATCTCTTCGTTCTTTGTATTCAACTATTACTTCGTCAAAATAACTCTGAGGTGTGTCAATTGCAGCTTCGCAGGCAATTTGTTCGATTGTTGGCGGGCATAAACGGGCTTGTGCAAATTTCATCGCGGCAGCAATAACTTCTCTGTTTTTGGTTACCATACAGCCAATACGTGCGCCGCACATACTGTATCTTTTGGAAACTGAATCAATCATGATTACATTTTGTTCGATTCCTTTTAGATTCATTACAGAAAAGTGATGGTCTCTTTCGTCATATATAAATTCACGATACACTTCGTCTGCGATTAAAAACAAATCATGTTTTTTAACCAATTCTCCCAACTGATTAATTTCAGATTCTGAGTATAAATATCCTGTTGGATTATTGGGGTTACAGATTAAGATCGCTTTTGTTTTTGGCGTAATTGCTTTTTCAAATTCTTCAATTGTCGGCAGTGTGAATCCACTTTCAATATTAGAAATTACAGGTACAACTTTTGCACTTGATTCTTCCGAAAAAGCACTATAATTTGCATAAAAAGGTTCAGGAATAATGACTTCATCGCCTGGATCCATAATGCTTCCAAGGGCAAATAAAAGGGCTTCAGAACCACCTGTAGTTATCATTATATCTTCATAGCCAACTTTTACATCTTGTTTGGTATAAAACAGGGCTAGTTTTTTTCTGTAACTTTCATATCCCGCTGAAGGACCATATTCGATGATAGTTAAATCAATGTTTTTTATGGCTTTAATAGCAATTTCCGGGCTTTTTATATCTGGCTGTCCAATGTTTAAATGATAAACCTTACGTCCTTCTTTTTTAGCTATGTCTGCATAAGGAGCCAATTTTCGGATTGGCGATTCCGGCATTCTTCGACCTCTGATTGAAATTTCAGGCATGATTATAAATTTGAGGTGCAAATTTGCGATTTATTTTCCAGAATCTCTGCTAAACATTGTTTCAATTTTGTTATTTTTCACTCATAATTATCGTATATTAGATTATTATATAGAAATTTAACTAAATGAAAAAAAAATGTGTATTTTTTCTCTTATTTGTAACAATAATGCCTGTTTCTGCTCAGGAGGGTTTTGTATTTAAAAGGGGTATAGAGAAAGTTACGGTACCAATAGTCTTGATTAATAATTTACCTTTTATTCCTATAAAAGTAAATGGAGTCGAGTTGAACTTCCTTTTGGACACAGGTGTTGAGGAAACTATTCTTTTTAGTTTGGAAGACAATCCTGATGTTAATTTTTTTAATTCCGAAAAAATAAGTTTGAGAGGTTTGGGAAGTGAAGAAGCTATAGAAGGATTAAAAACGACTAATAATATTTTGGAATTAGAAGGAGTCATAGCTACCCGGCAGCTTGTTTATGTTATCCTTGATCAGAGTTTTAATCTTTCGTCGCAGATAGGAATACCTGTAAACGGAATTATTGGTTATAATTTTTTCAGAGAAAATTTAATCCGAATTGATTATGCCAGTAAGAGAGTAATAGTTTATAAGGATACTGATTCAAATAGAAAAAAAATAGGAAAAAAATTTGATAAAGCCACGATTACAATCGACAGGTCTAAACCTTATTTGTTAGGAACAGCCGATATTGACAAAGAGAAAATACCTGTAAAATTATTGATAGACACTGGAAATAGTGACTCGGTATGGCTTTTCCAAAATTTGTCAGAACAGATTAAAGTCCCAGCTAAAAATTTTCAAGATTTTTTGGGAAAAGGTTTTAGCGGTGACATCGAAGGGAAAAGAGCGAGAATTGCCAATTTTTCATTTGATAAGTATAATTTCAGATCGCCGATTGTTGCTTTTCCAGATTCAAGTTCCATAAAAAATGTCCGGATGGTTAAAGATCGTGCAGGCTCAGTTGGAGGAGAAATTTTAAAGCGGTTTTCAGTAATTTTTGATTATAAAAGGGAGCTGCTTTATTTAAAAAGAAACTCTAGTTTTAATGAACCATTTACCTATAATAAAAGTGGTATCGAAATAAAACACAATGGGATACAATGGGTAAAAGAAACGGTTAAGATGGAAACTGTGCCTTTGGGTGCTGGTGTTACTTTCAATAGCGAAGGAAAGAATGTTACCAGTAATTTTAGATATAAATTCGAACTCAAACCTGTTTATGAGATTGCTAATATTCGAAAAAACTCGCCTGCAGCCAAAAGCGGACTGCAGGTTGGGGATATAATTATTAAAATTAATAGAGCACCCGTCTATCATTATTCATTACAGAAACTAAATGAACTCTTTAAATCCGAAGATGAAAAAACATTTTATTTGGAAATTGAAAGGAATACTAGAATTTTAAAATTTTCTTTCCAATTGATCGATGATTTGTAAAAAAAAAACGCTTTCAAGAGCGTTTTTTTTATATTAATATATCTTTTTTAGTTTGCAATCACTTCCCCTTTAATTTTGAGAGGAACCCGGCCGCCTTCATAATTTACAGCATTAGTTTCTAGTGTAATGGTTTTGCGTATTGGACCTGGAACCATATTGTATTTTATATCAATCTTGTCTGATTTTCCCGGTGCAATTGGCTGATTAGGCTTATAGAGTATTGTAAAACTTGCTGTAGACTGTATTCCTGTAATGTTTAATGGTGCGTCACCGTTATTGGTAAATGTAAAACTTCGAACTCCATTATCAGCTGATTTTTTTACATGACCGTAATCAATCGTATTGTTAGACAGCTGTATTTCCATCTTAGGCCCGTTTTGCGCAAAGCCCATACTGCTTAAAAATAGTAATGCTATGAGAAATTTTATATTTTTCATTTTTATTTGTTTTTTAGTAGGTATAGTAAATATACTATCTTTTAATTAACGGACAATTTTTTATTTCGCTTTTTATACTGTCCTTAATTATTTACTTTTGTCCCTATATTAAATATCAAAAATCAAACCAAATTATAATTTTGGTTTTAACAGTTGCTTTTTTATGACAATTCCTGCACAATTTGACGCTAAAACCATTGAAAATAAGTGGTATGATTATTGGATGAAGAATAATTATTTTCATTCAGAGCCAGATCATAGAACGCCTTACTCTATTGTAATTCCACCTCCCAATGTAACAGGAGTTTTACACATGGGACACATGCTTAATAATACCATTCAAGATGTTTTGATTAGAAGAGCACGTCTAAAAGGTTTCAACGCCTGCTGGGTTCCTGGAACAGACCATGCTTCTATTGCAACAGAAGCTAAAGTGGTAGCCAAATTAAAATCAGAAGGGATCAATAAATCGGATTTGAGTCGTGAAGAGTTTTTAAAACACGCTTACGAATGGACCGATAAATATGGAGGAACTATTCTAGAACAATTGAAACAATTGGGCTGTTCTTGTGATTGGGACAGAACCAAATTTACAATGGATCCAGATATGTCGGCTTCTGTAATTAAATCTTTTGTGGATTTATATAACAAAGGTTTGATTTATCGTGGTTACCGAATGGTAAACTGGGATCCGGAAGCTAAAACAACTTTGTCGGATGAGGAAGTTATTTATGAAGAACAACAAGGGAAATTGTATTTCTTAAAATATAAAATCGAAGGTTCAGAAGATTTCTTAACGGTTGCTACAACACGTCCTGAAACTATTTTCGGAGATACTGCAATCTGCATCAATCCTAACGATGAGCGTTTTGCTCATTTGAAAGGAAAGAAAGCGATTGTGCCAATTTGCGGTCGAGTGATTCCAATTATTGAAGATGAATACGTAGATGTAGAGTTCGGAACTGGATGTTTGAAAGTGACTCCAGCTCACGATATGAATGACAAAACGCTAGGAGAGAAGCACAATTTAGAAATTATCGATATTTTCAATGAAGATGCTACTTTAAATAGTTTTGGATTACATTACCAAGGAAAAGACCGTTTTGTGGTTCGTACTGAAATTGCAAAAGAATTAGAAGAAAACGGTGCTTTGGTTAAAACCGAAACCCACTTAAATAAAGTAGGAACTTCTGAAAGAACCAAAGCAGTAATCGAACCTCGTTTGTCTGATCAATGGTTTTTGAAAATGGAAGATTTGGTAAAACCAGCAATTCAATCAGTTTTGGTTGATGGTGATATTAAATTGCATCCAGCACGTTTTAATAATACGTATGCGCATTGGTTAAACAATATCCGCGACTGGAATATCTCACGCCAATTGTGGTGGGGACAACAAATTCCTGCTTATTTTTATGGTGATGGGAAAGAAGATTTTGTAGTTGCTGAAAACATTGAAGATGCTTTAGTTTTGGCTAAAGAAGTAACCAAAAATCAACAGCTAACAACTGCAGACTTAAAACAAGATGCTGATGCTTTAGATACTTGGTTTTCTTCTTGGTTATGGCCGATGTCTGTTTTTGGAGGAATTATGGATCCTGAAAACGAAGATTTCAAATACTATTATCCAACCAATGATTTAGTAACTGGTCCAGATATCTTGTTTTTCTGGGTAGCGAGAATGATTATTGCAGGTTACGAATATGCAGGAGAAAAACCTTTTTCGAATGTATATTTGACTGGTTTGGTTCGTGATAAACAAAGACGTAAAATGTCTAAATCTTTGGGTAATTCGCCAGAACCATTGGAATTAATTGAAAAATTTGGTGCCGATGGTGTTCGTGTGGGATTGCTTTTGAGTGCTTCTGCAGGAAATGATATTATGTTTGATGAAGAATTGTGCAACCAAGGAAAAGGTTTTACTAATAAAATTTGGAATGCTTTCAAATTAATAAAAGGCTGGGAAGTTTCGGATGCTATTCCGCAACCGGAATCTTCTAAAGTGGCGATTGAATGGTATGAAGCCAAATTGCAGCAAACTCTTTTGGAAATTGAAGATAATTTCGAAAAATACAGAATTTCAGATGCCTTGATGGGAATTTACAAATTGGTTTGGGATGATTTCTGTTCTTGGTTTTTGGAAATGATTAAACCTGCATACCAACAGCCAATTGACAGCGTTACTCTTGCGAAAGCGATAGAAATGCTGGAAAATAATCTTAAATTATTACATCCGTTCATGCCGTTTTTAACGGAAGAAATTTGGCAGCATATTGCAGAAAGAACAACAGAAGAAGCTTTGATTGTTTCGACTTGGCCAGAATTAAAACCATTCAACGCGCAATTAATAGCTGATTTTGAAAACACGATTGAAGTGATTTCGGGTATCAGAACGATTCGTAAAGACAAGAATATTCCGTTCAAGGATACAATTGAATTGAAGCTAGTAAACAATGATAACGCTTCGACTTATTTTGATTCGGTGGTAACTAAATTAGGAAATATTACTTCATTAGAATATGTTTCGGATAAAGTGGATGGCGCTTTGTCTTTCCGTGTAAAATCGAATGAATATTTTATTCCAATTACTGGAAATATTGATGTTGAAGCTGAAATTGCAAAACTAACTACTGAGTTAGAATATACGCAGGGATTTTTGAAATCAGTTCAAAATAAACTTTCGAATGAGAAATTTGTAAACGGTGCGCCAGAGAAAGTTCTAGCAAACGAAAGACAAAAAGAAGCTGATGCATTGGCTAAAATTGCGACTATTGAGCAGAGTTTGGCTGGATTGAAATAAGAGTCAATTCTTTTAAAAGTATAAAATCCCAATTCTGAACTTTTTCGGAATTGGGATTTTTTTAGTTTTATTTGTATAAAACTAATGATAAATGTTGGTCATTTTGTAAATTTCTAAAATGTGTGGTATGACAGTGTTTATTTTATTGGTTTTGTTTCGTTAAGTTCTAAATAGTATTCTAATTTTCCCAATGTTGAATAGAAATAAGGATATTTTTTTCCTTCAATGATTTCTAATTTTGGAATTTTCTTGTTAACTATTTCTGCATCTTTATTATTGTAAAGAAAAGTTTGTCCTCCTGTTGCAAATTGGTATAAGTTCCAAGAAATAACTTCGGAACTTTCGAAATAACTTGTCAATTTTTCACATATTCCGTTTTCTTTGCTTGTTTTTACCGGTAAAACAATATTTATAAGTTCTGTGTTTTCATTGAAAACTGTAGATGTTATATGAGTTGATTTGTATTGTATTCCATCAAGCATATCGTTATTACGAATCCATTGTAGAAGTAATTGAGGAATAATATATTCTGGTTTAAATGTATCAGAAGTGTCTTTAACTTTTACACTACAACACATTATTAAAGGAAATGTCATAAAGAACCTATATAATTCGTCTATGTCATTACAATCTTTCGTTGGTGGCGTTAAATCAAGTAGTTTTATAGTTTTAATATTTTTGTACTTTACAGCTTGTATTTTGTCGATAGTTGGTCGATTGAGTTCTTCCCAACAGATATAAATTGTTCTACCTAAATACAAACTAGGAAAGCCTGGAATGCTAAATCTTTGAGTTGAAACTTTATTTCTTAATTCAAAAGGTATATGAAACATTTCTTTCTTTTGGTAAGGATAATTCTTTTCACTTAATCTAATTCTAAAGAAACTTTCGTTTTCGTTATATACTTTTTGGTTGATGATTGAATACAAATCTTTGTAGTCATTTCTCAAGACAAAGTTTAATTTTTCATATGACTTGAATGGATTTCCATTGTAATATTCTTCAATGCAAAGTATTAAGTTTTCTATAATTTTTTTTTGCGTTTTTTTTACATATTCTGTTGTAATATGATTCTTGCTTTCATGAATATTTCCAACGTCTAAACTATTAACTTTTTCTAATAAGACTTTTAGTTTTTGTGTAATGAAAGTATTGAAGTTTTCATTTTTAGATTGATTTAATGGTAATTCAAAAATTTTATCTTTTAATAGTTCTTCAAAAGTCATAGTAGTTGTTGTTTTGGTAATGTTATTGCCAACTATAAATATAAACTGCTCAATTGCGCAGATTCACTTAATTTCAGTTGGTCTTTGCGCAATAAAAAGTTTCTAGTATTATATAGCTAATATATAAATATAAATCGTTCAATTGCTATAATTGTATAAATGGAGGGTTGGAGTAAATCTTAATATGTTTTAAATAAAAATCCCAATTCTGAAATTTTTCGGAATTGGGATTTTTTTTGTTTTATAAATTTGATTTGATCTTTTCGATTACCTCGGTATATTCAGCATTCGATAAATACTTTTTTTGCGGGTTCATTTCGAATACAGTTCCAAAACCATATCCTTCTTTGTATTTAGGTACGATGTGAACGTGTAAGTGAGAAAGTGTATCGCTGTAAGCACCATAATTAATTTTAGTAGGATTAAAAGCTTTGGCGATTGCTCTTCCAACAGTAGCTACATCTTCAAAAAATAAATTACGCTGTTCATCGCTTAATTCATAAAGCTCCACACCATGGTCTTTGTAAACTACATTGCATCGGCCAGAATAGGATTGCTCTTTAAAAAGGAAAAGTTGCGACACTTTCAAATCGCCTATTTTAATCATTAATTGGTCTAAGGTATCGTTGTTTTGGCAATACAGACATTCAGAAACTGGAGATGGCATATTTAATTTGATTTTAATGATGGGTGGTTAGCTAATTTTAAAATACGCTTGTAAATGTAGTTTTTATTCTTAAAAACAAAAACTTTTTCTGTATTTCAAAAAGATGAAAGGGACAGAAAAAGTTTTTGAAAAAAAAATAAAGCTTAACTAACAGTTTTAGAATTTGTATTTCAAACTAGTCATAACTTGACGGGGTGCGATTGGGTTAATACTGTAGTTTTCGTGTGCAGTATAGTTCAGTTCATCCGTTATATTTGATAATTTACACAAGATTGAGATTTTTTTCCAAGTATAACCAGCAGATAAATCAATAGTTGTGTAGCCTTCCATTGGTATTTCTCTATCGTTGATTGTAACTGCTCCTGTTGTAGGATTAATTACAATTTGATTATTCCAGCCTCCAAGTCGGTTACCAATATAGTTTCCGATAGCTCCTATGGAAAGTCCTTTTAATACGCCGCTTGGCAAAGTGTAGAAAAAGCTTAAATTGGCTGTGTTTGCTGGAGTTCTTACTAAACGGTCTCCTTCTATAAAACTTCCGTTTAACCCAGATGTTTTAGAATAACGCATATCGTTGTAGCTGTAACCCGCAACTATGCTAAGTCCTTCGGCTGGTCTTGCAGTAATATCAATCTCAATACCTTTACTTTTTGTTTCACCGCTCAATGTTTTAATATTGGTATCTGTATTGTTTGATCCGTCAGCTTTGAATTCGG
Organism: uncultured Flavobacterium sp.; assembly: GCA_963511795.1. Taxonomy (GTDB): domain Bacteria; phylum Bacteroidota; class Bacteroidia; order Flavobacteriales; family Flavobacteriaceae; genus Flavobacterium. The sequence goes on along the minus strand of CAUPKP010000002.1, from coordinate 224,563 downwards.
CAGTCTGGGCTAAATTACTGTTTGTAATTTGGTAAACAGTAACATTTGTACTCAAAACTCCTTTCCAGAAATCTTTCTTAATCCCTGCTTCGTATTGGTCAATAATCGATGGTTTTATAGGCTGTAAATCAACTGTTGTTCCTGTGTTTGGAGTAAATGAATTCGAATAGCTTGCAAATAAAGACATATCTTTTGTTGGCTGATATACTAATCCAATTTTTGGAGAAAATGCATTATCTAATTTTTTTGCGCCTTCAGTAACTGTTTTTGGGGTTTTGGTTACATCGTGTGTGTCTGCTTGTGCTTCTTGCCACGACCAGCGAATTCCGGCCAAAACCTTAATTTGTTCCGTAAATGAAATCAAATCTTGTGCATAGATTCCGAAACGGTTAGTGTCAGTATAAACAATTCGGGTGTTTACTGCGGTTGGTTCATCCATTCTTTGAGTTGCTGGGTCAAAGGTGAAGATGTTAACAGTGTCGTAATTTGCTGGTGTAAACACATAAGTGTAAGCTGTTGCAAATGAACTTTCCCAATCTGCACCAGTAAATAATTGATGTTTAATGCTTCCTGTATGGAAATTTCCCTGCAGGCTTATTTGATTTCCAAGTATTTCTTCTAAGTTTTTGTTTTGTCCCAAAGGTCTGCTCCAAGTTCCATAAGGTACTGTTGTTGGTGAAATCTGCATACGTTCTGTTCCTTTTGATTCTCTATCATAAGATTGAAAAGAACTGTTGAAGTTTAATTTCCAACTGTCATTGAAGCTGTGATTTAATAATACAGAAGCACTTGAAGATTTAGTCTCTCCATTAGACCAAAGTGCACCATAATAATTGTTGCGTGGGAGATCTAAAATTTCTTTTCCGATAACTCCAGTTCCAAAATCAGGAGTCCAGTCAGCATGTAAATAATCTCCCTGCAGTGTAATTTGAGTTTTATCACTTACATTAAAAAGCAATGATGGGTTGATGTATAGGCGTTCGTTTTTTACAACATCTCTAAAACTTTCTGAGTTTTCATAAGAACCATTAATTCTGTAAGCAATAGATTTATTCAAAGGCCCATAAAAATCGAAAGAAGGTTTATAATAGGCATAACTTCCAATTTGCATTGATACTTCTCCGCCACTTTTAAAAGAAGGCGTTTTAGTAACCAAATTTAGGATTCCTCCAGGGGCAACATTTCCATATAATAAAGCGGAACCGCCTTTTAGGAATTCTACTTTTTCCAGACCAGAAACATCTGGAATAGAACCAGCATTATAGCGGAAACCATTTTTAAACATATTATTGGCAGACATGTCATATCCTCTAGAGTAGAAAGATTCCTGAGCACCTCCTCGGGCAGAACCTACATAAACACCGTTGGCATTTTTTAGAACTTCACTCAAACGGATGGCTTGCTGCTGTTCGATGACTTCGGATCCAATAACCTGTACACTTTGAGGTGTGTCCATTGGTTTTAATCCTGAACGTAATGCCGAAACTGGTTTTTGTTGTTTGTTGCCAGTTACTATAACTTCTTTCAGGACTTCTCCTTTTCTTTTTTTAACTGTATCGTTTGCCGATTTTATAGTGTCTGAAGAAAAATAATAGATGTCTTTATTATCATTTGAATTAGTAGTATTACTTGCTATTTCTTGCGCTTGGCTGCTGAAACAGATTGCAATGAAAGTGAGGGGGAGTAAAATATATTTCATGTCGTTTATTTGGAATAATTAAAAATAACACTGCAAATATAAAACCTCATTTTTGATATCACAACTTATTTAGACTAAATATTGATAATATTTTTGTAAGTATTTAACTTATTGTATTTCAGTTTTTTGCAACTAAAAAAAAGAATCTAAAATGTTTTTTGTAGAAGAAAAATGATGATAAGATTCATTTTTTTAATTTAATAATGGCTAGTATAACCCTTAAGAATTGTTTTGTAATACATTTTATCAATTCTTTTCGTTCTGAAAAATTATATGGCTGGGACTCAAAAAACTATTTCTTTAAAATTAAAATCGTATTTTGAATTTCTTGATTCGAAAGTTTTTTGATTTCACTGTTTTTCCATTGTCGGTAATCATTATACAGCTATAATCAGGGAATTGGTTGAGTAATTTCAAACCTGCAGTCTTTCCTAATACCATTAAAGATGTACTCAGTCCATTGGCTGTTTCGGCATTTGGACCAAAAACCGTCACACTGCAAAGCCCTTTTACAGGATAACCCGTCGCAGGATTGATGATATGCGAATAGCGTTTACCATCAAGAACCACAAATTTTTCATAGCTTCCAGATGTGGTAACTGCACCATTATTTATAGGAACTACTGCAATAAGTTTATCGGTGTCAAAGGGATTTGTAATGCCAATATTCCAATCTTTTCCGTTTGGCTGTTTACCCCAAGTGCTCATGTCTCCAGAGCCGTTTATAATTCCGGCTTCAATGCCTTTGGCTTTCATTATTGCTCGGCATTTATCAGTAGCATATCCTTCTCCTAAAGCGCCAAAACCAATTTTCATACCTTTGTTCTTTAGGAAAATGGTCGATTGCACACTGTCCAAAATAATATTTTTATAACCTACTTTTTCGACCGATTTTTTTACGGCTTCCGCCGAAGGCATTTCGGTCATGGAACCGTCAAACTTCCAGATTCTGTCCATAGCAGCAAAACTAATATCAAAACCACCATTAGTAATTTCAGAAAAATGAAGTGCTCTTTTGGTCAATTCAAAAACCTCTTTATCTACTTTCACTGGACGGATTCCTGCATTTTGATTCACTTCTGAAATTTGTGTGCTAGGTTTCCAATCCGAAATTAAATATTCTATTCTTGTGATTTCGGCAATTACTTCGTCTATATTTTGTTCCGCCGAAAGTGAATCTTTTGCTACAATGCTAATGTCAAAACGACCGCCCATAAGCATAGTGGTTCTTTTACGTAAGACTTGGCTGTTGCATGAAATACTGCAAACGATTAATATAAAAAGTAGAAACTGATTTAGAAAAAATCTATATTTTGGTTTCATATTGTAATTTATATTTTGCATACTATTCTACTGTTACGAATTATGGAAAATCTGCAAAATCTGCGTGAAAAGATTAGCAAGCAGATTTTACAGATTTACGCAGATTCTAAATTTGATTTTTGCATTTTTTTTTGATAATTGCAAAATATATCTCTGTAGCCCCGATAGCAGTGAAAATCCTTATAAGCCGGGGTTCGGATTATAAGATTGTAACGGATTGCTTCGCCAGTTCGGCTTTCAGCCTCGCGTGCGGGACTGATGTTCTTAAAAAAGCCAAATGCTTCTGCTCCAAAATAAAATAATTCTAGTGAACAGTATTGCTAATAACAATCCGTCAGCAATTGTCCTTTGGCTTTATAATCCGAAATATTTAAATCTGTTTGGCTAAGAATTTCGTCAAGAACAGATTCCACATCCTTTTGCATTGCAAGCGAACCGCAAATCATTACAGCGCCTCCGTTCATTAGTAAATTGATAAAAAAATCAGCATCACTTCTTATTAAATCCATTACATGCTGATGCTCCTCTTCTCGGGACAAAGCCAAATTAAAACTTTTGAGCTGCTGTTTTTCAATCATTTCATCGGCGAATTTTTTATAACCTAAAACAGTTTCAGTCGCTCTTCGAAAGCCGCAATACAGATGAATTTCAGTTTTTTTCTTGTTTTGTTCTATCATTCCCAGAAAAGGAGCAATACCGGTTCCATTGGAAATTAAGGCTGTTTTGGCTGTATTTTTAGGGAAATGAAAAGCTGGATTTTTAATGATTCGCGCTTTTATGACTTCACCTGCGTTAAGATTATATAAATAGCTGGAACCTAAACCGGAAGGATGCAGTTTGACGGCCAATTGTATGTTGCCTTTAATGTTTCCGATGGAGTAGAGGCGTTCTCGAGTATCGTTTGCTGGATAAATTGCAAGCAAATCTCCCGAATTAAATTTACTGTTTCTATTCGTTCTAAGCGTGACTAAAAATGTATATCCGTTTACCGAAATCTCAGTTTTGTCCAGTACCATCATTTTTTCCAAATCTTTTGGGATGTCATTGTATAGTAATGGGACGGTGGAAAGCGGAATTCCGGTTTTAGCACTCCATAGTTTTATCCATTCTACAAATTCATCAGCCGTTTTGTCGTTTACAGTCTGCAGTTCTAAAATACGTTCTGCCCAATTCTGTTGTGTTACTAATCCATCAATATCACGGGCAAATCCGCAATAATCAGGATAGGCTTTTGAACCAAAACCAACTACCGAAACATTGATTTTTTGCTTTTGTTCCGTTTTGTTTATTAGAGATATAAATTTGTCTGCATTGGATGGTGGATCACCCAATCCATGGGTTGATGTAAAAATTATAAGGTGTTCAGCTTTCGCAAAAACGGTATAATTATTTAGTTCGGTAATAAATACTTTTTCTCCGTAAGCCATGAATTGTTTGTGAATCGCATTGGCAAATCTAAGCGTACTGCCGTTCTCAGAACCTACCAGCAAAATAAATTTACTTTCTTCGGCTTTGAATTTATTTTTAATTCGGCTTGATCTGCGTTTTAAAGTCATCGCAAAACCTGAGTAAATAAAAAACAGTATGTTCAAACTTGCAATTCCTAAAATGAATGCCCAAAACATACTCGCACGGCCAGTGTGCAAGTCAAGACTCAAATTTGATAGAAGAGTTGTCATCGGAAAATGTTTTTCGTTTACAACTGCACCTGTAACCTGATTGACTTCGATTTCCCTCTCTTTTAGGGTAATGATGTAATATTCCTCTGGATCGTCTGAAAAAGGAAATTCAATTTTTTCAACATCAGTCAAAAGTGTGTTTTTAAAAACAGAAGTATTTAGTTCTTTATTTGAAATGTTTTCGGCTATTTCATTTTTTGGTTCAGAATCTGTTTTAGGCATGAAAAAATTAAATTTTTCTAATGTCAAATATGCTCCTGACAACGCAATAATCAGAATCGGAATTAGTGCTAACCGGCCTAAAACTACATGATAATATTGAGCAAAATAATCTTTGATGACTTTTGAAAAGAAATTACGCAGACCTCTTTGCCTGTTAAGAATCAGGGCAAAACCCGAAATAGAGATCAATACCAACAGAAACGAAACAAAACCAACAATAAAGCGTCCAGTTTCTTTAAGAAATAAAGAACGGTGAAGTGCCGTAGTCCATTGAATAAATTCACTTTTTTTTATTGGTGTTCCTAATATTTTGCCAGTTCTGGGGTCAATATAAGCATTGACATCATTATCATCTTTGTCGATACCCTGCAGTGTGACAAACTGATTGTGATCAACAGTAATTTCTGTGATTTCAGGATAGGTTTTCCGAAGTATCGGCAAGGTTTCCTCCAGTGTTATTTTTTCGAAATTTTCCACTCCGTAAGACGGTAATTTCTCCTGAATGGCATCGACTGCCAGTATCGTTCCGGTTACAGATGCCAATACTAAAAATGCAGCAGAAAAAACAGCCAGAGCCAAGTGCGAATAACGCCAAAAAGAAAGAGTCATTGATATAATTTATTTTGGGAATTATTTGTTTTAAAAAAAATCTGCGAAATCTAGGTAAAATACTAGTACGCAGATTTTGCAGATATATAAGTTAAAAATTTAGAGTTTATTTAATCTTACGTAGCGGATATATCCTTTGCCTTCTGTTTTTGCAGCAATTCCTTCGGTAGTTAAAGGAATTTCTAAATCAGTTACATAATACTTTTGGTCTTCAACTGCCGATTCGAATCTTAATTTATATCCTTTATTAATTTTAGAGTCTTCAATTTCCAATGTAGTCATACTGCGGTCTCCGCCAGTAACCGAGGCTCCTGTTTTGGCACTGATGTCCGTAGGCTTTTTAGAATAGAATTTATGCCATTCTTTTAGCGTTTTGTGCCATTTTTTATCGTCACCCATTACATAAAGTGTTTTGTCATATTCACCTTTTGCGTTTATAAGTGAAACTACGATATAAGCTCCTTCACCCATATAATTGGACATTTGGAGCATGCATTTGTATTTACTGGTCTGCGCTGTGGCTTGAAAAGATAAAAGGCAGATTACTGCAATCAGGCTTATTTTTAGTATTGACTTCATATTGATTATGAGTTATAGGTTATGAGTTTTGTGTCGTGATTTAAGTTAATCACTAAAAAGTTTATTTTAAAAAATCTATGGATACTTTGTTTTTTGTTAAAGACTCATTTTCATTTGCTAAGTCGAATGGAGTCTCATGAAAGTCAGTTGCAATTTCTTTTTTGGCACCAATAGAAAGCAGGTATTTCAAGATGGCGTCGTTTTTGGAAATCATTGCCGCTTTGTGCAAAGCAGTTAAACCGTCTTTGTTTTTGGCGTTTACATCTATGTTTAGATGAGCAATCTTCTTTAGTAATGTTAAATCATTTTTGACTATTGCGTAATGGTAAAGTGTGTTTCCGTCCTTTTGCGGAGCGGCTAAGTTTAATCCTTTATCCTGAAGCAGTTTTATTTTAGCAGCAAAAGGATCTTTTTGTGCATTTGCAGTTTCAGTGCCACGGACCATTCCCATTTGCGGGCGATAGGAATCAATTATATAAAAACCTAAATTGTTTCCGGCTTTATCAAGTACTTTTACATCTGAACCTTTTTCTAACAAAAGAGTGACAGCTTCAATAGTTCCGGATTGAATGGCTTTGGTTAAGGCAGACTCACCTTTTTTGTTTTGTACATTTATGTTTTTTACGATAGGAAGCAATTGTTCCAGAGCTCCATTCATTTCTCTACCAGAAGCAGCAATCATTAACGGAGTATTACCGTCATTATCCGCTTTGTTTATATCAACTCCTTTAGAAATAAAGTAGTTAATTATTTCTGTTTGCTTAGTTTTGGTTACTAACAAATGAAGTACATTTTGTCCGTCTTTATTAGTTGCCGTTGGTTTTATTTTTAAATCATCAATCAGGTATTTATAAGTTTCTAATGTATTTGTTTCCCTGCGTGAACCTTGGGCAGCAATGAGCAAAGCGTTATCGGTTGGTTTTACTCCTTTTTCTAAAATTGATTTTAATAAAGTCAGGTTTCCTGTTCTAGCTGCATAATCAAATGCTGTGCTTCCGTCGCTGTCCACGTCTTTAATAGACATTCCTTTGGTCGTAAAGTAGTTGTTAAGAGTCCCGTTTTTATCGAAAGGAATTGTCAATAACAATAGATTGGCGCCGTTGGTGTATTTTTTCTTTGGGTCTGTTCCAGCTTTAAAAAAGGCTTCATAAACCGCTGTGTTAACAACACCGCTGTTAGCTGCTGAAGTAATCGGAAATGCGCCGTGACTGTCTTCTAAATTGGTGTCTGAGCCTTTTGCGATAAGATATTCTACGATTTCCAGATTTCCTTTTCCAGAAGCCCAGTGCAGATAAATACGGTTATCGTGAGTGGATTTATTTACTCCGTTTCCAGGCTGTTCTAATAAGAATTTTATGGTCGCGTTTGGCGCATCATTATTGATTGCTATAACAACAGGATCAAATGACCTGTCATTATATTCGGATGGGCTGCTTCCTTTTGCTATTTCAGCTTGGACAGCGGTTACGTCTGGATTTGTTTTCCAAAAAGACTGCTCCAAAAGTGTGTTTTTTTGTTGCGCACTGGCGAATAATGCTGTGGCTAAGGTAAACGATATTAGAAAAATATTTTTCATAAGGCTACTAAAGGTATAATAATATATAATAGATTCGATAAGTTAATTCTTAAATTAATCAAGTTTTAAGAAACGTTTATATTTTAAATTCAAATATTATTTAGAATAAATAAAAATAGTGCAAATGTAAAAATAAATAATACATTACCAATTATTATTTAAACTTTAAATAGAAATATTATCCTGTTTTAGATTAGAATATTAAAAAAGGAAAAGGTTTAAAGCAATTGCCTTAAACCTTTAAATTTATTCTATCACTACTTCGTTTTTCTTTTTTTTATTCCGTCCCCACCAAATATAAAATCCAGTTATGGGAAGGCTTGCACAAACTAAACTGGCGAAAAAAGCAAGTATTTTACCAGACAATCCCAAAATACTGCCTACATGCAAATCGTAAGTGATGAATCGAAACTTTTCGCCTGTATTTTTGTCGCCGAAAGTTGTTGTTTTAAGCGTTTTCCCCGTGTATTGATCGTATACAGCAGCTACGTCATTCAAGCGGTTTTCATGCCTGATAAAGGCATTAAAAGTAGACGATGAATCTTTGGGAATGAACAAAATATACTCATCGGCTTTAGGATGTAAATCTTGTATGGAATTGTATATTTTATCAAAGCCATTTTTTGAATTGACCTGAGTGGAGTCTGATACTAACTTTTCGCTTTTTTCAGTTGCTTTACCGCCATTAAGTGCCCATTGTACTCCTGAATCATACCATTCAAAAGCCCAAACTAATCCAGTAAGCGCAATAATTAAAGCGGGAATCAGCATGTAATAGCCTAATATGTTATGCAGGTCATAATTTTTTCGCTTCCATTTAGTGGTATTTTTCCACTGAAATAAAAAACGCTGTTTAATGGCATTTTTATTTTTTGGCCACCATAAAATTAAACCTGTAATAAGGGAAAAAACAAATATAATTGTAGCTGTTCCCACAATTGGATCTCCAATATCATGTTTTAGAAAAAGCGTTTGATGCAGCATTCTTACTACGAAGAAAAATTCGAAATTATAATCTTCTATCTTTTCGACATTTCCTGTGTAAGGGTCTAAATAAATGTACAATCTGTCATAGTCATCCCAATACCAAATACTGTTATTTTCCAGTTTTTTAAAACTCCAAAACGCAACTGTACTTTCATTGTCATTAGCGATTTTGCATCCTGATATTGGATTCTTTGATTCGGTTTTTGCTATTTCTAATAGTTTACTGAATGGCAATGCTTTGTTTTTTACTTCTTTTACGTGGTAAAAATCATGAACAATTGGCCGTAATTCTTCTTCAAAAACATATAAACATCCTGTGGTACCTAGAATAATTACAATAAGGCCAGACGCGAGGCCTAGCCATAAATGTATTTTTCCTATTGCTTTTTTAAATTTCATTATTCTGTTAATTAAAACCTGAGTGTCAAGTTTGCCAAAACCGTTGTAGGAGCCTGCGGTGCTCCCCACGTACTCCAATATTTTTCATTGGTTATATTGTTTATCTTGAGTCCAACTCTCCATGTAGGCTGTTCATAAAATACGGTACTATTAAAAATAGTATAGGACGGAATGTAGAAAGTATTGGTAGTGGTCATAAAACTTTCATCTACATAATTACCTCCAAAACCTAAACCTAGACCTTTTAAAATGTTTTGCAATTTATAAGAAACCCAAAAGTTCCAAACATTTTCTGGAGCATCAGCAGCTTTTTTCCCTTCAAGAGCTGGAGTTGCTGACTTTACAATGCGGTTGTCATTATAGGAGTATCCCGCAATAACATTTAAACCAGCAATTGGGTCAGCGGTTAATTCAAAATCATATCCTTTGCTAACTTGTTTTCCGCCTTGTTCGTATGATAAATCCGCAAATCTCATTAAGGCATTGTCATTTGTAATGTTGTAATAACTAATAGTGGTGCTTAATTTTTTATTAAACAATTCGGCTTTTATCCCTCCTTCGTATTGATTAGCATAAAGCGGGTCTAATATTAATTGTTCACCATTCGGCTGGTTTACTGGAGCAAGATTCTGAAATCCGTTTAGGTAATTACCAAATAGGGAAACCTGATTTTTAATAAGCTGATACACAATTCCTAATTTAGGCGATAACGAAGTCTGATTATAAGCAGGCGTAATTGTAGTTGTTGTTCCATTAGTTGCAGAAGTTTCCTTACGGTCAAAATTGTCAATACGCAGACTTAGCATTAGCGAAAGCCTGTCTGCAAAACTAATCACGTCAGATGCATAAGCACTAGCTGTGTATTCTTCTCTGGCAGCTCTAATAACAGGAGCTCCTAATAGTGCATCGATTTCCTTTTTGCGGATTGGAGTAAAATCTTTCGTCACATCAATTGTTTTAATAACACCGGTAGTCGGAGTAGTGGAAAATGTATCTGAATAATATCTGTAGTTGACACCGGCCAATAGCTTGTGCTTTAAAAATCCAGTTGAAAATTCACCATTAATATTCTCCTGAATATTGGTGTAGTTGCTGGATATTGGTCCAAAAAGAGTGGCACGATTGCTGACTTGTGTTGGAGAAGTCCAAGTAGGAAGAACTTGGTAGCTGTATTCCACATCTTCACCTACATAAGAAAATAGGGTTGTGGATTTCCAATTGTCAGAAAGTTGGTATTCTGCTTGAGTAAAGAATTTTGAGGCCGAAGATTTGGCGTCGGCATCGTCGTGAACCAATGATTTTTTAAAATCTAATTTTACATCGCTCGGATTAGTAATTCCAGATGTGGCAGATGCGCTAGGGTACAAGGGTTTGGTGCTTTTAACATTAAAATGTTCGGCATCTATATTGAAAGTAAGTTTTTCGTTGGCTTTAAAAGTAAGGCAGGGAGTAATAGACAGGGTTTTATTGAAGCCGTAATCCAAAAAGCTTTTTTCGTTGTTAACAGCAAGGTTTATTCTGAATAATACCGTTTTGTCTTTGTTGAGCGGTGTATTTACATCTGCGGTAAGTCGGTTTAGACCAAAACTTCCAGCGGTATAAGCTATTTCTGTTGCTGTTGTTTCAAATGGTTTTTTTGTAACCAAATTTACTACTCCGCCAAAAGAAGATGCCGAGGATCCAAATAAAGTTCCTGAAGGTCCTTTAATCACTTCAATGCGTTCAACGTTTGCAATCCCAACAGAGGAGCGGCCGGATAAAGTTTCCATGCCATTTCGAGAATTAATTCCAACGGTAAATCCTCTGAAAATAACCGCAAATCCTCCAGAAGGATAGTTAAGCGGTACTACTCCAGGGGAATTTTGCATAGCACTTTTAATGTCAACAGCTATTTGTTCCTGCAGAAGTTCTTTATGAATAACATTATACACCTGTGGGTTTTCTAAATTGGAAATGGGCATTCTTGCTACATAATTAGTTTTTTTAGATAAGATGCTTTTTCGGTTATTGATTACAACTTCTTTTAAATCATTGTTGGAAACTTTTAATTGTAAATCAAGTGTGGTGGTTTTATTTTCTGTAACTGTCACCTGATTTTCTATAGTTTCTTGACCAGTTAATGAAACTTGCAGGGTGTAGGTGTTGGCTTTAATTCTATTAAATTCAAAGCTTCCGTCGTCATTGGTAATGGTGCTGTATTTTGAATCTTTAAGGATTATGTTTACTCCCGCAGCTGGTTCATTGTCTGATGTAATAATAGTTCCTTTTATTTTACCTTGATTTTGTTGGGCAAAAGCGGTTATTCCGAAAAAGGCAATGACTAGAAGTATGAAGTATTTTGGTAATAGAATTTTTGATTTCATTTTTGAATTTATTTTATAATTTGTACGTAATACCTACTGCAATATTTCTTAACATTTGAGGTGTGCCTGTTCCTACAATATAATGTTCTTCGTTGGTAATATTATTTAGTTTAAGGTTTAGGATAAGTTTTTCAGTGCTATAAAAAATAGATGCATTAGCAACAGTATAACCGTTGAATATAAAAGTATTGGTTGTGTTGAACCAAGAGTCACTTACATAATTCCCTCCAGCACCAATACCAAGACCGTTTAATCGGCCATTCATTATTTTATAGCTAATCCAAAGGTTTGCAATGTTTTTAGGAGCAAATGTTGAATATTTGCCCTGAAGAGCTGTTGAGTTTTTAGTATATATGTTTTCGTTAAATCCATAACCGGCAACAATATTAAGTCCATTAATAGGGTTAGCAATTATGTCTGCTTCAAATCCTTTACTGCGCTGTGTCCCATTTTGTATTGTGTAGGCTGCGTTTGCAGGATCAGCATAGGTGGCATTAGTTACCTGAATATCATAGTAGCTTAATGTACTGCTTAATTTTCCGTTAAATAAATTGAATTTCACGCCTCCTTCAGCTTGATTGGCTTGTTGTGGTTCTAATACAGTTATTTCTCCGCTAGGGCTGGTTGGAGCAGGTGCAACATTTATAAAACCATTATTGTAATTTGTAAAAAGCGATATTTTGTCTTTCAGCACTTGGTAAACGATACCTAATTTTGGAGATAATTGCGTTTGGTTGTAATTACCGGTTGTCAATCCTGTAGCTTGTGAATAGATACCATTATTTATAGCTCGGGTTACTCTCAAACTTGCCATTACTAGTAAGTTATCTGTAACGTTTAATACATCTGAAACATAAGCACTATATTGATCTAATTTAGAACTTCTAAAATTATAAGTGAATAATGAATTTGCCTGCTCTACCTTAGTCTGGCTAATTTCAGGAATAGGTTTAGTTGTATCTACAGTATCCGTATATCCATTTGCTAATGATAAAGGACGATTTAATCCATAGTAATATTGTGACCAATCGATACCTGCCACAATGCGGTTTCTAAGTGTGCCTATTTTAAAATCACCAACGAAGTTTTGCTGCAGCTGCATTTGACCAAATTTATTATCTGGTTCCCATAGTCCAATTAGTCTATTTACAGTAGTATTGTTTGTAAAAGTAGCAGCTGAATATAGATATTGTTTTGGATAATGCCCTTCAGAAAACATATAGCTAGTTTGAGAAGTCCAGCTATCCGAAATTTTATAATCTGCAGTAAGATTTACATTATTCATAAAGTTATAATTAGCAAGACCGTTACTGCTTAAACTTTTATCATAAGGCAGTAAATCCTTTAAACTTTTTGCAGTAACTCCCGGACCAATGGTGTACACATAAGTGGCATTGTATTTTTGACTAACAATATCGACATCAAAATTTAAAGTAAGATTTGAGCTGGCTTTATAAGTCAATTTAGGAGAAAAAGAATAGCTGTTTGCCCAAAGTACACCGCCGCCATTTGCATAACCATTTCTTGTTTGATAAGAAGCTGTAGCTCTAAATAGCAGCGTTTTTTCTTTATCAAGAGGCGCATTTACATCTGCAGTTAAGCGGTTCAGTTGATAGCTTCCGGTCGTGTAAGATATTTCGCCTCCAAAAGTTTCGTATGGTTTTTTCGTAACATAGTTAAGAACTCCTCCTAAACTGGTTGAAATATTGCTAAACATTGTTCCCACAGGTCCCTTAATGGCTTCAATACGTTCAATATTAACAGGGTCTTCTGGAGCGATAGCTGCTGAATTCATACCGTTTCTAAGGGATTGATAACTAGTAAAACCTCTTGACACAATACCAACACTCCCGCCACCCGCTGCTCCAGGTATGGCTCCGGGGATATTTCTTTGGGCTTGTGCCATATCTGTTGCAATCTGTTCTTTTATCAGCTCTTTGCTCACAGTATTGTAAACTTGTGGGTTTTCTAAGTTTTTTAGAGGCATTCGAGCTACATAAACGGTTTCTCTATCTGCGAACTTATTTGCTTTCTGAGTGTTTATTACTATCTCTTTCAGTTCCTTGTTTGAAACCTTTAATTGTAAATTTAGGGTTGCCGTCTGGTTTTCGGTAACGTTTACTTCTTGCTGTGTAGTTTCGTAGCCTGTTAATGAAACTTGTAAAGTATAAGTATTTGGTTTTACTCTGTTAAATTCAAAAGTTCCATCTTCATTACTAATCGTAAAGTATTTTGAATTTTTAAGAATGATGTTTACACCGACAGCAAGTTCTCCGTCTGAAGTGGTTATCTGTCCTTTTATTTTTCCATGATTCTGCTGAGCGAAAAGACTAACGGCCGAAAAGAGGAATAAGCAGGTTACAAGAATTAAATGCTGTATTCGAAGTTTTGAATTGTTCACTATAATGTAGATTTATTTGATTTTATTTTTTATTTAGGCGAAAACTTTAATTCAAAAAATAAGTTTTGAATTGGTCTAATTCAGTATGTGATTGAGAATAATCGAAAAACCATTTTTCTAATTTCTGAATTTCTGAAGGTGCCAAAGTATGGATAGCCTTTTGTAATTCTTTTGAAAAGAGCAGCGTGTCAAAACTCACTTTCTCTAATATTAATATGGTATAATCAAACATGATGTATAGAATTAAAAGTTATTTATCATAAAGAAGCTGCAAGATTGCGTTTAGTAAATCAAAATGTATACTATTTTTATTTGGAATTAATAAAAATAATGTAATTTGTCCTAAAAAAATCCAGTCTGTAATAACTGGATTGTTTAGGTCTAAACTGTATTTTTTGATGCTGATATTTATTTCAGAAAGTATTAATTACCCCTCAATTACAATATTTGTTTCTTTTTCTTTCGTCCCCACCAAATTAAGAATCCGGTTATTGGAAGTGAAGCGCAAATTAAACTTAGAATAAATGCTAAAATTTTCCCTGGAATTCCAAAAATTGCTCCAACATGAATATCATAATTTGCTGCTACCGCTTTCTCTCCTAAATTTTTATCTTTATGAGAATGCACATGTAGCAGTTCACCCGAGTTTTCATCAAATATTAAACTGTGATTCACATGATACGAATAGGATAATTGTTTGACAAATACTTCATAATTGGGATGTTCGTGATCATCAATATGCTCGTGTCCAAAATCCAAACTATATCCAAAGGCATCTGGATATAATTCTTCCACTTTTTTGCCGATTTTGTCTAGGGTGAAGTCATTTCTTGCTTCTAATGGAGCTTTGGTTTTAATATGCGAAAAATCAGGATATGCTAAACTTCCGCCAGAAAATGTTATATATAGAATGGCTTGTATAAAAAAGAAAGAATAAAATAATCCCGTAAATGCTATGACAAAAGCTAATGAAGAAGCATAAAATCCTAAAATGTTGTGCAGATCATAATTTTTTCTTTTCCAGTTTTTTACTTTACTCCATTGAAAAGAAAAACGCTGTTTACGGGCATTTTTATTTTTTGGCCACCAAAGAATAATACCTGAAATAAGCATAAAAACGAAGATCAATGTCGGTATGCCTGTAACATAGGCTCCCCATTCGGATTTTAGCAAAAAGCTGTAATGTAACGATTTAATAATGCTGAAAAAATTGGCAGTTTCATCGTAAACACCCAGTATCTGACCTGTAAAAGGATTTATATAAACAGATTTATACACTACATATTCATCAAAGAAATTCCATGCTTTGGTATCGTGTTCGTAGTAATAAAAGATATAACTCCTGCTTTTATCAATTGGTATGTTAGCCCAATGGACAGGATATTTTTCCTTTGTAAAAGCATTTACTTTGTGCTCAAGAACTTTTAACGGAAGTGTTTTCTTCGAAACTATGCTTTGCTCTTTGTGAAAAATCGCATCTTTTCTAAGATAATTCGTGATTTCATCTTGAAACACATACAAACAGCCAGTAATAGCAATGATAAATACAATGATACCAGTTGATAACCCGAGCCATAAATGTAATTTTCCGATCGCTTTTTTGAATTTATTTTTCATCACAATAACGTTAAAAAACTCCCCACCGAAATGAGGAGTTTGTTTTAAAAATCAACTTAACTAATTACTAAATTCTCAGCTTAGAATTTATAGGTTAATCCAGCATACAAACTTCTTAAACGTTGAGGTGTTATAGTTGACCAGCCTGAATAGTATTTCTCATTTAAAAGATTATTAGCTTTTAAAGAGATACCAAATTTACTAGTGTTGTATGAAAGCACAGAATTCAATACAGTATAGCTTGGCAATTCGAATGTTCCAATATTAGATCTGTTTAAAACTTTGTAGTCACTAGCATAGTTTCCGCCAAATCCAATACCAAATCCTTTTAAACTACCTTCTTGGAATGCATAATTTGCCCAAAAGTTAACTAAAGTTTCAGGACCTGCTTCTTCTGGTCTTAATCCCAAGTATCCTGCTCCTGGAGTTTCTTTGGTAACCTCACTTTTATTATTACTAAAACCTGCAATTAAGTTTAAACCCTTAGTTGGATTGGCAGTAATACTTACTTCAACTCCTTTGCTAAATACAGTTCCGCCTTGAATAGATCCATTGATGTTGTTAGGATCTGTCATTAATTTATCTTTAACATCAATATCATAATAGCTTATTGTAGCAGAAACAACATCTTTATATAAATTGGTTTTTAATCCAAATTCATATTGATTAGCATGTTCTGGATCAAAAGATTGTAAACGAGGATTACTTCCATCAGCATTAGCAACTTGTTGAGGCATTATGTTAGTAAATCCATTCATGTAATTACCAAATAACGAAACTTTATCTTCGATTACTTGATACACTAAACCAAATTTTGGAGAAACTGCAGTTTGGTCATTTGATTCATCACCAGCAGTAGATTTGAAATTATCAATTCTTAAACTTGCCATTGCAGAAAAACGATCTGTAATATTAAGAACATCCGATGTGTATGCACTTATGACCTGTGTTTCACCTAATGAATTTCCAGTAAAAGTTCCTTTTAATAAATCATCAACTCCAGCTTGAGTTAAGTCTCCAGAGTCAGTTTGGTTTTTAAGGGATACAACTCCATTGGCTACCCATCCTGAACTTCCGCTTTGGATGTTTGAATTAAAATAATCTACACCAACTATTAGTCTGTTTCTTAAACCCCCAATTTTGAAATCACCGATAAAGTTTTGCTGGATGTCAGTAGTATTAGTTTGACCGTTTCCTTTAGAAATAAATCTGCCAAACTGATCGCCATCTCCAGCATCCCAAAGGTAAGAGTAGTAGCCATAGGTTTTGGTATTGCTTCTTGATAAAACAGTTTGTGATGTCCATTTGTCAGATATTTTGTAAAACATCTGAGTCTGCATATTAAATGAAGGATTACTCATTACCATATCATTAGAATTATATGATTTCTTGTAATTTTGTTCAAATAAATCCATTGAGTTAAAAGATAAAGGAACATATCTATTCAAGAAAACCATTGGAGCATTTGCTGAATTTCTACTTGAAAATTCAGTATTCACTAAAAATGATAATTTGTCATTTACTTTATAACTCAACGATGGAGCAAAGAAAAATGATTTGCTAAATCCTGAATCTTGGAATGAATTCTCATTTTGATAAGCTGTATTAAATCGTACAGAAATTTCTTTGTTTATTGGAACGTTTACATCAGCAGTAACTCTATCTAGTCCATAAGTCCCAGAAGTGTAATTTATTTCACCTCCAAAAAAATCATATGGTTTTTTAGTAACAATATTAATTAAGCCTCCATAGGAAATTAAGCTGCTTCCAAATAAAGTGCCGGATGGTCCTTTAATAACTTCAATATTATCAACATTAATAGGATCTACTGTAGTATTTGTAACAGCTGGTAACCCATTTGTCATTGTCGGCTGTACCGCAAAACCTCTCATGCTAAAATATTCTGCTCCATCAGTTCCACGACCTGTAGATTCCCAAAGACGGGTAATTCCAGTTGCATTTTTAAGTGCATCGTTTAGGTTTGTTACTACTTGTTCTTTTAGTAATTCACTTGTAACAGTATTGTAAACTTGTGGATTTTCAATGTCTTTTAACGGCATTTTTGAAACTGTAGTACTTTTTTCTCTTTTGTATTTGTACTTGTTAGAAACTTGTACTTCTTTTAAATTACTAACAGTATCATTTTTTGTCTCTTGTGCGAAACTAGTTATTGAAAACAATATAAAAGTAGAAAGTAAAATTGCGTTCTTCATTTTTATTTAGATTGATTAAGAATAACGCAAATGTAAAAACTAAAACTATGTTAACAAAACTTATTTAGAATAAATAAATATAAATATTTTAATAATTGTTTATCAGTTGTTTATAGATATAAAAAAAGCATTGGCTTACACAGACAATGCTTTTTTTATAAGATATTTTCTGTTATTTAATTATTCGGACTTTTTCATCCCAAACTTTTCAGCGCTGGGTTTACCTAGCTGTACACCTGAAATCGATGCGACAAGACTGTCTTTGTTAATTAGAGAATAAGTTATTTTTTGAGGATAATCGTGTTTTGGGTTTTCAAAAACCAACTGTTTTTCTGTTCCGGCAGTCATTTTAAAAGCAACGGCTTTGTTCTCATTTTGTCCTTTTACAGTGGCATTATAAATTAATTCTTCTCCATTTTGTTGTAATAGTATGGATTCAAAATGCAGGGTGTCTTTGCCTTTGATAAAAAAAGAGACCCCTTGAAAGGTGCTGTCGTTAACTTGTTTCCAACTTTCAGAAAGATTTCCGTCTGCGGTTTTGGTTTCCCATTTTCCCAATAACCAGTTAGCTGATTTTATTTTATCTTTTTCGGTTTTTTCGGAGTTTTTACAGGAAACAATGGCTAACAAAAGCAGGATAAGAGTTGTTTTTTGAAACATTGGCTTAAATATTTGGTGTTATTTTTGAATAAGCTAATTTATGAAAAATAGAATAGAGTTTTAAAAGCAACCGCAGATTCGCAGATTCAATATTTTAAAAGATGTGTGTTCTGTAATTTCAGAAAATCAAATTAGCGCAAATTCCGCTGAAGGCAATTGATTTAAAGATATATATTTATAAAAAATATCTGCAAATCGGCGGTAAAAAACTTATTGTATTTTGAAGCTTTCAATAATAAGATTAAAGCTCTCAGATGCTGTCATTCAAAATAGAATAAACAAGTTCTTTGGTAGGTTTTTGACCTTTTAGCTTTTCTCGGACTACATCAAAAGTGACTTTGAAATCACATCCCAATTTATAATCACCGCAGCCATAAGCAGTTTTTCCTTTCAACACTGTTCCTTTTGTACATTTTGGGCAAATTAAACTATCTGGAGCGCTTTTTACCTCAGTTTTCTTTGGCTCTAATTTGAGTTTAAAATTCTCTTCAAAGCGGATTAAGCCTTCAACTGTTCCAGAATCTGTTTTAAAGTCTTTCAAATTTACAGTCGATCCTTTTTGAACTAAACGCAAATATTGGCTTTCAGAAATCTTTTTTCCTTCAAAAACATTTGGCAGTAAAAAATCACAGCCAGATTTATATTCACTGCATCCGTATGCTGATTTCCCTTTTATCAGATTTCCTTTTTTGCATTTAGGACAGACTTCTGCCAAAATTCCAGCCGCTTTCTTTTTTTCAACTTTAACGGTTTCTTTTTGAACACTTTCTGTATGCGAAATATTGGCGCGTCGGGTTTCGCTTCGGACTTCATATACCAAAGCTTCAACCATCTGTTTCATGTTCTTGATAAATGCTCCAGCGGTAAACTCTCCTTTTTCAATGTCTTTTAGCTGTTTTTCCCAAGAACCCGTCAATTCAGCTGATTTGATTAATTCATTTTGAATCGTATCGATTAGTTGAATTCCAGTTGGCGTTGGCAAAACCTGTTTTTTGTTTCGAACGATATACTGGCGTTTGAAAAGCGTTTCAATAATATTAGCCCGTGTTGACGGACGGCCAATACCGTTTTCTTTCATCAATTCTCGTAAATCTTCATCATCGACTTGCTTGCCTGCGGTTTCCATGGCACGCAATAAAGTTGCCTCTGTAAACTGATTTGGCGGTTTGGTTTCTTTTTCCAAAAACGAAGGTATGTGCGGTCCTTTTTCACCTACGACAAAACTCGGCAATATATCGGCTTCTTTTTCTTTGGCGTTTGGGTCTTCAAAAACGACGCGAAATCCCTTTTTCAGGATTTCTTTTCCAGTGGTTTTGAATAGTACTTCGGCTGCTTTTCCGATTACTGTTGTATTGGCAACTAAACAATCATCATAAAATACTGCGATAAAACGTTTTACAATTATATCATAAACCTGCTGCTGATTATACTGCAAATTGGATTGTACTCCGGTTGGTATAATGGCGTGGTGATCAGTTACTTTTTTGTCGTTGAAAACTTTAGGCGATTTTTTAATTTTTTTACCTAAAAGAGGCTGTGTCAACTCGGAATAATTGGTTAAGTTTTGCAGAATGCCTGGAACTTTCGGATAAATGTCATTTGGTAAAAACGTGGTATCGACTCTCGGATACGTAACTACTTTTTGTTCGTATAAAGTCTGTACAATTTTGAGCGTTTCATCTGCCGAAAAACCAAATTTTTGATTGCAATATACCTGCAGGCCTGTTAAGTCAAACAGTTTTGGAGCAAACTCATTACCATTCTTTTTTTCGACAGAAACAATTTCGAATTCACTTTCCTTAACTTTGTTGGCCAGAATTTCACCGTCTTCCTTTTTCAAGAAGCGACCATCTTCGTAACTGAAAAGCGTTTCTCTGTACAAGGTCTGCAGTTCCCAATAAGGCTGAGGTTTGAAATTCTCAATTTCCTTGAATCGGTCAACGACCATTGCCAAGGTCGGGGTTTGTACCCGTCCAATTGACAATACTTGTTTGTACCCGCCATGTTTTACAGTATACAAACGGGTGGCGTTCATACCGAGTAACCAATCGCCGATGGCTCTGGAAAATCCAGCGTAGTATAAATTATCGTAGTTGGCGGATGGTTTTAAGTTTTCAAAACCCTCTTTGATGGCTTCGGTGGTTAGTGATGAAATCCAAAGACGCTGTACTTCGCCTTTATAATTGGCTTCATTCATTACCCAGCGCTGAATGAGTTCTCCTTCCTGCCCGGCATCCCCACAGTTAATAACCAATTCTGCTTTATCAAATAGACCTTTTACGATTCTGAATTGCTTTTGAATTCCCGAATTCTGCACTACTTTGGTCTCAAATTTTTCGGGAAGCATCGGCAGGTTATTCAAGTCCCAGCTTTTCCAATTGGGTTTGTAATCGTTGGGTTCTTTTAAGGTGCATAAATGCCCAAAGGTATAAGTAACCTGATAGCCATTACCTTCGAAATACCCATCGTGTTTGGTATTGGCTCCCAAAACGGATGCAATTTCGCGTGCTACACTTGGTTTTTCGGCAATACAGACCTTCATTTTTTCTTACTGATTTGAAGGCGCAAATTAGGAATTTAGAAATTGGTATTGAAATGAAATTTTAGGGAGTTATGAATAGCAGATGAGTTAGTCATTACGAGGAACGAAGTAATCTCACTAAGTACGTCCGTTCGTTCCAATGTTTAGTTGGTTTCGTTATTTTTCAGTTCTCTTTTTTGCGGTTTTTTATTAAAGCATAGATGGAGAACACAAAAATCACTAAGTATAAAACATCCAACCACGTTTTCTCAAATCTTAGATTTTTGAAGTCGAAATGCTTTACCAATGTCCACCCTAAAATGATTGCTATCACTCCAAAAGCAAATGATGATATTTTTTTGTTTTCCATATTTTTAGTGCTTTGTTAGTATATCAATTGTTATTCCTACTGCAATTGTCAAAATCAAGAATGTTAGCATTCCTAATAAATAGCTAGCTAATGCTTTGAAATAATTAGCTATTTTCTTTTTGTCAAAGAAACTGCCTATTGCCCAAACTAGATAAATGAAACCAAGAATTCCAGCAATTTTAAATAATTTAATATGTGTAATACCTTCAATAATTGCAAAAAAAGCAAAAATCAACATTGTAATTCCCAGTACAAAGCATAACATAATCAGCAGTTCAAAAAAGTTATAATCATATTTTTTAAAAAATACTTTTAGCCAGACCGCAATAAACATTCCTGTCACAATATTCATATATCCATAATTTGCCTGAAACCACCCAAAAATTTTTACTAGTGCAGTTTTTTCTAATCCATCATATTTGACATATCCTTCCTCAATATGAAAAAAATGGTTTAGCAGTGTATAAATTAAGGAGCTTACAATAATAAAAATAATGGGTTTCACTAGACGGTTCCTGTCATCAGAAATAAACTCTCTGATGCTCTGTCCGGGTCTTATCAATAATTCTTTGATTGTAAATAAAATCCCTTTTTCAAAATGTAAAACGTGTTCTATTTCGTGTTTGACATAATGAAAATCAATTCTTTTTGGCTTTTCTGATTGTCCGCAGTTGGGACAAAATTTTTCACTCATAGTTGTATGATTTTAGTTAGCTCACGTGAGAATTACGTCTCTTAATTTCAGAATTTAATTCATCCATGGAGCTGTAATTTGGAATAATTGTGGCGATCGCAAGAGGGAAAAACACAGCGAGTAAATTGTATTTTGATATAATTATCATGATTGCCAAGACAATTAACCATAGAACTCCAAAGCTGACTATATTTCTTTTTAATACTTTTTTATTCTTAAGCAGTTCTTCTAAACTTGACTCAGACAATGATTTTTTCTTCATAATAAAAAAGTTAAAGGTCTTTACAAAAGAAACGAATCGTTTTTAAATTCGCTTTACACTTTTGTGTAGTTTTTACTACTTTTATAAGATGGAAAATGAAAAACACTCATTAGTAAGCAGAAACAAGATAAAAGCGACATCGGATGCAGATAAGCTTCAGCTTAGTAATTATCTGGAAGTAGTTAAATCTTTTGCAAAAATGACTTATCAGAGTGTTTATGTGATTGATTATGAAGAGATGAAATTCGAATATGTTTCGATTAATCCTTTATTTTTATGTGGCTATTCTCCCGAAGAAGTGCTTGCTATGAGTTATGAATTCTATTTTAAAAATGTCCCTGAGGATGACTTGGCGCTATTAAATCTAATCAACAATGCCGGGTTTGATTTTTATGATAAACTGCCAAACAATCAGGAGCGAAAATTATACAGCATTTCGTATGATTTTCATTTAAAAGGGAAATACAATAAGCCCATTCTCATCAATCATAAACTGACACCGCTTTTTCTTAACGAAAAAGGAGCGGTTTGGAAATCCTTGTGCATCGTGTCGATTTCACATAACCAAAAAGCCGGAAATGTTACTATAAATAAAGAAGGTTCAGCCGTTTTTTGGGAATTGGATTTGGCAAAAGAAGTTTGGATTGCAAAAGAAAAAACCAAACTCAAAGACAAACAATTGGAAGTACTCCGATTGTATGCACAAGGATTAACAATAAATCAGATTGCCGAAAAAATGTTTGTTTCACCTGATACGATAAAATATTACCGAAGAAAAATTTTCGAAATTTTTGAAGTGAAAAATTTCGCTGAGGCTCTTTCTTTTGCAGTTGATAACAAGATTATCTGAATTTTGGAAGGACGAAACGCATTATAATTCGTTTGTAATGACTTTGATTGTGGATTTGTATTGTTTGCTTTGTGAGCGTGGCGAAGTTGGGAGACTTTATTGAAAGACTATAAGGGGCCATATTTTTTTCTATACCGTTCTAATTCTGAATCTGTTTTTATAAGGAGTTTTTCTAAAAGTTCTATTTTATCTTCATATAGTTTTGTTATCATTGGGCAGACATCTGAATTGATAAGGATACTGCCATTATAATCTCCATTTATATTATTGAAACTATTAAAATATTTCTGGGTATCAAAGGTAATGATGGCTTCGACACTAACTCCTAAAATACGGGCAATCTCTTCTAATTTCTTGTAACCCAAATCTGTTTTTCCTTTTTCTATTTTACTATAGCCTGCTTGTGTAATTCCCAGCTGCTCTGCCATGTACTCTTGAGTATAATTTTTCAACTCTCTTAGGCTTTTAATATTGTTTTTTATAGATAAAGTCGTCATAATTAATTTGGGGAATCTTGCAGAATTAAAGAGGCAGAGTGCCTGGTATTTGTATCGTTATCATAGGTTTTTGATTTATAATATTGGACTCTTTTTGAGTTAAGAAATAAAAAAATGTTATTCACTTTTTCTGATAGTAATGATAAAGCCATATATTATAGCTACACCTATTAAAGCCAAATCGTAGTTTGAGATTTTTATAAACTGCATTTTACTAATTTTAATTTTTTAAATATTTTTTTGTAATGATTGTTCAAACTTTTGATTCAAGTATACATCTATTTGTTTTCTTATTTTCTGTTTATCAACTGCTTTAATTTTAATTTTGGTTTGCTTGCCGTAAATATCTTGAACTAATACATAGTATTTGAATTCAGCACTGTTAAAACGTATTGTTATGATCACAGTATAACATAGTATAGTAGGGGCTAAATAGTATAGATCTATTATATCCGAAAAAAACACGCAGTAATATGCTAAAACTGTAACAGCAATAAAAGAGCCATCTTCAAGATAATAAGTCTTTTTTTTTCTGATTAAACCCAGACAACTAATTTCGTTAAAAGAATACTGCCATTTTTTTGTTCCATAGTGAAATAGAACTTTGTTATGTACCAATGTGAGAAACATATAAATCAATAATTTTATTTAAATAGAATTTTATATTGTAAAAAATGTAAAAAGAAACTACACTAAAAACAATGCAAAAAGATATAAAAGCATCTTAAAGCATTTTATAATATGCATTTTATGAGACTGCTTCCTCCAGCAATATTACAGAGTATAGTTTTGTTTTCGTGTGATTTAAATTGTAGAATATAACTTAGAGTTATAATTAATGCAGAAAAAATCCTATTTTATATAGTGTTTTACCGCATCAATATTTTTAAATTCCTACAGCATGTTTTTTTGAGTTTTTAATCAATTCATTGCTTTTTGTTTTTTACTTTTTGATATAATTAAGGTAAAATAAATGTTTTTTAAAAAAGCATTTGATAATCAGATGATTACTAATTTTTGTTTAAATAAACTTTTTTGGAGTAGTATTGAATATTAACAAAAATACATAAATAATCGATTAAATGCATTTTTTATTATTTTTTGAAAGTTAATTACTATTTATTTTAATATAATTATCAATAAAGTTGCATCAATTTGAAAATTTGCTCAATGATTTGTTGGATTAACTTTGATAAGACGGCTTGCTAAAGTTCTGTTCGTTTCTTTGGGGTGAGGAACTTTAATTGTGGAATTGAATTGTGAAATTCTAGTGTCTGGCGAAATCAAGTGGCCTCACCTTTATTTAGGATTAGATAAAAGCTTTAAATTTATTCAAAGGATAGCTGAGGTCGGCTGGGGGGAGATGAGTCATTGCTAAGCAACGAAGCGCCCGAATGAGGAGAACAGAGCGTAGTTAATCACATTTGCTATATCTGTTCCAATGATTTGTTGGGTTTTGCCTTTGTTAGTGAGATTAGCTAAAGCTCCGTTCGCTTCGCTCGGGTGCTTCGTTCCTCAAAGATTTTGATTGTGGAATTGTATTGTTTGTTTTGCGTGCGTGGCGAAGTCGTGAGACTTCCAAGAGCTGTGATATGTTTTCCGTTTTTAAACAAAGAAACTTATTTTTATTTACTGCACTCCGTTTTTGTCAGTGGCATTGTTGATGTAAATTGAATATTGCTAATGTCTTTAAAAGCTGTTCCTTCATCATTTAGTTCGCCATATCCTTCAATAAGCTTATTTCCTTCGGCTTTAAAAGCAACTTGTCTAATCGATTCTTTTCCTTCTGAAAGAAAAGTATAATCTGCTATCAAGATTCCCTCTTTTAATTTTCCTGTAATTTTTCCTGAATTTTTGTCTTTTTCAGACAAAGCATAGGTAAGATTTCCTTTGATTTCTTCTCCGTTTTCGGTAATTTCCAAGGACACAATATTTTTACCGTCGTCAAAAACATAACAGCCTAAATTTAGGACAGTTGTTTTTTCTGCAATAACTTCCTGCGGATCAGTGTTTGTTGTTTCTGTTTTTTGCTCTTTATTTTTGCAGTTTAGCATAGATAATGCTGCGAATGCTGCGACTAGTATTTTTTTCATCTTTTAGTACTAATTTGCTTTTTTAAACCGCATCATTGGCACTTCATCAATATTCAGATTGAGTTTTCCTTCTTTATCGATAGAGTAATTGTTGATTTTTTTCATCATTTGCAAAAAAGCCTGTTCGCCGCCGCCTTCACAGAACATCATTGTTGCTGGTCCCGGTTCTCCAAATGAGATTGATTTCCCGTCAGAGGTGTATTTTGCCATATATCCGTTGCAGCCGTTATTGCCGTTAACTTCATTTGTAGCGGTATTGAATGCAATTTGTGGTTTTTTGTTTGGATACAAACCCTCAAAAGCAATTCGTGTTCCAGAAATATACTCCAATTCCCATTTTGTATTTGAGAGATTATCTGTTGTTTTTGAGGTTGAGCAAGCACTTGTAAACAGCGCTAAAAAGAAAACGAGCAATAATGTGTTGTTTTTCATAATTTGAAATAATTAATAGTTTTATTTTTTATGTTAGATTAAAACTAAAATATGCATTGCTGAAAGTGTAAAACTTACTTGTAATCGATATAATTAATGCCGTAAGGTAGCTTTTTAAAACATTAATAACTATACCGCCTTGCGATTTCAGTACAGAGTGGTTTAGTTTAAGAATATGTCATTGTTGAATATATCGCCGAATTTAGGGGCTAAAAAGTTCCAATGAAATGCAGTCCAATCATAGAACTTGAAATTTGTGGGATTAATTGTTTGTGCATTGTAATTTTTTTAGGGCTGTAATTAAAAGCACTAGATTCTCTTTTTGCTATTTGCTTACGACTGCTAATCACTATAGATCGTCCGATTATTGTACCTATTAACCCACCTACCAATAAGTCTGAAACCCAATGTTCATGACCTTTTATATTTGAAAGAAATACTGCAGTCACAAATGTGTAAGGTATCCAATAGTTGTTGTATTCCATTTGGAATACTTTAGCTACAGCAAAATAAGCTGTAGCATGAAAAGAAGGAAATGAAGTACTGCCATTAGGTCCAGCTGTAAAATTAATCTTTTCGTAGTTTCCAAAATCCCATGGATTTTTTGTCCAGGGCTCTACTACAGGATTATCATCATTTATTTTTCTTTGAGGCCTATTTCTTGAGGCTATAGTTTTTAGAACTATTTGAGTTATAACATAAGAATATGCTAAAGATTTCATAGCATTAACAGCAACAACTTGTCCTTTTTTGTTGTTAATAATTAATGATCCAGCATATAGTCCAATTATTGGGTAAATAATATAGGGGTCATCTCCAGTTACATGAGGGATTGTATTTTCAGGGTCAATATCAGGCAAACTGTAAACAATATTCGGTTCTATGTGATCGTGCAAAAAGCCCGTTGTTTGTTTATCTATGGCTATTAAACCAATTATTCCTGCGGTATAAAGAGCTGTTCTTTTCCAGTCACTTGACACATTATGTCCCATAGCTGAAAAATCGCCAGGGACACTAAGAAAGCTGTCTGCAATTACGGAACCCGCTACTTTGAATCGATTCTCTTTTTTTATCTTAAGGCTGTCATTTTGATTTTTAAGATTTAAAGTGTCATTTTGAGAAAAACATGGAATCGTAATTAGGCTAAAAAAGATTAAATTTAAGAATTTCATAATAAATCATTTTAAATTAAATTTTTATTTCAGATATTCTATGGTGAAATGATAAAATATTCAATCCATTGAATATAATTTCCTGATCAAAAGATTCGAGCCAAAATAGTAAACTTCAGTATCTTGAAGTTAAAACTACCTCAAGATAAATTTAATGAAAAAACATTTTATAATTTTATATTTTGTATTATAAATTTTATATAATTAAATGGTATTGAAAGAAAAATACTTTTATTTAAAAAAGCTTGAATTTATGTGTGTTGATAGCGGACTACATAAATTATAAAACTCTAAAATCACATTGTATTTGACATTGACAGGCTTTTTTTACAAGTACAATATACTGATTATTATGATATTAAATGTTTTTAATTCATTTATTTTACTTTAAATAATTGAACTTAAAGTAGTTAGTATATTGTTAAGATTAAAAAGCTTTTTCTAAAGCTATTTGTTTTCAATACTTACGGAAAAGCGTGAAGATTTTTATGAAAACGAAAATCCGTACTATCACGGTTTATAGCTGCTGGCAGGTGTAAAATAAAAGATTAAAATGTTTTTTGGATTTACACAAAATAAAGTTCAGTCTCTCCTTGTATCGTTAAATATATTTTAGCCACCAATTTTTATGTGTTGACTTATACTGTCCATACCAGTGGCAGGGTTTATAAAGAGCTATAACAACGGCTATCCAAATTAAATAAATTCCCCAAAGCGGTAATCCGCTTTCTATTTCCTTAGGTCTGCCAAAGGTTCCTGATGCAAATTCAAATTGAGAAAAATGAAAACCTTGGAGCCATAAAACAGCCAGTAAGGTTATATGAATCAAATAAAAATGGACTATGAAATAGAATAATGGCACTTTGCCATAAACAGCCAGTATGTCTTTAAATCTATCGCTCAATCGTTCTGAAAAGGCAAGTAATAAAAACATAATACCGAGTGTAACTAAACAAAACACAAGAGACGGAGGATATTTACTAACGTTCATAAAAGACAAAAAAGTAAAAACTGCATCTTTTTGCGACGTCCAAGGCAGTGAATCACCATAAATATTTATAAAACGGATCACTATAAATAATACCAATGCAGTAATTCCAAATTGTGTAAATAGTTTTTCTCTTTTTTCTTTCGTCTTTTCAAAGTATTGTCCACAGGCAAACCCAAGCAAAATAATGCCTAACCAAGGAATTGGGGGATAGCCCATTACAAATGTATTTCCTGCAAAAAGAGGTATGGCAGCTGGACTGAAAAAAGGCGTTAAAATAAATTTTAGAATTGATGTTTCCCCAAACGGAATAAGGGATGTAAGGTTATGGCAAAATATGATGAGCAAACCTATAATACTTAATTGTTTTGATGATAATTTTAGCAGTAAACTCAAAATAATAAATCCAAAACCTGTACTGGCTATTACTGCAAATAATAGTGTGTGAAAGCCAATATCAAAGAATATCCCAAAATTGACAATAGTAAATTCAAGCAGGATTAAGAATAAACCTCTTTTGAGTAAATGCTGTTTTGTTTCGGATATGTTATTCTTATTTTTAAATGACATATAAGCCGATGTGCCTGCCAAAAAAACAAAAATTGGAGCGCATAAATGCGTTATCCATCTTGTGAAAAACAATAGAGGTGTAGTAGTCAATAAGTCAGTTGGGTTTTGCGTGATAGAATCTATGTGTATTAAATCCCTTGTATGGTCTAATGCCATTATGATCATCACTATACCTTTTACTATATCAATTGACTGAATTCGTTTCATTTTTCTTCTGTTTGATTTTTACAGCTGTCGCTATGCAGTAATAGTTAACGTTCTGTAATTTAGTATGTTTGATGCTAAATTAAGCACTATCTTCGGATTTGCCAAATCGTTCCAGGTAGAAAACGGTGCTATCGAGTTTGTGGTGATTGCGAGGAGCGAAGCACCCGAGCGAAGCGAACGGAGCGTTCGCTAATCTCACGATCAACAGCCCGTTCAACAAATCCTTGGAATGAATATACTAAATGAGATTGCTTCGTTCAACAAGGACTTTAATTGTGGAATTGTATTGTTTGTTCAGCGTGTGTGGTGAAGTCGGGAGATTTCGCCTTTACTTTGAATTAGATAAAAAACTTTAAATTTATTCAAAGGAAAGCAGAGGTAAACTCGCACTGACCATATAAGTATTTCGTTTTTTTTTTTATTTTTTAAAAGTTGAGTTTCTCTCAGTTAATATTTTCTCAATATCAGTCCCAAAGTCTATAGATAATTTTGAAAGTATGGAAGGCTTGTATTCGCCGAAAAATCTTGTACAAGTTCTAAATTCAGAATTGTCGATTGAGAAAACTTCAAACACCCCGTGATTTTCTGTTTTAATAAATAAATAGTATCCTAATGCCCAATGTTCGTCAGTCTTATTTGTATTTAGATGGAGGGTGCAAAACTGAAAGTTTGTTTCAGAATTAATTTCATCAGTTGCTTCTTCAATGCATCCATTACTGTCTAAGAAACTAAAGTCCCAATTTAGATCTGCTAATAAAGGAAGAGTATCATTTGATGAAAGGGAAACTAATTTTTCAAATAAGGGATCAGCTAAATTTGGATTAACATCTCCAAAATAATCGTTTCGAATTTCTATTAGTAAATAATTTTTATAGAGACT
Organism: uncultured Flavobacterium sp.; assembly: GCA_963511795.1. Classification (GTDB taxonomy): domain Bacteria; phylum Bacteroidota; class Bacteroidia; order Flavobacteriales; family Flavobacteriaceae; genus Flavobacterium. The sequence goes on along the minus strand of CAUPKP010000002.1, from coordinate 194,700 downwards.
TATTAATAAAAACCCTATGTCGTGTATAGTTAGTCGTTCAGTGTCAATATTTGAAATAATTTCAGATAATGCGTCATAACTTGGTTGAATTTTATAATGAAGACTATGATTTTTTATTTCAAGAAATAATTTTTCGTACCTGTCCACCGAAAAAAAGCGTTCGATTAAGTCTGTAAAACTCAATAGTCTATTTTTAAGATCCTGTCCATCTATTACAATAATAGTGTATGGTTTTTGATGTTTTAATTTTTCTAACCATTCTCGTCCTTGGGTCGTCGGATATGATGACATTATAAAAATGAGAAAGTCAGGTCTTTCAGCATCAGCCCAAGCAATTTTTGAATTTAGGTGTTCAGGAGGGACACCTCCTGTTGTGTAGTGCTTACATTCAATAAACCATTTTGTTTTTTTTCTAGTAAGAGGTGTTAAAAAGTTTAATGTAGCCTCTATGTCTCGGCCATTGTCAGCACCACCTTGCCTCCATGTTACCTCGGAATAACCGAGTTTTAATAAAAGCTCAAAGCAAAGCCTTTCGAATTCTGTCGGAGATATTAGGTCAAAATTTATATTATCTGCTGAATATTTCATTATCAAGTATAAGTGTTGGATTTCTGATTATACAAGTAGTTTGGGACTAAGTTAAATCTATTATCCTGAATTACCAATATGTTGCCAGTACAAAACCATTTTCAAATTTAGCCAATTGGTCAAATCTGTTAAAGTAATTAATAAAGTTGACTAATCTTTTTGTACTCGACTTATTATTGATTCTAAAGTCCCAATATGTTTATTATCTCTTGTCCAATTTATTTGATTTTTACTTACTTGTAAATTATATCCTTTTTTATCTTTACTTATTCTGTAAAATTTTTTATTTTCTTTTATTGCATAAATGTCCTCATTATCTGTCCACCAATCTTTATTCTGTTTTTTTAAATCGAATAATCCTTTAATAAATTCCGAACAGGTTAAATACCTTTTGTTTAAATCTTTATTTGTTGCGATTTTTATAACTGCCTTTATTTTGTTGTTTATATAAATAGGCAGAGAATCAAAGTCAAGTAACTTGTTTTTAATTATTAAGTTATCAATTGCAGTATCTAAAAATTGCCATTTTTCAAATTCAGACCCCGTAATTTTTAAAAATTTTGCTTTTTGTTTTTCATCTAACCAATCAAATGGGGCCTCTGGGAATTTACCACCTAAAAGTTGAAAAAAAATAATACCGACTTGATAAATATCTGATTGCCGATTGTAAGCATTTTTAATAATAGATTCATATGGTCTGTAAATTTGAGTAGATTTTGATGCTACAACAGAATTTTCTGTATTTGAAATAAATTTAACTGAACCGAAATCTGCGATGTATGGTATTTTAGTTTCTTTATTAATAAGTATGTTTTTTGGTTTCAAATCTCTATGAAGTAAATTATTAGGACCTCTATGTAATTCATTTAGACCATTTAGTATTCCTTGTGTAATGTTAATTGCATCAAAGAGAGTAACAATAGATTTGTCATAAAAATTTTTTAAATCTCCACCGCTAATTTCTGGGGTTAAAAAATATGCATATTGTTTATGAATAATTTTAGCATCATATATTTTCAGAATATTTAAATGTTCTATGCTTTTAAGAATTAATGGCTCATTATGGGTAGAAAAGTCTTTGTTGTAATAATAAAATTTTAATGCAACCCTGTCAGCAAGTAATTCTCTTTTTCCAAAATATAGCTCACCATTAGCCCCACTATCAGAATATCTATCAATTACAATGTCATTTTGTAATGATATAAAATCTTTGATTATTTCATCTACATTTTCATCTCCCATTTTTTTAAGAATTTAGGGTGTAGAATGCTAATCTTAAAGCATCCATTTGATAACCAAATTGTGGATTAATAGTTAATGTGTTTTTTTTATAAAATGCGATTAAAGTCTTAGGGGAAACAAATTCAACAGTTTTATTTTTATATGCTTGAATTAGGCCTTCTAGCTTAAAAGAAATACCTGATGATGAAAATTGACCTTTTGAACTTCTTGATAGAATTACAATTTTATCAATTTCTAAAGAATTAAAATGAGAGTGAACTGTATCAATAAAATCAATTACTTGAGTATGATTATGGTCATCATCAAGGATTATAGATTTTATTTTACCTGTACTTTCTATTAGTTCACTATTGGAATCCTTTTCTAAAACAAAGAAGATTATTTTATTCGATTTTATTTCAATTGCACATACTTTCATAAATCTAATATTGTTGGTTTGAATTTTGTAATTTGTTGTTTTTTAGCTAAATATATTAGCCCTTGTGATTTTCAAATATATAAATTAACAACGGACATCTTAACAAAATTAATTACCAAAGATAACTCCTTTAAAAACCAAATCCTTACGGTAAACCGTAAAACCCTCTTCTGAAAACAAATGCCCTAGCCCTGATAGAAGCGGCATCCTTTTCCTTACTTCTTTAGCAAGGAAAAGATATAGCGTATAGCAGGAATCAGCTCCTAAAAAACAGCATAATTCCACTGTAGCTTCTTAAGAAACACAGGCTAAAAAACTCAAAAAGTTAAAGGTAGAATTTTCAACAAAAATTTTGTAATTTTGCAGTCCAATAAAAAGGAATAAGAAAATGTTAGATAGACTTCAAATAGTAAAACAGCGTTTCGATGAGATTTCGGATTTAATTATCCAGCCGGATGTTATTTCTGATCAGAAACGTTATGTGCAATTGAATCAAGAGTACAAAAACTTGAAAGCATTGGCTGAAAAGCGTGATGAATATGTGCTTTTGATGGCAAATATAGACGAAGCAAACGAAATTATTGCTGACGGCAGTGATGCAGATATGACCGAAATGGCCAAAATGCAGCTGGACGAAGCAAAGGAAAGATTGCCGGAACTTGAGGACGAAATCAAATTCATGCTGATTCCAAAAGATCCTGAAGATGCGAAAAATGTGATGGTGGAGATTCGTGCCGGAACGGGTGGGGATGAAGCGAGTATTTTTGCAGGAGATTTGTTCAGAATGTACACCAAATATTGTGAGAACCAAGGCTGGAGAACTTCGGTTGTGGATATGAACGAAGGAACATCTGGTGGTTTCAAAGAGGTGATTTTTGAAGTTACCGGAGAAGATGTTTACGGAACTTTGAAGTTTGAAGCGGGTGTTCACCGTGTACAGCGTGTTCCTCAAACAGAAACCCAGGGACGTGTGCATACATCGGCGGCGACAGTGATGGTGCTTCCAGAAGCGGAGGAATTTGACGTTCAGATTGATATGAATGATGTTCGTGTGGATTTCTTCTGTTCGTCAGGACCTGGAGGACAATCGGTAAATACTACGAAATCAGCGGTTCGTTTGACACACATTCCAACAGGATTAGTAGCACAATGTCAGGATCAGAAATCACAGCACAAGAATAAAGACAAAGCTTTGACGGTTTTGCGTTCTCGTTTATACGAACAGGAATTAGCAAAGAAAGAAGCTGAGGATGCTACTAAACGTACATCGCAGGTAAGTTCTGGTGACCGTTCGGCTAAGATTCGTACGTACAACTATGCTCAGGGTCGCGTAACGGATCACAGAGTTGGTTTGACGCTTTATGATTTAGGAAATATCATGAATGGCGATATTCAGAAAATTGTAGCCGAACTTCAATTGGTTAACAACATGGAAAAACTTAAAGAAGCTAGTGAAGTTTTTTAAGAAAATTTAATTAAATAATAACACTTAGTTGGCTGCTTAAAAGCTGATTAAGTGTTTTTTTTGTGTTCGATTAAAAAATATAATAAAAATTGTATTAATAATAACTAAAATCTATTAAATGAAAAAACCATTAGTATTTTTAATTGTTTTGTTTTCAATTGTAAAAGCAAATGCTCAATCCTATATGGGATATATTCCGGATAATTATGCCGGAGTTCAGGGAGTTCTTTTTAATCCGGCTTCGATTGCTGATTCCCGTTTTAAAACAGATATTAATCTGTTTTCTACCAGCGGTACTTTGACCAATGATTTTTACGGAATCAGTTTATTTGATTTGCAGAAAGATTCTTATGACATTGAAAGAGACGGGACCAGGACTCCGACTAAAAATAATGGAGGAATTGTTTTTTCAGACGTTATGGGGCCTTCATTCATGTTTAATATAGCTCCGAAACATTCTGTTGCACTTTATACGAGAGCAAGAGCTGTTGCAAATTTAGTTGACATAAATGGAGAATTATATGACAAGGTGAAAGACGGTATTGATGATGCTCCTGGTTTTGATATTGCTGTGGGAAATCCAAATTTGGTAGGTCATACCTGGGGTGAAGTTGGATTGTCTTATGCTGCAGTTTTATTGCAAAGCAAACAGCATTTCTTAAAAGGAGGTCTTACGGCCAAATATTTAGTTGGAGGAGTTAATTCGTATGCAAAAGGAAGTAATGTAAATGCCAACTTTAATAAAACAAATAATCCTTTAACTAGTACACTTACCACTGAGGGAGAGCTTGTCTTAGGAACAAGTCAGGATTTTATTACTGGAGATGAGGATTATAAATTTGATTCAGATTCAAAGGGTTATGGAGCGGATTTTGGTTTGATATACGAATGGAGACCGGATTATGAGTCTTATGATGTAAAAAAGGCTACAGCTGTTGATAATAATTTTAGAGATTTGAATAAATATAAATTGCGTTTTGGTCTTTCTGTAACCGATTTAGGTTCCATTAAGTATAAAAATGTAAAAAGAGATGTTTATGATTTAGATAAAACAATTACCGAAGCTGATATTGACTCTGCAGAGGATATTAAAGAATTTTTAGAACTTTATAATGATCCAACTACGACATATAGTGATGAAAATATTAGTCTGCCGTCTGTAGCTCATGTGGATATTGATTGGAATATGTACAAGAAATTCTATTTGAACTTAAATGGAAATCTTAGTTTGATGAATAAATCTAAGATAAATACATCAAGCACTGCAAATACTTGGGTGTTGACTCCTCGATATGAAACCAGATGGTTTACTTTTTCACTGCCAATAAATTATATGGAGTACAGTGGCATGCAGGTAGGAACTGGAGTGCGTTTTGGACCGCTTTTTGTTGGTTCCAGCTCTTTGGTTACTAATTTACTTTCAAAACAATCAAAAGCGGCTGATGTTTATTTTGGTTTCAAGATTCCAGTTTACCAAAAGAAATTTAAAGATACAGACGGTGATGATATTCTGGATAAAGATGATAAATGTCCTTCAGAAGCAGGTCCAATCGAAAACAAAGGATGTCCTTGGCCAGATACTGATGCAGATACTGTAGCAGATATTGATGATGCATGTCCTACTGTTGCCGGTCCGGTTGAAAATAAAGGATGCCCTTGGGGTGATGCTGATAAAGATACTATTCTTGATAATATTGATGCGTGTCCAAATGCTGCCGGTCCGGTTGAGAATAATGGATGTCCTTGGCCAGATACTGACGGCGATTTTGTTCTGGATAAAGATGATAAATGTCCTAACGAAAAAGGAGAGGTAGTTAATAATGGATGTCCTGAGCTGGATGCAGACAAAGATGGTGTTCTTGATAAAGAAGATGCTTGTCCTACAGTTGCTGGACCAGCAAGTAATAAAGGGTGTCCCGAAGTAACTAAAGAAGTATTAAAAGAACTTAAAGTTCAAGCAAGAGCTGTATTCTTTGTAACTGGAAAAGCAGTTTTGCAAAGTGCTGATAAAGGTGAAACAGATGGAAGACTGGATGCGATTAAAGAAATTATCAAAAACTATCCAAATGCCAAATTCTCTATTGAAGGGCATACAGACAGTGTAGGTAATGCTAAGGCAAACCAGACACTTTCTGAAGCGAGAGCAAAAGCGGTTATGGATGCATTGGTTGCTAAAGGTGTTAACCCTGAAAATTTAACGTATAAAGGATTTGGAGCTTCTAAACCAGTTGCCAGCAATAAAACTGCTGCGGGAAGAGCTCAGAATAGAAGAACCGAAGTAATTCACGTGGGGACTATCTACGAGGGAAAATTATAATTTCGCTTTTATAAACTAAAAAATGAGGTCTGCAAAGACCTCATTTTTTTTATAGAATAATCTGTTCTTTACGAGAGATTATTTTTTTGCTTCAGCATTTTCATCTGATTTTGCTCCCATTCTGTTAACGGTATACATTGGAGCAAACTTAAGTTTTAAACCTGCGATTTTTCTATTGTCTTCGCCAGTTAATCCTTCTTTCTCAACAGTGTTTTTACGTGAATCTAATGCTTCATAAACAATTTTGATTTCATCCCAGTCTTCACGGGAATAAGAGTCTTTGTTTTTTTGAACAGTAGTGACGAAATTATCATAAACACTCAAAATGTTGTTTTTATTAACCCAGTTGAATTTCATGTCATCGCTAACATAATCTGGTCCAAATAAAGTTTTGTAAACTATTGTTTTTGAGCTGCTTTCATCTGCTGCTTCTTTTTCAGCTAAAATATTGTTTTTGAATTCTTCATATCTTAGTGATGCAGTGTTTAAACTGTCCTGCAGTTTTGTTTTATCAGTAGCGGTCGCCAATGAATTTTCGGCATCTGCTTTTAGTCTGGAATAATCGCTTTCAATTGTTGCCCAGTTTTCAGCGGCTTTTTCTTGTTCAATATTGCTTATGGAATCTACATATTCGCTGTAGCGTTCTAAAGATTTTTGTGCATTTTCCTGTTTCTCATCTTTACATGATGCAAAAGCTATTGCGATTCCTACTAGTGCGAATGTTAATTTTAAATTCTTCATTTTTTTAAATTTTAAGGTTAAATATATTAGTATGCTCAATAATTATTTGTGTGTATTCTATCTCTAAACTGTTCTTATAAATCTTAGTAAAAGAGTTGCTTAATTTAACTTATAAGATAGATACAAGCTTAAATTGCTGTTTTTTCCATCTGGTATGGTATAAGTTGTACCGGCAAAATTTCTTTCTTTTCCTATTGTTGAAAGCCCGTAATTATAACGGACACCAATTCCCAGTGAATCAAATCCGAGTCCAATACCGCCAGAAATACCAACATCAAATTTGTTAAAATCGTCATTGTCATAAGTGTCTTCAAAATCCATTGCATCTCCATTTGCATCATTAGTTACCTGGGCATCTATTAAGTAAGCAAAATATGGACCTGCATGAACACTCAGATTTTCAGTTATATTTACTTTTAGCAGGACAGGAACTTCTATGTAATTCAATTTAAATTGTGTTTCTCCTGTGGCAAATGCATTGTCATAGGTTAATTCCCCTCCTTTTCGGCTGTATAAAATCTCCGGCTGAATGGAAATATTTTCGCTTACTGGGAATGCGCCGTAAACTCCTGCATTAAAGCTTGTCAATACATTATTGTCATCGACTTCGGTGTCATAAATATTAGAAAAATTTACTCCTCCTTTTATTCCAAATTGCGGCTCATTTGAATTTGTCTGAGCCTGAACATCGGTTAATGATAATCCAATAAAAGCAATAACTGCTAAAAATTTAATTCGGGTTTTCATACGTTTTGTTTTATAATTTATATATTACAAAGTTGCATTATAAGAGATATTCTTATGTTATATTATATTTTTGTTGTTTTATATAATTCCCATTCAGGTAAAAAACAGCTCAGAAATCAAATGAAAAACTTTAGCTGTTTAAAGGGATTTTATGGTGTCAGTTCGATTATTTCTATTTGAATAATGGCTAAAAAAACATCCAATACCAGCTCTTAGCCCCGGTTGAAGCGGAAAGCCTTATGAGGTGGGGTCCAGCTTATAAGGTTGCAGCGGAAAACTGGACGATATTTCCAAAAGTGCCTGATTTTTCTGCTCCTAATTAATAAATATGATATTTGAAAAAAGGAATAAGTGTTTAGTTTTTCGGGTTTTGCAGTTTGATTTCTTTAAGTTCTTTATCTGCTTTTTGGATGGTCTGCTCATCGGCAACTACTTCTACGGTGTTGACTAATTCTGCAAACTCTGAAGGAAGTATTGCGCTTGAAAATTGTATGGCGTAACTTTTTGCAAACTCCGCTCCAAAATAAAGAATAACCGATGAATAGTATACCCAAATCATAAGCACAACAAAGGAGCCAGCTGTTCCGTATACATTCTGAATATCAGAACTGGCTATGTAAAATGAAATCAGGAATTTGCCTGCCATGAATAATACTGCAGTTGTAAAAGAGGCTAACCTTACTTGTCTCCATTCTATTTCGGCATCGGGCAAAATGGTAAAAATGGCTCCAAATAAAAGTGAAATAACAGCAAATGTCATTAATGAGTTGATGATATAAGCAAGATAGAATAAGGAGTCTGAAAATTGGGATAAAAACCGATCGCTCAAAGTATCCATTATTGTCGAAATTCCTAAGGAAACTAATAATATAAATCCAAAGCTCCCTATTACGCCAAAGGAAAGTAAGCGCGCCTTGATGTAAAGCCAATATCCTGACTGTTTTTTTGGTTTGATTCCCCAAATGGTATTGATAGAATCTTGAATTTCGGCAAAGACGGATGTTGCGCCGATTAACAAAGTTATGATTCCAATTAATCCCGCTAAATTTCCTTTATCGGAGATGCTTAAATTTTCGATTATTGTCTGAATCTGGGATGCGCTTGACGGTCCGACAAAGTTTTTAATCTGGTTGTAGATTGTTCCTTCGGTTGCTTCTCTTCCCCAAAATAAATCAGACAGAAATAAAATTACCAAGAGTAACGGTCCCATCGAGAACATGGTTGTGTAAGACAATGCGGCACTCATTTTTAAAACTTTATGTTCTAAAAAACTGTTTACTGCATTTTTTATAACTTTTAGCAATGAAATTATGTGATGTTTATAATGCGTCATTTTTATTTGCTTAAAAGTGTTTGTAGCACATCATTATTTTTTTTTAGTATTTTCTTTGAATTTCTTGCAAATGTTTTAAAATCATTGTTTTGGTTGTATTTTTCGATACTGTCTAATGATGTGATTTGATTTTTGATTTCGATTTCTAATTTTTTCAGAACATAGAGTTCAGGTTTTTTATTAACTAGAGAATCATCATTTATATCGAGGTGATAAAAAAGTTTTGGAATGATTATTAAATTCTCTTTGGTCAGTTTATTAAAATCAGAATTTATTTTTTTGTTGTCTCTCTTTATTTTTAAAAGCTTTTTTAGGATGTTTAAGTCTGTGTATAATCTTAACGAAATACCGGAAAGTTCAATAGCTTTTTGATTCGATTCATTTAGGCAGTCGATTGTACTAAAATTTATTGAAGGATCTTCTTTGATATAATCCATTTTATAAATAGAATCGATATTCTCTTTTTCCTGATTGGTGCAGGAAAGTATGGAGATTATTGCAATAAAAAAGGATAGACAGTAAAAGATTTGTGGTATATTAAGCAGCTTTTTCATTGCTCTTTGTTTTGCTACAAAGTTCTTGATTAAGGAGCTGCAAAAAATTATATAATTAATAGTAAGACTTATATCATTTCCATATAAAAAAGTGGTTTATGGAACGGGAAAGTAAACAGTAAATGTAGCTCCTTCATTAGGTTTGCTGGAGGCAAAAATACATCCTTTATGGTTTTCCATAATTTTTTCACAAATGGCCAGTCCTACACCAGTTCCATGATATTCAGTCTTACCGTGAAGTCGGCTGAAAAGCTGGAATATTTTCTTTGAATATTCTTGTTCAAAACCAATTCCGTTGTCTGCAAAGTTTATTCTATAATATTTTTTTGAGCTTTTATCGTTTAAGACTTCTTCCGTTTTTGCAATAACTTCAGTGCAGTCAATGTTAATTATCGGAACTCTATCAGGCTTTGAATATTTTAATGAGTTACTCAGCAGATTGCAGAAAAGCTGCTGCATCTGAAAAGGAATGCCATTAATAATTGGCAGTTCTGTATGATTTATTATTGCGCTCTTGTCTTCAATGCTTTGGGATAATTCGGCTAAGCTGTCTGTTAATGTTACGTTCAGATCCGTTTTTACCAGGTTTTTTTCGGATCTATTGGCCTTAGAATACTGGAGCAGATCATCAATTAATACACGCATCCTTTTGCAGGCTACATCTATTCTTGATAAATATTCTTTCCCAGTATCGGTCAGGTTCTCTTTTTCTTTATCGTTAATCCGTGAAATAAATGTTTGAATTTTTCGCAGAGGTTCTTGGAGATCGTGACTGGCTACCTGATTGAATTCATCCAGTTCTTTGATGTGTTTTTCTAATTCTTTGTTACGCTGTTTTAACTGCAGGCTCTTATTGAAATCTTCGGTCACATCTTGAGTAGTTCCCATCATGCTTTGCGTACCTCTCAAATCAGTAAAAGTCTTTGCTGTGGTTCTAAAATGTCTGATTTTGCCGTCTTTAGTAATAATTCGGTAGTTTATGGATGGCAGTTCCTTTGTGTTCAAAGCCTTTTTAAATGCTTTGTCAACATCCTTTTTGTCTTCTGGATGGACATATATAAATAAATTTTCAAGAGTTGCTTTGAATTCTTGCGGTTTAAACCCTAATAATCTGTATCTATTGTCTGAATAGGCAATCTCTGATGTGTTCAAATTTAGAATCCAGCTGCCATATTTTCCAATAATTTCAGCCTGTTTGCTTGATTCTTCAAATATTTTTAGCTGATTATTTACCTTAATTAAATCTTCATAATTGCTTATTAATAATTCATTTTTATTATGCTCATCAGTAACATCTCCAGTTACGCCCAAAACTGTTTTATTGCCAAGATTATCTTCAAATAATTTTCCGACGGATCTAAAAATGCGGGTTTCACCGTCAGGTTTGATAATTCTATAGGTTACGTGCGGTAAATCTTTTTCTCTGACAATTCTGTCAAACAAATCTTTTACAATTTGAATATCTTCAGGATGTATAAATTTCAGGATATTCTGCTGGATAGTTTCAAAAGACTGAGGTTCATGGCCTAGCAGCCGATATAAATTATCAGAATAAATTATTTTATTATTATTTAAATTCCATTCCCAAGTACCAAATTCAGAAAGAATTTCTGCCTGATAGCTTAAAAACTGGGATTTGTTCAATTTAAGATTTGCTGACTGAAGTTTGTCTATATCTTTTGTAGATTGATAATAGGTAAAGATCAGCAGTAACAGCGTTATAAATAATATGCCTAATGTTATAATCGGAGTAAAATAGATTTGCCTGTCGTATATGGAATTCTGCAGGCTTAAATTCGATTTTTCATTATGAACCATATCGTTCAATTTGATTCGAATATCTACTAAAAGCTTACTGCTTTCGCTAAAGTTTTTCTTGAAATCATAGTTTTTTGAGAAATCGACATTTTTGTTCAGGTTGGAATTGGCTATATACGCATATCTTTTGTTAATTATTTTATATAGCGATTCTAAATTGTCTTGCTGTTCGGTGTTGTTTTTGGTCAGTTTTTTAAGAATCGAAAATGAATTGTTGATGTTCTTAATATCATTTCGGTAAAGTACGAGATAGATATGATCTTTTGAGATGATGTAGCCTCTTATGTTATTTTCGGAATCTTTTATACTGGAAAATAAATGCTCTAATTCTAAATTTACTTCATACGTATGCATGAGCAGTTTAGTAGAATTGGAAATGTTGTTTATATGTTTTATAGTGATTACACTTATAAAAAACAATATAAACAAACTGACTGTAAAAATAATTTTATGATAAATCGATGATTGATGTTTGTAATACTTCATAAAATTATAATTGGATTATAATTTAAGCAAAAAGTTATCTTTATTTAAGCCACTAGTATGATATTGCCAATTAATAGTAACAATTTCTGCCAGTATTTTTTTTAAACTGTCAAAACTGCTCGGTTTTTTAATATAAATATTTGCACCCAAAACGAATGTATCTTCAATATCCTGATCAGATGATGAAGTAGAGTATATGGCTACAACAATTTCTTTAAATCTGTCATTTAATTTTATTTCTTTCAAACATTCAATTCCGTTTAAAATAGGCATATTTAAATCCAAAAATATGATATTTGGCAAAACGGTTTCAGGATGATTTAAAAAATTCAATAATTCTCTTCCGTTGTTTAGTGTATTGACAATTGTATTGATTTTTAATTCTTCGAAAGCATCGATAAAAAATAATCTGTCGTCTTCATCGTCGTCGGCTAGTGTAATAAGTATAGAATCGTGCTGCATGTTTTTTTAATTTTTGTTTTTTGAGGCAATTTCCCTTCGTTTATTAATGATTCTCTGAAAGGCTGAAGGAGTTATACCAGTTGTGTTTTTAAACTGCGAACTTAAATGCGCAACACTGGAATAATTTAATTTAAAAGCTATTTCTGTTAATGACAGCTGACTGTTAATAATTAACTGTTTTGTGTATTCAATTTTCTGAATAATGATAAAATTTTCAATAGAAGTATAGGTCACTTCGGAGAAGATATTCGACAAATAACCATAAGAATGATTCAGTTTTTCGGATAAATACACTGAACTTTTTACATTCACGCTGGTATCTTCATTAAAAACCATATCAACTATTGCGTCTTTGATTTTTTGTATTAAAATTGTTTTTTGATTTTCAACTATCTCAATGCCATATCTGTCCAGCGATTTACTGAATAAATCCATTTTCTCGTCTGATACTTTTTCCAGAAATTCAACTTCGCCAAAACCTAAAATTCTATGTTTTATTTGGCATTCATTCAATTTTTCTTCAAGAATTTTTTTACAGGTATTGTTGAAATCAAATTTAATAAATATTCTCATATTCTAAATTATTTGTTACTAAAGTAGGTAAAATTATTGCTAATTTGTGTTTGTCTATTGAATACTTTTTTTATTCAAAACGCAATTTGTGTTTTAAAATTACAAAAGGTCATAAAAGAGGTCAGTTTTTGAGGTTTTTGACTCTGATTTTTTTCCAGATTTTTAGTCTGTTTTTTGCTTTGTTGTTAAAATATTTTTCTTGGGCATCACCTAGTAAAAAACCTATCGGCTTTAATTTTTCGGAGTTGTCAAAAATTACTTTTAGTGAAGCCGTAAGAGGCAGCGCTAAAATCATTCCTGGAATTCCCCATAACATAGAGAATAAAATAAGTGACAAAATGGAAGCAAAAACGTTCAATGAAACCTTTGAACCTGTGATTTTTGGAGTTATAAAATTTCCTTCTAAAAATTGTATAAAACCAAATATCCCAATTACTCCAATGGAATACCAATAGGAATCTTTTGTTGCCAAAGCAATTAGTGCTGGCAAAATAGAACCGATTACGATACCAATATAAGGGATGAGCAGTAGTAAAGATGCTAAAAATCCAAAGAAAAAAGGATGTTCAATTCCTAAAAGGATCAAACCAAGACTGTTAAGAACTCCTACAATACTCATAACAATCAATAAACCCAAGAGATAGTTTTGCTGTACTTTATAAAAATCACTTAGAATGTTCCTGATTTTTGTTCTGCTGCACGATTTTGCAGTGGCTTTGTATATAAAACTAACCAAAAAATTCCGGTATAATAAAAATAGGAACATATATAAAGGCGTTAGAATAAAATCGCCCAAAATGCTTCCCGAAGTAGCAATGAAATTCATAATTCCGCTTGAATTCTGTTTTGCTATTTCTTTAATTTCCAGCTGTTCATCATCTAAAACATCTTCTCGGTCAATTCCGGTTGATTTCTCGGTCTGCGCTAGCAGAGGATTTATTTTTTTTTCTATCTGATCATAATATTTATCACTTTTGCCAGCTATTTCCTGAAACTGAAAACCTATTAGGGTAAAAACAGCAAAAGCCATAATAACAAAAAATGTTATGGCAATGGTGATGGAAAGTACACGGTTAAAGTATAATCTGGATTCAAAGAATTGTACAATCGGATAAATTAAAACGCTGAGAATGATGGCGAAAAATAAGGGAATTAAAAAATCCTGTAATATATAAGCCATAAATACCAGTAAAACGAAGGCCAATAAATCCAATGCAGTATGATTTTTTTTAGTAGTTTCACTCATATGATTAGTGTGTTTTTTTTTTAGCATAAAGAACTGCCTATAGAAAATTAATAACCCCTAAAAAATTAGAAATTAGTAAAAAAATATAGACAGTTCAATTTTGTCAACTGGACGGATTAATTACAAATCGGCAATCCATTTTGTAATTTCATCCTTTGATTTACCAATTCTTTTTTGGATTTTACCATACAATTCGTCTTCTTTTCCTTCTTCGTACAATAAATCGTCATCAGTTAGATCAGCATACTGTTGCTTTAGTTTTCCTTTTATTTCATTCCAGTTTCCTTTGATTTCTGTAGTGTTCATAATGTTTTATTTTAAAATTAATAATCTTTTTTTATTACTTTATAGAATCATCCCCCTGATGTTGATTACAAATTTATGCCAGTTTTACTTTTAGCTTCTTACACAATTGCTTACTAATGTTGTAAAATTTCAAGTTTTTTAGATTCAACTTTGTAAATTTGCCACCACAACAAAATTTGACATGACAACACAACAGCTTTGCGAACAAATCAAAATCAAAAAATCATTTCTATGCGTAGGTTTAGATGTAGATTTAAATAAAATTCCACAGCACTTATTAGAATCTGAAGATCCGATTTTCGAGTTCAATAAAGCTATAATTGACGCTACACATGATTTGGCAGTAGCATATAAACCCAATACTGCATTCTTTGAAGCTTACGGAATCAAAGGTTGGATTTCACTGCAAAAGACAATCAATTATATCAATGAGAAGCATCCTGAAATTTTTACAATTGCCGATGCCAAAAGAGGTGATATTGGAAATACATCTTCAATGTATGCCAAAGCTTTTTTTGAAGATTTAAATTTTGACAGCGTAACTGTAGCTCCTTATATGGGAAAAGATTCGGTTGAGCCTTTTCTTGCTTTCGAAAATAAACACACCATAATGCTGGCTTTAACATCTAATGAAGGTGCTTTTGATTTTCAGACTTTAGAAGTTGAAGGTAAAGAATTGTATAAGCAGGTATTGGAAACCTCTAAAACTTGGAAGAATTCTGAAAACCTGATGTATGTGATTGGCGCTACCAAAGCCGAGTATTTTACCGAAGTCCGTAAAATTGTTCCGGACAGTTTCCTGCTCGTGCCAGGAGTAGGTGCTCAAGGAGGAAGTCTTGCTGAAGTATGTAAATACGGAATGAATGACAATGTGGGATTATTGATTAATTCTTCCCGTGCTATTCTTTATGCTTCAAACGGAACCGATTTTGCTGATGCTGCAAGAATTGAAGCTTTGAAAATGCAACAGGAGATGCAGGAGATTTTAAGTACAAAATAATTTAAAATATTAGACACAGATTACACAAATTGACACAGATTAATTTGTGTTTGAAAACTTTTGCGAGCTTTGCGTAAACCTTTGCCAACTTTGCGGTTAAATCCGTTAGATAAATGAAACAAATTACAGATCAACTCGGAACTGCTCACACTTTTGATTCTTCTCCCAAGCGGATCGTTTCTCTTGTGCCTTCGCAGACCGAATTGCTGTATGATTTGGGTTTAGAAGAAAGTATCGTTGGAATCACTAAATTTTGTGTGCATCCCTATCATCTGAAATCAACCAAGAAAATTGTTGGTGGAACTAAGAAAGTGAATTACGATAAAATCCGTTCACTTAATCCTGATATTATCATTTGCAATAAAGAGGAGAATACTAAGGAAATAGTGGAGGAACTGCGAAAGTTTTATTCAGTATGGGTAACCGATATTTTTACTCTTGAAGATAATTTTCAGATGATTACTGACTTTGGTCAGCTTTTTGATAAAAGAACCGAAGCCCGAAAATGGAATGATAAATTGGCTTTTGCCCTGAGCGGTTTTAAAAATTTTGTCAAAGATATTCCAATTAGGAAAGCTGCATATTTTATTTGGAAAAATCCTTATATGGTTGCAGGTTCAGGAACTTTTATTGATGAATTATTAAAGCTGAATCACTTTCAGAATCGCTATGCTTCTAAGGAACGATACCCAGAAATTGAACTCGATAAAATGGATTCTGACGGAACTTTGGATTTGGTTCTACTCTCTTCAGAACCGTTTCCGTTTAAAGCCGAGGATGGATTTGAAATTATAAAAGATTCCGTTAATGCTAAAGTCATTTTGGTTGACGGCGAAATGTTTTCCTGGCATGGAAGCCGATTGATTAAGGCTTTTGAATATTTTAAATATTTGCATAAAAGTATTTGAAAGGTTTAAAGTTTAAACGTTTAATTGTTTAACGGTTTAATGAAGGTGTGAGTCTTAGGTTTCTAAAATTTTAAACAATTTAAACCTTTACTGTTTTGATTGAGTAATCCAAAAGTCTAAAAAAGAACTATATTTGTCCAACAAAAAAAAGCTAAGTGATTAATTATACAATATATAAGAACGAGAACAGCGATCAGTGGGTCACATTTGTGCATGGCGCTGGAGGAAGTTCGTCCATTTGGTTCAAACAGATTAGGGATTTCAAAAGAAGCTATAATATTTTGCTATTGGATTTGAGAGGTCATGGTGAATCCAAAACAACTTTGAAAACCGCTTTCAAGCAAAAATATACTTTTTCGGCTTTAGCCCATGATATACTTGAGGTTTTGGATCATCTGAAAATAGAAAAATCACATTTTGTCGGAATATCATTAGGAACAATCCTGATTCGTCAGCTGGCCGAAATGTATCCAAATCGAGTGCAGAGCATGATTCTTGGCGGAGCGATCTTGAAAATGAATTTTCGTTCCCAGATATTAATGCGTTTAGGAAATACTTTTAAGTATGTATTGCCTTATTTAGTTTTATATAAGTTTTTTGCTTTTGTGATAATGCCTAAAAAAAGTCATAAGCAGTCGCGGTCTCTTTTTATAAACGAAGCCAAGAAATTGTACCAAAAAGAATTTATCAAATGGTTTAAACTCACTGCAGAGATAAATCCTGTACTAAAGTGGTTCCGTCAGGTAGAATTGAATATCCCTACGCTTTATGTAATGGGAGAAGAAGATTATATGTTCCTGCCTTCAGTGCGCAAAGTGGTGGAAAGCCATTATAAATCATCACAGTTATTTGTAATCGAAAATTGCGGGCATGTTGTTAATGTTGAACAGCCAAATGCTTTCAATACTGCAGTTTTGTCTTTCATACATACAGCTAAATAGATATCAGTTATACCAAATAAAAAATGCCTGCACCATATAGATGCAGGCAATTTTATAACTAACCAAAACCAAAATAATAAATAACCAGTTTATTACATTGCAAAGATCAGTATAATGTTTATTTATTGCTGTTAAGGAATTGTTATTAGTTAATGTCAAAAAGTTAAGTTTTCAAATTTAATTTTAACATATTAAAATTCTGATTTTTTTAAAAAGTAAATAATTGATAATCAGTATTTTTTAATTTAGTGTAAAATAGACATTTAAATAATTTTTTTATTGCCATTGAAATTGCCATTGAAATTGAAATTTGATAATCTATTTTTTATCCTGCAGCGCAAATACTTTCTTTAAAACATTTGATGTTCTGGCATTGATGTCAGTTCTAATATTTTTTTCTTCAACAGTAATCATTTTAAAAACACCGTCGAGAGCTTTATTAGTAACATAATCGGTAAGATCAGGATTTACTTTAGTTACAAATGGTATATTGTTATACTGTTTTATTATTTTAGTCCAAATTACATCAGCACCCACTTTTCCAATCGATTGCTGAACAACAGGGTTAAATTTAGCATATAATGAAGTTGTCGTAGCCGACTGCAGATAAACCGTAGCAGCATTTTCATTTCCAAGCAAAATACCTTTAGCATCGGTTATGGTCATATTTTTGATAGCGGATACAAATATTGGCGTAGCTTCTTTTACGGCATCTTCTGCAGCTCTGTTTAAAGCTAGAATTCCTTCGTCTGCCAATTTTGACATACCCATTTTTCGCAGAGTTTTGTCTAGCTTGGCTAATTCCTCCGGCATTAGAATTTTTACGGCTTCGTTTTTGTAAAAACCATCTGTAGCAGTAAGTTTAGAAACTTGTTCGGTAACGCCTTTGTTAAGAGCTTCTTTTAAACCAGCAGCAATGTCTAAGCTACCGTTCGAATTTGTAACAGCATTTACTTTATCTGTCGCTTTTTTTAGAATGTCTTTGAATTGTGCATTACTGATTGCAGGTAAAATAAGAAGTAGGAGTAGGATTTTTTTCATTTTGTTCTATAGCTTTTAGCTGTTTTTTGAAATATTAAAAAGTAAAGATTACAACTCGTTTTCCAATCGAAAATTGTAATCAGGATGCTTTAAATTAAGAATTAAGAAAATACAACCGTTTTATTATTGTACACTATTGTTTTTCTTTCAGAATGTAATTTTATGGCTCTCGCAAGTACCATACGTTCTAGATCACGCCCTTTTGTGATAAAATCTTCAATAGAATGGCTGTGCGAAACTCTAGTAATATCCTGCTCGATAATCGGTCCTTCGTCTAATTCTTCGGTAACATAATGGCTTGTGGCACCAATAATTTTTACCCCGCGCTTAAAAGCCGAATGATACGGTTTCGCTCCAGGAAATGCAGGGAGGAACGAGTGGTGTATATTGATAATTCTGTTTTTGTAAAGAGAGATCAAATTTGGAGTGATAATCTGCATATAACGCGCTAAGACTATAAAATCAATACCAAACTTTTTCAATAATTCAATCTGTGCTTTTTCGCCTTCTTCTTTGCAGTCTTTTGTAAAAGGAACATGATAAAACGGAATGCTAAAACGTTCGGCAACTGGCTTTAAATCTTCGTGATTGCTAATGATTAGAGGAATTTCAAGAGGCAGTTCGCCAGCGCAGTAACGTCCTAAAATGTCATACATGCAGTGATCGTATTTTGATATAAACAGTGCCATTTTTGGTTTTTCATCTTGAGGATACATTGCCCAAGTCATATTGAAAGGAGTAGCAAGATTGTCCTGAAAGTGGCTTTTGATAGATTCAATATTCCAATCGTGTTTTCTAAATTCACATTCCAACCGCATGAAAAACACATTTTCATCGGCATCAACATGCTGGTCGAGGTAAGTTATATTTCCATCAATCGAAGCAATATAATTAGTAACTGAAGCAATAATTGCTTTTTTGTCTTCGCAATGTATAAGTATGGTAATTTTTTGCATTTTTATTATTATTTATTATCCTGCATAGCAAAAACTTTTTGCAATAAAACAGATGTTCTGGAACTCAAATTAGTTCTTATATTTTTTTCTTCGACAGCAATCATTTTAAAAACGCCATTCAATGCTTGATTGGTAACATAATCAGTGAGATCAGGATTTACTTTATTTACCAATGGAATACTGTTATATTTAGTTATAATGTTTGTCCAAACTTTATCTGCACCTACTTTTGCAAATGAATTTTTAATTACCGGATTAAATTTTGCGTACAAAGCGGTAGAGGTACTGTTTTTCAAATAAGTTGTAGCTGCGCTTTCGTTACCAAGTAAAATCGATTTGGCATCCATGAAACTCATGTTTCTAACCGCATCCACAAATATTGGTGTGGCTTCTTTAACGGCATCTTCGGCGGCACGGTTCAATACTTTTAATCCTTCATCAGCCAAAGAACTCAATCCCACTTTTCTTAATCCTGCATCTACTTTTCGTAATTCTTCGGGCAATAAAATTTTTACAGCGGTATTTTTATAAAATCCATCCGTCGCTGTGAGTTTTGTTACTTGTTTCGAAATTCCGTTATTCAGCGCTTCTTTTAAGCCGCCCGCAATATCTACTCCCATGCCTTGTGTTTGTGGCAACTGATTTAAGACTTGCTGCATTTCCGCACAACTTGAAAAAGAAATTGCCAGTAACAGTATTAAAATTTTTTTCATCGTAATTAATTTAGTCTAGTTTATATGTAAATTTTATTATTGGTAAAAATAGACTACTTCAAAACAAAGCCATACATAAGTAGCTAAATAACAAAATTCTTTCTTATTTATGAATAACTTGGATAAACATCAAATTATTTTTAAAATAAAAACGTAAATTGCACCCATAAATTATCATATTCATAAAATGGAACAGCAAAAACCCTATATCCCTGTTAATAAAGTAAGAATTGTTACTGCCGCATCGCTTTTCGATGGTCACGATGCAGCAATTAATATAATGAGAAGGATTATTCAGTCCACAGGTGTTGAGGTTATTCATTTAGGACATGATAGAAGTGTCGAAGAAGTAGTAAATACCGCCATTCAGGAAGATGCTAATGCTATTGCAATGACTTCTTATCAAGGAGGGCACAATGAATATTTTAAATACATGTACGATTTGCTTCAGGAAAAAGGAGCTGGTCATATCAAGATTTTCGGCGGTGGCGGAGGCGTAATCCTTCCATCTGAAATAGCCGAATTGCAAGATTACGGCATCACTAGAATTTATGCTCCAGACGATGGCCGAGCTATGGGATTACAGGGAATGATCAATGATTTAGTTGAGCGTTCTGATTTTCCTATCGGCGATAAGCTAACAACTGAACTGGATTTAATTGAAAGCAAAACGCCAACAGCTATTGCCCGTTTAATTTCGGCAGCCGAGAATTTCCCAGAAATAGCAAAACCTTTCTTTGATGCTATTCACAAAACAAATAAAACATCAAAGATTCCGGTTCTTGGAATCACAGGAACTGGAGGTGCAGGAAAATCATCATTGGTGGACGAATTGGTACGTCGCTTTTTAATCGATTTTCCAGAAAAAACCATCGGATTAATTTCTGTAGATCCTTCGAAACGAAAAACAGGAGGAGCATTATTAGGAGACAGAATCCGCATGAATGCGATAAATAATCCTAGAGTTTATATGCGTTCATTGGCTACACGCCAATCTAATTTGGCTTTGTCAAAATACGTAGCCGAAGCTATAGAAGTTTTGAAAGCAGCAAAATATGATATTATAATTCTGGAAACTTCGGGTATCGGACAATCTGATACTGAGATTATGGATCATTCCGATGTTTCTTTATATGTAATGACACCAGAATTTGGTGCTGCAACCCAATTGGAAAAAATAGACATGCTCGATTTTGCCGATTTGGTAGCTTTGAATAAATTCGATAAACGCGGTGCTTTAGATGCTATTCGTGATGTGAAAAAACAATACCAGCGCAACCATAATCTATGGGATGTAAATCCAGACCAGATGCCGGTTTATGGAACTATTGCTTCTCAATTCAATGATCCAGGGATGAATACGCTGTATAAATCCATCATGGACAAAATAGTGGAGAAAACCGATTCTGATTTGAAATCGACTTTTGAAATTACCCGAGAAATGAGCGAGAAAATCTATGTGATTCCGCCTCACAGAACGCGTTACTTATCTGAAATCGCCGAAAATAATAGAAAATACGATACCACAGCTTTAAGTCAGGAACAAGTGGCTCAAAAATTATACGGAATTTTTAAAACGCTGGAAAGTGTTTGCGGAAAAGTTCCCGTTATTAATAAAGCTGGAATTGATGAAGATTCTGTATTACCAAGTGCTTTAGAATCTGAAAAACCAGGCGCAGCGGATAATAAAATCTTTTTAAATCTTTTGCTAAATCAATTTGATAAAGTAAAAATGGATTTGGATCCCTACAATTGGGAAATGATTTTGAATTGGGATGAAAAAGTAAGACTGTATAAAAATCCAGAATATACTTTTAAAGTTCGTGACAAAGAAATAAAAATGGCAACGCATACAGAGTCGCTGTCGCATTCTCAAATTCCAAAAATATCGATGCCTAAGTATAAAGCTTGGGGAGATATTTTGCGTTGGTGTCTTCAGGAGAATGTTCCAGGGGAATTTCCTTTTGCTTCCGGTTTGTATCCGTTTAAGCGCGATGGAGAAGATCCGTCCCGAATGTTTGCTGGCGAAGGCGGGCCTGAAAGAACGAACAAGCGTTTTCATTATGTAAGTTCGGGATTGCCGGCCAAGAGACTTTCTACTGCTTTTGACAGTGTGACTTTATACGGAAATGATCCACACATTCGACCAGATATTTATGGGAAAATTGGAAATGCAGGAGTTTCAATCTGTTGTCTGGATGATGCCAAAAAACTGTATTCAGGATTCGATTTAGTTCATGCAATGACATCTGTAAGTATGACCATTAATGGACCGGCGCCGATGCTTCTTGGTTTTTTTATGAATGCAGCTATCGATCAGCAGTGTGAACATTATATTCAAGAAAATAATCTTGAAGATGAGATTCTTGCTAAAATCAACAAAATATATAAAGAAAAAGGAGTAGAGCGCCCGCACTATCAAGGCGATCTGCCTGAAGGAAATAATGGATTAGGATTGTTTCTTTTGGGGGTGACTGGAGATCAGGTTTTGCCTTTGGATGTATATGATAAAATAAAAGCTAAAACGCTCAAAAAAGTAAGAGGTACAGTTCAAGCCGATATTCTTAAAGAAGATCAAGCCCAGAATACTTGTATTTTCTCTACAGAATTTGCATTGCGTTTGATGGGTGATGTTCAGGAATATTTCATTGCCCAGAATGTTAGAAACTTTTATTCGGTTTCTATTTCGGGTTATCATATTGCCGAGGCTGGAGCTAATCCAATCACGCAGTTGGCTTTCACGCTTTCAAACGGTTTTACTTATGTAGAATATTATTTGAGCCGTGGAATGGACATCAACGATTTTGGACCTAATTTATCGTTCTTTTTCTCAAATGGTGTCGATCCGGAATATGCTGTAATAGGCCGTGTTGCCAGAAAAATTTGGGCGAAAGCCATGAAAAATAAATACGGTGCTAATGAAAGAGCCCAGATGCTGAAATATCATATTCAAACTTCAGGTCGTTCATTACACGCACAGGAAATTGATTTCAATGATATTCGTACAACGCTGCAGGCTTTATATGCGATTTATGACAATTGTAACTCATTGCATACAAATGCTTATGATGAAGCGATCACAACGCCAACTGAAGAATCGGTACGTAGAGCAATGGCGATTCAGCTGATTATTAATAAAGAATTAGGTCTTGCCAAAAATGAAAACCCTATTCAGGGTTCATTTATTATCGAAGAATTGACAGACTTAGTTGAAGATGCCGTTTTACAGGAATTTGACAGAATTACAGAACGTGGCGGAGTACTTGGTGCTATGGAAACTATGTACCAGCGTTCAAAGATTCAAGAGGAAAGTCTGTATTATGAAACCTTGAAACACAGTGGTGAATTCCCGATTGTGGGCGTAAATACATTCTTGAGTTCCAAAGGTTCTCCAACAGTTATTCCTGCTGAAGTAATTCGTGCAACTGAAGAAGAAAAACAATACCAGATTACAATGTTGGATAATCTGCATCAATGTCATGCTGATTTGGTAAAAGAACATTTAAGTACACTTCAGGAAGCTGCAATCAAAGGAGATAATTTATTTGAGAACTTGATGGAAGCGACAAAGGTTTGTTCTTTAGGACAGATTACTGAAGCTTTGTTTGAAGTGGGAGGACAGTATAGAAGAAATATGTAAATTCTTTTGCAAAACAAAATTCAAAAAAAAAACAGCTCCATTGAGGAGCTGTTTTTTTTGTGAATTAGTAAGACCTAAAAGAGGATCTGCTTAGTTAGCAGCTATATTTTGGTCTTGAATTGACTTTCTTGATAAAGTAGATGCTACTTTTGTAACAACAATTTCATGAGTTACTTTTTTAGAATTAGTTTCTACTTCTAAAAAGTAAGTTCCTTCTGGAAATTCTTCTAAGCTGTATGTTTTGAAAATACCGCCTTTTCCAGTAACTGTTTCAGAGTAGATAATGTTATGGAATCTGTCTGTAATAGTTACATTAGCTCTTTGAAGCTGATTGATAGCAAAGCTGATTTCTTTTCCGCTTACATTTTTTACGTTAAGTAAAATATCACCGTTGATTGCATAAGTACTCATTGTTGTCATTGCAACTAGTACTGCTAAACTAAATTTTAAGATCGTTTTCATATATTCTATTTTTTAAAATTATTTGTTTAAATTTCTATTACAAATGTAGAAGGATAATCGATTGCATAACACAACAGGATTTTCTTATTTATATGCTATTTTAACTATACGAAAACGTTATAGGTTAAAAATAGACAATATAAGATAGTTTTTTGGTAAATTTGAGTAGTTTTTTAATAAAGCTCATTATGAAAAAAATAAGCCCGACACTTGAATTAATTACACCAACTTTTGGCAGTTCATTTACTTTTGCAAAATATGTTGAGAATGAGAATTGTAAAGCGGATCTCTGGCACTATCATCCCGAAATGGAACTTGTTTTTGTAAACGGAGGTTCCGGAAAGAGACAGATAGGAAGTCATATTTCGTATTATTCAGATGGTGATTTGGTATTAATAGGTAGTAATTTGCCTCATTGTGGATTTACAAACGAACAAACGGGTAATAAAAATGAAATTGTTATCCAATTGCCTGCGGATTTTCTAGGAAGCGATTTTTTGAAAGTTCCAGAACTAAAAAATATTCAACAGCTTTTTAATAGAGCAAAATCAGGAATTGCATTTGGAAAAGAAACCATAAAAAGGATTGCGCCTATTATTGATGAGATGGGAAATCGGTCTTATTTTGATCGATTATTAAGAATGATTCGGATTTTGAATGATCTAGGACTAAGTGATGAATATACTATTTTGAATGCTGAGGGGTTTGCATTGGAAATGCAGGTTCAGGACAATGACAGAATCAATGTGGTTTTTAATTATGTAAAAGATCATTTTCAAGAGCCTATTCAATTGGATACCATTTCGAATATGGTTAGTATGACAACTCCATCTTTTTGCAGGTATTTCAAAAAAATAACAAATAAAACATTTACCAATTTTGTAAATGACTATCGTTTGGTTCATGCATCAAAACTCCTATCTGAAAACACCAAGAGTATTACAGAAATCAGTTATGAAAGCGGTTTTAATAATTTTAGCCACTTTAATAAATCCTTTAAAGCTTTTACGGGGAAAAGCGCTTCTCAATACAGACAGGAATTAAAGTCTTTTATTGAGTAATCTTATTCTAAGGCAATCGGTTTTAAAATTTTTCACCACAAATTACTCACCGAGCGATAGTGAATTAAGGAAGTAAATTGGCATAAGCTTTTATGAGTTTTTTATAATTGAATTACATGAAATTTTATCTGTTTTAGAGTTTGTGTAATTAGATTAGATTTTCATTCGTGTAAATTAGTATAATTCGTGTTTAACTTTTTTTAAATGCGAAAGTTTTGTCTTGTTTCTAGTATTCTGTTTTTATTTTGGAAATTGTATATTTACAATTCACCAGTATAAAATAATAATATGAAAAAGTTACTTATAATATGTGTTGCGTTTTTATTTGGTAATACCATTTTGTCTTTCGCATCAACAGTTGATACTTTGCAGATTCATAGCACAGCAATGAATAAAACTTATAAAGCAGCAGTAGTTTTGCCAAATTCGTATGCCAAAGGAAAAGCTGTTTATCCTGTACTTTATCTCTTGCATGGGGCTTACGGACATTTCTCGGATTGGTTATCAAGCACACCTGATAAAACTACCGTTAAAAATTTAGCTGACCAGTACAATATAATAATTGTGATGCCTGAAGGAGAAACATTCAGTTTTTACCTTGACAGTCCTGTAAATAAAGGCAGTCAATTTGAAACCTATATTACTTCAGAAGTAATCCAAAAAATTGATAAAACCTATCGGACTGTTAGCGATAAAAAAGGGCGTGTTATAGCGGGACTTTCAATGGGAGGGCATGGTGCTTTGTATCTTTCTGCCAGACATCCCGAATTGTTTTGTGCTGCAGGTAGCATGAGCGGGGCTGTAGATATGGGAACAATGCTAGGACGGGAACCCAATGATCAGGTTATAAAATTAATGCAGCCAGTTTTTGGGGATCAAAGTACCAATCAGAATTTATATGATCAAAACGCAGTAATGGGAATGGTTGACAAAATTAAAGCTAATAAGCTGGCATTAATTATCGATTGCGGTGTCGATGATTTTCTTATTGAGCCTAACAGGGAACTGCATAGAAGGTTAGTATACAACAAGGTTTCTCATGAGTACACAGAGCGTCCAGGAGCTCATACATGGGAATATTGGGAAAATGCATTACCGTATCAGGTATTGTTTTTTAGTAAAGTATTTAAAAGTAATGGCGTATGGGTCAATTAAATATGACTCTAATTTTGTTTTATTCATTGATGCATAATTTCTAAACTTTTTTTGAGTTATTATTAATGCATTTTAATTGGCTTTTTTTAAAATCGAAAACGATTGCGTTTTTTTGAATGAAATTTCAATAAATAATTTTTTTGGCTTGATTTTTGAAATACCTTTATCGAACTTTAAAACATAAATAAGATGAAAAAAATAATTACACTTTTAGCAGTTGTCGCAATGTTTGGTTTTCAAAGCTGTGAGGGACCAGAAGGACCTCCGGGACAAGATGGATTGTCAGCACAAGCTTTCGAAATTAAAAATGTTAATTTAGGTAGGCTTGCTGATAACGAATACAATTTAAAAAGTACTTTTCAATTTGAAATTGGAGGAGATTTATATGAAGATGAAACAGTTTTGGTTTACAGATTAACGGGGCTTGTTAATTCAACTACGCCAATTTGGCAATTAATTCCAAGAACAATTTATTTGGATAATGGAAATGAATTGGATTATGATTATGATTTTAGTAAAATAGATTTTATAATTACTGCCAGAGGAACTTATAATTTGTTGAATACCCCACAGTATATAAATAACCAAACTTTTAGAGTCGTTATCATACCTTCAAATTTAGCGGTATCCGTTAATAAGAATAATTATTTAGAAGTTATGAAAGTTTTGAAACTGGATGAAAGTAAAATACAGCAGGTTCAATTCTAAAAAATTTAGGCATAGTAAAAAAAGGAAATCTTACGATTTCCTTTTTTTATGGGCTGTTGTTTGTTGAAATATTCAAGCTGATAATTTTTGTCGAATCCAACAAAGAAAATCTATGCAGGTATTCAAAAGCAAGTTAATCAAAAGCGTAGTTTAGATTTAGAAATAATTTTTTCAACCAAAAAAAAGTGCCTTCGGTTAGAAAGGCACTTTTGGTTTAATTTGGTTTATGATTACAAAGCTGAATTAACAGTTTTGATAATTCTTGCAGCAATTTTGTATGGATCACCGTTAGATGCTGGTCTTCTGTCTTCCAACCATCCTTTCCATCCTTTTTGAACAGTCATTAATGGAATACGGATTGAACATCCTCTATCAGATACTCCATAAGAGAAATCGTGGATAGATGCAGTTTCGTGTTTACCAGTTAAACGCTGGTCGTTGTAAGCTCCATAAACAGCAATGTGCTCAGCAGTTACAGGACGGAAAGCCTCACATATTTTCTCGTAAATTTCTTGAGAACCACATGTTCTTAATACATTGTTAGAGAAGTTAGCGTGCATTCCAGAACCATTCCAGTCAGTATCTCCTAGTGGTTTTGGGTGGTACTCGATATAGTAACCATATTTTTCAGTCAAACGGTCAAGTAAGTATCTAGCAACCCAGATTTCATCACCTGCTTTTTTAGCTCCTTGTGCGAACAATTGGAATTCCCATTGTCCACAAGCAACCTCTTGATTTATTCCTTCAAAGTTAATTCCTGCAGCGATACAAAGATCAGCATGCTCTTCAACTAATTTTCTTCCGTGTGTGTTTTTACCACCTACTGAACAGTAGTACATTCCTTGTGGTGCAGGGTAACCTCCAATTGGGAAACCTAATGGCAATAAAGTTTTAGTATCCATGATGAAATACTCTTGTTCGAATCCAAACCAGAAATCTCCATCATCTTCGATAGTTGCTCTACCATTTGACGGGTGAGGAGTACCATCAGCATTCATAACTTCAGTCATTACTAAGTAACCGTTGATACGAGTTGGATCTGGGTAGATAGCAACAGGTACTAATAAACAGTCAGATGAACCGCCTTCAGCTTGTCTTGTAGATGAACCGTCAAAAGACCAGTTTCCGATTTCTGCTAAAGTTCCTTGAAAATTTTCATGCTCTTCAACTTTAGTTTTACTTCTCAAGTTTTGTGTTGGCTCGTATCCGTCTAACCAAAGGTATTCTAATTTAATTTTAGCCATAATAATATAATTTATTTTTTTTTGTTTTTTCTGAAGCAAATATAAAATAAAATGCTCATGTCATAAAATTGGGGGGTGGTTTTTATTTGAGTGTTTTTAATTTTTGATATTACTGCATTTTAGGAGGGGTATAATTAAAAAAACATAATTTTAGAGGGGTATAATGATTAAATTCGTAATATGTGTTTTTTAGATATTAAATTTTAATTAAGAATTTTATTACTCTGGTAAAGGATTTAAGCAGTTGAAACATTTTTTTTGTATTACATCTAATCAAATTTATGTCCCAATTTATTCAACACTGCTTTAATTATTTGTTGAACAGAATAATTTATATTTGTATATGTTTAATTCAATGGATATTATTAATTTTTAAGATATAGAAGAATATGTCATCAATTCGTTTTCAGGCTTTAAAAGAAGCTTCTAATAGAAAGTTAATAGATTTTCAGGAATCTGGAAGAAAATCGGAACTTTTTGGGTCTAATGTATTTAATGATAAAGCAATGAAGCAGTTTTTGACTTCGGATGCTTTTAAAGCAGTGCAGGGTGCTGTCCAATATGGGACAAAGATTGACAGAAAACTGGCAGATTATATTGCTATGGGAATGAAAGAATGGGCTTTGGCTAAAGGAGTTACACATTATACGCACTGGTTTCAGCCTCTTACCGGAACAACGGCAGAGAAGCATGACGCTTTTTTTGAAACTTCGTATGACGGAAGCGATCCATTAGAAAAATTTGGCGGTGCTCAATTGGTACAGCAGGAACCGGATGCATCCAGTTTTCCAAATGGCGGGATTCGAAATACATTCGAGGCAAGAGGATATACAGCTTGGGATCCAACTTCACCCGCTTTTATATTTGGTACTACTTTGTGTATTCCAACTATTTTTATTTCCTATACAGGCGAAGCTTTAGATAATAAAATTCCATTATTAAGAGCTTTATCGGCTATGGATGAAGCGGCTACAGAAGTATGTAAGTATTTTGACAAAAACGTAAAAAAAGTAACAGCTACGCTTGGCTGGGAACAGGAATATTTTTTGATTGACAAATCATTGGCCAATTCCCGCCCAGATCTTATCATGACAGGAAGAACTTTATTAGGTCATACTTCTGCCAAAGGCCAGCAGCTAGATGATCATTATTTTGGATCAATACCAACTCGTGCTTTAACTTACATGAGAGATTTGGAACAGGAATGCATATTATTAGGAATACCTGTAAAAACGCGTCATAACGAAGTTGCTCCTAATCAATTTGAATTTGCACCTATTTTTGAAGAAGCAAATCTGGCTGTAGATCACAATTGTTTGTTGATGGATGTTATGCATAAAGTTGCAGAACGTCATGATTTTAAAGTGTTATTCCATGAAAAGCCATTTAAAGGAGTTAACGGATCTGGAAAACACAATAACTGGTCATTGTCAACAGATACTGGAGTTAATTTGCTGAGTCCAAGTAAGACTCCTATGACTAATCTGCAGTTTTTGACATTCTTTATCAATACAATCAAAGCGGTAAATGATTATGAAGCTTTATTGAGAGCATCAATCGCTACTGCCAGTAATGATCACAGACTAGGTGCCAATGAAGCACCGCCGGCAATTATCTCAGTATTTATTGGTGAACAGCTGACAAAAGTTTTAGCAGAATTAGAAGGAGTTTCGACAGGGAAATTATCTCCTGAGGAAAAAACAGACCTAAAGCTGAATGTTGTCGGTAAAATTCCAGACGTTCTTTTGGATAATACAGATAGAAACAGAACTTCTCCATTTGCTTTTACAGGTAATAAATTTGAATTCAGAGCTGTTGGTTCGTCTGCAAACTGTTCTAATGCAATGACTACATTGAATACCATTGTGGCAAAACAGCTTAAGGATTTTAAAAACGAAGTGGAGAGCCTAATCGAATCTAAAGACATGAAAAAAGATGATGCTATTTTTAATGTTTTGAGAGAATATATCAAACAATCTAAAAAAATCCTTTTTGAAGGGGACGGTTACAGTGAAGCATGGCAAAAAGAAGCTGCAAAAAGAGGTTTGAGCAATTTCAAAACTACTCCTGATGCTTTGAAAGCAAGAGCTTCTAAACAGGCATTGGATTTATTTTCTGAAATGGGTATTATGAATCATGTTGAACTGCATGCCCGTTATGAAATTGAATTGGAAGAATACACCAAAAAAATTCAAATCGAAGGCAGGGTTTTAGGAGATATTTCTAAAAATCATGTAATTCCAACTGCTATTAAATACCAAAATACGTTAATTGAAAATGTAAAAGGTTTGAAAAATATTTTTGGTTCAGAATTTGAGTCGATTGCTAAAGAACAAATCATTTTAATTAAAGAGATTTCAGGACATATTGAAGGAATTAATTCTAAAGTAGAAGAAATGACTCAGGAAAGAAAGAAAGCCAATACTTTGACAGATGCGCAGGCAATGGCCGAAATGTACTGCAATAATGTAAAACCATATTTTGAAATCATTAGAAATCATTGTGACAAGTTAGAGTTATTGGTCGATAATGAATTATGGACTTTGACTAAGTACAGAGAATTGCTTTTGACGAAGTAGTTTTTTGCTGTTTAAAAATTAAAAGGCTTTTTTCGGAAAGCCTTTTTTGTTTTCAGCTATTTCTAAATGTTATTATTAATTTTTTGAAGCAGAAAGATTAGGTGTTTTCAGCAAGCATTGTCCCGCTATATGCTGCAAACGAAGTTCACTGAACTCATGTGAAAATAAAAGTATAGTGAAGTAATCGGGGCTAAAGAGAGATATTTTGCTTTTTTGTCATTATTCAAAAAAAACAAAATTTAACTTTAGCCAACGGTTTCAACCGTTGGAATTCATTTTTAAGCAAGTTTTTTTAATTAATTTAAATTACTCGGTAATCAATTGAGTTTTATCGTAAATTTGAGGAAATAAATTCCCCGAATCATGAAATTTTTTCTCTCACTGCTATTGTGTTTTGTGGCTTCTTGCGCTATTGCCCAAGAACAGGTTTCCTTTTTTTTTGACAGCGATAAATTCACATTAAAAAAAACAGAATTGGAGAAGTTAAACCAATGGCTGTCTTCGAACAAGGAAGTCAAAGTCGTTGGAGTTTATGGTTTTTGCGATGAGGAAGGTACTATTGGGTACAATGATACTCTGGCAAAAAAACGAATTGACAACATATTCAATATCATCAAAAATAAAATAAAAATCAGAGAGGATTTCAAAACGCGAAATTTTGGAAAATTACATTCTTTATCTCCCATTAAAGCCGAAAACAGAAAAGTTACCTTGTATTATATTCTGCCAAAAGATTTTGTAAATGAAGAAAAAATAATAGCTGATAAAAAAGAGGTAATTGTAGAGAAGAAGAAACCAAAGATTAAATTCCCAGATACTTATTTTTATGAAAACCCAGACGGTTCAACGGTTAATATCAAAGTTGATACTGTTTTTATGAAAAAAGTAAGCGTGGCTGATGTTGGTGAAAAACTCAAGTTGGAAAACATGAATTTTTTTGTAGATACTTTTGCCATAATGCCGCAATCTAGATCAGTACTATTTGAATTGCTGACAGTAATGAAGAATGTGCCGGATTTAAAAATACAAATTCAAGGGCATATTTGCTGTGTAGTAAAAGATTATCGAGATCTCAGCACTCAAAGAGCCAAAGCAATTTGCAAATTTCTAGAATTTAACGGAATCGAAAAAAGCAGAATGACTTTTGTTGGTTTCGCCAGCACAAAACCTTTATATCCTTTACCTGAAAAAAACGAAGCAGAACGCGAAGCAAACCGCCGTGTTGAAATTGAAATTATGGCTAATTAGCATAAGAATACGGATTTCAGATTTGAGAATACAGATTTAGAATTTCAGATTTAAAATTTGAATTTTGCCATTCCCATTGTCATTGATATTGTCATTGAAATTTAATTGTATAATTGTTACATTAAAATTATCTTTGCCCCACATACACACAACTAGAAAATGAGTTCAGATACTTCAAAAAGATATGCACAGCGCGGTGTTTCGGCATCCAAAGAAGATGTGCATAACGCCATTAAAAATATTGACAAAGGTTTATTTCCACAGGCATTTTGCAAAATCGTTCCAGATTATTTAACTCAGGACAATGATTACTGTCTTATAATGCATGCTGATGGAGCAGGTACAAAATCCTCTTTGGCTTATATGTATTGGAAAGAAACTGGAGATATTTCGGTTTGGAAAGGTATCGCTCAAGATGCTCTAATCATGAATATTGACGATTTATTGTGTGTAGGCGCTACCGATAATATTTTGCTTTCTTCAACTATTGGAAGAAACAAAAATGTTATTCCAGGCGAAGTTTTATCAGCAATTATCAATGGAACCGAAGAACTGATAAAAGAATTGGATTCTTTTGGAGTAACCATTCATTCAACAGGAGGAGAAACGGCAGATGTAGGTGATTTAGTAAGAACAATTATTGTAGACTCTACTGTAACTGCCAGGATGAAACGTTCAAAAGTAATTGATAATGCCAACATAAAAGCAGGTGATGTTATCGTTGGATTGGCTTCTTTTGGCCAGGCGACTTATGAAAAAAGCTATAATGGAGGAATGGGAAGCAATGGATTGACTTCTGCCCGTCATGACGTTTTCGGAAAGTATTTGGCAGCTAAATATCCTGAAAGTTATGATTCGGCTGTTCCAAGCGAACTTATTTATTCAGGAAAAGTACAATTAACTGATGCAGTTGAAAATTCACCTATAGATGCTGGACAACTTGTACTTTCTCCAACAAGAACGTATGCGCCGATCATCAAGAAAATTTTAGATAAATATACTTCACAAGAGGTTCACGGAATGGTGCACTGCAGTGGAGGAGCGCAGACAAAGATTTTACATTTTGTAAATAATCTGCATATTATAAAAGACAATTTATTCCCGGTTCCGCCATTGTTTCAATTGATTCAGGAGCAGTCAAAAACAGATTGGAAAGAAATGTATCAAGTATTCAACTGCGGACATAGAATGGAAATTTATGTTCCTGAAGAAATTGCTCAAGACATTATAGCCATTTCTAAATCTTTTAATGTTGATGCACAGATTGTGGGCAGAGTAGAAGCTTCTGATGCTAAGAAATTAACAATTACCAGCGAATACGGTACTTTCGAATATTAATGAAAGAGTTGCTAAGAGGCTAAGAAACTAAGTTGCTGAGATTTTAATTTTTTTTCAGTTATAAAGAGTCTTAGTAACTTAGAATCTCAGAACCTTTGTAACTTAAAAATTATGTACGAACTACTTTTTTGGCAATATCAGGACGGAATCTATCTCAATCATCATTTGGTTTATGAAGCTTTGGTAGAACAACAAGAAGTAGAGGGTCTTGAAATGCTTCCTGTCGATGTTATTTTAAACAGAATCAACAGTGTGTTTTCAAGCTGGGAAAAAGTTGATGAAAACAGCTGGAAAAATCCCAAAGGAAAAGGTGCTTTTCATGTAAAAACAACACCGCAAAGCATCCAAATTGACTGCTATGGAACCGAAGGCAAAACAATGAATCTTCTTTCCGATACTTTGGAAGAATTCAAATGTCCGCTCTATGATCCGCAAGTTCCAGTGCGTTATGATGAAATGAACGAATAGTTTTTTTAGGAGCTAATCCAGCTATTCGTTACAAGTCCTCGCATAAAACATTATTTTTCTAAGTCATAAAAGGAGCTTCCGTTGGTCGCTCTTTTATAACAAGAAAAATTAATGTTTTATACTGTGGGCTTTTCACTTCTATCTGGACTAGGATATCAGTTATAATTTATGACAAAAGGGAATATTTTTTTAAATTAGCTAAAAAAAGATGACTACTCCACAATTCCCACAAAATACAGTCCTCGAAGACGAATCAGTTTTACTACGACCTTTAGAACTGACAGATGTTGATAATTTTCTGGATATTTCCCTCAATGAACCAGAAACATGGAAATACTCCTTAGTTCCCGCTGATGGGAAAGAAAACCTGATAAACTATATTCAATTAGCGATAAAAGCTAGAGAAAATAAAAGTGAATTTCCTTTTGCCGTATATGATAAAAAATCCCGTAAATATGCCGGAAGCACACGTTTTTATGATATTAATTTTCCTTTCAAAACAGTACAGCTTGGTTATACTTGGTATGGAAAAGATTTTAGAGGAACAGGTCTTAACAAGCACTGTAAATTTCTTTTACTTCGTTTTGCTTTTGAAACTCTTGGAATGGAACGTGTAGAATTTCGTGCCGATAATAATAATGAGCGAAGTATTGCAGCAATGAAAAGTATAGGATGCAAAGTGGATGGCGTTTTACGCAGTAACATGCCGACTTATCAAAGCGATGTTCGCCGTGATAGTATTATATTGAGTATTTTAAAAGAGGAATGGTTTGGAAGTGTTAAAGAGAATCTGATCAAAAAGCTTTAACTTATTGGCTGTTGCTTTTTGGATTATTTCATGCATCTTGTTTCTTAGGAAAACTGATATGAAATTTACTTCCTTTTCCTTCTTCGCTTTCAGCCCAAATTTGACCGTTGTGTTTTTCAACAAACTCTTTGCATAGAACTAGACCTAAACCTGTGCTGGGCTCATTTTCGGTACCAACACGATTATTTTTTGTGTCAGTTTTAAACAAGTCATTAATCAGATCCTGATGCATTCCAATTCCTGAATCTTTGATTGTGATAATAACATCTGTTGGATTTTCAAATGCATGAATATGAACTGTTCCTTTTTTTGGAGTAAATTTTATAGCGTTCAAAACGATGTTCCGAATTACTGCTTGAAACATATTTTTGTCTGAAAACAGTATAAGATCACTAGGAATTTGAGTATTGATGCTTATTTCTTTTTTCTCGGCAATACTGTTGAATGTGATAATACTCTCTGAAACCGCGGGTTCCAATGGATATTCTTTTGGCTCAAAAGGAACTAAGTTTTGTTCCATACGGGTCCACTCTAATAAATTTTCTAAAAGATTGAAAAGATTTTTTGCAGAGCTTCTCAAATTAGATGCTGCAAATTTTATCTCTTCATTGCTCATATCGTCAATATCTTCTGCCATTAACTCTGTCAGTCCAAGAAAACCATTGAAAGGCCCTCTTAAATCATGAGCAATGATGGAATAAAATTTATCTTTTTGTAGATTGATATTAGAAATTATGGTGTTTTTTTCTTTAAGGAGTTCATTGTTTTTTCTTTTTGAAATGTATAAATACAAAAATAATACTAATAAGAGGGCAACAGAAATAGATGTAATAATTAACAGGTAGACTTTTTTGGTGTCACTGTTTATTTTAAGAGTTTGTATTTCTATTTGTTTGTCTCTTAAATCAATTTCTCTTTGAAATTCAAGGTTGGCCATTTTTTTCTCGCTGTCCTTTGAGAATATTGAATCTTTTATTGTTGAATATTTTTCAAAAGAATCGAAAGCCATTTCAGTATTACCCCTGATTTTATACCCTTTGGAGAGATAGAAATACGTGTCTTGAATGTCTTTTAGAGAGTTGTATTCTATGAATTTTTTTAAAACATTCTCAAGAATGCTAATGGATTTTTCAAGATATTCATTTTTATCGACTGTGTACTTTTCATCTTGGGACATTAAGTAATAGGCACGGCCAAGTTCGTAATGATTATAGGTATTATACAGATTTGAATCGTCATTATAAGCGCTTATCGACTTATTTAGCATTTCAATTCCTTTTTCATAATTCTTTATGTTGATATAGCAAATGCCAATATTGGTAAGATTTATGCCAATACCAGTTGTTTCGTCATTTTTTTTGTTAAGTATAAGAGCTTTGTAAAAGTAGATTAGTGCTTTTTTATATTCTTTTTTTTGCAGATAAACATCGCCTATGTTATTTAGAAGGAGAGAAACATTTCTGTCTTTTTGTGTCTGGTAGCTTAGTTTTAATGCTTTATTGTAAAAAACTAGACCTTGTTTATAATTTTTAAGGTCTATATAAATTAACCCGATATTATTATATAAAGTTGTGAGTGTTTTAGAATCATTCGTTTTTTCGCTGATTTCGAGAGCTTTATAAAAGTTTTTTAAGGCATGTGGATAGTCTGATTTTATTTCATAAGCGATGCCTAAATTTGTATAGGCTAAGCCGATCTGTTCATCATCATTTATTTTTTTGGCGTATGATAATCCCTGATTCGCATAGCTGATTGCTTTATTAGGGCCAATATATTCTGAATAGGAAGAAAGTTTTATTAATATACCTGTTTTTTGAGCCTCATTTTCTGCTTGTTTTAATGCAGTTTTTAATGAGTCAATGGTTTTATTGTCATTATTTTGCGCCTGAATTTTACAGATACAAATAGTTAAAAAAAGAAATAAATATAAGATACTCTTTTGAAACATTAACAATGAATTTTTTTTTCAAAAATACACTAATTTATGTTAGCATTTGGAAAAGAAAAATAAAAACAGGATCCTTTATTCACTTCGCTCTCTATCCAAATTTTGCCTCTATGTTTTTCTATAAATTCCTTGCAGAGAATTAAGCCTAATCCGGAGCTGGGTTCATCTTCAGTTCCTTTTCGGTTATTTTTCACATCCAGTTGAAAAATATTTTCTAGCATCTTGGCATCCATTCCTATTCCTGTATCGCAAATTGAAATGATCGTGTAATTAGTTTCTTCTTTTCCTTGTATTTTTATATTTCCTTCTCTTGGTGTAAACTTTATAGCATTTGCTAAAATATTTCGAATAACTGATTGCAAAATATGATAATCGGCATAGATTTTTGATGAATCATCTATTGCAGTTTCAATACGTATATTTTTTTTATCTGCTGCATTTTGCAGAGTTGCCGTGCTTTCTTTCACGGCTTTGAGCAAGTTGTGTTTTTTTGGTGAAAAAGGAACTAATCCTTGTTCCATTCTGGACCATTCCAATAAATTGTCCAAAAGACGGTTCAAATTATGTGCAGAGCTTTTCATATTAGCTGCTGCAAATTGAATATCTTCTTTGTTCATACTGTCAATATCCTCTGCTAATAATTCTGTTAAGCCAAGAAAACCACCGAAAGGGCCTCTTAAATCATGAGCAATAATGGAAAAGAATTTGTCTTTTTGTTTATTGATGTTAGATATTTCCTGATTTTTTTCTAGCAATAACTGATTTGTTTTTCTTTTGGAAATGTATAGCCATAAAAACAAGGTAAGTAGTATTGCTATTGAAATTGAAATAGTTATCAATAAAAGTACTTTTCTACGGTCACTCTT
This sequence comes from uncultured Flavobacterium sp., assembly GCA_963511795.1. Classification (GTDB taxonomy): domain Bacteria; phylum Bacteroidota; class Bacteroidia; order Flavobacteriales; family Flavobacteriaceae; genus Flavobacterium. The sequence continues at coordinate 157,320 of CAUPKP010000002.1, read as the reverse complement.
TATTTTAAGTTCCTGAGTTTGTATTTGACTGTTTTTTATTTCAAATTCACGTTGGGTTTTGAGTTCTGTTAATCTATTTTCTTTCGCATAATTCAAGACTGTTTTTTCTAATTTGACATATTCTTTATAAGTGTCTAAAGCCAGTTTGTATTCGCCAATTTCCTCATATGTTTTAGATAATTCAATATTGCATTCATTTACTTGATCGAATGAATTATTTTTGGAATAAAATTGGATTGCTTTCTTTAAATTTTTAATAGCTAGATTTAATTTATTTCTTTTTTCTCTTTTGTTATCAAAGGAAAAAATGTAATGCGCCTTGCCAATTTCAAGATATACACTTCCAAGATGATATACGGATTTGGATGCGGTAAATTTGTCTAATGCTTTATTGTAATATTCCAATGCTTTGGAGTATTTTTTTTGGATAACATATATTTTACCAATATTGAAGCTGGTTAGGCCTATACCAAATATATTTAAAACGGCTGCATATTTTTGATTTGCTATTACATAATAATTTATTGCTTTTTGATGATTCCCTATTTTGAAATGGATGTCGGCCATGCCAGTTAAATCATTTGCTGTCTGTAAAACGTTGTTGATTTTGGTATTTATTCTATAAGCTGTATTGTAGTAATGCAAAGCTTGTTTGTGATTATTTGTTTCACCATATACCGTTCCAAGATGGTTGTAAATATCAGCAATATTGGCTTGATCTTTTAGCTCTTTGTAGTAAATTAATGATTTTTGAAAACAGTCTATTGATTTTACTAACTTTTTATTTATCCAATAGCAAACTCCCAAATGATTATAGGCAACTGCAATTCCTTTTTTCCATTTTATTTTTTTTGATAAATCTAAGGCAATCTCGGAATATCCTAATCCAATCAATGGGTTTTGGTAAAAATTGTGACTGCACATCTCATTGAGGATATTTATTTTTACCGTATCTATTTTTGTTTTTTTTAATTCAATTTTTAATGAATCAATTATTTTATTTGTCTTGTTTTGAGCAAATGAATTATTTGCAACCAGCAATAAAATTATAAACACTAGTTTTTTCATTTGTTTATTTTTTTAGATAGTTTCAATTTATTCGTTTTTGGAATACTGAAATTAACTGTCGAACCTTTTTCTTCAGTACTTTCAATCCAAATTTGACCTCCATGTTTTTCTATAAACTCTTTGCAGAGAATTAATCCTAATCCTGAGCTGGGTTCATCTTCAGTTCCTTTTCTATTATTTTTTACATCCAGCTGGAAAATGTTTTCCAGCATCTTTGCATCCATTCCAATTCCCGTATCACTAATTGAAATCATTGTGCCGTATGCCTCTTGCTTACCTTGTATTTTTATAGTACCTTCTCTTGGTGTAAATTTTATAGCATTAGACAAGATATTTCGAATAACTGATTGTAAAATATGATGATCAGCATAGATTTCTAGTGATTCGTTTATTACAGTTTCAATAAATATGTTTTTTTTATCTGCAGTATCTTGCAGCGTTGCTGTGCTCTCTTTTACTGCTTTGAGTAAGTTGTGTTTTTTTGGTGAAAAAGGAACTAATCCTTGCTCCATTCTGGACCATTCGAGCAGATTGTCTAAAAGGCGGTTCAGATTGTGTGCCGAACTTTTCATGTTGACTGCAGCAAATTGAATCTCTTCTTTATCCATACTCTCAATATCTTCGGCTAGTAATTCCGTCAGCCCCAGAAAACCGCTAAACGGACCTCTCAAATCATGAGCAATAATCGAAAAGAATTTATCTTTTTGTTTATTTATGCTTGATATTTCCTTGTTTTTGTCTATTAGTAATCTGTTTGTTGACCTTTTCGATATATACAGATAAAAGAATAGAATAAAGAGTATTGCAATGAAAAACGTTACAATAACCAGAAAATATACTTTTTTTGAATCGTTGTTTATTTTGAGTTTTTGTATTTCAATTTGTTTATCACGTAAGTCTATTTCTCTTTTAGATTGTAGATTAGTTAGTTTGTTTTTGCTTTCATTTGAAAATAAAGAATCCTGTAACGCATTGTGTTTTTCAAAATAATTTAAAGCCAGACTGTATTTGCCTTGAGCTTTACTTATTTTATAAAGTTCTAAATAGCAGGCACTCAGTCTATCCTGTATTCCAGCCTCTGAAAATAATTTAACAGCATTATTTAGATGCTCACTGGATTTCGATAACAGATTTCCTTTGTCTTTTAAATTTTCTAAAGCTATTTTGTAGTAAGTACTGGCAATTTCCATGTGGGTATTTCCTATGTTATAGTTCTGTCCCGCATCAAAACTTGTTAATGCCTTTTTTAAATTGTCCAGACTTTTTGTGTAATTTTTTTGATCAGAATAGATCTTTCCAATTTTTGAGTAAGAGTATCCTAAACCGTTCAGGTCATTCATTGAAAGATTTAAGTCTTTAGATCTATTATAATATTTAAGAGCCTCATCATATTTTTTTTGGACATAATAATTTAGCGCTATATTATTAAGGTTGTAAACCATTAATATTCTATTGCCGCTTTTTTTGTTTATTTTATATGCTTCATTAAAATATGTACATGCCGAATTGTATTTTTTCATTTCAACATATACTAATCCAATATTATTGAAAGCACCCGAAATACCGTTTTGGTTTTTCAATTCCTGATAAGCAGACAATGACTTATAAAAATAATTAATTGCCTTGTCATAGTCTGTTAGTACCCATTGACAAACGCCTAAATTGTTGTTTGCAAGCGCTATTCCCTTTTTCCAATTAATTTTCGCAGCTAGTTTAAGAGCATCCTCTCCATAGGGTATTCCTTCTTTTGGATTGGTATAAAAATAGCCGCTGGTTATTCTGTTTAGAATATTGATTTTGACAGTATCTGCAATTACTCCCTGTAATGATGCTTTTAATTCATCCACAGATTGGGAATACTGTTCTGGTTTTTGGGATATTTGCTTTAATGTTTTAGATGATAGAGCACTATATTTTTCTTTATTTTTTGGATCCGATTTTGACATCAAAAGATATACATTACTTAGCTGATGAAGTGTATTGTTAATGTTATCGGTTTGAGTTTTCTCAAAGTTTTTTAAAGCTCTCGAAAAATTATCAACCGCCTTATCATACTGTTTCTCTTTTGAATAAATTTCACCAATACGGCTAAGGCAGTATGCATATCCGTTTTGATCATTTATCTCCTCATTAATGCTGAGTGACTGCTCATAATATTCAATAGCTTTTTTAAAATTATTTTGTTGGAAGTAAACACCGGCTATGTCATTTAAATTATAAATGATTGCTTTTTTGCTGTTTATGGATTTATTGATTTTTAATGCTTTTTCTAAGTAAGAGATTGCTTCGGTATAATTTTTTTGTGCCAAATAAACAAAAGCAATATTTTTGAGTGTCCCTGAAATTTTCGCCTGATTTCGCGTCTGTTTATTTAAAAGAAGCGCTTTCTGTAAATAAGTATGCGCCACTGAATAGTTGGACAATGTTTGACTGCAGATTCCAAGATTCTCATTTGCATCTGCCATCCCTTTTATCCATGATTTTTTTTCGGCTAAAGCCAAAGCTTTTTTTCCATACAGCAATCCTTCTTCTGCTTCAGAATATTTATATGCAGAAGCAATTTCGTTGAGGATGTTAATTTTTGCAGTATCATCAGGAGTTTTTTGAAGCTCTGATTTTAAATGGCCAACAGATTGAGGATTTAGATTTTGGCCTTTTGCAGCGGTAAATGCTATTAAAATAATAACTAACGCTATTTTTATTTTATAAAGACTTATCATTTAATAACTTATTTTGCAGGTTTCTTGTAATGATACCATATATTCTCAGGCAATAATTACGCCAAAATTATTTAATAATCGATTAAATAGTGATATAATCGATGAAATGCATTTTTAAATTCATTTTGTACTATTAATCTATTTATTTTGATAATGTTTTATTAAGTAAATCATACACTTTTAAAATTAAAGTCATGATTTTAATTTTCTCTTTAAAAAAAGGCTGATGTTTTGAGCGGATTTGTTTTAGACAAAAAATATAATTGAATCAAAAAAGGATACCTTTGCAGTCAAAATAAATAAAAATAACAGAATGAAAATAAATCTTAAAAGCGGAATTGATAAACTCATTTTCGGAATGAAACAAAATGATGTTATTGCCATTTATGGTAAACCCAATAAAAATTATAATGACGAAGATGATAATGTGATTTTTGTTTATAATGATCTTAAAATCCGTATGACTTTTTACAAAGACGAAGAGTTAAGATTAGGATATCTAGTGGCTTCCAGTCCAGATTTAGAATTATTCGGTAACAAAATAATAGCAAAAAAAATAACAGATGTCAAAAAAGATTTGGCGCAAAATGGAATTTCCAAATTTACTCAAGAAGAGTTTGATACTTTCGAAAATTACTTTAATGAGGATAATTGGATTATTTTTCAAACCGAGTTTGACGAGGTTGTCAAATTTGAAATAGGTGCAATAATCAATAGCAAAGATGAATTTGAATGGAAGTTTAAAAAGTAGTTTTCAGACTTCTTCATAATAAAAAAAGCCACGATATATTAGATATTATCGTGGCTTTTTATATGTGTACTATTGAATTTATTGCTGTTTTTCAAACATTTCCAATTCGAAAATCAAAGTTGCATTTGGAGGAATTACTCCGCCGGCACCTCTTTCTCCATAGGCGAGGTTGGATGGAATAAATAATAGAACTTTTTCTCCATAGGACATTGTTGCAAGACCTTCTAAAAATCCTGGGATCATGCCGTCTTTTTTTCCTGCTGTAAATGGAAATGATTTGTAACCGTTTTGAGCGGCTCTGTTTTCATCAAATTTTCCATAAGCTTTGCTTACCTCTTCATAACTGCTGTCAAAGAGTGTTCCGTCTTCAAAATAGCCCGCATAGTGGAAATAGAAAGTTGATCCGTCAGCAGGTTTAATACCGTTTCCTTTTGTTATTACGCTATAAGCTAACCCAGACGGAGTAATAGTAGCTTTGGCTTTTTCAGCTGCAAAATAAGCCACTTTTGCTTTAATAACAGGGGCATATTTTTCTACATAGGCTCTTTTGGTTTCAGCATCAAGAGCTGCTTGTTTTTTCTTGTTTTCAGCATCTATGGCTGCCTGCTTTTTTTGATCTTCTGATTTATTGTTAAAATAATCAGAGAATACTTTAACAGCATCAAATTTTTTAGCTGAATCTCCTTTTCTGGTTATAGTAATTTTTGTGATAACATCATCTTGAGCGATGGCGTTTACAATACTCATTCCTTGTGTTACCTGACCAAAAATAGTATGTTTTCCTGTTAACCAAGGTGTGTCTTTATGCGTAATAAAAAATTGGCTTCCGTTAGTAGCTGGTCCAGAATTTGCCATTGCTAATATTCCCGCTTTATCAAATTTGGAATCATTAAATTCATCTTTGAAACTATATCCAGGTCCACCAGAACCGTTGCCGTCTGGATCTCCACCTTGAATCATGAAATCTTTGATAACTCTATGGAATTTTAAGCCATCAAAAAATGGTTTTCCTTTTAATCTTTCAACAGTTACAAATTGGTTTTTTCCTTCGGCCAGACTTATAAAGTTCGCTACAGTAACAGGTGTTTTTTTATAGAATAATTGAACTGTGATATTTCCTTTATTGGTAGCTATTGTTGCAAATATACCTTCAACAGCAGCAGCAGGTTTGGATGCTGTTGTTACTGGTTTTTTAGCAATAGTCTTTTTCTTAGTATTTTGTGCGTGTAAATTGAATACTCCTAAAAAGAGTAATAATATGATTTTAGATTTCATTTTTTAGAATATTTTTTGTTTTTATGATAAATTATTAAGACTTCAAAATAAATACTTAAAAGCTTAGATTCTTAGAAACTCAGTATCTTTTTTAAATTAATTAGGCATTTTATCCATTAATTCTAGTTCGAAAATAATATTGGTGTTTGGCGGAATGACATCACCAGCTCCAGCTTCTCCATAGGCAAGATGTGACGGAATAAAGATTACAGCTTTGTCTCCAATTGCCATTTTTTCAATCCCCTCTATAAAACCAGGAATTAAACCGTCTTTTTTTCCTATTTGAAAAGGAATTGGAATATATTGTTTAGCAGCAGCTCTTGCTGGATCAAATTTTCCAAAAGTTTTAGAAACATCTTCAAGGCTTGAATCAAACAACGTTCCGTTTTCTAAAAATCCGGCATAATGGATATAAACATTAGTTCCTGCAGCTGGTTTTTTGCCATTGCCTTTTTTAGTAATTGCGTATTGAAGTCCTGTGGAAGTTTTGGAAGCCTTGCTTTTTAATGCTGTAAACGAAGTTGCTTTTTCATCGCAGACTGCTTTATATTTGATTTCGTATTCTTTTTTTGCTGCAGCTTCGGCAGCAATTTTTTGTTTTTGGCTTTCTGATTCTATTTGGAAATAGTCATGGAAAACCTTTATGGCATTAAATTTTTTTGCGTCTTCACCATTTCTGATAATGGTAATGCTTTTTATAAAATCATCCTGCTCTATTTTATTCACTATTTCAAGATTGTAATCTACTGTATGACCAAAAATAGTGTGTTTCCCGTCAAGCCAGGGAGTTTCTAAATGCGTGATAAAAAATTGGCAGCTGTTTGTACCCGGACCGTTATTGGCCATTGCCAGAATTCCGCCTTTATCAAATCTCACATCAGAAAATTCATCTTTGAATTTATAACCAGTATCTCCAGATCCTGTTCCTAATGGATCTCCAGTCTGAATCATGAATTCTTTGATTACTCTATGAAACTTTAATCCATTAAAAAATGGTTTGCCTTTTAGGGTATCATTTATAATATATTCGTTTTCTCCTTCAGCCAGTGTGATAAAATTAGCAACTGTTACAGGGGCTTTTTTGTAATCTAATTCTAATAATATACTGCCCTTATTAGTCTCAATTTCGGCATATAAACCATCAGGTAAATTGTTGTGTTCTTTATTACAGGAAATTAAAGCTGTAATAAGCAGTAATACAAATAAAACATTTCTTTTCATTCTGATTTCTTTTAATTTAATTTGTTAAAGTGTCTTTTACAATAGGTTTTGGAGTGCTTGGTTTTACGGCTACAGGCTGTATCATGTGTTTGTTGTATTCTGCTTCCGGCATAAAATCATTAAGTGTAACAGTACAGAATAAAGGCTGATTAGTTCCTATTTTGTTATTGTCTCCATGATAGCCATATCCCATGTGCGAGGTGAAAAGGAAGCGTACTTTTTCTTTTTTGCGCATTAATTTTATTCCGTCTCTCAATCCCATCATGATTTCTTGTTTATCGACTTTGTAGATTTGAGGCTCTAACTCTTCTTTTGAATAAATAATATTCCCCTGCAGGTCTTTTATTTCATAATCAAAAAAAGCAATATCACCTTTGACCGGGGTAATGCTGTCCGTTAAGTTTCGGGATTCATAATAATACCAATATCCTTTTTTGGAGGCAATGTATTTTTTTTCCTTGTCACTTTTGATTATCGCTTTAATCTGATCTTCTTCCCCAGCAATAATTTTTTTATTTCGGGCAATAGACTGCTTCATGAAGCTTCCTGATGAATGTGAAACAGGTTTTCTCGCTTCCTGCGGCTGTTTGCAGCCCGACAGTAAAACAGCGGAGAAAAATACAATTAGTAATGCTTTAAAATATTTCATAGGTTACTATATTTTTATATTTTGGACTAAATTTTCAAATTTATCTATAGTTTCTTCCATAGAAACTTCCGATTTTCCTCCAGCGGCGTTTGAGTGTCCGCCTCCTTGGAAATGATCTCTGGCAAATTGGTTTACATCAAAATCACCTTGAGAGCGGAAAGAAATTTTGATAATGCCTTCTTCTTTATTTTCGATAAAAATGGCTGTGAATACAATCCCTTTTATGCTTAATCCATAATTAACAATACCTTCGGTATCACCTTTTATGTAATCAAAACTGTTTAATTCCTCTTGTGTTAATGCAGTGTATGATGTTTTATGATCCATCATAACTTTCATATTCTGCAAAGCACGGCCTAACAGCTGCAGACGGTTATAAGAACTATTGTCAAATAATAAAGCTGGAATTAATGTGTTTTCAACTCCTAGGTCAATTAATTCGGCTACGATTCTGTGAGTTGTGCCAGTGGTTTTTGGAAATCGGAACGAACCGGAGTCTGTCAATATACCAGTGTAGATGCAGGTTGCAATTGTTTTGTCTAAATCTTCTTTTTTATTCAAAAACGAAATGAAGTTATAAATCATTTCACAGGTTGAACCAAAAGCAACATCCGAATAGGTATATGTTGCATAATCATCCGGTTTTTGATGGTGATCGATCATGATAAACGGCACAGAAAGTTTTTCTAAAGCCTGTTCCATTTCTCCCACTCTGTGAAGTGCATTAAAATCTAAAGTAAAAACCAATTCTGCTTCCTCAAGAATTTTGGTGCAGTTTTCCTTATCTTTTTCATATACTTTAACCGTTTCAGAGCCTGGCATCCAAGCCAGAAAATCTGGAAAATCATTAGGTGAAATCACCGTTGGATTGTGATTGTTTTTTAGCAGAAAATGATATAATGCTAATGTTGAACCCATGGCGTCTCCGTCTGGACCTCTATGCGGAATTATGGCAATCTTTTTGGGAGCTGATAATAACAGCTGTATCGCTTGTATGTCTTGTATATTCATAGTCTGCGAAATTACATTTTTTTAATTTAATGCTGAAATCATTTAGGTAATTAACATGTTTTTGCAACTTTGGTTTGTTTTATTCCGATTGTTTTTCAGAATTATTTTTTACCAAAATAAGAATATCATTTATTTGTGAATTAAGATCATCGATTTCAGCGTCATATTCATTATTGTTTTCATTTATTTTTTTATACGAAAGGTTATATGATTTTATGCGCAGTTTGCAATATTCTAATAAATTTTTATTTTGGTCATGCAATGATTCAGGAAGACTCAAACGTTCTAAATTTTTTAATAAAACAACGTTTTCCTCCCAATAATAAATGCCTCTTTCTTTTATCATATACAAAATGTGCTCTTTACTGTCACTATAATCCCGATAGGATTCTAATGCTAATTTTTCCATTTCAATAAAATCCTGCATTCCGGTTTCATATTCCGCTATCTGATAGATGAAAATTTTCTTCTCCTTACAGACAGTAATGAAAAGCGCACCAAGAATTATGGCAAATGATGAGATTACTGCCAAAGCTGTTTTTCTCTTTTCAGATAGAATAACAAGAACTATACCTGCTATTATGCCAAAGCTCAATCCCCCAATATGAGCCGCTCCATCAATGCCTTCTTTAAAACTGCCCAAGATATTTATGGCTGTAAAAAGTAATAAGGAGGATAATAAATTTGTATTTATTTTTTTGTCAATGGTTTTAAATGAAAGGAGCGGTAATAAAATACCGTACATTCCAAAAACAGCACCAGATGCACCTGCACTCACTAAATTGTTATTCCAGTATAAACTGCTTAAACTGGCTATTACACCTGCTAAAAGATAAGTTATAAGGAACCCCCATTTTTTTAGATGAGGCTCCAAGAGTAAACCAGCATAGGCTAGTGCAAAACAGTTCATTAGTAAATGAAATATACCGATATGAACAAAGCAGGCAGAAATTATTCGCCACCAATTGTTCTCTATTGTCAAAGGACCATAATTTCCGCCCCAATCAATAATGTCGTTAATTTCTGGAGAAAAAGGATTTACACCAGAAAAACACATAATCAGAAAGTACAGTATGTTTATATTGATTAGTATTGGAGTAATAAAATAGTCTTTGGCGGGTATAAATATTGAAAAGAAAGAATAGAAAGCAGTTATCTTTTTTTCTTCTGAACTATATGATTGAACTGCTGTTTTTTCGGCAGTGATACATTCCTGAAAATAGCTTTCGTTTTCATCTGCAATAGTTTTTTCTTTTTTTACATCATAGAATAAATCCAAAAAGGACTCTACGTTTTTTTTATTCCTGCTGCGGTCATAAATTTGATTTCCATTACTCCAGCTTATTATGAAAGCATCTTCATCTTTTAAATAAATAAGAATCCGCTCATTCCAAGTGTTAGATTTGTTTTGGGATTCAGCAATTAATTCCGTTTCATTTATTTCAATTAGTCTCCAATCTAATTTTTTGATGGTTTCAATTGCAATAAAAAAATAATGCAGTTTGGTTATTTTATTAAGAGACTGGTATTGTGAATAGGAAGAAGGGAATCCAAAAGCCATTTTCTAGTGATTGAGTTTATAATGTAACAATACTACAAAAAAAATCATAAAAAAGTATTTTTTGACTAGAGGTATTTCAGTCTTTTTTTTCTAATATTTTGGTAAAAAATAGATTTAGGACCTTTAACAATCTGTGATTTGTAAATCCCTACAGAACCCGAAAAAAAGTAAGCGATGACGCAGGCAATTCCAATATAAACGCCGCAATTAATTCCAAAAAGTTCCATTCCCATGACGGTGCAGGCGATAGGTGTATGGGTTGCCCCCGAAAATACTGCAACAAATCCCATTGCGGTCAATAAAGCTATCGGTAAAGGAACAATAACCGATAATGCACTTCCCAAGGTTGCGCCCACAAAAAAAAGCGGGGTAACTTCACCGCCTTTAAATCCGGCTCCGAGTGTAAAACCTGTAAAAAGTATTTTTAAAAGAAAATCATAAGGAGCATTCTGAATTGAAAAAGCATTCACAATCATAGGAACTCCAAGTCCTATATATTTTGTAGTGCCAATAAAATAAATTGAAACTGCCAGAATGATTCCGCCAATGAAAGGTCTTAAAGGGGGGTGTTTTATATTTTTCGAGAATAATTTTCCCCAAAAATGGGTGCTTCTGGAAAAAAGAAAAGCTGCAAATCCAAACAAAATGCTGACGATAATTATCCAAAAGAAAGCAGTAAAATCCATGTTGGGAATTTCAGGAATACTGTAATGTGTGTGTTTTATTTCCCAGAATTCAACCGTAAAATACGCGATATAAGCTACCGCAAAAGACAATACAGCGCTTTTGAAATTAATTCTGCTGAAAAAAACAATTTCCAAAGCAAAAATTGCTCCCGCTAATGGCGTTCCAAAAACGGACGCAAAACCAGCACTGATTCCTAATATGATTATGGTTCTCCTTTCGGAAGGACTGAGTTTGAAAATAGAGGTGCATACATCAGCAATTGCACCGCCCATTTGTACTGCAGTTCCTTCTCTTCCAGCAGACCCTCCAAACAAATGAGTGATTAATGTGCCCAAAAGAACCAATGGAGCCATCATAAAAGGAATCCTTTTTTCGGGTTTGTTATATTCTTCCAATAGAAGATTATTTCCTTTTGCGATTCTGGAATCTGATATAAAATAAAGATATCCAATAAGTAATCCACCAAAGGGCAACAGCCAAATAATCCAAGTATTTTGAATTCTGATTTGAGTAACAAATTCTAATGAAACTAAAAATAAAGCCGATGCCGACCCAGAAAAAATGCCTATCAGACAGCAAATGAAAAACCATTTGAGTGAGATAAGCATTATTTGTTTTATTTTTTGAAAATCCATTAACTGCAATACTTTTTTAAGCGAATAAGTGTTGCAATTTATAGTATTTTTTAGAATTATTCCGAGGCAATTGCAGTAAATTCGATTTCAACCAAATATTCTGGAGCTACCAATTGGTTAATGCCGTAAAACCCTGTTGTTGGTTTGATGTCTTTAAAGAAAGCAGCATGTGCTGTTGCAACTGCTTCGAATGTTGAAACATCGGTTGTGAAAATTCTTGTACGGATTACATCTTTCATTCCTACGTTAAGATCTTCCAATACTTTTTCGACTCTTTCAAGAATGTTTAAAGTTTGTGCGTGAGCATCATCTGCTTTTACTTTTTCACCATCTACGATTGCAACAGTTCCAGATACTTCGATGATGTTTCCGATACGTACTGCGCGGCAATATCCCATTTTGTCTTCCCAAGGTGATCCAGTTAAGATGTTTTCTCTTTTCATTATTTAGTTTTTTAAGTTTGTTAATTGCTTTTTAATGCGGGTGAATTTCGATTAAAGTGCGAATTTATAAAAATTAGAATTAAAAAAAGAGTCACTTTTGGGACTAAAGTCTTATTGTTATTGAATTGGGCTTTTTATCACAAAATCGTAAGGATATTTTAATTTCTTCGGATTACTTACAAAACCAAATCATGTTTGAAATTTATTTAGACATAATCTTAATGAGCCATAGTGCCTTAATGATTAAAAAAAAAATATAATTGTGAATGATGTAACTTAGGTATTTAGAGTTTCTTAACAGGTTTGTAAAAATAAATTATGTTAGTTTTGTGATTCTATAAGTATTGTTTTTTTATTTTTGAAAATATTTTAAGGCAAAAAACCTACCTTTTTTAATATTATGAAACAAATATATTTATTTATTTTTCTGATAGGTTTTATAACTTGTTCGCAGGCTCAAGTGGAGTTTAGTAATAAGTTTAAAGGCATTCCTCCTGCAAATATCAAACCCAAACCGGAAAAGAAGGATATACCGCCAACGGATCCAAATGTTCCAATAATTATCCCTCCAAATGTTTATAAGAGCCCTAATATAATTCAGTCGGCTCCAAATCCTGTTGACGATTATAAGGTTAAGACAAAGACAGAAATGTCAATGATTCAAAAAGAAAGTGAATTTATGAATCCGGACGATGAAGTGAGAGACAGATTAAGTAAGAGTGTTGATAAGTCTTTGGTACGTAGTGGATTGAAAGAGAATGATTCTTATCTCAGAAAAAAAGATATAGATTTCGGTGTTATTCGTACAAAATCACCATATTTAATAATTAGAATTCGAGATTACGGGGCTATCGACGGCGATTTGATAAGAGCAACTATAACTCATGATTATAAAGAGGAAGTTTTAGTAGGGAGGTTATTTCTTGATAGTAATTTTAAAGAAATTAAACTTTTTCTTAAAGAGGGTTTTAGTTTTCTAGATTTAGAAGCACTTAATAAAGGTAGCTTAGGAGGAAATACGGGTGAATTTTCTATTTATGACAATGAGGGAAAGATGTTAGTACATAATTATTGGGATAATTTTGATACAGGGGTAAAATCAAAGTTTAAAATTATTAAAGAATAATTTTTTTAATTAAAAAGGATCTGCTGTTACTCTGAATTTTATATTTGCTTTTACTTCTATATCTTGGGTAACAGTTTCTTTCGTTATTACTTTGGTTCGTATTTTATAGCTAGAAGCTTTAATGTATTTGTCAAGTTTTTCAGAAGTACAGGTTAGATTGATTGTGTTTGCTGATGAATTGATATTATCAAGAAAAGCTAATTCAATTTCGTCATCTGCAGTTGTAGAAATGTACATGTGAACCGATTTTAGAAAGCTGAACGTTTTAGCTGCAGGACTTGGAATACTTAATTTTAATTCCTGCAGTTTTACATCTTTAACCAAATCTGTATTAGTATTATTGTTCTTAAATTCGGCAGATGAATTGGTTGTAACATCTGGAGTAGCTACCTCAAAAGGAGAATCAAACAGTAAGCCGCTTTCTATTTTGAATGTAACTTCGTCAGAAATTGAAAAGGTCAGTAATTTATCGACTTCACTGCATGAAACTGCAAATAAGCATAAAAAAGCCATTGTTAAAATTGTGATTTTTTTTGTTTTCATTTTAAAAATTTAAGAGTTGGAGTTTTTTAGACAGAACCTAATTCAAGTTCTATTATTTTGTTTAACGGGCTAATATTCGAATTAGTATTAAATAAAAATTGCTGGATAGAAGCTAAGATTTATTTTAGAAATATAAAATTGAATACTTCATGTCAGTTTCAATATTCTTTTAAATTTGATAATTATTGTTTATTCGAGCGATTTTTTTAAATTCATTTATATTTTTGGATTGAAATGAACGAAAGTTATCGGATAAAAATAAAATAGAAATTTTTTCAAAATACCATTTTTCAATTCCGAATATATAAAGTATTTTTGCGCATGCAACACAACGTACTTATTTTAGATTTCGGATCGCAATATACACAGCTTATTGCGCGTAGAGTTCGCGAATTAAATATATTCTGCGAAATTTTTCCTTACAATCATTTTCCGAGTGATTTATCAAGTTATAAAGCCGTAATTCTTGGAGGAAGCCCTTTTTCTGTTAGAGGAGAAGATGCACCACATCCAGATTTATCACAAATTAGAGGTAAACTACCTATGCTTGCCGTTTGTTATGGAGCGCAATATTTGGCCCATTTTAGCGGTGGTGAAGTAGCTGCTTCAAACACCAGAGAATACGGTAGAGCAAATTTATCCTATATTAAAGAAGACGAAACTTTCTTTGAAGGCGTTTCAGAAAACAGCCAGGTATGGATGAGCCACAGTGATAGCATCAAAGCATTGCCTGCTAATGGAGTAAAATTAGCAAGTACTCACGATGTAGAATTTGCTGCTTATAAAATAGAAGGAGAAACTACTTATGCTATTCAATACCATCCTGAAGTTTTTCACTCTACAGACGGTTCAAAAATGCTGGAGAACTTCTTGGTAAAAATTGCTGAGGTTCCTCAAAATTTCACTCCAGGTGCTTTCGTTGAAGAAATCGTAGCTGAAATGAAAGAGAAAATCGGAAACGATAAAGTTGTTTTAGGACTCTCAGGAGGAGTGGATTCAACTGTAGCTGCGGTTTTATTACATAAAGCTATTGGTAAAAATCTGTATTGTATTTTCGTGAATAACGGATTGCTTCGTAAAAATGAATTCCAAAGTGTTTTAGATCAATACGAAGGAATGGGATTGAACGTGAAAGGAGTTGATGCTTCTCAGCGTTTTTACGATGCTTTAGCTGGAGTTACTGATCCAGAATTAAAAAGAAAAGCAATTGGTAATGCTTTCATCGAAGTTTTTGATGATGAGTCACATAAGATTGAAGATGTTACTTGGTTAGCTCAAGGAACTATTTATCCTGATGTTATCGAATCGGTTTCTGTAAAAGGACCTTCGGCAACTATCAAATCGCACCATAATGTGGGTGGTTTGCCAGATTATATGAAATTGAAGATTGTAGAACCTTTGCGTATGCTTTTCAAAGACGAAGTGCGCAGAGTAGGAGCAACTTTAGGAATTGATCCAGAATTATTAGGAAGACATCCTTTCCCAGGACCAGGATTGTCTATTCGTATTTTAGGAGATATTACTTTGGAAAAAGTTCAAATTTTGCAGGATGTTGATAAAGTTTTTATTGACGGATTAAAATCTTGGGGATTGTATGATAAAGTTTGGCAGGCAGGAGCGATTTTACTTCCTGTAAACAGTGTTGGAGTAATGGGCGATGAGCGTACTTATGAAAAAGTGGTAGCACTTCGCGCAGTAGAATCTACTGACGGAATGACTGCAGATTGGGTACATTTGCCTTATGAATTCTTAATGAAAGTGTCTAATGATATTATCAATAAAGTAAAAGGTGTGAATCGTGTCGTTTACGATATTAGTTCAAAACCGCCTGCAACAATTGAGTGGGAATAGTAATTTTTTTAACATTAAGTCGTTACATTTGTAACGACTTAATTGTTTAAACCTACTTATTTATGAAAGAATTTTCAAGATTTTTATTCTTTGTTGCTTTTGTATCAAATGTCTCTTTTGGACAGCAATCAACAGCTAAGCATGCAGTTTTAAAAGGCGAAACAATCCCCCAAATCGCTCAAAACTACAAAACTACACCTTCTGAAATTTACAGGTTAAATCCAGAAGCACAAAACGGAATTTCAGAAAACCAAATACTGAATGTTCCAGAATTACTCCCCCAAACTCCAAATTCGATTACGCATACTGTTGCTCCAAAAGAAACATTGTTTGGATTGGCGGCAAAGTATAATGTTAAAGCAGAAGCTATTCAAAATGCGAATGCGGGTTTATTGACTAATGGACTGCAGGTTGGTCAGCAATTGATTATTCCGCAGGATTCTAGAACAGAAACTGCATCATCGAAAAATACTCATTTAGTACAGCCCAAAGAATCGCTATTCAGCATTGCCAGACTTTATAATGTATCTGTTGAAGATTTGGATAAAGCTAATACGGCTCTTTTGAAAAACGGACTGCAGGTTGGACAGGAAATTGCGATTCCAAATAAAAAGAAAACTTTAGACGGAAGAGTAAGAGTTATCAATGCAGAAACTGTTTTTTATGTGGTAAAGCCAAAAGAAACTAAGTATTCAATAGCCAAACAATTTGGAATCACTGTTGAACAACTAGAATCTCAAAATCCAGAAATTGTAAACGGATTAGTTGAAGGAAATAAGCTGGCAATAAATACAAAAGAAGTTAAGCCGGCTAATGAAAATGAAGAGCTGATGCTTGCTTTGGCCGAAAAACAAGTGGTGGTTGAAAAATCTAAAGCGAAGGAAAAAGAAATCAATAGTTTAAAAGATAAACTAGAATTGCAGCAAGAAATAAATCAAAGAGTAGTTAAGGTTAATGGTCTTTTGGTGGATTTGAAAGAAATTGATAATACAAAACAAAGTTCTGCTGAAAAATTAAGATTGGTTTTAGAAGCTAATAAAAATATTCAGGAAATTCTTTTGGTAAAACTAGATTCATTGGTAAATACGATGAGCAAAGATTTAACAGCTTTGAAAAAAACAGAGTTAGTCGATCTTGATGAATCTATTCGCTTACAAAAGATTTCTAACGAAAATATTCAAAAAACCAATGAATTATCGCAGCAGCTTAAAAAAGAATTGGCTAATAATAGAAAAGTATATACAGGCTTGATGGACAAAGCAGAACGTATTGCTGTAGAAGAAAATCAAGAGTACAAGAAAAGTATCCGCGAAAATAGCAAAACCCAGCCAGTTGAAGCAAAAGCTGTAAAATTGACTCCAGCCGAATTAAGAACCATGGAAATGCAGCAGCGTGTTCGTGATTTAAACAATATAAAGCTGATTACGAAACTGGATTCGCTGAATAATGAAAGTAAAGCCGAATTGAGACTGCACATCAGCAAAGCTGATTTTTACAGTAAGCAAGCCAGAACGTTTGATGACAATTTAGCCAAATTAAAAAATAAAAGCTACCAAAATAAAGCGTCAGAAGTACAGGCAAAAACTAAACCAGCAGTAGTTTCAAAATCACTTACATTAGAACAGGTGAAAAAGGAATTGGCGAAACAGCCGGCTAAAGTAAAGTCAATAAAAATTGAGAAAGTAGAAGGTGTTAAGGATTTGAAAGCTGGGTATTATGTTGTGTTAGGAAACTTTCAGGATGCTAAGGAAAGAGATGCTTTTATCAAGAAACTGTCGGATTCCGGTTCTTTAGAGAGTAATTTCTTTTATAATATAAATCTGCTTTCGTATTATGTGTATTCAAAAATAGAAGCAACTAAAGAAGAAGCTCAGTACGAGTGTATTCAAAAGCTAGGTAAACCGCTTTTTGAAAAAGTCTTTATTGCAAATGTAGTTTCTGAGTAATTCAATTAAAGAATAAATTAACACTCTTTAGACAAAGTATCTGTCATAAAGGCGGTATTTTTACTAAAATTAATAAATGGCTCTATCAATTATGAAGTATTTTTTTCTAACAATTTGCACAATATTTTTTTCACTGACATTAGTTACTGCACAGGAAAAGATTGAAAAGTACATCGTCGGTAAGGGAGAAACTGTAAATCAGATTGCTCAGAAATTTAATGTTACTCCTTACGATATTTATAAACTTAACCCTGATGCACAAAAAGGACTGAAACCTAATAGTGTTTTGCTGATTCCAAAAAGTAAAGGAAAAATTACTGAACAGCCAGTAAAACCAGTGGCTAAGCAACAGCCAAAAACTCATGTTGTACTGGCAAAGGAAACGTTATTTGGTATTGAAAAGAAATACGATGTGACTGATGCCGATTTGAAAAAAGCAAATCCAGATCTTGAGAAATTAGGTTTGCAGGTAGGTCAAATCTTGAATATCCCGTCCAAAAACAGCCCAAAAACAAATGTTGTGGCTAAGAATACAGTGATTTATCATACAGTATTGCCAAAAGAAACCAAATTTTCAATAGCTAAGAAATATGGTATTACTATTGAAGAATTGGAACGAAAAAATCCTGAGATTGTAACTAATTTAGAGATAGGTTATGAGCTGTTGATAAAAGGAAGTAGACCAAAAACTGCTCCAAAAAGCGTTGTTACAGAAACGAAAACTACTCCTGTAAGCACCATGCCTGTAGTTAAAGCCGAGCCTGTCAGTTATATTGATTATACTGTAAAGGCCAAAGAAACTTTCTATAGTTTATCTAAACAGTTTGGGCTGACACAACAGCAGTTGGTGGAATTGAATCCGGCTTTATCAAGCGGTGTTCAAGAAGGAATGGTTTTGAAAGTGCCGTCAAAATCAAATCAGATTGCATCCAATTCTGCAAAACAAAATGTTGTTCTGACTACGAAAAATAGTAACGACAAAAAGACTTTAGTGTTATTATTTCCTTTTAATGTTGCCAAAAATGGGGGGGATACGATCAGTTCCAATGTTAATCGATTAAATAGCGATAAATTTCTGAATATGACTTTGGATTTTTATTCGGGTGCATTGATGGCGATTGATTCTGCCAAACAAGTTGGAGTTAATATAGATGTGAAAATTTTTGATTCGAATGAAACAAAAACAACGTCAAATGCAGTAACTATTTTTTCTAATAACGATCTTGCAAATGCCGATGCTGTAGTTGGACCGTTTTATCAGAGCAATGTAGAGAAAACGGCAAATCTGCTTGAACAGAGCAATGTTCCGGTTATTTCTCCACTGTCAAAAGATGAGGGTAATCCAGCTCCAAATTTATACCAATCGATTGTTCCTGTGGCTGATTTGAAATCTGCCATGTTTGATTTTATGAATGCAAAACAGGGAAATATAATTGCTGTGATTGATAAAAAAAAGGAAACCATCAGGAAATACATTTTAGAGAATCAAAAAGAAGTCAAAATAGCTCCGCTGACTCCAACAGGAGGTTTAAATATAGAAGGTTTCAAAAGCCAATTCGTCAAAGACAGAATGAATTATGTCATTCTCGAAACAGGCAATACGGGGATGATAAAATATACGATAAATGCAATGGTCAGTGTTATGTCAGCTTATCAGGTGCAGTTGGTTATTCTGGAGCCTAATGAAACTTTAGATACCGATGAAATCAGTTTCGAAAATTTGATGAAACTGCATTTGATGTATCCTTCAGCAACACGCGAAAATAATTCTCCGGAAGCGCTGCTGTTTATGCAGGGTTACCGAAAAAAGAATAAAGTCAATCCAAGCACCTATGCGATCCGAGGTTTTGATATTACTTTTGATACTATGATGCGTTTGTCGCAAGATAAAACCTATCAGGAAACTGCAGAAACAATGATAACTGAGCAGGTGGAAAGCAAGTTTGAGTACCACAAAAAAGAAGAAGGCGGTTATGTCAATAAAGGCGTTTACATACTTTATTACGACACAGATTTGACTGTTAAAGAAGCGAAGTAGAAAGCAGTTTGCAGATTACAGTGTTCAGTAATTATAATTCATAATTTAAAAAAATGACTTCAAAAGTAACTTATTTAGGAGATTTAAGAACTTCATCCATACACATACAATCTGGCACTGAAATCCTTTCAGACGCTCCAGTTGACAATAACGGAAAAGGTGAGGCTTTCTCTCCAACGGATTCAGTTGCCAATGCTTTGGCTACCTGCATGATGACAATTATGGGAATAAAAGCACGAGATTTGAATGTTGATTTTCAAGGTTCAACAGCAGCAGTTACCAAAATCATGAATGCCGAACCAAGACGAATTGGAGCAATCGAAATTGTTTTTGAGATGGTTGGTGTTTTGGAACAAAAAGACAAAACGATTCTGGAAAGAGCCGCAATGACTTGTCCGGTTTTCTTAAGCTTGAATTCTGATATTGAGAAAAGGATTAGTTTTAATTGGGGGTAAACTTAGAAAAAAATAATAATTTCAATGAAAGAAGCTCTTTATTTGAGCTTCTTTCACTTTTTAAAATGGATCAAAACCAAAAACAACTCATAAAATTAGCCCATACCAAAATGCCTTTTGGCAAATACGAAGGCTGGTTTCTTATCGATATTCCAGAATATTACATTGTCTGGTACAGTAATAAAGGTTTTCCAAAAGGAGAACTGGGCGAACAGCTAAAATTAATTTATGAGTTAAAACTCAACGGACTCGAAGAATTAATTCGGAACATAAAAAAGAAGTATCCAAAACCTTAATCGAATTGTTAATTTATTGGAATTTTGACAGTTAAATTAAAGTTGTTTGTCAATTAGCTAATAATCAATTTAGTCTAAAAATCTAATTATCTAACGCTCTAGTATTCCAATTAAATTTGTACTTTTGCCACGTTTTTTACACAACTACAATACAAACAACAACAGAATGAATCAAACGAAATATATTTTTGTTACAGGCGGTGTGACTTCTTCTTTAGGGAAAGGAATTATAGCGGCATCTTTGGCAAAATTGTTACAGGCAAGAGGATATAGAACGACTATTCAAAAATTTGACCCCTATTTAAATGTTGACCCAGGAACCTTGAATCCGTATGAGCATGGCGAATGTTATGTAACAGATGATGGAGCAGAAACTGACTTGGATTTGGGACACTACGAACGTTTCTTGAATGTGCCGACTTCTCAAGCCAATAATGTAACTACTGGCAGAATTTATCTTTCGGTAATAGAAAAAGAACGCAGAGGAGAATTTCTAGGTAAAACTGTTCAGGTTGTGCCTCATATCACCAACGAAATCAAAGATAGAATGCAATTACTGGGTAATTCTGGTGATTATGATATTATTATTACTGAAATCGGTGGTACTGTCGGGGATATAGAATCGTTGCCTTATATTGAATCAGTACGTCAATTGGTGTGGGATTTAGGCGAAAATAATGCGATTGTTATTCATTTAACTTTGGTTCCCTATTTGGCTGCAGCAGGAGAATTAAAAACCAAGCCAACACAGCATTCTGTTAAAACGTTGATGGAAAGCGGTATCAAAGCCGATATCTTGGTTTGTAGAACTGAGCATGAAATTTCAGATGAAATACGCAATAAATTAGCATTATTCTGTAATGTAAAAAGAGAAGCAGTTATTCAGTCTATTGATGCTTCTACAATATACGAAGTTCCAAATTTAATGCTGGAAGAAGGATTAGATGTAGTGGCTTTGAAAAAACTGGATTTACCTAAAAAAGCAGCCCCAGATTTAAAACACTGGAACACATTTTTACGCAGATTAAAATTTCCAAAACATACCGTAAATATCGGTTTGATTGGAAAATATGTTGAAATGCAGGATTGTTATAAATCTATTCTGGAAGCTTTCATTCATGCAGGTGCTGCGAATGAAACCAAAGTAAATGTTATCTCGATCCACTCAGAATTTATAGATACAGAAAATATTACAGAGAAATTATCTGGTTTAGACGCAATTCTTGTTGCTCCAGGTTTTGGAGAAAGAGGTATTGAAGGAAAAATCGAAACTATCCGTTATGCAAGAGAAAATAATGTTCCGTTTTTTGGAATTTGTTTAGGTATGCAAATGGCGATTATTGAATATTCTCGAAATATATTAGGATTGGCTGATGCGAATTCTACCGAAATGAACGATAAAACCAAAAACCCTGTAGTGAATTTGATGGAAGATCAAAAAAACGTTACAGACAAAGGAGGAACAATGCGTCTTGGAGCTTGGAAATGTAACATCACACCAGATTCATTAGCGTATAAAATTTATGGAAAAGATTCTATTTCAGAGCGTCATCGTCACCGTTACGAATACAACAGTCAATATGTTGGACAATTGCAAAAAGCAGGTTTAATTTCTTCTGGTGTAAACCCTGATACTGGTTTGGTAGAGATAGTTGAATTAGTAGATCATCCTTTCTTTATTGGTGTACAGTATCATCCGGAATATAAAAGTACGGTAGCAAATCCACATCCGCTTTTTGTGAGTTTTGTTGCAGCAGCGGTAAAAGGAAAAAAAAAGTAGGATATATAATTTAGGTTTTTTAGAAAAGGAAATCGTCATAATGTAACATTGAATGTGTATTGATGACTAACAGAATCAGTTTCTAATTGATTTGAATTTAGGAAGACGAAAAACAACAACAAATAAAAATGGAAGAAAAAAAATTAGACCTTAACTCGATTATAGGTATGTTATTAATCGTTGGTATATTCTTTTGGATGATGTACCAAAACAAACCTTCAGAGGCAGAACTTGCTGCAGAAAAGGCTAAAAAAGAATTGGTTGCAAAAGAAGCTCAAGCTAAGGCTGCAGCCGTAAAACCAGTTGAAACTCCTGCAGCTACTGTAGCGGGTGATTCTACTCAGCTGGCACAATTACAAAAAACATTGGGAGGCTTTGCTTATTCAGCGACTTTGCCTTCGGCAAAAAATGATATTACAACAATCGAAAATGATTATGTATTATTAAAAATTGCAAATAAAGGTGGTTACATTGTTGAGGCTACTTTGAAGAATTTTGAAAAATTCGAAAAAAAATCCGGGCAGTTAGTTTCTTTGATAAAAGACAATAATGCCGATTTGAACATTCAGCTTCAGACAAATGATAATAGAGTTTTAAATACTAAAAACCTTTATTTTGAGCCTACACTTTCTAAAGTTGGTGCAGATCAGATTCTTTCGATGAAATTGAAAGCTGGAGCTAATGAGTATTTGGAATACAAATACATTTTGAAACCAAAAGATTATATGGTTGGTTTTGATATCCGTTCGCAAGGTTTAAATAAAGTATTGAATACCTCCAAACCATTGGGTTTACAATGGAGTATGAAAACATACAGAAGTGAAAAAAGCATTGATTATGAAAATAGGTTTACAGAAATCCGTTTTCAGTACGAAGATGGTAAACATGATTATGTAGGAGACGGTCAAGACAAGGAAGAATCACCGGAGAAAGTAGATTATATTGCATTTAAGCAGCATTTTTTCTCATCTATACTGTTGACTAATACTCCTTTTGAGAAGGCATCTTTGAAATCAAATAAATTAATTGTGGATGCAACAAAAGATACTATTTTTATAAAAGATCTTAAAGCTGATGTTCCATTGGCTTTCCAAAATGGAGAAGTAGATTATAAAATGAGCTGGTATTTTGGACCGACTGATTATGCTACTCTGAAAGCTTATGATAAAGATATTGAATCAATAGTGCCGCTTGGGTGGGGTATTTTTGGCTGGATCAATAAATTTATTTTCATTCCGTTGTTCGGATTTTTAACTGGAGGTATTTCTTATGGTATAGCAATTATCCTTTTTACGATTCTTATCAAAATAGCGATGTCGCCTATTACTTATAAGTCATTCCTGTCTCAGGCCAAGATGAAAGTATTGCGTCCTGACATTACTGAATTGGGAGAGAAATACAAAAAAGACCCAATGAAAAAACAGCAGGAAACGATGAAGCTGTATAATAAAGCAGGAGTGAATCCTATGGCGGGATGTATTCCGGCTTTGATTCAGATTCCGTTTATGTATGCATCGTTCCAGTTTTTTCCATCTGCTTTTGAATTGAGACAAAAAGGATTCCTTTGGGCTGATGATTTGTCTTCATTTGACTCGATTTATAAATTGCCTTTCCATATACCTTTATATGGCGATCATATTAGTTTGTTTCCAATTTTGGCAGCCATTGCAATTTTCTTTTATATGAAAATGACTTCAGGCGACCAGCAAATGGCAGCTCCTCAACAGGATGGAATGCCGGATATGGCCAAAATGATGAAAATCATGATTTACGTTTCGCCAATCATGATGTTGATTTTCTTCAACAGTTATGGTGCAGGATTGAGTTTGTATAACTTTATTTCGAATTTAATCACTATCGGAATTATGTTTGTAATCAAAAATTATATTGTTGATTCAGATAAAATTCATGCTCAGATTCAAGAGAACAAGCTGAAAGAGCCTAAAAAACCAGGAAAATTCCAGCAGAGGCTTCAAGAGGCAATGGAACAGGCTGAAGCTCAGAAAAAGGCAAAAAAATAATTTAGTATTTGATAAATGCTCAAAAAGCTCCTAGTAAAATAGGAGCTTTTTGTTTTTATAAAGAGTAATGATTTTGTAGTGCTTGGTTTTGTACTTTTATGGAATAAACTCAAAATTATACTATTAGTTACTTTTTAAAGTTATAGTAATAATTTTAGATAATTTAATTAGAAATATATGTTAGCTATTTTTAGAATTTTAGTCTTTTTTTTATGCTTTCAAGCTGTTTTTTCACAAACGAATTCTAATCCCGTAGATGAAAATGGAAAAAAACACGGCGTTTGGAAGGGATTTTATGAAGAATCGGGGCGACAGCGCTACGAAGGAACTTTTGAACATGGCAAAGAAATCGGCGTCTTTAATTTTTTTGATGATACAAAGGCAAAATCAATTATTGCAACCAGAACTTTTAGTGGAAAAGACAATTCCTGTTATACTATTTTTTATGATCAGAATAAAAGTATAGTCAGTGAGGGAAAAGAAATAAATAAATTGAGAGAAGGGCAATGGAAATACTATCACAAAGCTGCAAAAACTATCATGACTTTGGAAAATTATAAAAATGGAAAACTGGATGGAGTCCGAACGGTTTATTATCCCAGCGGTAAAATTGTCGATGAAACCATTTATAAGAACGGATTAAAAGAAGGCATTTATAAAAAGTATTCTGAGAAAGGAATTGTCTTGGAAAATAGTTTTTTTAAAAATGGCGAATATGAAGGTGAAGCTGTTTATAAAGATCCGAATGATCTGGTAGTTGCAAAAGGAAAGTTCAAAAACGGAAAGAAAATTGGAAAGTGGCAGTTTTTTGTCAATGGAAAATTGGACAGTGAAGAAAATATGGATAAACCTAAAAAACCGCAGCTTAAAAGGGATGCTATAAAAAAAGATTAATTGCGTAATTACGCGCTGGATTGATACTAATATTAGTTTAAATTATAACTGCATTGTTTTCATTAATCCTGATGCAATTATTACTAGACATATTATTTGTACTTTTGCAAAACCTTAAAATTTAAAGCATTTAATTTTTTAAAATAAAGAATCATAATTTTTCTTTGGTTATAATTATCAATCAGATTATGTGGTTTAGTTCCAATTTTTTTGGAAAATAATATAATTCAGTATATGAAACGTGTAGTTGTAGGTCTTTCTGGTGGTGTAGATTCGAGTGTTGCTGCTTATTTATTACAGCAGCAGGGATATGAAGTAATAGGACTTTTTATGAAGAATTGGCACGATGATTCGGTGACGATTTCCAATGAATGTCCTTGGCTGGAAGACAGTAATGATGCTTTATTGGTTGCCGAAAAATTAGGAATTCCTTTTCAGACGGTCGATTTAAGTGAACAGTATCAGGAAAAAATCGTTGATTATATGTTCAGCGAGTACGAAAAAGGGAGAACTCCAAATCCTGACGTACTTTGTAACCGCGAAATAAAATTTGATGTTTTCATGAAAATCGCCTTAAGTCTTGGTGCCGATTATGTGGCGACAGGACATTATTGCCGAAAGGGTGAAATTGAAGTAAATGGCGAAAAGGTATATCAGCTTCTTGCAGGTGTTGATAATAATAAAGACCAGTCTTATTTTTTATGCCAATTATCACAGGAACAATTGGCAAAAGCTTTGTTTCCAATTGGAGAATTAACTAAGCCAGAAGTTCGAGAAATAGCAGCTCAAATGGAACTGGTTACTGCCGAAAAGAAAGATTCTCAAGGTTTATGCTTTATTGGAAAAGTGCGTTTGCCTGAATTTTTACAGCAGAAACTGCAGCCCAAAGAAGGAACTATTATCCAGATCGATAGAAATGATCCCGTATATTCTGATGAAGTTCAGAACGGATTGTCGTTAGAAGAACAATTGCTTTTAGAGTCCAAGAAAAGACCTTATACTCCCAATATGGGAAAGGTAATGGGGAAACATCAGGGAGCTCATTATTTTACTGTTGGACAAAGAAAAGGACTGAATGTAGGAGGAACAACCGATCCATTGTTTGTGATTGCAACTGATGTGGAAACTAATACTATTTATACAGGTTTGTCTAGTATGCATCCGGGATTATTCAAAAAATCTTTGTTTATTGAAAAATCTGAAGTGCATTGGATTCGCGAAGATTTGACTTTGGCTGTTGGTGAATCTAGAGAAGTTATGGCGCGCATTCGATATAGACAGCCTTTACAAAAAGCCACTTTGCATCAATTTGAGAATGGTATGTACATATCTTTTGAAGAACCGCAGTCTGCTATTACTGAAGGGCAGTTCGCTGCGTGGTATCACAATGATGAGCTAATTGGTTCTGGGGTTATTTCTTAATTTTAGTTTAAAATAGTAGCGAAGCATGAAGAAAATAGTTTTTTTTATTTTGTTTTTTTCCTGTTTTGCTGGGTTTTCTCAGGAAGATGCTTGGGTGTATTTTAATGTCAAAAATAATTCACAATCTTATTTTGATAATCCTTTGGAAATGCTTTCTCAAAGAGCATTAGACAGAAGAAATAAACAAGGTATAGCTTTAGATTCTAAAGATATTCCGATTGATAAAAGTTTTATCAGTCAAATAAAATCTGTTTCTGGCATTACTGTTATGGCCAAATCCAAATGGCTGAACGCTCTGCATATCAGAGGTACGCAAACGGTAATTAATTCCTTAAAGTCATTAGCTTTTGTAGAGAAAGTTGATTTTGCTGATAAAGCGCTCAATTTGACTGGAAAGAAAGTTGCTGTAGCAAAAATAAAAACCGTTAATAAAGTATTCGAAACACAAGTTGATTTCGCTTACGGCAGTTCGGCTAACCAAATCCAAATGCTTCATGGCGATGTATTGCATCAGCAGAATTATACAGGTTCCGGAAAAATAATTGCTGTTATGGATGCGGGTTTTCCTGGTGTGAATACGGCTCAGCCATTTCAAAGACTCCGTGGCAATAATCAAATATTGGGAGGTTACGATTTTGTTACTAGAAATGACGATTTCTATACTGGAGATTCTCATGGTGTGATGGTTCTTTCCTGCATGGGAGGATATAAAGAGAATGAGCTTGTAGGTACAGCTCCGGATGCCTCATATTATTTGTTCAGAACAGAAGACGGTTCTTCCGAAAACCCTGTTGAAGAATCCTATTGGGTGGAAGCGGCGGAGAAAGCAGATAGTTTAGGAGTGGATGTTATAAATACCTCATTAGGGTATTTTGGTTTTGATAATTCAGCTTACGATCATACTTATAATGATATGGACGGAAAAACGGCCTTCATGACCCGTGGTGCCGAAATTGCTTTTTCCCGTGGCATGATAGTGGTAGTTTCTGCCGGAAATGAAGGAACTACTGCAAATCCAAATATTGGAGTACCGGCAGACGGTATTTCGGTGCTGACAGTGGGAGCGGTAACTTCTGGGAAGACAGTTACGACTTTTAGCTCTATTGGACCTTCATCTGATGGAAGAGTAAAGCCGGATGTTATGGCACAAGGCCAATCGGTTGTTTTATCCGATTCGGCGGGGAATATTGGGACATCAAATGGAACTTCTTTTTCGAGTCCGATTACGGCGGGGATGGTAGCATGTTTATGGCAGGCATTTCCCAATAAAACAAATACAGAAATTAAAGAAATGATTGTAAAATCGGCAGATCGATATACTGTGCCGAATGCTCAATATGGATATGGAATTCCTGATTTCGGTTTGGCTTTGTCCAGCGGTTTAGGATTAAATGATTTTTCTCAAAAAAATGTTTTTTTATATCCTAATCCAGCCAGTAATTTAAGTACAGTTTCTTTTCCTGATAATTTTGATTCAGGTGTTTTTCAGGTTTATTCTTTACTGGGTCAAAAATTACTCGAACAGACAATTACCAGAGCTGCACCTTCGGTTTCGTTAAAAACATTAAACGCTGGAATGTATATTTATATTCTAAATTTGGATGGGAATGTTTCTTCCGGCAAATTAATTAAACAATAATTTTTCTCTTTAAATATGAATAAAATTACAAGTCTTTTTAATATTAAATATCCAATTGTTCAAGGCGGAATGATATGGAACAGCGGTTACAAATTAGCCAGTGCCGTTAGTAACGCAGGAGGATTAGGGCTGATTGGCGCTGGTTCGATGTATCCTGAAGTATTAAGAGAACATATTCAAAAATGTAAAAAAGCTACGGGAAAACCTTTTGGAGTAAATGTACCTTTGCTGTATCCCAATATTGAAGAAATAATGAAGATTATTGTTGATGAAGAGGTTAAAATTGTTTTTACATCAGCAGGAAATCCTAAGACCTGGACTTCTTTTTTGAAAGAAAAAGGGATAACGGTGGTTCATGTAGTCAGCAGTTCTGTTTTTGCTTTAAAAGCGCAGGATGCAGGCGTAGATGCTGTTGTGGCTGAAGGATTTGAGGCTGGCGGGCATAACGGGAGAGAGGAAACTACAACCTTCACTTTGATTCCGATGGTGAAAGATAAAATTTCGATTCCGCTGATAGCCGCTGGCGGGATTGCGACTGGCAGAGGAATGCTTGCTGCAATGACGCTTGGTGCTGATGGAGTACAGGTTGGAAGCCGTTTTGCTGCTTCGCTTGAATCATCTTCGCATGATAATTTTAAACAGACTATTGTTGAACTTCAAGAAGGAGGAACGCAATTGACATTGAAAGAATTGGCGCCTGTTCGTTTAATTAAAAATAAGTTTTACCAAGACGTACAGCAGTTATATGAGAAATGTCCCAGCAAAGAAGAATTATTGACTTTATTAGGAAGAGCAAGAGCTAAGCGCGGTATGTTTGAAGGAGATTTGGAAGAAGGAGAGCTGGAAATTGGTCAGATTGCCGGACTTATTAAAGATATACTGCCAGCTAAAGAAATAATTGATACTATGATTGCCGAATTTGAACAGGCAAAACAGGAAGCGTTTCGTTTTGATTTTTAAAAAACCTTATATTTGCTTTTCTATAAATTTTCAGATAATGATTAAGTTAAAAAATATCTTTTTACTGCTGTTTCTTTTTTTGGGTTTGAACCAAGGATTTAGTCAGGCATATAAATTCAAAACTACAGGTTTAAGTGTTTCTGTGAAAGGAGCAAACGGTAAATTTGGCGATTGGAGCGAATTGAAACCAGTGAGTATAGTTGTCAATTTGGATACTAAAAAAAACAGAATTGCCATTTACTCTGAGGTAATTCAGTTGTTTGAAATCGTAGAGTATTCTCCTATAGAAGAAAATAAAACGGATTTAGTTTATGGTTATGTCTGTAAAGATAATAGCGGTGAGGATTGTACACTTTTGTTCATTACCCGAAAAAATCAGCATAAAAGGCAACAGTTGTATGTAAAATATGCTGACAGAGTGCTGGCTTATAATATTGTCAATTTCGAATAAAAGAACTTTTTTTTTGGTTTTGAATGTCTTGTTTTATCTTGAAATCAAGCTGTTGTTTTTAATCCAGTTTCAGTAATTAATAGTGACTTTATTGCTGCTGAATATGTGTAATTACGCCCAATTTCTTCATTTACGTGAGTGTGAGGGATAGCAGGAAGCTACCAACGTAGCCCGAATAGCCCGACAGCATTAGGGAAAGAGGCCGAATGAATGCAAAGTGAAGCTGGCCTCTTTTTCTAATGGGGTCACACCCAGATTATCTTTTTGATAATTTAATAATTTAGGGTTAATAATTGATTATTTTATTGCTTTGCGTTTTCTGTTTTGGGCTATTTGTACAAGATAAAGTGTATTTTTGTTTTTTATATAAATTGTATCTATGAGAAAATTTGTTTTGTTTTTAGTGTGCGCTTTTGCTATCCAAAGCCAAGCACAGCAACGTCCTAAATTGGTTGTTGGTATTGTTGTTGATCAAATGAAAATGGAGTATTTATACCGATATTCAGATGATTATTCAGATAAAGGCTTTAAAAGACTGATGGATAATGGTTTTACTTTTTATAATATGAATTATAATTATGTGCCAACTTATACTGCTCCCGGGCATGCTTCTATCTATACAGGCACAACTCCTGCAGTGCATGGAATTATTGGAAATGACTGGTACATTCGTTCTACTGGGAAAAATATGTACTGTACAGATGATGCTAGTGTGAAAACGCTTGTAGAAGGCAATGAAAAGGAAGGGGCGATGTCTCCAAAAAATCTTTTGAGCACTACAATTACGGATGAATTGCGAATGGCGACAAACTTCAAAGGGAAAGTAATAGGTTTGAGTATTAAGGACCGCGGGGCGATTTTGCCAGCGGGGCATTTTGCAAATTGGGCATTTTGGAGTTCTAAATCGGGAGCGTTTATATCAAGCAGTTTTTATGGAGATAAAATGCCGGATTGGGTTACTAAATTCAATGCTGAGAAGAATTACATGAAATATATCAATGCGGGCTGGAGTCTGCTGAAACCGATTGATACTTATAACGAAAGTCTGCCGGATAATAATCCATACGAAGGAAGATTGGATAAATCTCTGCCTCCTGTTTTTCCTTATGATTTGAATAAGATTTATAAAGAGAGAGGAATGGAAGTCTTGAAATCAACTCCTTTTGGGAATGATTTTTTGGCTGAATTAGCCATGAGAGCGATAGATGGTGAAGAATTAGGAAAAGATAACATTACTGATTTCTTGGCGGTAAGTTTTTCATCAACGGATTATGTGGGGCATGTTTTTGGTCCAAGATCGATGGAAGTGCAGGATACTTATCTGCGTTTAGATCTTACGATTGCGTCCTTTTTAGAGTATTTGGATAAAACTGTAGGCAAAGATAATTATTTAGTTTTCCTGACAGCTGATCATGCTGTTGCTGAGAATCCAATTTATTTGAAAGACCACAAATACGATGTGACTAACGTACCTTCGAAAGAAACATATAATGCTTTGAGTAAATTTTCGACAGATACATTTGGTGCCAATTTAGTATTGAATTATTCCAATTTTAATGTTTATCTAAACAAAGATCTTTTAAAAGAAAAAGGTTTGGAACTGGCAAAAGTGAAGCAGAGTTTTAAAGATTTTTTGATGTCTCTAGATCATGTAAAAAGAGTATATACGCAGGAAGAAATTTTGGGTGCAACCGGTCAGGATTATTATTTGAATTTTATTTTCAAAGGTTATGATCCTAAGCAAAATGGGGATCTAGTTATTGTTCAGGGAACTGGATATTTGGAAAGTATAGAAACTGGAACGACTCACGGTACGCCTAATAGTTATGACACGAATGTACCGCTGCTTTTTTACGGGTGGCAGATTCCTAAAGGGGGATCGTATAAAAAAGCATACATTACTGAAATAGCTCCAACGCTTTCTAAAATGCTAAAGATTACTTTTCCGAATGGTACAGAATCAGAAGTTCTGGAAGAAGTGTTGATTAAAAAATAGACTGTTTTTTGCAGTGGCTAAATCCCCGTTCATGTACATGAACGGGGATTTTTATTTTATCAATTTCTTTGTTTTTGTTGCTGTATTTTAGTTAAAACTGTTAAATTTGAATAGTTTTATTTAATAAAAGTAATTATGAGGAAAGTTATCAAAGGAATTTTGCTGTTTTTGGTCATTGCAGTGATTGCAGTTTTATTATACGTCAAATTAGCTTTGCCTAATGTTGGTGAAATGGAGTATCTTACTATTAAACCAACCGCAGACCGTTTGGAACGCGGAAAGTATTTAGCCAATAATGTCTGCGTTTGTGTTGATTGTCATTCTACCAGAAATTGGAACGAGTTTTCTGGTCCACCGGTTGATGGAACCATTGGCAAGGGAGGTGAAGTTTTTGATCAGAGGTTTGGTTTTCCTGGCAGTTTTTATTCTAAAAACATTACGCCTTCGGGTATTGGCGATTGGACTGATGCAGAAGTTTTAAGAGCGATTGCCAGCGGAGTTTCTAAGGACGGAAAAGCACTGTTTCCTATAATGCCACATCCTCATTTTGGACAAATGGATAAAGAGGATTTAGAATCTATTATCGTTTATTTAAGAAGCTTAAAACCTATCGATAATATTGTTCCCGAATCGCAAGCTGATTTTCCTATGAATTTTATAATTAATACTATTCCAGCTGAACCTCACTTTTCGAAAATACCAAAAGAAAGTGATGCAGTGGCATACGGAGCTTATTTGTTTAACGCCGCTTCCTGTTCCGAATGTCATTCGAAACAGGAAAAAGGAAAACCTATTGCGGGAATGGAATTGGCTGGCGGTTTTGAGTTTCCAATGATGACAGGAGGTATTGCACGTTCGTCCAATATTACCCAAGATGAAGTTACCGGGATTGGAAAATGGTCTGAAGATGATTTTGTAAAACGCTTTAAATCCTATACAGACAGTTCTTATGTTTCTGCTAAGGTTATTAAAGGGAATTTTAATACAGTGATGCCATGGACAATGTACGGCGGAATGAAAGAGCAGGATTTGAAAGCGATCTATGCATATTTAAAAACAATAAAACCAATACGCAATAGTGTTGAAAAGTTTACTAATCCTTAGTTGTTATAGATAAAAAAAAATCCGGTTTCGTTTAAACCGAGACGGGATTTTTTAGTTTATTAGACTGTTGCAGCTACTTCTGTAGGTAACGGAATTTGATTTTGAAGCAAGTCTTCGAATTTTTCATGAGCACGGATTAAATGTCCTTGACCATTCATCCATAAAACTTCTGCCGGTTTGTATCTTGAATTGTAGTTGGAAGACATTGAGAAGCAATAAGCACCTGCATTTCGGAAAGAAAGAATATCTCCTTCTTTTATTTCAGAAATTCTTCTGTTGGTTGCAAAAGTATCTGTTTCACAAATGTATCCTACAACAGAGTAAAAACGTTCTTTACCTTTAGGATTTGAGATGTTTTCTATATGATGCTGTGAGCCATAAAGCATTGGTCGAATCAAATGGTTGAAACCGCTGTCAACACCTGCAAATACAGTAGAAGTTGTTTGTTTAACAACATTTACTTTTGCTAAAAAGAATCCTGCTTCACTTACCAAAAATTTACCCGGTTCAAATATTAAAGTAAGATCTTTACCGTATTCAGCACAGAAAGCATTGAATCTTTTTGATAATTTTTTACCTAATTCATCAATATCAGTAGCGATATCGTCTTTTTTGTAAGGAACTTTAAATCCGCTTCCGAAATCTAAAAATTCTAAGTTTTTAAAGTTTTTAGCAGCATCAAATAAAATTTCGGCTGCGTATAAAAACACCTCAATATCTAATATGTCAGAACCTGTGTGCATGTGAATACCAACAATGTTCATATCAGTGTTCTCAACTATACGTACCAAATGAGGCAATTGATGTACCGAAATACCAAATTTACTGTCGATATGGCCTACCGAAATGTTTGCGTTCCCCCCTGCCATTACGTGCGGGTTAATACGGATACAAACCGGTACATGCGGGTGTTTTGCACCAAATTGCTCTAATATCGATAAGTTATCAATATTAATCTGTACACCCAATGCGTGAACTTCTTCAATTTCTTCTAAAGAAACACCATTTGGCGTATAAAATATTTTTTCTGGCGCATATCCAGCGTGTAACCCTAGTAATACTTCTTGTATAGAAACCGTATCCAGTCCTGACCCCATGTCTCTTAATAGTTGGAGGATGGCAACGTTTGACAATGCTTTCATTGCATAATTGATGCGTAAATTAGGTACTTTAGAAAAAGCCTTCGTTAATCGATTATACTGGGATTGTATTTTTTCTGCATCATACACATAAAGTGGACTTCCAAATTGTTCTGCTAAGTGTAGTAAATCGTTTGCTTGCATCTTGCTTATAATTATTTTTTACAAATTTATTATTCTTTGATATTACGACCAAACAAATTGATACTATTTAACAAAATATAACAAATTGTTTTATATTAAACAAATAATTGTTGTTTGTGTGTTTTTTTAACTTTGGTTAAAATTGAGATTTCATGTTAAAGATTTACTATGCATGCCTATAAATGATAGGTATGTAAATTAGTTAACATTTTTTTTGTCAAATAATTAATTTTTTAACGAATTGGAATTTTGATCTTGCTGAAAAAATAAATCCCCTGATAAAAGTGAATATCAAGGGATTTTTTAATTTATTTTTTCAAATATTATAAAGCTGGCAAATCACCATTTCCTTTTGTTGGCAAATTGCTATAGCCCATTAAGTATAAATCAACTTCTCTAGCTGCTTCACGTCCTTCTGAGATGGCCCATACAATTAAGGATTGACCTCTTCTCATATCACCAGCGGTGAAAATGTGAGGAACATTAGTCTGATAATTGGTTGCTTTGTAATTAGTTCTAAAATCAATTTCTAAACCTAACTGCTCTGCTAATGTTTTTTCTGGACCTGTAAATCCAAGAGCTAACAAAGCCAAATCGCAAGGCCAGATTTTCTCTGAACCTTCTTTTTCAATTAATTCAGGTCTTTGTCCTGGAGTTATTTTCCATTGTACTTCAACAGTTTTCAATCCAACAAGTTCTCCTTTTTCATTAGCAAGGAATTCTTTAGTATTAATTAACCAGTTTCTGTCACAGCCTTCTTCGTGTGATGAAGATGTTTTTAACTGTAACGGCCAAAATGGCCATGGTGTAGTTTCGCTTCTTCCTACTGGAGGTTTAGGCATGATTTCAAAATTAGTAACTGATTTTGGACCATGTCTATTTGATGTTCCAACACAGTCAGATCCTGTATCACCACCACCAATAACTATTACGTCTTTTCCAGTTGCCAATACTTGGTCTTCAATTTTTTCTCCATACAAAACTTTGGTTTGCTGCGTCAAGAAATCCATAGCTTGAACAACGCCTTTGCTGTCTGCGCCTTTAGTTGGCAAACCTCTTTTTTCAGTAGCTCCACCGCATAAAACGATAGAATCAAAAGCGTTTAATTCTTCAACACTAAAGTTAACACCAACATTTGCATTAGTTTTAAAAGTGATTCCTTCAGCTTCAAGTACTTTAACACGTCTGTCGATAATTCCTTTTTCTAATTTGAAATTTGGAATTCCGTAACGTAATAAACCGCCGATTGCATTATCTCTTTCAAAAACGGTAACGGTATGTCCAGCACGGTTCAATTGTTGTGCAGCTGCCAATCCAGCAGGGCCAGATCCAATTACAGCAACAGTTTTTCCTGTTCTTACTTCTGGAGTCTGTGGTTTAATCCATCCTTCAGCAAAACCTCTTTCGATGATATTTTTTTCAATATTCTCGATAGCTACTGGTTCTTTAATTATTCCTAAGACACATGATTTTTCACATGGAGCAGGACATAAACGGCCTGTAAATTCAGGAAAGTTATTTGTTGATTGTAAAATCTGCAAAGCACTTTCCCATTCTTCTTGGTGCACCATGTCATTGAAATCAGGAATTAAATTTCCTAATGGACAGGAGCTATGGCAAAAAGGAATTCCGCAGTCCATACATCTCGAACCTTGTTCTTTGATTTTTTCTTTTGTTAACGGAATTGTAAACTCATTATAATTTGTAACTCTTTCTTGAACAGCAACGTTACTTTCGTCGGCTCTATTATATTCTTTAAATCCTCCTATTTTACCCATGACTATTGTGCTATTAATTCTTGAATTTGCTTTTCTTCTGCCAATCTTTGCAATGCTTTTTTGTAATCTGTTGGCATAACTTTTATGAAATGTCTGCTTTCGTTTTCCCAATCTCCTAAAATGCGTTTCGCTAAAGGGCTATTGGTATACATAGAATGATTTTTGATTAAGTGTTTTAATTTAGCTAAATCATCTTCTTCTAATGTCTCTAAGGCAACCATTTCCATATTGCACAATCCATTTTCAAATTTCTTTTTGGCGTCATAAACATAAGCAACACCACCGCTCATACCTGCTGCGAAGTTTCTTCCGGTTTTACCAAGAATAACTACTGTTCCTCCTGTCATGTATTCACAACCGTGGTCTCCAATTCCTTCAACAACAGCTGTAGCTCCAGAGTTTCTAACGGCAAAACGCTCTCCAGCCATACCATTGATGTAAGCTTCTCCAGTAATTGCACCGTATAAAGCAACGTTGCCAATTATAATATTGTCTTCAGGTACAAAAGTAGCTGTAGGTGGTACTTTGATGATTAATTTTCCTCCAGAAAGTCCTTTTCCTAAATAGTCATTACAGTTTCCATGAATTTTAAATGACAATCCGTTAGTTGCAAAAGCTCCAAAACTTTGTCCTGCAGAACCTGTAAAGTCAACAAGGATAGTGTCTTCAGGTAATCCTTGAGAACCATATATTTTTGAAATCTCATTACTTAAAATTGCACCTACAGAACGGTCAGTATTTTTGATATCAAAAGTAACTCTTGTTTTTTCTTTTCTATAAATAGATGGAATAGCTGCTTTTATAATATCAAAGTCAAGTACATTTTCTAATGCGTGATCTTGAGTAGTTGTATTGTGGTTTGGAACTGTTTTCGCTTTCTCTGGTTTGTAAAGAATAGTAGATAAATCTAATCCATTCGCTTTATAATGTCTAATAGCTTTATTAACATTCAATTTTTGAGATTGTCCAACCATTTCTTTCAATGTTCTGAATCCAAGCTGAGCCATAATTTCTCTAAGCTCTTCTGCGATAAAGTACATGAAGTTAATAATATGCTCAGGAGTTCCTTTGAAATTCTTTCTCAATTCAGGATCTTGTGTTGCAATACCTACAGGGCAGGTATTCAAGTGACAAGCTCTCATCATGATACAGCCTGAAGCTACAAGCGGTGCAGTTGCAAAACCAAATTCTTCTGCTCCAAGTAAAGCAGCAATAGCTACGTCACGACCTGTTTTTAATTGACCGTCACATTCAAGAACTACACGGCTTCTTAAATCATTCAAGATTAAAGTCTGCTGTGCTTCGGCAAGACCAAGTTCCCATGGAATACCTGTGTGCTGTAATGAAGTTAACGGTGCAGCACCAGTTCCTCCATCGTAACCAGAAATCAAGATAACGTCTGCTTTTGCTTTAGCAACACCCGCAGCGATTGTTCCAACTCCAACTTCGGCAACTAATTTAACGTTAACTCTAGCTTCTCTGTTGGCATTTTTTAAGTCAAAAATCAATTGCGATAAATCTTCAATAGAATAGATATCGTGGTGAGGAGGAGGAGAAATAAGACCTACATAAGGAGTAGAATTTCTTGTTTCTGCAATCCAAGGCACTACTTTTTCACCAGGCAATTGTCCGCCTTCTCCGGGTTTTGCACCTTGAGCCATTTTTATTTGAATCTCTTGAGCATTTGTCAGGTAGTTAATAGAAACTCCAAATCTTCCAGAAGCTACTTGTTTGATGGCACTATTTTTAGAATCACCATTCAATTCTTTTTGGAAACGTTTTGGATTTTCTCCACCTTCTCCAGAGTTAGATTTACCTCCAATTCTGTTCATGGCAATTGCTAGATTCTCATGAGCTTCCTGGCTGATAGATCCGTAAGACATTGCACCAGTTTTGAATTTTTTAACAATTTCAGTCCATGGTTCTACTTCGTCAATAGAGATAGGGTCAAGATTGTTGAATTCAAATAAACCTCTAATGGTCATCAAGTTTTCACTTTGTTCGTTAACCATTTTAGAGTATTCTTTATAGCTTTCTGGGCTATTTAATCTAACTGCTTGCTGTAATTTTGAAATTGTAGTTGGATTGAACATGTGTTTTTCACCGTTTCTTCTCCATCTGTAAATTCCTCCAATTTCTAATGGCAATAAGTTTGCGATATTAGATTTTGGGAAAGCATTTTGGTGTCTTTTCTTAACTTCTCTTTCAATTTCCATTAAACCAATACCTTCTATTCTTGAAGGTGTATAAGGGAAGTATTTTGAAGTAAAGGTTTTGTTTAAACCTAAAATCTCAAAAATTTGTGCAGCTCTATAAGAATGTAAAGTAGAGATACCAATCTTATTCATGATTTTTAGAATCCCTTTTGCAATTGCTTTATTGTAATTTGTAATAGCATAATCTGCTTTTACTCCTGTAATAAAACCTTGGTTTACTTGGTCATGAAGAATTTCATTTACCATGTAAGGATTTATTGCGCTGGCACCGTATCCAAATAATAAAGCAAAATGATGTGGTTCACGCGGTTCTGCTGATTCGATTATGATACCAAATTTAGAACGTACTTTCAAAATATTCAAAGAGTGGTGAATGTAAGAAGTAGCCAATAACATTGGTATTGGAGCCATTTTTTCGCTTACGCCTCTGTCTGAAAGGATAACGATATTGCATCCTTCAGAAACAGCTTTGAATGTCGCTTGAACACATTTTTCTAATGCACGTTCCATACCATTTACCCCTTTTTCTATTTTGTATAAAGTAGAAATGGTAACCGATTTGAAATCGTTGTGTTCGATGCTTCTTATTTTATCCAAATCCTCATTAGAAATAACAGGGTTTTGAATTTTAATTTTTTTACAGTGAATGTCAGTTATGTCAAAGATGTTGTAATCTCCGCCAATAGCCAAACTTGTATCAGTGATTATTTCTTCACGAATACCATCCAATGGCGGGTTGGTAACCTGAGCAAATAATTGTTTGAAATAGTTATACAGCAATTGTGGTTGATCAGATAAAACGGCAAGAGGAGTATCATTACCCATGGAACTCAATGCTTCATTGCCCTGAGCACCCATTGGATTAATGATGGTTTTTAAATCTTCGATAGTATAACCAAATAAACGCTGTCTGGTTTCAAAATCAGTTTCTTCTGTTGGAATTGGATTATTCGTATAAGGAATTTGTGCCAATTGCAACATGTTGTTATCTAACCATTCTCTATAAGGACGTTTGCTTACAACAGAATGTTTGATTTCTTCGTCTTCAATAATACGGCCTTCATTCATGTCAACCAAAAACATTTTTCCTGGTTCCAATCTTCCGTGCTGAATTACATCTTCTGGTTTAATGTCAAGTACACCAATTTCTGATGACATGATAACAAAACCGCTTTTTGTTAATGTATAGCGAGAAGGACGCAATCCGTTTCTGTCCAATAATGCTCCAATTACGTTTCCATCAGTAAATGGAATAGAAGCAGGACCGTCCCACGGTTCCATGATACAGGCATTGTATTCGTAGAATGCTTTTTTCTCATCAGACATGGTTTTGTGTTTTTCCCATGCTTCAGGAACAACCATCATCATAACTTCCGGCAACGAACGTCCAGTCATTAATAATAACTCAACAACCATATCCATAGAAGCTGAATCTGATTTTCCTTCTAAGATAATTGGGAATAATTTTTTCAAATCTTCTCCAAAAACATCACTTTTCATTAATTCTTCACGAGCGCGCATTCTGCTCACGTTTCCTCTTAATGTATTGATCTCACCATTGTGGCACATATATCTAAAAGGCTGTGCCAAATCCCAAGATGGGAAAGTATTTGTAGAGAAACGCTGGTGAACCAAAGCTAAACGGGTTACCAAATCGCTGTCTAATAAATCAGTATAATATCTGCTGATGTCTTCCGGCATCAATAGTCCTTTATATATTATGGTAGTAGTAGAACAGCTTGAAAAGTAAAACATGTGACTTTCAGAAGTTCTTGAATTACGGATTGTATGCTCAGCAATTTTTCTAGCCATAAATAATTTGGCATTGAATTGCTGCTCAGTAATGTCTAAACCATTTTTACCAACAAATACTTGTTTAACGGTTGGTTCTTTCTCTGCTGCTATCTGTCCTAAATTTGAAACATCGACAGGAACGTCTCTCCAACCTAAAATAGAAAGGTTTTGATCTTTTATGGCAGATTCAAAAGTTTCTTTACAAAATGTAACCTGGTTAGGGCTTTTTGGCATAAATGCCATTCCTACTGCATATTCTCTAACTTCCGGAATTTCAAAATCACAGACTTTCTTGAAGAAATCATGCGGGATATCAAATAAGATTCCAGCTCCATCTCCAGTTCTTCCATCCGAGCTTACTGCTCCACGATGTTCCAGCTTGATTAGGATGTCTAGAGCCTTATGAATAATGTCATTAGACTTAATTCCGTTCAAATTACATATAAATCCTGCGCCACAGTTGTCGTGCTCAAATTCGGGTAAATAAAGACCTTGTTCTTTAACTCTCATGCTTGATATTTTTTTTGACAAAATTAAAGATTTCATAACATATAACGAATGAATCTCGCTCTAAGGTTCTATTTTTGTTATAAAATTAAAAAAGTTATGTATAATTGATAATAATGTCGATTTTTCACTTTTGAATTGACATATCAGCAAAAAATATTTTTATAATTTTTTAAAAGAGTCTCTTTTTGTAATAAATATAGGATTATACTTTTTTTGGCTGATAATTTTAACAAAATAGCTGATTATTTTTAAATTCTCTATTCTGCTTTAAATAGATTCTTGTCTTTAATTTTTTTTCTGCTTTATGCTGGATATATAATTAAAAAAAATTTCAATTAAATTAAATTTTGCTATTTTTGTGCCACTTTTATTCTGAAATAAATTCAGAATCCAGTCAAAACATAATAATTATGAACATACACGAATATCAAGGTAAAGAGATTTTAGCTAGCTATGGAGTTCGCATTCAACGCGGAATTGTAGCTAATAGTCCAGTAGAAGCTGTAGCTGCTGCAAAACAATTAACTACTGAAACAGGTACAAGCTGGTATGTAGTTAAAGCTCAGATTCACGCAGGTGGAAGAGGAAAAGGCGGTGGAGTTAAACTTGCTAAAGGAATTGATAAAGTTGAAGGAGTTGCAAGTGAAATCATCGGAATGCAGTTAATTACTCCTCAAACTTCTGCTGAAGGGAAAAAAGTACACAAAGTTTTAATCGCTGAGGATGTTTATTATCCTGGTGAAAGCGAAACTTCTGAGTTTTATGTTTCTGTTCTTTTGAATAGAGCAACAGGACGAAACATGATTATGTATTCTACTGAAGGAGGTATGGATATTGAAGAAGTTGCGGAACACACTCCACATTTAATTTTTACTGAAGAAATTGATCCGTCTGTTGGATTACAGGGGTTCCAAGCAAGAAGAATTGCTTTCAATTTGGGTCTTTCTGGAAATGCTTTTAAAGAAATGGTGAAATTCATCGATTCATTATACAATGCTTACATTGGTTCTGATGCTTCTATGTTTGAAATCAACCCAGTATTAAAAACTTCTGATGATAAAATTTTAGCTGTTGACGCTAAAGTAAATATCGATGATAACGCTTTATACAGACAAAAGAAATATGCTGACATGCGCGACATTCGTGAGGAAAATCCAATCGAGGTTGAAGCTAAAGAAGTAGGATTAAACTATGTAGATCTTGACGGAACTGTTGGTTGTATGGTAAACGGTGCTGGTTTAGCAA
This sequence comes from uncultured Flavobacterium sp., assembly GCA_963511795.1. Classification (GTDB taxonomy): domain Bacteria; phylum Bacteroidota; class Bacteroidia; order Flavobacteriales; family Flavobacteriaceae; genus Flavobacterium. The sequence continues at coordinate 115,951 of CAUPKP010000002.1, read as the reverse complement.
TGGCAACTATGGATTTAATTAAGTATGCTGGTTTTGAGCCTGCAAACTTCCTTGACGTAGGTGGAACTGCTGATGCAAAACGTGTTGAAACTGCTTTCCGTATTATCTTGAAAGATCAAAATGTAAAAGCAATTTTGATTAACATTTTTGGAGGAATCGTTCGTTGTGACCGTGTTGCTCAAGGTGTTGTAGATGCTTACAAAAATATGGGAGACGCTATTAAAGTGCCAATCATTGTTCGTTTACAGGGTACAAATGCTGAAATTGCAAAAGAGTTAATTGATAATTCTGGAATGCCAATTTTATCTGCTACTCAGTTTCAAGAAGCTGCAGATCAAGTACAAGCTGCACTTTCTTAATCAAATAAGTAAAGTTTATATATTGAAAATCCTGAGTGAGTGCTCAGGATTTTTTTATGGTGTAAAAAGTTTAATTTTTTTTGAAAATAGTTCAATCTGCTAGAATTTAAGTAGATTTTAAAAAAGAGCTTCTTTAATTTTTCGGCTGATACTTTTCAGGTAGTCTTCAGGATACGTTCTTTCTCCCATAAATAAATCTGTCATAGCTTCGGCCGCATACTGTCCGTAATTTTTCAGAATAATATTTCGTAAGTTTTTTTTATGATAGAAATGATGAGCTATTATAGTACCTTTTTTGATTTCGGGTAAAATAGTAGATTCTAATTTTTCAATATATGAAGCAGCAGCTTTTTCTGAATCTAAATTACTTTCTATAATTGCTTGAGCAGCTTGCATGCCACTCAAAATAGCATTGGAAATACCTTCAGCAACTAATGGATCTGCTAAACCTGCTGCGTCTCCAATTAAAAAAACATTTTTTTGAACAAAAGAATCCGTTCTTGGTGATACAGGAATTACAAAACCATGTCCTACTTCACTGAGAGTTTCGGTAATCCCTAGTTTTTTTAAATAATCTGCGTAATATTGTTTAAGATTGATTTTTTTATTGGTTTTTACTATAACTCCAACACCAATCGAAAGATGATTTTTTTTAGGAAAACACCATCCATAGCCATAAGGAATGGCATCAATGTCAAAACGGACATCCTTGGCTAAACGTTCAAAATCAGAAGCAGAAACTTCAACTTCATATTCTAATGCTGGAATGAGCGTTCTCGTTTCTTTCCAGCCTGCTATTTTTGCAATCGGACTTAATGCTCCATCCGCTGCAATAATAAATTTTGCAGTAACATCTCCTTCAGTTGTGTGGATTGTTTGTGTTTCTCCAAATGTAATATCTAATACTTTATGATTTTGTAATAAAGTTACCCCATTATTTTTTGCGTTTTCTACAATTAAATTATCAAAAGTATCACGCATCACCATGCTTACGATTGGTTTATCTCTTTTAGTGGTTAGGCAAGGATGTTTTTGGGAAAAATAAGTGTCAATTGAATAAAATTCTTTTTCAACTACTGATGAAATATCAAAAGGCATCATTTTGAAACCTCTATAAACTAGACCTCCACCACAAGTTTTATATCTTGGGAGGGTTTCTTTTTCAATGATTACGGTTGAAATTCCTGATTTGGATAATTCAAAAGCCGCTGAAGCACCTGCGGGTCCACTGCCAATAATTGCTACATCAAATGATTTCATGTGTTTTTTAGCAAAACTAAATTAATATTTTGGAATCTTCAAAATTTTCTGCTGACTGCATTTTATAAATATTGTTTTTCTGTTTAAATCCAGTCATTAATTTGTTTTGTTGGTTTTCTAGTTTATAAGTATCATGATTTTAGATATAAGATAAACTTATCATAACGATCCAATTATTTGCTGAGTATAGAATATCTTTACGGTATTAAAAGTATAATAAATGAAACTGCATATTCAAAATAATTTCACAGTCGAATTACCTGCTGATACAAATGAAATCAATATTCCGAGACAGGTGGAGAAAGCATGTTTTTCGTATGTTGAACCAAAGAAACCTTCAAGTCCTTCTTTGATTCATGCTTCAGCAGAAGTGGCTAATTTGTTAGGATTGTCCCAAGAAGATATAGTGTCGGATGATTTTTTAAATACTTTTTCGGGAAATACTGTTTATCCGGGAACTCGTCCATATGCTATGCCCTATGCGGGACATCAGTTTGGGAATTGGGCAGGACAATTGGGAGATGGCCGTGCCATTAACCTAACTGGAGTTATGCATAATGATAAGTCATATACACTGCAGCTAAAAGGAGCAGGGCCTACGCCTTATTCCCGCACCGCTGATGGTTTTGCGGTTTTACGTTCTTCGATCCGTGAACATTTATGTGCTGAAGCGATGCATTATTTGGGTGTTCCAACGACTCGTTCGCTTTCGCTAATGCTTTCAGGCGATCAGGTGCTGCGCGATATTCTCTATAACGGTAATCCTGCTTATGAGAAAGGTGCCATAGTTTGCAGAACAGCACCATCGTTTATTCGTTTCGGAAATTTTGAATTGTTTGCTTCCAGAAATGATCTTACTACGCATAAATTACTGGCAGATTATACCATCAGACATCATTTTCCAGAGATTAAAAGTGAAGGAGCAGAGAAGTACGTTTCTTTTTTTGAGACAGTTTCTAGAAGTACACTGGATATGATTATTCATTGGCAGCGTGTTGGTTTTGTTCATGGCGTTATGAATACCGATAATATGTCGATTCACGGAATTACAATAGATTATGGTCCTTATGGATGGCTGGAAGATTACGATCCAAATTGGACTCCAAATACAACCGACAGACAGCATAAAAGATACCGATTTGGCAATCAGCCTAATATTGCTTTATGGAATTTATATCAATTAGCGAATGCTTTGTTTCCTTTAATTAATGATGCTAAACCGCTTGAATCAATTTTGAATGCTTTTAGCAGTAATTATCAAATAGAGTATTTGAATATGATGCGAAACAAACTTGGCTTAAAAATAGTGAAGGATGAAGATGCTATTTTAATTGAAAGCCTGACCGAACTGCTTCAATTGGCTGAAACCGATATGACTATTTTCTTTAGAAACTTGAGCAGTGTTCATAAATCGGATGCAGCTGATGCTGTTTTTGAAAAAATAAAGCAAGCTTTTTATAACCAAAAGGATATAACAGAATCAGTTTTGAATAATTGGCACACTTGGCTGGAACATTATAAAAACCGAATCAGTGAGGAAACACTCACTGATGCTGAAAGAAAAAAGCAGATGAATAGTATAAATCCCAAATATGTATTACGGAATTATATGGCACAATTGTGTATTGATGATGCTGATAAAGGAGATTATTCATTACTTAACGAGCTGTTTGAATTGCTTAAAAAGCCTTACGATGAAGAGCCGGACAGCCAAAAATGGTTTGCCAAAAGACCCGATTGGGCTAGAGATAAAGTAGGCTGTTCGATGCTAAGCTGCAGTTCTTAAATATTTTAAGCGAGTTTTTACATTAAGCCTCGGCTTCAGGTTCTTCAGATTCTTCAGGTTTGATTTCGATTTCTTTAGTTATTATATGGATATCCTGTTGAGAGAAAGGAATAACAATGTTGTTTTCTTTCAAGGTTTTGTCAATGGCAATTATCAATTCACTCCTTGTGTCGTTATCAAAATCAAAATGGCTAATCCAATATTTTAGAACTAAGTCAATCGAACTCTCTCCAAACTTAGTAAACCAAATTGCCGGCAGAGGTCTCATAAGAACGTTTTTATTTTCTTCAAGGATTTTAAAAATTAATTTTTGGGTTAATTCTAAATCTGTTCCATAGGCTACACCTAATCGGATTTCTGATCGGCGGTGGCTGCTTCCTAGAGTCCAATTGGTTAAATTCTTGTTTAATAATTCTCCATTTGGAATAACTACATCGGCTCCGTCAAATGTGGTGACCACGCTGCTTCTGATACCAATTGATTTCATTTTTCCCGATTGTGTCCCAACTTCTATAATGTCGTCCAAACTTACCGGTTTTTCAAAGGCAATGATTAATCCGCTTATTAGATTATTGACAAGGCTTTGCATACCAAAACCTATACCAACTCCCAATGCACTAATGATTAAGGTGATTCTGTCCAAAGGAATTCCTGCTGATGCAAAAGCAACTAGGACTCCTAAAGTTACAATCGCTATTCGGGACAAAAACAGCCAGCTTCCAAAATTTTTGGTTTTGTTTTTAGTGTTGATGATTTGATTATCTGATGCCAAAAAGTAAACCACTTTTGAAATGAAGCTGGACAATACAATCACAAGAATGAAAATTATAATATTTTCAAATGTGAACGTAATGTTTCCGAGGCTTCGGGGTTCGGATATGGTGTTTCTGAATGGATCAACTATACTTTGAAAAGTATAAGTGTTTCTTATCATCAGCAAAAAACAGCATACAAAGAGAATCAGATAAAAACCAAGAGTAAATTGATGAGGTATACCTATCAGAGTTTTTTTCTTTTTGTCTTCATCAGCTTTTTCTAAAATTCTGGATATCAAATTGATTTCCTTTACTATAATGAAAGTGGTATAGAGAGAAAATATCACTATAATAGTATAAACTGCCTTTGTCATTAAAAATTTGCTTAAATTATAATGACCGTTTACCAAATAATAGAATGAAAAAATTTGAAGGAAGGAAGCTGCAATAATATACCATAAATATACTTTTCTTTGAATTAGGGATCTATTTATAAATGCATAGACGCCAATTGCAATGCCTAAACAATTTATTGCTAAAATTAAAAAAGACTCCCCGACAAAGTGAATCAATATTATAAGGTCGAAAAAAGCTATGAAATTAAGCAAGAAAATTGCCAGCCATATTTTCCAGATAAATGTATTGATAGATCTTCGCATTATTATAGTTAATGCAATGGTGGATATCGTCCAAATCATTATTGAAAAAATAAGCGGCGGCATAGGAAGAATGAATTGGTATAAATTTGGGACTACCAAGATTGCAGAGGCTATAGGACTGTTTAGCATATAGATATTAACTAACATATCTTCTTTATATCCAAGATCAATAAATTTTCTCTTTTGCAATTTGAAATATATAGCAGTTCCAAGTATTAGAATCAGCAGAGTAAAGATGGCATTTTTATTATTTATCAGGTAGAAATAGAGTACCAAATAGTTTGTTTTAAAGGAGTATTCTAAAGGGTCTTCAATCATTAATTTTTTAATGTCAAGGCGCTCAAAAACAGGTACTTTTTTGGTAAATAACTGGTCGACTTCTATTTTTCTTAGCCTGTCATTTTCAATAATATCCGATTCAATTTTGAATTTCAATTGATCCCCCAAAATTTCCAATGTCTGGATGCTGTCCACCGCATTTTTTAATCTTTCCGAGATTAGGCTGATGTCGGTACTCATCTTAAGGGATTGCAGACGGTAGATTTCCCTGGCAACCGAATCTTTTGGAACATAATACAGATTTTTTTCGGCTACCAATGAATCTATCATTTCTTGAGTCCTGCTCAGCTGTTGATTTTCGATGCTTATTTTTTTTAATCGATTGCTGGTGCGTTTCAATAATTCATCAAGCAGTATAGAAGTCGAACTAAGGTTTCTATCGGTTAAAACCCTGAATTTCGTTCCTATAATTCCTTTAACTGCAAATTCTTCCCATTCTTTCAGTTGATGAATTTCTTCGGTAATATCCTTGTAATCAAATCCTCTGTCTAAAAGAATTTTTGCGTTTTGAACCTCAAATTCAATTAAATTGAAGATTTTATTTTGTTTTTGTACTTTTTGATAGTTGATGTATTTTTCCTGTCTTTCTTTCTTCTCATTTTCGGCTTTCTTTTCAAGCATAAGCTGATCGATCCTATTTTTGATTCCTATTTCTTTAACGATGGAATCCAATTCTTTTTTTTGGTTTTGGGAAAAAACCGAAAGACAAGAGAATAGAGCAAAAAAAGCGAAAATAATTTTCCAACTGCTGTTATTATTCTTCTTGATTGGATTTATATGTTGAAACGTAAATTTTAACATGAGCTAGAGTATGGTTTTATTATATTTTTTTTTGGAGCATAAAAGTGTCGGCAGAATTGAAAAACGGTTTGAAATATTGAAATATCTGGTTCCCACTTAAGCCAGCATATAATTATTTTTAGTTGGAAACGCCTGCTCTCATACAATTCGAATTGAAGTTTAATAGATGAGTTTATATCAAATTTAACAAAAAAATATTAGTTTATGTCATTATGCTGTTAAAAAAGAGTTAGTTGTAGAATTGTTTTGTACACAGTGAATTTTAAGCATAAAAAAACCTGAACTTTCATTCAGGTTTTAAATTATGTTCCTAATTTTTTAGGTTGGACAGTATTCGCAAAAATAAAACTTAAGCTTTATGATTTTTTGTTTTTACCAAAATTGAATTTTACTTTTTCGACTACCGATGTTTTTCCGTTTCCTTTTGGGAATTCTTTTTTACTAGGTTTTTTAGTGTCCGAAGCTGATTTTGAGGGACTTTGATCTCCTCTGGATTTTTCTGCGTCTTTTGGTTTAGCCTTAAATTCAGGTCTGTCTTTTGAAGTTTCCTTCTTTGGAATTTCTGCTTTGTGCTTCGCCAGAACTTCATTAGGATTTTTAGGATTTTCTTTGGTCCCTCTCAAGTGAATTACCAATCCGTTTAGGAAATTACGCAGCACTTGGTCGCCACATTCCATGTAATTTTCGTGTTTTTCATCGCGGAAAAAAGCACCCAATTCTGATTTTGAAATTCTAAAATCTACTAATTCTAATATTTCTATTATTTGATCATCGCGCAACATCAAGGCTACACGAAGTTTTTTGAATATATCGTTATTTGTCATTTTTGTGTGTTTAAAGTGCAAAGATAGGCATTTACAAAATAAATTTCTTCTTATTGTTTTTTCACTGTCAAAAACACTTTGTCAATTATTTGAAATTAGATTTAAATTCAATTATTTTTGGAGTTAATAATGGAATTATTCTCTAAAAAATGTTTAACTTTTATTATAAAGAGTCTCAAAGATTATTTAAGATATGAAGAAAATTGCACTAAGTTTCGTTCTCTTTTTTTGTTTAATGCCTGCTCAGGCTCAGTCAGGCCATGAAATCAAGATCAGCTTAAAGAATTGTAAAGATACTGTTGCATATCTGGCCTTTTATCAATTTGATAAATTGTATATTTCCGATACCTGCAAAAAAGTGGTTAACGGAAATATTGTTTTCAAAGGAAAGAAAAATCTAGATAAAGGAGTTTACTTTCTGCTCAGTCAGGAAAAGGGGAATTATTTTGATTTCATTATTGACGAGCAATCGCAAAAGCAACAAATCAATTCGGATAAATCCAATTTGTTAGATAATTTAAAAGCTGTCAATTCAAAGCAGAATGAAAATTTCTTCAATTACATTCGTTTTGTATCCGCTAAAAATAAAGAATTCGAAAGTTTTAAAAAATCAATAAAAGAACAGAAACAATCTGATTCAACAGCACTTTTAACTAAGGAGTTCAAAGTCTTGAATGAAGCTATTCTGAAAAATGATTTGAATACGATTGACCAAAATAAAGGAAATTACCTTTCAGAAATTATAAATTTAAAAGCTGAAAAAGTCGCCAAAGAAATTCCAAAAGCTTCAAATGGCAGACCCGACAGTATTTTTGCCTATAAGTATTATAAGAAACATTTTTGGGACGGAGTCAATTTTCAGGACGATGCCATGTTGTACAACCCTTTTTTTGCTAATAAAATAAAGCAATATTTTAATACAGTCGTGGTTCAGAATCCCGATTCAATTTGTGTCGAGATTGACCGCATGATGTTAAAAACAAAACAAGGCACAAAAATGAATATGCTTTTGTTGGCTTATTTCACTTCGACATACGAAATACCAAAAATAATGGGCATGGACAAAGTGTTTGTCTATATGGTCGATAATTATTTTAAAACTGGCAAAGCCAAAGGAGTTTACGATGACAGTGTAATCAAAATTATCATCAAAAGAGGGAATGTCTTGGCGCCGCTACAGCTTGGAAAAACAGCTCCGGAACTCTATATGATTGATGTTTCCGGTCATGATAAGATTGCAAAAATGGGTTTTGATACCGCAAAAACAAGCGAAGAAATCACCAAAATCTATTATGCTAATCAGCCGGAAATAGAAAAATCCTATGTGACTTTGTCGAGTATTAAAGCCGATTATTTAATTCTGCTTTTTTGGGATGTGGACTGCGGCCACTGCCAAAAAGAAGTGCCAAAAATATTGGAATTGTATCATCATTTACTGAAAGAAAAGAAAGATGTAAAAGTTTTTAGCGTTTACACTCAAAATGAATTCGATAAATACCAAAAGTATATCATCGATAATAAACTGGATTGGATTAATGTCTATGACGGAGTTCACATCAATAACCTAAAGGATAAATATGATGTTGTGACAACTCCCGTGATTTATATACTGGATAAAAACAAAGTCATCAAAGCCAAAGGAATTGGCTCTGAAGCCATAAAAAGCATCATTACTCAAATGGAAAAAGAGTATTCCAAAAAACAGTGATTTAAGAATGATGATTTATGATTAACGATTTTTGATTTTACACTATATCTAAAATCGTTAATCAAAAACTATAAATCAATACCCCAACCAAAGAAAAGCATCTGTAAAACTATCTCTCCATAGCTTCTCGTTGTGATGTCCACCTTTTACAATTACTTTTTTGTTGAGATGCAGGCAATAACAGCGGTTTGTGTTTAACAGTTTTTCCATGTGATTGAGGTCAGTTACCATACTGTCATCATCCCCTTCAGAATCCCCGCAGAGAAAATAAATTTTAGCCTTGAGTTTTTTGCTGTTTGCCATATAATCATTAATGTCCTTGCGGTTGATCCAAAATGCAGGAGAGAATACACCAGCTTTTCCAAATACTTCAGGATATTTTATAACAGCATAAAATGAAGTCAAACCGCCCAAAGAACTTCCCATGATAGTTGTGTTTTTGGCATTCGTTTTAGTTCTGTATTTTTTGTCGATTTCAGGTTTTAATGTATTTACGATAAATTCAAGATAATTATCTGCATTCCCGCCACCGTATTTTTCGTGTTTGTAGGGAGTTAATTCGTCCAATCGTTTTTCGCCTCCGTTTTCAATACCTACTACAATTACCTGTGCACTCAAACTATCTAGTTTTTCATCCACATTCCATTCTCCGGCAAACGAAGTTTTGGCATCAAATAAATTTTGGGCGTCATGGATGTAAATAACAGGATATTTTTTGGTCGATGTTTCGTAATTTTTGGGCAAGTACAGCCAAATTTTTCTGCTTGTTTTTAGTTGTGGAGCATCAATAGTAAAAGTAGAAACCTGTTTAGAAGCGGTACTTTCCTGAGAATTTGTTATGCCAAAAAATAAAAGAAATGGTATTAGAATAAATATTTTCAAGATAAATATATTTTAGATTTGAAAAAATGAATATTTTAGCTAAAAATACTAATTCAATGGATACGCGAGAAGAAAAAATTAAATTATTGGCAGATATGATTGCATTTTCACTTGTCGATGGCAGATTGCATGAAAGAGAATATCAATTTGTCTGGATAGTGGCTCAGGAATTGGGTATTAGTAAAAATGAATTCAATGATTTGTTTCATCAAGAATTGCCTGAAGGAGTTATCAAATCTGAATTCGAAAGAGTGCAGCAATTTTATCGTCTTGCATTGCTGATGCATTGTGATGGTGTTTTGCATCCAAAAGAGGAAGAATCTATCCGCCAAATTGCTATTAATATGGGATTGAATCCAAGCGCTACGAATCGTATTCTTAAGATTATGAAAGCATCTCCAAATGTTATGATTCCCGCAGAAGTATTATTGGGACATTTTCAGGAACAGCATAACTAACTGATTTTTGATTGTAAAGCCTTAATATCATCACGCAGTTTTGCTGCCTGCATAAAATCCAGATCTTTTGCGGCTTTTTCCATTGCTTTTCGTTTTTCGCGAATAAGTTTTTCCAAATCGGGTTTCGACATATAAGCGGTTTCAGGTTCTGCAGCTATATTCATGGTGTGTCCCAATTCATATTCGACCAATTTGTTGTTGGTAAAGGCACTTTCTATTTTTTTGTTCAAAGCCTGAGGAACTACGTTATTTTCTGTATTGAAATTAATCTGTTTGGTTCTTCTGTAATTGGTTTCATCAATAGTTTTTTGCATGCTGGCAGTAATTTTATCTGCATACATAATTGCTTTCCCGTTTAGATTTCTTGCGGCACGACCAATGGTTTGGGTTAAGGAGCGATGACTTCGCAAGAATCCTTCCTTGTCGGCATCGAGTATAGCTACCAAAGAGACTTCTGGTAAATCCAATCCTTCACGCAATAAGTTCACACCAATTAGAACATCAAAGATTCCTTTACGCAGATCCTGCATGATTTCTATTCGCTCTAAAGTATCTACATCAGAGTGAATATAGCGACAGCGAATATTTACTTTGGTTAAATATTTGGCTAATTCCTCTGCCATTCTTTTTGTCAAAGTAGTTACCAAAACACGTTCGTCCAATTCACACCGCTGCTGAATTTCCTCAATCAAATCATCAATTTGATTCAAGCTTGGACGGATTTCAATAATTGGATCTAACAAACCAGTTGGGCGGATCACTTGTTCTACATATACGCCGTCACATTTTTGTAATTCATAATCAGCTGGAGTTGCAGAAACATAAATAACTTGGTTTTGCATGGCTTCGAACTCTTCAAATTTTAGAGGACGATTATCCATAGCAGCAGGTAGACGGAAACCATATTCAACCAAATTTTCCTTACGGCTGCGGTCGCCTCCATACATGGCATGCACCTGCGAAATTGTTACGTGGCTTTCGTCAACAACCATCAAAAAATCTTTTGGGAAATAATCCAATAAACAAAAGGGGCGGGTTCCGGCTTCTCTGCCATCAAGATAACGGGAATAATTCTCAATTCCGGAGCAATAACCTAATTCCCGAATCATTTCTAAGTCGAAATTTGTTCGTTCTTCCAAGCGTTTGGCTTCAAGATGCTTGCCTATTTCTTTAAAATAATCTACTTGTTTGACCAAATCCTGCTGAATCTCCCAAATAGCATTCTGTAATACGTCTGGCGAAGTCACAAACATATTAGCTGGGTAAATTGTCAGCTTTTCGTATCTCTCAATAACTTTAGATGTTTTTACATCAAAGCTTTCTATTTCTTCGATTTCATCTCCAAAAAAGTGAATTCGGAAACCGTCATCAGCATAACTCGGATATACTTCAACAGTATCTCCTTTTATGCGAAAATTTCCAGGGGTAAAATCGGCTTCGGTTCTGGAATATAAACTTTGTACCAAACTTTTTAATAATCTGGTTCGGGAAATCATTTGGTTTCTCTCTACGGCAATTACGTTCTTTTGAAATTCTACGGGATTACCAATACCATAAATACAGGAAACAGAAGCTACAACTATTATGTCTCTCCGGCCAGAAAGCAGGGAAGAAGTAGTGCTTAAACGCATTTTTTCCAGCTCTTCATTGATGGATAAATCCTTCTCAATGAAAACGCCCGTGACAGGCATAAAAGCTTCGGGCTGATAATAATCGTAATACGATACGAAATACTCCACGGCATTATTGGGGAAAAACTGCTTAAACTCCGAGTACAATTGCGCAGCCAAGGTTTTGTTGTGTGCTAAAATCAAAGTAGGACGCTGTATCTCTTGAATGACATTGGCCACTGTAAAAGTTTTTCCAGAGCCAGTAACTCCAAGCAAAGTTTGGAATTGTTCGCCATTCAGTACACCCTGCGTTAATTTTTCAATGGCTTGCGGCTGGTCTCCTTTTGGCTTGTATTCAGATATGACTTGAAAATTCATTGGTTTAGTATTTCAAACGTTTAGGGTTTTGTCTTGTATCCCAAACAGACAGAATTATAATGTGAGTTTCATTAATTTCATAGAAAATATAATAATTTTCAATTAATAAACCACGAACATTTATCGAATCAGTTTTTTTTCCAATGGTGGGCTGTTGGAGCAGTATTTTTAATTCGGTTTGAATTAATCTGTTTAATTTTAAGGAATATAATTTGCTTTTATTTCTAAAATTAAAATATTCAAATATAGCTTTTAATTGAAGTTTTGCAGGTGTTGTCCAAACTATTCTTCTTGTAGCCATTTTTCCATTTCTTCATTTAAGACATCGTTCTCAATAAAATTTCCTTTCAAATATTCCTTTTTCGAATTTTGAATTTCTTTTTTTTGCTGATCGTTAAGAATTATTATGTTTTGAAAATCCTGATTGCTACTATCAATGGATTTCGATTTACTGTCTAAAATTGTATTTATTGCCGACAAAAAAACTTCATCATCAATTTTGGCAATTTTAGAAATCAATAAATTTTTTAATTCGATGGTGCTCATAATAAAAGAATTTATACAAATTTAATCAAAAGAGCATTGTAAATATTAAAACTTCCAGTTTTCTTGCTGTTCTTCACTTAAAAAAGACCAAGCAACAAAACGGCTTGTTTTTTGGCCTTGAGCCATATCAATCGTTTTTATAGCAGCAGGATGAACTTTTGCTAATGTTTTATAAATGCTTTTTAGATTATCGCTTTTAGAAACTAAAGTGGTAAACCATAAACACTGCATCGGGTATTTAGCACTTTCATAAATCATTTGTTTGATGAATCCCAGTTCGCCGCCATCGCACCATAATTCGGCATTTTGGCCACCGAAGTTTAAAACAGGTTTGTCTGTTTTTTGAGCCTTTGGATTTAAGTTGTTTACTTTTCGAGTGGCGCTTTTTTGAGCTTCTTCGGCTGAATTATGAAAAGGCGGATTGCAGATTATGAAGGTAAACCGATCTTCGGGTGTGATAATGTTTTTAAAAATAAAACGGGATTCAGTCTGTTGCTGTAAACTTATAGCGTCTATTAATTTTGGATTGTTCTCAATAATTTTACTACAGTTTTCGATAGCTTTTAAGTCGATATCAGTGCCTACAAAATTCCAGCCGTAAGCTGTATTGCCAATAATAGGATATATGCAGTTTGAGCCAACACCAATGTCAAGTCCCAATACATTTTCGCCTTCTGGAATTTTTCCTTTATTAGATAAAGCTAGCAAATCTGCGATATAATGAATGTAATCTGCGCGTCCGGGAATTGGAGGGCAAAGATAATCTTTTGGAATATCCCAATTTTGAATACCGTAATCCGCTTGCAATAAGGTTTGGTTGAGTGTTTTTACAGCTTGGGGATCACTAAAATCGATTGTTTCAATGTCATGTTTATTAACAAAAACAAATTTTCCTAATTCGGGATTTTTTTGTGTTAGCAGTTCAAAGTTATATCCAAATCGATGAAGATTTCTTGGATGTAAAGTTGTCTTTTCGGTATTTTTTATTGATTTCATTTCCTAAATTTCGCTGCAAAGATAGTCAAACCATTTTTGTAATCGGTATAACAGGCGTTTACAGTTGTTTTTATAATGAAAATCTGTGTAGAATGAAGTTTTCTAACAATCTACGAACTGCGCAAAATCTTGTCCATCTTCCTGCCTTTTGCTAGCTCATCGACCAGTTTATCTAAATACCGAACCTGCTGTGTCAAAGTGTTTTCAATTTCTTCCACACGGTATCCGCATATTACTCCTGTGATGAGGTGAGCATTTGGGTTTAGAGATGCCTTTTCGAAAAATATTTCAAAAGTTGCTTTTTCGGTTATTAATTCCTGCAGTTTTTTGTTGTCAAAGCCTGTTAACCATTCTATAACTTGATCTAATTCTTCTTTTGTTCTGCCTTTCTTTTCCACTTTTACCAGATATAAAGGATAGACGGAAGAAAAAAGCATTTTTGCGATACGCTGATTATGTGTGTCGGAAGTGTTCATTTTTTTTCTATTTGAAAGTTATTCTTCTACAGTGTTTTTATAAACGCTGGGATTAAAAAGTTCCATATAAATTTCTGGTTGCGGTACTTTAGCAAAGCCGTATTTTTCATATAGCCAATCTGCTGTTGAAGTCAATAAAATCCAGCGTCTTAATCCTTGTAAGCTGGGATGCGTCATAACACTTTCCATTAATTTTTTGGAAAGTCCTTGTCCGCGGTAATTGTCTAAAACATAGATATCGCCCAAATAGGCAATTGTTGAAAAATCAGATATTACTCTTGCAAAACCTATTTGCCTGCCGTTATGAAAAAGTCCAAAATTTAAAGAGTTCTCAATAGAAATTTTTACTTTCTCTAGTGGGATATTGTCGCTCCAGCCTGAATATTTTGATAAAAAATCGTGAATGGCAGTAATATCCATTTTGGTTTTGTCCGTAGTAATAAAAAACTCGCCGAATGTTTGTTCAATAATTTCCATTTTGTCTATTTCTTACTTTACAAAGTTCATGATATAATTTAAAATGACAGTTCGCAAAATGTATTATTTTTTCTTTGCCACAGATTTTATATTTATTGCTAGAGAAATCTATTAGTCTTTTAGCTGTCACAAAACTTCCAAATGCAAAACCAGCTAAATTATGCCCAATCTAGACATAGTGCGAAACGACAGCTAACGTTTTCTGATTTGTGAAGTGCCTTTTTTTACCCCAATGAGTTTTGAGGCTTGCTTTCTAATAGTAGTTTAAGTTTTAAGAAAGTACTCTGCCATCCTTTTACATAGTCATGTTTTGAACCGCTTCCAAAATTCATATGTTCAAACTGCATTTTCGTTGATTTGCCCTCTTCCGTTAATAACAAAACAATAAAGGATTCTACGCTGGGTTCGCTTTTCCAATGCCAGGTAAATGTTAGCTTACTTAATTTTTCAATCTCGGTATAAATACCAATACAAGTATGTTCTGTTTGGTTGGAATCTTTAAATGTTACTTCAAAACTACCGCCCGGTCTAACATCTAGTTTCGCACTTATTCCTTCTCCTTTGGGATCAGATCCAAACCATTTCATTATGACACTAGGTTCGGTCCAAGCTTCCCACACTTTATCAACCGAATCATGAATTGTGGTCTCGATAAATACTGAGTCTTTAGATATTTCCTTGGCCATAATTTTAGTTACTAGTAATTAATATTTAAAATTAGTGAAGTTTTCCGCTGAAATGACGGCTAACTTTGTGTTAGTTATTATGACTAATGTTTTAATTTTATTCTGGAACTAAAAAAGCTGTAATAGATTAAAAGTAAAATCATTCCAATAAAACCAACTTCTTGTAAATTTGATTTTGGTTTATTTAAGAATGCAAAGAAAATAAGAGACAAAAATAAAATTAATAGAACTTCCAGATTAATTTGTCGATGTTTAAGCATAAAAATCAGATTCAGTATTGCAACAAAACCAAACGCAACACAAAATATCATTATCCACGTAAACAAATGCCACATTTCACTTCTCTCTTGGTAATTCGGCATAAAAACTATTTCCGAGGAATATATTATCAAGATTAAAATGAGTATTAGCAAAAATATAATTTTCGCTTTCATTTAAAATAAATTAGGGTCTTCATTTATATGTTAAGTTTAGAAGGGTTTTTATTAATATTAGTCACAACATTCTGGACTGTTGCGGGTTTGGGACTAAATTAAGACCATTCTTCGGATTTGCCAAATCATCCCAAATACAAAACCAGCATTCCATTAAGCTCATTGTCCAAATCCGTTGTATTATCTGTTAGGCGCTGGCGTTTAGTAAATCCAATTTAGTCTTATTTCTTGACTTTCGTTATAATCTTGAATTTTTGAGATTATTGATTTTCTATGGGCATGACCAATCATGAAAATTGCTTTTTCATATTCATAACTTTTACTGTAGTCATAAATATTTTGAAGCATAACATTTTCACGATTTTCATTTACATTTTTCCAGCAATTATATATTTCTTTGAAATTTTCATCATCTAATTCTTGAACTTCGTTTTGAATAGCACCATAAATTCCATCATTGATTCTCATACAATCATCACTATTTATAAAACTGAATCCATATAAGTGAGTATATTTTTTTTTTTGATTGATGAGTTTTCTAAAATCAAAACCGTTTCTATTAGTACTTCCTTCAACTTTGCTAATTAGCTTTTTGTAATTGTGAAAAAAAGTTTCGTTTGGAAGATCTTCTGAATCCACTTGTATATGTCTAAATTGATAACTTTCTAAATACATTTTTATTGCGTTTGCTTCTAAATTGCTATGGCTTTTTTGTACATAAAATTTCTCGTAAAATGAGGGAGGAAGTTCTTCAAATATTATTTCGGGATCAATTTGTTTAAAAAGTTTATGCAATTCAAATGAGCTACACATACCATTTTCTACATGAGTCGTACAAACTAAATGAATTGTATGCATAAAATTAATTTTATGATGAAAGTTCTTTACCCTTGCGCCTAACTTGTATACACGTCTGGAAAAGTTAGACTTATCTGTCTTAATTATGTTGATAAAGTCTGATATTTATCAGACTTTATCTTATGCTAAGATATATACAATTCTTGATAAACCGTCAAAAGGATTTTTAATTTAGAACGATACCCTTTTTGTATAATTGAGAATTTAATCCATGCATTCCATTAGCAATAAATCGCCGTCTGTATGTGTTAAAGTAACGAGTCCGTCGTGGGCAACGGCATTACTGCTTCCTGTTCTATAACCTATAGTGAGTGTGTCGTTTTCTAATGGATATACTAAATTTTTAGAATGGATTCCGTTTACAACTCCAATTGGAATTAATGAAATTGGCGTTCCTGCAGTGTACCATTTTTCAAATTTACTGGGCAATAAAAATATTTTGGAATGGTCGTCGAGGATAACGATCTTGATTAAATTTCGGTAACGAACAATATTTGTGAGATTGGTAATGGTATGATCGGCACGTTTTCCAGTAGCCCAGACTACATTCGCTGCAGGAATCTTTCTTTGGATGAGGTAATCAAATGCTTTTTCTAAATCGGTTTTGTCCTGGTCGGGCGTGTGTACAATTTCTATTGGATATTGTAAGGTTTTATAAATTTCGGGATCAAATCCGTGGTCGAAATCGCCTAACAGCACATCAACTTTAATACCTAATTCCAATACCCGTTCGATAGCCGAATCGAGTACAATTACCAGCGGTGACCATTCGAGCAATTGCCCTAATAATTCGGGATTGCAGGAAGCACCGTTTGCAATGATTAAAGCTGGTTCTTGGTCGTCGCGAACGATGTGGTGTGAAGACATGAATTAATTATGAATTATTAATGGTCAATTATGAATTAATTATCAAAGATAGTTTTCTTGATTCGTAATTCATAATTGACTATTCGTAATTTTTTAGCCCAGATTGCTTCGCCAGTTCGGATTACAGCCTCGTGTGCTGGATTAGCTACTGAATAGTATAAGCGTCTGAATCTATTTCGGAAAGATGGAAAAAACCTAATGGAAAATCATTGGGATTGGTTTGATTAATGATATTTCCTCTTACTGTGGCTGGCGGTGTTGCAAATGGGCTTCCGCCATCGCTTCCGGCAATGCTGAGTAATTTGTTCATATAATTACTGTATTGTTCTGTAATTCCCTGTAAGCTGAATTGAATTACATCTCCTTTTTTGAGTTCATCGTCCCGATACAAAGCAAACATTGAATTGCCTTGAAAAAATTCGTCAGAAAGAACACCATATTCAGGATAGACGATGCTAGCGTTTTTAGCACCTACCAGATAAAAGTTATCTTCGGTTCCATTGTCCTGCCAATAAAATTTAATTTCATAAACATCTTTACCATCAATTCCAGGTTTTATACTTTGCTCTGTTGAAGCTATTACTGGAGTTGGCATAAACTTAGATTTAGAAGTATAAGTCTGGCCTTTGTAGGTTATGGTTAGCGCGTATTCGTTATTGATAATTGGGCTGAAATTACTGCAGACATATTCTCCTGTCTGTCCGTCTTCGATAAATTGAAAAGTGACCGGAGTGCTAAGTGTTGTGTTGGTAACTGCAACGGTAGCTCCTGTTGCTACGGGAATAGTGTTCGAATAAAAATCGGTTGTGGTGGTTAATTTGATTTTTTGATTTTCTCCGGCTGTTCCTTTTTCCCATTTTATGGAAGCATCTACAACTAATTTTGGAGGTGCTGTGTCTAAATCGACATCGACTACATCTTCGCAGCTTATAACTGAGAGAGAAATGATAAATATGGCAATATATAGTTTTATGTTTTTCATCGTACTAGAATTTAAAATTATAAGAAACTGAAGGTACAGCTCCAAAAATAGACAGTCTTACAGCTTCGTTTGCACCCGTATCTGCGTTTTCTCTGAAACTCATCGAGGCCGTATTTCGACGGTTGTATAGGTTATAAATACTGAAAACCCATTCGCCCTGCCAGCCTTTTTTCTTGAAAGGTTTTGGAGTGTAAGTAGCTGAAACGTCTAAATGATGGTATAACGGAAGACTGCTTCCATTTCGTTCTCCATAACTTGGTACGGTAATGCCTTGATAAACATATTGTCCATTCGGATAGGTCACTGGCTGTCCGGATTGAAAGGTGAAATTTCCTCCGAAATTCCATTTTTCGCTTAAGGTATAATTTCCTGTAAAAGCCAAGTTGTGTAATTTATCGTAAGCAGAGCGATACCATTCTCCGTTGTTGATTCCTATTTCGTCTGGAGTTCTACCAGGAGTTCTTTGCTGCGATTTTGATAAGGTGTAGGCAATCCAGCCGTTAAATTTTCCAGTGTTTTTTCGCAGTAAAATTTCTAAACCGTATGAACGCATTTCGCCGTTAAGTATTACCTGCTCGATGGCTTCATTGGCAACCAAATCAGCACCATCGATGTAATCCATTCGGTTCTTTATTTTCTTGTAAAAAGTTTCCAGTTCTAAAGTATATTCGTTGTCCTTGAAATTATTAAAATATCCTAAAGCAACCTGATCTGCAATTTGCGGTTTTATATACTCGTCGCTTGGTGTCCAAACATCCAGCGGAGTAGGAGAGGCAGTATTGGAAACTAATTGCAGGTATTGTACCATACGGTTGTAACTGGCTTTGACAGATTGGTTTTCGTTTAATTCGTAAGCTGCAGATACACGAGGCTCAAAATTGTCATAGTTGGCAATAGTTTTGTTTTTCGAGTAAAACGTAGTTCCGATAGGTTTCGCTTTTTCGTAAACTTTTAAATCCGAATCGTAAGCTACAGGCTGGCCGTTTTCATATTGATTAATAGTTGAACTTCCCAATCGGTTGAAAATGCTGTAGCGGATTCCGTAGTTGACAGCTAATTTATCGGTAATGATTTGTTCGGCTTCCAGATAAATGCCGTTTTCTAAAGCATATTTTTTTTCTAATTGCTTAAAATTAACACTGGAATTACTGCCGCTTGGGTCAATTGTACCAGGGTTGAAATCGTAATACGTAGAGTTGAAACCGTAGTTTAGTTTTATATTGTTGGATAAATAATGCTTGAAATCGTATTTTAAGTTGTAATTTCTAATGCCTGAATTCCAGTCGAATCCAAGGAAATCAAGCGTTAATCCATAATAGTAATCACTGTAAATAAAAGACAGATTCGAGAATAATTTGTCGCTGAAAAGGTGGTTCCATCTCAAATTTAATGTTGCATTTCCGTATGTATTGGCAAAAGTTTCGTTTAACGAAAAGATGTCACGTCCAAAATAACCAGAAAGGAATAAGCTGTTATTAGCATTAAGTTTATAATTTAACTTGGTGTTTAAGTCATAAAAGTACGCTGTGTTATCATTATCCGCTAATCGTAAAAACAAGTGTGCATAGGAGGCGCGGCCACCAATTAAGAATGAGCCTTTGTCTTTTACGATAGGCCCTTCGGCAAGAATTCGGCTGGTAATTAGACCAACTCCTCCATTCATGTGAAATTCTTTACTGTTACCGTCTTTTTGATAAATATCCAAAACTGAGGAAACTCTTCCGCCATATTTGGAAGGAATCCCGCCTTTGTATAGTTTTAAATCTTTGATGGCATCAGGATTAAATACCGAGAAAAATCCAAATACGTGAGATGAGTTAAAAATCATTGCTTCATCCAGAAGAATTAAATTTTGGTCGGCACCGCCACCACGAACGTTAAATCCAGATTGTCCTTCACCTGCGTTCGTAACACCTGGCAGAAACAGAATAGATTTAATAACATCGACTTCACCCATTACAACCGGCATTTTTTTGATAGCCGAGATGGAAAGTTTGTTAACACTCATTTCAGGTTTTCGAATGTTAGCTGATGTCTTTTCAGAATTAATGACCACTTCCTTTAAAAGATTTTCGTTGCCGGACAGTGTGAAGTTCTTTTTTGTGTTTTTGTTCAGTTCGACGGTTTCTTCAACAGTTTCAAATCCTATCGATGTAATCTGAATTTTGTAATTTCCTGCTGGCAGTGTGATGGAGTAAAAGCCATACTCATTTGTTATAACACCAGCTTTTAACTCTGGGATTAGAACATTTACGCCAATTAAGGTTTCATTACTGTTAGCATCGGAAATAGTTCCGCTAATTGTGAATTTTTGCCTGTTAGTTTCGCTGTTGCCCGCTTCTTGTGAAAAAACAGAAATGGAAATGAACAGCAGTAAGGCAATGTGAATAATTTTCTTTAAAATCATTGTTGAGGTTTTGATTTTGCAAATATCAATAGATTGCAGTTTAATTCGTACTTAATGTGTGTTAATCTATCGTTAATATGATGGGCAGGAATAATTTTGAAAACTAAAAAAAACAGCAGGATAGTTTTGGATATACTGCTGCTCATTTTTAACTCTCATTTTTTTTTATTTATTCTAATGCAGCGCATGCAAAATCATGCAGATTTATCAGATGGATTATATGTTCTTCGGACAAAGTATTGGTTACAATCCGTAAAACACAATCAATATCTTCCTGGTCGATATGCCATTCATGAATTTCGGAATGATCGTCCAGTGTATTGATTATTTTTTGTTTATCGTTTTCGGTTTTTATATTGGTTGCAAATACCAATACGTTTTCTAAATGGTTTTCCATAGTTATGCTGATTTATGGTGTCAATGCTTTAATAACCAATTCAAATGCTTCGTCAGTTGTTTTTTGAGTGAGTTTAAAAGGGCCTCCTCCAAAATTTTTGCCTTCGTTTTCAAAACGTAATAAAGAATAGAGAGGTCCGTAGGCAACACTCCAAAATACTTCTACAGATATGGGAAGCAGTTCTTTTTTTGCAATAGCATTTTTAAAAAAGTCCTCCATTATGATTTTGAAATCAGATAAGCTTTCTTCCAAAATATAGTCTCTGTAACTGGAATGGCTTAAAAGTTCCCAGCAAGCCACATTCAAAGGATATTTGAATGCAAATCGTGCTCTGTTTTCCCATTGTTTACGCAATCCTTCTTTAAAAGGCATAACTGCCGAAAAGTCTTTAATCATTTCGCTAAAGAAATTTTGTCCGATCTCGATGCCAATTTTTTTTATCAAATCTTCTTTATCAGTATAATAGATGTAAAGAGTCGCTACCGAAACACCGCTTTCCTTTGCCAGCCGATTCATCCCAAAGCCTTCAATGCCTAGCTTTACAAGCATTTCGATGGCTTTCTGTTTTACTATCTCTTCTTTATTAGTGTCTCTTGTCCGCATAGTTTTTATTTTGGCAAAACAAAAATATTAAATATAAATGAATGTTCGCTTAGTTATGAATGATTTTTTTTGCCTTTAATTTGAGTTAGATTGATTATGCAAGGATGGTTTTCTTAAATTTAATCTTTAGAATTGTAAATAAAATAAAAAATGATAAATGAGATTAGTACAAATTTTTTATAAAAATATCGCTATCAAGATAATGCTGTCTTTGTTTTTTGCAGTTTTTTTTCAAGGTTTAAATGCTCAAAATTTAAAAGGAATAACTAATGTAAGAGATACTTCCTATACTACTGCAAGTGCTTTTAAATCAACTTTGAAAAATTTTCCTAATTGTACGATGGTTTCAAAAATGAATTTTGATTCTGTGAAACAAAAAAATGATATTGTTTACTGCAGTTATGGAAAGCAAAAAATGAAATTGGATGTCTTTTTTGATCTAAATGCAAATAAAAAACAAACGGCAGTCATCATTATTCACGGCGGAGGCTGGCGCTCCGGCAACAGACAGCAGCACCATCCAATGGCGCAAAAACTGGCAAGTTTAGGGTATGTGTGTTTTACTCCTGAATACCGTCTCTCAACCGAAGCGCTTTTTCCAGCAGCTATTTATGATTTAAAAGCTTCTATCCGCTGGGTTCGTGAAAATGCCGATAGATATAATGTGAATCCAAATCAGATTGTAGCTCTAGGATTTTCTGCGGGTGGTGAATTGGCAGCTTTTATGGGGACAACTGGAAATATGCCTCTTTTTGAAGGTGCTGTGACCAATTCTAATTCGTTATCACAGGTAAATGCTGTTGTTGATATCGACGGTACTTTGTCTTTTGTGCATCCTGAATCTAGCGAAGGTGATGACAGCAAAAAAATATCGGCTGGAACATATTGGTTTGGGTATTCTAAAAAAGAAAATCCTAAACTTTGGGAAACGGCTTCACCATTGAGTTATGTAAGTGCCGCTACACCGCCAACATTGTTTATCAATAGTTCGGTAGCAAGAATGCATGCTGGCCGTGATGATTACAGAAAGGTCTTGAATGAAAATGGTATTTATTCAGAAGTTCATGAATTTGAGAATTCGCCGCATTCTTTTTGTCTTTTTAATCCTTGGTTTGATCCAACAATTCAATATATAGACAGTTTTTTGACTAAAGTTTTTACCAAATAGAAAATAGATTTTATGAATTGTAATTGTTAAAATGAATGCACAAAAAAAAAGACAGCCCTTTCGAACTGTCCTTGAAATATATAAACTAATAAAATAAATTAAGCAGTTCTCAATGCTGTAATTTTATTTAAAATTGTGTTGAATGTTTCGCTTGGACGCATGGCACTGCTTACTAATTCTGGATTTGGCTGGTAATAACCGCCAATGTTTTGCGATTTTCCCTGCGCTTCAATTAATTCCCTGTTGATTTTTGCTTCGTTAGCTTCAAATTCTGCTGCAATAGGAGTGAAGATCGCTTTTAATTCAGCATCTTTTGTTTGAGCAGCCAAAGCCTGAGCCCAGTAGAAGGCTAAATAAAAGTGAGAACCTCTATTGTCAATCTGTCCAACTTTACGAGCTGGAGATTTGTCAGTGGCTAGGAATTTATCATTAGCTTCGTCTAAAGTTTCAGATAAAACAATTGCTTTTGAATTGTTTAATGTTTGTCCTAAATGCTCTAATGAAGCTCCTAAAGCTAAGAACTCACCAAGTGAATCCCAGCGTAAATATCCTTCTTCGATAAATTGCTCAACGTGTTTTGGAGCAGATCCTCCTGCACCAGTTTCGAACAAACCGCCGCCGTTCATTAATGGAACGATAGATAGCATTTTTGCTGAAGTTCCAACTTCAAGAATAGGGAATAAATCAGTTAAATAATCACGCAGTACGTTTCCTGTTACAGAAATTGTATCTAAACCTTTGATGAT
Organism: uncultured Flavobacterium sp.; assembly: GCA_963511795.1. Lineage (GTDB taxonomy): Bacteria > Bacteroidota > Bacteroidia > Flavobacteriales > Flavobacteriaceae > Flavobacterium. Next base: position 92,489 of record CAUPKP010000002.1, on the reverse strand, counting down.
TCTTTCTAATGTAAATTCAGTTGCAGCAACCGGATTAAGAATACGAATGTCTAAAGCTGATGTATCGTAATCTTTTAAATATTTTTCAACTTTCACAATCAATTCTCTGTCATGCGCTCTGTTTTCGTCTAACCAAAATACAGCTGGAGTGTTAGATAAACGAGCTCTGTTTACAGCTAGTTTAACCCAGTCCTGAATTGGAGCATCTTTTGCCTGACACATTCTGAAAATGTCATTAGCTTCAACTGCCTGTTCCATTAATATGTTTCCGTTAGCATCTACAACACGAACAGCACCGTCAGCATTCATTTGGAAAGTTTTGTCATGAGATCCGTATTCTTCGGCTTTTTGAGCCATCAAACCTACGTTTGGTACACTTCCCATTGTTGTTGGATCAAAAGCACCATTCTTTTTACAGAAATCGATAGTCGCAGTATAAATTCCGGCATAACATCTGTCAGGAATAACGGCAATAGTATCTTGTGCTTTTCCGTCTTTATTCCACATTTGTCCAGAAGTACGAATCATAGCCGGCATAGAAGCGTCTACAATTACGTCAGATGGCACGTGTAAGTTAGTAATTCCTTTTTCAGAATTTACCATTGCCAATGCTGGTCCGTTTTCTATAGCCTGGCTGATTGCAGCTTCCACTTCGGCTTGTTCTGGTCTTCCAGCAATTTTTGCATACACATCACCTAAACCATTTCTGGTATCGATACCAATTTCAGTAAATAAAGCAGCATATTTTTCAAAAACAGCAGCGAAATAAACTTCTACGATAGCGCCAAAAATAATTGGATCAGAAACTTTCATCATCGTAGCTTTCAAGTGAACTGAAAGCAATACGTTTTGTTCTTTTGCTTCTTTGATTGTTTTGGCAACAAAACTTTTCAAAGCATTCACGTTTAATACAGAACTGTCGATGATTTCGCCAGCTTTCAACGGCGTGCTTGCTTTTAAAACAGTAGTTGAACCGTCTTTAGCAACAAATTCTATTTTTACATCATTCGCCTCAGCAACAGTAACTGATTTTTCACTTCCGTAAAAATCACCGCTTTCCATTGAAGCTACTTTGGTTTTTGAATCAGATGACCAAGCTCCCATTGAGTGAGGATTGGCTTTCGCAAAATTCTTTACAGCTCTTGGCGCTCTGCGGTCAGAGTTTCCTTCACGTAAAACCGGATTTACAGCTGAACCTAAAATTTTAGAATATTTTGCTTTAATTTCTTTTTCAGCATCGTTTTGAGGATCTTCAGGGAAATTTGGCACTGCATAACCGTGAGACTGTAATTCGGCAATAGCGGCTTTTAATTGAGGTACTGATGCAGAAACATTTGGTAATTTTATAATGTTGGCTTCAGGTGCAGTTGCTAATTTTCCAAGTTCAGATAAAGCATCAATTGTTTTTTGATCTTCTTTTAAAAATTCTGGAAAATTAGATAGTATTCTTCCTGCAAGAGAAATATCTCTGGTTTCTATTTCAATATCAGAAGTAGCAGTAAATGCTTGAACGATTGGTAAAAAAGAGTAGGTTGCCAATAAAGGAGCCTCGTCTGTCAGTGTGTAAAAAATCTTAGCTTTTGATGTCATTTTTTTATTTTTTTGATCTAAATCATAAAGTTTATAAACAGGCCTTATGGACAATTATAACGATTGAGATAAGGCGGGCAAAGATATGAAATGAAGTTGTAATAGTGTTTTAAATTTAATATAAAAAAATAAAATTAAAAGCCTATTCTGTGATATTCATAATTTGATATTTTTATCCCCTTTTGATTTCCGAATTGTGATTTTTGACCCCAAAAAATTATCAAAAAAAAGTCCCAATCTCGATTTTCATCGGTTGGGACTTTTTTATCATTAAAGAAATAGTTTAAACTATCTTCTTTTATCTCTAATCTTAGCTTTTTTACCAGTAAGTTGTCTGAAGTAGAAAATTCTAGCTCTACGTACAGCACCTTTCTTGTTGATTTCAATTTTTTGCAAAGCTGGTAAATGTACTGGGAAGATACGCTCTACTCCAATAGCTCCTGACATTTTACGAATTGTAAAAGTTTCAGTGTTTCCAGATCCTCTTCTTTGAATAACAACACCTTTAAAAAACTGTGTTCTTGTTTTTTCACCCTCTTTAATTTCGTAGTAAACTGTGATTGTGTCTCCAGCTCCGAATACAGGGAAATCTTTTCTTGTAACGAATTCGTCTTCAACGAATTTCAATAAATCTGCCATTTTATTTTTTTATTTATGGTTTTAAAAGAGCAACATTCACGGTTTTCGCCAGAGGTTGGTCTAATGAGGGTGCAAAAGTAAGGTTTTTGTTTTAAATTACAAATTTTATTTTCAAGTGATGAGTTTTTAGTTTCCAGTCTCAGTTTTCAGTCTCAGTTTTCGATTTTGTAATATTTATAATAAAAAATCATTTTTAAACGCTCAAACTGAATATTGAATTTTTTTTTTATTCATTCAATACTGAAAACTGAAAACTGAGACTGAAAAACTGAAAACTACTTCCCTTCACATCCAAATTTACCTGGATTATTGATCATATAGTTGATTAGTCTTCCAACTTCAATGGTTTGGTTATTCAAATCATTGAAAGTTTGGATATTTATATATTCACATTCTAATGAAAAATTCAGCCAGACATTTGTTTCAGAATTTTCGGCATCACTATCGGTTAATTTGCTTATAAAATGGTTTGGATAACGTCTTTTTCGGTAAGCTTCTGTAATGTTTGCTGAAACAATTCTCGAAGAACGGCGAATTTGGTCGGTTAATGAGTATTTTTCTTCTTGAGGAAATGATTTTGATATTTTAAAAATAGCCATTGCCAGTTGAAATGACTTTTGATAGGCTAATAATTCTTTAAAATCCATATTGATTATTTTGTTTAGTGTTTGATTAAGGTTCTCAGTTTTTAGTTAAGGCAGTAAGAAAACCGCGACTGTAAATTTTTTTATGCGTTCCAACACTGAAAACTGCGAACTGCGACTGCAAACTCTTTTTTAAGCGTTCCGATACTGAAAACTGCAAACTGCGACTGTAAATTTTTTTATGCGTTCCAACACTGAAAACTGCGAACTGCGACTCCAAACTCTTTTTTAAGCGTTCCAATACTGAAAACTGAAAACTGCGACTGTAAACTTTTTTAAGACTCCTCCAATAAATCCGGTCTTCTATTCTTTGTGTGTTCATAGGCTGTGTCTTCTCTCCATTTGTCAATTTTAGCAAAATGACCGCTCAACAGCACATCGGGAACTTTCCAGCCTTTATACTCTGCAGGCCGGGTGTAGATAGGGCCAGAAAGCAAGCCGTCCTGAAAACTGTCTGTCAAGGCAGATGTTTCATCACTTAAAACTCCAGGAATTAATCGGATTAAAGCATCTGATAATACAAGTGCACCCAATTCTCCACCTGATAAAACATAATCGCCTATTGATATTTCTTTGGTTATAAAATGATCACGTACACGCTGGTCAACACCTTTATAATGGCCGCACAAGATGATAATGTTCTCATACATTGACATGGTATTGGCCATTTTTTGGTTTAGCGTTTCACCATCGGGAGACATATAAATGATTTCGTCGTAGGTTCTTTCGCTTTTCAAGTGAGTAATGCAGGCGTCTATCGGCTGAACAGTCATAACCATTCCAGCACCGCCGCCAAAAGGATAATCGTCAACACTTTTTTGTTTGTTGGTCGTATAATCTCTTAAATTATGAAAATGAACCTCTACCAGTCCTTTGTCTATGGCGCGTTTCATAATCGAAGCTTCAAACGGGCTTCTTAATAATTCAGGTAATACGGTTATGATGTCAATTCTCATGTTGCTTTTTTAAGAACGGCAAAGGTATAAATTTTTTAACCGCAAAGGCTGCAAAGAATTAAGCTATGCGAACAAAGCTTAGCGAACTTTGCGGTTAAATGGAAGTTAACTAAAACTCCATTCTTTGTAGCTTAACTCTTTTTTAATTTTTTCTTCGATTCTTTCTACTAGTTTCTGGTTGAAATCAATACCGGTAATTCGTTCAATTTCATCAATAGTAGTGGCAAATTTATAGAGCGGAGCATCCGATTTTTTATTTGGAACCAAAAAAGGAATCATTACCAGTCCGTCGTTTTGAACTCGAACCACGATTTTGAAAAAATAATCGGGAACCGAAACTTCTTCCAGCCCGATAGTTATCAAATTATCGTGCAGAATACTTCCGGTTACTATAAAAAGAGCGGTGTATTTATTGGCCCAATATCTGACTTTTTGTTCCAGTCTATTCCAGACTCCAGCATTAAAATCTCTGTTTTGAGGCGAAACGTTCGATGTGTAAAAGGTTTCAATATAAGCATCTCTCGAAAATTTCATATCAGCAGCAGGAACCAGATGCCCTTTGTCATAACCTGTGTCTTTATAATTGTTCCAATGTGCCGATTCAGTATCAATCAGCGGATCTTGTTTAAAATAAGGACGTTCAAGATGATGTTGGAACTTTGTTTCGCCTGTTAAATAATAAGCTGTCCATTCGGCTTGTTCGTGTTCTTCAGAATAGGAGAGAAAGTAATGCTTGTGTCTAATTATACTCATATAATGAGTGTTCTTTTAAGGGTTGGAGACTAAACGCCAAATTGTGTCAAGTGGTGATCAATGTGTTTCCACATCAATTTGTTCCAGTCTTTATAAGTCATTCTTCCCCAAAAAGGATGATTCATCACTGTAATAGGCACAGGTTTTTCTGTAAAACGGCTGAAGTTGTTTATCAATTCGTTCTTTGCCTGTTCAAAATCATATTTTCCTGTAAAAATAAACTCTTTGGCAGTTGGACTGTTTTTTTCAAATCCAAAGTTAAATGTACTCTTTTTTGACATTTTGCCCAACAGTTTGGTAACAAAATTCACTTTTATATCCTTTTCGCCAAATGCAACAATAATTATTTCATTAGCATGTTTAAGCATTTGATCTACGGACATCTTTCCCCATAATGGCCTGCTCTCAGGATTAAGGTTGTTGATTCTATTTATAATAGATTGATTATCAATTCTGTCGAATATAGAACTCATGGTTTATGTTTAAACTTATTAAGACAAATATATATTTTTTTTTGTATGAATAGTATTAAATAATAAGAATGTTTAGCACTATTCGTGATTATAAAATGTAAAATAGTATTTTTTGTTATATTTACATTTTAACGCCAAAAAAATATTAATTATGCATATTCTGTCTAAAACTCTATTTGTCAGTTTGTTGTGTTTTGTTTTTCCACTTCGGGCTCAAAATAATGATATAAAAATGAAAAATCCACTATTGCAAAAAAGTATTTTACAGTATCAGGCACCTGATTTTAGTGTTATTAAAGACGAAGATTTTAAACCTGCTTTTGATTATGGTTTGAAAATTAACGTACAGGAGATTGAAGCTATAGCTGACAATCCTGCAAAACCAACTTTTCAGAATACCGTTTTGGCATTAGAAATCAGTGGAGAGATTTTGAACAGGGCGAAAGGTATTTTTTATAATCTGACGGGTTCCAACACCAATCCTGCGTTGCAGACTATTGAGGCAGAATATGCTCCGATTTTCTCAGTCCATACTGACAAAATTTATTTGAACAGTAAATTGTATAATCGTTTCAAAGCAATTGATTTGAGTAAACTGAAAGGAGAGGACAAAAAACTAACTGAATATTATTTGCAGAGGTTTGAACTAGCAGGAGCGAATCTATCGGAAGCAGATAAAATTAAAATGGAAAAAATCAATGAAGAACTGGCGAGTTTAAGCACACTTTATGGCAATAAATTGTTGTTGGCGCGGAAAAATGGAGCTGTTTTATTTGATAATGCTGCCGACTTAGATGGTTTAAGTGCTGGCGAAATTGAAGCAGCGAAGCAAAAAGCCAAAGAAGCTGGTCACGAAAATAAATACCTTATAGGATTATTGAATACGACCCAGCAGCCTTTGCTGGTTAGTTTGAAAAATCGTGCTGCAAGAGAAAAAATATACAAAGCCTCTTGGTACCGCGCCGAAAAAAATGATGATGGTGATACCCGAGAAGTGATAGAAAAAACAGCCAGACTGCGTTTGCAAAAAGCCAATTTGATGGGCAAGAAAAGTTTTGCCGAATGGAAGTTACAGAATCAAATGGCAAAAACACCAGCCCCGGCAATGGATTTATTAGCCAAAATAGCTGGTCCGGCAGTTGCAAAAGCCAAAGTTGAAGCTAGTGAAATACAAGCTTTGATAGACGCTCAAAATGGAGGCTTCAAGCTAGAGCCTTGGGATTGGAATTTTTATTCTGAGCAAGTACGCAAAGCAAAATACGATTTGGACGAAAGTCAAATAAAACCTTATTTCGAATTAACAACCGTATTAGAAAAGGGAGTTTTCTTTGCTGCCAAACAAATGTATGGCATCACGTTCAAGGAAAGAAAAGATCTGCCAGTGTATAATCCTGACGTAAAAGTCTATGAGGTATTTGACGACAAAGGCACTTCAATTGCGATTTATTATCTGGATTTTTATACTCGTGACAATAAAAGGGGAGGTGCGTGGATGAATACCTTCGTTAGCCAATCGCACTACCTAAAACAAAAACCAGTAATTGTAAATGTTTACAATTTCTCGAAACCAGTTGGCGGAAATCCATCTTTGATTAGTTTTGACGATGTGACCACTATGTTTCATGAATTCGGGCATACATTGCACGGATTGTTTGCCAATCAGCAGTATGTGTCGTTATCAGGGACTTCGGTGCCTAGAGATTATGTAGAATTTCCATCTCAAATCAATGAGCATGCAGCCTTAGATCCAGAAGTTTTAAAAAGTTATGCTGTTCATTATCAAACCAAACAGCCAATACCTCAAGATTTGATTGATAAAATCAAGAAGGCCGAAACCTTTAATAAAGGTTATGATGTGACCGAAATTTTGGCAGCATCAACCCTTGACATGGCTTGGCACAGTGTCGAAAAAGAATCTGATTTTAAACCAGCCTTAGTTTTCGAGAAAGAAGCTTTAGAGAAATACGGTTTATTGGTTAACGAAGTGCCTACCCGCTATCACACTCCTTATTTTGCGCACATTTGGGGAGGCGGTTATTCTGCTGGTTATTATGCTTATACGTGGTCCAAAACATTAGATTACAATGCTTTTGATTGGATGCAGGCCAATGGTGGGATGACAAGAGAAAACTGCGAACGATTCAAAAAATACATACTGTCCGTAGGGAATAGTGTGGATCTAAATAAAGCGTTCAAGGATTTTATCGGGCATGATATGAAAATCGAACCCTATCTTAAAAACGCTGGACTATCAGCAGAGTAATTTAATTGAACATATAAAAATGGCATCCGAAAGGGTGTCATTTTTTTTAGGAGCTGTTTCCTGCTATCCGTTGCAATCTTTTTTGAGGCAAAAAAGCCTCAAAAAAGGATTTTTACTACTATCAGGGCTAGGCATTAGTGGAATTAAGAGATCTGAACACGATTTTAGTTTTCAAAAGACTTGTATGAGGAATTTTAATATATTTACGGACTACTATTTGTGGATAGTCACATATAAAATTGCTAATTATGAAATATTATAAAAAATAACGATATAATAATATAATGAACTTTAGAACAACAATAACCTTAGTATTCTTAATTCTTTTGATGGTAAATTCAAGTTGTCAAAACGATGTAAAAGCTTTTAAAAATTCAACCATAGCAAACGAACCCTCTTTAAAAATAAATTCAAGAATACTGATTTCAACGTCAAATGATCCTAATTATAATGATTTCATTGCATACAATTATGAAAGTAAAATAGCGGGCAAAGAAGTGCGTATTCATAAACTAGTTGCTAAAGAAAACGATACTATAGAAATTATAAATGGCGTTTTATATTTAAATAAAAAAAATATTGATGAGGGTAAAAACTTAATGCACTTTTATAAAATACCAAATTCTGATTATCTAGATATAAAAAGAAAAGAAAATATTAGTGACCAATTTTATGCATTCTCTTCTGGAAAGGATTCTGTAAAAGCTCTACTTGAAGACGTAATTGCTGAGAAATATAATTGGAAGTCTGAAAGACAAATTCAAAAAAAAGGAATTGCAGATGACTCGATGAAAAAAGTATACGGTCAAAATTGGAACGAAGATAATTTTGGTCCATTAGTAATTCCCAAAGCCAAAATATTTGTCATTGGTGATAATAGGCACAACTCTGAAGATTCGAGATATATTGGATTGATAGATATTTCACAGATATTTGGCGTAATTATTGAACATGAATAAGATTGCGTAATATCGGTTTTGCATGATTTGGGTTTAAGATTAATTTAAAAATGGTTTTGCATTTGGTAATTATTCATAAACCGAAAAATAAATTTTAATTTTCTTCAAAACCCCATGTACTTTTAGAACGATTTAAACTGACAACAATGAAACAACTTTTGTACATATTTACATTCTTATTCTTTAATCAATTGTATTCACAGAAAATTTCTGTGCAGACATCGTATAAAAGTATTCCGCCACAAGAGTTTTCATTAGAAAATAATAACTTCGTTTTTGATGTAAAAGATGGAACTCTCAACAAAAAAAATACAAAGGATAATATAGGAAACAAATATTACATTGAGTTCAAAAAAGAATTCTACGATGAAAACAACAATTTTTATTTTGTAGAGTACAAAACTGATTTTAAAAAGCATAACCAAAATGCAGGCAGTAAATCAGAAATAGGTCTTTTTACAATTATGTACGATAAAAAAGACGGAACCGTTTTGGCCGTATTTCTGAACTTATTAGAGGCTGAAAATACCGCTTTATACCTGACAGAAAAAGGAGAAGAATCTCCAAAAGTAAAAACTCTTTTTGAATAAAACACAATCATTACCAGTTCGAGTCTATTAACCAAAACAGTATCATTTATTCCTATTTAAACGCACTTGTTTATTCAAATCATAAATAAAAGTTATTTTTTACAGTATATATTTTATTGTAGTATAATTCATTATATTTACTTTCGAATATAAAGAAAATCAGTTAGCTGGCTATTTGAACGGCAACTGATAAGAACTCCTAAAAAAATATAGAATTATGAAAAAATCAGTAATGTTGTTTTTTTTGGTATGCTGTAATATCAGTTTTTCTCAAGTCGGAAAACTGTATTTGAAAAATCCAAAATTGATAATCGGAAAAGAAAACACCTATGTTTACGAACCGCCCAAAGGAGTGGAGATTCCAAAAGAAGCCAAGGTTCGAATTATATATAATAACAAGTTTGATTTTACTGGCGGAGGTGCATCATTGATAAAAAAAGCAAATGGTTATGAGTTTTCTCTGCAAGTGCCAGATTCTACTCGATATTTTATTGCAGCTATTGTTGATGGAAAAAAAGTAATAGACAATAATAAAAACACTGGATACGATGTGTTTTTAAATTATTCCAAAACAGCTGATATTGGTAAATGCATTGTTGAAAGAATATTGCTTATAAACTATGCAAACAGATCATTGGCTTCAAAACTGAATTTAAAATTAGATTCCAGTCCCGCAGGAATATTATCTGAGTATAATAAAATGTACGCAAAATATCCTAAGATGAAAGAAGATAAAAGCTATGAAAATTATTTATACTTAAAGGAGTCTTCAAATAAAGAACAAACAAAACCTGAAATGATGGCTTTTGCCAAAAAATGTGAAAAAAAGAATTCAGAAGACTATTTGCTGATTGCGGCCAGACTTTACGGGCATCTTAAAATGGCTGATGAAAGGAAACGATTAGAGGATCAAATAAAGATAAAGTATCCGGCAGGAAATCTTGCAGCGAGTAATTTCTTTTTTGATTTTGAGCAGCATCCTGATAAGACAGAAGCCTATATTTTAGAACGTTTGAATCTTTATACTGCTACATTTGGTAATATTTCTATACAGTTTAAAGATTATTTTTATCTAAGTTTATTGAGAATATATTTGAATAATAAAGATTTTCAAAAACTGGATCAATATGAAGGTTTATTATCGAACAAAAAAAATGCAGCGGGTTTTTATAATGATTATGCTTGGGAATTATCGGGGCAAGATTTAGTTACGCCGGCTAAGGATATTGATTTTGCCGAAAAAATTTCAAAAAGGTCATTGGATATTTTAGCTGATTTGCAAAAACAAGCTGCTTTTCCAGATGATTTAAATGGATCTTATAACATGTACGGAGACACTTATGCTTTGATACTTTATAAGCTAAATCGATTTGAAGAGGCTTTTAAATACCAGGATAGGGTTTGTCAGCAGGGAGGATTAGATACTGGCGGGAAAGAGCGTTATGCTGCTTACATAGAAAAAGTAAAAGGGTTAGAACCTGCCAAAAAATTTATTGAAGATGAACTTTCAAAAGGAATAGATTCCAGAGTACTGCTTAGGCAATTGGAAACAATATATGGAAAATTGAATTTGTCTTTGGATAATTTTAAAGCCATTAAAGCAAAATCTCTTGAAGCAGTAAATGCTAATTTGAAAGCAGATATTGTGAAGAAATATGGAACTACAGATGCTATTAATTTTAGTTTAAAAAACTTAGAAGGAAAAGTAATTAATCTATCTGACTTAAAAGGTAAAGTTGTGGTTCTTGATTTTTGGGCTACTTGGTGTGGTCCTTGTAAAGCGTCATTTCCGGCCATGCAGGAATTAGTGACTAAATACAAAGATAAGAATGTAGAATTTTTATTTGTGAACACTTGGGAAAGAGGCAAAGAAAATGAGACTACAGAAAAAGTCACTACATTTATCAATGATAAAAAATACAGTTTTAATGTGGTTTTTGATTATGACGATTCTATTACAGCAAAATATAAAATTGAGGGAATTCCAACTAAAGTTGTAATTGATAAACAAGGAAGCGTAATTGCATTTGGATCTTCGGAGCAGGATTTAATGCATCTGATTGATGAACAATTAAGCTTGTAGTTTTAAGGGTTACGGTTTTGGCTTAGCAGTTTTAATTTTTAAAGAATAACTCATATGCTGTAATTAAATGATTTTAATATTGTTTGGAATTGCTGTCTATGAGTTATTTTTGCATAAAATAATAAAGAAACAATGATATGTTGCTAAGGCATATTTTAAACGATAAAATAAAAACACGATGCAAAGTTTTGGAGCAAGCAAAGAATTTATAAAAGACGATGAATTCGAGTGGGAAGCGGTTGGCGAAGGTATAAAACGTAAAATAATGGGGTACGATGATACCATTATGATGGTGAATGTTCTTTTCGAAAAAGGAGCTGTTGGAACATTGCATCAACATTACCATTCGCAGGTTACTAATGTTGCCAAAGGAGCATTTGAAGTAACAATCAATAATGTGACAAAAGTGATGACAGCAGGCGATTGCTTTTACATCCCGCCTCATGTAATTCATGGTGTGCTTTGTCTTGAAGATGGTCTGCTGATTGATGTTTTCAGCCCAATCCGGGAAGATTTTATGGAGAACAAAACTTATTAATCGAGAATTCTGAAAATGACAGCACCTGCAAATAGTCAACTCTAATTATTTTTGTAAATTTGCACCTCTAATAAAAAATAAACAACATGGAAAACGGAATATACGCTAAATTCAATACCGCAAAAGGATCGATTTTAGTAAAATTAACACACGATTTAACTCCAGGAACTGTAGGTAACTTTGTGGCTCTTGCAGAAGGAAACATGGAAAACAAAGTAAAACCTCAAGGGCAAAAATTCTATGACGGTTTAAATTTTCACAGAGTAATTCCTGATTTTATGATTCAAGGCGGCTGTCCAAAAGGAACTGGTACAGGAGATCCAGGGTATAAATTTGATGATGAGTTTCATCCATCTTTGAAACACGACAAACCGGGAGTTTTGGCTATGGCTAATTCAGGACCTGGTTCTAATGGTTCTCAATTTTACATTACGCACGTTCCAACTTCTTGGCTGGATAACAAACACACTGTTTTTGGTCACGTAATCGAAGGACAAGATGTTGTTGATGCAGTTGCTCAAGGTGATTCATTAGATACACTAGAAATTATCAGAGTAGGTGAAGAAGCTGAAAAATGGAATGCTATCGAAGCTTTTATTGGTTTAAAAGGTGCCCGTTTGAAAAAAGAAGCTGCTTTGAAAGTAGAATCAGAAGCAAAAATGGAAACATTGGCTGCTGGTTTTGAAAAAACAGAAAGTGGTCTGCGTTACCAATTCATCCAAAGAGGTTCTGGTAAAAAAGCAGAAAGCGGAAAAACAGTTGCTGTTCATTATGAAGGTTCATTGGAAAGCGGTAAAGTTTTTGATTCTTCTTATCCAAGAAAAAAACCAATCGAATTCAGATTAGGGCAAGGACAGGTAATTGAAGGCTGGGACGAAGGTATTGCTTTACTGCAAGTTGGAGATAAAGCACGTTTTGTAATCCCATCTGATTTAGGATATGGGCCAGCAGGAGCAGGCGGAGTTATTCCTCCAAATGCTATCTTGATTTTCGACGTTGAATTGATGGACGTTAAATAGTGATCAGTTTTTAGTGATCAGTGATTATTCCAATAAATAGAAAATCCCAAAACTTTTTTACAGTTTTGGGATTTTTAATTAAGCAATATTTGATTTATACATTAAGATTTTAGAAAGACAAGTAAATCTTTATTTAATCTGTCTTTTTCAGTATAAAATAATCCATGAGGGGCATCATTATATATCAGATAAGTGTTGTCTTTAATTAATTTTGATGCTTTATCCGAAGAAATTTCGATAGGGACAATTTCATCTGCATTTCCATGAATTATTAATGTAGGAACATTTATAGTAACCATTTCTTCCCTGAAATCTGTTGTAGAAAATGATTTTGCACATTCTAAAGTAGCGCGGGGTGATGCAAATGAGCACAACATTCTATAGTATTCAAGCAGAGGAGTGCTTAATGGTTTGTGTACCATACTTACACCAAAAAATATTTTTCCGAAATCATCTATAAAACCGATTCTGTCGTCTTTAATTTTGGTTGCAGTTGCTTGAGTTTTTTCTTTTGGACGCCCTTCAGGATTATCTTCCGTTTGCGGTAAAAAAGGAACTACAGAAGAAATTAAAACTGCTTTTACAACGTTTTTCCCATGAAAGCGGCTGAAATATCGAACAACTTCTCCGCCTCCCATGGAGAATCCCACAAGTGAAACCTCTTTTAATTCTAACTGCTCGATTATTGAGTTTAAGTCATCCGTCAGCGTATCATAACTGTAACTGTCCCAAGGTTGTGATGATTTGCCAAAACCGCGGCGATCATACGCAATTACCCTAAAATTATTTTCGACAAGAGAAGCAATTTGGTATTCCCACATTTCATTTGAGAGAGGCCACCCATGAATTAAAATTACGGGTTTACCTTCTCCATAATCTTTTAGATAAAGCTTTACGTTTGGAGCAGTCTGTATGTATTTATCTGTATTTGGAGTAAGAATAGAAATATTAGATTCTTTTGAGAACTCGCTTGGTTTTATTTGAGTGTTTTCCATGTTTTATAAATTATAATGAACCTATTTGTTCTATTGTAAAATTAGGCTGTACTTTTAAAAAAAAGTTATATAATTTGAATCTAATAGCTGCAAAATTGATATGTTTGTTTCTAATTGGTATAATAAAACTACAATCATATCATTATGAATTTAACTTGGTCAGAATTTGAAAAAGTAGAAATGCGGGTAGGGACAATACTCAAAGTCAATGATTTCCCCGAAGCTAGAAAGCCTGCTTTTCAGCTTACAATTGATTTTGGAACTGCTATCGGGATCCGAAAAACATCGGCTCAAATCACTAAACGGTATACTAAAGAAGTTTTGCAAGGAAGGCAGATTGTAGCTGTTGTCAATTTTCCTAAAAAGCAAATCGGAAAGTTTATGAGCGAATGTTTAGTGCTTGGAGCAGTAGGTGAGGAAGGTGATGTAATTTTATTGGCGCCGGATTTCAAAATTGAAAATGGACTGCGAATTGGGTAGTAATGACTGTTTTGAAAATAATAAGAACGATAAATTGAGCAAAAAAACAAGTGAAAATGGATAACGAAATAATTGAGAAAAAGAGTTTTTGGAAAAAAAATATTTTTGCTTTGGGGATAATTGCCATTGGTTTTATAATGCTTTTAATTTCAAATTTTGGAGAGGATTTAGTGAATTTGAGTCAGGTTTATGCAGATCCTTTGTTGTACCAAAATGCAATTGATAAAGTAAATAAGAATAATGAGGTAATTCAAAAATTTGGCAAGCTTGAACCAGTAGATAAATTAGCCATTCTGGAAGGTAACACAGTGTATTCGAATGATAAGAAAAGTATTTCTATTACAGTCAGAATTTCGGGAGAAAAAGAAAAAGGTAAAATGGATATTTTGGCTGATAGAACTGGAAAAACATGGAAATATAAATCTATAAAAATTAGAAATAAGAAAGAGGAGATTGAAGTCAATAATTAATGCGAATCAAGGAATTGAAATAAAGTGTTGTTAATCTTTTGATTAGGTCTAACAGGTTTTTTAAAACCTGTTAGACCTTCGCAGAAAAGCAGTTTTTGTTTAAACTTTAATCAATATGATTTTACTTCTCAATAGGTAAATCACTCGAACCCCATTCCGTCCAAGAACCATCATAGACAGCTTTTGGATTGTCTGAAATCAATTCGGTGGCCAATAAAACAATGCAGGCGGTAATTCCGGAACCGCAGGTAAACAATAAAGGCTGGTCGTTGAGGTTTAGGATTTCTTTTAATTCTTGTGGTGATTTGAATTTTCCGTCTTGCTGCAGTTCGGTGAAAGGGACGTTAATAGAACAGGGAATATGTCCGCTTCTTAATCCTGCTCTTGGTTCTTCGTTAGTTGCATAGAATCGGTCAGCGGATCTGGCATCCATAAGAACGGCTTCTTTGGTTGTGATATTCTTCAGAATCTGTTCTTTGTTTTTGATTAAATCCGGTTGGAATTTTGCTTCAAAATCTCCTTTTGGACAAGCTGCCGGTTGCTGTTTTTCTGTTGGATATCCTTCTTTAATCCATTCCGGAAGTCCTCCGTCTAACACAAAAACGTTCGAATGCCCCATTGCTTTGAACATCCACCAAGCTCTCGGACTTGAATAGATTCCCAAAGTGTCATAAACCACAATCGTGCTGTTTTTGTTAATTCCTAGTTTTTGGGCTTCGTCGGTAAATTGTTCTTCAGAAGGAAAAGTGTTTGGTAACGGATTATTGGTGTCGCTAAAATTATTTTTGATATCAAATAAACGAGCGCCTTTTATTTGTAAATCGGGATTTTGATTTTCTAAATTCGATTGATTTTGTTCCAATCTTGCTTCGAGAACAATTAAATCTGAATCGTTTAAATGTTCTTTTAACCAAGCTGTCGAAACTAATGGATTTGTCATTTTTAAAGTTTTATTTTTATAGTTATATTTTAGAATAATCGGTATAAAATTTTAAACATATCAGTCATATAAGTATAAAAGCTGTTAGTTCGTCAAAACAGTAATTAAAAGGAAATATAAGTTAAAAAAATCTTTGTGGTTTTGAGTGACTTTACTTAAATGAACTTTTGGTTTAACTTGATTTTTTTAATTAAAAACTTATATGACTTAAATGTTTATCAATGTATTTGACTGAATGCAGTTATTTGTAGAATTAAGTGATTTTTTCGATTAATTGCTGCAGAAATTTCTGCCCTTCTTCCCAATACCCAAGATTGGAATCAGAGTTGATGTGACCTTTTAATCCAATATTTATAAAATCACTTCCCCAATATGAGGCTAATTCTTTGGCTCTCTCTAGTGAAATGTAAGTGTCATTTTCGGTTCCTATTACAACTGTTGGAAAAGGAACAGGCTGTGTTGGGATTGGCGAAAAATGTCTTAAAAAATCAGGAGTGTGTGCTGGGGAATTTACATCGGCAGGGGCAACCAGCATGGCGCCTATGATATTTGGATTATTATTTTTGGAAACCCAATGCATAACCAGCGAAACAGCTAGGCTGTGAGCGATTAAAATGGTTGGTTCATTTATTTGCTGTATGTTTTCATCAAGGCGGGCAAGCCATTCATGAAGCTGCGGTTTCTCCCAATTGTCTTGTATGACTTTGGTTGAATTAGGAAACTTTTCCAGCCAAAAACTTTGCCAGTGTTTTTCTCCGGAGTCACCAAGTCCTGGAATAATTAATAAGTGCGGAATCATTTTTTATTTCTTTTTTAAAGCTGTTATTCTTTGAATTTCTTTCACAACCAGCGGGAATGCAGGCTCAGTCATACCATGTCCAAAACCCTGCAGTTCATATAAAGTTGTTTGTTTGTGACCCGCAATTTTCATCATTCGCATCAAATAGGCGTTTTCTTCATAGCGTCCCAGCATTTCTAATTCTCTATCGCCAGTAATTAGTAATAAAGGCGGAGCGTCAGCACGAACGTGATACAGTGGTGCAAATTCATCAACAATTGGCTGCGTTTCGGGTATGCCTCTTTCATTTCGAATTGCAAAATGCGTAATGGTTTGGGAGCTTAACGGAATCAATCCAGCAATGGAATTTGCATCTATGCCATCTGCTTTTAGCCATTTTTTGTCTAATCCTGTCATTAGTGCCAAGTATGCACCAGCCGAATGTCCTGAAACTATAATCAAGGATTTATCTCCTCCATAAGTGCCAATATTATTGAATGTCCAGGATATAGCAGCAGCTGCGTCTTCAATGCATTTTTGCACTTTTACTTTTGGTGATAATCGATAATTCACTGAAACCACGCAAAAGCCTTTGTCTTTAAGTCCTTCGGGAAGTTCTTTGTTTCCTGCTGTTAAACCGCCTCCGTGAAACCAGATTACAGTTGCAAATCCTTTGGTGTTTTTTGGGTAATAGATATCGAGAACACAGCGTTCTTTGATGTATGAATCGGCATTGGCTGTGGCTTCGTTATAATAAGGGATATTGGTAACGGTGGTATATTCTGTTTTTTGAGCAGCAACGAATGTTATGGAAAGCAACAACAGGAACGGAAGGAATATTTTTTTCATTTTTAGGTTTACATTTAGAAACCATAAAAATACAGATTTTTTTATACGTTCTTGGTATTGGTTCTTATGAAAATTTAAAGCTGTTGAATAGCCCCGATGGAAGTGAAAATCCTTATGAGCCGGGGTTCGGCTTATAAGATTGCAACGTACAGCGGGACTGAACTTGTTGAAATGCAGCATAGTTTTGCTCAAAAAAAAAATCCATCAGCCTTTCGACCGATGGATTTTCTGTATTTAAATGAACTGCTGGGAATTAAGCGTCCAAATCTACTTTAGTTCTGCTGGCAATTTCTTTGTAAGTACCGTTTACTAATTTTTCACGGATTGCTTCAAAAGCAGTAAGTGTTAGAGCAATATCTTCCAATGTATGTGAAGCAGTAGGGATAACGCGCAATAAAATCATTCCTCTCGGGATAACTGGATAAATAACGATAGACAAGAAAATACCGTAATTTTCTCTTAAGTCGTTCACCATCACCATTGCTTCCGGCACACTTCCTTCCAAGTAAACTGGCGTAACGCAAGTGTTTGTGTCTCCAATATTAAATCCTTTGCTTCGTAAACCGTTTTGCAAAGTATTTACGTTTTCCCATAATTTGTCTTTCAAACCTGGGTTATCACGCAACAATTGCAAACGTTTCAAAGAACCGATAGTCTGGATCATCGGCAATGCTTTGGCAAACATCTGCGAACGCAGGTTGTATTTTAAGTAATCGATAATGTCTTTATCTGCAGCTATAAAAGCTCCAATATTCGCCATTGATTTTGCAAATGTAGAGAAGTAAACATCGATCCCGTCTTGGCAATTTTGCTCTTCACCAGCTCCGGCACCTGTTTTACCAAGTGTACCAAAACCGTGCGCATCGTCTACAAGCAAACGGAAATTGTATTTTTCTTTCATAGCTACAATTTCTTTCAGCTTTCCTTGCTGTCCGCGCATTCCAAAAACACCTTCGGTAATAAATAAGATACCGCCACCAGTTGTTTCTGCTAGTTTTGTAGCACGAGCAAGGTTTTTTTCCATGCTTTCGATGTCATTGTGCTTGTACGTAAAACGTTTTCCGCTGTGCAGACGAACACCGTCAATAATACAGGCGTGAGCATCTACATCGTACACAATTACATCATTTCTCGTAACTAAAGCATCAATCGTAGATACCATCCCTTGGTAACCAAAATTCAACAAATAAGCCGACTCTTTCATTACAAAAGCAGCCAATTCATTTTCTAACTGTTCGTGATATTTAGTGTGACCGCTCATCATACGTGCGCCCATTGGAGCTGCTGCGCCAAATTCTAAGGCTGCATCTGCATCGGCTTGACGAACTTCCGGGTGGTTTGCAAGACCTAAATAGTCATTCAAACTCCAGTTCAAAACCTCTTTACCTTGAAATTTCATTCTCGGACCTAAGTCTCCTTCTAATTTTGGAAATACAAAATAACCTTCTGCTTGTGATGCCCATTTTCCTAATGGACCTTTATTGTTTTGAATTCTTTCGAATAAATCTTTTACCATAATATATATCTGTACTACTATTAATTTTAAGAAGTTGCAAAAATAATTATTTATAATGTATTAGCATCTTGAAAGTATATTTATTTTTCAGGAGCTGTCACTGCGAATTTTTTGAAGCAATCTCCTGCTGTCCATTACAAGCTCTCCGTCATAAACCTTTTTTTCTATTGCGCTGGCAGGAGCTTCCGTTGGTCGCTCTGCCAGCACAAGAAAAAATAGGTTTATTCCATCGAGGCTTTCCATTTCCATCAGTGCTAGGGCAGTTGTTTTCATAATAAACTTTGTATCTTTGAATATAAAACCTATTACTTTCAAGATTCATGTCACAAACTATAAAAGAATTAAAACTCGCCGTACTTATTGATGCCGACAATGTTCCCTACAGCAACGTAAAAGGCATGATGGAGGAAATCGCCAAGTTCGGAACTCCAACCACCAAACGTATTTATGCCGATTGGACCAAACCAAATGCTAACGGCTGGAAAAACGTTTTATTAGAACATGCCATTACGCCCATTCAGCAGTATAGTTACACCGTTGGGAAAAATTCCTCCGATTCGGCTCTTATTATTGATGCGATGGATTTATTGTATTCTGGAAAATTAGACGGGTTTTGTATCGTTTCCAGTGACAGTGATTTTACCAGATTGGCAATTCGATTAAGAGAATCGGGTATGAAAGTGATTGGAATTGGGGAACAAAAAACGCCAAAACCTTTTATTAGTGCTTGTGACCGGTTTATTTTTATAGAAGTTTTAGACGGCGCTATCAAAAAGACCCGAAAAACTACCAACGCACAAACTAAATCTCCAAAACCAGCAACCACTACTGCAATTATAGGAACTAAAAAAGCGGCTGACCCGACCAATATCGAACAGGTTCCACAAAAAGAAGCTCCTAATAAAATTGACGGCGAAACCATCGAACTTATCGAAGATACTCTCGATGCCATTGGCGATGATGACGGCTGGGCTTTCCTTGGTGATGTGGGTAATCTGATTGTAAAGAAAAAACCCGAATTTGACCCTAGAAATTACGGTTTTTCAAAGTTAACACCTATGCTCAAATCGCTGACAGATATTCTAGAAATAGACGAAAGAGAATCAGATAAAAAAGGAATCAAACATGTTTTTGTGAGATTGCGTTATACTTGATCTGGAACGGTTAGATGTAGGATTTACAATAACCAATTCTCTCATAAAACTTGGATTTTTTATTCCACAAAAAAGGAGAGCTTTTCAAGGCTCTCCAATTTGTTAGTTCTGATTTATCATTATCTAACTTATACGTTACTATAATTCGGTATAGCTGACTATTGAGATACTTTTTCTAATACTTAAATATTTGTGATATTATATCTCAAGTAATTAATCAAAACCACACTCAAATTTACAACTTATTTTTTTTTAAAATATTGTAAATAAGTATTTTAACTATGTTTTAACGTGTTGTTGTGAGATGAGATTTTATTAATCAAAAGAGTAATATTAAAATATATTTTAAACCAATACTTTTACTACTATTTTATCCAGATCGTTTTCGCTGATCATAGGTGCATGAACGTCTTCAGGGAAAAAGATAACAAATTGATTGGCCTGTAGCTCAAAATAAGTATCTGGTTCATCATTAAAAAAACGAACGTCTTTCTCTGTGTTGTAATCTCCGTTTGGAGAAAAACATTTCGCTCTAGGTTTCCATAAAAAGCCTTCACGCCCGCTGATACAAAATTGAATGTCAATATTTTTGTCATGGCACTCAAATGTTTCCAGACTTTTCGCTCTGCTTTTTCCTTCTCCTTTGTAGGCAAACATTTTTACGCCTGCTTCTTCATCGATTAAACCGTCTAAAGCTTCTTTATCATCTTGCTTTAGACTATCAAAAGCAGTTTTAAATGACGGATGTATCGTTTCGTATCGGGCTGAATTTTCTATAAAATCTATAATCATAATTTCTGTTGAGTTGAATTAATTGAATGTAAAAATAATGCAGAATCTACACTTATACAAATAGGTTTTCTTTCATTAGTTGATTACAAACTGTATTTTTGACTTCTCATTTTAATATTGCCAATATGAAGATCGTTTTTGCTACCAATAACAAAAATAAAATCAAAGAAATACAAAGCATGCTTCCTCCAGGTATTGAAATTATCAGTCTGGAAAGCATAGACTGTCATGAAGATATTCCTGAAACTGCTGATACTATTGAAGGGAACGCTATTATGAAAGCCAATTATGTAACCCGAAAATATGGTTATGACTGCTTCGCCGATGATACTGGACTCGAAGTAGAAGTTTTAAATGGTGAGCCGGGAGTTTTCTCTGCAAGATATGCCGGTGAACAAAAATCGGCTGAGGATAATATGGATAAACTGCTTTTGAATTTAAAAGATGAAGCCAATAGAAATGCTCAGTTTAAAACTGTTATTGCTTTAAATTTAAAAGGTGAACAGCATCTTTTTGCCGGAATTGCTCGTGGCGTAATCACTTTGGATAAAATTGGAGATCAGGGTTTTGGTTATGATCCTATTTTTAAACCTGAAGGTTTCCAAGAAACTTTTGCACAGCTTTCATTAGAAACCAAAAACGCTATAAGTCATCGTGGTAAAGCGACTCAGGAGTTAATTGCTTTTTTAAACGATAATTAGGACTAGGCAGTTGTTAGTCTATATTATTAAGTTATTTTTAACCAAATGATAGTTACAGTAAAATATAGTACATTTGGAATGCGTTATGTATTTTCATTCAAATAATCCAATATGTTTAACATCAAAAAAGTTTTTTTAGCGTCTCTTTTTTTACTTCCAATAGCTCATTATGGCCAGCATACCGATGAGATTAATTCTAACAGACCCGGAGAATCCATGTCGGCATTTGCAGTAGGAAAAACAGTTATTCAAGTAGAAACAGGTGTGTTTGGTATTCAGGAGAGCCATGATTTATCGAGATATGATGCCTATGGTTTTGGAATTGATATGGAATTGCGGTATGGAGCTTTTTTGGAAAATTTAGAATTTATTGCGGATATTCAATACGTCAATGAAACCTTTGATTATCCAATGCAGATTGATGAAAGAGCCGATTTTAAACAATCAGTTTTAGGCGCTAAATATTTGATTTATGATCCTAATAAAGGGTATAAAAGAGAAGCGAATATCTACAGCTGGAAAGCTAATCAGAAATTCAATTGGCATCAGGTAGTTCCTGCCGTGGCTGTTTTGGCAGGAGCCAATTTTACAGGTAAGGACAACCCTTTTTATTTTTCACCCGAATCTGAAATCTCTCCAAAAGTTGCTTTGATACTGCAGAATCATTTAGGTGATGGTTCATGGGTTTTTGTGACTAATATTATTTACAATTATGCCACAACAGATTATCCCAGTTTGAGTTACATTTTGACGTTAACCAAAGGAATTAATAAAAAATGGTCAGCTTTTATAGAAAATCAAGGAATAAAAAGTGATTTTTACAGTGATGCGATTGTTCGTGGC
Source organism: uncultured Flavobacterium sp. (assembly GCA_963511795.1). GTDB lineage: Bacteria > Bacteroidota > Bacteroidia > Flavobacteriales > Flavobacteriaceae > Flavobacterium. The sequence goes on along the minus strand of CAUPKP010000002.1, from coordinate 70,464 downwards.
GGAGCTGCTTATTTAATTAACAGAAACCTACAGGTCGATGCCTCAATAAGCACTAATTTTAAAGATACTCCTTCAATGGTCTACGGAGGTGTTGGTGTATCGTGGCGATATGACGGACGCTACAAAGAAGTGCGTCTTTTGACCAAAGAAGAAGAAACTGCCAATAAAATGGCTAAAAAAACAAATACCAAAAAAGGGTTTAAAAAATCGAAGAAGTAAATAATATTTCATAAAAGCATCAATGATTACCATAAAAGAAGCCAAGTCCAAAAGTGAATTAACAGAATTTATAAAATTTCCTTTTTCGTTATACAAAGGCAATCCATACTGGGTTCCGCCAATTATTTCAGATGAGTTAGCCACGTTTGATAAAAACAAAAACCCTGCTTTTGACAGTGCTGAGGCTGTTTTTTACCTTGCATACAAGAACAATGCTATCGTGGGCAGAATTGCAGTAATTATCAATTGGGATGAGGTAAATCAGCAGCAAAAGAAGAAAGTCCGTTTTGGCTGGTTTGATGTTATTGATGATATTGAAGTAACTAAAGCGCTGCTTGAAAAAGTATATGAAACAGGCCGAAAAAATAATCTGGAATATGTAGAAGGCCCAATGGGATTCTCGAATTTGGACAAAGTGGGTGTTTTAACAGAGGGTTTCGATGAATTGGGAACCATGATTACTTGGTATAATCATCCTTATTACGCTGCGCATTTTGAAGAATTAGGGTATGTAACGGAGAAAGAATATGTGGAAAATAAATTCCCGTTTGCGAATGCAAAACCGGAGTTTTTTGAAAAAGTGAATGAGCTGGTTAAAAAAAGATACCAGCTAAAACCGATTAACTTTAAATCTACAAAGGATGTGATGCCTTATGTCGATAAAATGTTTGATTTGTTTAATGAATCGTATGCTAAATTGTCTTCATTTGTTGCTATTTCAGATATTCAAAAAGAATATTTCAAGAAAAAATACATCAGTTTTATCAATCCTGAATATATAAAATATGTTGAGGACAAAGACGGTAAACTTGTGGCGTTTGCTATTGTAATGCCTAGTTTTTCTAAGGCACTTCAAAAAGCAAATGGTAAATTATTCCCTTTTGGTTTTTTACATTTATTAAAAGCCAAACGCAGCAGTAAAGATGTTTTGTTTTATCTTATCGGAGTGCATCCAGATTATCAAAATAAGGGTGTAACGGCAGTTATCTTTAATGAATACCATAAAACGTTTACTGAGAATGGAGTAGAAAATTGTTTTAGAACGCCTGAACTAGCTGACAATATTGCTATTCAGCTGATTTGGAAAAATTTTAATCCAGTTATACATTGCCGACGAAAAACTTTTAGAAAAGAATTATAAATCAATAGTATTTTTCAGTTTTTTATTAACCGCAAAGTTCGCGAAGGAAAGCGCTATGTACGCAAAGCTTTGCGGACTTTGCGTTTTTAGACAAGCAAAATCCTTGCGTTCCTTGTGATTGAAATTTTCGATCTATCAATAAGACATAAAAAAAAGTCCAAAAATCTTATGATTCTTGGACTTTTTTATAAATAGTGTTTATTAATTAAATATCGTCAAATTCGATATTAGTGAAACTTGAAGTGCTTGGTACACTGTCTTCGTCTGTTCTGTCTAAAGCATATTCTTTTTTGAAATCCTTTTGGTGTCTTTCTGATATTACTTCTTCACCTTTGTGGTTTAAAACGTAAGAAGTCATGTCCTCTAAAATTTCTGAAAATGCAGTAAAATCTTCTTTGTATAAGTAGATTTTGTGTTTTTTAAAATGAAAAGAACCGTCCTCTTCTGTGAATTTTTTACTCTCGGTAATTGTAATATAATAATCATCAGCTTTGGTAGCTCTAACATCAAAGAAATAGGTTCTTCTTCCAGCTCTTAAAACTTTTGAAAATATTTCTTCTTTTTCTAACATGTCATTTTCTCTCATAATCTTTTCGTCATTTTTTATTTAATAGCAATCAAAAATCATAAAAATATATGTATTATCCAACAATTAAAGCAATTCTTTTTCCGAAAGTTGCTTTAAATAAAGTGCTGCATAGTACCCGTTTTGGTTTATTAATTGATTATGAGAGCCTTGTTCGATTATCCTGCCTTCTTCAAGAATCATGATTTTATCGGCATTCTTGGCAGATGATACTCTATGGCTTACAATTATGGTAGTTTTATTCCTGCATATCTCGAAAAGGTTGTTCAAAATCGCTTCTTCTGTCTCGGTATCGACAGCTGATAAACAATCGTCAAAAAGTAAAATAGGCGGATTTTTTATGATGGCTCTTGCGATAGAGACACGCTGTTTTTGTCCGCCGGACAGCGTAATTCCTCTTTCGCCTAATATCGTTTCATATCCATTCTTGAATCCGATGATGTTATCATGAACAACAGCGCTTTTTGCTGCGGTTTCTATTTCTTTATCGGTTGCATCTTCTTTTCCGAACTTAATATTGTTTTTGATAGTGTCTGAGAATAAAAATGCATCTTGAGGGACAGCACCAATGCTATTTCGTAAATCGAATAAGTTGACTTGGCTGATTTCATTATTGTCAATAAGAATTTGTCCATCTGTAACATCGTAAAGTCTGGAAAGCAGAGCCAGAATTGTCGATTTACCAGAACCTGTTTTTCCTAAAATTGCCAAAGTTTCTCCTTTGTTTACTGTAAAAGTTACATTTTGAAGTGCTTTTATATTAGTGTCTTCATAAGTAAAACTAACGTTGCTAAATGTAATACTTCCTTCTATTTTGGAATGATTGGGATTCTTATTTTGTATTTCGGGTGTTATTTTTAGAAATTCATTGAGTCTTTTCTGCGAAGCTTCTGCTTCCTGAACCATAGATGAAACCCATCCCAATGAGGCAACAGGCCAGGTCAGCATGTTGACATACAAAATGAATTCTGCAATAGTTCCTATGCTCTTGATTGTGCCGTCTATGTACATTAAACCTCCAAAATAAATAACAACCAAGTTACTGACACCGATTAAAGCAATCATCAATGGACCAAAAAGCGCCTGTACTTTGGCAAGACTTAAACTTTTGCTTTTGCTTTCATTGGCCAAATCGGCAATATTATCCTGATGCTGATTCTCTAATGAATAGGCTTTTATCACTCTGATTCCGGAGAAAACTTCTTGAGTATAACTGGATATTTTTGATAAATACTGCTGAAAAGTAGTCGATCTTTTATTGATTTCGGAACTCAGTTTGAAAATGCAGTACGACAAAACAGGCAACGGGAGTATTGTGTATAAAGTTAATCTTGGCGAAACATTATACATATAGCCAATCACGATTGCAAAGCGTATAAATGTGTTTATGGAGTACATTACAGCTGGTCCAACGTACATCCGAACTTTGGATACATCTTCGCTAATACGGTTCATTAAATCCCCGGTTCTGTTCTGTTTGTAAAAGTTTTGCGATAGCTTTTCATATTGATGGAAGACTTCGTTTTTTAAATCAAATTCAATATGACGAGACATTACAATTAGAGTCTGTCTCATCAGGAAAGTCAAAAAGCCTGCGACAATTGTGGTGGCAATAATTAATAAAATATTGGAAATCAACTGCTGGCTTATAATGCTTGAATCAGCTGAACCGCTTTTGGAAAAAGCTTCTATTTCATTAAATGATTTGCTAATGAGTTTTGGTGTAAATAAAGAAAATATTTGTGCGATTATAGTGATAAATATACCAAGTGAAAAGCTGAATTTATATTTGATAAAATATTTATTTAAATAACGTAATTCTTTCATATTATGAGGATTCGGTATTGAATTGTTTTTGTTCTTTATTTAATGTTTAAATTTTAACAATTGTATTAAAAGAAATATTTTCAATCATTTATTATTAAATATTTATTTTTAAGTAAATTAAGTGATGTATATTTATTTTTTACGTATGTTTGAAGTGTCTTTTTGATAAATTCGTATTTTTTAACTAATAAAAATGGTATTATGAATGCTACTGTTACAACTGGTAAAGAACTTCAAAAAATGGATCCTGTTTTTGGACAATTGTCTTTTAATGATCATGAGCAAATTGTTTTTTGCAATGACAAAGATACAGGATTAAAAGCAATTATAGGTATTCATAATTCGGTTATGGGACCAGCTTTGGGTGGAACCCGCATGTTTAATTATGCTAATGAATGGGAAGCTTTGAATGACGTTTTGCGCCTTTCAAGAGGGATGACATATAAAGCTGCGATTACAGGATTGAACATTGGCGGAGGAAAAGCAGTGATTATTGGTGATGCTAAAACCCAAAAAACACCTGAATTGATGCGTAAATTTGGTGAGTTTGTACACTCACTAAGCGGAAGATATATTACAGCTGAAGATGTTGGAATGGAAACATCAGATATGGATTTGGTAAGAGATGTGACTCCTTACGTTACCGGAATTTCTGAAGAAAGAGGCGGATCTGGAAATCCATCTCCTGTTACAGCTTTTGGAGTGTACATGGGAATGAAAGCGGCAGCAAAACAGCAGTTCGGTTCTGAAAAATTAGAAGGTAAAAAAATATTGGTTCAAGGAATTGGACACGTAGGAGAAACTTTAGTTGAATATTTGACAAAAGAAGGAGCGATAGTTTTTATTGCTGATATCAATGAAGAAAAATTATATCAGGTAGCTTCTAAATATAATGCACAGGTATTTACAGGAGATGATTTATACAGTGCTGATGTAGATATTTATGCGCCTTGTGCAATGGGAGCAACAATCAATGATGCTACCGTAAATAAAATAAAAGCAAAAGTAGTTGCTGGTGCAGCTAATAATCAATTGGCAAACGAAAATACACATGGTTTGATCTTACAGGAAAGAGGCATTCTTTATGCTCCGGATTTCTTGATTAATGCTGGTGGAATTATCAATGTTTATGCGGAGTTAGAGCATTATGATAAAGCAGAAATTATGCGTAAAACGGAAAATATCTATAACACAACGTTAGAAATTTTTGATTATGCTGTAGTAAATGGCATTACAACGCATCAGGCGGCTTTGACAATTGCTCAAAATCGTATTGATTTAAGAAAAATAGAAAATAGCAAAAAATAGTTTCGAAGTATTTTTTAATGGTCAGTTTTTTGGTGTTCAGTTTTCTAAATTCGGATAACTCTACATTAAAAAGCTGACTTTTTTTATCCTTTAAATTGGGGCTGTTAAATTAAACGCCCATAAATTTTCATTTAAGAGATGAAAGTATTAATTTTGCAGACTTAATTTTAAAAGTTCTTACAAGGTGGTAAACAGAAGACACATCCGCGTTAAAGTCATGCAATCCATTTATGCAATGCATCAAAATGGTTCTGATAATTTAGAAAAAGAGGAAAAATTCCTTATGCATAGTATTGACGCCATTCAAGATTTATACCTTATCATGCTTTCTTCATTGATCGAAATCTGTAAAAAAGAAACTGTCTTTTTACATCTATCAAGTCAAAAGCATTTGGCAACAAAAGAAGAGCGTAATCCGAATGAGAAATTCATTAAAAACAGTATTTTTCAAATTCTTGCCGAAAACAATTCCCTTAGTATTGCTTTAGAAAATCGTTCGATTAATAACTGGGCACTAAATGATGATTACATTATTTTGCTGCTTAATGCTATTAAAGAAAGCGATTTGTATGCAAAATACATGAGTAATACGGTGAATACTTTTGAGGAGGATAAAGACTTTATTGTTGATATTTTCTCTGATGTAATTGTTCCAAATGAAAAATTGTACGAATATCTTGAAGATGACAAGCTGACCTGGATTGATGATATTCCATTGGTAAACACGCATATCATTAAACAGCTGAAAGCAATAAAACAAGGTGAGGATGATAATTTTAGAGTTCCAAAATTATACAAAGACAATGAAGATAAGGCTTATGTTAAAGATTTGTTCAGAAAAACAGTTTTGAACGAACCTGAATTAGCCAAAGAATACATTGATAAAACGCCAAACTGGGACAGTGAACGTATTGCCGAAATTGATACAATTATCCTTAAAATGGCGATTTGCGAGTTCTTGAAATTCCCGTCAATTCCAGTTAAAGTAACTTTGAATGAATATTTAGAATTAGCCAAAGAATATTCTACTCCAAAGAGCAGTATTTTCATCAACGGAATATTGGATAACTTGGTTAAAGAATTGGAATCAAAGAAAAGAATTGTGAAAATCGGAAGAGGTTTGATGTAAAAATTAAATTCTGTATTTCGCATCTAAAATAAAATTAATTAACAAAAACTAAATTTAAAATTATGGCACAATTACAACAGTTTTTACCATTTCTATTAATGTTTGTGGTTCTTTATTTCTTTATGATTAGACCGCAGCAAAAACGTGCAAAAAACGAAAAAGAATTTGAAAGCGGGCTAAAAGTAGGAGATAAAATAATTACTAAAAGCGGCATTCATGGAAAGATATCAGAACTTGCTGATTCTACTGTAGTGATTGAAACTATGGCTGGAAAATTGAAAATGGAGCGTTCATCAATTTCTTTGGAGTTAAGCGCTACTTTGACTAAAAAGGAGTAATCCTGAGAGCATAAAACCTAAAATCCCAAATTCCGATTTAGTAATTGGAATTTGGGATTTTTTTATTTTTTTGAAGAGAATTATTTTTTCTTGCTTTTTTTAGCTTTTTTGGCTCTTTTTGCCTTTTTAGCTTTTTTCGCAGTAGATTTTGCTTTCAGTTTTGCTTTCTTGGCTTTATCTTTTTTTGCTTTCTTAGCTTTTTTTGCTTTTTTCTTAGCTTTGTCTTTCGCTTTAATTTTTGCTTTTTTCTCTTTTTCTTTTACTGACATTTTATTCTTTTTTTTAGTTTTCTTCTTTTTATCTTTTTTCTCTTTTTTGTCTTCTTGAGAAACTGAAGTTTCTGTTTTGATTTCTTCAATAGTAGCGTCCTTTACAATCCCCGCTGGAGGTGTAGTAGCTTTAGTACTGCTTGGGCTTGATGTTTTGACAGATGTTGCTCTTGAAACGGCAGGTTTTACAGCTGTCTGTTTTACAGTTGCTGGTTTTGTTGCTGCTGATTTAGTTGTGACTGGTTTAGCAGCAACTGTTCTAGCTGTCCTAGGTCTTGGTGCTGGTTTTGGAACAGCTGTCTTTGGGACTTCTGGATTTTCATTTTTTGGCAACTCAGGAGGTGTCACTTTTTCTTCTTCTTTTTTTTCTATCATAATTAATAATTTTAGGAATTATACAATTTTATATTACTGTTGAAGCAGGAGGTTATTTAGGGAATCACTTCAATGTTAATAAATTGTTTAGTGTATATTAACAAATATAGTGAATATTTCAGTGTTGCAATGTTAAGCTTTTGTTGATTTTTAGACGATTGCTAAATTGTACGGCAAGAGGAAGCAGCATTATTTTAAGTAAAAAAAATCCCAAATTCCAGTGTTTTTGGAATTTGGGATTTCGTAATTAGAGGTTGATTTTTTTTACCTGTATTTATCATTTAGACCAATATTTTCTAAAATCATGGGTTTTATTTTTTCAATCCTCGAAAGTTTGGTTTCTTCCCGTTTGGCAGTTTCTATATATTCAATAAATTCCTTCTGCTTATAGGGACTGAAGTTCAAAAAAGCATTATTTAACTGAATATCGTTATCGAGTTGTTTTTGCAGAATGTCAGGAACTGCAATGGTTTCTTTTGTTTTTATTGGTTTGATAATTCTGCTCTCTTTTTCGTTATCGATAGCTTCCTTAATATAAGCTAAAATTTCCTCTTCATTGATTTCTTCTTTTGATGTAAACCGCCATTGGCGTAATGATTTAGTAACGCCTTCATTTGCATTTACTAAACGTTTTTTGTCATCTTTGAGATATGCACCATTAAAAAACCAAAGCGTGAAGAATTTTTTAAATCCGCCAACGCCAACAATATTTTTGTTATCGAGTACATAGACACAGCCTCCCCATTTATTGGTTTCAACCAATGCAGTTTTGGATATAATAGTTTTTAAAATATCCAATTCAGCTTCCCAATGATTAATCATGTCCATACTTCAGAGGTTTGAGTGCTACTTTTTTAAATAATCACCTTTAGCAGTAAGTTCTGCAATTCGTATAATTACATCTACGGCTTTTTGCATACTTTCAACGGGAACATACTCGTATTTTCCGTGAAAATTATGCCCGCCGGCAAATATATTTGGGCAAGGCAATCCTTTATAAGATAACTGGCAACCGTCTGTTCCGCCTCTAATCGGTTTTATTATTGGTTTTATACCAAGTTCCCGCATTGCAGTTTCAGCAATATTTACAATATGTTTTACAGGGACAACCTTTTCTTTCATATTGTAATATTGATCGTTTACTTCGGTGATAACAATATCTCCGCCAAATTGCTTCGTAAATTTTTTGTTGAATTTTTTAGTTATTTTATGAATTAGTTCTTTTCGTTTTTCAAATTTTGATTTATTATGATCGCGAATAATTAATTCCAAGACTGTTTTTTCAATACTTCCGGATAAGTGATGTACGTGAAAAAAACCTTGATATCCTCTGGTCTCCTGCGGAGTTTCGCCTTCGGGTAATTCATTGATAAAATCATTTGCAATAAGCATTGAATTGATCATTTTTCCTTTGGCATAGCCAGGATGAACGCTTTTTCCTTTGAAAGTAATTTTAGCTCCAGCTGCGTTGAAATTTTCATATTCTAATTCACCAACCTGACTGCCATCCATGGTATAAGCCCATTCTGCTCCAAATTTTTCTACGTCAAAATGGTGTGCTCCTCTGCCAATTTCTTCATCTGGAGTGAATCCAATTCGGATTTTACCGTGTTTGATTTCGGGATTTTTAACTAGGAACTCCATAGCGGTTACAATCTCTGTAATACCAGCTTTGTCATCTGCACCCAATAAGGTTGTACCGTCGGTTGTGATTAGTGTCTGCCCTTTGTATTGGAGCAGATCCTTAAAATAGGATGGAGATAAAATGATATTTTGTTCAGCGTTTAAAACAATGTCTTTACCATCATAATTAGGGATAATTTGAGGCTTTACATTGGCACCGGTAAAGTCTGGAGTTGTATCAAAGTGCGATATAAAACCAATTGTTGAGACTTCATGATCGACATTGCTTGGTAAAGTTGCCATGATGTAAGCCTTGTCGTCGATAGTAACATCTTCCAGCCCAATGGTTTTTAATTCTTCAACTAATTTATTGGCTAAATCCCATTGTTTAGGAGTACTGGGTGTTGTATTTGAACTGGCATCCGATTCGGTGTCGATAGTGACATAGCTTACAAAGCGGTCAATTATATGTTGCATGGTATTTATTTTTTGGCAAAGATAGACTTTTTTAAAAAGAGAATATTGTTGGATTTGTGTAACTTGGGTATAAAAAAAATCCGTTTTTCAACGGATTTTTCAGTTTTAAATTGGTTAGAATTTAAGCTTGGTTAGGGTTTTTATTTTGGTCGGGGGTATTAATTGGTTTTTGCTGCTTTTTCGGCTGTTATTTTTGCTTCAGCGGCGGCGGCTTTTTCTGCTTCTGCAGTTGCTTTAGAGATTTGCTCTTCTAACATTGCTGATTTTTGCAAGGCTAATTTAGCTGATTCAGCTAATTTTAAATCGGCTTCTTCTTTTTCCTTTTTTAGTTTTGCAACATCTTTTGCTAATTTAACTTCTGCTTCTTTGGCAGCTTCTGCTTCTTTTTTATAAGCAGCTATTTTTTCTTTGGAAATTTTTTCAGATTCTTCAGCTGCTTTTTTGTCGGCTTCAGCTTGTTTTTTAGCAGCAATAGCGGCTTCTTTTGCTGCTTTATTTGCTTCATCTTTGGCAGCTTCTGCAGCTTTTTTATCAGCTTCGGCTTGAGCTTTGTCTGCAATAGCTTTTTCTTTAGCTGCTTTTTCTGCTGCATCTTTTGCTTCTGCTGCGGCTTTCGCTTCGGCTACTTTTGCTTGTGTATTTGCTTTTTCAGCAGCTTTTTGTGCTTCTTCAGCGGCTTTTTTATCAGCATCAGCTTTAATTCTTGCAGCTTTTTTATCAGCTTCTTGTTTGGCTAAATATGCTTTTTCCTGTTCCTTTAGTTCTTGTATTTGTTTTTTAAAATCAACTGGAGCAGTGGTAGTGGAAGGGGTTCCTGTGCTGGCTGTTTCGTTTTTTGATTCCTGAGCAAAAAAGGTTTGTGAAAACACAAGAAGTACAATACTAATAGATAGTTTTAAATTCATAATTCAGTGGTATTTGGTTGGTTTTTAGTAGCTTTAGGAATGACAAATATAACTTTTTTTTTAATTTTTTAATTTTATTGCTAAAAAATATTTTAAAATTCTGTTAAAATTGGATTTAAATTTCTTTTATATGTGAATTTACTGCGAATGTCTTGCATTTGATGTGTCGAAATTTCTGTTTTCTTGACTGTAGAATATTGCTCATGTGAGTATTAAGTAAAAAATTTTAGTATGGTTGCATAAAAAAATCTGCTTGTTACAGCAGATTTTAAATAAATTGAATTAAGATTTATTCTCCTTTTTTGGTGATTCCTTTACTTTTATCGGTATCCATCATCTCCATAAGTTTTAAACCTAATAAACCGCTCATGGATCCATCTGTTCCACTGCTTCCAGAAATAAGAACGTCCGGAATGACTTTGATTTTTCCTTTTCCTATTTCTTCGGTTATTTTATATTTCGTAAAGTTGTCTCCACCCATTGCGGAAACTTGGAGCTGATATGCTTCGGCTGTAGATTTACCAATAGCCATGATTTTTTCAGCTTCGGCAAGACCTGTTTTAGAGATTCTTTCGGCTTCGGCACTGGCGGTAAGTTTGGTTGCTTCGGCTTGTGCGCCAGCTCTTGCTTTTGTAGCTTCTGCTTCTGCATTGGCTCTCATTTTTGTAGCTTCTGCTTCAGCATTTACATTGAGTTTTAAACTTGTGGCATCTCCTTCTGCTTTTTTAACGGTGGCATCGGCAGTTCGTTGTGCAATCTCAACACTTTGTGATGCTTTTACAATTTCTTTTTGCATATCGGCAATTGCAGTTTCCTTTTCCATTCCTTGACGCTGTTCCTGCGCCATTTTTTGAGTCTGGTACGTTTTCTGTTCTTCCTCGGCAATTTTTCTATCTGTCAATGTTTTCATCAATGATTCTGGAGGTACAATATCTCCTATTAATGTATCAACAGCATTAACGTTGTATTCGTCCAAAACAACTTTAATATGGTTTTTGGCCGATTCCTGACGTTCTTTTCTAGTCGAAAGAAATGAAATCACATCACTTTCCTGTGCCGAGTTTCTAAAATAATTTCCGATGGTAGGTTCTAAAACTTGAGAAACTAAGTTGTTCATGCTTCCAAAACGCGCAATTACTTTTGGTGCTTCGTTCGCAGGAACGTGAATGATTTGTGATACATCAAGATTAAAAGGGAAACCGTCTTTTGAACGAACCGTAATTGTAGATAGGTTTTGATCCAAGTTATGAGATTCACTTCTGGCATCAGCCCAATTCAATACTAAGTTGGTGGTTGGTACCGGTTCCAGCTTGGTTGTATATTTGTTAAGGGCATATTTTCCAGGTCCAAAAGGCTCCATCCAAACACCGCGCTGTCCTTTTGAAACTATGTTTCCGTGTTTGAAGGTGTCACCCGTTACATCTTGTCCGTCTTCACCGATATAAGAAATTACAACGCCAACATAACCAATTGGCACATCAGTCATTGGGGTTTGCTCAATTTGAATGGCCCAAGTATTGATATAGTAGGAACCAGCTAGCATCACTTGAGGCTGTAATCCACGATTTCCACCATTTTTTAAGAACTGGTCAAAATCTTGAAAGTTATTGTGATTCTCTACAAATTTACCCGCAATCTGACCTATTGGAATAGGTTCTCCATCCATGGCTGTTACAATACCGACCATGTTTTCGGAAATAACAATTTGTGGAGAAATAACAACTTCAAATAAATGAGTGTTGATACGATAAGATCCTGTAGTAACAAAGGCCGATTGTCGTCCTTTTTGTCCGCCATTATCAAGAAACATGGTTGCATCTTGGAAATTATCAGAGTTAACTTTTTGTGCAAGAATGCGTCCCGTTGGGATTTCGGCTCCATCCTTACTCAATAGCAAACCGATATTTCCTTCTGGAATTATAGTGAACGAAGCCATGTCTATCGCAAATTGCCAAGGCCACATAGCCCAATACAATCCTGGAGCAAGCGTTTTGGCTTGATATCCAGCTTCGCCTTTGGTAGCGATTATTCTGCCGTCTGGCAAAGATTTATCAGTTCCAAAAAGAACGAATTTTTTGGTCACTAATCCGATTTTATTTTCTGGAACGATTACCATTCCAAAGAATACGCGTAAAACAAATTTGTAAAAAAGAACGGATAAAACAATTAAGAATATCCACCAGTTGGTAAGAAAAAATGACATAGGGGTTAGGGTTTAGATTACAAATCTAATTTAATTTTCTTGTACTTTGATTCTTATTTTGAAGTATTTTTTAACTTTTTAAGATTGAAATTTCAGTGATAGTTTTGATTTTTTTAAACACGATTCTGCTTGAATTTTAATTGTTGTAAAATAGATTTTATTAATTAATTTGCAGATTATAAGGAACTAGTTTATGGCATTATTCAACCGATTGAATCTTAAAGCAAAATCTCTTGTTAATACTGGATTTGGAAGCAGTGCATCCAGTTATGGCGGACGTTTTATTAATAAAGACGGTTCGGTAAACGCGGTTAAAAAAGGTGTTGGTTTTTTGGATAAAATAAGTTGGTATCATACCATGCTGGATATGCCTTCATGGAAATTCCTTTCGATTCTTTTATTGTTTTATATTACGATTAATTTTGTGTTTGCGCTGCTTTATTTTGGAATTGGGATTGAGCATCTCAACGGAATTCAGGCTACAGATGATGTATGTGTTCAGTTTGGTCAGGCTTATTTTTTTAGTGCTCAAACGTTTACTACAGTAGGGTATGGCCATATCAGCCCTACGGGTTTTTACACGAGTGCTTTGTCTTCTGCTGAAGCTTTAATCGGATTATTGAGTTTTGCTATTGCGACTGGTTTGTTTTTTGGTAGATTCAGTAAGCCTTCTGTTTTTTTGAAATTTTCTCATCATGCGATTATTGCTCCTTTTAATAGTGGGAAGGCATTGATGTTTAGATTAGCTCCTTATAAAAACACGAATTATATTGATGCAGAAGTTAATGTAACGCTCGGGATGCGAATTGATGAGAATGGAGTTATGACAAATAAATTTTACACTTTGGATTTAGAATACCAAAAAATAAATTCATTGGCATTGAGCTGGACATTAGTTCATCCGATAACAATTGAGAGTCCTTTATATGGTTTGGAAGCTTCTGATTATACTTCGATATCAGGCGAAATTATAGTGATTGTCAAAACATTTGATGATATGTTCAGTACTACGGTGGCAACCCGAACTTCTTATGTTTTTGAAGAAGTCATTTATGGAGCCAAATTCAAACCGATGTATTCTCAAAGTAAAAATCATAAAAGTACTGTCTTGGACTTAGGTTTGTTAAATGCTTTTGATAAAGCACTTATAGATTAACCAGCAGTTTTTCTTTTAAAATGCGTACGCCTTCCGAAGCTATATTCGGAATTACTTCAAGAGGATTTCTAAGATGTGGGATTTTTATTGGTTTTGGATCAATATAATAAATTGGTGTGTTTTTTGGAGTAAAATTAATTAAGCTTGCAGCGGGATATACTTGCAGGGAAGTTCCAATTACTGCAAAAAAATCGGCTTGTTCCGTTATTGTTATGGCATCTTCCAAAGCAGGAACTTGTTCGCCGAACCAAACAATATGAGGACGAAGCTGATTTCCTTGCTGATCAGTATCTCCAAAATTCAAATCCTCTGTCCAATCCAAAATGTAGTTTTCATTTTTAGTGCTTCGTACTTTTAGCAGTTCGCCATGCAAATGAATTACATTTTTGCTTCCGGCTCTTTCGTGCAAATTATCCACATTTTGTGTGATGATGTAAACGTCAAAATCATTTTCTAATTCGGCTAAAATCTGATGGCCTAAATTGGGCTGTACTTCTTTTAACTGCGTGCGTCTTTGATTGTAAAAATCAAGTACCAATGCCGGGTTTTTGTGCCAGCCTTCGGGAGTAGCAACATCCATAACATTATGTCCTTCCCATAATCCGTCGCTGTCGCGAAATGTTTTGATACCGCTTTCGGCACTGATTCCTGCACCGGTAAGAACTACTAGTTTCTTTTTCATCTATAAAATACATTAGATTATAAAGCTAGTCTTTTTTAGTATTTTTGCCAAAAACAATACGTAATGATTGATACTGATTATCTAGATTTTTTAGAAAACATTTTAACTGATAACCGAAAAGAAAAATTTTTGAAGGTTTTGAAAGACAGAACCAAGCATTTTACGATTGCTGTTGAAGATGTTTTCCAGATGCATAATGCGAGTGCTGTGATGCGCAGCTGTGAGGTTTTTGGCATTCAGGAACTGCATGTTATTGAGGAGCGTTATGGCAAAAGAATCGATAAGGAAATCGCGATGGGAGCTCAAAAATGGGTTGATATCTCGTCTTATGACAGTGTTACCAATTGTATTGATACTTTGAAAGATAAGGGATACCAAATTATCGCAACCACTCCTCATGAGAATGACTGCCTGTTAGAAGATTTTGATATTTCGGAACCGTGTGCTTTGTTTTTTGGCACCGAAAGAGATGGATTGTCAGAAGAGATTCTTCGCAGAGCGGATGGTTTTCTTAAAATTCCGATGGTGGGTTTTACAGAGAGTTTGAATATCTCGGTTTCGGCAGCGATAATTATTCAGAACCTAACGAACCGATTGCGTAATTCAGATACTGCTTGGCAATTGACTGAGGAAGAGATCTTGGTGAAAAGACTGGATTGGGCTAAGAAATCCATTAAAGATATCAAGAGGATTGAAGCTAGGTATTATAATAGTGAGAAGTAGTTTAGATATCAGGTTGCAGAATTTGGATTCCAGAGTTTAGAAAACGAATTAAGATAAAATGTTTTTTCTGATTTAATGCTAAAGTTCTTGATTGTGAAATGCTGCGTGAGGGATAGACGGAAGCTACCGAAGTAGCCCAGATAGCCCGACATCATAAAGAAAAGGGGCCGACTCACCGCTGTGATGAGTTGGTCCCTTTTCTTTATGGTGGCACGCCCAAATAATTTTTGGAAACTGCTAATTATTTTTTCTTCAGGATTTTGTATTGTTCGTAGCATCCGCTTATGGCGTCCATGATTTGGAGGTCGTTGGCGGTTTTGATAAATGCTTCGGAGTAACTACAGCGGTTCAGAATTTCGGCAATTTCATCTTTAGTAATTCCTAATAGCAATGAAATGGTTTCTCTGTCGTAACTGGTTTCCATAAGTTTTCTAACGGTATCATCTTTTCGCATTTCCCGCAGTTTTTTTAGCTGTTGAGGTCTTTTTCCGAAAATATTATAAAGCATGTCAGCTGGATTGAAAATAGATCCTAATACTTTTCCAAAAGCTTCGGGGGCGTATTGCCCAGCTTCGTAACCTTGACCTAAGCCCGAAATATTATAACGAAAATCTTCTTTTATAGGGATTAATTTGGCGTCAATTTCAAGATAACCTGTTAAGTAATATGGGCTGATGACTACTTCATTTAACGGAATTGCTTTTTGTGTAAGCTGGATTGTAGTTGTTTTATTTTTAATCCAGTCATTTGTTACACGGACACGTAAAGATTCGAAACCTAGAAGAGTTATATGTAAAGTGTCGCTTTGGGTTACTGCAAGTTCAAAATGACCTTTATTGTCTGTTGTGGTTCCGGTTACCTGATTGATATTAATGATATTAACATTGGCTAAAGGAGTACCGGTATTATCGGTGATGATAGTACCAGATATTTTTTGAGGAATTTCAGTGGTTTGGGCAACTGAATTTAAAGAGGCAACAAAGAATAAAAAAAGTATAATATATTTCATAAACTGATTTAAAGGTCTAAAAGTAGTAAAACGACATTAAATATTTTCTCGTTCGATTATAATTATAAGAAAATTAACAAACTGTATTTTTTTTATACTATTTCACGCTGGAATTTGTAGCTTGAAATATTTCAATATTATCATTTGAATCAAAATTTTTATACTTAATATGTTCTAAATGGTTTAATGTTTTTTTTGAAAATGATGTTTTTTGGTTGAGAAAATGTCATGAATGAAGGTGGTTAATCTAATAAAAACAGTTTTTTATTTTTAAAATACTGCTGTGATACAAAAAAAAATCTCCCGAATGTTCGGGAGATTTTATATTGGAATTACTAATTGTATTAGTCTCTTCTTGGTCTTCTTGGTCTTGAAGAATCACCAAAACTTTCAGAACGTCTTGGCGCTCTTTCTGAAGAACCTTCTCTTGGAGTTCTGTCAGATGAAAAACCGCCTTCTCTTCTTGGAGCAGATGAACTTCTTTCCGATCTGAAACCGCCTTCTCTAGGAGCTGAACTTCTATCGCTTCTGAATCCTCCGCCAGAACCTTCTCTTCTTGGAGCAAAACTTCCTTCTCTTCTTGGAGCAGAACTTCTTCCGCCACCAAATCCGCCACCAGAGCTTCTTCCGTTATGATCACGTCTTCCGCCACCGTCATTTTTAGAAATTTCAACATTGATACGACGTCCTTCTAATTGTACGTTGTTCAATATTTCCATTACTTTATCTGTGTGTTCAGGATCAGTATTAAAGAAAGAGAAACCTTCTTTTACGTCTACTTTGAAAACGTCATCACGACCTAAGTCTAATGTTTCTTTCAAGTAGTCTTTTAATGACATCCAGTCGAAATTATCTCTTGAACCGATGTTCACAAAGTATCTTGTAGCACCGCCGTTATTATTTTCTCTTGGAGCTCCGTCTCTATCATCACGCTCACGTCTGTCTGAACCTGAAGATTGAGAAGAGATATCTCTGTTTTTCTTGTAATAATTGATAAAACGGTTGAATTCTACAGAAACCATTTTTTTGATTAGTTCTTCTTTCGTCAAACCTTCCAATACACTATTGATAGCTGGCAAGTAGTTGTCAATTTCATGATCTACTTCAGTATCTTTAATCTTCGTTGCTAAGTGTAGCAATTGGATTTCGCAGATTTCAATTCCAGAAGGAATTGTTTTTTCTTCGAATTTTTGTTTGATGATTCTTTCGATTGAAGAAATCTTACGGATTTCACTTTTCGTTACAATTACGATAGAAGTTCCTAGTTTTCCAGCACGGCCGGTACGGCCTGAACGGTGATTGTAGGTTTCGATTTCGTCAGGTAATTGGTAATTTACTACGTGAGTAATATTATCAACGTCAATTCCACGTGCAGCAACATCAGTAGCTACAAGCATTTGGATTTGTCTTCCTCTAAAAGATTTCATTACACCATCACGCTGTGCTTGAGATAAATCTCCGTGCAATGCAGCAGCGCTGTATCCATCTTCGATTAATTTTTCGGCAACAGCTTGTGTGTCACGTTTAGTTCTACAGAAAACTACTGAGAAAATGTCTGGATTAGCATCGGCCAATCTTTTCAAAGCTTCGTAACGATCACGAGCATTTACTAAGTAAAATTCATGTGATACAGTAGCTGAACCAGAGTTTTTAGCACCTACAGTAATTTCGATAGGGTCAGTCATGAATTGTTTTCCAATTCGTGCTACTTCAGCAGGCATAGTTGCAGAAAACAACCATGTGCTTTTTTCGTCAGGCGTTGTAGAAAGGATGTTTACGATATCTTCGTAGAAACCCATGTTCAGCATTTCGTCTGCTTCGTCAAGGATACAATAATTAATTTGAGAGATGTTTACCAATCCTCTGTTAATCATATCCTGCATTCTGCCCGGAGTCGCTACTATAATCTGTGCGCCTCTTTTAATGTCTCTCGCTTGTTCTGTAATGCTAGCCCCGCCGTAAACTGCTACCACATTAATACCTTTTTCGTATTTAGAGTAGTTTTTAAGTTCGTTGGTAATCTGTAAACACAACTCACGTGTTGGAGATAAAATCAATGCCTGCGTATTTCTATTGTTGGCATCAATTTTCTGAATAACTGGAAAACCAAAAGCTGCCGTTTTCCCTGTCCCTGTCTGAGCCAACGCAACTAAATCTGTGTCTTTTTCCAATAATAGGGGAATCGCTTTCTCCTGTACTTCGGTCGGATTCTCAAATCCTAGATCTAAAATCGCCTTCAGTAACGATTCACTCAATCCTAATTGTTCAAATTTATTCATATATATTTTTAAAATAGGGTGCAAAATTACTGTTTATAATCCATATAAACTAATGCAATTTTAAGAATTAGGTTTTTATTAAGTTTTGGAAATCAATTTGTTATGATTTCATTTTAGCTTTTTTAATTTTGGAATTTGTTTTTGTTGTGAAATTATGTCTTGGTTTTGATGTTTTTTGTTAAAAAATGATACATTAAAACTATTTTTAAGTTATATCTCTTTTTTGGGTTTTTCTAAAAATGCTTTTAGAAGTGTTGGTAATGTGCTTTTTATTGTTTTTTTGTGTGTTTGACCGTTTTTTTATCATTTATTTAAGAATGATATTTCTAAATTGCTCTAATGTTTCAATATTGATTTATTAATTTTGCCTAAAAATTATTTGACTATGCAAACAGCCTCTTTTACAGGTTTTATAAAAGCGATTTTTTATATGATCGCTTTCTATTATATTTTTAAATTTTTGGCTAGATTATTTTTGCCTCTTTTAGTTAAAAAGGCAGTTGAAAAAGCGGGACAAAATTTTCAGCAGCATCAACAGCGTGCTCAGGAGACAGCTTGGAAGAAAACACCAAACAATGACGAAATTATAATTGATACTGCGAACAGCAAAAACCCTCGTGAAACTAAAAAAATTGGGGATTATGTCGATTATGAAGAAATAGACTGATGATTTAAGATTATCGATTTATGATTTTTTTGAACTTAATAAAGAAATCAATTTAATTCTGTCATGGAATCTACATCATTAATCCTTAATATTGCTAATCTAAAATCTCACTTAAAGATTCTGATATAAAATCTCAAATCAAAAGGCGTTAATCCTTAAACTAAAATCACACCTAATATAATGAAGCAACTTCAAAAGTTCTTTCCGCACGCACTAGCCATTTTTGGTTTTGTTCTCGTTTCTACACTTTATTTCTTTCCGGTTTTGCAGGGAAAACAAATTTTCCAATCGGATATTGCCCAATACACGGGGATGGCCAAGGAGCAGAATGATTTTAGAGCTACGCATCATGAAGAGCCTTATTGGACAAATTCCGCTTTTGGAGGAATGCCTACGTATCAATTGGGAGCAAAATACCCTCATGATTATGTAGGTGCTATCGATGATGTACTGCGTTTTTTACCGCGTCCGGCAGATTATTTATTCTTATACTTTCTCAGTTTTTATATTTTAATGCTGGTTTTAAAAGCAGATCCGCTGAAAGCTTTTTTTGGTGCTTTGGCTTTTGGCTTTTCTACCTATTTGATTATTATTCTTGGAGTAGGGCATAATGCCAAAGCGCATGCGATTGCTTATATGCCAATGGTTGTTGCCGGTTTTATAATGGTTTTTCAGCGGAAATACATTTTAGGGGGTTTGCTCACAATGTTTGCTGTGGCGTTAGAAGTCAATGCGAATCACTTTCAAATGACTTATTATCTTTTGATATTATTATTGATTCTTTCCGGATATTTTATTTATGAAGGAATTAAATCAAAGGAATATAAGCCGCTTTTAATTTCTGTAGGAACACTTTTTGGTGCTGGAATTATTGCTATTGGTGCCAATGCTGGTAATTTATTGGCAACTGTAGAATATGCAAACTTTAGTATCCGTGGAAAAAGTGATTTGAGCTTTAAACCCGATGGAACCAAAAGCACTAATGATGGAGCAATGACCCGTGAATATATTACGGAATACAGTTATGGTATTGCCGAAAGTTTCAATTTAATTGCACCAAGATTATTTGGAGGTTCTAACAATGAAAAGGTTGGAACAGACAGCAGTATGTTTGAGTTTATGATTTCACAAGGAGTTCCAGAAGCTCAGGCTACCGATTTTGTTTCGGCGATGCCAACCTATTGGGGAGATCAGCCTATTGTGTCTGCACCAGCATATATAGGGGCAGTAGTTTTCTTTTTAGCAATTTTGGCTTTGTTTATTGATGAGAGAAAAATTAAATATGCATTTCTGGGAGGAGCATTCTTAACCTTGCTTCTTTCGTGGGGGAAAAACTTCCCTGCTTTGACCGATTTTTGTATCGACCATATTCCAATGTATAATAAGTTTAGAGCGGTATCGTCTATTCAGGTTATTTTGGAATTGTGTTTTCCTGTTTTGGCTATTATGGGCTTGCAGTCTTTCTTTAAGTTGGAAAAGGAAAAACAATTAAAACCATTGATTCAATCGGGAGCTGTTGGTTTAGGATTGATTATAGTGTTGTTTTTGTCAAAAAGTTTTTTCAGCTTTTCGGGATCAAGCGACAGTTATTTGATAGAAAGTTACGGACCAAGTTTTGTTGATGCGCTTAAAGCCGATCGTAAATCATTATACAGTGCCGATTTATTGCGTTCCGGATTTTTTATTCTGATATCTGCTGGTACTTTATGGCTGTTTATTAAAAATAGAATTGCCCAAAATACCGCTATTATTTTGGTAGGTTTATTTATGGTATCCGATTTGTTTTTTGTGGATAAAAATTATGTGTCCAACAAAGATTTTATAAGCGCTAGAGAAGTAGAAGTGCCATTTCAGGAAACACCAACGGATACTGAAATTCTAAAAGATCCAGGGAATTACCGTGTATTTGACATACAAGGTTTAATGCAGGCAAGAACTTCTTATTATCATAAAGCAATTGGCGGTTACAGTGCGGTGAGACCTAAAAGAATGCAGCAATTATTTGATTATCAAATAGCTGAAAATAATTTGGAAATACTTAATATGTTAAATGTTAAGTATGTAATTCAAACCGATAAAGAAGGAAAAGAATACCCAATTATTAATCCTGATGCCAATGGAAATGCTTGGTTCGTGAGCAAAGTTAATTTCGTTAAAAATACAGATGCAGAGATGAAAGCTTTGGATAAATTCAATTCTAAAGAGACGGCTGTGATTAATGAAAATGAATTTACTTCTATTAAAGGTAAGGCTTTCGCAAAAGACAGTTCGGCTGTGATAACTCTGGATACGTATCTGCCGAATAATTTGAAATATACTTCAAACAATTCAAAAGAAGGTTTAGCAGTTTTCTCCGAGATGTATTATGAAAAAGGCTGGAAAGCAATTGTAGACGGTAAAGAAATTCCAATTTTAAGAGCCGACTATGCATTGAGAGCAATTGTAGTTCCAGCGGGAAAGCATACCATAGAATTCAAGTTTGATCCTCGAGTGGTAAAAACGGGAGGGGCAATTACACTTGTTAGTTGTATTGGGATGTTATTGCTTTTAGTTGGGGGAATATACTTTGAGAGAAAGAAAAGTAGAGAAGTAGTATAGAGAACTACTGCTGTGCGTATCTTTACTATAAAATGAACAAAATAAAAAATTGAAACCAGAATCTAAAAAAATCCTCATTATAACGTATTATTGGCCACCTGCCGGAGGGCCTGGTGTACAGCGTTGGCTTAAGTTTGTAAAATATCTACCTGATTTTGATATTCAGCCGATTGTTTATATACCAGAGAATCCTACTTATCCAATTGTTGATGAGAATTTAGAAAAAGAAGTTTCGAAAAAAGCGGTTATTCTGAAAAATAAAATTTTTGAACCCTATCAGCTGGCTTCTTTTTTTTCTAAAAATAAAACAAAAAAAATTAGTTCGGGTATTATTCCAAATCAGAAGAGACAGACATTTCTTGAAAAGATGCTGTTGTGGATTAGAGGCAATTTATTCATTCCAGATGCGCGTGTTTTTTGGGTAAAACCATCTATTGCTTTTTTAGAGAAGTATATCATTGAAAATAATATTGATACTATTATTACATCTGGTCCCCCACATAGTCTGCATTTGATAGGATTGGATTTAAAGCAAAAAATGAAAATTACCTGGTTTGCCGATTTTCGTGATCCGTGGACTACAATAGGGTATCACAAAGCATTAAGGTTATCTGTTAAGGCCGAAAGGAAGCACAAAGCACTTGAATATAGAGTACTTAATACTGCTGACAGGGTAATCGTAACGAGTAAAACCACAAAAACTGAATTTCAAGCAATAACGAATAAGCCTATAAGTGTTATTACGAATGGTTTTGATACAGAGCCAGCAACAGAGGTAAATCTTGATTCGAAGTTTAGTCTGGCACATATCGGTTCTTTCCTTTCTGAACGAAATCCAGTTATTTTATGGGAATCTTTGGCAGAATTAATTGATGAAGTACCAGATTTTAAGTCTCATTTAGAATTGAAATTAATTGGAGCTGTAAGTCAGGAAATATTGGATACAATTTCGCAGTTTAATTTGGATTTGTATCTGAATAATTTGGGATATGTTTCCCATTCTGAAGCAGTGGCACATCAAAGAAATTCTCAGGTTTTACTGCTTATCGAAATTAATTCGGAAGAAACTAGAAGTATTATTCCTGGTAAATTATTTGAATATATGGTTTCGAATAGACCTATAATTGCTATTGGACCAAAAAAATCTGATTTTGCCGAAATTATAAAAGAAACAAATACAGGAGTGTTTTTTGAATATACTGAAAAAGACAAGCTGAAAGATGCCATTATTACTTATTATAATCAGTTTTTGGAAGGCAAATTACAAGCCTATGGTGTAGGTTTGCAAAAGTATTCCAGGCAGCATCTGACCAAAGAACTGGCACAATTAATTCATTCAAAAATTTAAGGTGTTACAGCTTTAAACTTTTAAAACCTCACAATTTAAATTCCTATTAATGGGCATAGTATTAAATCAGTCATTAAAAAATACCATAATAACTTATATAGGGTTTGGAATTGGAGGAATAAGTACCCTTTTTTTATTTCCTCCCATTTTAGGTAAAACATTTTATGGATTGTCGAATTATATTTTGTCTTGTGCCAATGTAATAATGCCTTTGTTTGCCATTGGTATGCAAAATACATTGGTAAAGTTTTATTCACAATGTAAAACAGAGAAAGAACGAAATGAATTTTTATCGTTTACGGTATTATTTCCTATTTTATTAATTGTTCTTATCATGTTGATTGGTTTGATTTTTTATGATGAGATTTCCTTTTTTGTGACAAAAAAGAACCCAATTGTAAAAGAATTTATTTGGCTCATTCCTTTTGTTGGGATTTGTATGGCATATTTTGAAATTTTTTATGCTTGGGCAAGAGTTCATATGCATTCCGTATTTGGTAATTTTATTAAGGAAGTGGGATTGCGATTATTTTCGTTGATAGCTCTTTTAGGGATATATTTTAAATGGATTACAGTAGTTGATTTTATTTATTTGACTGCTGGTATTTACTTTGTGGCTTTTTTGGTAACGATGTTTTACGCATTCCGAATTAAAAAACCGGTTTTTCAATTTACTATACCTCATAATGTAAAGGGAATTTTAGAATATACATCTTATATTATTTTATCGGGCAGTGTTGCGAATCTGCTTTTGGATGGAGATAAAATCATGTTGAATCAGTATATGGAGATTGGAAATATTGCCTTTTATTCAGTTGCCACATATATTGCTTTGGTTATTTCAGTGCCTAGCCGTGCAATGCACCAAATTGTGTATCCGATTACCGCAAAATTGATGCACGAAAACAAACACGATCAGTTGAATGATTTGTATAAAAAAACATCCATTAATCTACAAATTGTGGGTGGATTTGTGATGCTTTGTATTTTTGTAAATATCAATCAGCTGTATGAAATGATGCCTAAAGAGTATGGTGGCGGTATTACGGTTGTTTTTATGATTGGTATTTCAAAATATTTTGATTTGATATTAGGGAATAATAATGCGATTATTTTTAATTCTAAGTATTATAGAGCCGTATTGTTTTTAGGAGTAGGCTTAGTGGTTTTAACTGTGATACTGAACATGATTTTTATTCCTTTATATGGAATTATAGGTTCTGCTTTCGCTACTTTATTATCAATTACCTGTTATAGTATTGCCAAATTGCTTTTTGTTGTTAAACGAATGCATTTGTATCCATTTACAAAACAAACACTGCATTCCATCGTGATAACATTGGTAGTTTTTTTATTGTTTTATTTTTGGAAGTTTCCAATAATCCCAATTATAGCAATAGTTTTAAAGTCTGTTTTGGTGATTTTCGTGTATGTATTTATCAATTATAAGTTTGTTGTTTCTCCAGAAATAAATGAAGCTTTAGATAAAGTTCTTTTAAAATTCAGTAGAAATAAATAAAATTTATTGAGAGTAATACATGCCTTTTTCTTACATATTAAAGTAACATGATAAACCGAGTTTTTATAACGGTCTTCAATTTCTTTTGTTTATAGCACTGTTTGAAAGATTTTTATATTTTATATGAAATAATTTTTCTCCAAATACCTGAACAATAATCTTTATCAAAATATTTAAGATTGTTTTATCCTAGCCTGAATTTGACTTTGTAACAATAGTTTTTTATTCTCGATAGGGTTAAAATTGCTATTCCGCATAATTTTTTTGATCAAAGCTGTACTTCTGTCATGTTTAATATGCTTTAGAAAAAGCAAATTTATGCTTATCTGATATAAATATTTAATTTTCTTACTAAATTACTGTAGGTAAATTAGTGTTTATTTTTTTTTGTAAGACATTATAACGAGTATTTATGCTTTTTGTAAATGTAAAAAATATGTAACTAATTGTTTTTGAGTAACCTATATGTTTTTATTTTTAAAAATCACTAAAAGTAGGTATTGTGAAGTCGCTAAATGCATCTTATCTTTGTTTTCAGAATTTGATATAAATCCTTTACTAAATTAAATAATTAGAAAATGAAAAATCATTTTATCAAACAGGAAAAATTACATCTCTTTACAAAAGTTATTGCGAATAAAATTCAAAATGGTTTCGTAGTGATAGAACAAAATGAAAAAACACCTTTTACCGTGCTTTATAAAGAAGGTAAAAAAGTTAACCATAGTTTGAATTTTTTGATTTGTTGTGCAACTCTTGGAATGTGGTCATTGCCTTGGTTATATATGACACAGGTTACGGGTAAAGACAAAAAGGTTTTGATCGCAATTGATGAAGAAGGGGTCGTTTTTGAGGAAAAATGTTATTTAGGATAATTTATTTAAACCTAGCTGGGATTTTTACTAACGAGTTTTTTTTAAAATACGCAGACTTTATTAGAGTAGAATCTGTTTTACTCATGTGGGATAATTTTTTTGAGTTAGTATTAATTTAGAAAAGCCATGAAGCGATTAACTTCATGGCTTTTTAGTTTTTGACAGAAAAAAGCTTATAGAAATTTTATAATTTTTCTTTTAAATATTTTGCTGTAATTGACTTCTTGTTTTTTACAATTTCTTCAGGAGTTCCTGCAGCGAGTAATAGACCTCCGTTTTCGCCACCTTCCGGACCAAGATCAATTACCCAGTCGGCACATTTTATTAAGTCCAGATTGTGTTCTATTACCAGTATTGAATGCCCTTTTTCTATCAAAGCGTCAAACGAAGCCATTAGTTTTTTGATATCATGAAAGTGTAATCCTGTTGTAGGTTCGTCAAAAACAAACAGTGCTTTTTCTTTAATTGTTCCTTTAACCAAAAAAGAAGCGAGTTTAATACGCTGTGCTTCCCCTCCGGAAAGGGTTGATGACGATTGTCCTAATTGTACGTATCCCAAGCCAACATCTTGCAGTGGCTGTAGTTTTTGCGTAATTTTTGTCTGTTTATTTTTTTCAAAGAAAGCAATAGAATCATCAATAGTCATCGTTAGAATATCGTGAATATTTTTGTCGTCAAAAGCAACTTCTAAGACTTCTTTTTTGAAACGTTTTCCGTTACAGGTTTCACATGGTAACTGAACATCGGCCATGAAAACCATTTCAACATTTATTGATCCTTCGCCTTTACAGGTTTCACATCTTCCACCATCTACGTTGAAAGAGAAATGCTTAGATTGATAGCCTCTTACTTTTGAGAGTTTTTCTTTGGCATACAATTCCCGAATATCATCATAGGCTTTGATATAGGTTACAGGATTGGAACGTGAACTTCTGCCAATAGGATTTTGATCTACATATTCAATGTGCTTTATGTGTGAAAAAGAACCTGATAATTCACTAAACTGGCCAGCTTTTTCACCTGCATTATCCAATTTTTTCTGCATGGCAGGAAAAAGAATTTTTTTGACAAGCGTACTTTTTCCGCTGCCGGAAACTCCAGTGATAACGGTTAAAACATCAAGCGGAAAAGTAACATCTATATTCTGTAAATTGTTTTCTCTTGCTCCTTTTATTTCGATGAAATTTTTTGAGGTTCTTCTTTTCTTTGGAACACTAATTTCGAGTTCACCATTCAAATATTTTGCGGTCAGCGAACTTGATTTCAAGATTTCTTCATAGGTGCCTTGAGCAACAAGATTTCCGCCTTGAGTTCCTGCTTCAGGACCTATGTCGATAATCATATCCGCGGCTTTCATAATATCTTCATCATGCTCGACAACAATTACTGTATTGCCCAAGTCACGTAAGGATATTAAAACTTTTATTAGTCTCTCAGTATCTTTTGGATGCAAGCCTATACTCGGTTCATCCAGAATGTACATAGAGCCCACAAGACTGCTGCCAAGTGAAGTCGCTAAATTAATACGCTGTGATTCACCACCAGAAAGCGTTGATGAATTTCTGTTTAAAGTCAAATAATTCAAACCAACTTCAGTTAGAAAGGATAATCGATTATTGATTTCGATTAATAACCGTTTTGCGATTTGCTTCTCGTATTCATCTAAATCAATATTTTCGAAAAAAGTGACTAAATGTTTAATAGGTAAATCGACTAAATCAGAAACCGTTTTTCCATTTATTTTTACATATGAAGCTTCTGTTCTTAAGCGTTTTCCTTTGCAGACATGACATTTAGTTTTGCCTCTGTAACGCGAAAGCATTACTCGGTTCTGAATTTTATAATTTTTCTCTTCAAGTTCTTTAAAAAAATCATTTAGTCCCTGAAAATATTTGTTTCCAGTCCAAATTAAGTCTTTTTGTTCTTCTGTAAGTTGGAAGAAAGGTTTGTGAATAGGGAAATCAAATTTGTAGGCATGGTTTACCAATTCGTCCCGAAACCAGCCCATGCTTTCCCCACGCCAAGGAAATATGGCATTTTCGAATATTGAAAGGGAAGTGTTTGGAACGACCAATTCGGCATCAATACCTATGATATTTCCATAGCCCTCACAAACAGGACAAGCACCATACGGATTGTTGAAACTGAATAAATGAACATTAGGTTCCAAAAAAGTAATGCCGTCCAATTCAAAATTATTCGAAAATGACAGTCTTTTATCTGAATTTAATTCCTGCAGATAGCAGATTCCTTTTCCTTCAAAAAAGGCTGTCTGCACCGCATCAGATAAACGGTTGTAAAATTCTTCTTCATCTTTGACAACAATTCGGTCAATGATAAGCAAAATGTCTTTATGGTCTAATGAGTGTTGTTGTTCTAAAGTAAAATCATCCAAACGAACCATTTCATTATTTACCAAAATTCTGGCGAAACCTTGCTGCAGTAAGACTTTTAGTTTGTCTTCCAATTGTCTTCCTTCTTCAAGATGAATAGGTGCGAGGAGAAGCCATTTGCTGTCTTGCTCGAATTTTTTGACTTCGCTGACAACATCGGTAACTGTGTTTTTTTTAACTTCCTGCCCGGAGATAGGAGAATAAGTTCTTCCAATTCTTGCAAATAATAGTTTGATGTAATCGTATATTTCGGTTGAAGTCCCTACAGTTGAACGGGCATTGGTAGTGTTCACCTTTTGCTCTATGGCAATCGCCGGCGCAATTCCTTTGATGTATTCCACTTTTGGCTTATCCAATCGGCCAAGGAATTGTCTAGCATAGGATGATAAACTTTCTACATAACGGCGCTGTCCTTCGGCATACAATGTATCGAAAGCCAAACTGGATTTTCCAGAACCGGAAAGCCCTGTAATAACGACAAGTTTATTTCTGGGAATAGCAACATCTACATTTTTTAAATTATGTACCTGTGCACCTTTTATGATGATGTTTTTCTTTGGGTCGAGTGTGGAAATATCAATTGACATACTAAAAATGAATTTCCACAAAAGTACTCAATTTTGATCTGAGAATGCCCAAAGAATTATAATCAAAAATTCGTTTTTTAGTCTATTTTTGTTTTTCGATTTGTATTTTTAATAATAGTTCAGTTAGTGCCAAATTATTATTTTAACCTGTATTAGCTTCTTTTTATTAGAAGTCTCTAATCTAAATACCGCATTTCTTTTGAAAACAAAAATTACTTTCCTGTTATTTTTCATCTTTGCTAATGTTTTTTCGCAAGAGCTTCCTCCAATTGTTAAGTACACTCCAAATTTATATGGGGCGGCAAATCAAAATTGGATGATTTCGCAATCACAAAACCAATTTGTTTTTTTTGCTAATAATGAAGGTCTTTTGGAGTTTAACGGCTCAAATTGGCAGCTGTATCCTTCGCCAAATGAAACAATTATCAGATCTGTTAAGGTGATTGATAATCGTATCTATACGGGCTGTTATATGGAGTTTGGTTTTTGGTCTAGACAATCAGACGGCGGATTAAAATACACTTCTCTTAGTGAATCCATTAAAAGCAAAATCTTGAATGACGAACATTTTTGGAATATTTTAAATTATGACCAATGGGTTATTTTTCAATCCTTGAACCGTATTTATATTTATGATACCAAAGCAAAAACATTCAAAATAATTGCTCCCAGCAGCAGTATTACAAAGTCATACGGGACAAGTAATTCTATTTATTTTCAAACTGTAAATGAAGGGCTGTTTGAATTGCAGAGCGGAAAAGCACATTTGGTTTCCAATAATCCAATATTAAAAAACAACAGAATTATAAATGTATTTGCAATACCAGAAGGCTTGCTTATTCAAACGCAGCTGAATGGTTATTATAAAGTAATAGGAACAGCAGTATCTAAGTTCGTCACCGAAGCGGATCCGCAGATAGAAACCAGCAGTGTTTACAGCAGTTTAATACTCTCAGATGGGAGTTATGCGGTGGGGACTGTTTCTCATGGTGTTTTTATTTTGACTAAAAACGGAAAATTGAAATATCATATTTCCCAAAACAAAGGATTAAGCAATAATACTGCTTTGTCCTTATTTGAAGATATGGACAATAATCTTTGGGTTGGACTTGATAATGGTATAAACTGTATCAATTTACAATCTCCAATTCAGAGTTATACTGATGATACAGGGGCTTTGGGAACAGTTTATACAACGAAACTGCATAATGGGAAATTGTATGTAGGAACTAATCAGGGGCTGTTTTATAAAAATTATAAATCCAAAGATGGTTTTAAGTTTATAGCTGGTACTAAAGGGCAGGTTTGGTCTTTGTTTGAATACAAAGGAACACTGTTTTGCGGACATGATACCGGAACTTATATTATTAATGATGCATCAGCTAAGTGTATTTTTTTTCAGTCGGGAACTTGGAAATTTGAGTCGGTTCCTCAGCATGAAAACATACTGCTGCAGGGAAATTATTATGGAATGTCAGTACTTGAAAAAGTAAATAATCAATGGGTTTTTAGAAACAAAATAAAAGGATTTAATTATTCTTCCCGATATTTTGAGGTTACAAATTCGCTTGAGGTTTATGTGAGTCATGAATACAAAGGTATTTTTAGATTTCAAATGGATGATAAATTATTAAAAGCAAGTCCGTTTATCGCTTATTCTTATCCTAAAAAAGGAAGATATTCAGGTTTGATAAAATTCAACAATGAAATCTATTATGCCTATAAAGAAGGGATTTTCAAATTAAATCCTAAAACAAAAGAGTTTAATAAAGATAATCAGCTGAGTTCTGTGTTCGAAAAAGACCAATATACATCGGGCAAGCTGATAGTAGATAATTCAAATAAATTTTGGCTGTTTTCCAAAAACTATATTCATTATTTTTCGCTAAGCAAATTAAGCAATCAGCTTAAGAAAAATGTAATTCCGATTCCATCTTCGCTTACGAATTCGATGCTGGGTTTTGAAAACATTACACAAATGTCCAATTCAGAGTATCTTATCGGGACTACAGACGGTTTTTATTCGATTAATATTAATGATATGAGTTTCAAAAGTTATGCGGTAACAATAACTAATGTTGGAGCTAATAAATTAAATGAAAAGGTTTTAAATAAAACAATAAATGAGGAGGGGAGTTTTAAGTATGATGAAAATAACATCACCTTCGCCTATACTATTCCTGAATATAATAAATACATAAATGCAGAGTATCAGTATTCTTTGGAAGGCTTTGAAGAGAAATGGAGTGATTGGGGTTCTAAAACAACTGTAAATTTCAAGAATCTTCCTCCGGGTGATTATACATTTAAAGTTAGAGCTAAATTTGCAAATACTGCACTGCAAAATACTGCAGTTTATAATTTTTCGATTTTAAAACCTTGGTACAATACCAACTTAGCTGTCATTATTTATTTCCTGCTGTTTTTGATTTCGGCTCATTTTATAAATAAAGCTTATCTGAACTATTACCGCAAACAAAGAGAAAAGCTGATTGAGGAAAATAATTTATTGCTGGAAATCCAAGGATTGGAAAACGAAAAACAGCTAATGAAATTAAGAAACGAACAGCTTTCTCAGGATGTTGATTCCAAAAATAGAGAGTTGGCCGTTTCGACTATGAGTTTAAACAGCAAGAATGAATTATTAGCTTTCATTAAAGAGGATTTGAAGAAAACATCCGAAAATGGAAATAGCAATGTAAAATCGGTAATTACAGCAATTAATAAAAACATTACCGAAGAAGATTCCTGGAGTGTTTTTAAAGAAGCCTTCGATAATGCGGATAAAGACTTCCTGAAGAGAATCAAACAAGCGCATCCTACTTTAACGCCAAATGATTTGAGGCTCTGTGCTTATCTTAGGCTGAATCTTTCCTCAAAGGAAGTGGCTCCCTTATTTAATATCTCAGTACGCAGCGTGGAGATAAAAAGATATCGTTTGCGTAAAAAGATGGATTTATCACATGAGCAAGGTCTTGTTGAGTATATCATGGAAGTATAGGTCTCGCTTCTTTTTTAAAATCACCTATACATTACCACAACATTAACGTTATTGTTGTGGTTTTTTTGTGTTTTGCAGTGAGATTTAAATCCTCTACTTCTCTAAGTTTATTAAGTGTTTTGTGTGATATTGATAATTTATAGTTGTTTTTTTTGAATTGTATGTTTTTTGTTGTGGTTCTTTTTATGTTTTCCTCAGTGCTTCCTAATATGTTTGTAATTCACTAACTAAAACTTTTAAATTATGAAGTCAAATCATTTATTAATTATCTTTTTGCTTTTTTCAGCTTTTGGGTTTGCTCAAAAGAGGGATGTCGCAGGAACAGTAAAAGAGCGAAGTACAGGTTTACCCTTATTTGGTGTGAATGTAAAGGATAAGAGCTCTGGAAATTCGGTATCTACCGATTTTGACGGAAAGTTCACAATGAAAGGAATTTCGACGGGTACTGTTCTTGAGTTCACTTATGTTGGTTACAAATCAACTGAATATGCTATTAATGCGGCCGATTCTAATATAGTAATCAATATGGCAGATGAAGCCAAGACATTGAACGAAGTAGTTGTCATAGGATACGGAAGCGTTTCAAAGAAAAATGTAACAGGATCTGTTTCTGTTGTAGGCAGTAAAACACTCGAAGCTTTGAAACCAGTTAAAATTGAACAAGCACTTCAAGGGACAGTTGCTGGTGTAAATGTTACTACACAATCAGGTTCTCCAGGTGCTGCGCTGGATATACGCATTAGAGGTGTGGGTACAAATGGGCAAAACGGACCAGCTGTTATCATAGACGGCTATGTAGGTGATTTGTCTTTATTGAATCCGAATGATGTAGAATCTATGACTGTATTGAAAGATGCGCAAGCAGCAATTTACGGAACAATTGGTGCGAATGGAATTATACTTGTAACTACAAAAACAGGTAAAAGAAATTCTAAAGCTAAATTTTCATTCAATACATATACTGGTATTCAGGATGTTTCCAGAAAACTGCCAACTTTGGATGCGACCGAATATGCCTTGCTGCTGAATGAAAGTTATGCTAATGGCGGAAAAGCCTTGCCTTATCCAAATGTTTCAGGTTTAGGAAAAGGTACAGACTGGCAAAACGAAGTTTTTTCTACAGTGCCTATAATTAATTATGATTTGTCCATCGCTGGAGGATCAGATAAAATTTCATATTCTGTAAGCGGTTCTCATTTGGATCAAGAAGGAATTATTGGAGAAGACAAATCTGGCTTTTTGAGAAATACGGCAAGAATATCTTTGGGTGCTGATCTTACAGATAGATTGAAACTAAAGACCAATGTTATCTATACTTACATTAACAGAAAAACATTATCAGAAAATGCTTTAGGTTCTGTTTTATTCAATGCCTTGAATGCACCTCCAACTTTAACTCCTTATGATGAAAATGGTAATTTGACTGTATTTCCAAGTACAACAGGTTTAGGAACTGAAATTATTAATCCATTAGCACAGATTGAGAATACTTATAATAATTATGATCTGAGTAAAATAAACGGAAATTTAGGTTTGGACTATAAACTGTTTAATGGTTTTGTATTGTCTGGATCTTTAGGTTTTAACTCTTCTAATAGTAAAGGAAAAAGTTTTGCAAAAGAAATAAGCTACGGCGGAAAAGTTTTTGATGTAAACCGCAGTTCGGTTACTCAAAATGCAATAAATGACAATAATTACTCTTTTGATATTTATGGGACTTATACTAAAAAAATAGGTGAGAATCATAATCTTGTAGCAGTAGCCGGTAGCACTGTTTTCAAAACATGGGGTAATGGTTTATTTGCAACAGGTTATGATGTTCCAAATAATTCTTGGGAATTTGCAGATATTTCTTTGACAAAAGGAATTTCAGAGACACTAACAAATAGTTCATATAATTATGATGACCGCAGACTTTCTTATTTTGGAAGAGTACAATATGATTACAACGGAAAGTATTTATTCTCAGGGATGCTGCGCCGTGATTCTTCTACAAAATTTGGACCAGGAAATAAAGTAGGTTACTTTCCTTCTTTTACTGCAGGTTGGGTAGTTTCGGAAGAAAGCTTTTTTGGAGAGTCAGATACTTTTAATCTTTTCAAGATAAGAGGAAGCTTTGGTACATTAGGAAATGATCAAATCCCTTCCAATGGGTATCTTGGATTATTATCTGGTGAGGCTACTTATGTTTTTAATGGCAATTTAGTGTCTGGTGTTGCCGGTGGTCAAATTCCAAATAAGGATATAAAATGGGAAGAATCTCAAAAACTGGATGTTGGTTTTGATTTGAAATTATTCAATAATAAAGTCTCTATTGTAACTGATTTTTTCAGCGATACCAGAAAAGATCTTTTGGTTCCAAATATACCAGTATCTGGAATTATAGGTGTTGGGGCTCCAGGAGCTAGCTCACCTACTATCAATGCAGGTTCTGTACGTAATTCAGGTGTGGAGTTTGCGATAGATTACAATACTAAAATAACCGAGAATTTATCGATGAATGTAGGCTATAATGTAGCTTATATCAAAAACGAAGTGCTGGAGGTTAATAATGGAACTGGTTTTATTGAGCAGGGTAATTTTGGAGTGGGTCAGCTTCCAATTTCAAGAATGGAAGTAGGAAAACCAATTGGATACTTTTATGGTTATAAAACCGATGGGATTTTTCAAAACCAAGCCGAAGCTGATGCGCATCCTTCACAAAAAGCTTTAGGTGCAAATGCAGCGCCTGGTGATTTACGTTACGTAGATATAAATGGCGACGGAGTTATTAATACTAGTGACAGAACAGATTTGGGCAACCCGATTCCAGATTATACAATGGGTTTCAATCTTCAATTGAATTACAAGAACATTGATTTTGCACTGTATACTTATGCATCTTTGGGTAATGATATGGTACGCAATTATGAAAGAACACTTACAGATGTGAATCATACTGATTATGTTTTAGGACGCTGGACAGGAGAGGGTTCTACGAACACTACTCCAAGAGTAACTACCGATGCAACTTCTAATAATGTTTTTTCTGATTATTTTGTTGAAGATGCTTCGTATTTAAGAATTCAGAATATTCAATTAGGCTATTCTTTAAGCCAAAGAGTTATTGATAAAATCGGGATTACTAAATTCAGAATATATACAGGAATTAACAACTTATACACTTTTACAAAATATAATGGTTATGATCCTGGTCAGTCTAATGGTCCTTTAAATCAAGATCAAGTTTCCAATTCTCCTATTGGTGCTGGAATTGATTATGGTTTTTACCCTATTCCAAGAACGTATATGTTAGGGTTAAACATTAATTTTTAATATTAATTATTATGAAAAAAAATATATATACTGCAATTGTAAGTATCGGGATATTCTGTTTTACTGCTGCATCATGTACAGATGAATTTGTAGATCGTGAACCTGTATATTCAATAGATACTGAGAATTATTTTAATTCAAAAACAGAATACGATAATGCATTAGTGGCTGCTTATGACATACTGCAGTCAACTTATGTAAATGCATTACTTGGAGAAATCGCTTCGGATAACACGCTTTCTGGAGGTGAAAGTGCTACTGATGTACCAGGTTTTCAGCAAGTAGATGATATGACGCATACTCAAGTGAATGATAATGTTAAGAATGTTTGGGATTGGATGTTTGCTGGTGTTCAGAGAACAAATTACATTTTAGAATTTAAAGATAAAACCGATTTTGAAGGTAAAAATCAAATTATTGGTGAAACCCGTTTTCTTAGAGCCTATTATCATTTCGAATTGGTAAAATGGTTTGGCGGAATACCGTTGAACGGTGATAAAAGATTCTTACGCGGAGATGAAACCAAAGTGCCTCGTGCATCTGTTTCGGAGGTTTATGCTTCTATTGAAGCCGATTTGATTTTTGCTGCTGCAAATATATCACCTGATGCTTCTCAAACAGGCAGAGTGACCAAAGGCGCAGCTCTGGCTTTATTAGGTAAAGTTTATTTGTACCAAAATAAATTTGCACAAGCAGCAACGGCTTTAGAACAAGTAATAGCTTCATCAAAATATTCTTTGGTTCAGGATTACGCCTCTATTTTTGAAATGGAAGGAGAAAATGGTTCTGAATCCATTTTCGAAGTGCAGTACACCGATGTAGAAGGTGCAGGTTTTGGATGTTTACAATGTAGCGAAGGTAATGTAGCCGTAGGATTTAGCGGAGTAAGAAACTATGATGGGCCAAAATATACTTCTGGTTTTAGTTTTAACATACCAACGAAAGAAACCTATGATGCTTTTGAAGGTGGAGATTCAAGATTAGCAGCATCAGTATTGGATATCGTTGCTTGGTCTGCCTCAAATAATGCCA
Source organism: uncultured Flavobacterium sp. (assembly GCA_963511795.1). Taxonomy (GTDB): domain Bacteria; phylum Bacteroidota; class Bacteroidia; order Flavobacteriales; family Flavobacteriaceae; genus Flavobacterium. The sequence goes on along the minus strand of CAUPKP010000002.1, from coordinate 34,880 downwards.
CTTTTGGAAAAGGATATAAAGATACTGGTTACTTCAATCAAAAATACCTTCCTAGAAAAAGAAGAGATGTAGCTGCAGGTGATTTGAATTTAACAAATCCTAATAATTACAGAGCGATCCGTTATGCTGATGTTTTGCTAATGGCTGCTGAAGCTCTTAACCGCGGAGGTATAAGTGATGCTAGAGCTTTAGGGTATTTGAATCAGGTGAGAGATCGTGCTTTCAGAGATACAAATCATAGAATAACTTCAGTTGCTGCTGCATTGACTGATGCAATTTGGAATGAAAGAAGAGTAGAATTTGTTGGTGAAGGATTGCGCTTTTTTGATTTAGTTCGTACTCAAAAGGCTGCTGGCACTATCGATGGATTTACAGCTGGAAAAAATGAAGTATTCCCAATTCCTTTGCAGGAAATTCAATTTTCAGCGGGTAATTGGAGTCAAAATCCTGGATATTAAAAAACTATTATTATGAGAAAAATACATTATATTATAAGTCTTTTTGTCCTTGCAGTCACTCTTGGCTGTACTGATGACAATAGTTCGGTTGATTTAGATGCTATAGCAGCACCAACCAATATTTCTGCATTAGCTACAGTGACGCAGGATAATACAGGTAAAGTAACTTTCCTGCCAAAAGGTGAAGGAGTTACTCAATATGAAATCTATTTTGGAGATGGAACAACAGCCCCTGCATTTGTAAATCCAGGACAGACAGTCACTCACGTTTATAAAGAAGGAGTATATCAATCCAAAATTGTTGGAACAACTCTAAATGGAAAAAGAACTGAAGTAACTCAAGAAGTAGTGGTTTCGTTTAAAGCCCCAGAAAATTTAGAAGTGGTTATTACAAATGATTTGGCTGTTTCCAAAAAAGTAACCGTTACTGCCACGGCCGATTTTGCATTGTTCTATGATGTGTATTTTGGCGAAGCTGGAAAACCAGATCCAATTTCTGCAAACAATGGTGCATCGGTTTCTTATGTTTATCAAGCAGCTGGAGTTTATAAAATTCGTGTGGTTTCCAAAAGTGCAGCTATTAAAACCACTGAATATACAGAAGATTTTACAGTAACGCTTGTTCTTAAACCAAGTGCATCGGCTCCTGCACCGCCTAATAGACAAGCTGGTGATGTGATTTCATTGTATAGTTCAAAATATACAGATGTCGCAGGAACTAATTTTTTCCCAGATTGGGGACAAGCAGGACAAGGAAGCAGCTGGACTGAGTTTAATTTGAGTGGTGATAAAATGCTTAATTATATTAACCTGAGTTACCAAGGAATTGAATTAGCCAGCGGAACTTCAGTTAATGTTTCTGGAATGGAATTTATTCACATGGATGTTTGGACAGCTGATTTAGCTAAAATAGAAACTTCTTTGATTAGTAAAACAAGTGGTGAAAAACCAGTTGTAAAAGATCTTACTGCAAACCAATGGACAAGTATTGATATTCCAATTTCTGCATTTACAAGTCAGGGATTAACAGTTGCCGATATTTTTCAATTGAAGTTTGTAGGTACTCCTTGGGCTGGCGGCAGTGTTTTTATAGATAATATTTATTTTTATAAAGTCCCGGCAGTTGTTTCAGGACCAAGTGCAGCGCCAACTCCAACTTTGCCGGCAGCTAATGTGATTTCAATGTTCAGTAATGCCTATACAAATGTTCCTGTTGATACTTGGAGAACTTCCTGGTCAAGTGCGGTTCTCGAAGATATTTCGATAAGCAGTAATGCTGCTAAAAAATATAGCGCTCTTGATTTTGTAGGGATTGAAACAGCAGTAACGCAAATTAATGCAACTGCTATGACACATTTTCATACCGATGTCTGGTCTTCAGATTTCACTGCTTTCAAAATTAAATTAGTCGATTTTGGAGCTGATGGTGCCTACGGTGGCGGAGATGACAAGGAGCATGAAGTTACTTTTAGTTCGCCTGCCAAGAATACTTGGGTAAGTCTTGATATTCCTTTGAGTGATTTTGCAGGGTTAACAACTAGAGCTCATATTGCTCAGCTTATTTATGTAGGTGCGCCTACTGGAAATAATACGGTTTACATTGATAATGTGTATTTCCATAACTAATTAAAATAAAGGAACATGAAAAAAATACTTATAAATATAGCAGCCTTTTTTAGTTTACTATTAATGGTCAACTGCCAAGAAGATAATTTTTCTTTTGGTGATGTAAACGCTCCTTCAAATCTCCAAGTTGCAGTAGAGATTATCGGAAAAACTGCTGGTACTCCAGATGGAGACGGATCGGGTAAAGTGAAATTTACCGCTAAAGCTTCAGATGCAATCTCTTATAAATTCGTTTTTGGAGATGGAATTTCGGCAAATGCTCCAAGCGGCGTTTCAGAACATCTGTTTACTACTGTTGGTGTAAATACGTATACCGTTACTGTAATTGCTTCTGGCAAAGGAGGAGTTTCAAGCAGTATTACTGTCGATGTAACTGTGCGAAGTGATTTTAGCGATGAAAAATCGACTCAATTGCTTACAGGCGGAACTGCAGCTGGTAAAAAATGGTATATAGCCGCTGCCGAAAAAGGGCATCTTGGCGTAGGACCAAATTCTGATAATGCAGGTGAGAATTATTTCCCATTATGGTATCAGGCTGGTGCTTTTGAAAAATCGGCTACTTGTTTCTATGACGGTGATTATACTTTTGCATTAGTAAATGGTAAAATCGAATTCAAGCAGGATAATAAAGGAAATACTTTTTTTAATAATGCATATAAAAGTGTTGCAGGCGGAACTAATGGCGGTGATGATCAGTGTTTGACATACAGTACAGCTGGTACCAAAATAGTAGCTTTGAGCCCTTCAACTTCAGTTGTTTCTAAAAATCCTGATGCTGCTAAACAAAGCACTGGAACTGTAATGAACTTTTCTGATGGAGGATTTATGGGGTATTATGCTGGTGCAGCGCAATATGAGATTATGTCAATTTCGGAAAACCGAATGGTAGTGCGTTTTGTTCAGGAAAATAATGATGGTTTAGCTTGGTATCAAACATTTACTACCTCTCTTCCTGGCGGCACGACAGATAATACAGATTATACGAATTTGGTTTGGTCTGATGAGTTTAATACTGATGGAGCTCCGGATCCTGCAAAATGGACTTATGATCTTGGTAAAGGTGATAACGGCTGGGGTAATAACGAAAAACAGAACTACACGAATCTTGCTAAAAACGTAAAAATTCTTGGTGGAAACCTTGTAATCACTGCTATTAAAGAAGCTTCTGGAGGAGCAGAATACTCTTCTGCAAGAATTAAAACTCAAGGTTTATATGATTTCAAGTATGGTAAAATAGAAATGAAAGCCAAAATGCCTACTGGTGCCGGAACTTGGCCTGCGTTTTGGTCACTTGGTGCTTCACCGGGAACATGGCCTGCTATCGGAGAAATTGATTTTATGGAATGGATTGGAAATAAACCTCTATTAACTCAGGCGGCTTTACATTATCCAGGAAGTTCAGGAGGAAATGCAGCTGTGAAAACTACTGCTATTGCTAATGCAAGTTCTGAGTTTCACATCTATAAAACGATTTGGTCTCCAAAGACTATTCGTTTCTTTGTAGACGATGTTCTTTTCTTCACTTTTGATAATTCCAATACAGATTTACCGTTTCATAAAAATTTCTTTATGATTATGAATGTGGCAATGGGAGGAAATTTAGGTGGTGCTATAGATCCTGCTTTCACACAGTCAGCCATGGAAGTTGATTATGTAAAAGTGTTTCAATAAAATTTTTGGTTAGTAAAATTGGAATAAGAAGATTGGATTTGATTCAATCTTCTTATTTTTTAAAAGAGTAAGTTATGATGCAAATAATTAGAAAGCCCTATTTATTTTTAGCTGTTGGATTAATGATAATAGGATCTGCTGAAGCACAAACTAAGGCTAAAAGTGATATTTCTTTGGATAAAAAAGTGGAAACACTTTTAAAGAAAATGACCCTAGAGGAAAAGGTGGGACAGCTTAATCAGTACAATGGTTTTTGGGATGTAACAGGCCCAACTCCAAAAGAAGGTTTAGCTGCCAAAAAGTTTGAGGATTTAAAGAAAGGGCTGGTAGGTTCGATGCTAAATGTGAAAGGTGTTAAAGATGTGAAAGCCTTGCAAAAAATAGCTGTTGAACAAACCCGATTAGGAATTCCTCTTCTGTTTGGTTTTGATGTTATTCATGGATATAAAACCATTAGTCCCATACCGCTCGCTGAATCGGCCAGTTGGGATTTAGAAGCTATTCAAAAATCTGCAGCAATGGCAGCTGATGAAGCTTCAGCGGTAGGTATAAATTGGACTTTTGCGCCAATGGTTGATATTTCTCGGGATGCCCGCTGGGGCCGTGTGATGGAAGGAGCAGGGGAAGATTCGTATTTAGGAAGCCGAATTGCCGAAGCCCGTGTTAAAGGTTTTCAAGGAGATCTTAGTACTAATAAAAATATTCTGGCCTGCGCCAAACATTTTGCCGGTTATGGTTTTGCCGAATCGGGGAAGGATTATAATACTGTAGATGTAGGGGAATCAACCTTGCAGAATGTTATTTTCCCTCCTTTCAAAGCAACTGTGGATGCCGGAGTCCGAACGTTTATGAATTCTTTTAATGAACTCAACGGAATTCCTGCTACAGGGAATTCGTATTTGCAAAGACAGATACTGAAAGGAGATTGGAAATTTCAAGGATTCGTAGTTTCAGATTGGGGCTCTATGCAGGAAATGAAAGCTCATGGATATGCCAAAGATGACAAACACGCCGCCGAATTAGCTATAAATGCTGGTTCAGACGTGGATATGGAGTCTAATGCTTATGTCGATTATTTGGCACAATTGGTTCGGGAAGGTAAAGTTAAAGCGAGCATAGTTGATGATGCCGTAAGAAGAGTTTTGAAAGTTAAATATGAACTGGGTTTATTTGATAATCCATACAAGTACTGTGATGAAGCTCGAGAGCTGGCAACCGTTGGAAAACCAGAATTTCATAAAGATGTTTTGGACATGGCTAAAAAATCTATTGTATTATTAAAAAACGCTCCCTCTCCTTTGGGGAGGGCTGGGGAGGGGTTATTACCTTTAAAAAAATCAGGACAGAAAATAGCTTTGATTGGGGCATTAGCAAATGATAAAACAAGCCCGCTGGGGAATTGGAGAATTGCAGCTGATGATAATACTGCAGTTTCTGTTTTGGAAGGTTTACAGGCTTACAAAGACAACCAGCTCACGTATGCCAAAGGTGCCGATGTTGCACTTGGAACTCCAAAATTTGTATTGGAAACTAAAATCAATACTACCGATAAATCTGGTTTTGAAGAAGCAATTGCGATAGCTAAAAATGCCGACGCAGTAATACTCGTTTTAGGCGAGCACGGTTTGCAGTCGGGTGAAGGTAGGAGCAGGGCAGATTTGGGTTTGCCGGGTGTGCAGCAAGAGCTATTGGAAGCAATATATAAAGTAAACCCAAATATAGTTTTGGTACTAAATAATGGACGGCCATTGGCTATCCCGTGGGCAGAAGAGCATATTCCTGCAATTGTAGAAGCTTGGCAGCTTGGTACTCAAAGCGGTAACGCTATTGCACAAGTTTTATACGGGGATTACAATCCCAGTGGAAAACTGCCTATGACTTTTCCTCGAAATGTTGCTCAAGTGCCCATTTACTACAATTACAAAAACACAGGAAGACCAGTTAGGAACGAACCAGAAAGCGTTTTTTGGTCGCATTATATAGATGAAAAGAATACGCCTTTATATCCTTTTGGATTTGGTTTAAGTTATTCTAAATTTGAATATTCAGATTTAAAATTATCATCACAGTCTTTTTCCAAAAACGAAAAAATTGAAGTTTCTGTTTCAGTTAAAAATACAGGAAAAGTACTTGGAAAAGAAGTGGTTCAGTTGTATATTAGAGATTTAATAGGAAGTGTTACCCGGCCAGTTTTGGAGTTAAAAGGTTTTGAAATGATTGAATTACAGCCAGACGAAACGAAGAAAGTAACTTTTACCATTAATGAAAAAACAATTGAATTTTTTACTGCCAATTCTAAATGGGAAGCAGAAGCAGGAGATTTTAAAGTCTTCATTGGCGGTAATTCTGCAGAAACACTAAAAGGAGATTTTCAATTTGTAAAATAAAACAGCAATGAATAAATTTTTAATAGCCCTATTGATAAGCGGGACAGTATTTGGACAGCAAGCCAAACGTAAATTGGTTTGGGAAGAGAATTTTGACGGCAAAACTTTGAATGATAAAGTTTGGAATATTGAATTGGGCGACGGCTGTCCCAATTGCGGATGGGGAAATAATGAACGCCAGCTGTATACCAATACTAATCATAGGCTGGAAAACGGAAATTTAGTAATCACTGCCAAAAAAGACGGAGACAAATATACTTCTACCAGAATTACTACCAAAAAGAAAAAGGAGTTTCAATACGGGCGTTTGGAAGCAAGAGCTAAACTGCCTCTAGGGCAAGGATTGTGGCCTGCTTTCTGGATGTTAGGGTCAAATTTTTCAGAGTCGGGATGGCCGAAATGCGGTGAAATTGATATTCTGGAATATGTTGGGCGTGAGCCTCATACCGTTTATACTACTTTGCATACACAAGACAGTCATGGAAATTCTATAAATAGCAAGAAAACAATAATACCGGCAATTGAAGAAGGATATCACATTTATGCGATAGAATGGACGAAAGATAAAATCGACTTTTTTGTAGATAAAGATTTGGTTTATACTTTTCAGCCTGAAATAAAAAATGAAAATACATGGCCTTTCGACCAGCCTTTCTTTTTTCTAATTAATTTGGCAATAGGAGGAAATTTTGGCGGATTAAAAGTTGATGACAGTGTTTTTCCACAGGAATTTTTTGTCGATTATATCAAAGTCTATCAGTAATATAAAAAAGTGTAATTGTTTTAATGTTTTTTGTAATCCTTTTTTATCTTTTGTTTGTAAGTGTAATTTGCATTTTATTATAGAGGCAAAAAAAATGAATGGGCTTGTTTTAATTTACTGTTTTATCAATATGTCAGGTATATCGGTGTAAAACAATATTTTATCATCAACAGTTTTAGGGTGTTTTAAAAAAAAAATATTGGTTTAGTTTTTTTAAAAATGATAATAATCATCTTTTTTTTTGCTTTCTTAGATAATAATTTGTTAAATTTGAAAAATAATTAACTTTAATAAAACTTTTTAAGCCTATAGTATAGAACTACTTTTTAGAGAATTTTCCCCCAATGAACTAACAAGTCTAAAAGTAATAACTATGGTTAATAAAGAAAAAACTGATGCTTTATTAGTAAAGGAATATATAGCTGGTAATGAAAATGCCTTGGCTGTACTAATAAGAAGACATGAATCCAAAATATTTGGATTTATTTATTCAAAAATTTTAGATAGAGATGTCTCCAATGACATTTTTCAAGATACTTTTATCAAAGTAATCAAAACCTTAAAATTAAATTCATATAACGAAGAAGGTAAATTCTTGCCTTGGGTGATGCGTATTGCTCATAACTTAATTATTGATCATTTTAGAAAGTCCAAAAAAATGCCGATGTACAGAGAGACAGAGGAGTTTTCTATCTTTTCTGTAATGTCTGATGATTCTCTTACTATCGAAAATCAGCTTATTGCTGAACAGGTTGAGGTTGATGTCCGCAGACTTGTCGAAGAGCTTCCTTTGGATCAAAAAGAAGTTTTAATTATGCGTATGTATCAGGATATGAGTTTTAAAGAAATTTCAGAAACTACAGGAGTTAGCATTAATACGGCCTTAGGGAGAATGCGGTATGCGATAATGAATTTGAGAAAAATTATAGATAAGCATCAAATTGTTTTGACAAACTGATAATAAAGGGGAAATTCCTCCGTTGTAATATAAAATGAAATTTATATTGATATGGAAAAGAATTACTCTAAAGAATTGAAAGTTGTCAAAAAAATGAAACCGGATAAAGAAGTCGTGTCTTTGTTATTAAACTACTCTAAAGCTTTGAAAATAGTAAAAACTGAGGGTAAGGTTTTTGAAATTATTGCCAATTAATTGGGCTTCCTGCTTAGTATTAAACAAAAGTTCTGAATGCTCAACTTCAAAAATAAAATTCACTATTTTTCTAAAAAGAGGATTAGTGAATTTTTTATTTTGAATATATAGTTATTTTTTATCAAATTCACTCAAAACTGATTTTCGTCCAATCGTTCTAGTGATAATATCTTTCTCCAGATTCCATCCTCTCGCAGGCGAATACTCACGTCCGTACCAAATAATCTGAAGGTGGAGATCATTCCATAATTCTTCTGGAAAAATACGTTTGGCATCCTTTTCAGTTTGAACTACATTTTTGCCGTTTGTTAAATTCCAGCGGTACATTAATCTATGAATGTGTGTATCCACCGGAAAAGCAGGAACTCCAAAAGCCTGTGACATCACGACGCTGGCGGTTTTGTGGCCTACAGCCGGCAGTTCTTCTAAATACTCAAAACTTTGCGGTACTTGTCCATTGTGTTTATCAATCAAAATATGTGACAAACCGTGTATTCCTTTCGATTTCATTGGTGATAAACCGCAAGGCCGAATAATTTCCTTGATTTCTTCCACCGACATTTTAATCATATCATACGGATTGTCTGCTTTGGCAAAAAGCAAAGGCGTAATTTGATTCACGCGCACATCCGTACATTGTGCCGAGAGCAAAACGGCAATCAGTAAAGTATAAGGGTCTTTGTGGTCTAGCGGAATTGGAATAGTAGGATATAATTCATTCAACGTATTTATAACAAATGTTACGCGTTCCTGTTTGGTCATTTTTTTGAGTTGCTTGGAATCTAACTTTCTAAGATTGTTTTTGAATGTAAAAATAGTTTATTTAGTTTTTGAATTTAATTTGAATGTCATTTTTTTATAAAACTTAGTATCTTAGTGGCTTAGTAACTCAGCAACTCATAAAAATGACTACATTAAAAATAGGAGATCAAGCGCCACAATTTTCAGGGATTGATCAAGATGGAAAATCACATCAATTAGCGGATTATAAAGGAAAAAAACTGGTAGTTTTCTTTTATCCAAAAGCGTCAACACCCGGATGTACAACGGAGGCTTGTGATTTAAGGGATAATTTTGAACGTTTTCAAGCTAATAATTATGCACTTCTCGGAGTAAGCGCCGATAGCGCCAAAGCACAAGCGAAGTTTCGGGATAAATACGAATTTCCTTTTCCGTTATTGGCAGATGAAGATAAATCTGTGATTAACGCTTTTGGAGTTTGGGGGCCTAAAAAGTTTATGGGAAAAGAATATGACGGTATTCACAGAACTACTTTTGTAATTGATGAAAACGGAATCATTACAGATGTTATCTCAGATGTAAAGACAAAAGAACATGCAAATCAAATATTGAAATAAAGTTGTCGTTTTTTTTTTTAAGTTCTTGTAATCGTGTGAGTGATGGGAGCAATCCGCCGCTGCGGAGCGGACAGCATTAGGGAAAGGGGGCGAATGAGCAATTCTACAAGTTGCCCCCTTTTCCTATTGGTGGCACGCCCAAATGATAATTCTTATTTTCAAAAAAAATCCAAGAAAAACAGTTTGTCTTTCTTGGATTTTTTAATTTGAACTCTTATTTACTCTCTTCTAGAAGCGGATTTGGCTGATAGCCAAAAAGACGTTTTTCTTTAATAATTTCGGCTACTCCAGGAGGAAGCATTGGTTCCCAGCCTGGTTTTCCGGCATTAATCATTTTCAATACTTCGCGTGAGAATACTTCTAGTATATCAGGGTTGTAATCTTCGATATCGACTACTTTTCCGTTGAATTTAAAGAATTTGTATAATTCTTTCATTCTTGGGTGTACCATTAAGTTTTCGGAAGTGATGATTTCTCCTTCTTCGCCTATCATTGGATATAAAAAGACTTTCATATCACGGTAGAATAATTTCCCGAAAGCTTCCAGAATTCCACCGCTCAAATGACGATAGTATTTCTCGTCAAAAATATCTACTAAGTTGTTTACACCCATAGCAAGTCCCATTCGGGCTTTGGTGTAATTAGAGAAATATTCGACTACTTTATAGTATTCCTGAAAGTTGGATATCATTACAGTTTGTCCCAATGAGCATAGCAATTCGGCACGATCCATGAAATCTCTCTCGTCAATTTCTCCGTCAGAACGAAGATTTGACAGTGTTATTTCGAAAATAACCAAAGTGTTTTCTTTTTCTACCTTGTTTTCTTCCAAAAACATTTTCAATGAATTGGCATACATATCCATGTTTACCTTGGTAACTGGACGGAAACTTCCTCTAAAAGCAAGGATGTTTTTTTTGTATAAAATGGCGGCCGGCAAAACGTTTTTCCCTTTTGGGTTGAACATTACTGCATCGGTCATACCGTTTTTTACCAGTTGCAGACTCATTAAACGATTGTCAACATCAGCAAAACGAGGACCTGAGAAATTAATGGTATCAATTTCTAATTGGTCTTTGTCAAGATGGTCGTATAAGTAACGCAGTAATTTTTTTGGATCGTTGTATTTGTAGAAAGCACCATAAATAAGATTAACTCCTAAAACACCTAAGGTTTCCTGCTGTAAACGGGAATCATTTTCTTTGAAACGGATATGGATGATGATTTCGTTATAATCTTCGGCAGGATCCAGCTGGTATCGGATTCCAACCCAGCCGTGGCCTTTAAACTGTTTTGCAAAATCGATGGTAGCAACTGTATTGGCATAGCTGAAAAACATTTTGTTGGGATGTTTTGTACGGCTTAATCGCTCTTCAATCAATTCGCCTTCAAAAGTCAGCATTTTTTTCAGCCGGCTTTCAGTTACATAACGGCCGTCTTCTTCGATTCCATAAACGGCATCACTAAAGTCTTTATCATAGGCCGACATGGCTTTTGCAATTGTTCCAGAAGATCCGCCTGATCTAAAAAAATGCCTGACTGTTTCTTGTCCAGCTCCAATTTCGGCAAAAGTCCCGTATATGTTTTCGTTCAAATTAATACGAAGTGCTTTGTCCTTTAATGAAGGAATCTGCTCGATAACTTTGTCTCCTTTTAGTTTTATCTTTTTGGCTTCCATTTTTTTTGTTTAAATTGGGCAATTATGTTACAAAGTTAACTAATTCGGCTCTTAATGAAAGAGAAATTAATCCTATTTTTGTAAAAAAAACAAAGCAATTGAAGGTATATTTTTTAGGTACTGGCACATCTCAAGGGATTCCGATTATTGGGATTGATCATGAAGTTTGCAAAAGCACTGATTTTAAGGACAAAAGGCTTCGGGTTTCGGTTTGGATTACGTGGGAAGACCATTCATACGTAATCGATTGCGGACCTGATTTTAGACAGCAGATGCTGTCATCAAACTGCAGAAAATTAGACGGAATCCTTTTTACCCATGAACATGCTGACCACACTGCTGGTTTGGATGATATTCGGCCTTTTAATTTCAGGCAGGGAGCAATTCCAATTTATGCTCATAAAAGGGTACTTGTCAATATCGAAAAGCGTTTTGATTACATATTCGAGACTGTCAATAGATATCCTGGAGCCCCTTCTGTAAAAACTATCGAAATCGAAAATAACAAGCCTTTCCCAATTGGAAATAAAACAGCTGTTCCGGTAAGTGTATGGCATGGAAATTTGCAGGTTTTCGGATTTAGAATTGATGATTTTGCTTATCTGACAGATGTAAAAACTATTGATGATGCAGAAATAGATAAACTGAAAAATCTCAAAGTTTTGGTGGTTAATGCATTGCGTGAACAGCCTCATGATACGCATTTTAATTTAGAGGAAGCACTTGATTTTATAGCTTTGATTAAACCTGAAAAAGCCTATCTGACCCATATCAGCCACATGCTGGGTTTTCATGAAGAAGTTCAAAAAAAACTGCCAGAAAATGTATTCTTGGCTTATGATAATTTAGAAATTACAATTTAATACACAAATGAAAAAATCATTACTCCTTTACGCTTTAATTCTTTCCTTAGTTTTTAATGTTTATACGTATATGTATTTAAGCAAAGAAGTTACTTTTGAACAGGAAAAATACAAAAAATCGACTACCAAATTAAAAGACAGTTTGCAGGTTGTTACCAATAAACTCTCCGATGCTGATTATTTTTCATTGGAAAGAAATGAAAACGCCCAAAATTATTTCGAGTCAGCTAAATCTGATAAAATTAGAAATTATGCGACTTTAGTTCCTTATGTTACGGCTCAATTATTGGATTTGAACTCTAATCCAAAAGGAAACCCTTATACAGGACAAGATCAATTGGGAGCTAATAAGTTTATTATTAATAAAGTAAAAGTACTTAATCACCGCTGGATAATTGCAGATTACAGTGATGGAGAATATTGGGGCGAAGTATTGCTGAAGTACTTTATCAATGATGATGAAAGTGTTTCTTTTGAAGTGAATCAGTCTGTTATTTATCAAGCCCCCTAACCCCCGAAGGGGGAATTATTGGAAGGAATTGTATTTGGTTTATTTAGTTTTTGTTCCCCCTTCGGGGGTTAGGGGGCTAAGCCAGTTTTTGAAATCAAAAAAGTTTTGGGGAGCTACTCCGTGACCTACAGGGTATTCTTTATAAGTGATATCAACACCTAATTTTTCTAAAATTCCGGGTGTTTTTCTAGCCCAATCTACAGGAATTACCTGATCTACTGTTCCGTGAGAAGCAAATATTTTTAGCTTGCTTAGGTTATTTTTTAAGTAATCTTCGGTTACAATTTCTAAATTTAGATACCCGCTCATTGCTACTACTTTGTTCACCTTTTCTGGATACGAAAGTGCCACTGCATAACTCAAAATTGAACCTTGACTAAAACCAATCAGATTGACATCATTGGCATCAATAGGATAGTTAGCTACTAATTCATCAATGAAACCAGCAATTACATCTCTTGAAATCCGAGCTTGGTCGTTATCTGAAAATTTATTTTGGTCGGCATCGAAATTTATTGCATACCAGGCATAACTTCCGTATTGAAGGTCATAAGTAGCACGGGCAGATATGATGTAATATTCGTTTGGCAATTCGCTTGCAAACGAAAATAAATCGGCTTCATTGCTGCCATAACCGTGAAGTAAAAGCAATACTGGATTTTTGTCGAGAATCACTTTAGGTTCTCTTATTTTATATTCTAGGGATAAATTCATTTTTTATATTTTGCAATTCAAATTTCAAAATTTGGAACTTGGGTTTTGTAATTTGGAATTTTATGAGATGCTTTTAAGCCATTTTTGAAAATATTCTCCAAGCAAGGGAACCGGTTTTGTTTCACCTTTTATAGCACTGAAAATACCATAAGTCCACAAAACAGAAATAAAAATCCACATAGGAGCCGAAATCATTAAGCTGTCAAAATTGCCTATAATTAATCCTAAAGAAAAAAAGGTAATTGTAAGTCCTAACCCTTGACGAATATGAAAGGATGCAAACTCGTTTTTGTCTTCACCGCTATTCATTGACATGGCAATAAATACGCCAATGCCTAAAATATAGCTGGTAATGGCTGCTGTTTTTCCAGCTTCGATACTGTTGTTCATGGTGTTTTATCCTAAGATTAATTTTCCTTGGTTCAAAATTCCATACGCTTTTCCAGTTAAACTAGTGCCTAGGAATGCTGAATTTTTGGATTTAGAAAGTATATTTTCATTTCTGAAAACACTAGTACCTTCGGGGTTGAATAAAGTAATATTGGCGATTTCACCTTCGCTGATGCTGTGAGCTGGAATGCTGAAAATTGATTTTCCTGCGGTAAATTTTTCGATTATAGTTTCTAATGGCAGAACAGTCATCAAAGCTCCAAAAGCGCTTTCTAATCCGATAGTTCCGTTTTTGGCCAAATCAAATTCCATTTTTTTGTGTTCAATATCAATCGGGTTGTGATCGGAAGTGATTAAATCGATAGTTCCGTCCAGAACTCCATTAAGTAACGCTTGTCTATCGCTTTCAGTTTTTAATGGAGGAGTAACTTTAAAACGTGTGTCAAATTCTTCCAATTTTTCATCTGTCAATACCAAATGATGAACGGTTACACTGCAGGTTATGTTCAGCCCTTTTGCTTTAGCTTCTTTAATTAACTGCACTGATTTTGCTGAGGAAATTGTCGGAATATGCATTTTGCCTCCAGTGTATTCCAGTAAAAATAAGTTTCGGGCAATTTGCAGTTCTTCGGCCAAATCGGGAATACCTTTCAGTCCTAATCGAGTGGAAACAATGCCTTCATTGGCAACGCCGTTTCCTTTTATTTTATCATCTTGTGCAAATGCGATAACTAATCCATCAAAATCCTGTACGTATTGCAAAGCTATTTTTAGCAGATTGGCATTGTCCAGACTTTTGGTATAATCGCCAAAGGCAACTGCTCCAGAATTTTTCATATCGTACAATTCGGCCATGTCTTTGCCTTCGCTTTCCTTGGTTAAAGCTCCAATCGGAAAAAGCTGCGTGGCAAAACCGTTGGCTTTATTTTTAACAAAATTAACTTGTGCTTGATTGTCTATAACAGGAAAGGAGTTGGGTTGTAATGCAATAGCCGTAAAACCGCTTTTGGCTGCAACTTCCAGTCCGTTTGAAATTGTTTCCCTGTCTTCAAAACCAGGTTCTCCAAGGGAAACGCTGCTGTCAAACCATCCTTGTGAAATATGAAGATTATCAAGCTTTAGTTCTTCTGTATTATCGGTATTTGGAAGTGCCGTTCCAATTTTTTTTATAAAACCATCTACAATTAAAAGATCGGCAGTCTGATTGTGAAAAGGACTTTTTGAATCAATAATTTTGGCGCTTCGGATGATTGTGTTCATGTTGTTTTTATAATTTTTAGGAACCGGATTGTTATTTCACAAATTTGATAATTGCCATTTCTAATGCTAAAAATAACAGTGCAAAGATAATAAACCATTTCCAAATTTGATTGTCGCTTCGGTTGCTTTGCAACGTATCAAAAATGGTTGAAATGGAATCACTTGTTTTATAATCGGATGATACAGTTTCGTTTACTTGATCCAGATCACTTTCGGTTCTAGGATAGTTAAAACTGATGTTTTCTATTGGTTTTTTGGAATCATATATCGTATAATTACCTGCTTTTTCTGGATAATCATTGAAAAATAACTGTACTTTATTATTTAATAATTGCTGTACTGGAATAAACTTTTCATCTTGATTTTTTACCGTCAGTATTTGATCTTTAGCTAAAGCAGCAGAAACGAGATAGGAAGTATTGTTGCCGATAGTGTTTGAATTAACTCCATTATTTAGCTTGCTCAAAGCCATTTTATAAAAGACAGGAACAATCAAAGGAGATTGCTGAAAATTGGAATTGTCAGTATTTAAAGGAGCCGAAAAAACATAAACTGATGAAACGGTATTTTTCAATCCTATTAAAAAAGGAGATTCATCGTCAAAATTTAATATGGCTGGACTTGAACTAGAAATCGTAAAATCTTTTTTGATTTTGGGATATTGAAAATTATTGGTTTTATTTTCGAAAACACCAGCAAATAACGGATGACTGAAATTGATTTTGGTTATCTGTTTTTCATTCGATTCTAATGATTTGAATTGTGTGCTTCCAAATTGATTTAATAACGCATTTAAACTGGGAACTGACGTTGTTTCTGATGGAATTACAATTAAGTTTCCGCCTTTTTTGACAAACGCTTTCAAAGTGGTCTGCAATGCTTGAGGAATTTCGTCGAGCTCATTTAAAATAATTGCGTCTTGCTTGTCGATACTGTTGTAATCTAAAGTGTTTAACGTGAAAGAATTATAGTTGAATTCATCATTGGTGTAAATTCGGCTCAGGAAATTATTTTTTTCGGGTGTTCCAATGCTGATGATGTTATTCTTTTTAATTTTTGAAATACTAAAAAACAATTTATTATCATAACCTAAATCATTGTCTTCAATGGAAACATAACCATGAAAAGTTTGTTTTGGGATTGTGAAATTGATGGTTTCTTTTTTATTTTTAAAATTAATAATGGTTTTGGCAATCAGTTTGTTTTGATTGTATAAAGCCACAGGAACAGGTTTGAAATCATCACTATAATTGGTAGTGTTAATGCTTAATTCATAAAAATCATCGAGTGTTTGACGGATAAAAACGCTGTCTATTGCTACATTGTTTTTTTGTTCTGCTTTAGGAAGAATGAAATACGGAATATCATCCGTTTCAATATTTTTCAGCTGATTTGGAGTTAGTCCCACAGCATCTGTAATGACAATAATGTCTTTTTTGAATGCCGATTTATGTGCTTTTACTTTTGCTAAAATATTGTCTAATTGAAAAGGAACTGCACTATATTTTAGATTTTGCAGTTCATTTCGAATAGTTTTGATATCAGTATCCCAGTAACTGTCGGTATTAGTAAGTAACGAAAAATTTGCATTTTCGGGAGTTTCTTCTAATAGTTCTTGAATAGCCCGTTTTAATAATTCTCCTTTCTTTCCTTTGGCCTGCATACTAAAGGAATTGTCCAGAATAATATACATTTTATTACTGGCATTTTTACTGTCTTTGGATTCAAAAAAGGGCTGAGCAAAAGCCAGAATTATAAATGTCAATAAAAGAAGACGGCATGCCAATAGTAACCATTTTTTGATTTTAGAACTTTTTCGGGTTTGGATCGAAAGTGCTTTTAGGAAACGGACATTGGTGAAATATTCTTTTTTAAAACGCCTTAATTGGAATAAATGCACCAAAATTGGAACAATCAACAAGAATATAAAATATAGAATTTCGGGATGTTTAAAGTGCATTCTATGGTTTTGTTTGCTTCACAGGATTTATTACAATTGGACTCCTTGAATTAGTAAGCCAAAAATACAAATTTGTTGACAGTTTTGTATGATGTTGTTACAATTTTTCAAAATAGGGAGTGAATAGGGTAATTCTGAAAGAAAATAAGTATTTTAGCTTTTGTAAAATACCGCAACAGATAAATTATTGGTTTTTAAGGCGTGAATGTAAAATGACAAAAGAAACTGCATTACAATTATTTGAACAGAAGCTAGTTCGTTCTTTATGGAACGAAGAGGAGGAGAAATGGTATTTTTCTATCGTGGATGTTATTGGTATATTATCTGAAAGTCCAAATCCGAATAATTATTGGAAAGTATTAAAAAATCGTTTAAAAAAAGAGGGAAGTCAGTTGGTTACAAATTGTAACCAACTGAAAATGGTTTCGTCTGATGGTAAATATTATAAAACGGATGTTGCCGATACAGAACAATTATTTCGGTTAATCCAATCTGTTCCATCACCAAAAGCAGAACCTTTTAAACTTTGGTTAGCTCAAGTAGGGAGCGAACGTCTTGATGAAATGCAGGATCCGGAAATAGGAATTGACAGAGCCTTACAGCATTATCTGCAACTCGGTTATTCTGAAAGCTGGATTAATCAGCGGTTAAAAAGCATCGAAATCAGAAAAGAACTTACTGATGAATGGAAAAGCAGGGGATTAAAAGAAGGAAGTCAATTTGCTATATTAACCGATATTATTACCAAAGCTTGGTCTGAGAAAACAACCAAGGAATATAAAATTTTGAAAGGTTTGAAAAAGGAAAATCTTCGGGATAACATGACAAATACCGAATTGATTTTGAATATGCTGGCAGAGGCTTCTACTAAAGATATTTCACAAGCAGTTAATCCAAAATCATTTCAGGAAAGTCAGAAAGTTGCTAAGCAAGGCGGGAATGTAGCCAAAGTCGCTTTGAAAGAATTGGAAGCAAAAACAGGAAAAAAAGTCGTTACAAGTACTTCTGCCAAGAAACTTTTGGATAATAAAACTGAATAATAATTTTAAAGGTAATAACAATTTTTTAAAACAACAACAACAACTAGAATTTCAACAATACTATCATATGAAACATATTTCTTTCTTTCTTTTATTAATTTCTTCAGTTGCTTCAATGCAGGCCCAAAAAAATAAAGTCAATCTTATTGTAGGAACCTATACCAACTCTTGCAGCAGCAGAGGTATTTATGTGTATGAATTTGATACCAATAACGCTCAAATAAGATTGAAAAAATCGTCGGACAGTATTGTTAATCCTAGTTATGTGTCACTTTCAAAGGATGAAAAATTTATTTATGCAGTAAATGAAAACGGAGGACAAAGCACTGTAAGTTCTTTTGCATTTGATGCAGTAAGCGGGAAACCCAGTTCAATAAATTCAGTAAGTTCCAAAGGTGCGGATCCCTGTTATCTTATCAATGATGATACAAATGTGATTGTAGCCAATTATTCAGGAGGGAATATTTCTGTATTTGGTAAAAACCAAGATGGGAGTTTAACTGAGGCTAAGCAGGTTGTACAGCATTATGGGAAAGGTCCTAACGAACAAAGACAAGAGAAACCACACGTACACATGGTTTATTTTTCACCAGATAAAAAATACGTTTTGAGCAATGATTTAGGAAATGACAAAGTGTATGTGTATAGCTATAACCCTGCTGCAGAAAAGGAAATCTTGACGTTAAAAGACAGCGTTTCCGTAAAAGCCGGAAGCGGACCAAGACACTTAACATTTAGCAAGAAAGGGAAATACGTTTACGTCTTACAGGAATTGGACGGTTCATTGACCACTTTTGGTTATGCAGACGGCAAGCTGACAAAGGTCAGTGAAACCAGTATTTTACCAGAAGGTTATAAAGGGACTTTTAGTTCAGCCGATATTCATATTTCGCCTAAAGGGAAATTTTTATATGCTTCTAATAGAGGAGATGCTAACAATATTTCGGTTTTTAAAATTTTGAGAAAAGGAAAATTAGAATTAAAAAGCCAAACCAGCACTTTAGGAAAAGGACCAAGAAATTTTGTGATTGACCCAACGGGCAAATTTCTTTTAGTTGCACATCAATACACTAATGATATTGTGATCTTTAAGATTAACAAAAGAAAAGGCACGCTGACTGATACAAAAAAAAGATTTGATTTGTGCTCTCCAGTTTGTTTAGTGTTTGCGAAGTAAAATCAGTCGTGAGTAATGTTTCAAGTACGTAACATATTGATATGAATAAAATTTTGTTTTTTGTCTGCTTAATTTCTGCTAGTATAGTTGCCCAAAATAAATTTGATAAAATTGCTGGGTCAATTGTTAGAGAAGGCAAGATGTTATATCGTTCTGAAATGTCTTCTTGGTACGGAACAGATTTGTTTTTAGAGAAATTTAAAGATCAATCCAAAATTGGCGGTTATTTTTCATATTCAGAGGAGAATATAACTAAATGTATATTTGTTTCAAAAGAAAATAATTTAAAAGTTATCGGAACAATAATATTTGACAATTCATTCGATATAAGTAAAGCTATTACTGATTTAAATGAGAGAAGCTTAAATGAAACTGAAATTAAGTATTTGAATCTTCGTAAAAAATCTATAGAAATTATTAGTAATGATACTTTATTCAAACAATATGAAAATATGAACTTGAACGTTATTCCTATAATAAATAACGGAGAAAATAAAGTATATGTGTTAAGTGGTCCTAAAAAGAATGGTGTTGTTATTTTTGGAAATGATTACTTAATTGAATTTGATAAAAGTTATAATGTTAAAAGCAAAAAACAACTTCACAAAAACATTATTCCTATTGAATATAAAAATGATGATGGGAAAGATGCTGAAACGATGCACAGCCATTTACCAGAGACAGGAGATTTTATAACTGCAACTGATATTTGTACTTTAATGCTTTATGAAAAATTTGCAAAGTGGAAAAATCATATTGTAGTTTCAAAAAAATATGTTTCAATTTGGAATTGCAAAACGGATGAATTATTTGTAATGACATCTGATGCAATGAAAGAAATCGCATCTGACAAGTAATAAATTAGTTAATCTGATATTTCGTCAGCAATTGATGAAAATGATTTTAAAAACACACAGTCCATAGTTTCAACTATGGGCTGTGTGTTTTAAAACTGCAAACTGCTATTTCTTATCCTTACGTTTTTTAGCTTGGTTTTTCAGCATATTTCTATTGACAGAACCGTGTGTTTTTTTCTTAGTAACACCAGGTCCGCCCAAATTGACTTTCTTATTCTTTTTGCTTTTCTCGTGAAAAGCGCCATCACCTTCCAATTTTTGTTTTTTCATCAAAAACTTGATGGGCTGTCTGTCTTTCTCAGGTTCGATTAATTTAGATGAAACTTCAACTTCTTCAGGGAAAGATTCAATAGGTAATTCTGTATTCATCAAAATTTCAATGGCTACTTTTGATTCTTCTTCACGAGGAGTAATAAGACTTATAGCAGTTCCAGTAGCATCGGCCCGGCCCGTTCTACCAATACGGTGCATGTACAATTCCGGTAATTCCGGCATTTCGAAGTTAATGACGTGTGTGATATTCGAAATATCCAAACCTCTCGCCATAATATCCGTAGTAATTAATCCGCGTAGATTTCCTTCTTGAAATTCGGCCATCGTACTCAAACGGTAATTCTGTGATTTATTGGAGTGGATTACACCAAACTGACCTTCAAAATCTTCCTCGATGCGTTCGTGAACCATATCGGAAATCTTTTTGTTATTCACAAAAACCAATACACGGCTCATGTCTCCGTTGGTTTCCAATAAGTGTTTTAAAAGATTGATTTTGGTATTAAAATTCGGTACTTGATAAGTAATTTGGGTAATCTTTTCAAGTGGTGTTCCAGATGCTGACAGCGTAACTTCTTCCGGATAATCAAAATAATCATTCAAAATAGCATCTACTTCATCGGTCATTGTTGCAGAAAATAGAATGTTTTGACGCTTTTTCGGCATCATCGCTAAAATAGATGTCAACTGCGTACGGAAACCTAAATTCAGCATTTCGTCAAACTCGTCAATAACCAGTTTTTGCATTTCTTCAAAACGGATTACATTATCCAATGTTAAATCCATGATTCTTCCAGGAGTACCAACCAAGATATCACAACCTTGATAAACGGTCGTTTTTTGGGTATTGATATTAACACCGCCAAAAATTCCTATAGTCCTAACCGACATATATTTGGTCAGTTTTTCAACTTCTTCCACAACCTGAACAACAAGTTCGCGGGTTGGAACAAGAATTACTATTTTTGGAGTATGACCAGGAGTAAATTTGTATAATTTTAGTAAAGGCAATAGATAAGCAAATGTTTTACCAGTACCCGTTTGTGCAATTCCCATCATATCACGTCCAGACATTATCACAGAAAAAGTTTTTTCCTGAATAGGAGTTGGGGTCGTAAAGCCTAAATCATCAATTGCTTTTTGTACTGATTTAGGGAGATTGAATTGTTCGAAAGTGCTCATTGTATGTGAATTTTGTGCAAAGATAGGTTTTTTGAAGCTAAGGATGAAGCAGTCTCTAACTTTCCAAGGCATTCGCTTCGAGGTCTTGCTAAACTCTTCAATCAGCTAATAGGAATTTGGAGTGAAACAATTGGTGTTATCAGCCAAAATCGTTTCCGCCATCATTCCAATCTTTTATAGAGACAGGTTTGAAGCCCGTCTCTATAAAAGGATTTTTCCTCCTGTCGGGGCTAAAGGACGATTATTAGGCTTTTTTGGAAATACTTATAATAATTCTGTAAACATTAAAAAAAGACAAACCTCCACACACTATTTTTGCGATAGCGTATAGAGGTTTGGGGGGCAAAAAGTGGTATTTAATCTGTTTTTGAATTAATATTATTTTATGCGCTAATGCCCACTGGAACTTCCTTTGGCACTATACTGTGATTCTTTTTTGAAAAAAAGCGTCTTATACGAAGCAGTAATTCGTTTGGATTAAAAGGTTTTGAAACAAAATCATCTGCCCCAAGTTTGAAAGCCTCGATAACAGTTCCTTCTTCTTCACCCAATGACGAAACTACAATGACAGGAATGTTCTCAAAATTTTCTTTAGAATATCCAATTATTTCTAGACCAGAACGGAAAGGAAGCATAATATCGGTAATGATCAGGTCAGGAATCAATACAGGAATTTTTTCTATAGCGCTCAAACCATCTTTGCATGATGTTACTTGGTAGCCTTCTTTTTTAAGAATGAACTCAAGTATTTTAATCATTAATACATCATCTTCTGCAATTAATATTTTTATATCTGAATTGTTCATTTTTATTTAATTTTAATTTTTTTAATCCTTTTTCTCTGATTTGTTTTAAAAAAATCGAAAGAGTCATTTTTTTAAATAACATTCATGAATTGAAACATTTCATTTCTAATAGCTGCTCTAATAAATTCTAGTAAATGCAAAAAAGATTTATTGATTTTTTTCTCGTGTTTAGTTTAAGAGATCAAGCACAAATATTAATTTTTTGAATCCACCTTTTTTTGATTTTCGAAGCCATAACAATTATACTTTTATCGTTATTTCTAATGCAAATATGCAACAGATAACAACGGAGTCTCAATTGTATTCGACTAACGGAGCTTTGCTTTCGGTGAAATATCAACACTTACTCTTAAGTTGCTAATATTTGTAAACACACTATCGACGAATGGAATTATTAAAAAAATTATCGTTTCCTATCTGTTTATTTTTAGCATTTTAGTTAATTCTCAAGATAGGCGAGGGGGTTTTACGAATTTGGGAAGGGTTAATTTGACAAAGACAAGCTTTTTTGCAGCCATTTTAAAAGGCTATCCTACAAACAAAGCAGTCCGACCTTGCTACTAGACTTCGCAACGAATCTAAGTTGCTTAATAAAAGTAAGATTAATGCGTTATTTTTGGAATTGTTAAGACCTGTTATATTATTGTTCTGAATTGAAGCGGATAATCAAAAGCTTGATCTATGCAGGTTTTTAAAAGCAGGCATGTTTTTTTTTTTTATCGATTGAAGAAATAATAATCACTTCCCGTTCTTTGTATTTACTAAATATATGGAGTTTTGAGCCATAACTTTGCAGTTTAGAAAAGATAAAAAAAAGCAATAAATAAGGATGGTTAGTGTGTTCGCTTTTAGAAGTTTTAATGCAAACTATTAAAAAAAATGGCTACAAGTGGCTCGAATTAGAAAATTTAGTTTTCAAAGAAGTTATTTCGAAATTGCAGTTAAAAAAAAACTCTATGGAACTATTTTGAGATAGCTTATAGAGTAGAGGATGATGATTTTATGAAATTAGTTTTTAGGCACTAATATTTATACTAGAAATTTCCTTTGGCTTTATGCTGTAATTCTTTTTTGCAAATAAACGTCTTACACGAAGCAGTAATTCGTTTGGATTAAAAGGCTTTGAAACGAAATCATCAGCCCCAAGATTGAAAGCCTCGATAACTGTCCCTTCTTCTTCTCCCAGTGATGAAACCACAATGACAGGGATGTTTTCAAAATTTTCTTTGGAATAACCAATTATTTCCAATCCGGAACGAAAAGGAAGCATAATGTCGGTAATAATCAGGTCAGGAATCAGTACCGAAATTTTTTCTATGGCACTTAAACCATCTTTGCATGATGTAACCTGATATCCTTCTTTTTTAAGAATGAACTCAAGTATTTTAATCATCAATACGTCATCCTCAGCAATCAATATTTTTATTTCTGAATTATTCATATTTGTTTCGGCTGTTTTTTATTTATAATCCGATTAAATGCATATAAAATCGTTGAAATGCACTTGTTCGGTATTTTCAATAACTGTGCCAAACATTTTTGGTGGGTTTTTAAAAAGCATAATGTTTTGCTAAAGAATCTTAAATTTTTCCTAATCTAAAGAATAAGTATGTGTATAACATTAAAAAGAAGGGATTATATATTGATAATCTTTTGGTTTTCAGCGGAGACCTAACAGGCTTTAAAACTGTTAGGTCATCCAGCGATTATCACTATTTATTATACAGCTCAATTTCATCAATCATTACCATTGGTTTTTTGTTCTTTCGTTTTCTCCAATAAGGTAATTCTTTTAAATTTTCGACTTCAATTTTTAGAACATCGTATTGATTGAAGTTATCCGATTTTAATTCCCAGGTTTTTATGGTCACTTCTGAACTTTCTATGGGCTCCCCGCTTTCCTGCTGAGCTAATAGTTGCCATTTGTCTTTTTTAAGACCATAAATGCTGATTTTTTTGGGTGTAAAAATCCAATGCCTTTGATCGTTTAAAGAATTGATTCGAATGGTATTGAAATTTAACTGATTGGAAGTGAATTCGATTTCGGGGTTTGTGCCGTACCAGCCAATCCAGTTGATGGCGGGATTTTTGTAACCGCGAACGCCGTCTGCCAATCCATAACTCCCTTTGCCTTTGTTTTCATCTGCAGGCGGAGTCAAAAAACGGACTACGTATTTTTCTCCCAAATGACTACAGGCACTTTTTTCAATAGCAAGCCATTCCTGATAATATTGATCGGGAGAAAGGCCTCCTTCGCTAAGCTCGTAGATTCCAAATTCGTTACAGCTTTTTGTAAAGTTGAGCACTCGTTCTCTGAGCTGTTTTCCTTGATCTTCTTTGTTCTTGCCGGCAAACATTCCGTGCTTGTCTTTTCCGTAAAATTTGGATTGCTCAAAATATACATATTCGAGAGCCAATCTTAATTTTAAAACGCGTTTTGCTAATATTGGATTGTCATAAATAGCCGTTTCTGCTTGGCTTATGAGTTTATCGTATTGATCCATCGCCTCGGGAGTCAGAAAGGTATTCCTGTTTTGAATCGGATCAGTATAAATATCCAGATAGCGGTCTGTTTTCTCCTGATATTGCGTCAGCAGATCAATGTATTCTTTAACAAAAGGAGAAGCTTTTTCATAAAAACCATTCAGGAAATCATTGGTTACTGCTTCGACATCGGTTTTTGTGTCCCAAACTATTTTGGCTAAAAGATATTGTCTTAATTCATATAAATCTCCCGGTACATCGTCATATCCCTGTACAAAAAGACCTTTCACCTGATTTTGCTGATAGAGCTGATAGTTTTTTGAAAAAGTATGCAAATTAGGAAAAGGCGACAGATAATTGGTGAATTCAACTGTATAGTCCCATAAATATAAATGTTCCGCTGTTGTGCTCCATTTATCGAGAATTTCCAAAAAGGTTTTATTGTTAGGAGCTTCTTCAATAGCTTTTCCACGATTCATTTCAATGGGACAAAAGAGAGTATAAATATTAGGCTCAATTTTGAGATTTTCAGGAGCCCGATACGTATGAAGATAGGCTAGTGTTATGATTTTGTTTTTTGGAAATTGTACAGCTATTTTATTCAGAAAATAATAAAGTGAACCTTGTGGTCCTCCATGTTTTTCATTTAATCCTTTGCAATTATCACATTCACAGTAGACAACATCATCGTTCTGGCTGATAGAAAAAAATTGTGCATTCGGATTTTGAGCAATGATTTCGCTCATTTTTTTTGTGATGATTTCAACAACGGTATCATTGGTCATGCACAATGATTCGCTGTTTCGCTGTCCTTCGTATAAAGCAAAAAAATCAGGATTGGTTTTAAAGTAGGTTTTAGCACTTAATAATTTATAAAACGAATGCCCCCAAAGACCAAAATCATTAATGTGCCAATCGAGTTTGTGCCAGTCTCTAAAATCTTCAT
The DNA here is from genome assembly GCA_963511795.1 of uncultured Flavobacterium sp. GTDB lineage: Bacteria > Bacteroidota > Bacteroidia > Flavobacteriales > Flavobacteriaceae > Flavobacterium. The sequence continues at coordinate 9,323 of CAUPKP010000002.1, read as the reverse complement.
CATAGCAGTCGGGATAAAATAAGGCTCGATATTCGAATGAAGGTTTGTAAGTTTTATTGAAGTTTTTTGGGAGCGTTACTTCTTTTAGCTTTGGTATAAAACTGTCTTTTGAAGTGTATTTTCTAAATCCCCATGTTTCTAATAAGGTATAAATGGCGTACCGTAGCGTTTTTTCATTATCACCGATTAAATAGATGTTTTTTTCGTCACTTTTAATGGTAAATGAATCTGAATCAATTTTCTTATCAGAATTAATTTCAAGAACTATTTTGGCATTACTTGTATCACTGTTTTGAATCTGAAACGGATTCTCAAAAGCTAGGTCTAAATATTTTTTTAATAGTAAAGCCGATTTTTGAGTATCATCATTAGATGAAAAGATGATTACTTCATGTCCCTTCACATTAGTTAATTTTATGAGATTTTGAGCCATAATTTTACAATTTGAAAAAAGGCAGAAAAAAATACTAATGGTGATAATAAATTGTTTCGTCTGCATTTTTTTAGATTTGAAATTAAAACATCATAGCGATTTTGGCTTCATTTTGATTTTACCATTGTAATTATCTAAATCGAATTTCCCATGACAGCAAAAGGGTTGAAATCCAGAAATAATTCCCCTGATCAAATGGAATTTCCTGATGGATAATCCCAAGCTGTGCACCCCAGGCATTTTGTTTGTTGTTGGTAGAAAAATAATAGCCAACATTCAGTTTTTGAGATTGAAGATTGACAATTCGTTTATCATTAGCTAAATAATAATTCTGATTGAGTTCTGGTGAAATTCCAAATCCAGCATTAATTCCGAAATAATTATCAGCATCGCTTCTGTATTTTCTGTAGGTTAGAGTTCCTGAAGTACTTAAGCCATTATCTCCCGGAGTAAAATAAGGACGGAAAGACCAGTAGTTATTTCCGTTGTACCAAGTCACTGATCCTGTGTAAATCATGGTGGTTGTATCGTATTGTAAAGCTCTAAGTCCCATCGAAACTTCAAAACTTTTGGGAAGCGATTTAAAAATTTCTGCACCATATCTATAATCGGGAAATAAATACGAATTAGACACGCCAAAGTTTAGATAGGCATACATTCCTTTTGCAATTTTCGGATATAAATCAATCTCAAACTGCGTTCCGAAATCACCAAGTCTTCTATCGAGATTTGCCCTTGCAATAATACTGCCGTATTTGGTTTGGCGTCCATATTTTATTGCATTGTAAATCATAGGGTCAAATACTTCCGAATAAATATCAATTTCAGAAGTAACACCAATTGTATTATTTCGAAATGTCTTTTTTATGCCCGATTCAGATTCTTTGATTATAGAGTCGTTTGGAATTTTGCTTGAGATCGTTTGGACAGCACCGGCAGTAGCAGTTGGAATCATTGTACTTTCCTGGGCGCTTTTTTGCAGGTCCAGTATTTCTGCATCTTTTGGGAAATTTTTTAATGCTTTCTTCGATAATTTCAAAGCAAGAAAAGGATAGTCTCCCCAAATTTCATTCTTAATGGCTCCTATCCATGTCGTTTTTCTTTTTGAATCTTTTCCTAAAATTTTTTGAAATTCGGTTCTGGCTTTTTTATAATCTCCATCCCAGGCATAAGTGGAAGCTAAAAATTCACGAACATCATGATAATTTGGGTATTTAGTTAATATGTGCAATAGCGTGTCTTGTGCCTGCTTTCTGTTTTTGTCGAAAGCCAGATCACGAGCCGTTTTAAACGACACATCAGGATCTCCTTTGAATTCTTTTTGCTGTCCATAGATTTGAGCAAAGCACAAAATCAAAAAAACAAGGCTTAATTTATTAAATGTCTTCTGCATCATCGTGGGTATAATGTTATTTTAAAGATTTTTTAAATTTGTGATATTCTTGATTTTCAGGATAAACACTCAAAAGACTGTCAATCTGTTTTCTGGCATCAAGCTTATTTTTGACTCTCTGATATGACTTGGCTAATTTAAAACCAATTTCTGGATTGCTAATTTTATTTGAAAGAGCCAGCTTTCCAATTTTTACTGCCTTTTTATTTTGATCAGACCAAAAGTAAACATCCATCAGGGCACTGTATCCATCTTCATAAAAAGGCATTCTGTTTATAGCTTCGAGTAATTCGATTTCAGCATTTTTATAATCGCCGTCCCAAGCCAAAGTTCTTCCTTTTAAAATCCTGAAATCTGTATAATTTGGTTTATCATTTAATATGTAATTGCATAATAAACGCGCTTTTACACGGTCTTTATTAAAGGCTAATTGTCGTGCCAGCAAAAAAATCTGATCTGAATTTAATCCTTTGGACACTTTTTTTATATATACCATTTCTTCGGACGTAAATATGTACGAAGTGTTCTTGAATTTGGCAGAAATGGGAGTGATTTTATTTTTTAAAGTTAAGTAAGTGTTTAGGTTTTTGAATTCATTAAACGATGCGGTTACCGAATTTAACATTTCATCGCTGGATTCTGTGATATTGAAATTTGGATCAATTTTGTAAAGACTTCCATCTGTATAAAAATAGTCTTTATAAATGTAATCGATAAGACTTCCTTTGTATCTCATCAACGGAATAGAATGTATGTTCCTGAATTCTCTAACGGTGTCTATTCCCTGACCGATCCAATATGTTTTTTCTAATTTGTTAATCTTGTAATTATGAGTCAAAAAAGAAACTAAACTTGGCGTAACATCATTGTGAGATGAAATAGAATTGAATTCCGCAGTTTTTTTCAACATTGGACTATAGATATAAAGCGGTACATGAAACCTCGAAAGATTGTCTTTTTGAGGAACGGGAATTAATCGGTGATCGCCCGTAATTATAAAAATAGTGTTTGCATAATCGGGTCTTTTGGAATACTCTTCCATGAATTTCTGCAGTGAATTATCTGTATAAAGCAGAGAAGCAAAAATTTCTTTATAATCCTTTAGTTTATTTCTTTCAAAATATGATTTTGAATTTAAGATGGCTTCCACTTTTTTCAGGTAATTATTTTTGGAAGGAAACTCAAATGGCTCGTGATTGGAAAGCGTCATTATGATGTCCAATCTCGGCTGGCTTTTATGGTTTATTTCTGACAAAGCTTTGCGGTATATTTCGGCATCAGGATACCCCCACGAAAACCCGCCTGAATTTTTTTTAGACATATTATATCCTGGGCCAAATTTATTTACATCAATAATGTGATCAATGCCATTGTGTTCTAAAAAAGTACTTTTTTTGTCAAAAGTAATATCATCGCCACAATAATAGGAAGTGGTGTAACCGTTTGATTTTAGAATGCTAATGAGTGAATTGTATTTGGGCAATGGACTTAATTCCATAAAGCCATTTTTCCCAAACGGAAGCGAACCCATTAAAGCCGGCAGGGCACCAAAGGTACGGCCTGCATTACTGACAAAGTTTTTCCAGTACAACGATTTTGAAATCAATGAATCAAGATAAGGCGTAAAACCGCTGTATTGGCCATCATCGGTAAAATCTCTTCCAACACCTTCCATAATGATAAACACAATATTAGGTTTTTCTTGATGCACATTAAAAAAAGCAGACAGTACATCTTTGGTATCTTCGGCAGGTTTCTCTAAGGGATATTCTTTTTTAGGAATAAAATGGCTTTTGGCCGAAAGAGATTCTTCTTTTTTTGAACGTATAATATCAGAGATTAAGAAATGCAATTTGTTTTGATAAACAGGTTTTGCATCATTAGCAAATACAAGATTTAATCCTCCAAAAACAAAAAGAATTAAAATTAGCAGCATCGGGCTGATTTTATCGCCAACAAAATGAAATAATCTGATAAGTCCTAAATAAAGCAGCGGAATTATTATAAAAGGCAAAAACATCACGAAAGATATCGATAATGATGAGGTTACAGTGGTATACATGTCGCTTAATGAATATCCCAAAAGATCAGAGCCAAGATTGATATGAGTGGTAAGGCTGTATCCTGTCAGCGCTAATTGGATGATAATAATCAGGATGAAAATTACTTTAATGACTACAATTCCCAAAGGCTGTTTTGTCCATTTTAAGATTAAATATAATGGTAAAAAGAGTAGTCCAATTTGTAAGCCCGCTACAAAATCATTACCGATTTTATGATAAAATACGGCGATGTCAAAATTCTTATAAATGTCAATATAGCTGAATGAACAAAAAATAATGATCAATGAAAAAACAGCATAGATATATTCTAAACTGTTTTTAAGAGTATAGTTTAAAAGCGTTTTTAGTTTGAAATCATTCATTTTTTGATCGGTATGTTTTATAATTATGGCATCATTTATTGGTCTCAGATATAGTTTAAAACTATGTACTTTAGTGCATTTTGCTATAGCTTCTGCAACTATTTTAGCCACAAATTACACAAATTTTCACAAATTAATTAGTGCTAATTAGTGTAACTTGTGGCAAATAAATAAGTGCTACAACTTTGCATACTTTCAGTCTGTCAACCAAAATCTATAGACTTTCAGTCCATAGGAGTGGTTTAGTTTATATTTTAATATTTGGAATCTTAATTTGTTCTTCTCTAAAGCCCTGCCTTTGCATGTTTCCCCAATTTTGTTCTTTCTGTTTAATAAAATGATAATATCCTTTTAAAGAAGCATACATGTTTATAGGATGGTAAAAAAAAGGCTCGATAATGGCCATCAAAATAAGAATGATCATTTCCTTGGCATTAGCGTAGTTTTTATAGATGATATCATCCAAAAATATTGACACAACCGTGAGAATTAAATAGAATAAATAGACCACTAACGAAATATAAAAAAAGAATAAATAGTTCACTTCAAAAAATATAAGAAAGAGTATCGTGGTAATTATCCCCACTATTTCAATGATGGGTATCATAAATTCAAAAATGAAAAAGTATGGAAGTACGAAAAAAGCAGTTTTTTTATATTTTGGATTAAAAAATAAATTTTTATGCAAAAATAAGGTTTGTATTAATCCTCTTGCCCATCGCATGCGCTGTCGTATCAAAATGGTTTTATTTCCAGGAACCTCAGTCCAGCACAAGGATTCCGGTATATATTGAATTGAAAAAGGAAGTTTCATCTCGCACATGTATTTTCGCATTCGGATGACAAGTTCCATGTCTTCTCCCAATGATTTGTGCCAATAGCCTCCTGCTTTAATTACGATTTCTTTATCGAACATACCCAATGCACCCGAAACTAACAGCAAACTGTTGATTTGACTCAAAGCCATTCTGCCTAAAAGAAATGCTCTTACATATTCCAGCTCTTGAAAACGTGCATACCATCCTGTTGGGAAATGAATTTTAACTAAAAACCCGTCTTTTACAACGCACGAATTGGAACTTCGGATTCCAGCTCCAGTCGCTATGACTTTTTTTTCACTTTCTATAAAAGGTTTAGCCAGTTTTATGATGGCATCATTTTTTAGAATACAATCAACATCCGTACATAAAATTAAAGGATATTTTGTAGAATTAATGCCTGTGTTGGAAGCATCGGCTTTACTTTTTCGATTTTCTTTATCAACGACCAAAAGTTTGGAGTATAAAGGATTAGTTGATTTGTAATGCCCTCGTACCGGGCCTGTTGGTATTTTAGCTTCATAATAGAAATCGACTTTAACCAATTCAAATTCTCGTATCAGTTTTTCAAGAGTATCATCAGTACTGCCATCGTTGATTAAGACTACTTCATATTTAGGATAGTTAAGCGATAATAATGATTTTATATTATAGACTACAGTTGCTCCTTCATTGAATGCAGGGGCAATAACTGATACGCCAGGAATATGATTGGATTTTACTAATACATTATTTGTAATAAAATGTTTTGTATTGAGATATTGTTTTATGGCATAATAAGATAAGAAAGCCAATGTTAGATATACCAAAATATAGGTTATGGAAAATAATCCCACGAATATTTCATAAACATCTAATAGTAACTTCAACATGATATTGTTCTTTTATGTTTGATTTCTAATTTTAAAATTGTCTTGTCTTTACATATTTTCTAGGACTGTTCTTATGTGTTTAGTATGTTTTATAAAATTACAAATAGGGGGTCTTAACATGTTTGACCATTTTTTGTACATCTTCATTATCAAAAAAGTGATCCTCAAAATAATAAGGATTTATTTTGTTGAGACAATAAACAGCGTCCAGTTTTATATTTTCGGCTGTTTTGTTTTCTAATAATTGGGCAATAAAGTTCTCCGAGTCTGCTGTTCCAATTCCTGAAAGCGTATTGAAAATCTCTAGCTGGTTTTCTTTATCCTCATAATTAAATTGTTCTATCAAAACGGATTCTGCTTCGTAAATGAACAAAAAATTCACTGCTGAAATCGCCACGTTACGAACAGATCTGTCACTATGCTTTAATAATTTTACTATGGTTTCATTTTCATTGGTATAATTATAAAACATCATTAATTTAATGCCTAGTTTGATAATTGATGTATTCTCTGAAACAACCCATTGATGCAAATTGCTAGGCATTTTGGTCTTTTGCTGATGTAAAATATCCATGATATTGATTTCTTCGGCAATAGTGATCTGATGAGAGAAATCAATTAAAGATTCTAATTTTTTTGGTTTTAATGAAATTAACGTTAAAAAAGCACTGGATTTTACTCTTCCGTTTTTGTGATTTAATAGCGGCGTAATGAAATGGGTTCCTTTTTTATAGTCCATCGATTCCAGCTGATACATTCCTACACGTTTTAAATAAGAGTAATTACTGTTTAGAAGTCTTTTGGTGTATTCAAACAAATCAAACTGCTCGTATAAAAAATGGAAAGTATTGGTTACTTCCCCTTTTAAATTTAATTTTAGAAAAATAATTTCGTTCAGAATTAATTTTTTACACCATCTTTTTTCAAATGGAATTGTCTTTTTGAACTGCTCAATTTCGGTCTTAAATTGTGTTTCGTCAAAAGGAGAGAAAATCATATTGGTCAGAAAACTGTCAATTTTGCCTTTGACGGCTTCCCATTTTTGTTTGAAAGAATCGTATCGGAACCTATTGATGATTAAAACGGATATTAACAGGAAAAACCCAAAAATCAATATGGGTAAAATGATTAGGATAAAATAATATATTAATACATCCATTAAGTAAATCTTGTGTTTTGCTACCGTTACAAAAACTAAGCCAATACTTGGTTTTGAGGTTTTTAAATTCAAAATAATCTACATAAAGATAATGATTAATATAGATTTATTATGATAAAAGTCCAAAAAAGGATTGTTGTGGATTGAAAAGGAAGTGACTCTATTTAGAATCCCTCAAATACTCCCAGTCCAAATAAAGCGAAATCATATTTTACAGGATCGTTTGGGTCGAGTTCACGGAGTTTTATATCTAATTCTGAAAGGGCTTTACCGTCGTTTTGTTTTCTTGTCACTAAGCCTAGTTTTCGGGCAACATTTCCAGAATGGACATCAAGCGGACAGGAGAGGAGCGAAGGTGAAATATTTTGCCAAATGCCTAAATCAACGCCTTTGTTGTCCTGACGGCACATCCATCTTAGGTACATGTTAATTCGTTTTGCCGCAGAGCCATTCATTGGGCCTGAAATGTGTTTTTGGGCTCTGTTTTGATGCTGGATTTCGAAGAATACTTTTTTGAATTCCGAAATGCTTTTTTGCATCGAATCGGTCTCTTGATGTCTAGAAAAAACAGCTTCAAGGCCGTTGTGATTTTTATAAATGTGCTGCAGTCCTTTTATGAAACTTACAAAATCCTGCCCATTGAAAGTTCTGTGGACAAAGGTTTCTAGTTGTTCTAAATTATTTTCGCTGTGTGAAAGAACAAAATCATAAGGAGAATTCCCCATCAGATTCATCATCTTATGAGCGTTTCTGATAATCATTTTGCGGTTGCCCCACGCAATTGTTGCACTCAAAAAGCCTGCGATTTCGATATCTTCTTTCTGTGAAAACAAATGCGGAATCTGCACAGGATCACTTTCAATAAAATCCAGCGTATTGTATTGAAGTACTTTTTGGTCAAGAAAATCTTTGAGCTCAGTCTGATTCATTTTAGTTACTCATTGCTAATCTGGCCATCTACCATTATTAATTTTCTATCGGCCATATTTGCCAATTCTTCATTATGAGTTACAATCACAAAAGTCTGCCCAAATTCATCTCGAAGCTGAAAAAACAATTGGTGTAAATTTTCGGCGGAATGGGTATCTAGATTACCAGAAGGTTCATCGGCAAAAATAACATCTGGTTTGTTAATCAATGCTCTTGCAACCGCAACACGCTGCTGTTCACCGCCCGAAAGCTCGTTTGGCTTGTGATTTATTCTGTGTGATAATCCTAAATAGTCTAATAATTTTTTGGCTTCTTTTTCGGTTTCAGAAACTTTTTTTCCAGCGATGTAAGCAGGAATACAAACATTTTCTAATGCCGTAAACTCAGGTAACAATTGATGAAATTGAAAAATGAATCCTAAATTTAAATTCCTGAATTTGGATAAGGATTTGTCATTCATTTTCAGAATATCCTCATTGTTTATAATTAATGAAGGCTGCTTTTCAATATCCAGCCTTTCCTTTATTGTCAGGCTTAATTTGTCCAGTGTTCCTAATATCTGCAAAAGCGTTGTTTTTCCAGCGCCCGAGGCACCAACAATTGAAACAATTTCACCTTTTTTTATATGTAAATCTACTCCTTTTAATACTTCGAGCTGATCGTAATATTTATGTATGTTTTTTGCTTGTATCATTGTTTTGAAACTATTTTCACAAAGAAACAAAAGATTCTGCCGATATTATAATGGCTTCGTCAATTTTTAACTTTTACTTTTAACTGTAATGCGGTTTGGATTTTGTAAATTTATATTTGAATTAATTTTTATCCAAATGAATAATTTAGAAACAGATGATGTTTTTCAAAAAGAAAAAACAAACAAACTTTTATTGGGTTTACTTTTTGATGCCATCGGAATGGCTTCGTATATCATTCCAGGGCTTGCTGAATACATTGATATAGTCTGGGCACCATTGGCTGGTTTCTTGATGACCAAAATGTACAAAGGGCGAGTGGGTAAAGTAGCTGGTATTTTAACTTTTGTGGAAGAAATAGTTCCATTTACCGATTTAATCCCCTCTTTTACTATTACTTGGATATATACGTATTGGATAAAAAAAAGAGAATAGAATTCAGATAGCAGAACGCAGATAGATGTACGTCCCTGATATAGGTTGACCACAAAAGTCAATTTATATGAAAGCAAATTTAAAGAATATTCGAAAGTTTCGACGTTATTCAGAAGATTTTAAACGAGAAATAGTTTCTGTTTTTGAAAGTGGTAAGTTTAGTGTT
>CAUPKP010000001.1:0-394254 GCA_963511795.1 uncultured Flavobacterium sp. | reverse complement strand
GTTTTTAAACCTGATTGTACAGTAAAAGGGACTTCTATTATTTCTCCATGATCTCCAGTAGAAACAATTGCATAATTCCAGTCAACCTCCTGAGTATATTTCAATACCTGAAAATTTTCGGAAGTAACATTATTATTAAACTAGTATTGAGCTTCCGCTGCAGGTGTTAAGACAGATTCTTCTGTTGTAGTACACCCCATAAAAAATAAAATGAATATACTTAAAATAAAAGGTAGTTTTTTTGACATAAATTCTTGTATTATTTGTTAGTACTTGTAAATCTACAACCTGATTTAAGAATTTATTCACAAAAAATAAAATTTAACATACTCTAAATCTTACCTTAAACAAAGCCTAAATATATCATAGTTCATTTAACTTAACCCCAGTCCTTCTCCAAAGGAAAGTGGAGTGATTAATCTATTTTATATTAAGATTTAGTATTTCACAAAAAAACTGTCCAAATTAATGAACAGGTTAAAAAATAAGTAATAAAAAAACTTAAAACTAATATGTTAAAAATAAACCTTCATCTCCTTTAACAATATAATCAAAGGATAGTATTCTATCATTGATTAAAGAAAAATACATTATAGCATTACTTTTACTTACTAAAATAAAGACATTCTCAGTTCCTTTCGAAAAAACAACTTTATTACCTTTATACTCATTATAACTTACAACATAAAAATCTGCTAAATCCAATAAAGGACTTTTTTCTGTCTTTATTTTTTTCAAATGCTTATTAAGAATTTTTATTCTGTCATCAATAGTGTACTTTGTGTTATTAATTGGTTCAAAGTAGATGTAATTATCAGCAATAAACTTTGTCGTTTTCTTTTCAAAAAAAACTGCTTTTACAAAATGGGTTATACCATCTGTTTTATCTGTTTTGTTTTGACTTATGGCAATTCCAGATTTTAATAACAATATGATAACTATTATTATATATTTATTTATTTTCATTTAGCATCCTCCTTTCTTTTTAGGGGCATTCCCCTTGGTTGTACTTTTTGTTGCTCCGCTAGGTGTATTCATTTTTCTTATATCTTCTCCCAAATCTCCAGGATTATGTCCTTTAAAATTTACAATAACTGCATCATATGAACCTTTAGTCTTTGGCAAATTTAATCCTCCGTTGGTGGCAGCACCTATCGCAAAATCACTACAATTATAATTATTTAAGTCGTATGTTTTAGGGTAGTTGTTAACATAGTTAATCACATTTGCTAATTCTATTGCATCAATTTCAACTGAAATACTTATATGATACAATGTATTACTATTATCATGTAATTCACTATTTTGTGAAGATATAAGCGATGCATTAGGACTGTCAGGATAAAACCCTAAAATTCGTTGTATTCCTCCTTGTTGAATACCAATAAACGTATGTCCAACACTGTTTGCTCCCATTTTATCCCTTGTATTTTCATTTGGTTGTTGAACATAGATAGTTAATACAGCTGGTTTAGATTTATCAAAACATTGGGTTTCCACTTTAGGGTCAACTTTTTCTCCTTCTATGTTAATTAGAATAGTACTTGCGCTTCCTCCTCCAGAACCTCCTCCTCCTCCTCCCACATGTGGCGGATATCCTCCATTATCATTTGAGTCCCCTCCTCCTCCAAAACAGCCAACTAACGCAATCGCTCTGAAATCACCGTTTTCATACTCCCATCCCATATAAATACATGTGGTTGTAGCCATTTTACCAGTTATACTAGGCTTTAATAATAGACTGTTTTTAAAACTGCTAAACTGTACTGCTTCATTCTTTTGATTAACCACTAAAACGATTCCATCAAAATCATCTGTTATCTGATAGAAATTAAATAATTTATCAGTATTATCAAAATATTCATTCTTTGTCAATATTTGAACATGATTATAGGTAAACCCATCAACCGATTTTTTCAATAATAATCGATGATAGCTTAAATAATTCTGTTCTCCTACTTTTGTTTTTAAACCTGACTGTACAGTAAAAGGGACTTCAATTATTTCTCCATGATCTCCAGTGGTAACAATTGCATTACTCCAGTCAACCTCCTGAGTATATTTCAATACCTAAAAATTTTCGAAAGTAACATTATTATTAAACCAGTATTGAGCTTCCGCTGCAGGTTTTAAGACAGATTCTTCTGTTGTAGTACACCCAATAAAAAATAAAATGAATATACTTAAAATAAAAGGTAGTTTTTTTGACATAAATTCTTGTATTATTTGTTAGCACTCGTAAATTTACAACATGATTTAAGAATTTATTCACAAAAAATAAAATTTAACATACTCTAAATCTTACTTTAAACCAAGCCAAAATAGTATAATGCAGTTCATTTTACTTACCCCACCAGCCTCTCGAAGAGAAATGGAATTGATTGATCTATTTTACATTTAGGTTTAGTATTTCACAAAAAAACCTGTCCAAATTAATGAACAGATTAAAAAAATAAATAGTAAAAAAACTTAAAACTAATATGTTATAAACAGACCTTCATCTCCTTTAATAATATAATCAAAGCATAGTATTCTATCATTGATTAAAGAAAAACACATTATTACTTTTACTTACTAAAACAAAGACATTCTCTTTCCTTTCGAAAAAAAAACTTTATTTGACCTTTATATTAATCATAACTTACAACATAAAAACCTCCTAAATCCAATAAAAGACTTTTTTCTATCTTTACTTTTTCAAATGCTCACAAATTACTTTTATTGAATTGCGAATTCTGCGCCAACTTGAATATACTCATTATTCTTATTTATTAGAATTACTATATGTTTGTCACCTAATTTCATGACTTTAACATCATTTAATCTTTTTTTATTATTTATCATATACAATTTTGATGATTTTGCGAATTTTTTAAAACAAAGAATATTTTTTGGTTTAGCATTATTTATAATCTTAATTTCTTTAAAGTAAATAGCCCCCTCACTTGTATCACCATTTCCCTTTATAATATATTTTGTAGAATCAAATTTGGACTGATATAAATAGTTATCTAATCTAAAATAAAGTGTGTCTCTTATTTTTTCCTGCGCTTTTATTAAGTTCACAGAAAAAAATGAAATAATAATGATATAAATATGAATTTTCATAATTAAATAGTTTTAAATTATTGAGGACAATTAACCGTTTTTGACATTTTAGTTACTCTAGCAGCAAGATTATTTATATCTTGTTGCTGTTGAGCTGTTAGGTTTGTCCAAGCTTGAACATTATTTTCTTTTAAACCTGACCAAGCTAAAGCCTCATAAAAAGCATCACTCGGTTCTTCTCCATAATAGTCTGTATAATTTTTATAATCATTAGGAAGCACCGTTTTATTAAATTCTTTAAGTGCTTCTTTCATACTCGATAAATATAATGCTGCCATAGTACCATGTTGGCTGCCGTATTTTTGATATATTAGATTAAAATCCAATGGCCCAGATATATTATTTTCGGTGTATAATTTTCTAATAATATCGGCGTGAATGTATTCGTGCAAGATAGTTCTTGCTACATCAAGAGATGAATTATCATTTGCACGAGAAGTACTAATAGCTATATTTATTAAAGATTTATTTATTTCACGTGTATATGTTGTTACTCCATTAGATTGCAATAAATTTCCATTTGCATCTTTAATGAAATTTCCATTTGCATCTTTCGCATAAATTTTATCTACTGAGACAATTTTAATATCAAACTCTGATTTACCTTGGAAATTAGCCAATAACTTTTGCACAAATGAATCACCGTTTTTATTCAATAACGCATTCAGACACTTTGCTTTTCCAGTAAGTTCATCAATAATTTGCAATGGCGTTGGTGCTGAAATACCTCCTCCAGAACCTCCTCCACCTCCCACGTGTGGCGGATATCCTCCATTATCATTTGAGTCCCCTCCACCTCCAAAACAGCCAACTAACGCAATCGCTCTAAAATCACCGTTTTCATACTCCCATCCCATATAAATACATGTGGTTGTAGCCATCTTACCCGTTATACTGGGTTTTAATAATATACTATTTTTAAAACTGCTAAACTGTACTGCTTCATTCTTTTGATTAACCACTAAAACGATTCCATCAAAATCATCTGTTATCTGATAGAAATTAAATGATTTATCAGTATTATCAAAATATTCATTCTTTGTCAATATTTGAACATGATTATAGGTAAACCCATCAGCCGATTTTTTCAATAATAATCGATGATAGCTTAAATAATTCTGTTCTCCTACTTTTGTTTTTAAACCTGATTGTACAGTAAAAGGGACTTCTATTATTTCTCCATGATCTCCAGTAGTAACAATTGTATTATTCCAGTCAACCTCCTGAGTATATTTCAATACCTGAAAATTTTCGGAAGTAACATTATTATTAAACTAGTATTGAGCTTCCGCTGCAGGTGTTAAGACAGATTCTTCTGTTGTAGTACACCCAATAAAAAATAAAATGAATATACTTAAAATAAAAGGTAGTTTTTTTGACATAAATTCTTGTATTATTTGTTAGCACTTGTAAATCTACAACATGATCTAAGAATTTATTCACAAAAAATAAAATTTAACATACTCTAAATCTTACCTTAAACAAAGCCTAAATATTATATAATCCATTTTATTTAACATTCCATAGTCCCTCTCGAAAGGAAAGCTCAGTGATTGATCCATTATACAGACTTAGAAATACAAAAAAACTATTCTATTGTCAGATCAGATTTTGGTTTATTAATTTTAATGATCATTATTATTAGAGCTGTCAGCTCGAATTTATTGTAGACACAGTTTTATTTGTTCAACTTCATTCCCATTTGCAATTTCACCCGAACTGGTAATCGCTGAAGAATGATAGAATGAAGCATTTACTTTTTGATCCAATAAAATAATATTTGAAGACCTCAATCCACCGCCAGGCATAATCACAATTCTTTCATTAGCTTTTGTGACTAACCTTCTTAAAACTTCAATTCCTTCCATCACATTTTTTCCTTGTCCAGACGTCAGCACGGTTTTAAACCCACAATCTATCACTAATTCTAAAGATTCATAAACATTTGAAACAACATCAAATGCACGATGAAAAGTACAAGGAAGAGGGCTTGCAAGTGCCACTAACTCCTTATTTCTTAAATTGTCAAAATTATTATTTACATCCAAAATTCCGAACACGAATCCGTCCACATTATAATTTTTGAATTGCAAAATCTCTGATTTCATCTGTTCAAACTCGGCTTCATTATAAACGAAATCACCTCCTCTTGGACGAATCATTACATTCATTTTTATACGCAGTTCAGTACATACTTTTCGAGCAATTTCAAAATTTGGAGTAGTTCCTCCTTCAAGCATATTATCACACAGCTCAATTCTGTCTGCTCCATGCTGCTGGGCTATAATTGCAGATTCCAAATTAAAACAGGCAACTTCAAGACTCTTATTTTTCATTTATACCAATTATTTCGGAACAGATTACAAAGTACAAAAAAACCTGCTTTATTAACAAAGCAGGTTTTAGTATTATTTATTTATTGATATACTTATGAAGCAATTTCCAAACGTTTCAATAAATTTTTATTCAAAGTTTCTTTGGCGTATTCCACATCAATTTCTAATTTTTTATCATCAGAACTTGGTAATTCATACATCGCATCGGTTAGGATAGCTTCGCATAATGAACGCAATCCACGAGCTCCCAATTTATATTCTAAAGCTTTTTCTACAATAAAATCTAAAGCTTCATCTGTAATGGTAAAATCAACTTCGTCCATCAAAAACAACTTTTGATACTGTTTGATCAAAGCATTTTTTGGCTGGGTCAAAATGGCACGCAGCGTTTCTCTGTCCAAAGGATCCATGTGCGTCAAAACTGGCAAACGCCCAATAATTTCAGGAATCAATCCAAAATCTTTAATGTCTTTTGGAATAATATACTGCAGTAAATTGTCTTTGTCAATATTATCAACGTTTTTAGAAGTCGAGTATCCAACTGCCTGACGGTTCAAACGTTTTGAAATAATACGTTCTACTCCATCAAAAGCACCACCGGCAATAAACAAAATGTTCTGCGTGTTTACCTCAACAAATTTTTGATCTGGGTGTTTACGCCCTCCTTTTGGCGGTACATTAACGACTGTTCCTTCCAATAATTTCAACAAAGCTTGCTGTACACCTTCTCCCGAAACATCACGGGTGATAGAAGGATTGTCGCTCTTGCGGGCAATTTTATCAATTTCGTCAATGAAAACAATTCCTCTTTCGGCTTTCGTTACATCATAATCGGCAGCTTGTAAAAGACGAGTCAAAATACTTTCAACATCTTCTCCAACATAACCAGCTTCAGTAAGTACGGTTGCATCAACAATAGCAAGCGGCACATCCAGCATTTTGGCAATCGTTTTGGCTACCAATGTTTTTCCTGTACCTGTCTGCCCTACCATGATGATATTGCTTTTTTCAATCTCTACCTCATCGTCCAATTGCTGTTGCATCAAACGTTTGTAGTGATTGTAAACCGCCACAGACATCACTTTCTTGGTTTGTTCCTGTCCAATAACGTATTGATCAAGGAAAGCTCTGATTTCTTTTGGTTTCTTTAAAATTAAATCACCAACCAGTTTCGAACCTCTATTTGTTTTTAATTCTTCCAGAACAATTCCGTGTGCCTGTTCGATACATTTATCACAAATGTGTGCATCGATTCCTGCAATCAATAAATTAGTTTCCGGTTTTTTCCTTCCGCAGAAAGAACATTGTAATACTTGTTTTGCCATTTTCACTTAGTTGCTAAGTCTCTAAGTTTCTAAGTTTCTGAGAATTCATATTGAAACCACAAAAATTTAGAAACCTGTAACTTTTCATTTTTATATGTTTTTTTAAAACTTCAAAACCACAAATTAAGCACTCAGAAACTTAGTAGCTTAGTAACTTTGAGCTTTAAAAAATTAACTTCTTCTCAACACTTCATCAATCATTCCGTATTCTTTGGCTTCGTCTGCAATCATCCAGTAATCGCGTTCGCTGTCTTTATGAACTCTGTCAAAAGTCTGGCCTGAATGCTGTGAAATGATATGGTATAATTCATCTTTCAATTTCAGCATTTCACGTAAGTTGATTTCCATATCAGTTGCAACTCCTTGTGCTCCTCCTGACGGCTGGTGAATCATTACTCTTGAATGCGGTAAAGCCGAACGCTTTCCTGCAGCACCAGCACATAAAAGAACAGCTCCCATAGAAGCGGCCATTCCTGTACAGATAGTAGCTACATCTGGTTTGATGTACTGCATTGTATCATAAATTCCCAAACCTGCATAAACGCTTCCTCCAGGTGAATTCAAATAAATCTGAATGTCTTTGGAAGCATCAGCGCTTTCTAAGAATAATAATTGAGCCTGAACGATATTTGCAATCTGATCATCGATTCCTGTTCCTAAGAAAATGATTCTGTCCATCATTAATCTTGAAAAAACATCCAATTGAGAAATATTCAGCTGACGTTCTTCAATTATATAGGGAGTCATTCCTTTTGGGTTCATTGCCGATACTATTTTATCATAGTACATTGCATTTACTCCCTGACCTTTAATCGCAAATTTTTTGAATTCTTTTCCGTAGTCCATTTATATAAGTTTAATAGTTTGAAAGTCTTATCTCTTAAGTTTGAAAGTAATTACACAAAGACCATACCTCATTTACAAATGATGTCATTATGTCCACTTTTTTAGCCCAGATAGCAGTGAAAAGTTTTTGAAATGGCTGACTATTTTTTGTTGGTAAAAAAAAGCGACCAGCGGAAGCTCTTTTTTTTCCTTACAAAAAAAGGAAGCAATGAAAAAACTTGAAACGGAAAGCTGGAATAGCTCCTGAAAATAATTCAGAATAATTCAAACAAAAGAGCGTCAAAAAAAATTTTCTGACGCTCAAATATAACTATTTTTAATTATTTACTATCAGTAATAAAACCATAAAATTTAAAGAGTTTTCAGTTTTTACACCTTTCGTCTTTTAAACTTTTGATCTTATAGCCTAAAATTTATTCTCCGTAAGACGCAGCAATAAATTCTTCATAAGTCACTTCTTTAGTAGTCGGGTTTGCTTTTTCTTTAAATAAATCCAATAATTTAGCTGCAACCACCTGATCAGAAAGTCTTTTCACTTCTTCTTGATTAGATAAAACTCTTGCTACAATTCCCTGCACTTCTTCGTCAGTAGGATTTGTTTGTCCAAATTGAGCCATTTGCTGTTTGATTGCATTTGTTGTAAATGATTTCAAATCTTCAAAAGTGATTTGGATATTGCTTGAAGCCATTGCTTTTCCTTCAATCAATTGGAAACGTAAACCTCTTTCAGATCTTGCATATTCTACGATTGCTTCTTCAGGAGTTAATTGTTTTTCTCCTACAGTCTGCAACCATTTGATTAAGAATTCAGATGGTAAATCGAATTTTGTGTTTTCGATTAAAAAATCCTGAACATCAGCCAATAATTTTTGGTCAGCCTGCTGTGCAAATTGAGCTTCAGCATCTTCTTTAATTTTAGCTTTCAAGTCTTCCAATGAAGCCACTTTTCCTTCTCCGAATAATTTATCGAACAATTCTTGGTTCAATTCAGCTGGCTCAGAAACATTAATAGCGCTGATAGTGAAATCAACATCAATTGCTAAATCATGTACGTTATCGTGACCTACTTTCAAGTAATCCATCAATTGGTGATCATCTTGAAATAAACCTTTCGTGTTTACTGTTACAACATCTCCAACTTCTTTTCCGATGAATAAATCAGCAGTCGCTTTATCTTTAAATACGTCTAAAGAGAAAGTTGTTTGGTTATCAATTCCATTTTCTGCATTTACAAAAGTACCAGCGATATCAGAATCAGCTGTAACTTTTTCAACTGGATTTGCATTTCCAAATTGTTTTTGGATACGTGCTACTTGACCGTCAATTAATTTATCATCGGCAGTAACTATATATTTAACGATATCATTTTTAGCTTCAAGATCTAATTCAAAACTTGGCACTAAACCAATTTCGTATTCAAAAACCAATTCTTCAGCATCCCAATCCAAGTTTTCGTTCTCTTTAGCAAGAGGAGTTCCCAAAAGGTTCAATCTTTCAGACTGTACAAAACGCTCCAAAGCCAAATCAACAACTTTCTTTACTTCTTCTTGTTTTATAGCTTTACCGTATTGTTTTTCAACAAGGTCTTTAGGAACTTGTCCTTTTCTAAAACCTTTTACAGTTGCCAAAGGCATTTTTTCGTTTATTCTTTTTGCTACTTGTCCTTTGTAATCCATGTGAACAACTGTCATCACAATCGTTTCAGTCACAGCGTTTATTGCTACTCTTTTGATATCCATCTTCTTCTTTAATTTACATTATAAAATTGGGTCGCAAAATTATGAAATTTTTGCAACCCAAACAAGCTTTTTACCATTTTGAATTTTACAGCAATTTGCTGTGATTTTTAGATGTTTACCCCACAAATACAATCGTTTAAATAATTTGGGCGTGCCCCTGCGTAAAAACTTCGGGTCAGGCTTTTCGTTTCAAGTCCTCGACCAGTTCCGCTATCGCTTCACTGGGCTGTGGGCTTTCCACTGCAATCCTTCACGCAATGCAGAACTAATAAGATGATTTCGTTATTTTAAGACCATGCTCTAAAGCACTTCTGATATTTTATAAAGAATAGTCTATATATTAGCTTAACAAATAACGCATGAAAATTACATAGTAAGTCAACCTAAAAAAATAATATACAATGAAGCCTTTTTTATTAATATTTTCAGTTTTCCTTTTTTCGTGCAATAATAAACCGAAAAATAAAACTATAGATTTCAAAGAAAAAATTGTTGATTTCGCTATACAAAACTTAAATGACCAGTACATCGAACTTCCTAATTTGTACGACTCAATATATAAACAACTCGTACCAAAAGATGAGAACGAGAAACTACTGCTTGCTCAGATATTGAAAAAAAAAGGATTTAAAATCACAAATTGGGGACGAGGAAATCATCCATTAGGACCGCGTTTTATAGCATTAACTTTAAAAAAAGACAGTTGCGAATGTGAAATAGACAAAATATATTATTCCACAGATAATGTTCCTGATTCAATTTATAAAATTACCGAAAGAATAAAGTGTAAAGAAATCAGACAATAACCAACTAATTTGAACTATTAGGCACAATTTTAAGCAACCCTTTTGAAATTCAATCATCTAACTACAAACAGATAATTATGAAAAAAATAATTTATTATTTCATTCTCACTTTAGCAATGATTTCCTGTAGTGATGATGACAAACACACAAAAGGAGAATTTGAATTCATCAGCAAATATTCAGCTACCGTAACAGTTGGCGGAGTCGTTGGCATATTTGAACGGACTTTTGAAAAAGGAGAAATCTATAAAGGAACTGACGATGGTAAGAAAACGATAACGATAAGAATTGCTGAACATTCTGCCTTAAATGATAATTGCCCAAACAGCTCATGTTATCAGGAATTTTTAGAAGTTCCTCGAGAATATTTAAAATTTGTCCAATAACTTATTTAAAAACGAACTAAATTTTAAACGAACCTAGGTATATTTGTAAACAATATCTCTAAAATTAAAAGATTGACTAAGTATTTAAAATATCTCATTTCGCTCTTTCTGGCATTTGGCCTGATGGTAAATGACGGTACAATACTTTCGAAGTCAAATTCGGCAGCGTATTATCAGGTTTCATACGTTAAGACCAGAAATGAATTTAGTCAAACTGCCAAATCATACCGATTCCATCAGATAAATGCTTCGGAAAGAATTGCATTACCACTTCTTTTTGCACATCTAAAACTTCAAGATGTTTTTAGTATTCAAACTCGGATACTCCTAAAATTACAAATTGTACTTTATCAAAATATAAGTACAATGAAAGCTCAACACACTTTTTTGAGCAAAACAATCACATCAAGCAACTACTATTCGAATTTATACGTAGCCTAGAAAATTTTATTTCTAAGCATTTATGCAACTCAATGCATAACGATGATAAAAAAATGTCTAATCATTTATCATTTACAAAATGTATAAACACGATAACAAAACACGTTTGGAAAAGTCCAAACAGCCGACTCATTGGCTAAAAAGAAAAATTATGCTAATCATTACAGCATTCATGATCGGAATGTCAAACGGAATGAACACAGGAGACAACTTGATTCTTAAAAAACAAAATCATACCGAACAGCATAAAAAAGATTAATTTGAATTTTACCGCAAAGTTCGCAAAGAAAAAAAAGCAAGGCACGCAAGGCATTGTGAACCTTGCGTTCTTTGCGGTTATTTTTTATTATGACTCAACACTCTTATTTCATCACCAACTGAAACAGTTCCTAATCCCAATCCAATCAAATTTTGACCAAATAATACTTTATTGCCGAAATTTCTATATTGAGCCAATGTTTTCAATGGATCTTTCCCTGAAACCACTCCTTTTTCCTGATCAACAGTCGTCATTACACAGCGATCGCAAGGCTTCACGCCAATAAAAGATACATCACCAATTTTAAACTCTTTCCAAATATCTTCTTCAAAAGCTTCTCCATTGGTAAAAACAAAATTCGGTCGAAATCGATTCATCGGAACTTTTGTTTCCAATCGTCCATTCAAATCATCCAATGAAGACTGTCCAATAATCAAAAAAGGATAAGCATCCGAAAAAGAAGTGATTTCATCGCCCGTAATTGAGTAATCAGGATCTAATTTTCGTTCACTCTCGTCCGGCATATACACCAATCGCGCCGAAAACCCCAAAAGTTTGGTAAACCACTCGGTAATCGTTTGATTAACTTCAAAAGCTTCAATCGTATCGTCCCAAACTGTTACCTCAATTTTAGAAGCTGTATCCGAAAAAACAGGAAGAAGAGGTATGTCAATCGACTCCAAAAGCACTCTATGAGTAATCCTCAAAAAATCTCCTGCAATTTCTGGCTTAAAAAGAGCCAATTCAGGATATTCTCTTTGTGACAAAAACCTTCCGTCATCATCCACCAATAACCAGCGGCGATCCAATTCCAAACCACGATCGGTAACTTTGGATTCCTGCAATGGGATTCCGCCTAACGATTTTACAGGATAAACCCAAATTTCTGAAAGCTGCAGCATAACATTATATTTTTTTTTAAATCTACAAATTAAACTTTTACACAAAAGTCAGCAAATAACCCAATATCGAACCGCCAATTACAATAAGACTGCTATTGATATTTTTAAACCAAAAAGCAAACAAAAGACTCGTTAATCCAATACAGATTGTTCTCCAATCCGTAATTACTGTCATACCCATATCCACACAAACCGCCAGAATGATAGCCACCGATGCGACATTTACTGCATCTAAAAAAACTGCGAATAATGAAGAATTTCTCATTTTCTTCACTAATGGATTCAATAAAGCAACAAATAAAAACGAAGGCAAAAAAATTCCGATGGTAGCCAGTACTGCTCCTGCCCAGTCATTAATCTGGTAGCCAATAAAAGTAACCGCTGAAAAGACCGGTCCAGGCGTAAATTGTCCTATTGCAATAGCATCTGTTAATTGATGACGTGTTATAATCCCTGCACCAACTAACTCACTGTCTAAAAAAGCAAATAAAACATAACCGCTTCCATAAAGAATGGCGCCAATTTTGAGAAATATTAAAAACAAACTTCCGTTAGATACCAAATTATTTTGAGAAATCGAAAAAGGAAAAATTGCAATAGGCAGTAAACTTAGATTAGTATCTTGAAACAGTTTATTTTTTATACCGAAAATAAATAAAGCCAGAAAACCTGCTCCAAACAGCAAATACAATTCATTAAACTTTAACAATGATAATATCAAAACCAAGATTCCAATACTATAAAGCTCAATCGTTTTTAATGATTTTTTAGCCAAAGGAAAAACAGCAAAGAGGATTATCGCAATTATGGCTGGTTTAATCCCATAAACAAACGGCTGAATCTCTGGCAACTTTCCAAACTTTTTATAAATCCAAGCAAAAAAACCAGTGATAAGCACCGCTGGAAAAATAAAACAAAGTCCTGCAACAAGCAATCCTTTCCACCCTGCTCTTTCGTGTCCAATATGAATGGCTAATTCTGTGCTGTTGGGACCAGGAATCAAATTGACAGCACCCACCAAATTCAAAAAATACTGTTCGGTCATCCATCGTTTTCGGGTAACCACTTCCTCTTTCATCATTGCAATGTGAACCGCCGGTCCGCCAAAACCAATAACACCTAATTTTAAAAACAATCGAGCAAGCTCTTTTAAATCATTATTCATTTCTATTTAAATCAAAGGTAAATTTAGAAGAAAAAAATATTGCTATTGCTTAATAAACCGAGAAAATACGAAATTCTGAATCGTTTTAAATGGCGTTTCATGGTCTTCATAAAAACCTTCAATTTTCTCAAATCCGTTCTGAAATCTATATTCTAAATCTGTAATTGAATACTGCTTTATTTCCAAACCGCTGCATTTCAAAGGTCCGTTAGTAGAAAAAGCAATCATAATCAAATATTCGCTCACATAGTTTTGTACTAGGCTTTTGTATTTTTCTATTTGTGAATCTTCAGTAAGAAAATGAAAAGCAGCTCTGTCGTGCCAAATATCATAAACTTCCATTGGCTGAAACTCTGTAATATCCGAAACAATCCACTTTACATTAGCTGCAGATTTACCCAATCGTAATTTAGCCTTTTCAATCGCTTTCTCCGAAATATCCAAAACAGTTAAATCATTATACCCTAATTCTAAAAGGTAGTCCACTAAGTTACTATCTCCCCCGCCAACATCAATAATCTTAGCAGTTTTCGGCAAATCACAATTAGCAATTAATTGCAAAGAAGCGCTAGGTTTCTCTTGTGTCCAGCTTACTTCATTGGACTGTTTTGTTTCATAAACATTATCCCAGTGGTTTCTATTTGTCATAATTACATATTAAAAAGCCAAAAAATTATAACTAAAAAAACAGCCTTATAAAAGGCTGTTGAAAAAATCAATATTTTAAGATTTCTTTATTTTATCTATTTTCCTTTGAGTCGGCAGTCATCTCATGTTTAAAACATTACCTAGCTTAAAGCCCTAGAACCGCAATTCTATTAATACTGTAAACAAAACTGTAATCACTTAAATAATACGAGAATATTACACTGAGATTATTTATTGCCTCCTATAATAGAATAAGCAATTGACTGCGATATAGATAATATTATACTAAAAAACATCGCTACCCAAAATGTATCTACTGTAAAACCGCCAACAATTTTGGTACACAATAATATAACCAAAGCGTTTATTACCAACAAGAACAACCCTAAAGTCACAATCGTAAAAGGCAAAGTCAGCAATACCATTATTGGTTTAATAAAAATATTAAGCAGACCCAAAACTACTGCTACTACCATTGCTGTAAATGGTCCAGCTACATGAACTCCCGGCAAAAAATGAGCAATCCCAAAAACCAAGCCTGCAGTAATAATTATTCTTAAAACTAAATTCATAACTTCCTTTGTTTAAATTTTGATAAATATAATAAATATTCTAAAAGATACTTAATTATTATATTAAAAAATCACTTACAAATTCATAAAACATTTTAGGATTTTCGGCATGCAGCCAATGCCCAGCATTAGGAATAGTTACTATTGATGAAGCTGGAAAATGTTTTTTTATTCCGTCAAAATCGCTATCCAATATATAATTTGAATTTCCGCCACGGATAAAAAGCACTGGCTTTTCAAAGATCAAATCAGGAGCTAAAGCTTTACCAATTTCATCTATTTTTTCATTCAAAGCTTTCAAATTAAAGCGGAACGCCAGTTGCCCAGGCTCTTGCCAAAATAAGCTTTTCATTAAAAACTGACGTGTTCCAAAATCCGGAATATAAGGTTTCATTATTTCCTCTACCTCATTCCGGCTGGGTTTAACTGAAAAATCAACGGCATTTAATCCCGCCAAAATATCCTGATGATGAGGAGCATAAAATTTAGGACCAATATCAGCAACTATTAATTTATCTACTAAATTTGGGTAAACTGCTGCCAGAAGCATTGCGGTTTTTCCACCCATAGAATGACCAATTACGTCAATCGATTCCAGAGCATTCGCTTGACAATAGTCGTAAACATCCTGAACCATAACTTCATAACTGAAATCATCCGAGTGAAAACTGCGCCCATGATTGCGTAAATCTAACAAATGCACCTGAAAACCCTCGGAGGCAAATTGTGCTCCTAGTGATTTCCAATTATCGGACATTCCTAAAAATCCGTGGATTATAAGCAAAGGCTTACCAGATCCTTCTATTTTTGAGTATAACATTGTTATTTAAAAATTTAGATTGCAGATTTAGGCTTTAGAATGCAAAATTAAAACTCTTCCTTCTAAAATCAACAATCTATTAAACAGTAATTTTTTGCCAATAAGCTAAGCAAAGATAAAAAAAATAAAACTTCGAAATATAAAGAATTTTACTACTTTTTTAACATAAATATCACCAAAAGTGGGTATTGTACAACAAATTATAACAGCCTATTTTAGCCAAATCATAGATGCCAACAGTTCATTTTTTAAAATAAAATAACAAATAAAAACTTTCAAACACAATAAACTGCTAAACAGATATATACCAAAAAAAAAATTTCTAAAAACTTCACTTTATTAATATTAAAACAAAAAAAATGATTAAAAAAATCCTTTTACTTTCAGTTGTTATTTCCCAACTTACAATTTCCTGCAGCAAAGAAGATTCACCGGTTGATCCAGCTGAACAAAGTTTAGACACACAAATTGCCGAAATCGTAAAACTTCCTTATTCTTCATTAAAACCGGAACAGCAAAAAATAAAACTTGAAACTGAAGCAAATGACATGCTGCTTCAAATGGATAAATCAAAAACATCTGGAGCTATAGAAGCCATTGAAAACTTAGGAAACTTGTTAAGCATAAATACTGTTGACATTTTTGACGGCAAAAACGATAATCAAATTGCTGATGTTTTAAATGTTTCAGGAGTTTATGGTATTTATACTTGGAACAGTACTAAACAAATTTGGGTTAAATCTGCATCAACAACAGAATTGAAATTTATTTTCCCTGCAAAGAATAATCAAACAACAAATAACGCCAGCTTATCATCTAAAAGCATTTCCTCTGACATTAAAGTAGACTTTTCTAATACAGATCAGATTTACCTGCCAACTTCAGTAGATGCAACTTTAACTATTGATAATGCTCAAGCTGCTACATTTGCAGTAAATTCAAAATATTCAAATGGAAAACAATCTCCTGACGAATCAAGCTATAAAATGGTTTTAAATGACGGATACGCATTCGAAATCAGCGGTAAAAAAGCACCTGTAGCAGCTAAATCTGCATTTACATTTAATGGAAAAAACATAATCGAATTTAATTCTGGAAGTAGTGCTAATATAGACGAATTACTTAAAGACAATTACCTTAACAGCTATTTAGGAACAGCAAATGGTCTTATCAAATTGATGGACAATTTTGTAATAGTAGTTAATACAGATAATGCAGGGTTAGCGAATGACGAAGCTGCTTTAGAAAAATCATTAGTATATCCAGATTACCAATCTAAAACATACTACACGGATTTAAATATTTACAACAAAAAATTCTCAGAGGGAGAAGTTACTGCTAACAACAAAAATGTAAAAATGATTCTTGTTTCTAAAAAAGACGGAACTAAAATTGCAGATGTAATTCAAAAATCAGAAAAAGGATATAGCTACAACTCTTACAGTGTATGGGTAAATGATAACACAGTAAAAAATTACGGCGGATACTGGGATTGGAGTAACACTCCTGGCACTTTAGTTCAAGAATACGATGAAGTTTTCTACTTGAAATTCAATGACAGTACAGAAGTTGAAATGAGCACCTATTTTTCAACTGGATTTGATAATTTAAACACAAAATTTGAAGATTTTTTAAAAGCTTTTGAAAACTAACTTTTTTAATTTTCATTAAAAAATGGGGCAGTCTATAGTTTTAGACTGCCCCATTTTTATTAGAAACCCATTTAATAATTTTACCAAACAGGTAATACCATTTATTTAGATGTTTGTATTGAAATTGTATTTTGCCCGTAACCCTGCCAAATACCAATTCCTCCTTTAATATTCGATTTCAAGCTGGAATTAGCTGGAAATATAGGGCTTCTGCCATTGACAATTTCATTCTGCCAACTATTCCAAAATTCAAAACCTGCCTTACTCATCGTTCGTAATTTTATATAAATTAAATCGCCATCGGTAAAATAAGGCTTATACTTAGTTTTCGAAAAAACATAAATTCCTCGAGTTATTTGCAACGAGACCGATGAAGATGTAAAATTTTCATCATTCAGATTACCATACAAAGCAGGCACAAAAATAGGCTCTACATTATCCAGCCGAGTTTCAATTTGGTAATAATTCTTTTCCTTAACAAGATCATCAAACTCTATATGGACGAAACCTGTTGTATCTGCTGGATTTACTTTTACATACGCAACTGATTTTATAGGCACTACTGAAGGAATAATTGTTGTGGCCTCTATAACCCTGTCCAAATACTGCACTTTCAAAACATAGGTTTTCCCAATCTCTCCTATCATTTTTGATCCTGAATAGACATAAGGCGGTATTCTTCCGTCATCATTCTTTACGCTTAAAACCTCTTCATTTTCACCGTCAGAAACAGTGACTTTTGCCGAACGGATAAAATAATTAAAAATCGTTGTGGAGTCAATAGCAGCATTTATTGGAATACTACGGGATAGAATTACCTGAGGAACATCTCCCTGCTCAATCCACCCTTCAACAACTATCTTGGATTCCCCTTCTACGCTTTCTACATAATTTTCTCCACTGCAGGAAACTGCAATGATTAGTAGTAATGGTAATAACAACAAACAAATCTTCTTCATGGCTTAGAATTTAAATCTCCAACTAATTGACGGCAGTATCGAATACATTTTTTTCTCATCGGCATCAACGCTTATTTTTTTACCATCCACACCTACACGAAGAACAACATAAATAGGATTATCAATATTAAACGTATTAAAAACAGAAAAATTTAAGACACTTTCTTTTTTAGAAGTCTTCAAAAAAGAATAATTTACCGAAACATCTGTACGGATGTAATTTGGCATTTGTGCATTATTATAGTTTCCAAATTCCCTTACAGGCGTATTATTCACAAAATACCAAGAAGTTGGCATTGTGAAACGATTCCCAGAACTAAAGAGCTGAGTTAAGCCAACATTCCATTTATTATTAAAATCGTAAGTTCCTACTAAAGCAAGATTATGCCTCCTGTCATATTTTGAATAAAACATTTCTCCATTGTTAAGCTCATCAAATTGACGAGTTGACCAGCTCAAAGTATAACTTACCCATCCATTAAATTTTCCATTGTCTTTTTTTAACATCCATTCTAGTCCATATGCTTCACCATCACCAATCAAAATATCATCTTTCAAAGTAGTTGTTTCATTAAACTGAGTAAGTCCATAAGGATATTCAATTAAATCATTCATAGAACGAAAATACCCATTCAAACATGTACTAATTTGTTTTGAAATTATCTTATTGCATCCTACCGAATAATTATTTGACGCTTGAGATGGAATACCATCCGAAGCTGCAATCCAAAAATCAGTTGGAATACCAACACTAGAAGCCGTTATTAAATTAATATATTGATTTTGGCGGGTATAAGATGCAAAAAAGAAAAGATCCTTTTTGGAAAAATAATTAAGCATTATTCGGGGTTCAAAATCCAAAAAAGAAGTTTTTGAATCAGAAGTATAATAATTCAGCCTTAGTCCAAATTCAGCACTTAATTTATCCGAAAATTTAGGTTTGGCACTTGTAAACAAGGAAATATTAGCACCCTGAATATTTGACGCCTGCATATCATTTACAATAGTACTTAAATTATCCGCTTCAATTTTTTGAGGTACTAAATCATGAAAAGCATATTCAATTCCGGACTCAAGAGGAACATTTCTTAAAACATATTGAATTGATCCTGTATAACCAATGTCTTTAATATGAGAAGAAATCTTCATCTGAATATCCGACTGATTCATATCTAAAACGTTCACATAACGAGTAAAATAAAATGAATTTTTCAGAATAGTAGTTTCATTAAACAAATATCTCCATGTGGGAGATATTACTTCATTACTCCATTTTAAATTAGCATTTAAAGAAGATTTCGAATCAACAGCCTGAAATTTATCTCCGCTTAAAAAAGCATCAACAGTTAAGGTGTGTTTTTTAGAAATTTCAGTAATAAAAGTCAAATTAGTGTCGAAGAATCCATATTTGAAAACGTCATTTTCTTTTTTCCCTTTTTTACTGTCTGATTTTAAAAGCGGGCCTACAATTTCATCAATATAAGTTTTCCTTCCTGAAATATAAAAACCCATTTTTTTCCCAATTGGCAAGGAGAATGTTACTTGAGAAGATAACAACCCTAAATTCCCTTGAACTGAAAATTTCTTTGGAGCCGTTTGATAAGGCAGCACGTATACGGTAGAACTCAAACGTCCGCCATATTTTGAGTTTAAATTGTTCCTGTCAAATTGCACCTCAGTAACATGATCTGCATTATAAAAAGGAAAAACGCCTAATAAATGAGACATTCCATAAACTGGCGCATCAGCATACAACATTAAGTTATGTCCTGGATCTCCGCCACGAACATATAAATAACCATTTGCATCACCAGAATTTTGTACACCAGGAGTCAATTGCAATAGTTTTATAATATCTGGTGTTCCTGAAAGAGTTGGAATATTACTCAACTTTTGCGGACTAAAAGATAATTTTCCTCCAATCCCAATTGTAATTGGTTTCTTTATATCATTCTTAATTACGACCTCTTTTAATTCAAATTCACTATTGTTCAAATGAAAGAAAAGAGATGTATCCTTTTTTATTTCAAGCTGCAAAAACTCATTTTTATAACCAATATATTCAACATCAATCGCAACTGTTCCAGCAGGAATTACAATCGAGAACTTCCCTACAGTATCAGTTGCAGTATAAAACTTTAGATTATCATTTGTCAAAAAAGAAATATCAGCACCAACTATTGCCTGCTCATTACTATCTTTTACAATACCATTAACTGTAACTTTTGATTGCGCGGTTAAATTAGAAAAACAAAATAAAACAAAAAGAAGAATTGGTTTCAATAGACAACATTATTTAAGAAAAAAAAATAGACAATCCAAAACCAATCCTGCTAACTACTGACTCCTTAATCCTCTAAAATACTAATTTAAAATTATTTTAATTTTTGCAGATACATATTTACAACATTATCTAATCCGAGATAAAGAGCTTCAGCAATCAAAGCGTGACCAATTGAAACTTCCAATAATTCTGGAATATTTTGTTTAAAAAACGCAATATTATCCAAACTCAAATCATGTCCTGCATTAATCCCTAAACCTAATTCATTAGCCAAAACTGATGATTTTACATAAGGGTCAATTCCTTTTTCATTCCCTAGACTGTATTGATGTGCAAAAGCCTCAGTGTATAATTCAATTCTGTCTGTGCCTGTTTTTTTTGCTCCTTCAATCATTTCCGAAATTGGGTCAACAAAAATCGAAGTCCTAATTCCGTTTCTCTGAAATTCCTGAATAACTTCGGATAAATATGATTGATTTTTTATAGTATCCCATCCCGCAGAAGAAGTAATTGCTCCAATTGCATCTGGAACCAAGGTCACCTGATCTGGTTTACATTCTAAAACTAAATCAATAAAATTATGCTGCGGATTTCCTTCAATATTATATTCGGTATAAACAATTGATTTTAAATCTCGTGCATCCTGATAACGGATATGACGTTCATCGGGACGCGGATGAATTGTTATGCCTTGACCGCCAAACTGCTGAATATCAGCAGCAACTTTTAACAAATCAGGAACATTGCCGCCACGGGCATTACGCAAAGTGGCAATTTTATTTATATTAACGCTAAGTTTTGTCATTGAAACAAGTATTAATTGGATGTATTGTTATTTGAGATGACAAAAATACAAAGTAAAAGGTAGCATATTTTGTATATTTTTGATTATTTTGCATCGTTTATTGAGCAAAACTTATGACTGATTTAAAAGATTACATTACAAATGACTTCAAAGCTATTGACACCCAAGAAACTATTGGGGCAGTTCAAGATTTTTTTGATGATCTGACCTTTTCTCATTTTCCAATTGTTGAGGAAGGAATTTTCATTGGAAGCATTGCTGCTGATGATATTGAAACTTTTGACAGTGACAAAAAAGTCAATGATTATAGATATGCTCTTGAACATTTTTTTGCCAGAGCAAATATGTTTTGGTTAGATGTTTTGGAGGTATTTGCAAAAAATCACACTAATTTGGTTCCAATTTTAGATGAAAACAATTCTTACATTGGCTATTATGAAATCGAAGATGTCATTAAATTTTTTCATGAAACCACCTTTTTAAAAGAACAGGGAGCTATTATTATAGTGAGTAAAAACACCATAGACTATTCGATGAGTCAAATCGTGCAGATTGTCGAAAGCAATAATGGCAAACTTTTAGGTCTTTTTATTTCAAATTCAGATGTAAACACTATCGAAGTTACTCTTAAAATCAGCGCTGGTTCATTGAACGAAATTATACAAACCTTCAGGAGATACAATTACGATATCATTTCGGAACATAACGAAGACAATTACATTAACAGCTTGAAAGAACGTTCGGATTATTTAGATAAATATCTGAATATATAGTTATTGAATATAAGCCCCCAAATCAATAACAAAAAAATATCAAAAAAATGAAAGTAGCTATTTACGGCCAATATTATTTGGTGAGCACAGAACCGATTATAAAAGACATTTTTGTGTTTTTCAACAATAATAATGTAGAAATGGCTATCGAATCCGATTTCTTAAACATGTTATATGAAAAAAAAATCATTCAAAAGGAATACAAAACCTTTTCCTCGGATGATGTTTTAGATTCCAGTTTTGATATGCTGATTAGTATTGGCGGTGACGGAACTATGTTAAGAGCAGTGACGCTTGTACGAAATTCAGGAATTCCAATTTTAGGAATAAATGCTGGCAGATTAGGTTTTTTGGCAACAGTACAAAAAGAAAACATAGCCGCTTTCATGCAGCTAGTTATTGACAAAAAATATAAAATTTCAAAAAGAACACTGTTAAGCATAAGCTGTTTACCAGAAAACACAGCTATCGAAGGTCTGAATTTTGCATTAAATGAAATATCAGTCAGCCGCAAAGACACTACATCAATGATAACTATTGACACGTATCTGGATGATGATTTTTTAAATTCATACTGGGCAGACGGATTAATTGTTGCCACTCCTACAGGAACCACAGGCTACTCTTTGAGCTGTGGAGGTCCTATTTTGACTCCCGATGTAAAAAGTTTAGTCATTACTCCAATCGCTCCGCATAATTTGAATGCAAGACCGCTTGTCGTTCCTGACACAACCGAAATCAGATTAAAAGTATCGGGCAGAGAAGAACAATATTTAGTCTCCTTAGATTCCAGAATTATGAGTGTAAATAATGATTCTGTTTTATGCATAAAAAAGACTGACTTTGAGATAAACATGGTCGAAATACCAGGAGAAACATTCTTTAAAACCCTGAGAACAAAATTACTTTGGGGTGAAGACAGAAGGAATTAAAAAAGCCACATACCGATTTTACCATTTTTATCGTTAGTATTACGAGATTCGTACCCTAAAAAAGAGATCTCGTCTAAAAAAGGATAGTATTCAACAGATGCGTGTTGAATACTATTGATAATTATTATATTTGCAGGCAATTTAAAAATTTATGAGCAAAATTTTCATTTCTTTTTTATGCTTTTTTTCGTTTAATTCCATTCATGCTCAAATTCATGAAATTGGAGTTTTTCTTGGAGGCAGTAATTATGTAGGAGATGTAGGCTCAACAACTTATATTGCCCCAAATGAACCAGCTTTTGGAATTCTATACAAATGGAACAGAAGCCCAAGACATGCATACAGATTTTCCTATACCCAGTCACAAATTTCCGCCGACGACCGAGATTCAAAAGAAGCAAGCCGTTACAATAGAGGGTACAGCTTTACTAATAATATAAAAGAATTATCAGCTGGTATAGAATTTAATTTTTTTGATTTTAATTTGCATCAGGAAAGATCAAAATTCACTCCTTATATATATACAGGCTTAAGTTATTTTTTTTATAACAACCTATATATAGAGTCAGGATCAGGAGAAACAAAAAAAAATAATTCTAAAAGTACGATTGCCATACCAATAACCTTAGGTGTTAAAACTAATCTGTCAAGAAGATTTATTTTAGGTTTAGAGGCAGGAGCAAGATATACATTTACAGACAATATCGATGGCAGTAATCCTAGTGATAACAATTTGCCAAAATTTGGAAATTTAAATAATAATGACTGGTACGTCTTCACAGGTATAACATTAACTTATACTTTTGGAGAAAAACCATGTTACTGTGCATATTAAACAAAGATGTTAAAAGAAGAAATAAACACGGATAATATCCCTGGACACGTAGCCATTATCATGGACGGAAATGGGCGTTGGGCAAAAAAGCAAGGATTCCTGAGAACAATTGGACACGAGAGCGGTTCTGAATCTTTAACAAAGATCATAGAAGAGTGCTCCAATTTGGGCGTTAAATACCTAACGCTTTATACTTTTTCTACCGAAAACTGGAACAGACCTAAATATGAAGTAGAAGCTTTAATGAAAGTATTAGTACGATCATTAAAGAAAGAGCTTAAATCAATGCTGGAAAATAACATTAAAATGAATGTTATTGGAAATATAGACAAACTACCCTTAGCCGCTCAAAAAGTAATATTTGATTGTATTGACAAGACCAAAGAAAATACAAAAATGACATTAACCCTTGCTTTAAGCTATGGATCTAGAGAAGAATTAACACATCTAATAAAAGAAATCAGCAATAAAGTTAAAAATAATATAATTTCAATAGACACTATTGACGATTCAATTATTAATGAGCATCTTTACACGCATAATTTACCTGATGTAGATTTATTAATAAGGACTGGTGGTGAACATAGAATAAGTAACTTTATGTTATGGCAGATAGCCTATTCAGAATTATACTTTACTGATGTGTTATGGCCCGATTTTAAAGAAGAAGATTTATATGAGGCTATCATTAGTTATCAAAAAAGAGAACGTCGATTTGGAAAAACAAGCGAACAAATTAAATAATTTTTTAGTGTTACATAAAAGCATAAAACTAGTCCTAACCTTTATAATATTAGGAACTTTTACCCAAATTAAAGCACAGGACAGAGTACCATTTGACCAAGGTAAAAAATACATATTAGGAGATGTAAAAGTTGTGGGAGACATTAGTTTCAATCCGCAGACAGTTGTTACATTTGCCGGCTTAGAGAAAGGACAGGAAATTACAATTCCCGGCGAGCAAATCAGCAGTTCCATAAAAAAACTGGGCAAGCTTGGTCTTTTCGATGAAATCTCTTTTTACATAAACAGAATAGAAAACGATAGTATCTTCTTAGACTTAAACATCAAAGAACTACCTAAAATAAATGAAGTGAAATTCGTTGGCGTTTCTAAAAGCAAAACCGAAAGCTTTATTAAAGATAATGGTCTTACTAACGGTAAGATTGTAACCGAAAATTTAATTACAACCACCAAAAATTACATTGAAAAAAAATACAAGAAAGATGGTTTTTTTAATGCAAAAGTGTACATAACTACAAAAAAAGACACCTTAACAAGTAATCAGGTAAACATGCTTGTAAAGGTAGATGTTGGTGAAAAAATAAAAATATACCAGATTGATTTTGAAGGGAATAAAGAAATTCCAAGCAAAAAACTTTTGAGTTCAATGAAAAACACAAAAGTTAGAAACCCAATTAACATATTAAAACGTTCAAAGTATATTGAAGACAAATACCAAGAAGACTTAGAAAAAATAGTTAACGACTATAAAAAAATAGGATATCGTGATGCACGTGTTATAAGTGACTCTGTAGCTTATAATGAAAAAGAAAATGCAATTTATATCAAAATCAAAGTCGAAGAAGGACTTAAATATTATTTTGGTAATATTAAGTTCATTGGTAACACTGTGTATTCAGACGAAGGCTTAAGAAGCATGCTTGGCATTAACACAGGAGATGTTTATAACGGCGTACTATTGCAGGAAAGAATTGCAGACAAGTCAAAACCTGATGGTGAGGACATGACCAATTTATACCAAAACAACGGATATTTATTCTCTAATATCAATGCTGTAGAAACAAAGACTACAGATAATAAAATCGATTTTGAGATCCGAATCACTGAAGGCCCAATTGCTTATTTTAACAAAATTACAGTAGTTGGAAATGACAAGACTAATGATGAAGTTATTTATCGCGAACTAAGAACAAAACCAGGAGAAAAATACAATAAAGCAGAATTAGTAAGAACTATTCGAGAGATTGGTCAATTAGGCTTTTTTGACCCTGAAAAAATAGAGCCAAAATTCAAAAATGTTGATTCTGGTGCAGGTACAGTCGATATAGAATACAATGTTGTAGAAAAAGGAGCCAGCCAGATAGAACTACAAGGAGGATATGGCGGAGGCGGTTTCGTAGGTACTTTGGGATTATCTTTCAATAACTTTTCAGCTAAAAACATCTTTAATAAAGATGCCTACCATCCTCTTCCAATGGGAGACGGACAAAAAGTAGCATTGCGTTTACAGGCAAGTTCCTATTACAAAACCTATAGTTTATCTTTCTCAGAACCTTGGTTTGGAGGAAAAAAACCAGTTTCATTTAGCAGTTCATTTGCTTTTAGCCAACAATACAGCTCTAACTATCAAACGCAAAGAATTGATAAATCAAAATACATTAACATTTTGTCATTATCTGTAGGTATGGCAAAAAGGCTTACTGTTCCAGATGATTTTTTTACTCTTTCACAATCGCTTAGATTCCAGCAATACGAATTGCATAATTACTATTATGGATTGTTTACATTTGCTAATGGAAGCTCGAAAAATTTATCTTACAACATTGGTTTAACACGTAATAATAAAGGACTCAATCCTATATTCCCAACCTATGGTGCTGAATTTGGAATAACTGGAGA
Organism: uncultured Flavobacterium sp.; assembly: GCA_963511795.1. Taxonomy (GTDB): domain Bacteria; phylum Bacteroidota; class Bacteroidia; order Flavobacteriales; family Flavobacteriaceae; genus Flavobacterium. The sequence goes on along the minus strand of CAUPKP010000001.1, from coordinate 368,018 downwards.
ATTCACAATTCCATATTCATTATTCAATGGAATCGATTATGCAACATTAGGCGATCAGAAAAAATACAAGTACATTTACTCTGGTAATTCTTATGTAGATAATAACGATAAAGTAGTAAATTCTGGTGATTATTTGGACAAACTGCCTTCGTCCGGAACTATAGCAAATAAAGTAGAACCAGGCAATTATCAAGATGCAGTTGCCGATCCTGGAAAAGTAGATCAGGAAAAATACAAATGGCTGGAATACTATAAGGTTCAATTTACCGGAGATTGGTTTACTACATTATACAAAAAATTAGTATTACGCAGTTTAGTGCAGTTTGGATTCTTAGGAGCTTACAATCAAGACCGAGGAGTGATTCCTTTTGAAAGATATTACTTAGGAGGTGATGGTATGGCTGGAAGCTCTATTGACGGAAGACAGAACATACAATTAAGAGGATATGAAAACGGGGCATTAACACCTGCCAATTCAAATGGAGACGCCTATGGAGCTACCATTTATAATAAATTCTCATTAGAATTACGTTATCCAATTACATTAAAAGCATCTGCCTCTATCTATGCTTTAGCTTTTGCCGAAGCAGGACAGTCGTATGAATCATTATCCGATTATCAGCCATTTAATCTATCTCGTTCATCAGGAGTTGGATTAAGAGTATTCATGCCTGCATTCGGGTTATTAGGTATTGATTTTGGTTATGGATATGACGCAGTTCCTGGAGCTATAAAACCTAGTGGATGGCAAACGCATTTCATAATAGGACAACAGTTTTAAGAAAATTTGGTTTGAAATTTCTAAAATTAAAAATTATGAGAAAAGAATTTTTATTTATAATTTTATCCGCGATTGTTTCAACGACAATTAACGCACAAACCAAAGGAAATAAAGTAGGTTACATTGATATGGAATACATATTAGAAAATGTACCAAACTATACCGAAGCCAAAGCACAGCTGGAACAAAAAGCCCAGAAATGGAAGCAGGAAATTGAAGCAAAAAAAATAGAAATCAATAAACTAACTGAAGCTTTAAAAGCTGAAAAACCTTTATTGACGGCCGAATTGATAGAAGAAAGAGAAACGGAAATAAAATTTCTTGAAACTGAAAAATTAGATTACCAGCAAAAAAGATTTGGACCAAATGGTGATCTGATAATACAAAAAGCAGGTTTAGTAAAACCTATTCAAGATCAAGTTTTTACGGCTGTGCAGGATATTGCTGAAGCTAAGAAATACGATTTCATATTTGATAAATCTTCGCACCTGACTATACTTTTTGCCGCAAAAAGATTTGACATCAGTGATCAGGTAATTCGAGTATTAAACCGCACCGAAAAAAGAGAACAATTAACTAAGAAACAGTTAAAAGAAGAACAGGCTAAAGAAGAAAAAGAGGATGCAATAGATGAAAATCCTGAACTGGCGGCAAGAGAAAAAGCTTTATTAGACAAACAAGCTACACGAGAGAAATTAGTTGCCGATAAAAAAGCAGCTCAAGAAGAGGCTAAAAAAAAATACGAGGAAAAAAGAAAACAGCTGTTAGCTGAAAGGGAAGCTAAAAAAAATGGCACAGTTGTTGCACCATCGACCACAGAAACAAAAACAGCAACACCTTCTGTAAATTCAGAAACAGCTAAAACAGCGACCGAAGAGGTTAAGCCAAGCGCCCAAGAGGAACGCAAAAAAGCCTTAGAGGAAAAAAGAAAAAAAATCTTAGAAGAAAGAGAAGCTAACAAAAAAGCACTCGAAGAAAAAAGATTAAAAGAAATACAAGAGAAAGAAGCGCTTAAAAAAACGAATGAAGTAAAAAAAACATAAATACTAATTAATTACTAAATATTTTTAACACAATGAAACAATTCAAAACTTTACTAATTGCTGCAATACTATTTATAGGAGCTACACAAATTTCAAACGCTCAAACTAAAGTGGCTCATGTTGATGTGGCTGATATTATGGGGAAAATGCCGGCCATATTAGATGCTCAAAAGCAATTACAAACGCTAGGTACAACTTATGATACTGACTACAAAAAAATGGTAGATGAATACCAGGCAAAATTAAAAAAATATGAAGCTGAATCTGCAACTGTTACTGAAGCTGTAAATCAAGAACGTCAAAAAGAAGTTCAGGATATGCAAAAAAGAATCGTAGACTTTAGAGACAATGCTCAAAAAGAATTACAAAATAAAGAATCTGAAATCATGAAACCAATTATGGAAAAAGTAAAAGCTTCTATTTCAAAAGTTGGTAAAGCAAAAGGATTTCAATATGTACTTGACAGTTCTACTCTTTTACTTGCTGACGGAACAAACATTACTGTTGACGTAAAAAAAGATTTAGGTTTTTAATCTAAACAAAATATTTAAAAACTGCTCATTCTAAAAATAATTTAGAGTGAGCAGTTTTTTTTTACGCTATAAAATATAGTATATTTAAACTTAGAAACCTTACTTTGAATAGTAGCGGTTACTAAAGAAAAAAGTACTCATAAAATAAAAACACTCTAGTTTAAACTTAAAACCATGACAAACGACAGCCCTATTGGTGTTTTTGACTCTGGAATTGGAGGAACCTCTATTTGGAAAGCCATTCATGAATTACTGCCTAACGAACAAACTATTTATCTCGCAGACAGCAAGAATGCTCCTTACGGACAGAAATCAAAAAATGAAATCATTGCGTTAAGCATGAAAAATGCGGATTTATTGATTGAAATGGGATGTAAATTAATTGTCGTAGCCTGTAATACTGCAACAACAAACGCTATTCAGGAGTTAAGAGCAAAATACAGCATTCCGTTTATTGGCATAGAACCCGCAATAAAGCCCGCTGCAACAAACTCTAAAACTCAGACAATAGGAATATTGGCTACTAAAGGAACGCTTAACAGTGAACTTTTTAATAAAACAACCGAGAAGTTTCAAGATACCAAAATCATCGAACAGATAGGTCATGGCTTAGTTCAATTAATTGAAGACGGCAAAATTGATTCTCCTGAAATGACTGAATTACTGCATTCCTACCTCACTCCCATGATTGAAGCAAATATTGATTACTTAGTATTGGGCTGCAGTCATTACCCCTATTTAATTCCGCAGATAAAAAAAATTCTTCCTGAACATATTCATATTATTGATTCGGGTGAGGCAGTGGCAAAGCAAACGCAAAATATACTTAGAGAAAAAACAGGTTTTTCAAATACTCAAAATAGAAATCCCATTTTTTACACCAATACCAATCCAAAAGTTTTAAGCGAAATCTTAGAGAATAAATATACCGTAGAAGAAAAGAATTTTTAAACTATTCCATTTTTCTTCGAACAAACCAAACGCCGTCTAAATTAAGATTCAATGTCAATTTATGATAATTCTCCTGAATTAATGAATTAGTTATCTGCCCTTTACTCCCATAAGTATACGAAATAAATAAAGCAGAGGATAAATGATCCAAAGGCAGAGATGCTCCAATAGAAAAATTTTTATCCATTATTTTTTTGCTGTCCACTTCTAGATAGCCTGTATCATAATGCATACCAGCGGCATATTTTATTCTATCAAAATAATTTCGTGATGTTTTTGTTTTTTGGTATGAAAACCCAAATGAAAACTTTTCCTGATCAGCAAAATCACCATACAAATCTGATTGCTTGGTAGCATCCCAAAAACTTTTTTCATAATCAAAAGTCACACTCAATTTATTCTTAAATGATTTATTGACACCAAGCCCGATATTTAAAGGCAGATAAAAATCATCCGTATCTGATCGTTCATCGGTCTCCAATGAAGAAGTGCCAGAAGAATTTAAAACAGTCACTGATTGAATTTTGGCTGCATTTACATGGGTTGGAGATTTTACATTCAATCCAAAAATCAGCGATGGACTCATTTTGAATTGCGAACTTAAACTAGGCCGAATGCCGTTATAATTAACTTTTTTATCTATACTTGTAATCGAGTTACCAATGGTATAAGTACGCTCATCTGTAGTATTTCCAAAAAGAACTGAAGCAGAAAAACCTAAAGATAATTTATCGCTCAATTTATAGGCATACGACAAATCTAAATTATTCAGTCCGCCAGTCCCTATTACATCCAAATAATAGTATTCATTATTGCCGTCTATTATTGGGATTTTCAATCCTGATATTTTAAAAGAAGAGCTTGAATAAGGCATCATCGCTAAACTAAAAGCTGATTTTTTATTAATTGGAAAAGCAAAAGCAAAATGAGAAAACTGAAAATTATTCCGGTTTTCTTTTTTGATATTATCTTCAAAAGAGGATTGGATTCCAGTACCGCCAATCTCAAAAAAGAAATTATTGGCAGGAATATTAACTAAAGAAGCTGGATTTTTATTATTGATGAAATCATCAGACGGAAGCGCTATTCCGGCAGTACCTAAACCTGCTGTCAATCCAAAATTGGATTCGTACAAACTTCCTAATCCATAAAGAGAATAAGGCGATGTAGCAATACTTTGTGAATAAGACCAAAAGGAAGAAAAAAACACTAAAACCAAAAACTGGAAACTTGTTTTCATTTAATATGTTATATAATAAATTTGTAATTTCATTTTGCTCTCCTTTTCGGTTTGATCACCTAAAACAACCCTGTCTACAATTTTTGACAAATCGGTAAAGGTGAAAAGCAGACCGCTTTTAGAATCTGATTCTTTGAGCATTTCTTTTTGCAGAAAAGAAGCCAGAGGAAATTCGTAAGCAACATTTTCATCAAATTCATCAGCTGTTTGACTGAGGGTAGCAACCACAGTTTCACCTTCAGAATTTGTCAATGTTGATTTATACCGGTTTAATTTATCGACTACATAAACACTTAGATTTTCGGGCAATGGAAATAGGTCAGAATACGAATTTTTAACGGGCTTGATTATCAGCTTTGCATCAACTATGGCTCCTTTTTCTGCGAGATATTTTAATTGCTTAATGCTTGGAAAATCTACCCTGCAGGCTATCCCTGCCCCCGATTGAATAAACCCTTTATTGCCGGTATAAACACTGGACAAACTCATTTTGGAAAGTGGTAAGTCTTGAATTAAAGTTCCCGTTCTGTCAGATGAAACTGCATTGAATTGTTTATTGGTATCAGAAATTGTAAAATCCATTGCATAATCATCTCCAGTATCTCCTTTTCCTTTTGAATAATACAAACGAAGTACGCTGGACAAGTTAAAACCTATTACACTGGAAGATGAAGCGGAAGACGATTTTAATACAAAACCCTTTAAATAATCTGTAAAATCTGTTGCGTTTTCGATTTCATTATTCTTAAACTTGTTAAAAAGCTCTATACCGAACTGATTGTCCATTTTTATATTAATACTGTCCCTTCCTAATGGCTTTGGCTTATATGCTATAGTCCCCAAACTGGTATCATCATATGCTAAACTCGAATTATTATAAAAACTGGCATCATTTACATTGGGCTTAAAATTCTTCAATACCCGATGAATACTTAGAGTCTGAACCTTTGTGGTATCTGCATAATAGTAATCGTCATATCGCATAATCATTGCAATTGAATCAAAAACATATCCTGTTGCATCTGTATCAGAATTTTGACTGTAGAGATTATAAGAAGATGTAGAAACCTGAAAATAACTGTCTGATTTTACCTTACCAAAAAGAGGATCATCATAATCCCCAACCAATATTCTGCTTCCTCCTGAAGTAACTAAAGAGTCCAGCCTTACGGTTGAAACATCCACAGTAAGTGTGTCTATCAAAATCACTTTATTCTTAAGAGCTAAATAATCTGACCCAACAACAAACTCTCCTGCATCAACATCAGAATCGCAGGAAATAATCAGCAGTCCTGAAAAAATTAAAAACAAAAACTTGTACATACCTATTTTTTTGGGCAAATATATAAGTCCGCAGTCCAGCAGTCCTAATAACATATACCACTTGGATCAATCTGTCTATAAAAGCAAAAAAACAGTCTACATTCTGCTATTCAGTTTCAAAAAGAGATTCAGCAGGAGTAATAGCCAGTTTGTCTATGAAAACAGGCAGTGCATATATATTCTTTTTTATTAATTAACAACACAGCTACTTTTGAACCAATAATTAAATAATGAGAATACACAACTTTACTGCGATACTGATTCTAATCCCGCTATTTAGTGTTTATGCACAAAATGGATACGCTTTTGAATTTAATACTAAAACAGAACCAATAGATAACGGTTCTATAAAACAAACTGAAATTGGAATGCAATTCTTTAAAGACATCAGTACTGCCAATAAATTGACAAATACATTTAAATATAAAAGCACAACAATTACTGATGAAATAGAAACTTATCTGTTAGCAGATTATAACTCAAATTACGGCAACACTCATTTTAACAGTTTTAGCAATGCTTTTGAGTTTTCACATCCGTTTTCTAAAAACACAAAATTGAATTTAACCTTCGAACCGACTGTTAATTTTCAAAATACAATCAGTATTGCTGATGTAACTATTTTGGGAGGAATAGAGATTAATCAAATCGTAAACAAAAACAGCAGTATAGATTTGGGAATAAAAAGAATGACCATTTTTGGAAAACCGCAGATACTTCCAACTTTCGCAATCAATCATCAATTCAGCGAGAAAGCCTATTTAAAATTAGGATTCCCAAATTCTGAACTTTCTTATTCAAGTTCTATCCGTGATAAATTCAGACTTAGCAATGACTTTAGCGGAAGCATTTACAATCTGAATCCTTCCATTACTGCAGATGATAAAAGTATTATAACTAAAGTTGGCTTTTCCCAAATGGAAACCACATTACAATACGAAAGAAACATTGACACCTCTTGGTTTGTTAATTTCAATGGGGGGTATTCTGGCAATAAAGAATTCAAATTTTCGGATGAAAATAAAACAGCAGAAATAAATCAGACCTTAAAAAATGGAAGCATCTTTTCCATTAGCATCAAATACAAACTTTAATAAACACATGCACATTATGAAACATTTACAAAAAGGTATATTTATTACCACATTACTTATCAGCTTAATTTTCATTGGATGCAATAATGATGATGACGATGATGACACACTAGGTAACTGGATAAAAAAATCGGCATTTGACGGTCCAGCCCGATCAAGTGCAACGAGTTTTGTCATTGGCACTTTCGCTTATGTAACTACCGGTTATACAGGAGATGAGTACCTAAAAGATTTATGGGCTTACAATTCTGAGGGCGATTATTGGGAACAAAAAGCAGATTTCACAGGTATCGCCAGAAGTTCTGGAAGCGGTTTTGAATTAAACGGAAAAGGATATGTTGGCCTTGGTTATGACGGAACCAATAAATTAAAAGACTTTTACCAATACAGTCCAGATACAAATACTTGGTCTCAAAAAGCAGATTTTGCAGGAACAGCCCGTTACAGTGCCGTAGGTTTTCAAGTGGGAGGCAAAGCTTTTTTGGGAACAGGATACGATGGAAATTATCTAAAAGATTTTTACCAATACAATGACACAGACAATACCTGGACACAGGTAAATGGTTTTAGCGGTAACAAAAGAAGAAATGCCACTGTATTTGTGATTAAGGATATTGCCTATTTAGGAACTGGAATAAACAGCGGTGTCAATCAAGTCGATTTTTGGGCATTTGATCCAAATACAGATGTGTGGACCAGAAAAAGAGATTTAGATGATGATGAGAGCGATCATGAAACCTACTCCATTGTAAGAGCCAACGCGTCCAGTTTTACCATAAATGGTTTGGGTTATATTGCCTGTGGATCAAGCGGAAATACAATCTGGGAATACAACCCTAACACAGACATTTGGACTTCTAAAACAGCTTTAGAAGGATCAGGAAGATCAGATGCCATAGGAATTACCATAAATGGCGAAAGAGGTTTTATCGCCTTAGGAAAATCGGGAACTTCCTATTTTGATGACGTATGGGAATTTAAACCAAATGAGGAACAAAATGACGATGACAATTAATAAAAGCAACAGCAAATTCTTCTGGAAAAAAATCCAGAAGAATTTGTCATATATATTAAATTTAAGCCTGATTATATTTATGATTGGATTAGTCTTGTTTATTTTCTGCAGAAAAGAACAAGACTTAAAAATTCAATCCATTAAAACAGCTAATGGCTGGGGTTATGTAATTAAAAACAATGATAAAACAATCATTAAGCAAACTATTATACCTGTAATCAGTGAATTTAAAAGTTTCAAAACTGAAAAAGAAGCTATGGCCGTGGGACAATTGGTACTCCAAAAATTGAACGCTGATAATTCACCGACTATTACCAAAAATGATTTAATTTTATTAAAAATAAAAATGTAAATGAACTTCTCGTCAATAAAAAATAACGGCTCCAATAAAATACTGATTCATATTATCATTTGGTGTTTTTTTATTGGCATATCCCTTATTCAGTTTTACGAAAGTCCATTTCGCATCAGTACTGATTTTTATATTCAATGGATAACTGGAATAATTCTTTTTTATCTTAATTATACTTATCTGGTAACTCATTTTCTTTTACAAAAGAAATATGCCTATTATATAAGCATCTTACTGATTCTGATAATAATTTTCATGTTTATCAGACACGAATTTTTCATGCCGGAATTTAGAGAAATCAGATTCCAAAACAGAGGGAATTTTCCTCGAATTCCTTATAATGAAAACATCAATCACAGAATGCCCAAGAGAGATCAGTCGTTTTTCTTTAAAATGGTGCCATCTGTCTTTTATGTATTAATCATTGCCATCAGTACCATCATCAAAACGCTATCTGAATTATATGATGACCAGCAAAATAAACTCATTGCAGAAAGCCAAAGAACGGCAACAGAATTAAACTATTTGAGAACACAGACAAATCCTCATTTTTTATTCAATTCGCTAAACAGCATTTACTCCTTAGCACATAAAAAATCTGATCTCGTTCCAGATGCTATTGTTACTTTATCTGAAATGATGCGATATATGCTTTATGAAACTGATAACAAATATGTTTTGCTCGAAAAGGAAATTGACTACATTAAAAACTATATCGAATTACAAAAATTAAGACTTAATAATATTGAAAACATCTCTATAAACATACATGGCAATACCAAAGACAGATATATAGAACCCATGCTGCTGATTTCATTTATAGAAAATGCATTCAAATATGGAACTGACTATAAAGGAACTGCTTATGTAAAAATTGTAATAACACTTGAAGAAAATGTATTCTCTTTTTGGATTGAAAATAAAATCGAGAACAACAAAAAAGACCCTGAAAATTCAGGAATTGGATTGGCAAACATCAAAAACAGACTTACTTTGCTTTATCCAAACACACACAAGCTAGAACTAAGATCGACAGATTCAAAATTTACTGCTCATTTGGTTTTGCAGTTAGACCAAATGCAGTCACAAAGAAATACTTTTGTACCAACATCATAATTAAAGAATATGAAATGTGTTATTATAGACGACGAGCCATTAGCAGTAGACTTATTGGTAGAATTTGTTGGCAGAGTAGATTCGCTAGAACTGGTGACTACATTTACTAATGCCATTGATGCAATATCCATAATTAATCAGTCTGAGATTGATTTAATTTTTTTAGACATCGAAATGCCACATTTTTCCGGAATTGATTTTATCAATGCTATCGAGAAAAAACCATTAATCATATTTACAACCGCATATTCAAATTATGCCGTCGAAGGCTTTAATCTTGGAGCTGTAGATTATTTAGTAAAGCCAATTCCTTTTAACCGGTTTTTAAAAGCAGTAATGCGTGCCCAGCAGATTTTTGTGCCAAAAAGTCTTCCGACACCAAATCAAACAGTAAATGCTCCAGAAATTGAACATGATTTTATGTTCGTCCGCGCAGAATATGAGAATGTAAAACTTAATTTTTCTGATATTTTATTCATTGAAGGATTAAAAGACTACGTCAAAATATACACTACTGATAATAAATACACATTAACCCTGATAAGTTTAATAAAACTGGAAAATTTATTATCTCCCAAAGGTTTTTCGAGGATTCATCGTTCCTATATTATCAATATTAAACATGTAAAATCCATCCAAAAAAATAAAGTGCTGATTGCCGAAAAAAGAATTCCCATCAGCGAAAGCTACAAAACTGCTTTCTTTGAAAAAATAAATATTTGATTAAAGTAATTGGATTTACTCTTTAAACCAGCTCGAATACATCACATAATTATTGGATATACGCTCAATCTCTCCGGCAAAATTGGATTGATCAATATCCTTAACTTTTTTGGCAGGGACTCCAGCATAAATAGAACCCGATTCTATTATAGTGTTTTGGGTAACTACAGCTCCTGCAGCGACAATTGAATTGCTTCCCACAACACAATTATCCATGATTATGGCTCCCATTCCAACTAATACATTGTCATGAATCGTACAGCCATGAACAATAGCATTATGTCCAACTGAAACATTATTGCCTATAATAGTAGGATGCTTTTGATAAGTGCAGTGAACAATTGCTCCGTCCTGAATATTAACCTTATTGCCTATAGTGATAAAATTTACATCGCCACGAATCACAGCATTAAACCAAACACTGCATTCAGTACCAAAAGCAACATCGCCTACAATTGTAGCATTTTCGGCCACATAACAATCTTCGGGTATCGCTGGTGATTTTCCGTTTACAGATTTTATTATCATTGTAAAAATTATAATTAATTAACTGCAGGACAGTTACATTCGTATTTTTTAGGTCTGCATAAAAAGTTAAACCCTAAAGTAAGCTGGTGAAATCCTGAATTTCCATACTGTATTTCTCCTAACAAATGTGTATAAGTGTAAGCAAACATAAAGTTTTTATAATTAAACCCTGCAACAAGAGTAATATACTGCAGTTTCTGGCTATTTGTCCCGCTTCCGTTTGTGAATTGGGCACCATCAAAACTTTTCCTATAAGACAAACCGCCCCATAATTGTCCCATTTCTATACTTTTGTAGACTTTTAAATTCATATCCAATGCACTCTCTTTGGTTTTATCCACATACTGATACAGTAAAGAAGGCTCCCATAAAACCTCATCAGGATTCCCAAAAACATACCCCCCGCTAATAATAAATTTCCTCAAATTATCGCTTTCATATTCTGAATAAAGAGTCTGGCGTGTTTCTAAAACATTTTTCACAACCGCATTCAAACTAAAATCAAAAAGATTATAGGATGCTCCAATATCTAAATTAAAATAGGAAGCATTCTGTTGTATATTTCCTAAAGCCGGATCATATTCGCCAGAATTCTGAAAATCCGTTTCGTCTAACTGGCTTTGATTAACACCCACATTCACTCCAAAAGACAGCTGATTCAAATCGACTTCATCTCTGGAAAACATAATGTGATGCGCATAAGTAGCCTTGAAGCCAAACTGAGAATGGTATCCGTTTACGTCATTAAAAAGTATAGCTCCTACTCCCGATCTCTCTCCCACTTTACCATTATAGCTCAAAGTTTGAAGAGCAGGCGCATTTTCCTGATCAAACCATTGTTTTCTTGCTGTAAGTCTTAATTTACTGCAATTTGAAGCTCCCGCCATTGATGGGAAAATCAAATAATAATTATCTGATAAATAATCTGAATATACTGGTATTCCTTCCTGCGAAAAAGTACTTAAACTGATAAAAAAGAGAACAATTACTAACCTGATTCTAGTATACATTTATGATATGGTTTATAAAATTAATTATGCAGGAAAAAACTTTTGTTAATTTATTCATTAAAAAATCAAATATAGTTAATCGTGGAAAATAACTTTAGTAAATTTGCAAAAAATAACAAAACTCATGACTAAAGTTACCATAAAAGACACACAAAACCCAACTATAATAAAATTTGAATTTCAGGACTTTATCACTCAAAATGAAAGCTTTGAATTTAAAAACATAGATGAGGCCAAATCCTCTCCGCTGGCACAGCAGCTTTTCTATTTACCATTTGTAAAAACAGTCTACATTTCAGGGAATTTTATAGCTGTCGAAAGATTCAGTATCGTAGAATGGGACGATGTAAAAGAAGCAGTTGCAGAACAAATTGAAGCTTATGTTGACAAAGGCGGACTTATAATTATTCCAGATGAGAACAAGGCAAAAAAACAAGCAATCACCGTTTATGGAGAATCGACTCCAAATCCTGCGGCGCTAAAATTTGTTGTCAATAAAATGATAACCAAAAATGCTGTAGAATTTAAAAACATCGACCAGAGCGCAGCATCACCATTGGCAACCGAACTATTCAAATTTCCGTATGTAAAAGAAATATTTATTGACGAAAATTATATTTCGGTTACAAAATACGACATTAATGAATGGCAGGACATCACATTAGAATTAAGAACATTCATAAAACAATTTATTGAAAACGGCGGAACTGTTCTTGACGAAACTTTAATTCAAACCATTGTTAAAGACGAAAAAGCAAAAGATGAATCATTTGATTCCCTTGATGAAACATCTCAAAAAATCATCAATATCTTAGAAGAATATGTAAAACCAGCCGTTGCTGCAGATGGAGGAAACATTCTTTTTGATTCATATGATGATGCTACAAAAACCGTAAAGGTGATTATGCAGGGAGCATGCAATGGATGTCCGTCATCTACTTTTACTTTAAAAAGCGGTATCGAAAATATGCTGAAAAGCATGCTGAATGACGAAGGAATTAAGGTAGAAGCTGTTTAATTATTAATTCATTGAAATCGGTTTTTTTAATAAAAAAACAAATTTTTAAAGCGTTTCAGAATTGAGACGCTTTTTTTATGCTTTATTTTTTGGCTTAACGAAAGACAGGCAGACCTTAATAAAAAGGTCGCAAATTATCTCTTTAAATAAAATAATAAATAACACGTTTTCAGTTATTTAAATAAAAAAACTTAATTTTGATTTTTTAACCAAATCTATAAAACTATGGGAGTGTCATCATTTTTTAAGAATCTATTTGGCTCAGCCAAAGAAACCGCAGCCGAACTAATTGAACACGCAGAAACAGCTATTGAAGAAACCAAAACAAACGCTCAGCCTTATTTGGAAAAAGCAGAAGCTTTTGTAGAGGAAACCGCTGATAAAATCAAAGAAACTGCAACTCCTCATATAGAGAAAGCCGAGACCTTTGTAGAAGATGCTGTGGCTAAAGTAAAAGAAGCAGCTACTCCTTATATTGAAAAAGCAGAATCGCTATTAGATGAAGCAAAAACAAAAAGTTCCGAAGTTATTGATAATCTCACAGAAAATAAAAAATCTAAAAAAGACGATTCTGGTACTACGGAAGTTTAAACACTTCTTTACATAAAAGAAGACGCAAAATTGTCTTTTTTAAAAAATATTAAATTAGTAATTTTGCAGTTCAACTCAAAACCTTCTCCATCGAGAAGGTTTTTTATGAATTAAAAAATGACTTTAGATCCAAATTACATTGCTACTTACGCCGATATTTTCATCACAAAACTTATAGAATATTCTCCAAAAGTTATTTCGGCTTTTATTGTTTTATTCGTTGGTCTTTATGCTATTCGAATCATCAATAGGATTATTCGAAAAATAATGGTCAAAAGAGAATTAGACCCTACGCTAACCAAGTTTCTTGCCGATATCTTGTTATGGGCATTAAGGGTATTACTTTTTGTTACTTTCATTTCAAATTTAGGAATAGAAACCTCTTCATTTGTTGCCATTTTAGGTGCAATGGGACTTGCAGTTGGTTTATCTCTACAAGGTTCACTATCCAATTTTGCTGGAGGAATGCTTATTATCCTGTTCAAGCCTTTTAAAGTAGGTGATACAATTGAAGCACAAGGCGTTTTGGCTACAGTACAAGAAATTCAAATTTTTGTAACCAAATTAATCACCTCAAATAATCAAACAATTTTTGTCCCGAATGGCGCTCTATCCAACGGAACGATTATAAACTATTCGATGCAGGGATCCCGCAGAGCCGATTTAACGATATCTATTTCTTATGAAACCAATTTAAAAGAAGCGAAAGACATCATCACAGCAGTTCTAAAAAACAACCCTAAAGTACTCACTTCACCCGAAGCAGAAGTCTCTGTAAAGAATATAACCGACAATTCTGTACAGCTGGCGGTAAGACCTTGGGCAAAAAACGAAGACTTTGGTTTGGTAGTATCAGATACTTTAGAAAACTGCAAATTAGCCTTTGATACCGCAGGAATTATTTTTCAGCCATATGTAACGGAGAAATCAAAAAATAACAATTAACAATACAGACTATTTTTTTGCAGTTGTAATCAAAAAGTCTTTCAAATAATAAGGTTCAAAATAGGCGACATCAACAGTGTCGCTTTTTTTGTATTTATCAAAACTCAAAGCACTCATCTCATTAGCGGACGGATATTTAATTTCATCCAAAAAAACAAAATTGTCTTTTGTCAAAACAGTTTTGCATTTCTCATTACAGTCTCCAACAAAATAAAGTTTATCTGTAAAGTCTTCAAAAGAATTTTCGTCAATAATTTCAGCCATAATCTCTCTCTTTTTATCTAATCCAGCCGAAAAAACTGCACTATAGACTTCCATCCTGCGGGCATCAATCATTGGAACAATCAATCCGTCAGCTACCTTGGCTTTTGAAGCCAATGCCTGAAGCGTATCGACTGCAATCAATGGAATATTCAGCGCATAACACAAGCCTTTAGCTGCAGAAACTCCAATCCGTAATCCTGTATAAGAACCTGGTCCCTGACTTACGGCAACCGCATCTAAATCTTTTAATTGAATACCTGCTTCACTTATAATTTCTTCGATAAAAACATGTAATCGTTCTGCATGAGAATAGCCTTCTTCGGCAATTTCTTTGCACAGTACAGTTTTTCCATCTTTTGCTAAAGCAACAGAACAATTTTTGGTAGCCGTTTCAATATTGAGTATATAAGACACTTTTTCTGATTTTAGATTGGTGATTCTTGATTTTAGATTTAAAATTCTAAAACTTATTGCGATTGCAAATTTACACCGAATTTTGAAAAATCCTTTATAAAAAAGAAACACGTCCTGAAAACTTCAAGACGTGCTTTATTTTGTTTGAAAAGAAAAACAGAATCAGTTCAAAACTATTTTTTCTTCTCCGCTTCAGAAGGAACAAATACCTTATCCCCTGAATTCAAATCTTTTGAAACTGTAGTATAAGGACCAGTAATTACCACTTCTCCTTTTTTAAGACCTGATAACACTTCAATGTTGGTATCATCTTGAATTCCTGTTTTTATGATTCTTATTTTGGCTTTATCACCCACTTTTACAAAAACACATTCCAGTTTTTTATCACTTTTAGGAGCTGCTTTTTTTACATCAGATCCTGGGTCTTCAACTTGACCAATTTTAACCGCAGTTGTATCAGATTTCACAACAACAGAACTTATTGGCACTTTAACAACATTTGTTCTTGTAGTAGTAATGACATCTACTGTAGCGGTCATTCCTGGGCGAAATGGTGAATATGTAACTGGTTTCCCAGCAATCAAATCTTTATATGAATCTTTCAGAATTCTAACTTTTACTTTAAAATTAGTTACTTGATCTGCTGTTAAAGCCGTACTTGCAGAATTAGAAATACTTGTAACAACACCTTTAAACTGTTTTTTCAAATAAGCATCTACTTCAACATTGGCAAGATCGCCAACTTTTATTTTCACAATGTCATTTTCATTAACATCAACTTCAACTTCCATGTTGTTTAAGTTGGCAACTCTCAAAAGTTCGGTACCAGCCATTTGCTGTGTTCCTAAAACTCTTTCGCCAAGTTCAACATTTAAAACTGAAATTGTACCGTCTGCAGGAGCATAAATCACGGTTCTGCCTAAGTTATCTTTAGCTTCATTCACAGTAGCCGATGCACTTTGTACATTATAATATGCCGATTGTTTGTTCGCTTTTGCAACTTCAAAAGAAGAAACAGCTTTATCCCAATCTGACTTGGAAATAATTCCTTTCTCAAACAATGTTTTATTTCTTTCGTAATTTGCCTTAGCCTCATTAAACGATGCATCAGACTGGCTTAAACCCGCTTTAGAACCTGACAGATTAGCCACACTTCTGTTCAATCCAGAAGTATATAAATCAGGATTTATCTTAACCAGCAAATCTCCTTTTTTTACAACTTGTCCTTCTTTGATAGGCAGATCAATAATCTCACCAGAAACCATCGAAGCAATCTTCACCTCAATTTCGGGCTGAATTTTACCGGTAGCCGAAACAGTTTCAATTATTGTTCCAGTTTCTGCATTAGCAATTTCTATCTCTTTGCCCTTGTCTTTATTCCCTATTACTCCAGACTTTGAAAGACCTATTAATAATCCAATAATTACTACTGCTGCTCCTAATAATATGTAAATTGTTTTTTTTGACATGGTGCTATTTTTTCATGATTTGATCGATTGGAATTCCAAAATAAAATTCTAAAATTTTTATTTTAAAGATATAATCGTATTTGGTTCTTATTACTTCAGATTGTGCATTGGTTAGCAAAGTTTGCGATTGATTAAAATCGAAAGAATTCATCAAGCCCACAGCGTATTTTTCTTTTGAATAATTATAAGCTTCCTCTCTGTTTTCTAATGCTACAATAGCAGATTCATGAGCATTCATAGCTCCTTTTGCATCGGTAAAAGCGGTATAAACATTTCTTTGCAAATCTAAGTCTTCTTTCTCTAATGCAATTTTGGACTTTTCTAAATTAACTTTATTTCGGTCTACATTATTTCTAACAGACCATCCATTAAAAACAGGAACATTCAATTGTAGTCCAAAATTTTGACCTTTGTTATCATTCAATTGCTCTAACGGAGGCTTCGCTGGCCCGATTTGACCCGTTTGTGCATCATAAGCATCCGCATATGAAACACGGCTGTTAAAACCATAATAAGCAGTCAAAGTTGGCTGGTAACTTCCTTTTGCAATTGCAACATCTTTCTCTGCAATTTCTAAATTCGCTTGGGCAATTTTCAGCTCTGTTCTGCTTTCTTTTGCTTTGGCATAAATATCAATAGGTTTAACCGACATAATATTGTTTTCGTCATTAATATTGGTATCATCAATTACATCAAAATCCCAAAATTCTTTTAACTGAAGCAATTGTGCTAAACTCAATTTTGAAATCAACAAAGAATTCTCTGCATTGATAACATTTTGTTTATTGGTAGCCACGGTAGCTTTTACATCCAATAAATCACCACGTGGAATTGAACCTGCTTTAACCAATTCTTCAGAACGGGTGTATTGTTTTTCATTAATGGCTAATTGTTCTTGCTGCACTTTTAGATTTTCCTTGTTAAAAAGCACCTGTAAAAAAGCATTGGCAACATTCAATGCAATGTCTTCCTGCATTTTTACTAATCTATACTTAGAAGCAACTATCGAAAGTTTAGCTCTTCGCATGATGTTCTGATTTTGCAGTCCTTTATAGACATCAACACCAACATTAGCTCCAACACTCGTTTGTTGAGTAGTCTGATTCCTTAAAAGTCCAGTGGTAATATCCTGATTCAAACCAATATTCCAAGAATGATTGGCATTTAAATTAGCACTTGGCAAAAAATTCCCAAAAGCATCTCTCTTATCAATATTGGCTGTAATTGTATCCAGCTCTGTATTTTTTATCGAAATGTTATTTTTTATGGCATATCTCACACATTCTTCCAAAGTCCATGCCTTGGTTTGCGCTTGTGCCGAAAGACCAATCAGGAAGACAAAAGCGATACTTATATAATTTATTTTTTTCATTTGTTATAGAATAAAAACACAGCAAACAGACTGTATATATTGAACTTAATTTGTTTATCAAAAACTTTTATCAGCGATTAGTTTGGTTTTGCTTCTTCTGTTTTCAAACCTTGATTCCAGACTTTAATTTTATCCGAAGCTTTAATTCCGCTTTTTACTTCAACATAAATACCATCGCTCACTCCCAGAGTGATATCTTTTCTTTCAAACTTTTGCGGACCAGTCTGAACTTCAACATAAGGTTTTAGTGTTTTTTTATCAAATTGAACTAATGATTCTTTTAACGCCTGCACTTTATCAGCTTTCTCAAGGATAATTGATGCATTAGCACTTAATCCTGCTCTAATGAATGTATTATCTCTGTTGGTAAGTGTAGCTTTAATTTCAAATTGAATAGCTCCATTTTCAGTTTTTCCTTTTGGTGCAATATCTGTCAAAACAGCTGTGAATTTTTTATTTTCAATAGCGCCGACAGTTATTTCAATAGGCATATTTAATTTTATTTTTCCCACTTCGGATTCGTCTACTTTACCAACAAATATCATTCTTCCAACATCTGCAACACTTGCAATAGTAGTTCCTTCATTAAAATTATTACTTTCAATAACTTGGTTTCCAACTTTAACTGGAACATCCAGTACCATTCCGTTTACAGTTGAACGAATTAAAGTATTCGCATAATTTCCCAATCCGGAAGCCGTTCCTGTTTTTACGATATCAAATCCTTGCGTTGACGCATAATAGTTCTGCTTGGCTTGACTATAAGCCAATTGTGCAGCATCAAAATCGTTGGCAGAAATCACTCCTTTATCAAACAAGGTTTTTTGTCTTTGGTATAATTTTTCTTGGTTATCCAATTCAATTTTTGCTGTTTTTACCTGATTTTGAGAGTTGCTCAAACTTGAGACATTGGCAACCACTCTAATTTTGGCAATCATATCGCCCGCTTTGACAGATTCACCTGCTTTTATATAAACATGTTCTATAATTCCGGAAATATTTGGCTTGATTAGAACTTCTTCATCCGGAACAATATTTCCTGTGGCAAGAGTGCTTTTTACAATTGTTTTTACTTCTACTTTATCGGTTTCAAAAACGATAGGAGATTCTTGGTTTTTGGCATATAAATAATACAGCGCCCCGAAAAAAACTATTGCAATTAAAATCAATATGGTTATGGTTACTCCTTTTTTCATTTTATAAATTTTTTATTCGATTATTATTTTTTGACTGATTTTTTTATTCTGTTCGCAATGCTTCTACAGGTTTAACATTTATGGCAGTTTGTGCAGGAATAAATCCAGCTAACAATCCTGAACCAACTAATATTAATAAGGCTATAAAAACGACTACTAAATCTACACTCGGATTAACAAACATCATCCCCTCGGATGGCATTGAAGATAAAATTAAATTCAAAACAGCTATTAAACCAGTAGCTACGGCAATACCAAACATACCTGCAATTATTGTCAGAAAGATAGCTTCCAATAAAATCTGGGATCGTATTGCTCCCGGAGTAGCTCCTAATGCTCTTCTGATTCCTATTTCTTTGGTACGCTCCTTTACCACAATCAGCATAATATTTGAAATTCCAATAATACCTGACAGCAGCACTAACGTTCCAACAAAATAGGCGATGAATTTAAGTACCATAAACAGATCCTGCACTTTTTGAAACTCTGCAAATAAATCAAAATTACCTACAGCTCTCTCATCGTCCGGATGAATATAATGTCTTTCTCGAATGAATGCCAAAATCCCAGGTCTAAGTTCAGTAATTGAAGCTTCATCTTTGGCCGTAAGTGCCATCCAGCCTACTTTATCTCCAAAATTAAAAGCCTGCTGAAATGTAGTAAACGGAATAAATATATTTTTTTGAGCCGATTCTGCATTACCATTATTTTGTCCTTTTGACTTATATACACCAACCACCATAAAGTTGACTCCATTTATTTTTATGTAAGTCCCCATTACTTCCTCGGCATTCTTATATAATTCATTAATGACGCCCTGCCCTATCACTGTAACTTTACGTTTCAAAAGAATGTCCTGCTGATTTACAAAACGTCCTTTTACAATATCCATCTGCTCTTGCTTTATTAATTCCGGATAATCGCCATAAATTGTATAAGCTCCAGTTTTTGTTCCTCTGACAACATTACTCACGCCATTAAAATCTCCTAGCTGGTTACGCGGAGACACGTATAATAAATCAGGGAATTTTTGCTTTAAAGCATCTACATCACTATTTTTAAAATCATATCTTCTGGTTTTAGGCAATCCTTTATAAGGTTTTGATGTAGTCTGTGTCCACATAAACATGGTATTAGTAGCAATACCGTCAAATCCTTTTCTGATACCATTTTCAAGTCCATTTGATGCAGCTAATAAAATTACCAAAATAAATATTCCCCAAAACACTCCAAAAGCTGTAAGCAGCGTTCTGAAGGTATTTGCGGTCAATGCCTCTATAATCTCGTTCCAATTTTCTCTATTAAACATAATTATTCGTCTCTAAGTGCTACAATCGGTCTAATTTTGGCCGCTCTGTAAGCAGGAACAAATCCAGCCAAAGCACCTGCTACTACCAATACAATTAAGGTTGAAGTCGCTACTGTAAAATCTACCTGCGGATTCTGAAAATACTCGCTTTGCGCATGGGGACCAACCAATTCTAAAAGAGCTAATCCTGTTAATAATCCAATGAATCCAGAAATAGTGGTAATAAAAATAGATTCATGCAAAATCATTCCAATAATTGAGATTGGTGAAGCTCCAAGTGCTTTTCGAATACCAATTTCCTTGGTTCGTTCTTTTACAATAATCATCATAATATTACTGACTCCAACAACACCAGCAATAATAGTACAAATTCCAACCCACCAGAAGAACAATCGGATATAAAGGTTCAAATCATAAAACTTCTTGGCTTCTTTAACAGAATTAAAAATTCCAACAGCGCTTTCATCATCAGGAGCAGCGCCATTTTTACTTCTCAATAATTTTCCATAATCATTTTTGAATTGTTCGGAATCAGCAACAGCTTCTTCATAAGTGTCTTTCTTTTTCATAGTATAAGCCATATAACTTATTTTATCTCCTAATCCAAAAACCTGCTGTGCTGTACTTAAAGGTACAAATACTCTACTTTCTTCTCTCTCCCCTCCTGGATCAGTAAACACACCAACTACTTTAAAATTGATATTCGCCACAGTAATTTGTTCGCCTATAGGATTTTTTTCTTTAAACAAATCTAATTTGACTTTTTGTCCAATCACAGCCACTTTTAC
The DNA here is from genome assembly GCA_963511795.1 of uncultured Flavobacterium sp. Lineage (GTDB taxonomy): Bacteria > Bacteroidota > Bacteroidia > Flavobacteriales > Flavobacteriaceae > Flavobacterium. Next base: position 346,943 of record CAUPKP010000001.1, on the reverse strand, counting down.
ATTGTTTTTCAAATCATTTGCATTAATATACCTGCCTTCTATAACTGATACATTTTCTATCTCCATACCGTCTGTATTAACACCTCTGTATTGATAATTACCTGATTCCTTTCCATAACTTACGGTGATTCCCCAGCCAGTAGCAGTAGCTCCATTTTTATCCAATTGGTCTCCGTATTTTTGGACTGCAAGATCAAAATCACTATTTCTAAACTGTATTTCTCTTCCAGGATTTAATCCCTTGTAAGCTTTCGTCGTTGCACCTGCCCAAACCTCAATTACACCAGCTGCATCTCTTTCAAATTGTTTTTCGATTCCGTTTTGCAGACCTTTACCAACACCTAGAAGAATGACCAAAATAAAGATACCCGATGCCACAGATACTCCTGTGAGGAAAGTTCTCAGCTTATTTTTGGCGATAGCCTCAAATATTTCCTGCCAGCGTTCTATATTAAACATAAGAAGAAGCTCTAACTTGTTCTACCATTTTATCATCGATGATTAATCCGTCTTTTAGGACTACATTTCTTTTGCACATAGCGGCAATATCCGGCTCATGTGTTACTATCAGAATAGTCTTTCCTTCATCATTAATTCCTTGTATCAGCTCCATTACTTCATATGAAGTCAATGTATCTAAAGCTCCCGTAGGCTCATCGGCCAATAGCACTTTTGGATTTGAAGCCAAAGCTCTTGCAATTGCCACACGCTGTTTTTGCCCTCCGGAAAGTTCACTTGGCAAATGGTGCGAATGCGAAGCCAAACCTACTTTTTCAAGATATTTCATAGCAATAGCATTGCGTTCTTTCCTTTTTACACCTTGATAATACAAAGGCAAAGCCACATTATCCAATGCACTTTTATAATTAATCAAGTTGAAAGACTGAAAAACAAAACCAAGAAATTGGTTTCGGTATTTTGAAGCAAGAGTTTCATTTAATTTTTTGATAGGCACTTTATCCAAAGTATAAAGTCCGGAATCAGCCTCATCCAATATTCCTAAAATATTCAGCAGTGTAGATTTTCCTGAACCTGATGACCCCATAATAGCAACCAATTCACCTTCTTCAATATTGAAATTAATTCCTTTTAGAACATGCAATTCTGTATGTCCCATTTTGTATGATTTATGTAAGTCTTTAATTTCAATCATGATTGCATATATTTTAAAAACAATAATAGTATCTTCTAAAAAAAATTAACAACAGAAAAAAACAATCTGCTTATCAATTCAATACATAAGACTTATTTCCGACAAAAATGTTACAGCTGTATTTAAAAAATATATTTGTTTGGTTACATTTGCCAACAAAAAACAGAACAAATGCTAAAATCTTTTTTATATCTAATTATTTTCACATCAATTATAGCAGTAACAACAGGCTGTTCTTCAACATCTCAAAAAATTGAAGCTTTAAAACCCGAACCAGACGACGCCGTACCATTAACATACACAAGCACTCCCTCGTTCATCAACCTGCCAGTTAATATAAAACTGAAAGACATTGAAAACCAAACCAATACCTTATTAAACGGCTTAATCTATGAAGACAACAGAATAGAAGATGACAATATTGAAATTAAAGTATGGAAACAGGCTCCAATCACTATTGTCAATGACCATGGAAAAGAAGGCGAAAAAATAAGAACTGTTTTACCTCTAAAAGTTTGGGTAAAATACCGAATAGGAACAAAAACCATGGGGGTTGATTTATACAAAAATCAGGAATTCAATCTAAACGGAGTAATCACGCTATTAAGCAGTGTAAATTTAAACAATTGGAAATTAAGCTCTAAAACAAATTTAAAATCTCTGGATTGGGTAGAGAGCCCGACAATGACTGTTTTTGGAAAAAATATGCCGGTTACCTACCTAATAAATCCTGCTGTAAGTCTTTTTAAATCCAAAATCGAAAAAAGCATTGATACAGCTATTGAAGAATCCATGGATTTCAAGCCAAATGTTATTGATGCAATTTCAAAAATAAGTACACCCTTTGAAATGAGTCAGGAATACAAAAGCTGGCTTAGAATTGTTCCTTTAGAAGTGTATTCTACTAATGCCAAGCTTAAAAATGATTCCTTTTTACTCAATATGGGAATGAAATGCAATATGGAAACCTTAATTGGCAAAAAGCCAGAATCAAAATTTGATGCCAATAAAATTGTACTAAAAGCAGTTGATAAAATTCCAGAACAGATAGCAGCAAATATTGCAGCGGTGTCTACTTATCAAGAAGCTTCGAAAGTAATGACTGCAAATTTTGTTGGGCAGGAATTTGGCTCAGGCAGTAAAAAAGTAAAAGTGCAAAATGTCGTTATTTGGCACAAAGACGGCAAAATAGTAATCGCTTTAGATCTTTTGGGAGCCGTGAACGGAACTATTTATCTGAACGGAATTCCTCAATACAATGACACTACCAAGGAAATCTATTTTGACAAACTGGATTATGTTTTGGACACCAAAAGCAGACTGATGAAAACTGCAAACTGGCTGGCTCAAGGAATTATTCTGAAGAAAATGCAGGAAAGCTGCCGTTATTCTATCAAGCAAAATTTAGATGAAGCCAAACAAAGCATGGCAGCTTACTTAAAAAACTATTCTCCAATGCCTGGTGTTTTCGTTAACGGAAAAATGGATGACATTCAGTTTGAAAAAATTGAATTAACGAATCAGGCAATTATTGCTTTTATAAAAGTTAACGGAGCAATTAAAGTTTCGGTTGACGGACTGAAATAAAGTACGCAGTTTTCAGTTTTTAGTTGGCAGTAATAAAAAAGTCGGTGTCGAATAATAATATTAGACACCGACTTTTTTTATTGAAATTGCAATTGATTTTTGATATTGTAATAACCCTACTGTTTCTTCTTTTTCATTCTATAAACGTAATATCCCAGTGCCCCAACAAGTACATAAGGAATCACCATAAGATATACTATTCCATCATTTACAGCCGCCGCTTTAGCTTTATTTTCGTCACCAGACAAAGCGGCGCGACACATGGCGCATTGTGCATAGGATGAAATCCCAATAAAGAAAAAACAAATTCCAAAAAAGACAGTCTTTATTTTGGAATCTAGAATCTTGTTATTTACTTTTTTAAACATAATAAGGCGAAATCATTAAGTACACAATTACTCCAGTTACTGCAACGTATAACCAAATTGGAAAAGTAATTTTTGCAATTTTTTTATGCTTATCAAATTTCTCAGCTAAAGCACGAACATAAGTGATTAAAACTAATGGAATTATTGCAATTGATAAAACAATATGTGTTAACAGAATAAAGAAATACACATATTTCAAACCCCCTTCACCACCGTATTTGGTGGAATCAGCAGTCATATGATAAGCCACATACATTGCCAAAAAAGCGACAGAACATCCAATAGCCATCTTCATTAACAGCTCATGACGTTTTCTATTACCTTTTTTAATCGCAATAACTCCCAAAACCAAAAGTATTGCAGTTATACCATTTATCGTTGCATAAATAGGAGGCAAAAACGTTAATGGTTCAACATCAAATCCAAAATCTTTTAACTTCACTTTAAAAAGAACAGCTACTACAACAGGAATTGCAATTGATAACAGCACAATCCATTTATTATATTTTTGTTCTACAGTATTATTTTCCATTATTTGCTAATCTTATTTTTATTTATTCTTTCAGCAAAGCCTGAATATCCTGCTGAATTTCTCTAACTCCTTTTTTCTCTAAACCATCATAATACAAAATAGGATTTCCGTATTCATCTTTTCTGCATCTGATGTTGCCATTCTTGTCAATCAAAGCAAAAAGTCCAGAATGTTCAAAACCGCCCTGTACTTTACTATTTTCACCAACATAAATATTGAAACCTTTATTTGATAAATTATAAATGTACTCTTTCTCTCCTGTCAGGAAATTCCAATTAGCCGATTTAACACCCAGCAATTCAGCATGCTCTTTTAAAACAGCTGGAGTATCATGTGCCGGATCTATTGTAATGGAAACAATTCCAAAATTTGGATTTCCAAAAAAAGCATTCTGAAGCGTTACCATATTAGCATTCATTTTAGGACAGATCGATGGACAGGTAGCAAAGAAAAATTCTAAAACATAAACTTTTCCTTTATAAAACTCATTTGTAATTTTTACGTTGTCCTGATTTACAAGTTCAAATTTTGGAGCAGCTCCTATCGTTTCCAGTTTTTTATTTACTTGGACAGCACTATTTACTTTATCCAAACGATCTCCTTGAACAATACCGTTATTTTGCACTCTATCAACAATTTTTGGAACAGCATATATTCCAAAAATCAAAATGATAAAAGAAATTCCTATGTAAGATTTATTTTTTAACATCTAATCTTTTTGTTGCGTTATGATTCTTTTTTAAAGCTGCTCGATATTCATAAAGAATAATCTTAAAATCGTCAAGCATTTCATTACTTAATTCGGCTGGATGAAAAGTACTGTAGCCTTCTTTATAGTCTTTCTCTTCTTTTCTGCCTCTTAAGTTTCTTTCTTTGTCTACAATATAAACATTAGGAGTTCCCAAATCAGTATTCAGACTTCCTTTTAGTTTTAAATGACTGTAAAACAATTTAATTTCATCAGGTTTGGCAAAAACAAAGTGCCAATTGCTCACATCTGTAAAAGTACCCAAAGCGCTTAGTACCGCTTTTACATCCTCTTCGGTTCCTAAAGGCGCAAGAACAACAAACTGCAGGTCTTTAAAATCGTGATAGCGTTGGTAAATTTTTTCATTTAAATTGAAATAATTTCCTCTGTTTTTAAGAATTTCAGTACCCGAAAAACCAAGAATTGTGATTTTATTATTCAAAGTTACTTTTTCTCCATTTAAGGATTTCCATTGTCCAAAATCAGAAATCTTTTGAGTAATTACAGGTAGTTTTGTAAAGCTGTTAACCCCCGAAGCAAAAAACAGATAAGCTACAATAGGCAGTACAAAAAGCACAAAAAGAACAATATTTTTTTTCATTTAACTATTATAAAATTTATTGTATTAAAATAAAAAAAGGCATCCGCAAAGACGGACACCTTTTATATTGAATTAATATCTTGCTAAAAATTCCATTTTATAGTAGAATTTCTAAAAACCTCAAATACATAATCTCCCTCAGTCAAAAGAATAAAAAGTAAATAGCAAACTAGAAATATTAAAGGCCAAACAACTGCATTTTTCAATGAGCTTTTTTCTCCTTCCATATGCATGAATGCCCATACAATATAATAAGCTTTAACTAATGTTAATATGATAAACAGCCAGTTTAACAAGTTCATTGTTAAAAAATTGTTCATATATAAAGCATCTGGTCTGACGATACCAAAAGCAACTTCAACAGTTGTGATTAAAGACAGAAGACCAAAAACAGTCCAAATTCTTTTTGTGTTAGAAACATGTTCGTGTGACATAATAAATTAAATCTAAAATTAAACTAAATAGAAGAATGTGAATACAAATACCCAAACTAAATCAACAAAGTGCCAGTACAGTCCCACTTTTTCAACCATTTCGTAACTTCCTCTCTTTTCATAAGTTCCCAATAGAACATTAAAAAAGATGATGATATTGATAACTATACCTGAAAATACGTGAAATCCGTGAAAACCAGTAATAAAGAAAAAGAAATCAGCAAAAAGCTTGCTTCCATATTCATTGTGAGTTAAGTTAGCTCCTTCAACAACCAATTTAGCCTGATCTAAGCGTAAAAGAGATTCTTCTCTGGTAAGAACAACTTTTTTCTTTTCCTTATTGATAGTTTCAATTCTCACTAAAACTTCAGGATGTGCTTTGAAACCAGCTTGAACCTCAGCAACTGTATAGGTCGGAATAGAAGATTCTGACATGAACCATTTTCCTTTATCTCTGCTTAACTGCTCTCTTTCAACTGGAAGTGTAGCAGCGAAATCTGCCAAAGCAACACGGTGTCCTTCTTTATCGACAAACTGCAGTAAACTGCCTCCTGTTGTTTCAACAGCACCATACTCTCCTTTGATAAAGTTTTTCCATTCCCAAGCTTGAGAACCAACGAAAATAAGACCTCCAATAATTGTTAAAAACATATAAAGGGCTACTTTATCCTTTTTCATCTGATGACCTGCATCAACAGCCAAAACCATTGTTACAGAAGAAAAAATCAAAATAAAAGTCATTAATGCCACATAATACATAGGTGCAGAAACACCATGTAAAAATGGAAAGTGTGTAAACACCTCATCAGCCAAAGGCCAAGTTTCAATAAATTTAAATCTAGAAAACCCGTAAGCAGCTAAAAATCCAGAGAATGTTAAGGCATCTGATACGATAAAAAACCACATCATCAATTTACCATAACTGGCTCCCATTGGCTCATTTCCGCCACCCCAAGTTTTTTCATTATTTGCAGTTGTAACTGTCGCTCCCATAAAAGTTATTCGTTAAAAAGTTCCCAAATTTACGTTTTTTTCTTATTTAAAGAAATATAAAAATAAAAATAAATAAACCCATAAGAAATCAAGAAAGTGCCAATACATTGCACCTAGTTCTATTCCAAGAGTTTGTGTTGAATTATATTTTTGTTTAAAATGATTATAAATAATAATCAGCAATGATATCATACCTCCTGCCAAGTGCAGCAAATGCATAATTACTACAATGTACAAAAATGTAGTAGTTATAGAACTTGCACTTCCTGTGAAATAATACCCATTTTCTACTATTTGTCCAAAACCGACAAACTGCAGTACTATAAAAGAAATCCCTAAAACCAGTGTAGTCAAAAGCAGCAAAGTAGTCTTGCTTTGATCATCCTTTTGAATTGCTTTTTTAGCCATGTGAAAAGTAATACTGCATCCTAAAATAGCAATAGTACTAAAATAAAAAGCAGAAGGTAATTGAAAATCCTTCAGCCAGTCTGCTCTTGACTGACTTACCACATAGGCACTCGTGAGACCTGCAAACATCATTGTCATGCTCACCATAGCGAACAGTAAAATCAGTTTATACGATCTTGCCGTTCTTGATTTATAATCTTCGGCTGTCATTGTCGTTTCCATAATTATCTTAAAAATTTATCTACTATATATACTAATTGTAATAATGTTATGTACGAAACACTCACTAACATCAATGTCCGCGCTGCTTTTGCTGTTTTTATCTGATACAGACGTACGGCATAAAACAGCACCCAAAGTCCAAGAAGCAAAACTAAAAGCGCAGCAACAGGAGAAAGAAATAAACGCCCTGTGTATCCTAAAGCTGGCAACAGTGACGCAATAATTAACCAAACGCTGTATAAAATGATCTGAAGTGAAGTTCCTTTGTCTTTCTTCCCGGTAGGCAGCATGAAGAAACCTGCTTTTTCATAATCTTCATACAAGAACCAGCCGATTGCCCAAAAATGCGGGAACTGCCAGAAAAACTGAATCAAGAACAAAGTTCCTGCTTCTATTCCAAACTCATTAGTAGCTGCTACCCAGCCTAACATAAAAGGAATTGCCCCAGGAAAAGCACCAACAAAAACCGAAAGCGGTGTTACTGTTTTAAGCGGTGTATAAATGCTTGTATATAAAAAAATCGAAATTGCGCCAAACATGGCCGATTTTGGATTTATCGTATAGAGCAGTGCTACACCCAAAGCCGTAAGCAAACTTGCTACTAGCAGTGCCAATCGAGGCGACATTCTCCCAGATGCTACAGGACGATTTTTGGTACGATCCATCAAAGCATCTAAATCTTTTTCTATGACCTGATTGTAAGCATTGGAAGCTCCAACCATACAATACCCGCCTACAGCAAGTTTCAATAAAACCATCCAGCTAAAAGAATGCGTATCGCTAAAACCAAGAACATATCCAGCAATTGAAGAAAAAACAACACTAAGAGCTAAACCAGCTTTTGTAATTGCCTTAAAATCAATATAAACAGATTTGAACGAAGTAGGGTTTGATGTTGTACTCAATGCAGATAAAATTGGTGTATTTTTTGAAAACTGCTGCAAATATACAAATTAGATTCAAAAACCGCCTATCAATTAAACATTTGCAATGACAGTTGTTTTTTTAGTCGGTTTTTACGGCACAATTGGCAATAATAAATTCCACTTAGAGTTAAAGAAAACTCAAAAAGCAAAATTATTTAACCGATGGAAAACTAATAATCAAAATACCAATTAAACACATCCGATCTAAATCCAACAGTAAACCAAGTAGTCTGTTCTTTAAAAACAGTCGCAGTATTTGTTGTTGGATCAAAATTTCTAAACAAAAAATTACCAAAAAATTTAAAATTAGTAGCTGGATTAACTAGATATCCTACTTGAATATCGGCAATAAAAATACTGGTTTTATTTCCCTGCCCCACTTTCACGCCAGTGTCAGCATATCTATTATCATCATAGTCTCTATAAATATTTCCCCCATAATTAGATTTAGCTCCTGTATCAGCAAAATCAAACCCGCGAGTACCAACAGTAAACTTAGTGTTAGCATAAAAACGGTCTTTATTATAGTATCCTAACAAAACCAACTCCTGAAAATTTCCTCCCCATTGATGGCCCAAACTCTGATTATTATGAGCATAATTCGTAATTGGATCACTATGAGAGTACACATAAGGACGCACATGATTAAACTCCAGCTGCAATGTCAAATCATTAACATTAAAAGCCTTAAAATATTTCACCCCAAATTGATATCCTAATTTATTTTTCCAACTTCCCTCTCCTGCAAAAATATCTCCAGTAGAAAACTCATCAATAAGAAGCTGCGCATAAAGATTCACCTGATTATTCCATTTGTATTTAGAAGTCAATCCCAAAAGAGCATTACCGCTTTTGGAAGAAGAAGAAAACTCAACAGCACGATAAAACACAATTGGATTAACAAAATTAGCATCAAATCCTCTTCCATTAGTATTTGTCCAAACTACAGATTCAAAAAAACCTAAATTCAGCCTATTTGATACATTCCAGCTCAAATAATGATTTACCGAATATTTTGAAGCATATGTTTTATCTACTGTAACTTCTGGACGCACATCCTTAAGCCACACATAATCAACGGTATATTTAATTTTCCAAAAATTAGCATTAATTTTAAAAAAAGGATACGGACTGGCTCCATCACTTAAAAACAAAGAACGATATCCGTCACCGATAAAATTTTTACCATAACCCAACTGCAGATCCAAAAACTTTGCCGCATTATAAGAAATATTAGCATCGGCTAACGGAAAGTCATAGGAATCTGTTTCAAACTGTTTAGCAATACCAATTCCTGGAATTATTGCAGGATTACCACCAGATGGCTTTATAGAATTAGCATAAGCATTATAATAATCAGCAAAACGGCCTTGGCTCTCATAAAAAGTGGTGGTGAAATTAAAACGAGATCCCAAACCTCCTTTTATATTAAGAGCCCTTGTATTTACATAAGTGTAATCCGTTTTACTCGGATTAGAAATACCGCCTTGAACATTAAATAAAAAATTTAAAGCAAACCAATAGTCTTCTCCTTGAATTTCGGCTAAATTTTCATTCCACGTTTTTCGTCCCCACCAGCTCGTTTTATTCTTCATCAAACCAGCGTTGACTTTTTGAAAATCATAATATTTCTCAACCTCTGAATAAGTAAAAGGTTTTGAAGCCGTATGATTATTACTTCCAACTTTATTTAATTCCTCATCAAATTCAGCATAATAACTATGTGAAAAAGGAATATTCAAATGACTTGTAAATTGAGGATTGTCAAAACGTTTATAAACAATACTGTCTAATTCTGTCAAACCTTGATTTATATTGATGTTTTCCTTTTTGGTTTTTGCTGTTGCTGCAATTTCCTCAGGAGATAATAATGGAACCGCAAAATTTAAATTAAACTTCGAATAGGTTGGATTGCCGTTATAAGTTGGCGGATCAATAATTGGAAAATCGCCAAAGACCCTTTTTGTTTCTGCAATTAGCTCTTCATTATTTGAAGTTACAAATAACACCTTAAACTTCCCTGAATCACTAACTTCAAAAAGCACTTTTACAGTACCATTATATTGATTCTGTTTTAATTTTTCAGGCACTTTAAAATTATGATAAACTAATTGCTGTACTTCGTTAAAAAAGCAATTTTCCAAATCTTTTCCTTCTAAATTTTTACAATTTAAAAAAACAGGAAACCGTTCATCCAAAGTTTCAGATGTCTTATTATTTGGAGTTTGTGCATTTACAGCAAAAGCTGAATAAATTAAAAGAAAAGTTAGGGCTTTTTTAATCATTTTATTTTGTGTCAAATCAATATTTTGAAGAGGTTTCTTCACCGTTCGCAATAGCTTTTGCACCCGATGTACCAATACGTTTTACTCCAAGTACAATCATTTCTAAAGCTTCATCATAAGTTCTCACTCCTCCAGCAGCTTTAACAGGCAGAGGCGATGCGTTTTCAAGCATAATTTTAACAGAAGAAACTGTAGCACCATTAGGTAAATTATTCTCCGTTTTATAAAAACCCGTTGATGATTTTACAAAAACTGAACTATACACTTCAGGCTTAAAATTAGCAATAACCACATTTTTAATCAATGCGGTTAGTTCAGCAATTTGTGCATCATTGAGTGTTGCCACTTCAATAATCCATTTTACGGCTTTATTATTATCAAGTCCCAGCTGGGTCCCTTTCAAAATTTCACTTTTAACCAAATCAATTTCTCCAGATTTAAAAGCTTCATAATTACAAACATAATCCAGCTCATCAGCACCATTTTGAATGCATTCACGAGCTTCCTCTATTTTTTTATCTACAGAAGATGTTCCTTCGGGAAAATCAATCACAGTTCCGATTAAAACTCTTGAATTAGCTTCGTCTATCATTTTTTTTGCCAAAGCAACCCGGTCAGGACGAATCATTATAAGCTTAAATTCTTCGTCTATGGCTTCCTGAATAAATCCCTGAGCCACAGCTTCATTTTCGTTTTCACTTAAACCGGCATCACTATTTGTTTTTAAATAGGTGGAATCTAAATAATTTTTAATATCCATTTTCGAAATTTAAGAAATTAAAAGGCAAAATTACATTATTAGAATGAAATGTAATCAAACAACTCTTAATAGAAACAAAAAACCCACCGAAGTGGGAATTAATTTTTCAATATTGAATTTAATATATTGATTCTATTGCAAATGAGCACTGAAAAAAAAGCCAATACGGCACCTGCTAAATTAGCCAGAACATCCGTAACATCAGCATGCCTTGTTGTTGTATAAAATTCCTGCAATATTTCGATGATCATTCCAAACACAAACGAAAACAACAGCGAAAGCAATAATGGTATCAAATTATATTTAAATTTTAATTGCCTCCTAAAAAACAAAAACCACACAAACGTAAATACAAAATGAAAAAACGTATGAATACATTTATCAATATTGGGAATATTTACAATCGGCAAGTCATTGGATGTTACCAAGCAGAAATAAGTTATTATCCCTGCCCAAAACAAAGCAATTAAAAACAATATATATTTAGGCACCAATAAGCTCTTTATATGCTTCATCCGAAAGCAGTTCTTCTATTTCAGAAGGATTAGAAATTTTTATTTTGATCATCCATCCATCACCATAAGGATCTGCATTTACACTTTCAGGAGTACTTTCCAAAGCATCATTGAAAGCAATAATTTCTCCAGATAATGGAAGAAATAAATCAGATACCGTCTTTACAGCTTCAACTGTACCAAAAACTTCATCTTTATCTAAAGTCTGATCTAATGTTTCAACCTCAACATATACAATATCACCTAATTCTTTTTGTGCAAAATGTGTAATTCCTACAGTAGCGATATCGCCTTCAAGACTAACCCATTCGTGATCTTTTGTGTACTTTAAATTTGCTGGTATGCTCATAAAATTATAATTGATAATTAATAATTATTTTTTGCACAAATGTAACAATCTTATGTACAAAAATGGTTCAGATTTTAAAAATTAATTTCCGAAATTATAACGGAAAGTAAATCCTGATCTAATATTCGTCAAAGGAAATGAAGTCGAAATAACCGGTTTAGAAAAAGAGTGATTATAATAAAATATTATCGTCAAATTTTTACTCAAAGAATAATCGGCAGTAGTATTCAATGTCCAAATATTTTGTCCGCCTCCCAATTGATTGTTATCATAATCTAAATAACGCACAATGGTTTGACTATCTCTATACGTTAAATCGGCTTTTATATTAATGTCGCTTTTTATAACACCCGTTGGATTGTCTGCCAGTTTTGAAGAAAAAGTCACATCTTTTATTCTATATCCCAGTCCCACTACATATTCAACACCATGCACTTCGGTTAGTAAATTATTATCAAAACTCATTGACAAAGCTCTGTCTTTATTGATCTGAGTTAACAGTTTAAACGAATTTTTCAATTCAAAATCAACACGCACAAGAGGATTAAACTGTTCTACCAAAGTAACATTAGACATAATAGTTGGGCTGTAAAAATTACCGCTGTCATCTTGTCCATTAGGATTATCAGTATAATTAAAATTAGACCTGAAAGAATTAACCGTATATGATGCTCTATAATTTTGCTGTAAAGAAAACCGTTTAAAAGTTTTCTTAAAAAATTCATACCGCATTAATCCATTGTATTTAATTGCCCAATTGGGTACTGGAAAATTTCTAAAAATATCAAAAGAAACCTTATCAGCACTACTGCCTGAATAAGCTGCCAAAAACGAAGGCAATAAAACTGCCTGACTTGAACTCGAATACCCGAGCGGAAATCCTTTGGAATCAAGACTCGCTGGATTCGTAATATCAATTCCTCTCTCCGTAGCTAACCTATTAGCAACAGTAAGCCTGTTTTCTCTAAACTTATCGAAAGCGGAAGACCGAACTTCATCACTTGTCGAAAAGGAAGTCCCAATCAATACTGTTGAAATAGAGAATATTCCATAAGTATATGGCGACAGTGGATTGTAAATACCATTTGTAACATCATATTGTTCCGAAAAATTTTCAGAATAGGAACGATCTGCTAACAAATCAATTTTAAGATCTGGAATTATCTCTAAATTAGCCGAACCTTTAAATATTTGACTATTTACGGTTGTGTAATTTTGATTAAACTCAGGATAAGTAGTTAACCAGCCTTTTTTGGCAGCCTCATAACGGACATCACTCTGGCTTCCAAAAACAAAACCTAAAGTTGGTTTCGAAGATCCAAAAAAGCCAACACTTGGTGTATAACCTGGCAAGACAGTTCCCTGATTTTCTGTAAATGTCAGCTGGATGGTTTTTATACTTGTAAGCACCCCTTTTAATCCTTCGACAAATTGATTCTGGTTAATCTTTTTTAAAGGGTCTTTTTTCACAATCTTTTCTCCTGGTTTTGGAGGCGCCACAGGCTTAGGCGCACTTGTAGGCGCACCTTTGCCAATCCCTATGTATTTATAGAGGGTCTCCATATTGAAGGTCGCATTAAAATTACTCGACTTAGCATTTTGCACCGTATTCCCTAAGTTATAAACAACACCATCTATAGGGACATCACTTAACGCCGTAGAAGATTTTTGCCAGCTGTAATCACCTGTGTAAGAATAATTCGCTTTTATAAAGCCTAAAACAGGAATCTTATTCAACGGAATTTCATAATTTAAAATAAACTGCTGCATATGAAAATTGGCTGTTCCTGTATCCAGATAACCATCCCAAATAGTTACATTATCAATGGGTTCATCAAATTCGTCCAAATAATTTTTGACTAAATTTCTAGAAGCTGCCGTATAATTTATTTTTAAAGATTTAGTCAGATTAAAATTAAATCCATATTGATAGTTAAATCCAAAATTTCTTCTAAACAACGGTTCAAACCCAATTCCGATATCCTCAATCTGCCTAAATTGCTGTTCATTATTCTGCCTGATTACATTAGTGCTAAAAGTAACACTCGAAGGCAAATAGTTAAAATTAAGATCACTCAAAAATTTCCAATAAGTGCTTTTCTTCATGAACTTCGTTTTTTGGAAAGGCTCAACCGGCTTTGACTGAAAAGCAAAAGCATAATCCAATGTGGTTCTGGACTGCTGATCAACATTTTTTTCTACTTCAAAATCATGGCGGGCTACTTCATTATAATACTGCGAAAAAGTAAAGTTTTCCACATCATAGGGCATCGGTTTTTTCTCTGCGCTTCTCTCTTTACGCACACCAATTAAGTTAATGCTTTTTCTTTTAGTATAATCAATCGCCTGAGTCAGTTTAGCTTTTCTTTCGGCATCAGTTTCTGCATCGTCTAAAACTTGTTTCAGCTTAATATCTTCATAAAAAGGATCATATTCCGGCGTAATAATTTCCTCTCCTATCGAATAATTAAACGGCAGATTAACTCCCCATTTTTTAGGCAGAAACCTTCCTAAATTAATATTGGTTACAACATTATACTGCTGAATATCTTCTCTGCTTCGTTCATTTGGCCCTTGCTCAATTGTTCCAAAACCAAAGTTTTTTATGTTTCCTGTAAATGAAACTGTTGCTAAATCTGCAAAATTAGTATCGATATTTAACAAAGCTGCGATTCCGCCTTTATTGTCCATATCAGCCAGACGAAGCTCATTAAACCAAACCTCACCCTTTATATCCTCATGAGGTTCGTTACTTTTAAGCCCAAGCATAATATTTCGGATCAAACCTAAATTTGGATTCCCTTTTATCCCTAAGCGTAATTTACTATCACCATCTCCTCCTTCGACATCTGGATCATCATCAGAATAATAAATTCCATCCGCCGGAAGCGTACTCTTATCAATTTTTAAAGATTTCAATTTTAAATCCGTCAATAATTTTAATGACAAATCTATTTCATTATCCGTCGGCCAAACTAACTCTGGACTTAACGGTGGACAGTTTTTATCTCCGGAAGAAGGAGCTACTGTAACCTTCAATGGAATTTCTATCTGATAAAAATCATCTGAATAATCGGCACCAATACGCAGAAAAGCAACCATTTGATTGTCCTTTAATTCTATTTCGTTTGGCAAAGATTCCGCATGCAAAAACATTTTCAGTTTATTGTACTGACGCATATCAATATTAAAATTTTTGAATGCACCTCGACCGTCCAAAGGTTCTAATCCTCCTCCGGAAATACGCATTGATAAAGATTGCTCGTCCTGATTGATTACCGTATTATTATTATACAATTGTTCTCTTTGAACACTTGGCGGACTTATATAATTAATAGGGCATCTATTGGAGTTTTCTTCGATATTAACCGAAGCCGTTTCAAAAATAGTCGCATCATCATCAACATTTAAATCATTAGAATCTAATGCATTTGTATAGCGTCTCCATTCTCCGCGCATTAAATCTAAAGCTCCAAAACGCAAAGTAACCTGATCTGTAAAATTGGTCATAAACATTCTCATAAAACGGATAGACCTAAAGTCTGAAATTTTTCCGATAACATTTTGAGGCTGAGAAATAGGAATTTTAAACTGAATCCATCTTGACTCTGTAGTACCCCCGTTTGGTAAATCGACTAACGTATTACGCACATCGGAAATATAATTTTGCCCCACCTCCATATCCGGCTTGATGTCTATGCTATATTCATAATACGCATTTATAGTGTTCATCGTATTGTCCCTGTTTACATCTTCTACATCTGGAATTGTTGAAGAGCCTCTATTAGGAGAACTAATATTTACATTTGAATTGCCTTCAACACCATTGTAATTTTTGTAGCGATCCAAAACGCTTCCCGTAGTATTTAAATAATAAAGATAATCATCTCCTGCAGGATCCGGTTCTCCAGCATAATTGTTGTATTTCGTTGCTTCCTGGCTCGAAGGGAGTCCGTCCAATCCAATATCCTGATTGGCACGATTGCCTTCATTATTATCAAAAGCATAGATTAATGACTGAGAAGCTGGTGCGTTACCCCATGTTGGCTGAGGATTCACCATAACCTGATCTGGACCAAAGCCGTTCTCATATACTTTTCTGTCATCTTTCAAAACATCTTCTGAAATTTCACCAAGATTAAAATAGATTTTCCCCATGTTCGATTTTGGAGTAGCTCCCTGACCAACATAAGGATCCATAACCCAAAACTGGATATACTCTACATTGCTTTGTTCAAAATTTGTAGAACTTAATGATCTCACAATTCCTCCAAAATTTTCATCGGGATTGTCAGAAACACTCGATGAATTATTGTAAGGACCGCGGTCTTTTGGATAGTAACTCATATCCAGCGTATTCACTACTAAGGATTGCCCCTGAACAATATCTGTCAATGGATATAATTCTTCACTATAAACCCTTCTTGTGGAATTTAGCGACAAATCATCATTTGTTACTCCAGATGGTTTTGAAGTATAAAAAACAGGATCTATAGAATACCAAGACAATTTGGCTCGTTTGAAACCATACTCCATACCTGTTGAACTTTGAAAAAAATCATAACTGCTGTTATCGTTTTTTTCAGGTGTAGAAGATAAAGTCCAAGCGTATGGAGAACGTAAATCTATTGACGACTGAGAACTTTCAAAATCATCAACATATATAGTAGATTCACCTTGAAACTTGTCACCATCAGATGCATTGGGCATCAAATAAGCAAACTCACCGCTTACTGCAATTGACGAAGGAGCATCGGTATCAATATTAGGCAGTTTATTAACTAAACGGGTGAAAAATGGAATCTCAGAAGAATAATTTCCGTGCAGTCCAAAAATACTATTATTAACAGATTCTTGACCATAGCTGGATTTTTGAGTAAACGGCTTCTCTTTCATATTCAAGAAAGTTGCTCCAACCATAAAATTCTCTGAAATTAAATGATCTACATTCACACCAAAAAACCTTCTGGTCTGCTGTCCAAAAACGGAGTTGTTTTCTAACGAAATTTCAACTGGAGTACTCGAAGCCTGTAATGAAGGATCAAGAATCTGAACTTTTCCCAATTGATAATTAACGCTATAATCTACTCCCTCTACAAGAACTCTGCCTGCTGCCGTTACTCTTACAGAACCTAATGGAACATTAAAAGCACCAATAGGAATTCCATCACTGGCAACAGATTTATACTTCCCGCGCAAAAGAAATTTATTCAGCTCAGGATACTGTATTGCTTTGGCTTGCGTTACACTATACATATAAGGATTCACATATTTCTTTTGATTCTCATTATATGTTGCCACATCTTCATAATTCTCTGCAGGGTTATCGGTTCTCAATTTAGAAAACAATAATTGCCCAAAAGGTTCTTTAGTTGTAAAAATCAATCTTCCGTTTTGACTGTCAACGGTCATACCTGGAATAAAATCAAAAAAACCGTCTCCTCCAGCTTGTGGATCATTATTATAATTTAGCTTATCTACGTCAAAGACTTTTAACAAAGTAGTGTTATCTATCGTAATTACAGGATCTGGGTTTGGCGGAAATGTAGAGCCTGTAACTGGTGTTATATAATTTAATGCCGATGGATTTTTATATAAAATGTTTAATCTAAAATCTTCCTGCTGTAACTGATAAGCTCCCTGTATCTGATAAATATTTTTCATCATCAGATTCCAAACCGGGTTGGTAACATTTGTCAAACTGCTTTTTAACATTTTCAAAATCAAAGTTTGAGAAATAACTGTTTGATTTGAAGGTTGATTACCTCCAACAACAGTTGCCTCAACACCATCATTTCCAAATTCCCCTACTTGATATACTTCGCCACCAATAGAATACTCATAAGCCACCGCCAAAATCTCATCATTCCCTAATCTTTGCTGCAAAGAAATGTATCCCAGCTGTGGATGAAAAGTATACTCATTAGGCAATAACTTTCTAGCGTTTTCTAACTTTGAATAATCCTGTCCTTCACTGACATTTATTGATGGTGAGAATCCAGAACTTGCGGTTACGATTTCGCGAATATCATTAGTTAGATAACCTGAATTCGTCTTAATTAAAGCGGGATCATAAAGGTTATTTTTATTATCTGATGGAGAATCTATTGGTTTTACAAACATCCCAGTAGATGGGTCTAATACTACTACTTTATTGTCAGGCAAACCACTTAATTGAGCCTCACCCAAATCCTGCAGCGCAATAATATTTCTTAAATTATTACTTGTTGTATTTACCCTATTCTGTTTATTGGTAACCCAAACTTCCAGCCTCGTGATTTGAACCCTAGAACTAATCAAGGGATAGCTTTTTAAAGAGGCATCATATTTATCTCTAAAGTATTGAGACAAGAAGAAGTGTCTGTCATTGTCATAATCTAAACCATACATTTCAAATTCCTGAATCGTTCCGCCGCCTTGAGCAGTAACGCTTTTGGCTTGAGATTTTTGTTCAGAAAAAACGCCTGTCACCGTAGTTTTACCAAACTGCAATTCGGTTTTTACCCCAAATAAACTTTGAGCTCCTTGAATTAAAGTACTATTCAAAGGCATGCTTACATTCCCAACCTCAATTTTTCGAACAATATCATCATCTGCCGGAGTGTATTCCAATTTCAACAAATTTTGAAAAGCAAATGTGGATTGGGTGTCAAAATTAGCATTCACATTAAGTCTTGTACCTACTTTCCCCAGCAGACTCATACTTATCCGCTGATTAAAATCAAAGGAAGTGTTGGTTCGATTTCGAGGTGAAAATGCGGGATTATCCTGTTTGGTATATAATAATCCTAAATCTACTTCAATAGATCCTGTAGGTTTTACATCAATAGTATTACTTCCGAAAATAGATTCAAAGAGTCCAGATTTTATGTAATATCTGGGTAATAAATCTTTTTTAGCATCATCACTTCCTTTTTTATTTCCATCAATAGCATCTAATTTTTGATTAAAATATTGGCTCATTGATTCTTTCAGCCTCAATTTTTCATACTCCGCTGGAGTTAAAACAATAGGATAATTGATATTGAAATCGTCTACCGAATTAGTATAAACATAAGTATTGGTAACTGGATCATAAGTATAAGCAGACAATATGCTTTGAGGATTTGCCATTTGAATCTCGCCCACTTCATATCCTTTTTTTATAGTATCCTGAACAGCATCTTGCACTTGAGCCTGAGACACAAAGCCACAAAGAAATATCAGCAAAAAAAAGTAGATTTTATGCATATCGATTAGGCTGGTAAATGACCTCTTATAAATTTTTTAAAGCTTTTTTAATTATTGTTTCCACAGTAGCATCTGGATCTTCCTTGATGATTTTTTCAATGATTTTTTCAGAAGTTTTCCTAACAAAACCAAGAACTTCTAGTGCAGATAACGCTTCATCTTTATTAGTATTGCTTTGTGACATAGAAACTTCATCCAGATCATACAATTTTAACACTTTCTCCTTTAAATCAAGGATTACTCTTTGCGCTGTTTTACTGCCAATTCCTTTTATTTTTTGAATAGTCACCACATCACCTGAGGCAATTGCATTGATAATCTGTTTGGGTTCCAAAGAAGAAAGCATGGTACGGGCAATCCCAGCACCAATACCCGATACTGACAATAACATTTTGAAAATTTCTCTTTCAGATTTTTCAACAAAACCAAACAAAGTATGTGCGTCCTCCTTTATCTGCAGATAGGTAAACAACTTAACAAAATCAGTATTAGGCAATAAAGAGTAAGTGTGCAAAGAAATATTTACATGATAACCGACACCGCTACAATCAATCACTACTTCAGTAGGGTTTTTCTCTACTAATTTTCCTTGTAAATGTGCTATCATAAAATAAATTATCTATTTCAAATATAATAAAATTTGAGATTAAAAGACAAATGTACTGCAGATATCGGGCTATACTTTTAGGTATAAACTAACACATGCCATTTTTAATCTTAAAATCTCAAATTTTTAATCTTTGGGTATTTGTTTCTATTTTCCTTTTAATCTCATGCTTTTTTCTTGGGCATCAATAACTGCAATTGCAGCCATATTTACCATTTCTTCAACACTGGCTCCCAATTGAAAAACATGGACTGGATGTTTCATTCCCATCATAATTGGCCCAATTGATCCATTCTTATTTAATTCTTTCATCAATTTATAAGTAATATTAGCTGACTCAAGATTTGGAAAGACCAAAGTATTTACTTTTTTTCCTGCCAATTTTGAAAAAGGAAATTTAGCCAATAACATATCAGGATTCAATGCAAAATCGGCCTGAAGTTCTCCATCTACAATAATATCAGGGTGGTTCTCATGTAAATAAGCCACAGCTTCTTTTACTTTTGAAGCACTTGGATTCCCAGAAGAACCAAAATTAGAATAAGAGACCATCGCTATCACAGGCTCAACCCCAAACATCTTGGCAGTATTTGCAGTCATAACGGCAATTTTCGCCAATTCTTCCGCTGTTGGATTTACATTAATTGCAGTATCCGACAAAAACATTGGCCCTCTGCTGGTCATCATAATATTAGTTGTAGCTACCAGCGAAACATTCTGAGCCTTCCCTATAATCTGCAGCAACGGTTTAACAACTGAAGGATAACTTCTGGAATGCCCAGAAACCATCGCATCTGCCTCTCCGGTATTTACCATCATAGCAGCAAAATAGTTACGTTCTCTCATGAACTTTTGAGCATCATACAGTGAAACACCGTTTCTTTTTCTAGACTCCCATAACGCAGTTGCATATCTAGTTCTTCTTTCTTGTTCTTCCTCAAGTTTTGGATCTACAATTTGAACATCAGCATCAAAACCTAACTCTTCTTTTAATTCTAATATAATTTCTTTATTTCCTAATAAAATAGGAAAACCAATACCCTCTTCATAAACAATTTGAGCAGCTTTTAAAACATCTAATTGTTCTGCTTCTGCAAAAACAATTCTTTTTGGATCTGTTTTGGCTCTATTAGTAATCAAACGGATCATTTTATTGTCGTTTCCAAGACGCTCCAATAATTCCTCCTTATACTTATCCCAATCTGTTATTGGATTCAAAGCAACACCAGATTCCATTGCCGCTTTTGCAACTGCAGGAGCAACCTCAGATATTAACCTTGGATCAAATGGCTTTGGAATAATATATTCTCTGCCAAAAACAAGTTTTGTAGCTCCATAAGCGATATTCACCTGTTCAGGAACATTCTGTTTTGCAAGCGCAGCAAGAGATTTTACAGCAGCCATTTTCATAGCCTCATTTATCTTTGTTGCACGAACATCCAGTGCTCCTCTAAAAATGTATGGGAATCCAAGCACGTTATTAACCTGATTAGGATGATCCGAGCGCCCGGTTGCCATAATTACATCCTTACGGGTAGAAATAGCAAGATCATAAGCTATTTCAGGATTTGGATTAGCCATAGCAAAAACAATCGGATTATCTGCCATTGACAATAGCATTTCAGCAGACATCACATCTGCAGTTGACAATCCTAAGAAAATATCGGCTCCTTTTAATGCTTCTTCAAGACTTACAGAAGCACCATCTATTGCATAGTTTAACTGTAAATCAGACAAAGCCGGATTATCTTTTGTCAAAAGACCTTTACTGTTGAACATTAAAATATTCTCTTTCTTCACTCCCAATAAAACATACAAATCAGCACAAGCAATAGCTGCAGAACCTGCACCCGACACAACCATTTTTACATCTTCTGCTTTTTTATCAGCCAATTCTAACGCATTAATCAAAGCTGCTGAAGAAATAATAGCAGTGCCATGCTGATCATCATGCATTACCGGAATATTGAGTTCTTCTACTAATCTGCGTTCAATCTCAAAAGACTCTGGAGCTTTAATATCCTCTAAATTAATACCTCCAAATGTTGGTGCAATATTTTTTACTGTCTGTATAAATTCTTCAACATTTTCGGTACCAATTTCAATATCAAATACATCAATGTCCGAAAATATTTTGAACAAAAGTCCTTTTCCTTCCATTACTGGTTTTGATGCTTCCGGTCCAATATTGCCAAGTCCCAAAACAGCTGTCCCGTTTGAGATTACAGCTACCAGGTTTCCTTTTGCTGTATACTTATAAACATTATTAATGTCTTTAGCAATTTCCAAACACGGTTCTGCAACCCCTGGAGAGTAAGCCAAAGACAAATCTCTTTGTGTTGCATATTTTTTGGTAGGGACTACTTGTATTTTTCCTGGAGTAGGTTTAGCGTGATACAATAACGCTTCACTTCTTTTACTATTATTGTCCATTTTTATTTTTTATCAAGTAACAAAGATAAACCTCTTGCTTCAAAACAGAAGCTTTTATCACATTCTTTTATTTATTTTGAGATAATTTATAACTAAAAAAAATAGCTACACTTAATGTAGCTATTTAATAAAAACTTCAATTGACTGTTACTGTGAAATATATGAATCTAAATGTTTGATTGTTTCTTTTTGAACTTCAATTATAGCTTTTACAACGTCACCGATAGAAACAAGTCCAATAATAACATCATTTTCAATCACTGGTAAATGTCTTATTCTTCTTCCGCTCATTAATCCCATACAATATTCCAAATCATCAGAAGGCTTAACAGTTATTACTTCACTTTCCATGATTTCACTCACTGGTGTTTTTTTAGAGGACTTATCTTTTAAAACAATTTTTCTTGCATAATCCCTTTCCGATAAAATTCCTTTTAAAACTCCATTGTCAATTACAAGAATTGCACCTATGTTTTTTTCACCCATTACCCTTAAAGCTTCGAATACAGTAAATGTCGAAACAATAGAATATACCTCCGCCCCTTTTGTTCTTAGTATTTGATTTACAGTCATAATAGATAAATTTTAGAAAGTTAAATTTAGAAAAAAAAGATATACAAAAACCAAAAAATTAAAATTTAATCTTCGATAATGAAATTTTTATTCTCAATAGAATCTAAATGTGTAATTAAAAAAATATCAGCAAAATTAATTATTCAAGAAAAAGGGTATTTCTCTTTAAACCATGGAATTTTGATCTTTTAAGAGGAGAATCTTTAAAAACCTTTTTAAAAGTTTCTTCGGTAATTTCTATCCAATCCTTTTTGGACATTGAAAGCAATTCCGGATTAGCACCCAATAAAGGTTCATTATGCGGTTTTGAAAAACGGTTCCAAGGACAAACATCCTGGCAGACATCACATCCAAAAGCCCAATCATCAAATTTCCCTTTCATTTCAGTCGGGATGTTCTCTTTAAGTTCTATAGTAAAATAAGAAATGCATTTACTTCCATCGACAACATACGGAGCTACAATTGCCTGTGTAGGACAGGCATCAAGGCATGCAGTACAGGAACCGCAATGATCGGTAACGGCATGATCATACTCTAAATCAAGATCAATAATAAGTTCGGCGATGAAATAAAAAGAACCTACTTTTTGAGTTAGTAAATTGCTGTTTTTTCCAATCCATCCTAAACCGCTTTTAGCAGCCCAAGCTTTGTCCAAAACAGGAGCAGAATCCACAAAAGCTCGTCCTGAAACAGCACCTATAGTTGACTCTATCGAAAAAAGAAGCTCTTTAAGTTTCTCTTTTATGACAAAATGATAATCCTGCCCATAAGCATATTTGGATACTTTATAGGAATCAGGATTTTGAAATTCCGAAGGGTAATAATTCAATAAAAGAGAGACTACACTTTTGGCATCATCGACCAGTAACGTTGGATCCAAACGTTTATCAAAGTGATTCTCCATATAGGACATTTGCCCATTGTAGTTTTTATTCAGCCAGTTTTCCAAACGTGGTGCTTCCTGTTCCAGAAAACCAGCTTTTGATATACCGCAAGATAAAAAACCAAGGCGTTTGGCTTCGGACTTTATGAATCTTGAATATGTTTCTTTGGAATTGACTGTCATCTTTTAGCAAATAAAACTTCTACACCCACAGGCTTTAAAGTAACTAGCGGATTAAACCGGACTTCTCCGCTAACGGGTTCTATTTCGTATTTTTTCACAATTTTAAAAATTGTCAAACACATTTCATAAACAGCAAAACCAGTACCTATACACATTCTGGGACCTGTACCAAATGGATAAAAATACTGCATGGAATGTTTTTTTTGTTCTCCCAAAAATCGTTCCGGATTAAATTCATCGGGGTTTTTCCAATATTTAGGATTACGATGCAATTCATAAAATGAAATACCTATAAGCGTTTCTTTTTTTACATGATAAGAAGAAATCGTATCATCTGCAACATTTTGTCTGTCTACAATCCATGCCGGAGGATACAAACGCATTGACTCATTCAAAACTGCATTAATATAAGTCATTTTCTGAAGTTGACCTACAGTATCAATTGCTTGAGATTCAATTTCAGAAATCTCTTGAAATATTTTTTGCTGAACATCGGGATGCTTTGCTAAAAGGTAAAATGTAAAAGTTAAAGCATTTGCAGTTGTTTCATAACCAGCAACAAAAAGAATCTTAATTTCATCTATTAATTGAGTTACCGACATTCCTCCACCTGTATCTTCATATCGTGTTTCAAGAAGCATATTCAACAAATCATGGGTCTGCACATTTGAAGCCACTCTTTCCTCAATAATATCTTGAATGATACTGTTGTTTTCTATAGACAATAGAGAATGTTTTTTAGTTTGCCCGCTTAAAGCAAACCACCATCCCTTGTGAGGAAGCCTTACTTCTTTAATTAAGAACTTTTGTACTTCATCAACAATAAATTTTATTCTATTTAATTTTTCTTGTGAGGCAGAAAGATGAAATAATGATTTGGCAACAACATTATATGCCAATTGACTCATTACAGGAAAAATATCAACTGGTTTTTCTTCAACTAATTCATTCAATTCCGAAGCTATAATCTGCTCCATATTGACAACCAATTGATTCATTTTTTGTTTATGAAATGTAGGCTGAATCAATCTCCTTTGCTTTAGCCAATAATCACCATCAGATGTTAAAAGACCTTTTCCGAGATATTTTGACAGATATACCGTTTGAATATTGGACTTATAATAGTTTTTATGATTTTTCTGCAATATATATTCGGCAATATCATTATCTCTTGATAATATCAAATGCTTTGTTCTTCCAATCCTAACACAAAAAGTATCTCCTAATTTGTCAAAATATTTTTTATGAAACGGAATTGGGTTTTTACGAATTCCTTCAGCATCTAAAAAGAAATTAACTATTGAAAGCTTTTCAGGATAATTATATTTCTTTTTCATTGCAATTGATCATAAATTTTAAAAAAGTCCGCCTTGAATATTGGCCTTTATTTTCCCTAAATGCTTATATGCTTTCTCAGTCACTTCACGTCCTCGGGGTGTTCGCATGATAAAACCTTCCTGAATCAAAAATGGCTCATAAACTTCTTCGATAGTTTCACTGCTTTCGGATACTGCGGTTGCCAAAGTCGATAAACCAACAGGGCCCCCTTTGAATTTATCAATGATGGTATTCAAAATTTTATTATCCATTTCATCCAGACCATGGGCATCTACATTCAGTGCTTTTAAGGCATATCGGGCAATTTCAATGTCGATGGTTCCGTTTCCTTTAATTTGGGCAAAATCACGAACACGACGCAATAAAGCATTTGCGATACGAGGAGTTCCCCTGCTTCTTCCTGCAATTTCGATAGCGGCTTCCATAGTGATAGGCATTTTGAAAATCATGGAGCTGCGTTCCACAATAGTGGTCAAAAGTTCTGTTGTATAATATTGCAGCCTTGACGAAATTCCAAAACGCGCACGCATTGGAGCAGTCAAAAGACCAGAGCGGGTGGTTGCACCGATTAGTGTAAAAGGATTTAAATTAATCTGTACAGTTCTGGCATTTGGTCCAGATTCAATCATGATATCAATCTTGAAATCCTCCATCGCAGAATATAAATACTCCTCAACAATCGGGCTTAAACGATGTATTTCATCAATAAACAATACATCACGTTCTTCCAGATTAGTCAACAGTCCTGCTAAATCGCCTGGTTTATCCAAAACAGGTCCAGAAGTGATTTTGATTCCTACTCCCAGTTCATTTGCTAAAATATTAGCCAATGTAGTTTTACCTAAACCTGGAGGCCCATGAAAAAGCGTATGATCCAAAGCTTCATTACGCTGATTAGCGGCAGCGACAAAAACTTTAAGATTGTCCAATACCTGATCCTGACCCGCAAAATCATCAAAAGACAATGGCCTTAATCTTTTTTCAATATCAAGTTCTTCAGGGCTAAAATTATTATTCGTAGGATCTAAGTTCTCGTTCATTCGATAAAGATAAAAAAAGTAATCATTGTAATAAAAAAATGCCTCTCATTAATGAAAGGCATTTATATAATTTTTTGAAATTCTAGTGATGTAAAACTACTTCTCCTTCTTTCATTGGAACCGTTTGAGGTACAAAATCCTCTTCATGTCCAGGATTACTGTAATCATAAGGCCAACGGTGTACTTCTGGAATTTCTCCTGGCCAGTTACCGTGAATATGTTCTACTGGAGTAGTCCATTCCAAAGTATTCGATTTCCATGGATTTTGAACAGCTTTCTTACCATAGAATATGCTAGAGAAGAAATTGTATAAGAATACTAATTGAAATGCTCCACCAACTAAAGCAAAAGTTGTAATTAATACGTTTACGTTTTGCAAATCATCAAATAATGGGAAGTTAGTGTTTGTATAATAACGTCTTGGTAAACCAGCTAAACCAATAAAGTGCATTGGGAAAAATACTCCGTAAGCACAAACTGCTGTTACCCAAAAGTGAACATATCCTAAATTTTTGTTCAGCATTCTTCCAAACATTTTTGGAAACCAGTGATAAACACCAGCAAACATCCCGTAAAGTGCAGATATACCCATTACCAAGTGGAAGTGAGCTACAACAAAGTAAGTATCATGAACATTAATATCCAAAGTACTGTCTCCAAGGATGATTCCAGTTAAACCTCCAGTGATGAAAGTAGAAACCAAACCAATTGAAAACAACATAGCAGGATTCATTTGAAGATTTCCTTTCCAAAGTGTTGTTATATAGTTGAAAGCTTTTACTGCAGATGGTATTGCAATCAATAATGTTGTAAAGGTAAACACAGATCCTAAGAACGGATTCATACCCGAAATAAACATATGGTGACCCCAAACAATTGTAGATAAAAATGCAATTGCAATAATTGACATAATCATCGCTCTGTAACCAAAGATTGGTTTACGTGAGTTTGTAGCAATAATTTCAGAAGTAATACCCAATGCAGGTAAGATTACGATATAAACTTCAGGGTGACCCAAGAACCAAAACAAATGTTCGAAAAGTACTGGAGAACCACCTTGATAATGTAAAACTTCACCAGCAATATAGATATCAGACAAGAAGAATGAAGTACCGAAACTTCTGTCAAAAATCAATAACAACGCTGCAGATAATAAAACAGGGAAAGATACAATACCAATAATTGCAGTTACAAAGAAAGCCCATATAGTAAGAGGCATTCTTGTCATCGACATTCCTTTTGTTCTCAAGTTAATAACTGTAACTACATAATTCAAAGATCCCATTAAAGAAGAAGCAATGAAAATAGCCATAGAAACCAACCATAGAGTCATACCTAATCCAGATCCAGGAATAGCTTGAGGCAAAGCACTTAATGGAGGATAAATTGTCCAACCAGCAGAAGCAGGACCTGCTTCAACAAAAAGTGAAATAACCATGATTATACTCGACAAAAAGAATAACCAATATGAAATCATGTTCATAAAACCTGAAGCCATATCTCGTGCTCCAATTTGAAGCGGTATCAGTAAATTACTAAAGGTTCCGCTTAATCCAGCAGTTAATACAAAGAATACCATAATGGTTCCATGTATAGTAACTAAGGCCAAATAAATATCATTAGCCATAACACCATTAGGTGCAAATTTATCACCTAACAAAATATTAAAAATCTTGAAAGACTCTTCTGGCCAAGCCAATTGCATTCTAAATAGCAAAGACATACTTACACCGATAACACCCATTATGATACCAGTTAACAAATATTGCTTAGCAATCATTTTGTGATCAATACTAAAAATATATTTAGTAATGAAAGTGTCTTTATGGTGGTGTTCGTGTTCGTGATCGTGTCCGTGATCGTGACCTTCTGCTGACATATATTTATACTTTAAATTTTCTTAATAATTATTTCATAGCTATTTTAACAACAGCTGCAGTATCTTTTGCAACAGCTGAATCTTTTGCTGAAGAAGCATCTGGCGCAGCTGGTTCAGCTTTAGAAGCTTTTACTTCGGCCACTAGAGTAGCTTTTTCGCTCAACCATTTTTTATAATCCTCAGGAGTATCAACTACAACTTTCATCTGCATATTATAGTGAGAAGATCCGCAAATTTTATTACACAATAATAAATATTCAAAAGTATAAGGATCTAATCCTGGCTCACCTTTTGCAACTAATTCAACACTTTTCTTAGCTCTGATTGCATTAATATTTGCTACTTTTTCAACCATATAAGGTAAAGCTTGATACTCAGAAGTTGTATAAATCGGAGTAAAAGCAAATTCAGTAACCATACCTGGTACACAGTTCATCTGCGCTCTAAAATAAGGGAAGTATGCTGAATGCAGTACGTCTTGAGATCTCATTTTGAAGTGTATTTTTTTTCCTCTAGGAATATGCAATTCTGAAACCACAATATCATCTTGAGCATAAGGATCAGACAAATCAACTCCAAGAGTATTAACTCCTTCAATTAATCTAACATTTGCTTTACCTAAAACATTATCAGCACCTGCATATCTAGCAGTCCATTTAAATTGTTGAGCATATAATTCAACCACTACAGTATCTTCATCTTCATCAATAAACATAATGTTTGTCCAAGCATATAGACCATAAAGTATTAATCCCGCTAAAACTACTGCTGGAATAACACTCCAAATTGCTTCCAATTTATTGTTGTCTGCAAAATACAAGGCTCTTTTATCCTTATTACCTCTGTATTTGAAAGCGAAGTAATGCAATAAAACCTGAGTTATAGCCTGAACTACAAAAATCAAAACCCAAGTAATATTCATTAGACTGTCAATCAAGGCGCCGTGATCTGATGCAGGTGTATGAAGAACCAATGGTCCCCATGCATAAACACCATATATTGTAAAGATATAGATAAAGGCTAAAAAACCAAACATCAAATATCCTTGTACATTGTTATCGTCATCGTTTGCAACCTGTGAATCGTCCGAAGTCGAAGCAACTTGCGTTAAATCGAATATCTTCGTCAATTGCCAAACAGCAACAGCCAATAAAACTAAAACTATAATTACCAACAAACTTGTCATCTGTTTATCTCTTTAAATATTAATAATGAAAATGTTTACTCTCTTCTATAAATGGATTTCTTTTTGCTAACAAAGGAGCTTTAGTTAATGCTGAGAATACAACAAAAATAAATAATCCAAGGAAGAATAAAACGGATGCAATTTCTGGAACACCAATAAACCAACTACTTCCAACAGTACCCGGCATAATCATATTAAAAAAGTCAATATAATGACCTAACAATATAACAATACCAGCCATAACTAGAATCCAAGTAATTCTTTTAAAATCTGTATTGATTAAAATTAAAACAGGAAATAAGAAATTCATAACAACAGCACCAAAGAAAGGCAAGTTATACTCTTGAATTCTTGTTATAAAATAAGTAATCTCTTCAGGAATATTAGCATACCAAATCAACATAAATTGAGAAAACCATAAGTAAGTCCAAAATACGCTGATACCAAACATAAATTTAGCTAAATCATGAATATGACTTGTGTTTACATGTTCTAAATATCCTCTAGATTTCAAGTAAACTGTTACCATACAAATCATAGTAATACCGCTCACAAAGAAACTGGCAAATACATACCATCCAAACAACGTACTGAACCAGTGCGGATCAATTGACATAATCCAATCCCAAGACATAATAGACTCAGTAACGATGAAGAACACTAAGAATCCTGCTGAATAATTAAAATTCTTTTTGTAGAAACTATTGTCATTTGATTCATCTTGAGCCAAACAGTTTTTTCTTGAAAAATAACGGTAAGCGTTCCAACCAGCCAAAAATATTGCTGCCCTAACAATCCAGAAAGGAAAATTCAAGAAACCAGATTTTGTTTGAATAAGTTCGTCGTGTTTTACAACTTCAGGATCTAACCAAATAAACAAATGGTTTAAGTGCAGTCCGCAAAGTACCAAAAAGATGAAAAATATCACTGAACCTACTGGCAAGTAAGCAGTAATCCCTTGCATAACTCTAAACAAAACTGGAGACCAACCTGCCTGAGCAACTTGTTGAATAGCATAAAAAGCCAAAGTCCCCAAAGAAAGCAACATAAAGAAAATACAAGCCACATAAAATGCCGCCCATGGCTTATTGCTTAATTGATGAAAAACATGCTCTAAATGTTCTTGGTGTTCAGTATCAGCTTTTACATCATGCTTTCCAGCCTCAGTTTTACCATGCTCTGGTGCCACAGCTTCATGAGCACTTTCAGAACCATGTGCAGATGCAACCGCTTCATGATTTCCTTCACCGTGACCTCCATGTGAGTCAGCAGCAAGAAGAGCTTCTACTTCTTGAATATTTTTTGGTGCAGTCAAAAAACCATATCCAATTCCCAAAATGCCGACAGCCATTAAGACGAAAGAAAAAGTTTTTAATTTACTTGAAAATGTATACATATCTATTACGATCAGTTTGTTCAACAATTATTATTGTGCTTTTAGTTTAAGAACATAGTCAGCAACTAACCAACGTTCGTGAGCACTCATTTGATTAGCATGTGAACCCATAGCATTCAAACCATAAGTTTCCACATAAAAAATACTTCCTTCATTAATGTCTCTGTCTTTATAACTAGGAACACCAAGAAATTTTTCTCTTTCAACTAATTTTCCTTTACCATCACCTGCCGCACCGTGACAGCTAATGCAATAAATTTCATAAAGCTCTTTTCCTTTGTCAGAACCTCTATCCAATGAATCCAAAGGAGATTTTAAATTAGCTTTAGCCAATGCATAACCTTCTGGAGTATTTTCATATTCAAAAGGCTCAAAACCTCTATTTATTGAACCAACAGCTGGAAGCTGACCTTCTTGTCCGTTTTTGAATACATCAACTGGAGCTGTAGCATAAGTTTCAGCACTTACAGCTTCATACATATTTGGAAAATATTGATAATTTGGTTTGTCTTTATTAAAACAAGATGAAACCGTTATCATTAAACCCAATACAAGTGTTATTTTATATAAACTTTTCATATCTCAATTAATGCTTTTCAATTACTTTAACTTCTACCGCACCTGTACCTTCAAAGAAAGAAATAAGCTCTTCTTCATTATTGTTTACAGCCACTTCCATCAAAAAGTGATCATCAGTAGTTCTTACATCAGGATTTTCAGCTTCTTTAAATGGCCATAATCTACTTCTCATATAAAAAGTGATAACCATTAAGTGAGCGGCAAAAAATACTGTTTCTTCAAACATAATAGGCACGAAAGCCGGCATATTATCGATATAGCTAAAACTTGGTTTACCACCAATATCTTGAGGCCAGTCTTGAATCATAATATAATTCATCATCCAAGTTCCAAAAGACAAACCACACAAACCGTAGATAAAAGCACATATCGCTAAACGTGTAGGCGCAAGTCCCATTGCTTTATCCAATCCGTGAACCGGGAAAGGCGTAAATACTTCTTCAATATGGTGATGAGCTGCACGTGTCTTTTTTACAGCATCCATCAAAATATCATCGTCATTATAAATGGCGTATATAACTTTATTACTCATGGTGTGAATGTTTATTAGCTTCTCTTTCTTTAATATAATTTTCTCCTGTAGCTTTCAATATTGTTTTAACCTCGGCTTGAGCAATTACAGGGAATGTTCTTGCATACAATAAGAATAATACAAAGAAGAAACCTATTGTTCCGATAAAAATTCCAATATCAACAAATGTTGGAGAGAACATAGTCCATGAAGATGGCAAGTAATCTCTATGCAGTGAAGTCACGATAATTACAAATCTTTCAAACCACATTCCAATGTTTACCACAATTGAAATAACAAAAGAAAACATAATACTAGTTCTTAATTTTTTGAACCACATGAATTGCGGAGAGAAAACGTTACAAGTCATCATAGCCCAGTATGCCCACCAGTAAGGTCCAGTTGCTCTGTTCAAGAAAGCATATTGTTCGTATTCTACTCCTGAATACCAAGCAATAAATAACTCAGTAATATAAGCAACACCAACGATAGAACCTGTAATCATGATTACGATGTTCATCAATTCGATATGCTGAATAGTAATGTAAGCTTCAAGATTAATGACTTTCCTCATAATGATAAGCAAAGTATTTACCATTGCAAATCCAGAGAAAACCGCTCCAGCAACGAAGTATGGAGGAAAAATTGTAGTATGCCATCCTGGAATAACAGAAGTAGCAAAGTCCATAGATACAATTGTATGCACAGAAAGTACAAGCGGAGTTGCTAAACCTGCAAGAACCAATGAAACTTCTTCAAAACGCTGCCAATCCTTAGCTCTACCGCTCCATCCAAAACTTAAGATAGAATAAACTCTTTTATTAAAAGGTGTTATAGCTCTATCACGTAACATTGCAAAGTCAGGCAATAAACCAGTCCACCAGAAAACTAATGATACTGAAAGATAAGTCGAGATCGCGAATACGTCCCAAAGCAATGGTGAGTTAAAGTTTACCCAAAGAGATCCAAACTGATTTGGAATTGGTAATACCCAATATGCTAACCAAGGACGACCCATGTGAATGATCGGAAATAAACCCGCTTGGATTACAGAGAAGATAGTCATCGCCTCTGCTGAACGGTTAATCGCCATTCTCCATCTCTGACGGAATAATAATAATACTGCAGAAATAAGTGTTCCTGCGTGACCAATACCAACCCACCAAACGAAGTTAGTAATATCCCAAGCCCAACCAACTGTTTTGTTTAATCCCCAAGTACCAATACCAGTAGATATTGTGTATATAATACAGCCTAATCCCCAAAGGAAGGCTATTAATGCGATTGAAAATACAATCCACCATTGTTTATTTGCTTTACCTTCAATAGGTGCGGCTACGTCTACAGTTATATCGTGATAAGATTTATCACCTATAACTAAGGGTTTTCTAATGGCTGCTTCGTAGTGAGACGACATAATCCTTTATTTGATTCTTAATTAATAATTTTTGTACTAGGTATTTCTAACTTTAACTTGGTATACAACATTAGGTCTTGTTCCAACATGCTCCAATAAATGATAACTTCTTTCATCTTCTGCCAATTTAGTGACAACAGCTTCTTTATCATTTACATCTCCAAAAATCATTGCTCCAGTAGAACAAGCATTTGAACAAGCAGTTTGGAATTCACCGTCTTTTATTGCTCTTCCTTCGTTTTTAGCTTTCAAAATAGTTGCTTGTGTCATTTGAATACACATAGAACATTTCTCCATAACTCCACGAGAACGAACGTTAACATCAGGATTTAAAACCATACGTCCTAAATCATCATTCATATGATAATCAAATTCACTGTTTTTGTTGTATAAGAACCAGTTGAAACGACGTACTTTATAAGGACAGTTGTTAGCACAGTAACGAGTACCAACACATCTGTTATAAGCCATTTGATTTTGACCTTGACGGCCGTGAGAAGTTGCAGCAACAGGACAAACAGTCTCACAAGGAGCGTGATTACAATGCTGACACATAACAGGCTGGAAAGAAACTTGTGGATTATCTCCCGCATTTTCCATTTCATTAAAAGTTGATAATGAACTAGATAAACCAGCGATATTTTCTTTTCTTTCGTTATCACCTTCAAAAGTACTTTCAGAAGAATAATATCTATCAATACGCAGCCAGTGCATATCTCTACTTCTTCTTACTTCATCTTTACCAACTACAGGAACGTTGTTTTCGGCATGACATGCAATTACACATGCACCACAACCTGTACAAGCATTCAAATCAATAGAAAGATTAAAGTGATGTCCAGTAGAACGATCAAATGAACCCCATAAATCTACTGAAGTAGTTGGAACTTCTTTGTGGTCTAAAGATACAACCGGTTTTTCATTCCAAACCTCGGCACCTTTATCATTAAAGGTTTTAAGAGTAGTTTCTTTGATAATATCTCCTCTACCCATTAATGTTTTCTGACCTTGAACACAAGCAAATTCGTGTTCTCCGTCTGCTTTCTCAATTGTAACAGATTGTACATTATTGAATCCAGCATATAAAGCGTAAGCATTAATACCTACCTGCATTTCTTCTTTTAAAGCTGCTTTACGACCATAACCTAAAGCTAATCCTACAGTCCCAACAGCTTGACCTGGTTGAACAATTACAGGAACATTTTCAAGTTTCACGCCATTAGCAGTCAAAGTAGCGTAGCTACCGTTTAATCCACCGTTAGCAACAATTTCATTTGATAATCCCAATCTCTTAGCATCAGCATTAGAAACAGTAACATAGTTATCCCAAGACACTCTTGTTAATGGATCTGGAAATTCCTGCAACCATGGGTTATTAGCTTGCTGTCCGTCTCCCATTCCCGTTTTAGTATATAATACTAATTCAGTAGCAACAGCTTTTGCTTGAGCTAATGCATTTGCAGCGCCATTGTAATCTGCAGTACCTGCAGCTGATGTTGACACAACACCTACATAAATACCATCATGTAAAACTTTATTCCAAGAAGAACCTGCAATCACTGAAGCTGAAAACGCTTTCAAGTAATCATAATAAGTTCCAGGAATTCCGTTTATAGATAATAAAATATCTTGAAATTGTTTAGTATCAAATAATGGACGAATAGTTGGCTGAGTAATACTATAAGTTCCTTTTGTTAAAGTTAAATCTCCCCAAGCTTCTAAATAATGAGGAACTGGAGCTGCAATTGTAGACAATGAAGCAGTTTCATCTTCTTTTAATGATAATGAAACTGAAGTTTTTACTTTTTTCAAACCTTCAACAAATGATTTGCTGTCAGCCAAAGTATAAACTGGGTTAACACCGCTCATGATCAAAGTATGAACACTTCCAGCAGTCATATCTTTTACTAATTGAGCAACTTTCTCATTAGACCCTTTGCGGATTTGTCTAGTTCCAGAAGTAACAAAAGCTTCACTTGCTAAAACTTGGTTAATTGCAAGAACTAATAATTGAGCATTTTTATCTTGAATACCAGACACTAAAACTCCTTTAGAGCCAACAGCTTTTAATTGTTGAGCTGCCTTAGTTACATCTGCTTTGAAAGCAGCGTCTAATGAAGTACCAACATTTGCACCAGTAATAACATTATATATTTCAACTAATGCTTGCTTTTGATTAGCAGTTGACATAGCAACACGCTTATCTGCAGCAGCACCAGACAAAGTCATATTAGACTCTAATTGTATGTGTTTTGATATTGTTTTCTTTCCAACAGTACCAGATGGGATTCTTCCTTTAACATAACCTGCATCATATCCTCCACCTTGCCAGTCTCCAAGGAAATCTGCTGCAACAGAAACAATAACTGAAGCTTTCGAAAAATCATAATCCACTAAAGCTCTTTCGCCATAAACTGTTTCAAAAGCATCTAAAGCTTCTGAAGAAGAAACAGCATCATATATAACATGTTTTGCATTAGGGTTTTTAGCAATAAAATCAGCAATCAAACTTTCCGTAGAAGGACTTGCTAATGTATTTGTCAAAAATACTACTTGCCCGCCTTTTGCTTTAGCATCAGCAATACTAGATTTTATTTTTGAATCAACTGCAGACCAAGAAGCATTTTTAGCATCAAGCTTAGGCTCTTTCAAACGCATACTATCATACAATGACAATATAGAACCATGAACTCTGGCATTAGCAGAAAACTTAGCTCCAGCAATAGTATTATTATCTATTTTAATTGGACGCCCTTCACGAGTTTTTACCAAAAGGTTTGCAAAATCAAAACCATCAAAAACTGAAGTCGCATAATAATCAGCTACTCCAGGAACGATTTGTTCAGGTTGCAAAACATAAGGAATTGACAAATGCACAGGCCCCTCGCACGCAGCAAGAGAAGCTGCAGCTGTACTAAAACCAACGTACTTTAAAAAATCACGACGTGTAGTTGAAGAAGAAGACAAAGCCGCTTCATTTCCTAAAAACTCATCCGTAGGAATCTCTTCAACAAATTCGTTATTTCTAAGCGCCTCAACAATAGAACTATTTCCGTCTAGTTCTTCAACACTTTTCCAGTATTTTTTGTTTGATGACATATTATATATAAATATTAATCTTAATAATTTTTTTTAGATCTATCCTTTAATTTAAATCACTTAAAAAGCAATTAGCATTAAATTCTTAATAGTGGCATTTACCGCATTCCAGACCACCCATTTGAGCAGCTGTAAGTTTATCAACACCATACTTTTTAGAAAGTTCTTCGTGTATTTTTTTGTAATACTCATTTCCTTCCATTTTAACATCTGTTTTTCTATGGCAGTTTACACACCATCCCATTGTTAAAGGAGAGAACTGTTTCATTATTTCAAATTCCTGAACAGGACCATGACAAGTTTGACATTCAATACCTGCAACGGTAACGTGCTGAGAGTGATTAAAGTAAACAAAATCAGGTAAGTTATGAATACGAACCCATTTTACAGGTTCTGTTTTTCCAGTATAAGACTGTGTCGCTGCATCCCAGCCCACAGCTTTGTATAACTTTTGAATTTCTTTATCATAAAAAGCCTTACTGTATTCTGGAGTCGCTGTAGTTTCAGCAACTTCACTGATGCTTTTATGACAGTTCATACAAACATTCAAAGATGGAATTCCAGCATTTTTACTTACGCGAGAAGCAGAGTGACAATATTTACAATTGATTTCATTATCACCAGCGTGAATTTTATGAGAATAGTGTATTGGCTGAATTGGCTCATAATTTTGATCAACACCAACCTGCATAAAGAAACCATAAACTAAATAAGCTCCAGCAAGCAATAAGAATATAGCTGAAACTAATACTAAAAACTGGTTTTTAACAAATGCTTTCCAAATTGGCAATGTTGGTTCTTTTTTAGCAACCTCTATACCATTTGCAGCAGCTACTTTTCTCAATACTTTGTTTACCAAAACTAGCATTACAATAAGTATTGCCATTACTAATGACAAAGCACCTAAAATAACATTGTTTGAAATACCATCCTCTTGAGAAACAGCACCTCCAACAGCAGGAGTACCTGCAGTAGCTGCAGGAGCTTCAGACTTTGGCTCAGAAGTATAAGCTATAATATTATCAATATCTCCTTCAGATAACTGAGGGAATGGAGTCATCGGAACTTTATTATTCTCTTCAAATACTTTTACAGCATCAGCATCTCCTGACTTAATTAAATCTGAGCTATTATGTATCCACTTATAAAGCCATGCTTTTTCTCTTCTAGAAGCCACATCCCTTAAAGCAGGACCGGTTGATTTTGCATCAAGTTTGTGACAAGCAGCACAGTTGGCATTAAAAAGTTCTTTACCCTTTGCCGCATCACCACCAGAACTCGCTGCTGGAGCCGCTTCAGCTGCAACCGGAGCTGCATCCTGAGCAAATGAAGCTACGGAAATACTCAACATTAATGCTAAGCTTAAAAATAATTTCCTTGAATTCGAATTATGGTTACCCACCTTTTTCATATTAATATATTGATTATCTACTAAAAATTGTTCGCTTATCATCCAAATAAATTAGAAGACGAAACCCTCCTTATTTAAAAATTTGGACAAAAATACGACTTAAGAACTATTCTCAAAACCTTAAAATAATCTTAATTATAATTTATATTAAATCTAAATAATAAATCCAATTTCCATTTCCTGTTAAAATGTTATTTTTGTAAAATAAATAATCAGATTATGAGATTTTTAAGATCAGCACACCTACTTTCAGCAGTTCTAATATTTAGTTGTATCACAGCAAAATTAAGCGCTCAAAATTCAAATTTAACACTAAATCAAGACCA
The DNA here is from genome assembly GCA_963511795.1 of uncultured Flavobacterium sp. GTDB lineage: Bacteria > Bacteroidota > Bacteroidia > Flavobacteriales > Flavobacteriaceae > Flavobacterium. Next base: position 308,971 of record CAUPKP010000001.1, on the reverse strand, counting down.
AAAATTTGAACAATTACTGTCAGAGAAAAGAAAATCAAACCAAAATTTGTCTTATAACGACAGATACAAAATTCAAATCTTCAATGGCGTAAGCGAAACGGCTAAAAAAACGCTGTCTGAATTTAAGCAGGAATTCAAAGATCTGGATGGAACCATTATATTTAATACGCCAAATTATAAAGTTTGGGTTGGGAATTTCAGAACCAGAATGGAAGCAGAACGCAACCTTTTAGAGATCAAAAAAAGATACAAAAACGTATTTTTAATAAAGCCAACCAAATAAAGCTTTAAGTGTTGAAATAATTCTTAAAATTCATTATTTGACAAGTTTTTGAATTATTTCAACACTAAATTTAGACGCAACTTGCGCAATAAACTGATTGAAATCTACTACAGAATTTTCATTTGCAGTATCCGAAATAATACGGATAATCGCAAAAGGAATATCATATTCAAAACAGACCTGCGCTACAGCAGCACCTTCCATTTCAACACATAAAACATCTGGAAGAATCGCTAAAAGATTTTCTTTTTCAAGAGTACCGGAAAAAAATTTATCCCCGCTGGCAATCTGCCCAACAACTGCTTTTTGTGCTGTCAACGAAAATAATTCCTGCTGTTTTGGAGAAAGCAGATGAACTAAACTCTCCTTCCCTACTAATTCATTTATCTGTTCAATTACATTGCCTAAAATCTCTTTTGGCAAAAAAATTTCTGTCATCCCCAAGAGCGGAATTTCAAACCGCTTCATTATGGGACGGGCATCCAAATCATGCTGCACTAAGCAATCTGCAACAACAATATCACCAATATTCAAATCAGGATTGATAGCACCGGCAACTCCAGTGAATATTAATTCTGTTATTCCAAATTCAATAATTAAATGAGTTACCGTAGTTGCAGAAGCTACTTTTCCCCAACGGGAAAACACCACGACAACTTCAACATTATTGATTGTACCGGTGTAATAGGTTCGCATTCCCTTTACTACTTGCTTTTTATCTTTAAGCAGGGCAACAACTCCATTTATTTCCTCGGGCATGGCACCCAATATTCCAATCCTTTTTTCTTTCATTATAAAAAAATCATTTTAAACTATTAAGACCTTTAACCTGAGTTTGACAGCAATTATAAATAATCACATAGAAGCAATATATTTATCTTTAGCCACGATTGCTTCGCCAGTTCGCTTCACTCGTGTGAAGTGGAAATCCATGTGAGCCGGGGTTCGGTTCACAAGATTGAAGCGGATTACTTCGTCAGTTCGGCTTTCAGCCTCGTGTGCGGGACGATATTTCCTAAAATGCATAATCTTTCTGCTCCAAAAAATTAATAATCGAGTTCTGGTTATGAACAAAAAAATCCCAACGAATTGGGATTTTAAAATTATATAAACTGATTATTATTTCAATTTCTTTTTGATAGCAACTTCATGGTAAGCTTCGATTACATCTCTTTCTTCGATGTCGTTGTAACCTTTTATCTGAATACCGCAATCATAACCTTTAGCAACTTCTTTAACATCATCTTTGAAACGTTTCAATGCAAGAAGCTCTCCAGTAAATACTACAACACCTTCTCTAATGATTCTGATTTTAGCATTTTTGGCAATTTTACCATCCATAACCATACAACCAGCGATAGAACCAACTTTAGAAATTTTGAATATCTCTCTAATTTCAGCAGTACCAAGAATTTCTTCTTTCATTTCAGGAGCTAACATTCCTTCCATTGCATCTTTCAAGTCATCAATAGCTGCGTAAATGATAGAGTAGTAACGGATATCAATTTCTTCTTTATCTGCCAGCTGTCTCGCATTCCCTGCAGGACGAACATTAAATCCGATAATAATTGCATCTGAAGCAGAAGCTAACATAACATCAGATTCTGTAATTGCTCCAACTCCTTTATGTATAATATTGATTTGAATTTCTTCAGTAGACAGTTTAGAGAACGAATCAGATAATGCTTCAACAGAACCATCCACGTCACCTTTAAGGATAATATTTAATTCTTTAAATTGACCTAAAGCAATTCTTCGTCCAATTTCGTCTAATGTAATATGACGCTGTGTACGTACAGATTGTTCACGCATTAACTGAGAACGTTTAGCAGCAATTTGTTTTGCTTCTTTTTCGTCTTCAAAAATATTGAACTTATCACCCGCTGTAGGAGCTCCATCAAGACCTAAAACTGAGACTGGAGTTGAAGGACCTGCAATAGTAACAATATTCCCTCTTTCATCATGCATAGCTTTAATTTTACCATGATGTTTTCCTGCCAGCATATAATCTCCAATTTTTAGAGTTCCATGCTGTACTAATATTGTAGAAACATATCCTTTTCCTTTATCTAAGAAAGCCTCTACAACTGTACCTTGAGCAGCCTTATTTGGATTTGCTTTCAAATCTAAAATTTCAGCTTCTAATAATACTTTTTCTAATAAATCTTTAACTCCAGTACCCACTTTAGCAGAAATATCATGAGATTGAATTTTCCCACCCCAGTCTTCCACCAAAAGATTCATACCTGCTAAACGTTCTTTAATTTTCTCAACGTTAGCATTTGGCTTATCAATTTTATTGATTGCAAATATAATTGGCACTCCTGCTGCTTGAGCATGAGAAATAGCCTCTTTAGTCTGTGGCATGATATCATCATCCGCAGCCACAACAATAATAGCAATATCGGTTACTTGAGCTCCACGAGCACGCATTGCGGTAAACGCTTCGTGACCAGGTGTATCAAGGAAAGCTATTTTTTGACCATTATCTAATGTTACTCCATAAGCTCCAATGTGCTGTGTAATTCCACCGGATTCACCTGCAATAACATTTTCTTTACGGATATAATCCAGTAAAGATGTTTTACCGTGATCAACGTGTCCCATTACAGTAACGATTGGCGCTCTAGCAACAAGATCTTCTTCTTTATCTTCAATAACTTGAATAGCTTCTTCAATATCAACAGTAATGAATTCTACTTCATATCCAAACTCATCAGCAACTATTGTCAGTGTTTCCGCATCCAAACGCTGATTTTGAGTAACCATGATACCTAAAGACATACAAGTTCCAATCACTTTTGTAATTTGCACATCCATCATGATAGCAATTTCACCTACTGTAACAAATTCAGTAACTTTAATAGTTTTACTTCCTTCGTCTATAGCTCTTTGCTCATCATCAGATTTTTGACGGTGCGTATCTCTTTTATCTCTTCTGTATTTCGCAGCTTTAGATTTTCCTCCTTTACCTTGAAGTTTCTCTAAAGTTTCACGAATTTGATTTTTAACTTCTTCCTCTGTAGGCTCAACCTTTGCAACAATTGCTGGTCGGTTACCTTTTACAAATCCAGGTCTAGCGCTTCTGTTAGCATTAAAACCTCCTCCTCCGGTATTCGGAGTAATTTTGTTTGGATTTGGTGCTCCAGGAACACCAGGCGTTGCAGGAGGTTTTGGTGCTCCAGGTTTTGGAGCAATTCTCTTGCGTTTATTTTTATTCGCATTATTAGCACCAGCCACTCCAGGAGCACCGGGCTTATTAGGCGTAATTTTCGGATCTTCTTTTTTCTTCTTTGGCTTGTTGAATTGAGACAAATCAATTACCTGACCAGTTAAAGTTGCTCCTGAAAGTTTTTGATATTGTGTCGTAATAGATTCCTCAACTGGTGTTTCATTGGTAGAATCCTCAGCTTTTTTCTCTATTGGAGCTACGGGCTGTTTTTCAACATTTTTAACTTCCTTGAATTTAGGCTTCTCGTTAACCTCTTTTTCTTGAACAGCAGGAACTTCTTTTATAACTTTTACAACTGGCGTCTCTTTTTTCTCAACAGGCTCAACAGCTTCTTTCTTTACATCTTCTTTTGAAACAGGCACTTCATTTGAAGTAACATCTGCAGGAGTAATTACTTTTTCAGCAACAACAGGAGCCGGAGCAGGAACAGGCTTTTTCGGATTAAGATCAATTTTACCAACTTGAACTGGCCCAGACAAAGTAGCTCTGGCCTTAATAACTTCTTGTTGCTTCAAACGTTCTTCTTCTATTTTGCGTTTGTCTTCGACTTCTTTTTCTCGTTCTATACGTAAAGCTTCTTTTTCTTTCCTTTTCTCTTCACTAACTTCCTTAGAAGCTTCTTTATTCCCCTTGTCGCCCGCAAACTGACTTTGTAGGATATTAAATTCTTGTTCAGAAATTTTTGTGTTCGGATTTGACTCAATAGCAATCCCCTTATCTTTTAGATAATCCACAGCTCTTTCTAACGAAATATTTAATTCCCTTAAAACCTTGTTTATTCTAATAATTCTCTCTTCAGACATAAAATCTTTTTATTTTTACCTTATTCGTTGTTCCACTTTTATTATACAATAAAAATAGAAATTTATTTTATACGAGGAATTAATAGTCTGTTAACTATCAAACTCTTCATTTAATATTCTCATTACATCTAAAATCGTTTCCTCTTCTAGGTCTGTTCTTCTAACTAAATCTTCAACATCATGTTTCAAAATACTTTTAGCAGTATCTAAACCAATTTTTGCAAACTCTTCAATAACCCAATCTTCAATTTCGTCTGAGAACTCAGTTAATTCAACATCATCATCATCAGCAGTAGTTCCAGCTACATCTCCTTCACGAATTACATCCAGTTCATAACCTGTTAACTGGCCAGCCAAACGTATGTTATGCCCACCTCTACCAATTGCTTTAGAAACTTCTTCCAATTTCAAAAACACTTCGGCTCTTTTTGCTTCCTCATTGATTTTGATTGAAGAAACTTTTGCAGGGCTTAATGCTCTTGTAATATATAATTGAATGTTACTAGTATAATTAATGACATCAATATTTTCATTTCCTAACTCACGAACAATTCCATGAATTCTAGATCCTTTCATACCAACACAAGCACCAACTGGATCAATACGGTCATCATAAGAATCTACAGCTACTTTTGCTTTTTCACCTGGGATTCTCACAACATTTTTAACCATAATCAAACCGTCAAAAACTTCTGGAATTTCTTGTTCAAACAATTTTTCCAAGAACTTATCTGAAGTTCTGGACATAATAATCTGAGGCTTGTTTCCTTTTAGTTCAACGCTTTCAATAATTCCTCTTACATTATCTCCTTTGCGGAAGAAATCTGAAGGAATTTGTTTTTCTTTTGGCAGAATAATTTCATTTCCGTCATCATCCACCAAAATTACAACTCTTGGACGCACATGGTGCACTTCAGCAGTATAAATATCACCGATAATATCTTTAAATTGCTTGTAAAGATTAGTATTATCGTGTTCGTGTATTTTTGAGATTAAATTTTGTCTTAAAGCTAATATCGCTCTTCTTCCTAAATCTATCAATTTAACTTCTTCTGAAACTTCCTCGCCAATTTCGAAATCGGCTTCGATTTTTCTAGCTTCAGTCAATGTAATTTCCTCATTTTCAAAATCCAAATCCTCGTCGGCAACGATTACTCTTCTTCTCCAAATCTCCATATCTCCTTTATCAGGATTTATGATGATATCAAAATTATCATCTGAACCGTATTTTTTCTTCAATGCATTTCTAAATACATCTTCCAAAATTGCCATAAGCGTTACACGATCAATAAGTTTATCGTCTTTAAACTCTGAAAATGAATCGATTAATGCTAAATTTTCCATGCGAATTCTTTAATTAAAATGTTACTGTAACAACTGCTTCTTTAATATCTGCGTAAGGTATCTGTAATTCTTTTTGAACTGTCTCTTTTCCCTTACCCACTTTTTTGGCTTCTCTAGCTTTCCAAGACAAAATTATAAAAAGATCATTAGCTTCAACTAATTCTGCTTCAATATTTTCTTCCTTGGTTTTAACAATTAATGTTCTTCCTATATTCTTTTTATACTGTCTAACTAGTTTTAATGGAGAACCAACTCCAACTGAAGCTACTTCTAAAGAGAAATCCTGTTCCTCTCTATCTAAGTTACCCTCTACAGCACGGCTTACATCAATACAATCCTGCAAAACCACTCCATTATCTCCATCAATCCCAATAATAATTTTAAAACTATCAGTTATAGTCAAGTCAATTAAAAAAATAGATGGTTTTTCCAGAAGAGTCTCTTCTACTACCTGCTTTACTTTCTCTTTAAATGTCATATCTTTATAAAAAGAGGCACGCTATGCGTGCCTCATTATCTAGTATTTAATAAATAACGGTGCAAATATAGTGTTTTTTTATAAATCAAAAAAATTGATTAGTATTAAAAAAAAATTATATCTTTAATCTGTGAATTAAAAACAATCATACTTAAACAAACCCCAAATTATCATGAAAAAAATTCTTATCCCAACTGATTTTTCTAAATATGCTGACGAAGCTATCGAAGTTGGAGCCCAAATTGCCAAAAAGAATGACAGCGAAATTGTCCTAATTCATATGCTTGAATTACCTACACACATGAACGATGCCATATCTGGCGAAACGAGCATACCAGAAATCATGCTCTTTAAACGCAAAGCGGAAGAAACTCTGAAAAGCATAAAAAACCGTCCATATTTAGCAGGAATCAAAGTAACCGAAGTAGTAAGACTTGATGGTGCGTATAAAGGAATCAACAATTACATCAAACAGCACACCGACTTTGATTTAATTGTAATGGGATCTCATGGAGCCACAGGAATCAACGAAATTTTAATAGGCTCTAATACAGAAAAAGTAGTAAGACAATCAGAAGTACCAGTTTTAGTAATTAAAAACAAATTAGACAGCTTCAACGCCGGAAATATTATTTTCGCTTCAGATTTCGCAAGTGAAATTAAAAAACCTTTTAAGAAAGTTATAGAATTCGCTAAAACATTTGGATCAAAATTAAATCTAGTAATGATCTGCACGCCAAACAGCTTTAAAAGCACTTCGGCAGCACATAAAATTGTAAATGAATTTGTTTCTGAATTCGACATGCCCGAATACTCATTTGAAATATATAATGAAAGTAATATCGAAAAAGGCATTTTAAATTACTCTAACAAAAACAATGGAGACATAATTGCTTTCTGCACACATGGAAGAACTGCATTAAACCATTTCTTCGTTGGAAGCATTTCTGAGGATTTGGTAAATCATTCCCCAAAACCTGTATTAACATTTAGAATATAACTTTGAAAAAGCAAAGCCTCTCCAAAACTGAGAGGCTTTGCTTTTTCAAATACGTACCACTTAAAATAATTCCATAAAAAAAGCCTCTCGATTGAGAGGCTTTTTCCGTTGGTCTACAAGGACTCGAACCTTGAAAGACTGCACCAAAAACAGTTGTGTTACCATTACACCATAGACCAGCTTTATTGCTAACATTTCTGCTTAGCGAGTGCAAATTTAAAACAAATTCCTAGTTGTGCAAACTTTTTTTAGCTTTTTCTTCAAAAAAAATGAAACAAATTTCAATTTTAAAATTAAAATCTGATTAAAATACTGAAAGACAAAGCATTTAACAAAACGATTATTTTCGATAAAATTATAATAATGCGACTTCAGTTTAAAAAAAAAAACATTTTCTTTGTAACACTTTTTAGAATACATAAAAAACAGAAGATACAGTATATGACATCATTCAATTTCAACAAATGGAATACCATTACAGGTTGGTTTGCCTTTTCAATCGCATTAATAACTTATACACTTACTGTTGAGCCCACCATGAGCTTTTGGGATTGTGGGGAATATATCGCGACTGCAGCAAAACTGGAAGTTGGGCATCCGCCAGGAGCTCCATTATTTCAAATGATTGGTGCTTTCTTTGCAATGTTTGCCATAGATAAAGAGCATATCGCATTGATGGTAAACATGACTTCTGTATTTTCGAGTGCCTTTACTATATTATTTATGTTTTGGTCATCGACTATAATTTTGAAAAAAGTTATAAGCCAATATTCTGAAATCAACAACAATAATGCAGTTGTAATACTTGGAAGTTCCTTAGTTGGCTCGCTTGCTTATACATTTTCGGACAGTTTTTGGTTTAATGCTGTAGAAGCCGAAGTTTATGCAATGGCCAGCTTATTAATTTCGTTGCTTTTATGGTTAGGGCTTCGTTGGGAACAAGACATGAACACTCCTAGAGGTCATAAATGGTTATTATTAATTTCGCTTGTAGTAGGATTGTCTTTTGGAGTACACTTCATGGCACTATTAACTATTCCTGCAATTGGATTTTTATATTTTTTCAAAAACTATAAAGTAGTTACCGTAAAAAACTTCATTATTGCAAACATTGTAGTTGTTTCTGTTTTACTTTTTATATTCAAATTGTTATTGCCGTTAACCATGGCCTTCTTTGGTAAAACCGAAGTTTTCATGGTTAATTCAATGGGACTGCCTTTTAATTCAGGAACTATTTTTGTAACACTGCTTCTTATTGCTTTTTTCTATTTTGGACTGAACTACACCCGCAAAAAAGGATTAGTGCACTACAACACCCTTATTCTTTGCATTCTTTTTATTCTAATAGGATTTTCAACATGGCTGATGTTGCCTATCCGTGCCAATTCGGACACGGTTATCAATGAAAATAAACCATCAGATGCTGCAGAAGTTTTAGCCTATTATAACAGAGAACAATATGGTGTAAACCCATTGTTTTACGGCCCTCAATACACAGAAAACTTTACAGGACTGGATCCGGTAACTCCTTATTTAGACAAAGCTCCGAACTATGAGAGAGATTACAAAACCGGAAAATACGTAATTGTAAACAATTATAAAAATGCGGAACAAAATTCAGATGACAGTCAAAAAACTATTTTGCCTAGAATGTGGAGTTCAGAGCACATTGAAAACTATATCAACTTCACAAATCCGCCAGCTTTTCGAATAAATCCTAATTATCCTTACGAAGAAGACTTGGCAAAATACGGATTGGATGCAAATCAATTAAGCGAAGAAGATTACAACAAAGCAATAGCACAACTAAGAAACGAAACTGAAAAAACAGTAAGTGAGTTCAGACAGGCTTATGCTCAAAAACAAATTGACAACGAAGGTTATGTTTCATTCTTAAAACATTATAAAGACTATTTAATTATTGAAAAACCTACAACTGCCGATAATTTCAGCTTTATGTTTGAATACCAATTTGGTTATATGTACTGGAGGTATTTAATGTGGAATTTTGTTGGAAGACAAAATGATGAGCAAGGAAGATACGACTATCTTGACGGAAACTGGATAAGCGGTATTTCATTCATTGATGCTTTGCACGTAGGTTCTCAAGACAATTTACCTTCGGATACAATAAACAACAAAGGCCGAAATGTCTATTTCTTTTTACCATTTATACTTGGTTTAATTGGAATCATGTACCACGCCAGCAAAGACAGAAAAAGCTTTTATGTACTATTGGCTCTTTTCCTTTTCTTAGGAATTGCATTAAAAGTCTACCTTAACGAAAGACCATTTGAACCACGCGAAAGAGACTATGCCTTAGTAGGATCGTTTTACGTTTTTGCCATTTGGATTGGCTTTGGCGTATATTCGTTATACGAAAGTTTTCAAAAATATCTTAGCCCAAAAATTGCAGGTCCTGTATTTATTGGAGCCTCACTATTGGCAGCGCCAATGTTAATGGCTTACCAAAACTGGGATGACCACGACCGTTCGGGAAAATACACAGCGACAGCAATGGCGAAAGCATATTTACAATCATGCGATAAAGATGCTATATTATTTACTATTGGTGACAACGACACTTTCCCTCTTTGGTATGCCCAAGAAATAGAAGGCATCCGTACAGATATTAAAATTGTCAACACCAGCTTATTCATGACCGATTGGTATATTGACCAAATGAAAAGAAAAGCATACGAATCGAATGCTTTACCTATTTCGTTTACACATGATGAATATGTAGGAGACAAACTAGACTATGTTGCACACATTCCAAAAACAGAAAGCCGTTGGGATTTAAATGCTTTTATAAAATTCATTAAAGACCCAAGATCTACAGTAGAAATGCAGAATGGACAAACCATACATTTCTATCCTACCAATAAAATCAGAATTCCTATTGACAAAGCCAATATCATAAAAAACAAAGTGGTTAACCCAAAATTATATGACTCTATTGTTCCTTTTATTGATATTGACATAAAAGGCGGTGCCATCTACAAAAATAGACTGATGATGCTGGATCTTATTAACAACAACAATTGGAAAAGACCTGTTTATTTTAGCGGAGGAGCATTTGACCCTGAAGACTATTTATGGATGAAAGAGTACCTCCAATTGGAAGGTATGGTTTATAAATTAGTTCCAATAAAAACTAAATTAGACGAAGATTCTGGTCAAATGGACATGGGACGAATTGATACTGATAATATGTATGCCAAAGTAATGGCATGGGATTGGGGAAACAGTGAAAGCGATAAGATATATCACGATCCAGAAACGCGAAGAGAAAGTCTTACTTACCGAATGAATTTAGCCCGATTAATGAAACAGCTCATCGCTGAAGGAAAAATTGACAAAGCAAAAAAAATCATTGAATTGGCAATGACAAAAATGCCTTTGGATAAATTTGGATATTACTCATTAGTTGAACCATTTGCTAAAGGATATTATGATGTTGGTGAAAAAGCGAAAGCACATGATTTACTTAAGAAACTAATAAACAAGTATCATGAAAACCTTAATTATTATGCCAAATTAATTCCATCTGAGCAATCTGATGTAAGTATCGAAATCATTACTGATCTTGAACGTTACAGAAGCTTATTGACTGTAATGCAGGAAGCTAACGATATTGAATATTACAATTCAAGCAAAAAAACATTCAATACTTATATAGAAATATTTGCCCGCTTTGGACGTAAAAAAGAATAAATATTTGATATAAATCAAACCAATTAAAATGTAGTGTAACTAAAAAAGCACTACATTTTTTTGTTTAAAACTGAATTTAATTGTAGTATTGAATTATGAAATCGCCATAATTCTAAATACAAACACCACTAATAAAGCTAATCATGGCGATACCATATCTCCAAAATTTAAATGTAATCTATATATGAAATTCTATTGGATTAAGACAAATACATTTATAAAAAAAATATTTTCCAATTATGTATGGGATGTTCATAATACAGAAAATAAAATCTATCTCACTTTTGATGATGGGCCAACTCCTGATGTGACAGAATGGGTTTTGGAAGAATTAAAAAAACACCAAGCAAAAGCAACTTTTTTTTGCATCGGTAAGAATATAGAAAACAATCCAGATTTATTCAAAAGAGTAGTCAATGACGGGCATGCAATAGGAAATCACACTTTCAATCACCTGAATGGCTGGAATACTTCAACAGATGATTATTTAGAAAACATTGCCTTATGCAACTCCGAAATCGACAATCTAGATTCTGAAATCTGCAATCTGCAATCTAAACTCTTTCGTCCGCCATATGGCAAAATAAAAACATCACAATCCAAAGAATTGCGAAAGTTAGGATATAAAATAATCATGTGGGATGTTCTCAGTGCCGATTTTGATCAAACCATAACACCTGAAAAATGCCTGGAAAATGTACTTCAAAACGCAGTTTCAGGAAGTATAATCGTTTTTCATGACAGTAACAAAGCATACAAAAACTTAGAATATGTACTCCCTCGGTCGTTAAAAATCCTAAAGGAAAGAGGTTTTACATTTGATACAATCGTGTAAAGAACAAAGAATAGTATTCCAAACTATAATTGTTCCTGTACAATTCCGATTAAAGTATTCGCATCAAGCTCACCAGATTGTCGCCAAATCATCATACCATCTTTATAAATCATCAAAGTTGGCAATCCTTTTATACGCAAAGCACCAGCCAATTCCTGATTTTTATCTACATCAATCATGATTACTTTTACCTTATCTCCAAGCGCCGCCGCAACATCTTTTATAACAGGATGCATCGATAATGACGGTTCATTCCAATCTGTGTAAAAATCAATTAACACAGGAACTTGTGCATTTATAAGTTCTCCAAATTTTGACATAAAACCAAAATATTAAATTTTTATTAATTTCAAAAAGAGATATTAGGCTACAAATTTAGCATTTAAAACCAATTATGCTAATTTTTCACCTTTTATTAGTTGAATTACTGTTATCTCAGGCATAATACCAACCCTGCCTGGGTAAGCATGAAATCCAAAACCTCTATTTACATAAACGTACCTTCCTAAATTTTCATATAATCCCGCCCATTGTTTATACACATATTGTGCCAGACTCCATTTAAAAAAACCTGGAATTTCAATCCCAAACTGCATTCCATGGGTATGACCAGACAGCGTTAAATGAAAATGTTTTTCATCATGCTGCACTATTTTATCCCAATGGCTTGGATCATGAGTCATTAAAATTTTAAAATCTTCCTTCGTTAAATTTTTCGCTGCCTTATTTAAATCTCCGGCCTGTTTAAAATTATGCCCCCAATTCTCTACCCCTACTATGGCAATTTTGTCACCATCTTTTTCAACAAAAGTATGTTCATTCAACAATAATGAAAATCCAATCTGTCCGTATAACTTTTTTATATCTTCAAAATTTTCATCCTTAACAGCTTGTGACGGCCAAGTAACGTATTCGCCATAATCATGATTCCCAAGAACGGAATACTTACCGTATTTATGTTTTTTGATTTTATTAAAAGATTCAATCCAAGGATGCATTTCTTTGGCATGAGTATTTACAATATCACCCGTAAACAGTATCATATCAGAATTTTGTTCGTTTATCAAATCAATAGCATGACTGATTTTTTCAGGATTATCGAAACTCCCGCTATGCACATCAGAGATTTGAGTAATGGTAAAACCATTAAAAGCATCTGGCAGATCAGGGAAATATATAGCCTGCTTTATAACTTTGTAATTGTATTTACCTTCAAAAATCCCATATATCAGCGACATAAAAGGTACTGCAGCGAGTCCTAAACCTATCTGGCTGACAAATTTTCGTCTGGAAGGTAAAAAATCGGCATTGCTGTTATTATCAATAAGATAATTAATTGCCCCAGCCGTCAAACGGAATACGTCTTCTCCTAAAAGAATTACCGTCATTACAATTTTTGGAAGATAAACTACCAGCATAAGCCCCATCGTAAACATAGTCTGCTTGGTTTGCCCGACCGAACGGTCAAATTGAGCGAAAGAATAAAGAATGAAGACCAAAAGCAATAAACTAATACCCGAATAAGCTAATAGCATCCACTTTACTTTTATCAAAGTTTTAACTGCCTGATAAGCATATATTTCAATAATCAAAAGAAATAAACAAAAAAACAACAACCTCAAACCCATTTTTAAAATTTTTACACAAATTAACAAATTTTAAAAGGATACCCATTTAATTAATTAAAAATTAACTCTTGTTATCCCCATTCAATTATGTTTGATTATTTTTACCCTTCTAAAAAATACACTTATTTTATGTCAACCCAAAAACGCCTTTACCTTCTGGATGCTTACGCATTAATATTTCGTGGTTATTTTGCCTTTATAAAAAACCCAAGAATCAATTCTAAAGGCATGGACACGTCTGCCATTATGGGATTTATGAATGCTTTGATGGATGTTATAAAACGAGAAAAACCAGACCATTTGGCTGTCGCTTTTGACAAAGGCGGAAGTACCTACCGATATGAAATGTATCAGGAATACAAAGCGCATCGCGATGAAACCCCCGAAGCCATTAAAATAGCCGTTCCTTACATTCAGGAATTATTAAAGGCGATGCACATCCCAATTATTGAAGTGCCCGGTTTTGAAGCCGATGATTTGATTGGAACTATTGCCAAACAGGCCGAGAAAGAAAACTACCAAGTTTATATGGTCACGCCAGATAAGGATTTTGCCCAATTAGTTTCCGAAAACATCTTCATGTATAAACCCGCAAGAATGGGTAACGACATTGAAATTTGGGGAATCCCAGAAGTTTTAGCCAAATTCGAAATCGAACGTCCTGAACAAGTTATTGATTTCCTTGGAATGATGGGCGATGCTGCCGATAATATACCAGGTTTGCCGGGCGTTGGAGAAAAAACAGCCAAGAAATTTTTAGCAGAATACGGTTCAATGGAAAATCTATTGGCCAATACTCATCAATTAAAAGGTGCTATAAAAGACAAAATTGAAGCCAATGCCGAGTTGGGAATTTTATCAAAAAAATTAGCAACTATTCTGCTTGATTGTCCTGTGACATTCAACGAAACGGATTACGAATTATCCAAACCCGATGTTGAAAAAACCGATGCGCTGTTTCAGGAATTGGAATTCCGTCAAATGAAAGCACAGTTTGACAAATATTTTGGCACTGGAAAAGAGTATGATGAAATCGACACAAATGGAAATGGAACGTCTAATGAGCCGGCACAACCAACAAAAAAAGCTCCAGCCAAAAAATCCAACGACGACCAATTTGATTTATTTGGCTTTTCGGATGAAGAAAGCGGTGAAGTAAAATCAACTTCTCATTATGCAACTTTAGAAAATACTGAACATTTTTACCAAATCATTCAGGGCGATTTTGCTGTGAAATTGCTTCTGCAAAACTTAATGAATCAGACTTCGGTTTGTTTTGACACTGAAACTACAGGAATTGATGCTTTGAATGCAGAACTTGTTGGAATGTCATTTTCATTTGAAAAAGGAAAAGCTTTCTATGTGCCGTTTCCTGAGAACAGAGATGAAGCACAAATTTTGGTTGATAAATTCAAACCTTTTTTCGAAAGTGAAACCATTGAAAAAATTGGTCAAAACGTCAAATACGATTTGAAGATTCTTTCGAACTATGGCGTTGAAATCAAAGGGAAATTATTTGACACCATGATTGCACATTATTTGATTAATCCGGATATGCGTCATAACATGGATGTCTTATCGGAAACGTATTTGAAATATTCACCAAAATCAATTGACGATTTAATTGGCAAAAAAGGAAAGAATCAAAAATCAATGCGCGATGTGGCTTTGGAAGAAATCAAAGAATACGCTGCCGAAGATGCCGATATTACTTATCAATTGAAACAAAATTTCAGCCCTATCCTCGATAAAGCCGAAACCAAAAAATTATTTGACGAAATCGAAATTCCGTTAATACCAGTTTTAGCAGCAATGGAACTGGAAGGAATTAATCTTGACGTTCCGTTTTTAAAATCAATGTCTGTGGAAATGGCAGTCGAAAGCAATGCATTGGAACAAAAAATCTATGAAACTGCTGGAGAGAAATTCAATTTGGCTTCGCCAAAACAGCTCGGAGATATTTTATTTGACAAATTAAAAATTGGCGGAGCCAAACAAAAGAAAACCAAAACAGGTCAATATGCCACAGGCGAAGAAGTTTTATCGTATTTAGCAAACGATAACCAAATCGTAAAAGACATTCTGGAATGGCGCCAAATGGTAAAATTACAAAGTACTTATATTGATGCATTGCCCAACCAAGTTGACGCAAAAACAGGACGCGTACACACCGATTATATGCAGACTGTTGCTGCAACTGGACGTTTGAGTTCCAATAATCCGAACCTGCAAAATATTCCGATACGTACCGAAAGAGGACGATTAATTCGAAAAGCATTCATCGCTCGTGACGAGAATTACACTTTAGTTTCTGCGGATTATTCTCAGATAGAATTACGCATCATTGCAGCTTTATCCGGTGAAGAAAATATGATTAAAGCTTTTCAAAACAACGAAGACATCCACAGAAGTACAGCAGCAAAAGTATTCAATGTTCCATTAGAAGAAGTGACAAAAGAACAGCGAAGCAATGCTAAAACCGTGAATTTCGGAATTATATACGGTGTTTCTGCCTTTGGATTGAGTAATCAGACTTCGCTTTCGCGAAAAGAAAGCGCTGAGCTGATTGATGCATATTATGCAACTTATCCAAAACTAAAATCATACATGTCAAATCAGGTGGATTTTGCAAGAGAACACGGCTACGTACAAACAGTTTTAGGAAGAAGACGTTACTTAAAAGATATTAATTCTGCCAATATGATGGTAAAAAGCGGTGCCGAACGAAATGCTGTTAATGCCCCTATTCAGGGTTCTGCCGCAGATATTATCAAAATTGCAATGATTAACATTCATAAAAAATTAGTTTCAGAAAACTGGAAAAGCAAAATGTTATTGCAGGTTCATGATGAGCTTGTGTTCGACGTTCATAACAGTGAATTAGAAAAAATACAACCGATGATTAAGCACGAAATGGAAAACGCCTTTAAAATGGATGTTCCATTGGATGTTGAAATTGGTTTGGGAAAAAATTGGCTGGAAGCGCATTAGAAAGTTGGCAGTTTTCAGTTTTTAGTATTCAGTCTTTTGAAGCATAACAAACAACAAGATACCTTTTAAATAAAAAACCCCATTCAGTAATTTTGAATGGGGTTTTATAATTATTTAGTAGATTCTCTTTCCTTTAATTTTGTTTTGATGACAACAGTTTCATAAGGCTTGTGTTCTTCTTTAGATTCTAATCTGTCAATTAATAATCTTACAGCTTCTTCTCCAATCTCAATTCCATGCTGACTGACCGTTGTTAAACTAGGCGATAATCTTCTAGAAGCAAGGATTCCATCGGCAAAACCAATAATTTTTAAATCCTTAGGAATTTTATACCCTTTCTTTACTCCAACTTTTAAAGCAGCAACCGAATCGTTTTCTTCCAATGCAAAAACGCCGTCTACCAGATTATTAGAATACAATTCATCAATTTTCTCCGCTAAATCATGATCCGATTCTGATTCTGTTCGAATAATAATCTTTTCATTGATTTCCATATTATTTATTTCCAAAGCTTTTAAATATCCCTCAGCTCTTAATTTACCAACACTTAGATTATTTGAAGAAGAAATTAAGGCAATGTTTTTACATCCTAAATCAATCAGGTGCTGAGTCGCATTTTGACCCGAATCAAAATCATCAACAATCACTTTATCACATTCAACCTCGTCTGTTGTTCTATCAAACATGACAATAGGCGTACCATCATTTATTATAGAATTAAAATGACTGTAATCATGCAGTTTTTGTGCTTCTTCTGAAATAGACAATACAAAACCGTCAATAGTTCCATTACTCAGCATTTCCATAGTATGCGCTTCTTTTTCTAACGATTCATTAGAGATACACATAATAACATTATAACCTCTCTCATCTGCCACTTTCTCAATTCCGCTAAAAACCTTAGCAAAAAAAGAGTTCAATATATTAGGTATAATAACTCCAATCGTTTTGGTTTTACGATTTTTAAGATTCAAACCAATAACATTAGGCTTATAGTTTTTTAATTTAGCATATTCTTTAATTCTGACTTTCGTTTGTTCACTAATCTCAGGACTATCATTTAGTGCCTTAGAAACAGTAGAAACCGAAACATTAAGTTCTTTCGCAATTTGTTTTAATGTTGCTTTTGCTTTCATTGGAGAGTGGTGGTATTTAAACTAAATTAATAGTCTTAAAATAAATATTATTCGTATTTAACTATACATACTATCATTTTTACTAAAAAAAATAAAAAAAAGCAGGCATTTATTCAATAAAACGGAAAAGTACAAAAAAATTGCAACATCAAAAAAAAATTAATCGAAATTATTGTAAAAGAATCAAACACAAACTAAAACAAAATTTTCATTCGACAAATATATATTTGATTATCAGCACCAACTCAATAAAAAAATATTCAAATAAGCTATTTGTATTTAAAATAATTAATTGTACTTTTGCAACCCCTTTATTGGGGATGGAATGTTTAATTAAAATATATTATTGTGAACGCATTAAGCTACAAGACAATTTCAGCAACAAAAGCCAATTCTACAAAAGAATGGATTGTTGTAGACGCTGATGGTCATAACTTAGGTCGTCTTGCTTCAAAAGTCGCTATGATTTTAAGAGGTAAATACAAACCAAGTTACACACCACACGTAGACTGTGGAGATAACGTAATCGTTATCAACTCAGAAAAAATCAACCTTACAGGTAACAAACTAGATGAGAAAACGTACGTACGTCACACTGGTTACCCTGGAGGACAAAGAACTTTAACTGCTAAAGTACTGCAAGCAAAAAATCCTGCATTATTAGTAGAGAAAGCTGTAAAAGGAATGTTGCCTAAAAACAAATTAGGAGCTGAACTTTTTAGAAATTTAAATGTTGTTGTAGGATCTGAGCACAAACAAGGAGCTCAAAAACCTAGAACTGTTAACCTAAACGATCTTAAGTAATGGGAGTTATTCACAAAATCGGTAGAAGAAAAACCGCTGTTGCACGTGTTTATGTTTCAGAAGGAACAGGAGTAATCACTGTTAACAAAAAAGCATTCGCAACTTATTTCCCAACTGCTACTTTACAGTACAAAGTTTTGCAACCATTGTCTATGACAGAAAATGCATCAAACTTTGACGTAAAAGTAAACGTTTACGGAGGTGGTTCAACTGGACAAGCAGAAGCTGTAAGAATGGCATTGGCACGCGTTATGTGTGAAGTAAATGCTGAAAACAGAGCTATCTTGAAACCAGAAGGTTTATTAACTAGAGATCCAAGAATGGTTGAACGTAAGAAATTCGGTCAGAAGAAAGCTCGTAAGAGATTCCAATTCTCTAAACGTTAATATTGCCTGTCTTGTATTATTCGTACAAGACACTCTAGAATGTATTAAAAAATTTAAAACAATGTTGTTGTTGTCCCATCGAGGTGGGAAATTAGTTTAGCATCTAAATGTAAGTAGCCGAGAAATCGCCATTCCTACATTGCTAATCAACAGAACGTAAACTAGTACAAAAAATGTCAAACAAAGTAGAAGTAAAAGAATTACTAGAAGCAGGTGTTCATTTTGGACACATGACTAGAAAATGGGATCCAAACATGGCTCCTTACATTTATATGGAGCGTAATGGTATACACATTATCAATCTATATAAAACTGCAGCAAAAATCGAATAAGCTAATGACGCTTTGAAAAAAATCGCTGCATCAGGTAGAAAAATATTATTTGTTGCTACCAAAAAGCAAGCAAAAGACATCGTTGCTGATAAAGCAAAAGCTGCAAACATGCCTTACATCACTGAAAGATGGCCTGGTGGAATGCTAACTAACTTCGTAACTATCCGTAAAGCTGTTAAAAAAATGGCTACTATCGATAAAATGAAGAAAGATGGTACATTCATGACACTTTCTAAAAAAGAGCGTTTACAAGTTGATCGTCTTCGTGCTAAACTAGAGAAAAACTTAGGTTCAATCGCAGATATGTCTAGACTTCCTGCAGCATTGTTCGTAGTAGATATCAAAGCTGAACACATCGCAATAAAAGAAGCTCAAAAATTAAACATTCCAGTTTTTGCAATGGTTGATACAAACTCTGATCCACGTGAAGTAGATTATGTTATCCCTGCAAATGATGATGCTTCTAAATCAATTGATAAAATTTTATCTTTAGTAACTGCTTCAATTATTGATGGTCTTGCAAACAGAACATCTGATAAAGAAACTGATGCTACTGAAGTTGTTGCTGAAACTGAAGCTCCAGTAGCTGAAGTTGCAGCGGTTGAAGCTCCTGCAGCTCCAGCAACTGAAGAATAAATCAAATTTTAAATTCCAATTTTAAATTCCAAATTCCCCAAAAAGATTAATAACATTATGTTAGTAATTTAATAAAATTGGAATTTGGGATTTAAAAATTGGAATTTTTATTTTTATAACATTAAACACATTATATTATGGCAACAATTACTGCTGCAGACGTAAATAAATTAAGACAAACTACAGGTGCCGGAATGATGGACTGTAAAAAAGCTTTAGTTGAAGCTGAAGGAGATTTCGATAAAGCTATACAAAACCTTAGAGAAAAAGGACAAAAAGTTGCTGATAACCGTTCTGACCGTGAGTCTTCTGAAGGAGCTGCTGTTTCTTTTATCAATGCAGACAAAACTAAAGGAGCTATCATCACTTTAAACTGCGAAACAGATTTCGTAGGTAAAAATGAAAGTTTCGTAGCTTTAGCTAAAGAATTGGTTGAAAAAGCCATCAATTTCTCTTCTAAAGAAGAATTCTTAGCTTCAGATTTCAACGGAATTACTGTTGCTGAAAAATTAATTGAGCAAACTGGTGTTATCGGTGAAAAAATCGAAATCGGTGGTTTCGAAATCGTAGAAGGTGCTTTCGTAGGATCTTATGTTCACGTTAACAAAATTGCTGCTTTAACAGCGATTTCGGCAGCGGTTCCTAATGCTGAAGTGTTAACCAAAGACATCTCTATGCAAGTTGCTTCTATGGGAGCTGATACATTATCTTACAAAGATTTTGATCCAGCTTTCGTTGCTTCAGAACTTGCTGCTCGTATTGCTATCATCGAAAAAGAAAATGAAGAAGCAAAACGTTTAGGAAAAACTTTGAAAAATGTTCCTAAATATATTTCATTCTCTCAATTAACTGAAGAAGTTATAAAACAAGCTGAAGAAGATGCTAAAGCTGAATTAAAAGCTGAAGGTAAACCAGAACAAATTTGGGATAAAATTATTCCAGGAAAAATTCAGCGTTTCATCTCTGACAATACTACTTTAGATCAAGAGAAAGCCTTATTAGATCAAAACTTCATCAAAGATGACAGCAAAAAAGTTGGTGATTACGTAAAAGGATTCAACGTTGAAATTACAAATTTCAAAAGAGTTACTTTAGGATAATCTATTGATTACAACAAACGAATTCCATTTTAGTTTTCGTTAAATATAAAATCCCATCTCGTTTCATTACGAGATGGGATTTTTTTTAACCTCTATAGCACCAGATTCATCATTAGAAATCTATACTGCATCTGAATCGATTTGGCCCTTAGTTTATTCACCAGTCAACACAAACCTCAATATCCCTTCAAAACAAAGCATTTACTTCTGGTTTTAAAGACAAAAGCATTCCTTACCTAAACAGTGGGACTCCAATGCTTTTTTATTAAATAATCTAGCTTCATAAAGAAGCCTAAAGCAGATTCTGAATTATATGCCAAATTATTTAATCACATTACAAAAAAAAAAAAACAGCGGTAAACTTTCGCTTACCACTGTTTTAAAATTGTATTATTTTTATATTATTCTGAATATTTTAAATCAAATACTCAAATAATTATTTTCTGTCATTTACTTCTACAGTTACCATTGCTGCATCTTTCAATTCTTCTTTTTCAACCATTCTAGACAACAGAAAAACAAGTATTGTTCCTGCAACACCAAGTCCAGTCATAAACAGCCAATTGGATTCATAATCAAAATTTTGAATAATCTCCATCCCTGTTTTAGCACTTAAAATATGAGCGAAACTATAACTCATTGTAAAAGCGGCCATATATTTCCCTTCTTGCCTATGAGACCTGTCCATTGCGAATGAATTAGCAAATGGAAATGTCAACATGACACCACAAGTCATAAAGAACATCATAGGAATCAAAACAGCTTCAAAAGGCAATAGTAATAATAAGAAACTAGTTGCCATAAGCAAAAGACCTAAAGAAATAACTTTATGATTATTAATTTTCTTGCGGCTAACATAATTAACAATTGGAAGTTCAAAAAGCAAAATAAGCAGTCCGTTTAAACTTAAAAGCAATCCGCTGTCAAACTCAGTCATATCAAAACGCTCTTTGTGATATAAAGGAAGAGTAGTGAAAATTTGAAAGAAAAGGATACCCGTAATCAGACAAATAAGCAAGTGCAGCATAAATGGCTTATCTGTCATTACTGAAACCTTAACTTTCGGTTTATCAAGTTTATGCAGCTTAACTGGGATTTTTTTCTCTTTGACAAAAATCATGAAGACAATTATTGCCAATATACAAGTTACACCATCAACATAAAATATATACTCATATCCTAATTGCATAATAATCAATCCGCCTAATACAGGGCCAAAAAGGAATCCTAAATTGATAGCTGCGCGTGTCAATGAATAAGCGCGTGCTCTATCCTCTTTTTCTGTAAAAGTTTTTAAGCAAACTAACATTGCAGGTCTAAACATATCTGCAATACTGGTCAATACTAAAATACCGATGCAAAGTTCTTCAAAAGTAGTAGCGTACTGCAGCAGTATAAATACTATCCCACTGACAAACAAACTAAACACCATTACTTTGTAAAAGCCAATTTTATCTGACAGTTTACCGCTAAGCCAAGTTCCAATAATAGAACCTATTCCAAAGAAAACCATCACCCATCCAATTTGGCTGTAAGTGAACTGTAAATTTTCTTTCATGTATTTTGACAGGAAGGGAATAACCATAGTCCCTGCTCTGTTAATGAATGTAATTAAAGTAAGAATCCAAATCTCTTTTGGAAAACCTTTAAAATTGTCGAGGTATTTTTTTATCATAATCAATCTTTTTTGGGGCTAAAAATTTGTTAATTAAAGCAAAAATAGATTTTTTTTTGAATCAAGCAACAAGTAAACCGTTAAAAAACAAAACATTTTAAAAACATTTTAAAAACATTTAGAAAACAATTTAAAAACATTTAGAAAAATTTTACAAATTTATTTTTTCTGAAAAAAAAATTGCAAAACAAGTGGTTTATTCAATTTTTAATATAGATTTGCAATTGTAAGAAACCCCAAAAAATTTTAAAGATGAAAGAAAAAATCTACTATTTAATAGCTTGCCTTGTCCTTACCTATTCGGCACAAGCACAATTATACGGCGGAATAGAAATAGGAAGTAAAGGTATCAAAATGACCGTTCTTGATGTTGAGAACCTTAAAAGAAACACTTATGATGTAAAAGAATTCTGGACTGAGAACGTTGGTATTGCAGCAGGTATTGGTATTGAAGGAGCGCTCTTACAGGAAGATATTGAAAAAGCAGGAGCTGTAGTTTACACAAATTACAAAAAAATGCTTAATGATTACAAAATCGAGGATAAGAACATCTTCATTGTAGCTTCATCTGGGGTAGGTCTAGCAAATAACACTAATGATTTAGTTGTAAAAATCAAAACCCTGACTAATAAAAAAATAGAGATTATCTCTTCTTCTCTTGAAGCTAAACTTCTTTTGAGAGGATGTATCCCACCTAAAAACTACTTAAACTCTGTTATTATAGACATAGGTGGAGGTAATACAAAAGGAGGTTACGCAAAAGACATCAACGGTTCTTCTGTATTTTTCCCAATCTCATGCGATTTAGGAACTGTTACATTAACAGAAATTATCAATAAAAAGTGTAAGCAAAAAACGGTATTTGAATTCAATGAAAATCTTTTTGACTACTTACCTACAATCAGAGAGACTTTCAAAAAAATGTACTCAAGCCGTGCTGAATCTCAGGACAAAAGCAATATTTACATTTCAGGTGGAGCAGCTTGGGCTTTTTACACTTTATTGACTGGACTTAAAGCTGAAGAAAATTTTACGCAAATACAATATGATGACATTTTAGCAATCAGAACTATTGCAGAAAATAATTATCAGAGATTTGTTACCAATGCAGAAAGCAATGTAGAAATGCAAAAAGTATTAAAAACTTACCAGCAAAAATATTTGATTGCAGCATTTAATCTTTTAGAAACTTCATTGGAGGTTGTTCCTAACATCCAAAACAAAAAGATATTTTTTGCTAAACAAGGTCAAATTGCCTGGTTAGTAAGTTACGTTTTCGACAATGCTAAAGGAGTGAAACAAATCTATTAACATTATCATTTTCAGATTTTTTATAAAATCTCAAAAAACAAACATAAGGCTGTCTCAAAAGACAGCCTTATTTTATTTAAAATAAGGCTAAAACACATTTTTTAGAAAAGCCCTTTATTAGATTCAAAAAAATAGATTATTTTTGAATTATTGTTCCAGCATCTTAACACATTAGCTATGCCAAATTTTAAAACTTTATTCTCGCTTATAATACTTGCAACACTACTTAGCTGTGGAAAAAACCAAGAAAGTGAAGAACACGAATTAGAACAGCAAAAAGAGCCTAGCTACGAGCAAAATGACATAACTAATACTGAACAACAAAAAAAGGACACTCTTCATTTATCCCCAGAAGACAGCATAAAAGCAGTCAAACACTCTATTCTAAGAAAACAAAATATCAAGAGAAAGAAAGAAACTGAGATCGTCGAAAAAGATAAGCAGACAGAAACATCTGGAAACAACACAATAGAGACACCAGAAACTCCAGAGACCACTGTAGCCACTAACAAACCAGCTGTTAAAAAAATTAAAGCACCTTCTTTTGTTTACATCAAAAAAATCCTAAGCGAATGTAAAGTTGGTGTAACAATGACACAAAAAGATTTACAAGCCAATTTTAACATTCCCAAAGAAGCTATACAAATAGTCAAAAGTGTTACCAAAATCTCCGATAACGAATTGGATATCAAATGGAAAACCACTTGGTTAGTAGAAAAAATGTCGGATGCCAAATTCAATGACGGACGACTAAAAGTACGTTTCGAAAAAAACAGAATGTACACTTCAGGCGGCGCCATAGGCATCAAATATGAAAAGAAAATGTATACTGATTTGTACCTAATCGGGCGTTCCGCTTATATCCCAACAGTAAAAGGATACTATTGGCAAATCGGAAAAGACTAATGGAAGAACCTAAAAGATGCGGCTGGTGTTTATCCAGCGACTTATACAAAAAATACCATGACGAAGAATGGGGCGTTCCAGTATATGAGGACACGAAACTTTTCGAATTTCTGCTTTTGGAAACTTTTCAGGCGGGATTAAGCTGGATTACCATCTTAAACAAAAGAGAAAATTTCAGAACTGCCTTTGACTCATTCGACTATAAAAAAATAGCCAATTATTCCGAAGATAAAATTCAGGATTTACTTCAAGATCCTGGTATCATTCGAAACAAACTCAAGGTTTATTCCGCCGTTTCTAACGCAAAGGCCTTCATGAAAATTCAGGATGAATTTGGTAGTTTTTCAAAATACATCTGGGATTTTGTAGATGGAAAACCAATCGATAACCAACGAAAATCACTAAAAGAAGTTCAAGCCACCACTCAACTATCCGACACTATCAGTAAAGATTTAAAAAAACGAGGCTTCAAATTTGTAGGCTCTACAGTCGTTTACGCACATATGCAAGCCACTGGAATGGTTAACGATCATGTAGCAGATTGCTGGAAGAAACAGTAACATTTTACAAATCAATCACAAAACAAAATCATAAAGTTTTATTTTTTTTCAAAATAAACGAATCATCAATTAAATAATATCCTACTTTTGCTTCACACTTTAGGGGTGTCTGCAATCGCAGGCTGA
This sequence comes from uncultured Flavobacterium sp., assembly GCA_963511795.1. GTDB lineage: Bacteria > Bacteroidota > Bacteroidia > Flavobacteriales > Flavobacteriaceae > Flavobacterium. The sequence continues at coordinate 283,688 of CAUPKP010000001.1, read as the reverse complement.
GACTTTACCCTCGAACCTGATCTAGTTCATACTAGCGTAGGAAAAAGTAAGATGACTTCTTGTCGCACATTTGTGCGCAACTGTAGCCATTCCTAAAGTATAACTTATACTAATTCAAAAAGGAATGGAGCTAAAAATCAACAATCAAACGAAACAATTTGCCACTGACAGCTTAACTGTTCAGGCACTTCTTGACTTGGAAATTCCCGAAAAACAAAACGGAATCGCCTTAGCTGTCAACAATACAGTCATTCCAAAATCCAACTGGAATACTCATCCCCTCAAAGAAACCGACGACATTTTAATTATTTCTGCCACACAAGGCGGGTAAAATAATTATGTCCACTTGGGCGTGCCCCCGTTGAGAAAAAGGGCTTACTCTTAGCAACGCTAATAAAGCCCTTTTCCTCAACGGGGTCGGGCTATCCGCGCTACTTCGGTAGCCAGCTACTATCCCTCACGCGAACGCAGTAAACCAAGAACTTTTCATTTTCAAATAAAGAAATAACTACTCACAACATAAAAGCAAAAGCTATGAACAACGAAGAAAAAATCTCAAGAACCCCCTTTCCAAACTCCAAAAAAATATATATCGAGGGAGAAATCCACCCGATAAAAGTAGCGATGCGAGAAATCTCCTTGGCTGACACCAAAATGTCAAACGGAAGAATTGAAAAAAATCCGCCCGTAACAGTTTACGATACTTCAGGTCCATTCACCGACCCAAATATCGAAATTGACATCCGAAAAGGATTGCCGCGCATTCGTGAACAATGGATACTAGACCGCAACGACGTAGAAGAATTAACCGAAATCTCCTCTGAATACGGAAAATCACGCCTGAATGACGAAAAACTTAACGACTTACGTTTTGAATATTTGCACAAACCAATGCGCGCCAAAAAAGGAGCTAATGTTTCTCAATTATACTACGCTAAACAAGGCATCATCACTCCCGAAATGGAATACATCGCCATTCGTGAAAACCAACGCATCGAGCAACTGAATGAGCAATCCAAAGCGATGCAATGCCAACACCGAGGACATAGTTTTGGAGCCCACACCCCAAAAAGCAAAATCACTCCCGAATTCGTAAGAAGCGAAGTAGCCAGAGGGCGTGCCATTATCCCCAACAACATCAACCATCCCGAAAGCGAACCGATGATAGTGGGACGAAACTTTTTGGTAAAAATCAACGCTAATATTGGTAACAGTGCAGTAACTTCAAGCATCGAGGAAGAAGTAGAAAAAGCCGTTTGGGCATGCCGTTGGGGAGCCGACACGATTATGGATTTATCGACCGGAAAAAACATCCATGAAACCAGAGAATGGATTATCCGAAATTCTCCAGTACCTATCGGAACTGTGCCAATCTACCAAGCATTAGAAAAAGTAAATGGAATTGCCGAAGATTTAACGTGGGAAGTATTCCGCGATACCTTAATCGAACAGGCAGAACAAGGAGTTTCTTATTTCACCATTCACGCCGGAGTTTTATTGCGTTACATTCATTTGACAGCTAACCGCGTTACCGGAATTGTGTCCCGTGGCGGTTCTATTATGGCCAAATGGTGTTTGTTTCACCACAAAGAAAACTTCCTTTATACTCATTTTGAAGAAATTTGCGAAATCATGAAACAATACGACGTTGCCTTCTCGTTAGGCGACGGTTTACGTCCCGGTTCAATTGCTGATGCGAATGATGCAGCACAATTTGCCGAATTGGAAACTTTAGGCGAACTGACAAAAATCGCATGGAAACACGATGTCCAAGTATTCATTGAAGGTCCTGGCCATGTCCCAATGCACATGATCAAAGAAAACATGGACAAACAACTGGAACATTGTGATGAAGCTCCGTTTTATACTTTAGGACCATTAACCACTGATATCGCTCCGGGTTACGATCACATCACTTCTGCTATTGGAGCCGCAATGATTGGATGGTATGGATGTGCGATGCTGTGTTATGTAACCCCAAAAGAACACTTAGGTCTACCCAACAAAAAAGACGTGAAAGACGGTGTCATAACTTATAAAATTGCTGCACACGCCGCTGACTTAGCCAAAGGTCATCCCGGTTCGCAATACCGCGACAATGCCTTGAGTAAAGCTCGTTTTGAATTCCGCTGGGAAGACCAGTTCAATTTATCATTAGATCCGGATACTGCACGTGAATTCCACGATGAAACCTTACCTGCTGATGGGGCAAAAGTGGCTCATTTCTGCTCGATGTGCGGACCAAAATTCTGTTCAATGAAAATCTCTCAAGAAATCCGTGACGTAGCCGAAGCCGAAAAAGGAATGAAAGAAAAGTCAGAGGAGTTTATTGAACAAGGAAAAGAAATCTATATTTAGAATTAAGAGGATAGTATTAAGTATCAAGACAAACATCTTAATACTTAATACTCAAAACTTAATACTCTTCATTATGATAGTAATCACAAATCCAATTCCGATAGCCAATGAAATCAATACCATTCATTCTCTTTTTGAGAATGGGTTGGAGCTGCTTCATATTCGGAAACCAAATTTTGCAGATTCAGAAATAAAACAGTTTCTATCAGGAATCAATCACAATTATTGGGAACGTTTGGTTTTACACAATCATCACCATTTGGCTTCATCATTTGGCATAAATCGAATTCATTTCAGCGAAAGCAAAAGAAAAACATTGCTTATGTTATCAGGCAAATCTCCATTTGATCCATACAAAACAAAAGGGTTTCATTTATCAACTTCGGTTCATGGCATGGAGGATTTCAACACTTTGGACAACGCATTTGAATATGCTTTTTTGAGTCCGATTTTTCCAAGTATTTCCAAAGATAATTATTCTTCAAAAACAGATTTATTCGAAGCCATTAAAAACAGAACTAATTATGAGACAAAACTCATCGCTTTAGGCGGAATAGAATCAAAAAATACAGAGCAAACATTACAAAATGCTTTTGACAATGTAGCTCTATTAGGAACCATTTGGAATCAAAACAATCCAATAGAAAATTTTAAATTATGTCAGCAAATCGTCCAATCGTTTTAACTATAGCAGGCTTCGACCCTTCGGCGGGAGCAGGAGTTTTGTCAGATGCAAAAACCTTCGAACAGCATCGGGTATATGGTTTTGCAATTAATACCGGCAATACCATCCAAACCGAAAACGAGTTTTTTGAAATGCAATGGACTGATTTGGCTTTTGTTTTGAAATCATTGGAAAAACTATTCGATAATTATACTATCAAAGCAGTGAAAATTGGAATTGTACCTTCATCAGAATATTTGAAACAGATTATTTTCACCATAAAAAGGCTTTCCCCAGAAACAAAAATTGTCTGGGATACGGTTTTGAAATCAACTACCGAATTTGATTTTTTAACTATTGAAAACCGTAATGTTCTGACAGAAATTCTGAATCAAATTGATTTAATTACTCCAAATTTTAATGAAATTAAAATCATATTTCCAAACTTCACTCCGCTCTCTTGTTTTATCAATGCATTATCATTCATGCAGGGAGAAGTTAATTGTTCTATTTTGCTAAAAGGAGGACACAACCCAAATGAAATGGGAGTTGATTATCTCTATACCGAAAAGGATGTGCATCAGCTTTTGCCAAAAACAGGAGAATGTTATGAAAAACATGGCTCAGGCTGTGTGTTATCCGCTGCAATTACAGCAAATCTTGCATTGGAACAAAACCTAAAAATGGCTTGTGAAAATGCAAAAATATATACCGAAAACTATTTACTGTCTAACCCAACTAAACTAGGATTCCATCATGTATAATAAACTACAGTACATCTCACAGGGAGAAAGCGTCGAAGAACAGCTGCTCAATATTCATCAGGCATTAGACAATGGCTGCGACTGGATACAAATGAGATTTAAGCATCAGAAACAAAAAAAAATATTCGCTTTGGCGGAAGCCGTGAAATTTTTATGTGAAGAATATTTAGCTAATTTCATTGTCAACGATGACGTTCATTTAGCCAAACAATTTAATGCCGATGGTGTTCATCTGGGACTTTCAGATATGGGAGTTGCAGAAGCTCGATCCATTTTGGGCAAAACCAAAATCATCGGAGCTACAGCAAACACTTTTGAAGATATTGTCCGCCAAGTAAACAATGGCTGTGATTATATCGGATTAGGTCCTTTTCAATTCACCAAAACCAAAAAAAATCTCAGTCCGATACTGGGGATTGAAGGATATCAATCTATAATAAACAAAATGGAGCGGTCTAAAATTGAAATACCCATTTATGCAATTGGAGGAATTACATTGGAAAATGTTGACGCACTCATACAAACAGGAATTCATGGCATTGCGGTTTCGGGCATTATTACCCAGAGCGAGAGAAAAAACATACTCATTACACACCTTAACGAAAAACTATATGGCAGCGTCATTGTTTAAAATTGGAGACAAAACACTAGAATCAAGACTGTTTTTAGGAACTGGTAAATTTGGTTCCAATGTCGAAATGGAAGAAGCAATTTTGGCTTCTGAAAGTGAATTGGTAACAGTAGCCCTAAAAAGAATCGATTTGGAAACCGACACGGATGGTATTCTAAATCATTTGAAACACCCCAGAATCAAGTTATTACCTAATACATCTGGCGCTCGAAATGCCAAAGAAGCCATTTTTGCAGCGCAATTAGCTAGAGAAGCATTAGAAACCAATTGGCTGAAACTTGAGATTCATCCAGATCCAAAATACTTAATGCCCGATCCAATTGAAACCTTGAAAGCAACAGAACAATTAGCAAAACTAGGATTTATTGTTCTGCCCTACATTCACGCCGACCCAGTTTTGTGCAAACATCTGGAAAATGCGGGAACGGCTGCAGTAATGCCATTGGGCTCACCTATCGGAAGCAACAAAGGATTGAAAACTATAGATTTTCTGGAAATAATTATCGAACAAAGTAACGTTCCTGTCATTATTGACGCAGGCATTGGCGCACCATCTGACGCGGCAAAAGCCATGGAAATGGGAGCCGATGCAGTGCTGGTCAACACCGCAATTGCTGTGGCAGGAAATCCAAAATTAATGGCTGAAGCTTTTAGGGAAGCGGTAATAGCAGGACGAAAAGCATTTGAAGCAAAGCTGGGACAGCAATATAAACAAGCTGTTGCTTCAAGTCCTTTGACTGCTTTTTTAAATGTGTAATTGTAGAGAAATTAACCGCAAAGCGTGCAAAGATTTACGCAAAGTTCGCAAAGCTTTGCGGACTTAACTTTAGATTAGGAACATAAAACTTTGCGCACTTTGCGGTAAAAAACATAATACTATGAAAACATTCAAATCGGTTTTTGAAGGTTATGATTGGAACACCATTCAAACCAAAATATACCAAACAACCACCAAACAAGTTGAACAGGCATTGGCAAAAAGCAAAAGAAATCTGGACGATTTCATGGCTTTGATTTCGCCTGCAGCCACGATTTATTTGGAGCAAATGGCTCAGGAATGCCACGAATTAACCAAAAAACGATTTGGTAAAACCATTCAGATGTATGCTCCTCTTTATTTGAGCAATGAATGCCAAAACATCTGCACCTATTGCGGATTCAGTTTGGACAACAAAATAAAACGCAAAACATTATCGGATTCCGAAATAAAATTGGAAGTAGAAGCCTTGAAAACAGCAGGCTTTGACCATGTTTTATTGGTTACAGGCGAAGCCAATTATACCGTAAATATCAATTATTTCCTGAATGCAATTGAACAAATAAGAGAACAGTTTTCGACGATTTCAGTCGAAGTACAGCCACTTTCGACCGAAGAATATCAAAAACTGCACGAAGCTGGAGTGTATTCAGTATTGGTGTATCAGGAAACCTATCATCAGGAAGTTTATAAAAAATATCACACCAAAGGCAAAAAGTCTAATTTTGATTTTAGGCTGGAAACTCCAGACAGAATAGGGGAAGCGGGAATTCACAAGATTGGATTGGGCGTATTACTAGGTCTTGAAGATTGGCGAACAGACAGTTTTTTCAATGCACTGCATTTGGATTACCTGCAAAAAAAGTATTGGCAGACCAAATATTCGGTTTCCTTTCCGAGGTTACGCCCCGCTGAAGGAATTATTGAACCCAACTTTATCATGGACGACAAAGATTTGACTCAATTAATCTGTGCATATCGTTTGTGGAATGAAGATCTGGAGATTTCAATTTCGACACGAGAGAACGAAAATTTCAGGAATAATATCATTCCGATTGGGGTGACCAGCATGAGTGCAGGATCCAAAACCAATCCAGGTGGCTACGTTGTTGACCCGCAATCCTTGGAACAATTTGAGATTAGCGATGAGCGTTCTGCCCAAGAAATAGCCAAAATAATCAGCGATAGAGGATACGAACCAATTTGGAAAGATTGGGACAGAAGTTATGATGGCAGAATTTTGATTAACGATTTTTGATTTCAGATCTATTCCTAAAATCAACAATTATATTAAATATCAAATCCAACTCGAACAATAATAACCAAACTTTTAGCTTCGATTTCCATCTAAAATCAAAAATCAAAAATCGTTAATCAAAAATCTAAAATCCAATGAGTGTAGTTCAAGATTATTTAAGATACAACCGCCAAATGATGCTGCCCGAAATAGGCGATGAAGGACAGGAAAAACTAAAAAAAGCAAAAGTATTAGTCATTGGTGCAGGCGGATTGGGCTGTCCTATTTTGCAGTACATTGCTACCGCAGGCGTTGGAACCATCGGGGTTGTCGATTTTGATAAAATTGAAATTCATAACTTACACCGTCAGATTTTATACACTCAAAACAAAGTAGGCAAAAGCAAAGCTCTCACGGCAAAAGAAACATTAGAAGAAATGAATCCTTTGATAACAGTTATAGCATTCGAAGAAAAATTAACCTCTGAAAATGCCGTTACAATTATGCAGGATTTTGATTTTATAGTGGATGGATCAGATAATTTTGAAACCCGTTATTTGGTAAATGACACTTGTGTGGCTTTGGGAAAAACATTGATTTACGGAAGCATTTTAGGTTTTGAAGGACAACTGGCTGTTTTCAATCATAACGGAAGTAAAAATCTTCGTGATTTATTTCAGGAACCGCCGAATCCAAAAGATGTGCCTAATTGCAGTTTGAATGGCGTGTTAGGTACTTTACCTGGAATGATTGGAACTATGATGGCTCACGAAACCTTAAAACTGATAATGGATTTACCAACATTAGAAAATGAATTGGTATTGTTCAGTACTTTGAACTGGAGTTTTACAAAAATAAAATTTTAACCATATAAGAAATATAAGTTCATTTAAGCTAGAACGTTAAACTCTTATATGCCATTATATTTCTTATATGGTAAACCTTTTCTTAGCACTACTCTTTTTTTAAACTATTTACTCTTCAAAATTGTCATAAAAGCTTCCCGCTCTATTTCCCTGCAGCCTAAACTTTCGAGGTGTTCGTTATACACTTGGCAATCCAACAGGCGATAATTGACTTTTTTTAGTTGATTTACCAAAGCAATGAACGCCACTTTGGAAGCATTGGAAACCAAAGAAAACATACTTTCTCCACAGAAAACATATCCCAAATCGATACCGTACAAACCACCAACCAGTTGATCATCTTGCCAAACTTCCACCGATTTTGCTATTCCAAGTTCATTGAGTCTACAATAGGATTCAATCATTTCGTTCGTAATCCAAGTCCCTGTCTGCCCATCACGTTTTACCTTCTGGCAATTGGAAATGACATCTCTAAAATTTTGATTGAAAGTGACTTTAAAAATGTCTCTATTCAGAATATTCCTCATGCTTTTTGAAACAATCAATTCGTCAAGAAACAATACCATTCTTGGATTTGGTGACCACCAAATAATGGGTTCTCCCTCGTTAAACCAAGGGAAAATTCCGCTTTTATATGCTAACTGCAAACGCTCTGGAGACAAATCACCTCCAACAGCAAGAATCCCATCGCTATTGGCGTGAGAAACTGGCGGGAAAAATAAGTCTTTGGATAGATAATACATCTTAAATGGCAAAAATCAATTGCAATGGCAATGGCAAATTTTAAAATTCAATTTCAAAAAAAATCAGAAATTCAAGTAAACTCAAACTTCTGATTTCTAACTCTAATTTCTAACTTCTATTCTCTAACTTCTATCCTTAGAATGGCAAATCGTCTGCTTCTTCTTCGTTTAAGTTAGTTGCTGGTGCAAAAGTTGCAGCTGCCGGCATTGGAGGTGCTTGCTGAGCTGGTGCATCGGCAGCTAATCTTTCGATTCTCCAGCCTTGAATACTGTTAAAATATCTTGTTTCTCCTTGTGGATTAACCCATTCTCTTCCTCTCAAATTGATAGAAACTTTTACAGCTTCACCAATATTATAACTGCTTAGCAAATCACATTTATCCTGCGTAAATTCAATCAGAATGTGCTGTGGATACTGCTCATCTGTAGTAACAACCAATTCTCTTTTCTTGAATGCTGCACTCACTTGTTGCTCTGGATTAACAACTTTAATTTTTCCTAATACTTCCATCTTCTTTTTGTTTTATTATTGTTACTTTGAATTTATTTTTTGGCTAAAAGCACTTTCCAAGCTGAAAGAACATCATCTTCTAAAAGATACTTTTTGGCTTCCAAGTGCTGTTTTTCAAGATCATCAGAGCTCAAAACTGCTTTTATTGAAAAATTTTGGTTTACAAATATACTAACTTCTTTAGTTGTAGGCAAGGCTTCAATATTCCCAAGCATACCTAAATCGTTTCCATCAAAAACCGGACTGTTCTTAATAAATTCAGGAATAGCATCTACTCCAACACCAAGCGTTGTAAGCGGTTTTGGCACTTCAAACAGTCCTTGATTCGATCTGGAATACCAATTGGCTCCAAGTCTGGACACTAAATCTATTTTGTGCTGATCGATAGTTCCGTTTTCATTGAGAACCGCTTCGCTGATATGAATACGAACCACTTCGCAAAGAATTAAATTTCCAGCACCGCCTTCTGTCCCTAACGGAATTATCTGCGTCACTTTGCACTCAAACTGAACTGGTGATTCTTTTACTCTAAAAGGTTTTACAACCTCGGATGGAACTGGCGTAAATCCGGCTTTTATAAACTCGTTTACACCTTCGGCATACTCAGTACTTGCTAACGAAGTTTGCTGTACCATATCATAATTCACAACATTGATAACGACTTCACCATTATCTTCGGCATTGATTAAAGTATGCTTAACCGTATTATCCCTCACACGTCTTGCCGGTGAAAAAATAAGGATGGGAGGATTGGCACTGAATACATTAAAAAAACTGAAAGGCGACAGATTTGGAATTCCAGTTTTGCCAACAGTACTTGCAAAAGCAATAGGTCTAGGCCCGACTGAACTTTGCAGATAGCCCTGCAGTTTTACGGTTTCAATGCTTTTTGGATCAATGCTAATCATAAACTTTTTATTTGGACAAAAATAACAAAATAGCAGTTAGATTATCTCTTATTCCGAAATTATATTATGCAAACAAATGCCCTAGCCCTGATGGAAACGACATCCTTTTGTGCCGGGGTTCGGTACAAAAGATATAGTGGAGAGCAGGAATTAGCTCCAAAGAACAATTATGATCGATAAAATGAATACAATGATTTTTCGCACCTACACAATCCAAAGTCCATTATTTCGTTATATTTATACCACAAATTTAGTTTTATGAATTTTTCTGAGAATAGAAACCCCATACGCTGGATAATAATTTTTATTTCTTTTTTGATAATTGCCATTATACTTTGGAATACGTATACTTTTTTCCAGATTTTCAAAAATGAAGAACGCATAAAAATGAACCTTTGGGCTATTGCCGAAAAAACATTGATTAATGCTAAAGCCGATACCGAAGTTGATCTGCCACTCCAAATTTTCAATAACAACACCACTATTCCGTTGATTCTGACAGAAAATGACAGCATAATAAATTCGGTAAATATTGATGAGGAAATTATAAAAGATAAAGCGAAAGCTAAAGAATATCTAGATGAATTAAAAAGTGAAAACGAGCCCATTACCATTATTTATGCACCTGGAAAATCACAAGAATTGTATTATGGAGATTCATCATTGATTGATAAACTAAAGTATTACCCAATAGCCTTATCTCTGATTATTGTCCTTTGCGGTATCCTGATTTACAATTTTTACCTCAACCATAAAATAGCAAGCCAAAACAAATTATGGGCGGGAATGGCCAAAGAAACGGCTCATCAGATAGGCACACCTCTTTCGTCATTAATAGGCTGGCTGGAAATTTTAAAACTGGATAATATTGACGAATCCATTACTATGGAAATCGAAAAAGACATTGTGCGTCTGCAGACCATAACTGACCGGTTTTCGAAAATTGGTTCCGAACCAAAATTAGAACTAAAAGATATAGTTGAAGAAACGAAGCAATCTTATGATTATCTGATTTCCCGTTTTTCCAACCAAATTGAATTTTCGTTCAAAGGCCCGTCAAAACCGATAGAAATTCTTCTAAATCCAACTTTACACAGCTGGACAATAGAGAATCTGGTAAAAAACGCCATCGATGCAATGAAAGGCCGGGGAAAATTATCTCTGGAAATTGAAGAAGACCATCATCATATAAAAATAAATGTAACTGACACCGGCAGCGGGATTCCTAAAAAGGAATTTCACAGAATTTTTGAAACCGGTTTTACCACCAAAAAAAGAGGTTGGGGACTTGGACTTTCTTTAACCCGCAGAATAGTTGAGGAATACCACAAAGGTGCTATCAAAGTACTTCATTCTGAAATGGGGAAAGGCACTACTATGCAGATTTCATTCTTGAAAAACAATCACGCCTGAAATAAAAATTCATTTTTGCGCAATTAATTCAAAGGAACACCGAACCATGTTACTTTAGTAAACATCCCTTTCCGAGCTGATTTACTTTTGCTCAGATAGTCATTTACAAATTTCTCCTGCTCTTCTATCTGTTTCAAAATATCGATTATAGCTTTTTTTAATGATTTTACATTTTCAAAATTATTATCATTGTACTTCCCAATCTTGTAAATCCGATTTTGACAATCCAGTATTTTTTGCTTTGGAGTTACAATCATTTCCTTAATCGCTTCATCTGGTAAAAGCGGTTTGAATTTATTATTTCTATACATTATGAAATCATTAAACTGAGCAATAGCCTGATTATAATCATCGCTTATACCCTGCATTTTTGCCATTGCCTCGTTATTCTGCAGCGCATCAGCTTCGTTCTTTTGGTATTGAACCATCTCCTGAATCAAGCTGTTTTTGATACCATTATTCTGAATCCGGATCAAAACAGTTCTGGCCTTGTCCAGATCGGACATCCGGTCATATTCTTCTATATGATTTACAAAATCAAATTTTGGTTTGGCAGTATTTATTTGGGTTTTCCCATCGATAAATTCCTGATTCGTAACAGGGTAATTTAAAAATTGCCACAAATAATCAAAAGGCATATGTGTAGAGACAAAATGTGCAGGAGCAGCTTTAAAATTGAGGTTGTTTAATTTTTTGAAAAACTTGTTTTTGTCAACATATCCCGCACCCCAAGTTGGGTCAAAAAGCCACCAGGTATTATCAATTCTTGCGGCACACCAAGCATGCGAGAGTACGTCGACTTTGCCGTTTTGCTTGGTATAACCATAAATAATATAGGATTTAATGTTTACTTTTTTGGCTATATCATTAAAAACTTCGGCATAATGAATACAGACACCTTTCTTGGATAATACCGTGTTTTTTATTTTATCCGGAGAAACTTCTTTGAAATCAATTGACGCAATATTCTCAATATCATACCTGATATTCGATGCTGTCCAATAAAACACTGCTCTTATTTTATCGTTTTCTGATTTAAAATTTTCATTGATATATTTGGCAATTCCATCAGTTGAAGTACTTAAATCAGCAGGAATTTTATCCATTTTAGCATCTGTCAAAGCATATGGACTCTTGACTTGGCCAAAACTGAAAAACGTAAACATTAAAAACACAAATACACTCTTCATGCTGTCTTTTTTTTGGACATAAAAAAAACACGAAACTTTTAAATTATTTCTTAAAAGAGTCGTGTTTCATTGCCTTGATTTTTTTTATAAATTAGCTTGAATACTTTTTGCCAAAGCCTCAAACTCATCATTTGTCAAACTTACTTTATGCCTGAAAGTCATTTCGCCCATTTCATTTAACGGAATCAGGTGAACGTGTGCATGCGGTACTTCTAGCCCTACAACAGCAACTCCAACTCGCAAACAGGGAACCGTTTTCTCCAGTGCAATAGCAACTTTTTTAGAAAAAGCCATCAATTTTAGATACAAATCGTCCTCAATATCAAAAAACTTATCGATTTCTTTCTTTGGAATACAAAGCGTATGCCCTTTTGCATTTGGATTTATATCCAAAAAAGCCAAGAAATTTTCATCCTCCGCAACTTTATAGCAAGGTATTTCTCCTTCGATTATTTTTTTGAAAATAGTACTCATGTTAAGGTTTGAAGTTAGAAAATAGAATCTGAAAACGCCAACTGATTTCTAAATATTACTCTCTTGAAATTTCAAGAATTTCGAATTTCAAAACGCCATTTGGCACAGTGATTTCGGCAACTTCACCTACTTTTTTACCTAATAGTCCTTTTCCAATCGGAGAAGTAACTGATATTTTTCCGGTTTTCAAATCAGCTTCACTTTCGGCAACTAATGTGTATTTCATTTCCATACCGTTGGTTTGGTTTTTGATTTTCACAATTGACAACACCAATACTTTAGAAAGATCCAAATGTGTCTCATCTATCAATCTTGCATTAGCGTGAACTTCTTCCAGTTTTGCAATTCTCATTTCAAGCATTCCTTGGGCTTCTTTGGCTGCATCATATTCTGCATTTTCAGATAAATCTCCTTTATCCCTTGCTTCAGCTATATCTTGAGATGCTTTTGGACGCATCACGCTTTTTAAATAATCTAATTCTTCTCTTAATTTTTTTAATCCTTCTGCTGTGTAATAAGATACTGCGCTCATAATTTCGTCATTTATATAAATAGAAAAAATCCCATTCAGGACGGGATTTCTTTCCACAAAGATAGTATATTTTTATTTCAGTTTACAATTATATGTTAATCATAACAATTTCAAAGTTAAATAAATTAAATTTGTTTCACTAATTCTTTAGACTTAATTTTAAATAATGAAAAAATACATTCTATTAGTAATAATCTCTCTATTTTTTCTGGGATGCAGTGACAATGAAAACTCCAATAAAAATCCGTACATCCCTAATTACGGCTTCTCTGTAGAACTCAACCTGAATTTACCGCTCTATTCAAATCTTAAGAGTCCTGGCAACGGAATTTACTATTCTGATGCGGGTGCCAAAGGGATAATCGTTTTCAATACCGGCTCAGGCTACAACGCTTTTGATGCCGCTTGTCCTAATCAGGAAATCAGCAGCTGCTCAACAATGACTATCAAAGGAATCAATGCTCTCTGCTCCTGCGACAGCAAAGAATACAACCTTTTTACAGGCCAAGGCGGTATGACTTATCCAATGAAACAATACCGTGTCGAGGTAATCAGTGAAACCCTTATTCGTATTTATAATTAAACCTTTGGGCGTGTCACCATAAAAAAAGGGGGCAATCACCGCACTAGTGATTCGCCCCCTTTTTTTTATGCTGTCAGGCTATTCGCGCTACTTCGGTAGCCAGCTGCTATCCTTCACGCATGACCAAGAACACTATTCTAAATTCAGAGAAATTCCGAAGCCATTAAACTTTCAATACTAAAACTTTAATGTTAATCCGGCCAGGAAATTAACTCCAGCCTGCGGAAAATAATACACATATCCGCCTCCATAATCAGCTCCATTCGAAACATAATCGACATTGAATATGTTATTTGCCAAAACACTGACTACAATGGATTTGAAAATTGAATTGGTCTTAATCTCATATACTGCACTAAAATCATTTACAAAATAATCTTTGAGTCTTCCGCTTGAGTCTTCAATATTATTCATGTACTGCTCACTTACAAACTTAGACAGTAAGCTTAATTTCAATGGGTTTATTGGTGAAAATGTCAAGATATTGCCCGCAACGAAATTAGGCGAATATGCAATATTTGTATCTCCAAGATTAACTAAATTTCCATCGCTATCCTCCGAAATAAAATTGGTGTTCTTATTACTGCTTAATGTTACATTTGGCGAAATACTCCATTGTTTTGAAAACTTTACAGTTACATCAGCTTCTACTCCCATTCTATAACTGTCTCCGCTGTTTTTACGGATAGGACTTCCCTCTTCATCCAGCTCACCTGTTAAGACTAGCTGGTCTTTATACCCCATATAATATCCGTTAACATTTACCTGAAATTTAGCAGTTTTTAAGCGCCATCCTAATTCAAAATCATTTAGTTTTTCTGGTATTGGGCTTCCATTTTCATAATCAGTTCTATTTGGCTCACGATTGGCTCTGGCATACGAAAAGTACAAAGCATTCTGTTTATTAACATCAAAGGTTAATCCAGCTTTTGGATTAAAGAAATTAAAATCGTTATTAACTAAACCTGTATCATCACCATTGGCTTTATACTGCACATTTCTGTACTGCAAATCTCCGTAAACACTTAAATTATCCAACAATTGATAATTAGCTTTTGCAAAAACATTTCCATCATATTTTGTTGAAAAATCATCATAATAATGATCTCCCAACTCTGTTTGCGATGCAAATCTTGCCCAGGTTACTTTCCCAAAATGATCTCCTTCATATCTGTTATAAGCACCTCCAAAAATCAAATCAAACTTTTCTTTTTTATAGTTTACAGAAAATGTAGTTCCATAAAAGTCATTATCCAGCCACTTTTGACGGACTAAATCAGTAGTATTTACAGTGGGCGCATCACTAATAGGTCCCAATCCATAATCCGAAAAACCTTGGTCTTCCTGATATTCTTCATAAAAGCCTTTTCCTTTGGTATAATGAAAGGCTAAGTTCGTACTCCAATTTTCAGCGATTTTTTCATTCCAATGCAATTGGTAATGATCTTGCTGGTAATTATCGGTTTGATTGTCATAAAAGCGGGTATTTCCAGATTCATCGGTAAACATTCCGGCATAATTGAAGGTTCTATCCTCTTCCAACTTTTCAGCATCCAAACCATACCAAGCCTGATACGTTTTTTGAGTCCCGCCAAAAGCCAACGCCTTGATTAAAGTTGTTTTCCCAACATAAGTTCCCTGCAGAAAATACGATTTCAAATCAGAACTCGCCCGATCAACATATCCATCCGATTTTAAAGTCGATAAACGCCCAGCAATTTCGAAATGGTCATTCATCAAACCTGTGCTGAATTTTACGGTATTTTTATTGGTATTAAAACTTCCATAAGAGCTCGAAATCTCACCCGAAGCTTTAGATGCATAAGAATCGGTCAGCATATTCAGACTAGCTCCAAAAGCACCTGCACCATTAGTAGAAGTTCCCACGCCGCGCTGTAGCTGCAGACTTTCTACCGAAGAAACAAAATCAGGCATGTTTACCCAAAAAGTTCCCTGGCTTTCGGCATCGTTATATGGAATTCCGTTTATTGTTACATTGACACGGGTAGCATCACTCCCGCGGACACGAATCCCGGTGTAACCTAAGCCATTACCAGCATCAGAAGTCGTTACTACAGAAGGCAGATAATTCATTAAAACAGGAATATCCTGCCCCAGATTTCGAGCGGCTAATTCTTCCTTACTCATGTTAGAAAATGTTACGGGTGTTTTTGCAGTGACTCTTACCGCCGAAACCAAAACCTCGTCGAGCTGGTTAACTTTTGTAGTATCTTTTACTTGTGAAAAGGAGAGTAAAGATGTTAGAGTGAAGAAAATAGAAAGCAGCAATGACCCTTTGTACTTTGCGCTTTGTACTTTGCGCTTTGTACTTTTTAAATTAAATAGATTTTTCATCCGTAAAAAATTACGAATAAAAGGGGGAATTATTCTTTTGGTTTAAATTAATAAATGATTGTTCTACGGCAAATAGATAGTGTAAACGCTATTTTTTTGTCGTTTTTTCCCTTGGCAGCATTACCCGCCCAGGTTCTTTGGGTATGATCTCAGCTCGTTATTTTGGAGCACCCCTTTGAGACAATGCAAAAGTAGTATTAAAAATTGCAAAAATCAATAACAATTTCAAAAATCAAATTTTAATAAAGAGTATTAGTCTAAATTGGGTTTTCTGCGTGATTGTTTAATCTCAGAAATATTCTTTTTTTCCTTAATACGTTTTCGAATGACTGCTTTAGGTATTTTAGTAGGTTTGCGCTCTTTAGGAACATACAATCCTTTATTTATAATATCCAAAAAGCGTTTAGTAACAATCTCTTTGTTTTTTAATTGGCTTCGGTCTTCATCGCAATTCAAAATTAATATCTGATCTGCAGTTAATCTGTTTTGCAAATTGGTTTCTAAAAGCAGCTTTTCCTCACCTGACAACGCTTGAGAATTCTGCAGATCAAAAGTCAGCACCACCTTAGACGAAACTTTATTCACATTCTGTCCTCCAGCACCACTACTCCTTACTGCCTTATATTTTACCTCAGAAAGGATAATTTGAATTTCCATTTATAATGGCTGATGAGCCTTTTTTAATAAATCATTTACAGTTTTTACGGGATTAAAAGTTGACAAAGGCACTTCTACAAAAACAGTTAACCAATTAGCCATGGCTCCATTCCATAAACCTGGAAGCTCATACGATTTTATATCAACTCCTGCATGATTTTTATATACAATAAAACCACTTTCCGGATCTATAAACTCTTTCAAATCGAACTTTTGTCCATGATAATTTTTCAATCCGCAAACCAAATCCACGGGGTTAAAATGTGTTGCATCACCAAAAATTTTCAATTGTTTACTATTATTCAAATCAATTTGTGAAGTCTCAACAATCTGCAAAGTCTGCTTGCCGTCAATACCTCTCACCCAAAACGGCCCTCCGCCAGGTTCTCCCTCATTTTTTACCATTCCGCAAACGCGAATAGGTTTATTAAGTAGATCCTTTAATTTACCAATTTGATTTTTTTGTTTGAATTTATAAAAATCGCTGTTCAGTTCAATATTCAATTTTTCTTTAATAAAAATCAAAATCTCGCTTAATCTGTCTTCACCTATTTCGCCACTATCCAATGCCTTCAAATATTCAAAAGTCTGATATTGCAACTCCAATAAAACACCTGCTAAAGCTTTTTTATAAAAGGAAATTTGATGAATGTCGTTTTGAATCACATTGTCTATATTTTTAACAAAAACGATATCTGCATCGATTGCATTTAAATTCTCTATCAAAGCACCATGCCCTCCAGGTCGAAAAATTAACTTTCCTTTTTCATCTCGAAAAGGCTTATTATCTAAATCCACAGCCAGACTATCGGTTTCCTTTTTTTGAAAAGAAAAGCTAACTTCTATTTTTGAATGTGATTTTAATTCAATCCCGTCTTTTATTCTTTCAATAATTGCTTCAAACTGCTCTTGATGACTCTCAGAAACAGTTAAATGCAAACTAGAATGATTATTCGAAGTTGCGTAAAAAGCACACTCATGCAGATGCTCTTCAATGGGAGTAACTATATTTGCAGGGTATTTATGAAACGGAAGAATCCCTTTGGGCTTATTAGCAAAATTAAAATATTCAGGGGACAAGAGTGTCTTTATGAAATAGTAGTTTTTATAATCACTACTCAGTTTATGAAAATTAGGATATATTTCCCATAATTTTTCGTCTACTTCTTTAAAAAAAGGAAACTTATCCATCCCTACAATAAACAAGGACAATTCAGTATCTTTTTTTCTATTGATGTAAGCATTAACCGTTTCATGCCCTAATTTAAAGTCATTCAAAAAAGTATTTAAAAACTTAAACATTCGTGTAGCAGCACCGGAGGCAGGAACAAATTTTTCTAACATCAGACTTGATTTATTAGCTACAAAAAAGTCTGTCTTTTGCTCAAATTCAACATCAGATAATTGTAAGATTCCATGATTTATAGCTGCTGGATTTACCAGTTCCATTTTGTGTATCCCTTCCTTAAAAATACAAAGCTGTCTTTTTATATTTTCGACTGGAATGCCGTGTTTGTAAATTTGTAAAAAATCGGCTGAAGAAAATCCCAGCTGTAAAGCCATAGTCAAATCTTCTATAATGGCAATAGCTTTTTTTAGACGAGTTTCTTTATCGCCTGAAATAGTAATAAAAGGTTTTCTATTGTCAATCAACGATTGCTTAAATACTTCAAAAACACTTTCTCTTCCTTCTGGACTATCTCTCAATCCATCATCTTCCCATGGAACGTCAATGTCTGTCAAAAAAAATAAATCGTATTGATGAGTACGAGCAGCCTTATCCAGTAATGAATCACAAAAATTATAATACAACTCAGAAAACACTTTTGTTACTAACAGATTAGTATCACAAAAGAGATATCGATTAGCAATTAATGCACTTTCATTTTCTAATTTTGTCTGTCCATAAGCAATGGGCAGCATATCATCGATATCGCAGACACCTCGTCCGCTGTCTAATTTTTCCTGCAGATAATCACGTGCGAATTCGGGAACCCAAACTGTTTTATAATATTCGGCAAGCTGTGTTGCCAAAGTAGTTTTACCAGTAGATTCTGGGCCAAAAACGGCAATTTTTATTATTGGTGCAGCTCCAGATTTTGGGAGCTGTATAAGATTTTCTTCCATTCTAAAAAACCGTAAACGGCAATAATTGTGAATATTATATATTGAAAACTAGTAAAAGTATAACCTTTTGCAAAATAAAGCGGAATAGAAAGTAAGTCTCCTACAATCCAAAAAATCCAGTTTTCAATTTTTCTTTTGGCCATTAGCCACATCCCAACGAAAAAAATCGCGGTCAAAAAGGTATCTAAATAAGAGTACCATGTCGTAAATTTATTAAAATAAATATAAACGACAACTACAAAAATGATTGTTAATGCAAAAAGAATAACAGCTATTACCCTCTCTTTACCATTCATCGTAGAAATTGGAAATTCATCGATATCACCCTTTTTTCGAGTCCAATGATACCAGCCAAAAATGCTCATTATAAAATAATATACGTTAATCATTGAGTCACCTAACAAGCTCCACTGCCAAAGTAAATAGGCATATATTGAAGTACTGATTAACCCTGTTGGAAAAACCAAAATATTATCTTTCTTAGCATACCAAACACTCAATAATCCAAAAAAGACACCAATAAGTTCTAAATATACTTCATGTACAGGATAATCTTTATATTGAATAAATAAGTAATCAAACATAATAGTCTATTTTCTATCTGTATTAAAAAAATTGGCATCATTTTCAAATGCTGTCCCAATGACAACCAAATCTGCTCCTGCTTCATGAGCCTTTTGAATGCCCTGCAAATCTATAATTCCGCCGCCAACTATCAGAGGAATTTCAATGTTCTGAGCGACCATTTGAATCATTTCTAACGGAACAGCTTGTTTTGCACCACTTCCTGCTTCGAGATAAATTAACTTATTACCTAACATTTCGCCTGCTTGAGCAGTAGCAACAGCTAAATCCAGCTTTAATCTGCCTAATGGTTTGGTTTTACTGATACGTTCTACTGCGGTTTCTCCTCCACTCTCTATCAGCATATAACCTGTTGAGATAATTTCGAGCTGTGTTTTCTTTAAAATTGGCGTAGCATTTACCTGATGCTCTATCAAATAATCTGGATTACGACCAGAAATTAAGGACAGAAACAAAATAGCATCAGCCTGATCTGAAATCTGGGACGGATTTCCTGGAAAAAGAACAACAGGTAAACTTACATTTTGTTTTAAAGCAATAATCAATTCGTCCAGAATGTTATTTTGAACGTGGCTTCCGCCAATAAAAATATGTGTTGCTGGTGACTGCTTGATTTTTTCGATTAAATAGTCCAAATTGTTCCAAATAATTTTATCCGGATCCAGAAGAATAGCGAGCAGTTTCTGGTTTGCTTCTTTAGAATGAAGAATTTGTTTATATATTGTCATAGAAATTTCACAGAGATGCGCAAAGTTAGCACAAAGATTAAAAACTATTTTTCGAAAGCATAAACCAAAGTGAAGTTTTCTATTTCCAGATAATTTACTTCGAACTTTTTTTCCAAATCATCAAAAAGAAGACAAGCTTGAGTTTTGTTTTCCGTTAAAGAAAAAGGAGAAACCTGAATATGGTCTTTGAAACTGATTCCTTTTTCGTTTCTAATTTTGAAAATCGCTTCTTTGGCACCCCAAATAACCGTTAGTTTTTTTATGTATTCATCTAAAGGTTCTGGCTTTAAATAATCAAATTCAGCATCAATAAACTTATCGGCGATTCGAAGAATTTTTTCGCGCTGCAGTTCCATATCGATTCCTACGGTTTCTTCACTGATAATTATTGATGCGAAATTATGAGAATGGGTAATTGAAATATAACGATGATCGCTTAAATACGGTTTCCCGAATTCGTCATAATGCAAATCATAATCTGAAATCCCTAATTCTTGTATAAGCATACGAACGCTCAAAAAGGCTCGCTGATGCATTTCGGATTTCATTCCGTTTAATCGAAGCTGTGTTTTTTCTTTTAAAACTACTTTTCCTAACAATTCCTCAATGGATTCGGTTACTTTCCAAATCAAAATTTGTGTTGTAGGACTAACGTTTATAGTTTTGTATAAAGGCATTTCGATGATGGATTTTCTAGCCCCGATAGCAGTGGAAATCCTTTTCTTTTTTTCCTTTAAAAAAAGAAAAGATTGCAACGGATAGCGGGAAACAGCTTCAAATAAAAATTATTTCATTAAAATTCAAAAGATTACGGCATTAAACAATTCACAAATATTACCGAATGCTTTTTAAATAATAAGTTATTATGTAAATTTGCAAAAAATTTTACAATACAAATATACTATAAATGAGTACAACGACTATGCCTTATGTGGCTTTCAAAGTAAAAGACATTTCTCTAGCGGCTTGGGGAAGAAAAGAAATTGAACTAGCTGAGGCTGAAATGCCAGGTTTAATGGCGCTTCGTGCTGAATATAAAGACGAACAGCCTCTTAAAGGTGCTCGTATCGCTGGATGTTTACACATGACGATCCAGACTGCTGTTTTGATCGAAACTTTAATTGCTCTTGGTGCTGAAGTTACTTGGTCTTCTTGTAATATTTTCTCAACTCAGGATCAAGCTGCTGCTGCTATTGCTGCTGCAGGAATTCAGGTTTATGCTTGGAAAGGTCTTGACGAAGAATCTTTTGACTGGTGTATTGAGCAGACTTTATTCTTTGGTGAAGACAGAAAACCATTGAACATGATTCTTGATGACGGCGGGGATTTAACTAATATGGTTATTGACCGTTTCCCGGAATTGGTTTCTGGAATCAAAGGATTGTCTGAAGAAACTACTACTGGTGTTCACAGATTATACGAAAGAGTAAAAGCGGGAACATTGCCAATGCCTGCAATAAACGTAAATGACTCAGTTACTAAATCTAAATTTGATAACAAGTACGGTTGTAAAGAATCTGCAGTTGATGCTGTTCGTCGTGCAACTGACTTAATGTTAGCTGGAAAAAGAGTAATCGTTTGTGGATATGGCGATGTTGGAAAAGGAACTGCCGCTTCTTTTAGAGGTGCAGGATCTATTGTAACTGTTACCGAAATTGACCCAATTTGTGCTTTACAAGCTGCAATGGACGGTTTTGAAGTTAAAAAATTAAACACGGTTATTGCTACTGCTGATATTATAGTTACAACTACTGGAAATAAAGATATCGTTCTTGGAAGTCATTTCGAACAAATGAAAGACAAAACTGTTGTTTGTAACATCGGACACTTTGATAACGAAATTGATATGGCTTGGTTGAACAAAAACCACGGTGCATCAAAAATTGAAATTAAACCACAAGTAGATAAATATACTATCGCTGGAAAAGACATCATCATTTTGGCAGAAGGCCGTTTGGTAAACCTTGGTTGCGCTACAGGTCACCCAAGTTTTGTAATGAGTAATTCATTTACAAACCAAACTCTAGCTCAAATCGAATTATGGAAAAACAGTGCTGCTTACAACAATGACGTTTATATGTTACCAAAACATTTAGATGAAAAAGTTGCTGCTTTGCACTTAGCTAAATTAGGAGTTGAATTGGAAGTTTTACGTGATGACCAAGCTGCTTATATTGGAGTTGAAGTTCAAGGTCCATTCAAACCAGAATATTACAGATACTAGTATTAAGTTTTTAGTACTAAGATAGAACCCTTACAGAAATGTGAGGGTTTTTTGTTTTTGTGCGTGACCCCTTGGTAAAAACAGCGGGTCGGGCTATTCGTTACACTTTGAAGCCTTTTTAATAATAAATCAACAACCCTTTTAACATTTCTTCTCGAAAAATTGTTCATTTATAAATAACTGACTATTTTTAAAAACTGAAACCAACCGCTATTTCTCAACTATTTAACCTCCATAGTCTTGAAAAAAACATCTTATTTATTTGTCTTTTTATTTTTATTAAGTCTTCCGCAAATTATTTTTTCTCAAGAAAAGAAACCGAAAGTCGTATTAGTATTAAGCGGAGGCGGCGCAAAAGGAATTGCACACGTCCCGCTTTTGCAAAAACTGGATTCTTTACACATTGTTCCCGATCTTATCGTTGGGAATAGTATGGGAAGCATCATAGGCGGTTTATACGCTATGGGATACTCAGGTGACAGTATCGAAAAAATCACCAAAAGCATCGATTGGGATAAAGTGCTAGGCGGAGGCCCGTCACTAAAAGCAGTAAGTGTTGAGGAAAAAAGAGAATTTCAAAGATATCTGGTTGGTCTTGGAATTAAAGACGGAAAACCAAACAGCATTGGTTCCATATTGAATGATCAAAACCTAAGAGAATACCTTTCGGAATTAACCTTTCCGGTTTACAATGTTAAAGATTTTGATAAACTCCCAATTCCGTTTCGAGCTATGGCCACCGATTTGGTTGAGGGAAAAGAAGTTATTTTAAGCAAAGGGAGTCTAGCTTTTGCAATGAGATCCAGCATGTCATTACCAGCCGTTTTCAAGCCCATGTCATACGACAAAACCGTTTTGGTAGATGGAGGTGTAATGAACAATTTTCCAACAGATATTGCAAAGCAAATGGGTGCCGACATTATAATCGGGAGTGATGTTGGCGGAGGAATGGAACCCATAGACAAACTGAATAGTTTTGCAACCGTACTGATGCAAACGAGTATGTTTCCAAGCAACATTAAAAACCCCGCTAACAGGGCACTCTGTGATATCTTGGTAGACCACCTTCCTAACTTGCGTTTTTCTACCGCTGATTTTGCTGAAAGTGACGAAATATACAAAGACGGAAAAATTGCAACAGCTCAAAATTTACCTGCTTTAACAGCATTAGCCGAAAAATTAAAAGGTTTTCCGCAGCGGAATCATGAACTTCCAAAAATGCCTGACGAATTTATCCTTGATACCATTGTATATAAAAATATCAGCAAGGAAAATATCCCTCTAGTTATAGCCAGAGCAAACTTCAAAACACACACAAAATACACTACCAAAAATTTAATAGAAGGCATCAATAGAGCCATGGGCACAAATCTTTTTGAACAAATTACCTATAGCTATTTCTTAAAAGATGGTGATAAATTAGGAATTGTATTAACTGGTTTTGAATATGCTAAAAATCAAGTCAACGCATCTTTACATTATGACACCTATAGAGGTGTTGGTCTAATTCTTAATTATACGGCTAGAAATGTCCTTGCCGAATCATCCCGTCTTCTCATCACAGCAGATATAGCAGAACAGCCAAAAGCCAGAATCAATTTTCAGAAAAATTTCGGAAAAAATAAAGACTGGTGGTGGGGATCTGAACTTTATGGAGCATTTTTAAATCAAGAAATTTTTATAGACGGAAATTCTGCAGACAATATGCTTTATAATGCCTTTGAATTTAATAATGAGATAAACAGAAATTTAAATTCACTAAAAAGCTACGTTGGCTTTGGATTAAATCACCACTTCACTAATGTAAAACCAAAGTACGATACTGGCTACAACACTAATTTTTTCAATATCAATAACTATAATTTTAATGATTCAGAGATAAACCTGCATTATTCCTATAATGACATGGATAAGGTTTTCTTCGCCACAAATGGAACAATCCTAAAGGCCAACATCAGCCGTTCTTTATTTACAAATGCCAACATCTCATTTTCCGATTCATCCTTAGCCCCGTATTTAACAAGCCTTTCCAGCGCGACAAACGGCTATACTAAATTTGGATTCACATTTGAAAGAAGAGCGCTTTTAAAAAAGAAAATTACAGGAATGATAGGATTTGATTCCTATTTTATTTTTCAAGATAAACTTAAAAATGACCATGTTTCCTTTTCAGAATATGGTTATGCTTCAAAATATTTCTTGGGAGGCATTATACCAAGCTCTGGGAGCAATCGTTTTTCATTTCCCGGTCTAAATGAAGACGAACTCAATGTTACCCAATTTATGGGAGTCAGACTTGGCGCCCAAATGAATCTTAAGGGAAAAATATATGTAACGCCACATTTTAATATTGCTTCTGTTGGTTTTGACAATTTTAACGAATATATCGACAAAGTATTTACTCCAAAAGGAAACTGGGATCAGAATCTCGAAACAAGTCTTGTAATGTCCGGAGGAGCAGCTATTTCTTATCAGTCAATTTTAGGCCCTATTCATTTTGATACTTCATGGATAAATAATATCGACAAAGTGAGGCTTTTTTTCAGTGTTGGATTATCTCTTAATCCATAATAAAAGTAATCTTCAAATATAACTAAAAGCAAAAAGCCGTTTCTTTCGATATGGCTTTTTTGTTTGGATTATCACCTAATATACATTCGAATTAGTATTTAATACCATTTAGAAATATAAAATAATACAATTCTATCTCCCTCTCCTTTGGAGAGGGCTGGGGTGAGGTTAAACAGTACAAACTATTTTATATTTCTAAATGGCATAAAATCACTCAGCGCTAACACAATTAAAAAACAAACATCATTTCTTCTTGCAATCCAATTCCATTAAAAAAAAATTATCCATGTTATTCAATAAAAAACAAAAAACCCGTTTCTTTCGAAACGGGTTTTTAATAATATAAAATCTTTATGATTATGCTTCGAATGGAAGTATAGAAACATAAGATTTGTTATCTCTTTTCTTTTGGAAGTGAACAACTCCATCTACTCTTGCGTGTAGGGTGTGATCTTTACTAATGTAAACATTTTCACCTGGATTATGCTTTGAACCTCTTTGTCTTACGATGATGTTCCCAGCAATAGCAGCTTGACCACCAAAAATCTTAACGCCTAAACGTTTTGATTCTGATTCTCTACCATTCTTGGAACTACCGACACCTTTCTTGTGAGCCATGACGTATTAGTTTATTTTGTTATTATTCTTGTGTATCTTCTTTTTTAGCTTTTGGAGCTTTTTTTACTTTAGGAGCTACTTCAGCTTCTTCTGTAGTTGCTTCAACTGCTGCTTTTTTTGGAGCTGCTGCTTTTTTAGGTGTTCCACCTGCAGTAATACCTTCAATTACAATTTGAGTAAGATATTGTCTGTGACCGTTTCTCTTTTTGTATCCTTTTCTTCTTTTCTTTTTGAAAATGATAACTTTATCTCCTTTTAAGTGTTGTAACACTTTAGCTTCTACTGAAGCACCTTCTATAGATGGGGCGCCTATTGTGATTGAACCGTTATCGTCAACTAAATAAACTTTATCAAAAGAAACTTTTGATCCTTCTTCATTTGTCAAACGGTGAACGTAAACCTTTAGGTCTTTGCTAACTTTAAACTGTTGCCCTGCTATCTCTACGATTGCATACATACTGAATTGTTTTAATAATTTTTAAGGTTGCAAATATACAATTAAATATTTACCCTGCAATTCTTTCCTAAAAAAATATTTACAGTCGTACTTTTGATCATTTCGCACTGAATTTGAAACAGTTATCAGATTAAACAAAATCGTGGTTAATATATTGTTAATGCCCAATTTGCCCATCGTCCGCAGAATAAAAAAACTACTTTTGCTCTTACCAAAACAAAACTATTAGCAATAGAAAATAAGTTTATTCATCTTTGCAAAAAAAACAGCGATAATGTCAAGTAACGCAATAACATTAGGAGGAGTTGCTTCATCTCAAAAAGTAGCTTTCGAAGAATATGATTTAGATAATGGCCTGCATGTTATTTTACATCATGATGCTTCGGCTCCAGTTGTAATCATATCGGTAATGTACCATGTAGGTGCCAAAGACGAAAATCCGGATCGTACTGGTTTTGCACATTTTTTCGAACACTTATTATTTGAAGGAACCGAAAACATCCAAAGAGGCGAATGGTTTAAAATTGTTACTTCAAACGGAGGAACAAATAATGCCAACACTACAGATGACAGAACCTATTATTACGAAATATTTCCATCGAATAATTTAGAATTAGGACTTTGGATGGAATCCGAAAGATTAATGCATCCGATAATCAACCAAATTGGGGTTGATACACAAAATGAGGTTGTCAAAGAAGAAAAAAGAACCAGTTACGACAACAGGCCTTACGGCAATATTCTCGCTGCGGTAAAAGAGCACATGTTCAAAAATCATCCTTATCGATGGACAACCATTGGTTCTATGGAACATATAGATGCGGCAACACTAGAAGAATTTCAAGCATTCAACAAAAAATTTTACTTGCCAAACAATGCAGTTTTGGTGGTTGCAGGTGATTTTGAAAAAAAACAGACAAAAGAATGGATCTGCAACTATTTTGGACCAATAGCCAAAGGAGAAGTAACCCCAAAGAAAACATATCCAGAACAACCTATTACTCAAACCATCGAAGCGGTATATGAAGATCCAAACATTCAAATTCCAATGCTGGTTGCGAGTTACCGCACTCCTTCTATGAAAAGCAGAGATGCAAGAGTATTGGACTTAATTTCATCTTATCTTAGTGATGGTAAAAGTTCCAAACTTTACAAGAAAGTGGTAGATGACAAAAAAACAGCATTGCAGATTGGAGCTGTAGGATTTAGTCAGGAAGATTATGGAATGTACATTTTATATGGTTTACCAATGGGTAATTTCACAACCGCTGATCTATTGAAAGAAATTGACGAAGAAATTGTAAAAATTCAGACCGAATTAATTTCTGAAAATGATTATCAAAAACTACAGAACAAATTTGACAACACCTTTGTAAGCACCAATTCAACAATTGAAGGAATTGCCAATAATCTTGCTACCTATTATTTACTATATAAAGATGTAAACCTAATCAATACCGAAATCGAACTGTATCATTCTATTACCCGTGAAGAAATAAGGGACGTTGCCAAAAAATATTTAAATCCAAATCAGCGTTTGCTTTTGGATTATATCCCCGCGAAAGCAAATAATTAAAAGCTTAAAGAAAACGAGCAATAGTATTCATCCTTTGTTATAAACAGGAATTATGCCAGAACAAAACCGCATACAGCCCAAACCCGGAAAATCACCAATAATCAATATCAAAAAACCACAAACCTTTATTCTGACAAACGGAATGAAAGTATTAGTGGTCGAAAATCATAAATTACCTAGAGTTACTTTCAATCTAACTTTAGATAATCCTTTATTTACAGAAGGAAGTAAAAAAGGTGTAGATGAATTAACCAGCAATTTAATTGGAAACGGAAGCAAAAAAACATCAAAAACAGTCTTCCATGAAGAGATAGATTTTTTGGGAGCGGACATCAATTTTAGCTCTCACGGTGCAACTGCAAATTCTCTTTCAAAATTCAGCGGAAGGATTTTGGAATTATTAGCCGAAGGCGTATTATATCCAAATTTTACTCAAGAAGAATTTGACAAAGAAAAAGCTAAATTAATCGAAGGAATGAAAGCTGAGAAAAAAAGTGTCCCTGCAATTGCTAACCGCGTTGTCGATGCGCTGGCTTTTGGAAAAAACCATCCTTCCGGCGAATTCATGACTGAAGCAACATTAAATAATATTACTCTGGCTGATGTCGAAACGAATTATCACAATTATTTCGTTCCTGAAAATGCTTATTTAGTAATCGTAGGTGATGTGAAATTCACGAATGTTAAAGCAGCTGTTGAAAAATTATTTGGCACTTGGGAAAAAAGAAGCGTTCCAAAAACATCATACAACACATCAGAAAACGTTTCGAATCTGCAGATCAATTTAGTGGATGTTCCTAATGCAGTACAATCTGAAATCACTCTGGTTAATACTGTGAATCTAAAAATGAACGATCCTGACTTTTTCCCAGCTGTAATTGCCAACCAAATTCTAGGGGGTGATTTCAACAGTTACTTGAATATGAATCTGCGCGAAAAAAACGCTTGGACTTATGGCGCGCGATCAAGCATAGGAGCAGGAAAGCACACTACAAAATTCTACGCCAAATCTGCCGTAAGAAACGCCGTTACCCATAGTGCCGTTGTAGAGTTCATCAAAGAAATAAAAAGGATAAGAACCGAAAAAGTTACAGACGAAGTATTACAAACGGTTAAAGCCGGCTACATTGGGAGATTTGTTATGCAGGTAGAAAAACCACAAGCAGTAGCCAGATATGCATTGAATACTGAAACCGAAAAACTTCCTGCTGATTTTTATGAAAAATACATCCAAACCATTAATGCCGTAACCACGGATGATGTTCTTCGTGTAGCCAACAAATATTTCCTGATAGACAATATCCGAATCGTAGTAGTAGGTAAAGGATCTGAAATCGCACCCGAATTGGAAAAACTAAATATTCCGATGTTTTATTTTGACAAATACGGAACTCATTTAGAAAAACCAGTGTTTAAAAACTAAATCAAAAAGAGAATTAACTCAATTACACCTATTTCTTAGCTGATAAATAAACACCTATTAAAATAATAAAAGCACCAATACACTGAACGAAAGTTAACATTTCATTATCCAGCATTCCCCAAAAAATAGCAACTATAGGAATTAAATACGTCACTGAGGTTGCAAAAACAGGCGATGAAATCTGGATTAGCTTAAAGAAAATTACATTGGCAATTCCAGTACCTATAACACCTAAAATCAGTATAAACCAAAGAGAATCCTGTACTTTTTCGACATGGACTACTTCAAAAAAATCAGTAAAAAACAAAATTCCTAAAGCTGGAAAAAGCAAGATTAAAAAGTTTCCTGTAGTGATACTCAAAGAAGTCAGATCTGATAAATATCTTTTAATCAAATTAACGTTTGCCGCATAACAAATAGAAGCAATCAAAACTAAAATTGCATAATAATAATTTTGCTCTGGATGATTAACTGCTCCGTTAAAAACTAAAAGCAGACAGCCTACAAGCCCAATGACCACACCCCATATTTGACTTCTCCTAAAAGTAATACCAAAAAAAGCAGCTCCCAAAATCAAAGTATTCAGTGGAGTCAATGAATTTAAAATAGCCGTAATCGAACTATCGATCTGAGTTTCTGCAATTGCAAAAAGATAGGCAGGAATGAATGTACCAAATAAGGAAGTTAACGCAATGTATTTCCACTGATGGCGAGGAATTTTAATCAAACTTTTAAATCCAATTAAAAGCAAAAACAGTGCTGCAAAAATAATCCGCAAGGAACCCAGCTGATATGCAGTCAGACCGATTAATCCTTTTTTTATCAATATAAAAGAACTCCCCCAAATTAAGGACAGCACCACTAAATAAACCCACTTCAATTGCTTTGACATGACAAATACTATTTTGGTACAAAATTGTAATAATTTTAGCAACTGCTGCTCCTTTTTTAATTATTTTTGCAATACATCATAAAAAATTTAAATCCATTAAATCTCATTATAATGAACTTCAAAAAATCAATCGCAATTATAGCAATTTCAGGATTGCTTTTTGCCAGCTGTAAAGACAATAAAGCCGAAGTAAAAACAGAAACTGCTTCGACAGAAACCACAGCACCAAAAGTTAAAAAGGAAATCGCTGCCGCTAATCTGCAGACAGCAAGTTTTACTATCGAAGGAATGACTTGTGCTGTAGGATGTGCCGCAACAATTCAGGAAGAATTAACAGTACTGGACGGAGTACAAACTGCCAAAGTTGATTTTGACAAAAAACTGGCTACTGTAACTTTTGACAAAACCGTTCAGACTCCCGAAAGTTTAACGAAAGTCGTTCAAGCAACTGGTGACGGAAAAACGTATAAAGTTTCTAATATGAAGTCTTAACTTTTAGTGATTAGTCCCTAGTGAATAGTCCTTAGTTTTTAGCTAAAAGTAAAAGCTAGTAATTTTCATAAAAAAAGCATTCGTTTCTGGCGAATGCTTTTTTTATAAATTACTAACAACTATTCACTAAGGACTAATGGCTAAAACTATTTCCACTTTATAGTTTCCATCAGGCGCTGCATGTCGTTTTTAATATAACTTGCCGCCGGCATAATAGAATCAAAATTAGGTTTTGCATAAAAATAAACAGATCCAGTTACAAAATGCTTAATACTGTCAGTAGCGTAAAACTGGGAATTGGTTGCAGCATTTCCATCAACCTGATAAAACATTCCGTAAACTTTTTTATCTTGATTTATAAATGGCTGTTCCAGAATATCATCTGCTTTGATGACATGTTCGTATGTTAATTTCTGAGCATCTCTAAGCAGTTTATTTATATCACTGTTAACCGGTTTATATGTCAGGTAAATTGTTGCTTTCATCTTTGGATACGTAATAGAGTAACCGCAATTTTTGTCTTCTTTGATAATTGCCTTAGAATTCATATCAAATTCAAATGGACAATTTCCTTTTAACGTAACATATTCCGCTTCGGGATAATCCAGCCTCAAGTAACTGGCCGGTTTTGGTAAAACATCATTTTTACATCCTACTATAGACAAGAAGAATGCAAAAAACACAACTAGAGCGGTAATTTTTTTAAGCATTTTATATATTATTCAATCGTTACTTTAATTTGTCTGACACGTTTTTGATCTACAGATTCGATGACAAACGTACAGTTTTCAAAAATTATTTTCTGTCCTTTTTTTGGAAAATTGCCTAAAATCTCAAGAATAAATCCTGCTAAAGTCTCTGCTTCTCCTTTTTGTTCTTCGAATAAATCTTCATTTACATCAATAATTCGATAGAAATCTTTCAGGTTTATTTTGCCTTCAAAAATATAATTTTTATCATCAATTTTGGAAAAATTAACGGGTGCATCATCATATTCATCGCTGATTTCCCCAACTATTTCTTCAATAATATCTTCTAGCGACACCAATCCTGAGGTTCCTCCATACTCATCAACCACTATAGCCAAATGGCTTTTCATGCTCTGAAAATCTTTGAGCAGATTGTCCAGTTTTTTATTTTCGGGAACAAAAAAAGGTTCTCTTAATAAAGCTGTCCAATCAAACTCGACCTCATTGATGTACGGAAGCAAGTCTTTGACAAACAAAACGCCTTCTATTTGATCTATATTGTCTTTGTAAACAGGAATTCTCGAAAATCCTTTTTCAATTATTTTGGGATAAATTGCCACAAATGACTCTGTGATTTCCAAAGCAAAAACATCAATTCGCGGACTCATTACCTGTCTGGTATCTGTATTGCCAAAGGATACGATTCCTTCCAGTATTTTTTGTTCTTCGGTTGAAGTTTCTTCATTGGAGGTTAACTCCAAAGCCTGTGAAAGCTGATCTACTGAGAAATTTGTTTTTTGTTTCCCTAATTTATTCTGCAGAAACAAAGTAACTAAACGCATAGGATTACTCACAGGAGATAAAAATTTATTCAGTCCGAAAATGGGATAGGCAACTAATTGGGCAAATTTTACATTGTTTCTGCTGGCATACACTTTTGGCAAAACTTCACCAAAAAGCAACAGCAGGAAAGTTACCAAGATCACTTCGATTATAAATTTCAAAACAGGAGAATCTATAGCTGTAAAAATATTTTTAGCTACAAAAAAAAACAAAATCACAACACCGATATTAATAAAATTATTTGCTACGAGCAGTGTCGCTAAAAGTTTTCTAGGTTTTTCTAAAAGACGGGCAATGATTTTTCCTTTTGAATTATTTTCTAAAATAGAATCATCTAAATCCTTTTGTGATAAAGAGAACAAAGCTATTTCGGCACCTGAAACTATTGCGGAGCAAAACAGCAAAATAACTATTCCGATGAAACCGAATAGTAAGGTAAGGTCAACTTGAGAAGCAATCTCTAAACTGGGCTCTGGGTCCAAATTTGTGTAAATTAATTAAACAATTAAAACGGCAAGTCGTTGATAGGCAATCCGTTATTTTGAGGGTCAAAGTTAGTGTTTTTTGGGGATTCAGAAGAATTTAATATTTTATTACTTTCTGCATCTTTTTTTGTGGTCAAAAAAGTAAATTCAGTCACCTGAATTTCCATTGTATGTTTAGTCGAACCGTCTTCAGCTTGCCACTGTCTGGATTTTATACGTCCCTCGACGTAAATCTTATCTCCTTTCGAAAGGTGTTTTTCGCAGATTTCAGCAGCTTTGTTGCGTACTACCAGATTGTGCCATTCGGTTGATGTGATTTTTTCGTTGGTGGTTTTATTGACATAAACTTCATTTGTAGCTAATTGAAATCGGCCGATGCAGTTTCCTCCTTCAAAATAATGCATCTTAACATCCTCGCCAAGATAACCTATAAGCATCACTTTATTTAATGTTCCGTTCATGATTGGTGGTATTTGTATCAAAGGTACATTATTTTTTGAAAACTGTTTTTATTGGGTTTCTATAAATAATTGTAATCCATCAGCAAAACTAAATTACTTTTTAAATACCGAACATCTCGTTTTTATCTTGGGTGAGGGATTACTTCACTATATGTTTATTTTCATAAGAGTTCAGTGAATTTCATTTGAAGCAGGCTACCGAAGTAGCGCGTATAGCCCGACGCTATAAAGCAATGGGGCCGAATAAGCGTTTCTATAAGCTGCCCCGTTGTTTTATAGGGTCACCCCCAACTAATTTTACAATTTCTCTTCAATAAAATTATGAATCACAATTGGGAACGGAAATTTTTTAGCCGTTTCCAAGTCTATGCCATTTGAGATTGTGCCATTTAATGTTGCTTTCCAAAACTTAATGTGCAGGTGCTGGTGCGAGAGTTTATGAATAATGCTTTCTTCATTGTATTCTAAAAGGCTCTCTATTTTGTTATCCTGAAAAAAATTCTGGCCGATTTGCTGCGCCACGGTTTCGAAATCTTCGACTTTGTCCGTTTCGAGCAAAGGGAACTCATATAAATTATGCCATATTCCTTTGGCCGTTCGTTTCTGGATAATGGTATTCTCCAAATCATCGGCAGCTACTATATAATTAAAGTAGCGGTTGCGGACTTTGGTTTTCTTGGATTTTACGGGTAACTGATTCACTTTCTTTTTTTGCAGCGCGGCACAGCTGGTATTAAAGACACATTCGGTACAATTTGGATTTTTTGGAACGCACTGCAGGGCGCCAAATTCCATTATAGCCTGATTGAATAGAGCAGGATTCTCCTTTGGCATTAGTTCGAAAGCCAAAGCAGCGAATTCTTTTTTGGCCGATGCCTGAGCAATATCGGTTTCCAAATCAAAATAACGCGAAAGCACCCGAAAGACATTTCCGTCGACCACGGGAACACATTCATTATAGGAGAAAGATGCGATGGCGGCGGCAGTGTAATCGCCAATTCCTTTTAATTTTAGTAAGTCCTTATAATTATCAGGAAAAACACCATTCATTTCATGGGCTACTATTTGTGCTGTTTTATGCAGATTGCGGGCACGGGAATAATACCCTAATCCCTGCCAAAGTTTCAAGACCTGCTCTTCATTGGCACTTGCCAAATCAAAAACAGTTGGAAAAGCAGTGGTAAAAGACAAAAAATAAGGCATTCCCTGAGCTACTCTTGTCTGCTGGAGCATAATTTCGGAGAGCCAAATCGGGTATGGATCGGCTGTTTTTCGCCAAGGAAGATCCCGTTTATTCTGCAAATACCACTTAATTAAGGCTTTATAAAAAATCATTGTAAAAATTTAGAAAACAAAAGTAATTGTTTATGTAATTAAAATTTAACGAATTAGGTTGATTTATTGTTTTTTAAATTCATATATTTGCAAACTCAAAAAAATTATTACAACATAATAAAAAGGAAGAAAATGACGAAAGCAGATATCGTAGCGAAGATTTCAGAAAAATTAGGTCTTGAAAAAGGGGATGTGCAAGCAACCGTAGAGACTTTTATGAACGAAGTAAAAAACTCACTAGAGACTGGTGACAATGTTTACCTAAGAGGTTTCGGTAGTTTTATCGTTAAAACAAGAGCTGAAAAAACTGGAAGAAATATTTCCAAAAATACCACTATTAAAATTCCAGCACACAACATTCCTGCATTCAAACCTGCTAAAGTTTTTGTTGAAGGTGTAAAAGTGAACAACGAAGCAAAATAACACTATTAATTAATTATAAAATCTATTAGATATGCCAAGTGGTAAAAAAAGAAAGAGACATAAGGTAGCAACGCACAAACGTAAAAAAAGAGCGAGAGCTAACCGTCACAAAAAGAAAAAGTAGTTTTAAACTACTTTTTTCTTTTTTAAGTTCATTGAAATCGATTTTCAGTAAGCAGTATTCAGTTTGCAGTACACAGTCACTGCCAACTGAAATCTGAACACTGCAAACTAAAAATCCCCGGGTACAATACCTGTTAAATTTATTGTTTAATCCATCCTTGAGAAGTTGATGGTTGGTAGTTGATTGTTAATGGATTTTCCAACAACCGACAACCAATAACTAACAACCAATTCACGGATAAAAATTTACAAATGAATAAAGAATTAATCATTCGATCTAGTTCTGACTATGTAGATTTTGCCTTATTAAAAGATGGAAAACTAATTGAATTACACAAGGAAGAAGAGAAAAGCAACTTTCAAGTAGGTGATATTTTTATTGCCAAAATAAGGAAACCAGTTGCTGGACTTAACGCTGCTTTTGTAAATGTAGGCTTCGAGAAAGATGCCTTTTTACATTATCACGATTTAGGCCCTAACTTAGCTTCCCAGCTGAAATTCATAAAACTTGTAAGCGCAGGTAAATTAAAAGATTTCTCCCTTAAAACTTTTCAGTTTGAAAAAGAGATAGACAAGAACGGTACGATTACTGATGTAATCAGCGCCAATCAGTCTGTTTTGGTACAAGTTGTCAAAGAACCAATATCAACCAAAGGCCCAAGATTAAGCGCAGAGCTTTCTCTGGCAGGAAGATTTATTGTTTTGGTTCCGTTTTCTGACCGCGTTTCTATTTCACAAAAAATAGAAGACAAAAAAGAAAAGGAACGTTTGAAACGTCTTGTACAATCAGTCAAACCAAAAGGTTTTGGCGTTATTGTTCGTACAGTAGCCGAAGGCAAAAGCACAGTAGAATTAGAAAAAGATTTGCAGAACCTGCTCAGCAGATGGAATGCAATGTGTAAAAAATTACCAACTGCTCATCATCCATCCAAAATATTAGGAGAGCTCAACAGAGCTTCTTCGATATTAAGAGATGTATTTAATGATACCTTCAGCGGTATTCAGATTGATGATGAAGAGTTGTACCACCAAACAAAGGATTATCTGCAGGAAATTGCACCATCCAAACAATCAATTGTCAAGTTCTATCAGTCTAAAGACACTCCAATTTTTGAGAAATACAATATAGAGAGACAAATCAAGACTTCATTTGGGAAAACCGTTTCCATGAGTAAAGGGGCTTACCTTATTATAGAACACACCGAAGCGTTGCACGTTATAGACGTAAACAGTGGTAACCGTTCTAACAAAGCTACCAACCAAGAGGACACAGCCATGGAAGTCAATATGATTGCAGCCGCCGAAATAGCAAGACAATTACGTCTTCGTGATATGGGCGGAATCATCGTAGTTGATTTTATCGATATGTCGAATCCCGAAAATCGTAAAGTCTTGTTCGACTTCCTGAGGGAAGAAATGAGCGACGATAAAGCGAAACATAAAATCTTACCGCCGAGTAAATTTGGGCTAGTCCAGATTACCAGACAAAGAGTAAGACCAGAAGTTAACATAAAAACAAGAGAAGAAGATCCAAACAATGAAAACGGCGAAATTGAAGCGCCAATTTTAATCATTGACAAAATCGCTTCCGACTTGGAAAGAATTTTAAAAACCCACAATAAAGTTGTTCTTAATGTTCATCCGTTTGTGGCTGCATACCTCAGCAAAGGTTTTCCATCATTGCGTTCAAGATGGTTTTTTGAACACAAAAAATGGGTAAAAATCATACCGCGTGACGCTTACACGTATTTAGAGTATCATTTTTACGATAAAAAGAAAAATGTTATTATTGAATAAAAACAAAAACCGCCTTTCGTGAGATTGGCGGTTTTTTTGTGTGTCATTGAGAGGAGCGAAGCAATCTTTTTTTCAGGAGCTATTTCCAGCTATCCGTTACAATCTTTTTATTTTTAAAGAAAAAATAAAAAGGATTTTCACTTCTATCTAGGCTAGGGCTGTCGTTTTCAAAACAGCTATTTTATTCCTTCACAATTTCAATTTTTCTTCGAATTTCGTTTCCAAATTCATCGACCACTGTGATGTAGTGAAATCCCGTTGTAGCGGAAATTGGCATTTCGTGAAAGGTTTTAGTCGCGCCTTTATACACATTATCAACATACCAAAACAATTTGCTTTCGCGTTGCGAATGAGCCACTTTCAGAATTACAGGCTGTACTTCGCTGTTGAAATTTTTGGTAAGATAGATTTTGCTGTTGGTTTTAGGATAAATAAAATCCATTGTCGCTGTTTGCGTTCCCATACAATCATTCCGAAACGGCGGTAGTGGCAAATACTCAATATGCTGGCTTTTGTAATACCAAGCCATAACTGGTGGCAGTACAAACCAATTTTTGGTCACAATATTCTCTATATTTTCACAACTGCTGTTGACTTGAAACTGCAGTGAGACATCCAAATGCACCGTTTTATGATACGGACAAATGGAAGTGTTTTTTCCTTTCTTTGGAACCCATTGTTTTATGCTTGGACAGCCGTCTTTAGCCAGATGACCGCTCAAACTGCAAACCTCAACTTCCTCCAAATCTTTATAAGGCGTATCAAACCATCGCTGTCTTGGCAGCAAATTAAAAACATCAAATAAAATAGGCGCCGCACTGGTAACTCCAGTTAATGTAGGTCTTCCCTCGCCTGTCGCATTTCCTACCCACACACCTACCACATATCTGGCATTCGTTCCAATTGCCCAAGCATCACGGTTTCCAAAACTTGTTCCTGTTTTCCAAGCAATTTTCAGCGAGCTGTCATAGAATTTCCATGCTTCATCTCCTTCTGGGCGATTGACTTGTTCCATGGCGTTGTAAGTCTGCCAAATCGAACCTGCTCCCAAGATGTTTTTTTGCTTCGTTTCGTCTCCAAAATCAACTTGAAAATCATCATCATAATTTAATTCCACAAATTCGTTGGTTCTGTATTGCCCTTGATTTTTATTAAAATAATTCAAAGTAGAAGACAAACCAGCGTAGCTTCGGCACAAATCCCACAAATTGCTTTCGGCACCGCCCAAAATAAGCGACAAGCCGTAATGATCCGGTGGTTTTGAAATATCCCTTAATTTGAATCGTTGTAATTCTTCATAAAACTTATTCACTCCAAAATCCTGCAACATCAAAACGGCAGGAATATTCAAGGAACGCGATAATGCCCTATGTGCGGGAACTGCTCCATCAAATGTCAGGTTGAAATTTTGAGGTATATAACCTGAAATCTGTGTTGGAATATCTGCTACCAATGTATTCGGTAACAACTCTCCGTCATCGAGCATTGCACCGTATAAAAGTGGTTTCAGAATACTTCCTGTACTTCTTGGCGCATCAATAATATCCACATCCTTTTGATGATTGCCATCAGTAGGCGAATTCCCCACATAGCTCATTACTTTTCTATTGGAAACATCAATAACCAAAATAGCCAGATTATGAACTTCGTTTTGCTTGTACTGATTGTAATAATACCTAGCAATTTGATTGACTCTGTTTTGTAAACCGATTTCAACTGTTGTTTTTACTCGAGTTCCTCGTTGGTCCTTTGCAACTCGCTCTAATAAATGAGGTGCAATTTGAGGCAAATCATACGGTTTTTGAGGCAAAGGTTCATCTATAGAAAGTTCATACGTCTCCTTGTCGATCACTCCCTCTTGGTTTAATTTCAATAAAAGCCGATTGCGTTTACTCAATAATTTAATTTGGTTTTTTCCCGGATAAATCAAACTGGGAGCATTTGGCAAAACAGCTAAGGTAGAGCTCTCCGCCCAAGACAATTGATGGGACTGCACGCCAAAATACCGCCAGGAAGCCATTTCCAGACCCACCACATTTCCTCCAAAAGGAGCATGGGAAGCATACAATTCCAAAATTTCATTTTTAGAATATCCCACCTCTAATCGGGTAGCGAGAATGAGTTCGATTATTTTCTCGAAATAAGTTCGTCCTTTACCGTTTCTGGACAAGCGAATGACTTGTTGCGTTAACGTACTACCTCCACGAACGACTTTGCCTGCTTTTCTGTTTTGCTGAAAAGCATTGACCATTGCCAAAGGATTGAATCCGGGATGTTTATAAAAATACTCGTCTTCGAAATAGACAATACATTTTTTAAACTTATCTGGAACGCTGTCTTGGGCAGGAAATCGCCATTGTCCATCGAGAGCAATTTTGGCGCCAAGCAATTCTCCTTCCTTGCTTTCTATCACTGTAGAATAAGGCTCCTGAAACAAAGTTCGTGGCAACGAAAAATAATAAACTACCAACAGTAAAAACGCTATTGATGATTTAATTTTATTCCGTTTTATCCAATTGATGATGCGTTGCAGGAACGCTATTAGTTTATTTTTCAAAGCTGATTTATTTAACCGCAAGGGTCGCAAAGTTATACGCAAATTTCGCGAAGAACATTTCAATTTTAGCTAAATTATATTTGGCCACAGATTGTACGGATTAGATTGATTTACACGGATTTTTTAGCAAAACTACTTTAATCCGTGTAAAATCCGTTGCATCCGTATCATCCGTGTGTCATTTAGTATTACTTCACCACCTCAACCCAAAACCCTTTGGTTCTGGCTAAAAACGTATTATCATACATTGCTTCGCATTGCAATCCTGGCAAATAATAAGTTCCCAAATAAGAGGCATTCAATAAAATTCTAAAAGTTTTTGTTTCTCCGGCTTTCAATCCAAAATAGAAATTAGTTCTGTCATCTCGGATATCAATATAGTCTGCAATATTATTGGTTGCATCGCCATAATCCGTGAAGCGGGTATTTACAATTTCGAATCCTGACGGTAAAATCTGTGACAATGCCACATTTTCTACACGCTCATTTTTCTGATTTCTAACCGTTACTTCAGCAACAAACTCAGTTCCCTGATTGATTTTAGAAACATTAATAACGCTGCCTTTTCTGTTTTTGAAAACAATAGAAGCCGATACATTACTCTGAATTGCTTTTTCCTGACCAATAGGAAGGATTCCTGTATTTAACACTCGAACAAAAAGTCTATTCTTTCTATTATTTTTTAAAGTCACGCTATTCGAACCCATTTTGACAGTCAAACTTCTGTCGGCAATTGTTTTCATAGTTTTAACCGACTGTGTTTTTCCGTCTTTGGTAAACTGAACATCAATTCCTTTAGGTCCGTTATTTGCTGAAAACTTAGCCATTGCATACAAACAATAAGCTGTAGTCTGCGTACTCATCCATTGGTCACTTGACATTTCTTTAGCTAGTTTTACAGCCATTGCAAAGGCTTTTTGCTTTTGCCCGAGTAATAATAATGTTTCCAAAGCCATCGCTCGATTTCTATCGGCAGAACCATAATAGTAATAATTGTAATTCGAATTATCATCAATTGTAGTTTTTAGCAACAAATTCAAACCTGCTGATTTTTGCCCTGCCAATACGTAAGCCGAAGCCAAACGCAATTTACTTTCGTTCGAAATTCCTTTGGTTTCGCGTAACCTGTTCATCGAAGACAAATCGGGTGCTCCTGCCAATGCCAAAGTATATAAGCGATAAGCTTGCGCTAAATCATTTCCATATCTTGTTTCAAATCGCCATTGTTTAGCTTCTTTTTGTTGGTACGAAATCCATTTTGATTTGAAATTTATTGGTAAAAAGTATCCTTTTTTCTCTGCTTCAATCATAAAATGTCCAGCGTATGAAGAACCCCAGTCGTCGGATTCTGTTCCACCTTGCCAATACGATAATCCTCCATTCGATAATTGAAAACCTCCTAATCGATTGATTCCTGCCGTGATATTTTTTTGACTTAATTGCTGACGAGTAGCATCCAAATCAATAATATCACTTAGATACAACTGTGGAAAAACCGAAGAAGTGGTTTGCTCTACGCAACCGTGAGGATACTGAATCAAATACTGTAATCGCCCATTCAAATTGATTGTTGGCATTGATGAAATCTCCAATTTCGCTTTATTGCTTCCAGCAACACCAAATGTTTTCCAAGAAATAGTTTTAGAACTGTTCGGTTCCAAAATCACATCGGTAAAGGTATTAGTAACCGGATTAGGATTGGTCATATCAATTTCTACATCATAAACCGATTTCTCCTTGCCCGAAGTTGCTACAATCTGAACTTTTCCAATTCCTGTAACAGAACCTACAGCCAAATTGAAATAAGCCATTTTCTCATCAGGCTGTGCGAATGTTATTTTTTGAACAGCACTTCCAATAACTTTCAATCCGTTATTGGTCTTAATCTGAACTGTCACATTTTTGATGTTTTTTTCCATTGCAAAAACAGTAACCGGAATGGTCACTTTTTCAGATGGCGAAATTTTTCTAGGCAACGAAGCCAAAACCATCAACGGACTGCGGACAGGGGTTGCTTTTTCGACACTTCCATAAGCACTCGTAGTAGCATCGCCAGCAACGATCATTGTTTTTACGGAACC
Organism: uncultured Flavobacterium sp.; assembly: GCA_963511795.1. Taxonomy (GTDB): domain Bacteria; phylum Bacteroidota; class Bacteroidia; order Flavobacteriales; family Flavobacteriaceae; genus Flavobacterium. The sequence goes on along the minus strand of CAUPKP010000001.1, from coordinate 242,558 downwards.
AATGTATTTCGGCAATTTTATCTGATGCGTTTTCGTATCTCCTTTTTCCAATTTAAACGGCCCCATATAAATCACAACTGGTTTGAAACGATTCGCTTTTTTGGCTTTTCCGCCACCTAAATCCTGGTCACCACCAATACTAAAAATCTGGTTTACTTTTCCGCCGTACGCTCCAATCACATCATCGTAAATATCCCAGGTTTTCACTCCCAAAGCTTCGCGAACATAAAAACTGTCCCAAGCGTTTGGTGCTTTAAAACGGGTTAAATCCAACAATCCTTCATCAACGATCGCGATCGTATAAGTCATTGCTTTTCCGGATTGTTCACTCACTTTTAGAGCAAATGACTGTTCCGGACGCAAGACATCAGGCATTACTAATTTAGGTGTAAGAATCGTGTTTTTATCTATGACTTCAATTGGTACAATTCCATACATTCTGATCGGCAAATCGTTCTTGGTTGAAGCGTGTGGCTGTAAAAGCGTAATGTTAAAATACACGTTCGGAGCCATCGAAGCTGTAATCGGAATGGTAACTTTTGTTTCTCCTTTTTGGGTCTTCGCCCAAAGAGTCTGCACTACTTTCGAGCCATTTTCGATAGAGATAAAAGCTCTTCCTCCTTCACTTGACGGAAAAGAAATCTGCGCATTTTCACCCACAGCATACTTCTCTTTATCAGTTGAAAAAACAAGCATATTTGCTGTTGAAGCATCTGTATTTTTAGTTTTTCCAGACCACATTGGCCAATCGATATTTACCGTTAAAGCCGTTGCGTGCCCACCAGCCTCATCCGAAACCCGAATCATATAACGTCCCCATTCTTCATCAGTTAGAGCAAATCGGACGTTTCCTTTTCCATTGGCATCAGTGTTTATGGTAAACGTTTTGTACGAAGTAGTAGCATCATCCGAATTATAATTGGATAAATTGTCACTTGAAGCATCCCACCACCAGCGCCATTCTACTTTATAGACTTTTACTTCCAGATTTCTAACCGATTTTGGCCGTCCGTTTTCATCGACAGTGACTACATCAAATTGATTCACTTTACGGGTTTCGAGCATACCGTACTTGTTAGGTTCCGGAGATTTCACACCCACATAAGTGCTATACGGAGAATAGGTAGTTGCCATAACATCGGTACTGAAATCGCCACCTTCTTCATATACTTTGGTGATAAATGACGCTTTCAACATCCCTGGTGCTTCACCCTGAATTTTTGGATCTATTGTTGTGTTCGCTTTTCCGTTTGCATCTAATTTTCCTGAGAAAACAGTAACTTCTTCGGTACTGAATTGTCGAACCAAATCATCAAAAACATACTTTTCATAATTTTTGAACGTAGTTGTCTGTTGCGAAAATTTAGCTTGCATTTCGACATTCAAATTTTTAGCCACAGCTCCATGAAGCCAGGTCACTTCGAGGTTACTCGTATTTGGATACGAAGAGGAAAGCACCGCTCTTTTGAAACTGTTTTTTATTTTTAAACGATTCGGTTTAATAGTTTCGATTTTGATACTTTTATAAAACTTCGCACCACCCACGCTAACCATTGCTTCCCAATTTCCGGTAGGTGCATCACTTTCAGTTGGAACAGTAAACGCATAATGATTCCAGTCATTCGATTTTTGAACCGTTTGATAGGTTACTTTCCCATTTGGATCGGCTAGTCTAAATTTTATAGGATGTCCCAACGGTATTTTATTTGAGGCATCATTCAAAATAAAGGACAAATACAAATTATCCCCAGGTCGCCAAACGCCACGTTCCCCATAAATGAATCCTTTGAGTCCTTTTTGCAAAGTTTCTCCTGCCACATTAAAATTACTTACCGATAACGAATTTCCATCATCCAGACGCACATAAGTTGATTGTGTACCGAAAGTCACAATGGCAAAATAGGCAAAAGTGTCTAGCTGAAAACTCGCAATTCCTTCACTGCTTGTGGCTCCTGTAGCCAATTTTTGTTGCTGAAAACTATACAAATCAACTCTTGCATTCGAAATTGGTTCAGTTGTAATAATATTGTTTACAGCAAACAAATACGATTTATTTTCTCCTCTTTTGGCAATTACACCAACATCCGAAGCTAAAATATTAGTTCCAATCTTAGCATTGTAATAATACGAACTTGAGCAGGGATCTTGACTTTCTCTCCATTCATAATCGTCATAATAATACTCATCGTATGCATTTTCGCTATAATTCACATCCTTTTCATCCACTTCTTCTGCCTCCTCATTTTCACTATCAGCGTCTGTTGAAGATTCGCATTTATATAAAGAATAGGCTTTCTTGTAAGAGAACTCCACTCTGTAAATAGCTCCGGGTTCCGGCGTTATAATTTTGGACAAATCCAAAGCAAAAGTGTTCCATTTACTTGGATTAACTAACTTGTTTTCATTCAGATAAAGCGTTGATTTAGCAACGGGCTGCCCAACCCTTTTAAGATTTCTGGTGCCGTTCAGCTCATTATCCTGCAAAAATTGAAGGATGTTATTTTTGTATATTTTATAAACTTTTACATCAACCGCACTTAGATTTACGGCTTCAAAATTGAGTTTTAGATTACTCGAACTTGGCAAAATTGTTCCGTTTTTGATGAAACGAACATTCGGTTTTATTTCATCAAATGAAATTTTTTCGGAGTAATTCTCATTTAGTTTTTTTCCGTATTCACTTTCTATACCCTGAAAAACTTCCAATAATAGTTCTCCCGTGAGCTTTTGCGAAAAAACAACAGCTGGTTCTGACTCAACAACGGCAACTTCTTCAGGTTCTTCAACCGAAGACGTATCAACAGCCACAGTCGCAGAATCAACAGCGATTTCTTCTGAAACAGCTTCTTCTACAACAACCTCAGGAACAACTTCAACTGGTTTTTCAACAGCTTTATCATTATTAAAATAAACTTTCAAAACATTCCCTTGAGTAGAAAATTTTAAATTACTGGTATTTTGAATCGCTACTAATCCTTTAAAATCCTGTCCTTTCTCCAATGGTTCGGAAAAATTTATGGACAACGATTGGTTATTCCCTTCCTGCATTTCGGTTTTAATGACTTTGAATTCATTCAATGCCGTAATTGGAAAATCGATAGTCCCTTTTTGATCGATATCATAGTCATTCCCATCGTATGCGATCTCAAGATTACTCTTAGAATCCAATCGCTGAATACTGTCAATTCTGAATTTAAACTCTTTCCCAACTGAATTCGATTTCTCAAAAACAATATTCAAATCATTACCGTTATGCTCGGCTTCCACCAATTTTTTGGCGGTTTCAAAATCGATATTGTCTGCGGTTTTTAGCACACAATTCAAATATTGGTATTCTTTGCTATAGGATTGAACGTCTAGTGTGTTCACAACAAAATCCTGCTTGATGGTTTTTACCGTGAAATTGAAATTGGAAAGCTCTTTGTCTTTTTCGGTGACCTTTGGATTGAGTTTATCCAAATGCAAAGTCACCTGATATTCAGTATTCGATTCCAGCTTTTTTTCGGGAATAAAAGCGATGGTATTGTTCGAAAGTGCAACCACTTTTCCATTGATACTTGGAGAAATATCAAACAAATCATCATCCAGAACTTCGTTAACTTTCCAATTATTGTTATCGAAAGCCAAAACAACACGAATATCAGATTGCGCGGAGACAATTCCCCCCGTAAAACTGACTATATACTCTTTGAATAATGAAAAATCGGAATTAAAATCGGCGGCCGATTTCTTGCCACACGCTTGAAACAAAAAAAACACACAAAACACGTAAATTAATCCTTTTGTTTTCACTTTTATCTAGAGTTAATGGGTTACAAATTATAATTTTAGCAACATTCTACAGTTAAGTCCATAACTGCAAAAGCACACATTATATTGTAGTAAAAGTATAGTATTTAATTTATTATTTTAAGAAGAAAATTCTTTGTGAGAAAATTATTTTTTAAAGGTAATTTTTTGGAGCTTTTTCCAGCTATTCACTGCAATCTTTATTGTTTTAAAGAAAAACAATAAAGGATTTCCGTTGCTATCTGGGCTAGGGCATTTCGGCTAAAAAGACTATTTTCTTCTCTCAGCAAAAAACCGTTTCATCAAGTCAGAAGCTTCATTCGCCATAACTCCACGAACTACAACGGTTTTAGGATGCAGTTGAGTTCCCATTTTCATATAACCGCGATGATCATCGGTAGCACCATAAACAATTTTAGTAATTTGGCTCCAGTACAAGGCGCCAGCACACATCTGGCAAGGTTCCACCGTAACATAAAGTGTGCATTCTTTCAGGTATTTTCCGCCGAGGAAATTGGCAGCTGCGGTAATGGCTTGCATTTCCGCATGGGCGGTAACATCATTGAGTAATTCGGTTAAATTATGGCTTCGGGCAATGACGGTATTATTAACCACAATAACGGCACCAACAGGAATTTCGCCTTTTTCAAAAGCCATTTCGGCTTCCTGCAAAGCTTTCTTCATGAAGTACTCGTCCGTGAAAATGTTTTCCATACGGCAAAAATACACTTTTGAACTAATTTTTATTACTTTTAAAATCAGAAACACATTGCATGGAAAGAAAATATAAAATCACAATTCCCGAACCTTGTCATGAAAATTGGAACAAAATGACTCCGAACGATAATGGTCGATTTTGTGGTAGCTGTTCCAAAAACGTAGTCGATTTTACCAATATGATGCCTGATGAAATTCAAATGTATTTTCAACAGCATAGTAACGTTTGTGGTAGATTTAAAAATTCTCAATTGGATTCATTTACCATTCAAATTCCAAATCGAGTTTTATATTCGCAAACACATTATCACAAAATGTTTTTATTAGCTTTGTTTGTAGCAATGGGAACGAGTTTATTTAGCTGTTCTGATAAAAATGGAAACAAACAAAAGATTGATAAAATTGAAGTTGTTGAAGATACTTCAGAAATGAATAACATTACTGTTGGTGAGCGATTACCTCCAAAGTCAAACCCAAATGATACTTTACATCATAATATTACACCACCTCCGCCACCAACCAAAATACGTCAAATTAGATTTTTAAAACCCAAAAAAATAGAATATGGAGAAATAACAAAGCAAAATACTATTTTTGAAGAAGACAATACAATACATGGTGGAATAGGAATTAGTGTATATCCAGAATATATAGGAGGAGAAATTCTTTTTCAAAAATACATCAAACAAAATTTTAAATTTACTAAAAAATCAAAATATCTAAATGACATATTGATTGCCACTTTTATTATTGAAAAAGACGGTAAATTAGATTCAATAGACGTTTCAAAGGATTTAGGATTCGGTACTAAAGAAGAACTCACCAGAATATTAAGCAGTTCAAAAAAATGGTTTCCTGGAGAAGAAAATGGAAAAAAAAGAAATTGTAAATTTCAATTATCTATTATAATCAAATCAGAAACAATTAAAAAATCATTCTTTAGAACTAAAATCATTCCGAAGATTGACACTATTAAGATTAGACGAATTACCAAATTCGAAAATGATTAATTTTAACATTAAAACCGTAAATTCGCTTTTTAGACTATAATGAAAAGCAACTTACTCGAACATATATATTCTCCAATCGATTTACGCTTACTCAACGAAGCAGAACTTCAGCAATTGGCGCAAGAATTACGCGATTTTATAATCAATATTGTCGCCACCAAAGAAGGGCATCTTGGCGCGAGTCTTGGCGTGGTGGAACTTACGATTGCTTTGCATTATGTTTTTAACACCCCTGAGGATTTGTTGGTTTGGGATGTTGGTCATCAAGCCTACGGACATAAAATCCTAACCGAAAGGAGAACCATTTTTCATACCAACCGTCAATTGAACGGTATTTCAGGTTTTCCAAAAAGAAGCGAAAGCATTTACGATACTTTTGGCGTAGGCCACTCCTCCACTTCTATTTCGGCGGCTTTGGGAATGGCGATTGCTTCCAATTTAAAAGGAGATTTCGAAAAACAGCATATTGCCGTAATCGGCGATGCTTCGATTGCTTCAGGAATGGCGTTTGAAGGTTTGAATCATGCCGGAGTTACCGATGCTAATTTATTGGTGATCCTCAACGACAATGCCATCGGAATTGACCCGAGCGTTGGTGCTTTAAAAAAATATCTCACTGTTGTAAAAGAGGGAAAAAACCCCAGACAGAATAATATGATTCGGTCACTAAATTTCGATTATTCGGGACCAATTGACGGCAACGATATTTTTGCGGTAATCAAAGAGCTGAAGCGTCTCCAGAAAATAAAAGGCCCAAAGTTTCTGCATATAATTACCACCAAAGGCAAAGGCCTCCAACAAGCAGAAGAAAATCAGGTCAAGTACCACGCTCCTGGTAAATTTGACGCTTCAACCGGCAAAATCATTCCAAAATCGGAAGAAAATTTGCCTCCAAAATACCAAGATGTTTTTGGTTTAACAATATTGGATTTAGCCAAAAAAAACGAAAAGATAGTTGGAATCACTCCAGCAATGCCTTCTGGAAGTTCGTTAAAATTCATGATGGATGCTTTCCCAAAACGTGCTTTTGATGTTGGAATTGCTGAACAGCATGCCGTTACGTTATCCGCTGGAATGGCAACACAAGGAATGATTGTGTACTGCAATATTTACTCCACTTTTTTACAACGAGCTTACGACCAAGTGATTCATGATGTGGCTTTGCAAAATTTACCAGTGATTTTTTGTTTGGACAGAGCTGGTTTGGTTGGCGAAGACGGTGCCACACATCACGGCGTTTTTGATTTGGCTTACTTGCGATGTATTCCAAACATGATTATTTATGCTCCTTTGAACGAGATTGATTTACAGAATATTTTATATACCGCACAATTGGGATTAAATCATCCTATTGCGATACGCTATCCGCGAGGACGAGGTGTAACCAACGATTGGAGGAAATTACATTTAGGCAAATACGAAAAAATCGAAATTGGGAAAGCAAAACTTCTCAAAAATGGATCTAAAACAGCTGTTTTATCAACTGGTGCAATTGGTAGTAATGTGACATTGGCTTTAGCCAAAATAAAACATCCAGAAAATTTCGCCCATTATGATTTTGCTTTTGTAAAACCGCTGGACGAAAAGGAACTGCATATTATTTTCAATCAATTTGAAACTATTATAACTATTGAAGATGGCGCCATAAAAGGAGGATTCGGAAGCGCAATTCTGGAATTTGCTGCAATCAGTAATTATACATCCAAAATACAGCTTTTAGGAATTCCAGATGTATTTATTGAGCAGGGATCTATTGGTGAACTGCAACAATTTTCAGGAATTTCCGTTGATAGTTTAGAAATTACTTTCTCAAGTTATTGAAATTAATTAATTTGCATCCCAAAATACCGCTATCCTACTTATGACCTCTTTAACCAAATCTTTTATAGTCTTATTTTTATTGTTTTCAGTTTGTGGTTTCTCTCAAGTAAAGATAATCACAAGTGTTGCAGATACAATTACTGCCAAAAAAACGGATAACAAGCCTTCGAATATTATTATAACTGCTAAGCCGGATACAATTACCCATTGGAAACATAAAAACATTATGGGTATCGACATTTCTGAAATTGCTTTTGTGAATTGGAGTGCCGGGGGAACAAGCGCAATAACAGGGCTAGTTCGAGGAGATTTAAAATATGATTACAAAGACGATTATCAAGTTTGGTCAAACGAACTTATTTTTAGATATGGTTTAAACAAACAGGAAGGTATTGAACTTAGAAAAACGGATGATGTTTTTAAAATCAACTCCACTTATGGGTTCAGGACAAATTCTACATCAAATTGGTATCATTCTGCTAAATTAAACTTCAATACCCAATTTACTAACGGGTATAAATACCCTGACACTGAAAATCCTATTTCGAAACCCTTTGCCCCTGCTTACCTCTTTTTGGGTGTTGGATCGGAATACATTTATAAACCTGTAAATTTCAATTTATATTTATCTCCTTTAACCCTAAAAAGCACAATGGTACTTGATCAAACATTGGCTAATTCAGGAGCTTATGGTGTAAAAGAAGCAGTATATGATGCTGACGGGAATTTAATTGCCGAGGGGGAAAGATCCAAAACAGAACTTGGTATCTTAGTTACTTCCTATATTGAAAAAGAAATATTTACCAATATTGTATTAAAAAACCGTTTAATTTTATACACTGACTATCTACATAATTTTGGCAACATTGATGTTGACTGGCAATGTTTTTCTTATTTGAAAGTCAATCAATATGTAAAGGCAAATGTTGGCTTCAATTTAGTCTATGATGAAGATATCGAAGTTATCAAAGAAGAAAACGGAGTCAAAATTAACGAAGGTGCCAAAGTACAGTTAAAACAAGTCCTTGGAATTGGAGTTGAATATGCTTTTTAAAATACAAAAGAGAGCCTGTTTTTGACTCTCTTTTATGTGATTAATTACAGAAATATGAGAACTAATAAGCGTTGATTGTTCTGTAAAACAACAAAGCATTTCCGTCTGTCAGCATCGAAACAAAATGACAAATATGAAGCAGTCTTTCGTATAGGTTTTCTTTTTCCAAATGATGTTTTTCTGGCAGCATTTTCAGGATAAGATTATCATAATTAGACATTTTCCCTTCGTGTTTATTATTGAAAGCAGTTATGAATTTATCAAGCAAGGTTTGTATTATTTGATACCCTACAATTTCTTTTTCCACCACTTCACGGCTTTGATAAATGTTATTGACGCTAATCTTGATGATATCATCCATTTGGGCTTTGTACTTACTTTTATCTGTTAAGGCAAAAGGAAATTCTCCTTTCATGATAGCTTCTTCGTTTTCGACAAAAACTTTTACAGCGTCATTGATTAAACTCCCAATAGCCAAAGCACGCAAATAACTAATTCTGTCTTCTTTGGTTTCTAATGTCTTGTACTTCGAAGTATCGATGCTGTCTTTTACCAATTTTATCAAATATTCCAAAGCAAAATCTTCAGAGACTAACCCAAGATTGATTCCGTCTTCGAAGTCAATTATGGTGTAACAAATATCATCGGCAGCTTCAACAAGGTAAGCAAGAGGATGTCTTTCGAAACCAATGTCTTCTCCTGTTTTATTGGCAATCATTCCCATTTCGGAAGCAACTTCCTGAAAGAATGTCTTGTCCGTTTGGAAAAAACCGTATTTTTTGTCGGCTATGTTTTTTGTTGGTTTTTTAGGCAAGCTTTCTTTTGGGTATTTCATAAAAGCTCCAAGAGTTGCGTAGGAAAGCCTAATCCCGCCGTCAACTCCGGGACGTGAACTGTTTAAAACCGAAAATCCATTGGCATTACCTTCAAAATCGATTAAATCCTGCCATTCTTTGGAAGACAATTGTTCTTTATATTTTAATCCTTTCCCAATCGAAAAATATTCACCAATAGCTTTTTCGCCAGAATGCCCAAAAGGCGGATTTCCAATATCATGAGCCAAAGATGCTGCTGCCACAATAGCCCCAAAATCATTCATTTTATAGCCATGAACTTCCTTTAAATGCGGATATTTTTCGATGATTTTTTTTCCTACCAATCTGCCCAATGAACGCCCAACTACCGAAACCTCCAAACTATGTGTCAATCGGGTGTGCACAAAATCGGTTTTTGAAAGCGGAATCACCTGCGTTTTGTCCTGCAGACTTCTAAAAGCGGAAGAAAATATGATTCGGTCGTAATCAACTTCGAAACCTAAACGAGTATCATCTTGCTCGATTCGTAATCTTTTCCCTTTGTCTCCTTGCCTTTTTAGTGATAATAATTGTTCCCAGTTCATGGTGATTTCTGATTGTAGATTACGATTTTAGGTTTAAAGAAACCAAAAATACATTTTATTTTAAGATTTTTCTAAAGATACTAACTCTAGATGTTCATTCATCTGTTGCTCAAGCTTAGATTTTATAACAACAAAAGTTTTAGAATGTTCATCGTGCAAGCCCAAAGTACGCCCTCTCAAGAAAGTCAATGGTTCAAAAGGAAAAATACGTAGTATTGTTCTAGTCAAAATAGTTATTACGCTGGGTTTAGAACCGTCTTCCATAACAACTATCGTTTTAGTTAAATATTTAGCTGGAGAACGAGAAAGAAAAACCTCAGTAACTCCGTAATACACAAAACTAATAGCGCTCCAAAACAAATATCTTTCAATCATGTCTAAAGAATTTATTCCGATTGAAATCGCCGAAGAATCTAGAGAACTGACCACCAATCTTAAAATAATTAACTTTATTAAACTGTCAATAATCCAATTTAAAACTCGCTTTTGCTTTGATGCCAGTAAAAATTTTTTGATTCTAAATTCTTCCTTTCGCATTTTGTTTACAAATTTAAAACAGCCAAAAATACATTTTTATTTTAAGATTTTTATCTAATTAAATTACTTTACAAGACGACTAGTAGCTTGCGTGAGGGATAGAAATAAGCTACCGAAGTAGCATGGATAGCCCGACGGCATTGAGGAAAGGGGCTGTATAAGCGACACTATAGGCAAGCCCCTTTTCTCAATGTGGTCACGCCCAAATGATCCATCAAATAGCCAATGCCGTGCTGTGCTTGATTTCGCCCATCACAAAGACGCTTTGGGTATTCCCGATATTCTCGATAGTGGAGAGTTTGTTCATTACAAAATCCTGATAACTGGACATGTCTTCGACCAAAATTTTCAACATAAAGTCATAATCGCCGGCAATGTTGTAGCATTCGATTATTTCGGGAAGCGCCACGATGTCTTTGACAAAATTGCTTCCGACATTTTTGGCGTGCTCTTTCAGCCGGACATTACAAAAAACGGTCATTCCAAGATTCAATTTTTTCTTGTTCAATAAAGCCACATACTTCATAATGTAACCATCGCGTTCGAGTCTTTTGATGCGCTCGTAAACGGGAGTTACTGTGAGGAATAGTTTACTGGCCAGCTCTTTTATATTAATATTAGAGTCTTCTTGCAGGTGTTTTAAGATTTGTAAATCGATACTGTCAATATTGTCCATAGTTTTTTTTACGGTTAAATTGGAAATATATAGTTTAGATCAAAACTAATTACTATAAAAATACATAAATTCAATTCATTTAACTAAAATAATACGCTAATTTAAGTTTAATTTTCTAATACAATAACTTTGTTCAGTAATAAATACTGATATAAATGAAAACAAATAATTTAGGTTACCCAAGAATTGGCAGCAACAGAGAATTGAAAAAAGCCAATGAATTGTATTGGGCTGGAAAAATTTCGGCAGAAAATTTATTGGTCGCTGGTTCAGCAATCAGGAAAGAAAATTGGCAATTGCAGGCCGAAAACGGAATTGATTTGATTCCGTCAAATGACTTTTCTCTTTACGATCAAGTACTCGATTTGACTCTTACACTTGGTGCAATTCCTGAGCGCTACCAAGAATTTTCCAGAACGAACAACTCGCTTGATTTGTATTTTGCAATGGCTCGTGGTGCTCAGAGAAACGGGCAAGATGTTGTGGCTATGGAAATGACGAAATGGTTTGATACCAACTATCACTATATCGTTCCTGAGTTTACCAAAAACCAAAAATTTGAATTGTTTTCGACCAAAATAATAGCAGAATTCATAGAGGCTAAAAATCTTGGAATCATAACAAAACCAGTACTTATTGGACCTGTTTCTTATTTATTGCTTGGAAAAGAAAAAGAAGATGGTTTTCATAGAATTGATCTTATTTACAATTTGCTTCCTGTTTATTTTGAAATTTTGAAAAAATTAGAAACTGAAGGAGCTGAATACATTCAGTTAGACGAACCGTTTTTAGCTTTGAATTTAACCGATAAAGAGCGTGATGCAATTACTTATGTTTACAATGAAATCAACACGAACTTTCCAAATCTAAAAATTATTTTAGCAAATTATTTTGATTGTTTTGGAGAAAATTTAGAAACGGCTTTGGCTTTGCCTGTTGATACTTTGCATTTAGACTTAGTGCGTTGTTCATCTCAATTGGATGACATTTTAGACTCAGGAAAATTGGCCAGCAATGTAAATCTTTCTTTGGGAGTTGTTGATGGAAGAAATATCTGGAAAAATGATTTCAAAAAATCATTAGCTTTAATCGAAAAAGCGGTTACTGCTTTGGGACAAAACCGAATTTTAGTTGCTCCTTCCTGTTCTTTGATTCATTCACCGTGTGATTTAGACTTGGAAACCAATGACGCAACATTAACTCCTGAAATCAAACAATGGCTGGCTTTTGCAAAGCAAAAAATTCAAGAAGTTTCTTTATTAAAGCAATTGGCTTCTAATGAAATTGACCGCAACAGTTCATCCGAATTTGCAGAAAATATTTTGGCAAATGAAAACCGAAAAACTTCTAAATTAATCCACAATGAAGGAGTTAAAAATCGTGTAGCAAGCATTACAAAAGGTGATGATGAAAGACAGAATACTTTTGCTGTAAGAAGAAAAAATCAAGCAGAAGCCTTGCAATTACCTTTGTTTCCAACAACAACAATTGGTTCTTTCCCGCAAACTGCAGAGGTAAGAAGCTGGAGAGCCAAATTCAAAAAAGGCGAATTAACTCAAGCGGAATACGATACTTTACTTGAAAAAGAAACCGAAGAAACGATTCGTTTTCAAGAAGAATCAGGAATAGATGTTTTGGTTCATGGAGAATTTGAACGCAATGATATGGTGGAATATTTCGGAGAACAATTGGACGGTTTTACCTTTACCAAAAATGGCTGGGTACAAAGCTACGGAAGCCGTTGCGTAAAACCTCCTGTTATTTATGGAGACGTTTCTCGTCCAACGCCAATGACAGTAAAATGGGCTGAATTTGCACAATCGCTTACGCCAAAATGGGTAAAAGGAATGCTCACTGGACCAGTTACTATCCTGCAATGGTCGTTTGTCCGCAATGATCAGCCACGTTCTGAAACTTGTACGCAGATTGCGTTGGCTATTCGTGATGAAGTTTTGGATTTGGAAAAAGCTGGAATCAAAATCATTCAAATTGACGAGCCAGCAATCAGAGAAGGACTGCCGTTACGCAAAGAAGAATGGGCAAACTATCTTGATTGGGCAATAAAAGCCTTTAGAATTTCGGCCAGTGGTGTTGCTGATGATACACAAATTCACACGCACATGTGTTACAGCGAATTCAACGATATCATTCAAAACATTGCCGATATGGATGCAGATGTAATCACGATTGAATGCTCGCGTTCGCAAATGGAATTACTTGATGCTTTTGCTGATTTTAAATATCCGAACGAAATTGGCCCTGGTGTTTATGACATTCACTCGCCTCGTGTTCCTTCCAATGAAGAAATGGTTCACTTGCTGGAAAAAGCTGCATCAGTGATTCCTGCCAATCAATTATGGGTTAATCCTGATTGTGGCTTAAAAACACGTCACTGGGACGAAACAAAAAAAGCTTTAATCGAAATGGTGAATGCAGCTAAAAAAATGCGTGTTGCTGCTATTCATTTAGAAACAGTTTAATATTTATTTCAAAACCATTAAGAAAGCGAGTTCATCACTACTTAATGGTTTACACAAAAAAAGGCTTCATGATGAAGCCTTTTTTTACCTAAAATATTGAATTAACAATTATAACGTTGCTGCTCCTCCGTCTAACAACAGCTCTCCTCCAATCATAAATTTAGAATCATCAGAAGCTAGATAAAGAAAACCTGCCGCCATTTCTTCAGAAGTCCCTACACGTTTGGCAGGTATTGTAGAGGCAAAATAAGCTTTGGTTTGATTAGCTTCTTCTTCGGAAGCACCACCTCTTGAAAATATTGGAGTATCAATAGGACCAGGTGAAAGCACATTCACACGAATATTTCTATCTAATAATTCCGCAGACAACGTTCTAGCCAATGAACGAACCGCGGCTTTCGAAGCAGAATAAGCCGCCGTTGTCGCAAATCCTTTGTGAGCGACTGTAGATGCTGTAATGACAATTGAAGCGCCGTCATTTAGATGCGGTAATGCTTTTTGAATCGTGAAGAAAACACCTTTGAAATTAATATCGCTGGTTTGGTCAAACATTTCTTCAGTATAATCGGCTAAAGGCGCAGCGATAAATACGCCAGCATTTACTACCAATACATCTATTTTTCCAAAAGTATCTTTTATAGTTCCGTAAGTGGTGTCAATATTGTTTATATCCGAAACATCGCTTACCAATCCAATCGAAGCATTACCAATTTCGAAAACTGCTTCGTCTATGGTCTTTTTATTACGGCCGGTTATTGCCACTTTTGCGCCTTGTTCTGCAAATAATTTTGCTGTTGCTAATCCTATTCCGCTGTTACCACCTGTAATTACAGCTACTTTGTTTTCTAATTTTTTCATAGTTTTTATTATAGTTTGATTATTTTAAGTATTTAAATATCTAAATATTTCGATGTTTTTGATTAAAAAAAAGCTAAAGCACTAAACTCTTTATATAGTCTGCATAAGCAGTGCAAACTTCTTTATTAACAACAAATTTAAGGTTACGGCCATCTTTATTGGCAATCAATAAATCGGCTTCTATAAGCTGTTTTATATGATGTGACATCGTAGACTGCGCCAGATTAAACTCAGCCGAAACATCACAGCATTGCACACAGCTTTCGCTATTGCTGACAATCTTCATGATCTTCAAACGATATGGATCGCCCAAAGCTTTTGAGATTTTTTCGACTTGTTTTAAGTTTAAACTTGTAATCATGAGGCAAAGATAAAATATATTTTTTAATATATCGAAATACTTCGATATATTTTCTAAATTTGCACCAATATTACTTCAGCTACTAATTGTAGTTTGAATTATTTCCTTTAAAACATTCTCTATGAAAATTTTATATAACTACATCAAAACCCATAAAACACTTTTATATATAGCTTTATTTTTGGCCACAATAAATCAGTGTTTTTCCTTATTTGATTCCATAATTATTGGTAAACTGCTTAACGAATGCGGTGTTGGTGTTGCCAATTTTAATCACAATCAGCTCAGCTTTACCAAAGCTGTTTTGGGTTGGCTGGCATTATCTTTGGGCGCAGCGATGGTTTCCAGAATTGCCAAAAACTTTCAAGATTATTTTACCAATATCATCATTCAGCGGACTGGTGCGCAAATGTACACTGAGGGTATTCAAAAAGCACTACAATTGCCTTTTCAGGATTTTGAAGACCAGCGGAGCGGTGAAACCCTAGGCAAGCTTCAAAAAGTTAAAATTGACTGCGAAAAATTCATCACACTGGCTATTTCCTTGATTTTCCAATCAATAGTCGGCATTGTATTTGTCGTAGTGTATGCGATAAGTATTCATTGGTTATTGGGACCAATATTTCTGGCAACCGTTCCTGTAATCGCTTTCATCAGTTCGTTTTTAGGCAAAAGAATCAAGAAAGTTTCCAGAGAAATTTTAGGAGAAACCACTGCCTTAGCTGGAGCCACAACCGAATCTCTGCGAAATATTGAACTCGTAAAAAGCTTGGGATTAACCGAACAGGAAGTGAACCGATTGAATGCTACAACCATAAAAATACTTGGATTAGAACTCAAAAAAGTGAGATTCATTCGTTCGCTGAGTTTTATACAAGGCACAACGGTTCATTTTATGCGAACTACTTTGGTTTTTGCGCTTTATATGTTCATTTTTAAAGACATCATCAAACCGGGAGATTTGATTACTTTAATGTTCTTTTCTTTCTTTTTGTTTAATCCTTTGCAGGAACTTGGGAATGTAATTGTAACCTATAACGAAACGAAAGCTTCGATGGATAATTTTGCTGATTTAATGAATTCCAAAAGCGAAGAAAAACCGGTAAATCCTAAAACGATTGGCGCTATCAATCATCTGCGTTTTGAGAATATTTCATTCAAACACCAAACTGCAAATTCCTATGCCGTAAAAAATATTTCTTTTGATGCGAAAGCTGGCGAAACTATTGCTTTTGTAGGTCCATCGGGAAGCGGTAAAACTACTTTGGTCAAAATGCTGGTTGGATTATACAATCCTGCGGACGGTGCTATTTTTTATAATGAAAAAAATGCAAAAGACATTGACCTAACCGAATTAAGACAGCAATTGGGTTTTGTAACCCAAGATGCACAGTTGTTTTCGGGAACGATAAAAGACAATTTATTATTTGTAAAACCAGATGCAACAGATGAAGAAATCAATGATGTTTTAAAAAAATCGGCTTGCCAGAATTTACTAAGACGTGCCGAAAACGGAATAAACACAACAATTGGTGAAGGCGGAATAAAAGTATCTGGTGGAGAGAAACAGCGTTTGTCAATTGCCAGAGCATTGCTAAGAAATCCGCATTTATTGCTTTTTGACGAAGCAACATCAGCATTGGATTCGATTACAGAAGAAGAAATCACCAAAACTATTCGCAGTATTTCGTCTAAACAAGACCAAATTACAGTATTGATTGCGCATCGTTTATCGACCATTATGCATGCTGATAAAATATTCGTTTTGGAACAAGGACAAATCATCGAACAAGGCAAACATCAAGATTTATTGGATGAAAAAGGTTTATATTATGCAATGTGGAGACAACAGATTGGGGAAAGGAAGTAAGTTTTAAAAAAAAAGGAGTATTTTAATAACAAATACTCCTTTTTATTTATGCTTTAAACACTATGCCGCTGAATTAATTAATTCTAATGAAACTCTCACTAATGATTCAAATGTAGCTTCACCATCCTCAAATTCTACCATTGTACTAACATTTATACTCGCCCTAATTTTCTCCTTATCTTTAACATAAAATGTTTTTGAAACACCATTATGATTAATCACAAATGTTATTTCATCGTACTCCCCATGATTCAAAAAAGGTATCTTTTTTTCTGTTGAAAAATTATCAAATAATTCAACTAAAACATCCTTAATACCTTCACTTTTTGTAGAATTATTAATCTTTACGATACGTTCTTCCCTGCCCAAATCCATATTTAATGATTCTTCATTCGATTTTGAAGAAGATTCAATTAATCTAAATTCTTTAAGCTTTCCGAATTTCAAAAAATTACTGATTAAATACCTTGCTGGCGCTTGTTTTAATTCTAGAAAATAATTAGAAACTCCTTTCGATCTCATAAAAGCGTTAAAGGCATTTTCAAACACCATTTTCACTCCATGATTTTCTTTTTTCTGAAAAATAAAAAAACCGTATTTTGAATTCTTAGGGACATGCAAAAGATAAAAGAAGTCTTTACTAAACAAATCTCCTTTTAAAATATCATATTTAAGATTTGAAGTTTTTCGATCCTTGATTTTTCCATATTCTCCTGTATATGCAGAATCAAAATACCCTGTGATAATCCTTTTCTCAGCATCCATGTATTGATTATTTGCTAATGAAAAGGTTCTATATTTTCCTTGAATATCAGTATAAGTTTTAATATTCTTATGGATATGACTACAGAAGTCATTCATTGTTTCTAATAAGTCTTCGTCTTCATTATAGAAGCTTAAAACTTGTTGCTCTTTTATTTTATTTAAAAGTGTAAATCTGTAAACATTTAAATTTATCATTCTTTTTCTTATTTAAATTATTAAATTAATTTGTTAATATTTTCCACAACCCTTGTAAAAACAAAGAGTTGAAAAAAAAATTATCAACGTTTTAAATTCTGTGAATAATTTAACTTTGAAAGATGATATTTTTTTATACTTTTGAAGTATAAAATAAGCAGGTGAGGTAACCTCATCATCTTAATATAACTTAATTTAAAAAGCTTCCGACGGCATTATTATTAAGTTTCAAAGTTAGGGGTATCACAGATATCCCTTTTTTTATGTTTTGTTTATCTACCTCAGCATTTGATTTATTAATTAATATTTTATAAAAAGGCTCCAATTAAGAAGCCTTTTGTTCTATTAAGTACAAATATAAATAAATTTTATCTATTATACAGTGATAATAAATAAGTAAAACCTATGATCCGCACATTTCACAATCTTCTGGACCAGCATTTTTAGCTAATTCAATCATTGCTCTGTATTCTTCGGCAGACATTGGAGTTGCTTCTACTTCAACCGCTTCTAAAACTCTTGTCTGTGGTTTAGAATCAGGAATAACTTCCTCTTTTTTATCGTTGTTTAATGTGAATTTAATCGCATCAACAGCAGCTTTTGTTCTCAAGTAGTACATTCCGGTTTTCAATCCAGACTGCCAAGCGTAGAAGTGCATAGATGTCAATTTAGAATAATTGGCGTCCTGCATGAACAGATTCAATGATTGTGATTGATCTACAAAATATCCTCTGTGGCGGGACATATCGATAATATCTTTCATAGACATTTCCCAAACGGTTTTGTACAATTCCTTCAAATCCTGCGGAATGATATCAATGTTTTGAACCGATCCGTTTTGACGCATGATTTCTTGTTTCAAGTTCTCATTCCACAATCCAAGTCTTACCAAGTCGTGCAATAAGTGCTTGTTCACTACAATAAATTCTCCAGACAATACGCGTCTTGTGTAAATATTGGAAGTATAAGGTTCGAATGCTTCGTTGTTACCCAAAATTTGAGAAGTTGAAGCCGTTGGCATTGGCGCAACTAATAATGAGTTACGAACACCGTTTTTAACCACTTCTTTTCTAAGCGAAGCCCAGTCCCATCTTCCTGATAATTCTTCGTCTTTCATTCCCCAAAGGTTGTGCTGGAATTCTCCGTTTGACATTGGAGAACCTTTGAAAGTAGAATAAGGTCCTTCTTCGATTGCCATTTCCATAGAGGCGGTACAAGCTGCGAAGTAAAGGGTTTCGAATATTTCCTGGTTTAATGTTTTAGCTTCATCACTTGTAAAAGGCAGACGTAACATAATGAAAGCATCAGCTAATCCCTGAACACCAAGACCAATTGGTCTGTGACGCATATTAGAGTTTTCAGCTTCTTTTACTGGATAGTAATTTCTGTCGATTACTCTGTTCAAGTTACGGGTTACACGTTTCGTAACATCGTATAATAACTGGTGATTGAATTTTCCGTTTTCTACAAACATTGGTAACGAAATAGATGCCAAATTACAAACCGCAACCTCATCACTTGAAGTAAATTCCATAATCTCAGTACACAAATTCGAAGAACGAATAGTACCTAGATTTTTTTGGTTTGATTTTCTGTTAGCTGCATCTTTATACAACATATAAGGAGTTCCAGTCTCAATTTGTGATTCCAAGATTTTCTCCCATAATTCACGCGCTTTGATAGTTTTTCTACCTTTTCCTCTAAATTCATAATCCGTGTATAAAGCTTCGAATTCTTCACCATACACATCATACAAACCAGGACATTCGTTAGGACACATCAAAGTCCAAGTAGAATCTTCCTGTACGCGTTTCATGAATAAATCCGAAGTCCACATTGCGAAGAATAAATCTCTCGCTCGCATTTCTTCTTTACCTGTATTCTTTTTTAAGTCTAAGAAGTCAAAGATATCGGCATGCCAAGTTTCGATGTAAATAGCAAAACTACCTTTTCGTTTTCCACCACCTTGATCTACATAACGAGCGGTATCGTTGAATACTCTCAACATTGGCACAATTCCGTTTGACGTACCGTTTGTACCGCGAATGTAAGAACCTGTAGCACGAACATTATGAATAGAAAGACCAACTCCTCCCGCTGACTGAGAGATTTTTGCAGTTTGTTTTAAAGTATCGTAAATACCGTCAATACTGTCATCCTGCATTGCCAAAAGGAAACAAGAAGACATCTGAGGTTTTGGAGTACCAGCGTTGAACAAAGTTGGAGTCGCGTGAGTAAAGTATTTTTTAGACATTAAGTCATACGTTTCCATCACCGATTTTAAATCGTCTAAGTGGATTCCAACTGCAACACGCATTAACATGTGCTGCGGACGCTCAACGATTTTACCGTTTATTTTTAATAAATACGAACGTTCCAGTGTTTTAAAACCAAAATAATCGTAGTTAAAATCTCTGTTATAAATAATATGCGAATCCAAAAATTCAGAATTCTCCATGATCACTTTATGAACTTCTTCGGCTAATAAAGGTGATTCCTGATTGGTTCTTGGATTGATATAATGATACATCTCATTCATCGTTTCCGAGAATGATTTTTTGGTATTTGAATGTAGATTTGATATCGCAATACGAGCAGCCAATTGTGCGTAATCCGGGTGAGCAATTGTCATAGAAGCAGCTGTTTCTGCAGCAAGATTATCCAGTTCAGATGTAGAAACCCCATCATACAAACCTTCAATAACACGCATAGCAACTTTAACTGGATCTACCAATTCATTCAAGCCATAACATAACTTTTTAATTCTCTCTGTAATTTTGTCAAACATTACAGGCTCCTTGTGGCCATCTCTTTTTACTACAAACATACTTTTATCAAATTTTTATTGTGAATGAATTGTGACTTACGAACAGTAGGAATTCATAATTCATTTTTTTACTCGGCGTTAATCCATAACTCACTTCGATATTTCGTATCATCGCATAGAATGAAATGATACAAAACGTCGTTATGTGTCCCGAAATTAACCGGGCTGAATTAACTTAGCTTTTAGATTTGGGACCTGAAAAACTACTTAATTATAATTTTTTTTATTTTTTTTTTAAAACTGCGTCAAATACTATAACGTATTTTACATCAAAATTGTATTTTAAAAATCAGCGTCGAAGCTAATTTTTTGGGAATCACCTTCAGAAACTTTAACTCCTGATTTTTGGTATTCAGCAACTTTTTTCTCGAAGAAGTTAGTTTTCCCTTGTAGTGAAATCATATCCATAAAATCGAATGGATTAGAAACATTGTATTCTCTGTCACAACCCAATTCTACTAATAACCTATCGGCTACAAATTCCAGATATTGAGTCATTAAACCTGCATTCATACCTATTAAGCTCACAGGAAGCGATTCGGTAATAAACTCTCTTTCTATATTTAAAGCATCAACAATAATGCTTCTAATTCTTTCTTTTGGAACTTTATTAATCAAATGGTGATTGTGCAGATGCACCGCAAAATCACAGTGAACACCTTCATCACGGGAAATCAGCTCGTTTGAAAAGGTCAAACCTGGCATTAATCCGCGTTTCTTTAACCAATAAATAGAACAAAATGCTCCTGAAAAGAAAATCCCTTCCACAGCTGCAAAAGCAATCAGCCTTTCGGCAAAAGAATCCGATTCAATCCATTTTAAAGCCCAGTCTGCTTTTTTTCTGATAGCAGGAAAAACATCCAGAGCATTAAACAATTCCGCTTTTTCGTTTTCGTCTTTTACATAAGTATCAATCAAAAGCGAATACGTTTCGCTATGAATATTTTCCATCATGATCTGGAAACCATAGAAAAATTTAGCTTCTGCATACTGCACTTCATTCACAAAATTCTCAGCAAGATTTTCATTCACAATTCCGTCTGATGCTGCAAAAAAAGCTAAGATGTGTTTTATAAAATAACGTTCATCATCACTCAGCTTATTATTCCAGTCATTTAAATCCTGTGATAAGTCAATTTCTTCAGCAGTCCAAAAACTAGCTTCCATTGATTTATAAAACTCCCAAATATCTTGGTGTTTGATAGGAAAAATCACAAATCGATTCTTGTTTTCTTGTAAAATTGGTTCTATTTGAGACATTTGAGCTGCGTGTTTATTTTGATGTTTTTATTGAAAAGTGATGCGAAAATCGAATTACAAAGATTGTGAAATAATGCGGTTATAAAAAGCCAAACTTATTCACAATACATCATAGTTTTTAACAAAAAATTAAAATGGGAATATTTTTCATACAAATTTTATTTATTTGATTTTCAATAATTTACATCAATTAAAACGATGTAAACTCCCATAAAACAACGATTTTTTAAAAAATAAGGATAAATTTAAGAGCTAATTCTACAAACCTTTTTTAAGGTCTTCTGCCACTTTTTCAAGCTCCAGATACCAGTCGTTTCCAAAGCGGCGGATAAGAGCTTCTTTGACAAATTTATACACTGGAACTTCGAGCTCTTGTCCTAAAGAACATGCAGCGTCACAAATATCCCATTTGTCATAATTAACCGCTGCAAACTCGGTAAAATCTTTAACCCGTATTGGGTACAAATGACAGGAAACAGGTTTTTTCCAGTCAACTATTCCTTGATTGTAGGCCTGTTCTATTCCGCAAAGTGCAGTTTTCCCGTCAAAAATGACATAAGCACAATCTTTATTATCAATTAATGGTGTTTCCAGATCACCGTCTGTTCCATTTACCCAAGTTCCCTGTGCTTCTATAGCCTCAATCCCCTGTTTTCTTAAAAATGGCTTCACCTTTGGATATATTTCCTCCAATATTTTTGTTTCTGCCAAACTTAATGGAGCTCCCGCATCGCCATCGACACAGCAAGCCCCTTTGCAGGCTGACAAATTACAGACAAATTCTTTTTCGAGTATATCCTCCGAGACGATGGTTTTTCCTAGCTGAAACATGCTGCAAAGGTAACCAAAGATTCAGAAAATAAAAACCTGCATTTAAACTTACAATCAAATTAACACATTGCAACAATTTTACTTACATATAACATAATAATCAAAAAGCACTACCTGTTGCAACAACCTATTTATTAACTGAAGATTAGCAACAAAACCTTGATGATTTAACAACAAAATACTTAAAAATGAAAAAAAATATGTATTTTTGAGAACCCAAATGATTTTAAACAAATTATTCATTAAAAGATTAGGGTTATGATAAATTTCGATCTGAAGGAAATAATAACTGTGGGAATGGTTCTTTTTGCAGTAATTGATATAGTAGGATCTATTCCGATTATCATTGGATTAAGAGCCAAACATGGTCATATTGAATCGGAAAAAGCATCTTTAGTAGCGGCCTCAATAATGATACTGTTTCTGTTTGTAGGAGAAGAATTTCTGAATCTTATAGGAATTGATGTTCACTCCTTTGCGGTAGCGGGATCCTTAGTTTTATTTTTTTTGGCTCTAGAGATGATTTTGGGAATTCATCTTTATCGGGATGAAGAAGCCAGCTCAGCTTCTATAGTTCCTATAGCTTTTCCACTCATTGCAGGTGCAGGTACGATGACAACTTTACTGTCTTTGAGATCACAGTATCATGCCACAAATATTATTATAGCCATTGTACTAAATATAATAGTGGTTTATATTGTTTTAAAATCTTCAAGAAAAATCGAAAAAATGCTGGGCGAAAACGGACTTGGAGTAATTCGTAAGACATTTGGTGTAATCCTTCTGGCAATAGCTGTTAAATTATTTGCCGCTAATGTTAAAGGTTTGTTTCTCTAAAGAAAAAAATTATAAATTTACCCCCTAAAATCTTTTCTGGTAAAGATTACTTGTGTTTAAACAATTTAACGGCAATCTATGAATAAAACTTTACCGGTAAAAACAAATAAATAAATTATGAAAATTTTCACTAACATCTTAGTGCTTTTAGCTGTATTGCTTCTTGTTTTCAATATCACTTTAATCGATTTTCAAAATCCGTTTAATGGAGATAGTGTAATAGCGCTTGTTGGTGTAGTCGCTTCATTTTGTGCAGTATTAATTCTTCTTATTTTTAGAATGTCTAAAAAAATAGTTGAAAAAATGAACGATAACGCATAACTGTGTTTGATGTATTAATTATAGGCGGAGGTGTTTCAGGAATATCATGTGCAATGGTATTGGGCTCTGCCAAAAACAAAGCGTTTGCTGCTAATAAAAAAATTGGGGTTTTTACCCATCAAAAGACTTCTTCACTGCAGGAAGCACTTTTTAACAATGCCTATGGAATTGCTCCGGGAAAATTAGGATCAGAAATATTAATCGAAAGCATAGAGCATTTATCCGAAACTTATCCTCATATCTCTCAAATCCCTGAAGAAAAAGTTTTAAAAATTGAAGGAGAGTATCCTGAATTTACCGTTGTTACCAATAAAAACATATACAAAACCTGCAACATTGTCATTGGGATTGGCTCTGCCAATACATTTGCTATTGAGGGATTGATGCAATTTGTAGAACCTCACAAAAAAGCCTTACCCGAAAAACAAAGAATCCAGCTTAAAAACATTGATCATAAAGTAGCCGATGGCATTTATGTGGCAGG
Source organism: uncultured Flavobacterium sp. (assembly GCA_963511795.1). Taxonomy (GTDB): domain Bacteria; phylum Bacteroidota; class Bacteroidia; order Flavobacteriales; family Flavobacteriaceae; genus Flavobacterium. The sequence goes on along the minus strand of CAUPKP010000001.1, from coordinate 218,466 downwards.
AACTCTTGCGGGATGGAGAAGCCAGCTGGCAATTGCTGCAGGAAGCGGTGCCGCAGTTGCTACCGATTTGCTTACTTTATGGAACGGAGGAACACAAACTCACTCTCACGACAGTATTCGATAGATTAATTTATCTACTTAACCGAAACAATCTCCTTTACTTTGATGTGATTTTCGGTTTCAGTTTTCCAGATTTCTCCTTTTAACAAAACTTCCTCTCCTTCTTTGAGCTGTTTGTAATTTTGGGGACCGCCAACATTTACGATACTAATTAATGCAAAATAGATTTCGTTTTTATCCGTATTAATCTTAGCGGTATAACCGTCCTTTCCAAACTCAACTGACACTACTTTTCCTGAAACTGTATTTTTATCTTTCATGCAGGCACAAGAAATTGTAAAAATCAAAAGCATTAAAACTGCCAACACTCGAAGTATATTTTTCATATTCCCTTTTTTTATCTCTATCTAAAACGCGACACAACTTCCTGCAATTACTTTTAAACCTTCATTGAATTGTTTCCAAACTCGAACATAACGAAAAGTTCCATCTATTGGCGAATTATCATAAGTCCCTTTTAGCAAAACACTAACACAAACAATAGCAGTGTCTTCAATAATATTGATGAGCTGATTAGAAACTTCCAACAAATCAACCTTCAATTTTCCAGAACGATATCCATTTAAATCTATTTCTTTCGTAATGGTTTCTCCATCTGGCAAATTAAAGAGTAAATCATCATGCAATAATCTTTCTAAAACTAAAATGTCAGTATTTTTAATAGCTGATAAAAGCTACTTCTCGGCGTTAACAATTTCAGTTTTCCCCATTTAAAACAAAGATTTAGTTTTACTGCTTTGGATTCAAAACTGCTTTAATCATAGCATCTTCTTTCAGAACCATTTTATAATAATAGCTGTCGCCATACAATTGTCGGGCAAATTCGGCATTAACATATCTTTTTACCAAAGCTTTATAATTAGACAAATCAATCACCAATCCGTTTTGGGCTAGATATTTTTGAAAGCCTTTAAAATATAAATCTGTCGAATTGATTTTAGCTTGAAAGTCATCAAAAGTCAGTTTTGCAAATGTATTTCTGTTTTTATCCAACTGCTCAAAAACAAAATGACCCACAATTCCGGACTGCAGCAAATACGAAATACTCTGTGTCCCGTGTTCTGCTTCCAAAGGCACAAAAACATCAGGAACAATTCCGCCGCCGCCATAAACTATTTTTCCTTTTTTAGTTTTAAACTTCAAGGAATCAATTACTTTAATACTGTCTTTTTTATACAATTCTCCGTGTAAAAAACGCGAATCCGATTCTTTAAAATATTCTTCATTTCCTTTAGAATATGGCTTTTGGATTGATCTTCCAGTCGGCGTATAATATCTGGCAATTGTGAGTCTAACCGCTGAACCATCATTAAAATCCATTTCCCGCTGCACCAGTCCTTTACCAAAAGAACGTCTTCCTACAATTGTCCCGCGGTCATTATCCTGTATCGCTCCTGCTAAAATTTCGCTGGCTGAGGCACTGTTTTCATTGATTAAAACAAATACATTACCCGCTTCAAAACTGCCTTTTTCTGTAGCATACATTTTTTCGGTTGCTTCCTTTTTACTTTTGGTAAAAACTATCAGTGTTTTGTCTTTCAAAAATTCATCTGCTATGGCGATTGCTTCTTCCATATATCCTCCGCCATTATCACGAACATCAATGACTAAAGATTTTACGCCCTGCTTTTTTAAACTGGCCACCGCTTTTACAAATTCAGCATAAGTAGTTTCGGCAAAACGATTTATTTTGATATAACCTGTAGTCTCATTTAACCTCAAAGCAATATCGACACTTTTTAGCGGAATCACATCACGCTTGATGGTGATCTTCATTTTTTTATGTTCCGATTTGCGGTAAACGGTCAATTCTATTTGAGAACCAACTTCTCCTTTCAGCGTAGCGAATAAACTGTCATTAGGCAATTTTCGGCCATATAATTTGGTTTTATCAGCAAACAGAATACGGTCTCCAGCCAAGATACCCGCTTTTGCTGACGGCCCATTTTTTAGGGGAGTTATAACTGCAACAGAATCTTTAAACATGTAAAAATTAATTCCGATTCCAACAAAGTCTCCTTTCATGGTTTCGGCAATTTCGGCTTGTTCACTTGGCGGAATATAAACGGAATGAGGATCAAGCTTTGCCAAAATATTATCGACAGTCAAGCTTACTATCGAATCTGTATTTACATCATCAACATACTCATTATCGATGAAATCAATCAGCTTATTAAGTTTTTCTTTAGTGCTTTTTTTAGCAGTAAAAGATTTGGAATAGGAAGAACCGGACATACTGCCAATAAGAATTCCAAAGGCAAAAATACCTCCAATTACTATGGGCAAATATTTATTATCAAATTTCATTTATTAATCTTCTAAAACAGGAATATGTTCCACTTCTATACCTGCCTTTATTAAAAACTGCAGCCCTGAATCATCACGGTAACCATTATGATACACCACTCTTTTTATCCCAGACTGATGAATCAGCTTACTGCATTCTTTACAAGGCGAAAGCGTGATATACAAAGTCGCTCCTTCACAAGACTGTGTGGATCTGGCAACTTTCAATATGGCATTTGCTTCGGCATGCAGCACATCCCAGCGGGTCAATCCGTCTTCGTCCTCACAGCAGTTTTCAAACCCGGATGGCGTTCCATTGTACCCGTCAGATATAATCATTCGGTCTTTTACTATAATGGCGCCCACTTGTTTTCTTTTGCAATAAGACAGTAAACCCCATTCTGTGGCAATTCTAAGATACGCTTTATCGTATTTATTCAATTTAATTTTCTCCATAAATTCATTATCATTTCCAAATTTCGCTTTCCAAAATCATTGGCAAAACTACCCCAATTATAAATGCCGACATCACCAATGCCCAATCGCGTTTTGAAAAACGAAAAACGGTCTGCACAATATAAGACAAAATCAAAACTACAATAACAACTGTAATCTGAGCCGCTTCTATTCCCAATGCAAATTCACAAATTGGCAGCAATTTCGAAGATATACTACCTCCCAATATCGTTTTAAAATAATTTGAAAATCCTAATCCATGGATAATTCCAAAAAACAAAGTTATTATAAAAACCAAATTAACGCTGCCGTTTTTACTGGTTTTTCCGGCTGTAAATAAATTATAAAAAGCAGTTATTAAAATAGTAATTGGTATAAGGAATTCCACCACATTTACTTTGACAGCAATTATTCCAAAAACTGAAAGAAAAAGTGCCGCAGTATGTCCCAAAGTAAACAGGGTTACCAAAAGCAAAATTCGTTTCCAGTCATTAAATGAAAACGGAACAGTCAATGCAATTAAAAACAAAACATGATCATAAGCATGTATATCTAATACGTGTTTTAAACCTATCTGAAAGTATATTAAAAATTCTGACATTGTTAAATGAGTTAAATTGATATGGGGACGTAAACTTACGATTAATTTTGAAAATGGAATATTTGATTAAAAAATCATTAGTATAAAAAACAAAACCAAAGATCAATCATGTTAAAAAACGTCTAAAATGTAAAATTAGTACTTAAAAAATAATTAACTTTATATCAAACCTTAAATAGTAACATTATGCCTTTTTCAGACTTATTCAACAGCGAAAACATCCAAAAGAATCGAGGTCATTTTTCAGCCATTGTCCGTGTAGCGCATGCTGACGGCGATATAACTGAACAAGAGCAGAGTTTTTTGGACAAATTAGCTGTCGCGCTTCAAATCTCTAAAGAAGAATATGAAGAGATTTTAGAAAACCCTTCTAAATACCCAATCAACGCACCTTACTTATATACTGACAGACTGGAAGCCCTCTACAAGCTGGCCAGAATTGTACACCGTGATCATCAATTGGGCGATTTGCAGGAACATTTATTGGTTAAGTTTGCATTAGCCTTAGGTTTTACTCCCGGAAATGTGAATTACATAGTAAACAAAGCATTAAAATTAGTCGACTTAGAGGTTGACGAGGAAACTTTCCTGTATGAAATGAAAAACATGTATAAATAAAAACAGCTCCCGAAAATGGGAGCTATTTTTTTGGTTTATTCTTTGGTTTGTTTTTGGTTTAGTGTTTAATATTTGCTCAATTTTGCTTTATGCATAAACTCTTCGGCTTTTTTAACCATATTTGAGCTTCCGCAAAAGAAAGGCACTCTTTCGTGTAATTCGGTAGGCTGAATTTCCATTATTCGATCAAATCCATCAGAAGCTTTTCCGCCGGCCTGTTCTACTATAAAAGCCATCGGATTGCATTCGTACAGTAAACGGAGTTTCCCTTTTGGAGCTTTAGAACTTGTCGGATAAATATAAATTCCTCCTTTAATCATGTTTCTATGGATATCCGAAACTAAACTTCCTATATAACGGGAAGTATAAGGACGATCCTCTTCTTCAAGCTGACAGTATTTGATATAGTCTTTTACGCCTTGCGGAAAATGAACATAATTCCCTTCGTTAATCGAATATATGTTTCCATCCTCAGAAAACTGCATATTAGGATGCGAAAGATAAAAAGTACCAATAGCCGGATTCAGAGTAAATCCGTTCACGCCATGTCCTGTAGTATACACAAGCATAGTCGAAGTTCCATAAATTACATAACCCGCTGCCACTTGATTGACACCAGGCTGCAGAAAATCTTCTAATGTTACGGGAGTTCCGATAGGTGTAATTCTTCTGTACACCGAAAAAATAGTTCCAACAGAAACATTTACATCAATATTAGACGAACCGTCTAACGGATCCATCAAAACAACATACTTATTGTTGTGGCTGTTATCACTTCCTTCAACAGTGATAAAATCATCATTCTCTTCTGAAGCAATTCCGCAGACAATTTCACGATTGATTAAAGTCTGAATAAAAACCTCATTGGCATAGACATCCAATTTTTGCTGATCTTCGCCTTGAATATTCTGCTCGCCGGCAGCGCCAACAATATCCACTAATCCAGCCTTATTTACTTTATGATTAACAACTTTGGCTGCTAACCGAATTGAGTTGATAATCCGAGATAATTCACCCGATGAATATTGAAAAGCTTTTTGGTTTTCAATGATAAATTCGCCTAATGTTTTGTTTCTTTCTTCCATTACGAAATCGATGTAGTTAGTTTGAAGTCACAAATATCGTTTTTTTTGTGAAATTGAAAACAATAATACTTAGATAGTTTGTCAGTATTGTATATTTGCTACATATTTCATAAAAACAAGTTGGTAATTACCTGTTTTTTAATAGAATTCTAGAATAATAATACAAAATCATGAAAATACGTAAAGGCCAAAAAGAAGACATGAAAGGTGTTATGGCACTAATTCAGGAGCTGGCAGTATTCGAAAAAGAGCCGGATGCTGTTCTAATAACGGTAGATGATCTCGTTCGTGATGGTTTTGGAGACAGACCTTTATTTGAAGTTTTTGTTGCCGAAGCTGAAAATGACCCGAACGAAATTGTAGGCATTGCATTGTATTATTACCGCTACTCTACTTGGAAAGGAAAGACAATCCATCTCGAAGATTTAGTTGTAAAGGAAAGCATGCGCGGAACGGGATTAGGCTATACTTTGTATACTGAAATTATAAAACAGGGAAAAAAAGACAAAGTAAGAAGAATTGAGTGGAACGTATTGGACTGGAACACACCAGCAATTGAGTTTTACAAGAAATCAGGAGCTAATATACTTGAAGACTGGAGAGTAGTTCAAATGGACGAAGCTGCAATTGATTTATTTTTACAAAAAAATAAATCCTAACAAAAAAATCACATCAAATTCCAATTCAAAATTGATGTTTGGAATTTGACATTTATATATTTTGAAATTTAATTTTATACTATGAGGGTATTCAAATTTGGTGGTGCTTCTGTGAAAGATGCAGCCGGTATCAAAAACGTATATGACGTTTTACAACAAGTGGGCTATGAAGATGTGCTGGTTATCGTTTCGGCAATGGGGAAGACAACTAATGCACTTGAAGACGTAATCAAAAATTATTTTGACAAATCACCCGAATTAAATTCATCGGTACAAGAAGTGAAAAAATACCACAACCAAATCTTATTAGATTTGTTTGAGGATGAAAAGAATGAAGTTTTTGCTGCTGTAAATAATCAATTTGCAGATTTGGAATATTTCTTAGCACATAATAAATCGCCAAATTACAACTTTGTTTACGATCAGATTGTGAGTTTTGGGGAACTAATCTCAACAACTATTCTGAGTCATTTTATGTCTTTCAAAGGCATACAGACACAATGGCTGGATGTTAGAAACTTTGTTAAGACAGATTCTACTTATCGTGATGCTGAAGTGGACTGGGATTTAACGCAAAAAAATATTGCCAATAACGTTAAACGTAAAATCCTGAACATCACTCAAGGATTTTTGGGTTCTGACGAAAACAATTTCACTACCACATTAGGACGTGAAGGATCGGATTACAGTGCAGCTATTTTTGCCTATTGCCTAAATGCCGAAAGCGTAACTATCTGGAAAGACGTTCCCGGCGTAATGAATGCCGATCCAAGGTATTTTGAAAATGCAAGTTTGCTAAATCAAATTTCATATCGTGAAGCTATCGAATTGGCATTTTACGGAGCATCGGTTATTCACCCAAAAACATTACAGCCTTTACAGAAAAAAGAAATTCCATTGTATGTAAAATCTTTTATCAATCCGCTGTTAAAAGGTACTGCTGTTGCAAAAGGTGTGGATTTGGAACCATACTTACCATGTTTTATCGTAAAAAGAAATCAATTATTGGTTTCCTTATCTTCAATAGATTTCTCTTTCATCATGGAAGAAAACATCAGCGAAATCTTTGGTTTGTTTCACCAATTCAAGCTTAAAGTAAACTTAATCCAGAATTCGGCGATTAGTTTCTCAGTTTGTGTGGAAGATAAATTTGGAAATTTCAATGAATTGAATGCGATACTTTCCAAAAAATTCAAAGTAGATTTTACCGAAGAAGTAACTTTATATACGATTAGACATTTTAATGAAAATGCTGCTCAAACCGTTGAAGAAAACAAAACGGTTTTACTGAAACAAGTGAGTAGAGAAACAATGCAGATTGTGACTAAAGAGAATTAAATTCAGTTTGCAGATTTTAGTCTGCAGATTGCAGAAATAAAAATTAAAATAATTAAAATGGAAGTTGATTAATTCAGCTTCCATTTTTTGTTTTTCATATCGTATGATCACTTGGCAATGTGTTGCGAATTATGAAAAGCTGAACTTTCAAATACAAGACCAATTTTCCATTAAGGCAATTACCAAAATCCGTTGTGGTTAGCTGCCGTTTTTTATTTTTTGTCAATTATATTTCCTTTTAAATCAAATAATACACAAGGATATTGTCCTCTAAACTTACCAAATTCTGAATAATTGTAATTTAAAACTTTCTCTCCTTGCATAATGTATAATAATACAGTATTGTTAGGTAAAAGATACCAAATAGAATTCTCTTTTGTTTCTTTGTTGTTCAATTCGATAAATATTGATTTTTCCGAAAATTCTTTTTCAAATCTGTAATTACAACCACAATATAACTGTTTGGAAACCCTTATTGCATCTTCATTGGCATAAGTAGGTTTCAGTTCTTCATTTTGATATTTCTTTATACTCTCTAAAAATTTATCGTGTTTAATCCATTGTTCAGGATTTTTATTGAAATTGTCAATATTGTAATCGTTAATTGGCCTGTTATTGAAATAGTATAAGTCAAGTCTGTCTGATTGGTTTTGTTTGATATAGTTCATTAAGAACTCAATTTTCTGAACCCGATTAACTATGTCTTTGTAGTCCGATTTAATACTGTCACGTGAATATATTGATTTTCTTTCTTTTGTTGCTAAAAACATAATGTTTACTTGTGGAGACATTAAAGTACTTGTCAATCTTGCATAATATGTTTTTGGTTCTTTCCAAATATACCTACCACGCCCATAAACTTCCCCAATGTTCAAAATCTCAAAGTCACTTTTTAGTTCGTCAAATTCTTTAAGATAGTCAAATGCAGATAATTCATATAAAGTTGGTTTGTGGAAGTCTATAATTTTAGTTACCAAATACTTTGTCAAATCATTACCAGCCATTAGTTCTTGATATTGTTTTTTATTATCAATAATCTCAAAGAATAATTTGTCTGTAAGGTGGCTGTAATTCCGCAAATTATTGGTATCTGTCCAAGGGATTTTTTTTGAATTTGTTAAGGATTTTCTTGAAGTGTACGTATTATTTAAAATACCGTTTTCAAAAACCTTTATTATATATTCATCTCTATATCTTTGGTGCATATGAACACAACACCCTAATTCAAGATAACTTTCAAAGTATTTTCTGTAGGTTTCAATTTGGCTCAATTTCTCTGATATAAAATCTACTTGTTGAGTATTCCATCTTAAGTACTTGTCACTATAAAATTTGATGAGCTGTTTTGGATTATGGTTTATAAGAGTAGTGTCAATTTTTGTTTCAGCGAAAAGTTGGCTGATTGATTTTGTGTTTTTAAGTTCACTAATTAGTTGATTGATTTTTTTTGAATTCTTAATACTGATTGGACTTGTCTTGTACAAATATTCGTTGTTGTCAAATCCTGTCGCATACAAATTGTAATGCACTTCAATAGTGTATTTCGGACTTTGGGCAAGTAAAGTCCCTGAAAAAATGAGCAATATGATTGTTTGTAGTGTCTTCATTAAAATGGAAAGTAACATATCATCTAAACACGAATGTATAAATTAATCTTCACAAAATTTTCTTTAAAAAACAAATTCTGCGTTTCAAAACAAATCTGTGAATCTGCGGTCATTTTTAAAATTATGTGTTTGTCTTAGACACTATTTACCAATTAACACATGATAAAATAATAAACACTAATTTTGGCACTTTGGAGTTATATTATTTATGCTAAAAAAAGTATTATTTTGGATTTTCCTTTTTTCTTTTTCTGCGCTTCATGCACAAGAAACAGATTTGGGGTACAGCACCAAAAAAATAGCTTTCACAACAGATACCATTCATTTGGAAAATGTGAGTATCAATTCCGGTTTTTTTAAAATTTTCGATCATAAAAACCAAGTCGTTGACAGCACTTCATACGAAGTAAACTTTCCAAAAGGCATTCTTTTATTCAAAGACCAAAACCTATCCTCTTCTGATTCCCTTATGGTTCATTATTTAAAACTGCCTGATATATTAACCAAGGAATATACGGTTTACGACAGCAGTAAAATCATTGACAACGACGCCACGAATCAAAAATTATATCGAATCGAAAATCCTACGACACCCAAAAACATTCCGTTTGACGGACTTGTTGCGGAGGGCAGTCTTTCCAGAGGCGTTACTGTTGGCAACAATCAAAACGCAGTAGTCAATTCGAATCTGGACTTTAAAATCACAGGAAAAATATCCGAGAAAGTCAGTATCCGAGCTTCGATTCAGGACACCAATATTCCGGTTCAGGAAGGCAGTTATTCACAAAGGCTGAACCAGTATGACAACATATTCATGGAACTTTTTACGGATAGCTGGAATGTTCGTGCCGGAGATGTTTTCATTGGGAACAACACTACCCGATTCCTGACTTTCAATAAAAAAATACAAGGATTATTGACAACCGTTAATTTTAGAACCGAAGACAAAAAGACAACTGTTTTTGCATCGGGCGGGCTCGTGACTGGAAATTATGCCAGCAGTAATTTCAAAGGACAGGAAGGCAATCAAGGACCATATAAGTTAGTGGGGAGAAACGGCGAATTATATGTGCTGGTCATCATTGGCTCTGAACGTGTTTATGTCAATGGTAATCTACTCAAGAGAGGTCAGGAGAACGATTATATTATTGATTATAATTCGGGGGAAATTATTTTCACTTCACAATTTCCAATTACATCTGAAATGCGGATTGTGGTCGAATACCAATATTCCGAGAACAATTATTCCCGGTTTATTACCTACGACGGCGGAAGTTTTACCGACAAAAAATGGAGTTTTGGCGCTGCAGTATATTCTGAAAATGATTTAAAAAATCAGCCTGTTCAGCAGAATCTTTCACAGGAGCAAGCATTAATTTTAGCAGAAGCAGGAGATAATACCAATTTGATGGTCGCTCCATCGGCAGTTCCTGACACTTATGACGAAAAGAAAATACAGTATAAAAAAACCACTCTCGGCGCAGAAACCATTTATGAATATTCCACAGACCCGAATGACGAATTGTACAATGTGCAGTTTACTTTGGTCGGTCAAGCCAAAGGAAATTATATTTTAACCAACCCAACCAGCGTTGATAAAATATTTGAATATTCCGCACCAGTAAACGGCATTCCGCAAGGTAATTATGAACCAGTCATCCAATTAATTGCTCCCATAAAATCTCAGGTTGCCACTTTCTTTGGAAAATACAATCCTTCCGAGAAAACAGCCGTATCATTTGAATTAGCCGTCAGCAACAGCGACCGAAATTTATTTTCATCCGTAGACGACAGTAACAATCAAGGACTGTCGGGCGAAATCAATGCAAAACAGCGCTTGTATTCCAAAAAATGGAACATAGATGCTTTCGCTAATTTTCAAGCCGTACAAGCCGATTTTAAACCCGTAGAGCGAATCAACAGCATTGAGTTTTACCGCGATTGGAATGTCAACTCTGTTACAGCAACTGGAAATCAAAGCTTGTTGGCAACTGGAATCAATTTTAATTTAGTTCCCAAAAAAAAGGATTCTACAACTCTAGCGAACATCACTTATGCTTTTGAAAAATTAGCGCTTTCTAATACGTATTCGGGAATAAAAAACAACCTGAACGCAAATTTTGAATTCAAAAAATGGAGTATAAAAAACGATGGGAGTTATTTAAAAAGTGATGATTTAGAAAACAATTCCACTTTTTCCAGAAACCTTTCCCAGATTCGCTATCATCACAAAAAAAATTGGGTTGGGAGCACCATTCACTTTGAGGACAATCAGGAGAAAAACAAAACAACTCAACAGTTTTCTCTACTTAGCCAGCGCTTTTCCGAATACGGAATTTACGCAGGTCACGGAGACAGCACAAAAGTATTTTTTCAATTGGGTTATGCCAGAAGAATAAACGACAGTGTTCAAAATGGATTACTGCAGAGAGTAAATACATCGAACAGTTATAATTTTCAATCGAAATTACTTAAAACGGAGAGCCGTGACATTTCCTTATTTATCAACTACAGGCAATTGGATTATACCGATCCTAATTTAAAAAACACACCTTCGCTTAACTCCAGAATAGTGTATAACGATCAGTATTTTAAGAAACTGGTTCAAAGCAATACACGATACGAAACCAATTCTGGAACCATGCCTTTTCAGGATTACACTTATGTTGAAGTTCCGGCGGGTCAGGGAAAATACACTTGGAATGATTATAACGGCGATGGAATTAAAGATTTGGAAGAATTTGAAATTGCTCCGTTTTCGGACTTAGCAACTTATACCCGAATCTTTTTACCCAACCAGATTTATATCAAAACCAACCAAAACAGGTTCTCGCAATCCTTTATCATCAATCCTATTATCTGGCAGAACAGCAGTCCGTTCAGGAAAATGCTGTCACATTTTTATATGCAGACTTCTTTTATTATAGACCGAAAAGTCAAGAATGACGGAGAACATCTGGCGCTGAATCCTTTTGACTCTTCCTCGGACGACATTTTGGGGCTTATTAAAACTTTTTCCAATAGTTTGTCGTACAACAGAGGAAAAAAAGACAATTCGGTTACATATACTTTCACCAAAAACGAAACTCAAAATTTACTGTCTATCGGCACGACTCAAAACAAAAACAGTTTTCATCAACTGCAGTATCAGCATTTACTGCAAAAAAGCTGGCTGTTTGATGTAATTGCCAAAACGCTGCAGACTAAAGCCGAATCCCAAACATTTGCCGAAAAAAATTATGCCATCGAAGGCTATTTATGGATTCCGAAGATTAGCTATCTGTTTTCAGATAAAGTCAGCTTAGACCTTTTTTATGAATACATCAGTAAAGAAAATCAAATTGGCAGTTTGGATACTTTAAAACAAAACCGATTTGGCACCGCATTTAGTTACACTGGCACTTCCAAATTTAACATCAACGGCGAAATCTCATTGTATAAAAATGATTTTGCTGGGAATGAATATTCTTCGGCGGGATATCAAATGCTTGAAGGACTGCAGAAAGGACAAAACATTACTTGGCGAACTTTGTTTCAAGTAAATCTGACTAAATTTTTAGATTTGAATTTAGTTTACCAAGGACGAAAAAGTGAAACCAGCGATGCTATTCATACAGGAAGCGTGGAGTTAAGAGCTTATTTTTAGCAATTAGTATTTAATTTTAAAAAAAACATTAAATTTAAATCTAAATTTAAAATCTAAACAGCCATGAAAAAATTATTGTTATTAAGTTTCCTGTTTATTGCTTCGAACACTTTTTACGGACAAACAAGAGCGAAAGAAAAAGTAAAAACCGAAGCAAGAAATGAAGTCAGCACAAAAGCTAACAATTCGAAAGTAAAGGACGCCAAAGAAACAAAAGCTGAAGCTGAAAAAACAAAAACTGAAGCAAAAGCAAAAGCGGATAAAGCAAGCAAAATAGCCGAAGACCCAAAAGGAGCTGCTAAAACAGGAGCAAAAAATAACGTCAATACAAAAGTTAACAACAATTCGAATGTAAATGATGCCAAAGAAGCTAAAGCTAAAGTGGACAAAGCAGGCAAAGTAGCCCAAGATCCAAAAGCAGCTGCTAAAAAAACAGCGACAGACAAAACGGTCAGTGCAAAAAATGAAGCAGCAGCAAAAACAAAAGATAAAGTTACAGGCACATACAATGGTAAAAAAGTATATACCGGCCCGCAAGGAGGTAAATATTACATCAATTCAAACGGAAATAAAACGTATATCAAGCAATAAACCGGTTTCATAATAAAACTGCAAAAGGCTTTCCTAATTTGGTCAGCCTTTTTTGCTGCCTTTTTTTTAAACCATATAAGGCATAGAAGTTCATTTAAGAGTTTGAACCTATGTCTTTTTATCGCAAAGTGCGCAAAGGAGACCCAATGTTCGCAAAGCTTTGCGAACATTGCGCTTTTTTTCTTGGCGAACCTTGCGGTTATATTTCAAAATCAAAAAAGCAAAATCCCCCTCCTTAGCCCCGATAGCAGTGAAAATCCTTTGTGGACTGGGGTTCAGCCCACAAAGATTGTAACGAAAAGCGGGACTACATTTCCTGAAAATGCCAAATCTTTCTGCTCCAAAAATTAATTATCGAGTTCAGGTTAAAAGATGTTACTTTAGCATCGGAAATTACATGTTATCATATTAAATAATCTTTTAGTAATACATTGCAAACATTCAAAAGCAACACGCAAAGTATCTTTAGACTTACAACTTAACCGTAAGACTGACACATGAATTTAAACTCCGAAAATAAAACAATTTTGATCGCTCCCTTAAATTGGGGACTGGGACACGCTACCCGATGCATTCCTATTATTAAAGCGCTGCAGGAAAATAATTTTACCCCAATAATTGCTTCAGACGGAGTTGCTCTTGAATTACTCCGCAAAGAATTTCCGTATTTGAAAACCCTGGAACTCCCTTCCTATCAGATTGAATATGCAAAAAACGGCAAAAACTTTAAATGGAAACTAATAAAAAGCCTGCCTAAAATGCTGGAAGCTATCAGCGAAGAAAAAAACATTGTAAAAAAATGGGTGAAAAAATATAAAATAGACGGTATCATATCGGATAACCGATTGGGAGTTTACAGCAAAAAAGTTCCGTCTGTCTTTATCACCCATCAGCTGAATGTCCTGACCGGAAACACGACTTGGCTCACCAGTAAAATTCACCAGAAAATCATAAAAAAATTCACTGCCTGCTGGATTCCAGATGTAAATTCAGAATTAAATCTTACTGGAAAACTGGGACATTTGGAAAACAATCCGCTAACGGTTAACTATTTGGGGCCGTTAAGCAGAATGCACAAAATGGCGTTGCCAATTCAGTATGACCTGATGATTATTTTATCCGGCCCTGAACCGCAGCGCGGATTATTGGAAGCGCATCTGACCGAAGAAGTAAAACGTTTTGACGGAAAAGTAGTTTTTATAAAAGGATTAATCGAAGCGGAGCAAAAGAAAGAACAGATAGGCCATGTAACCTATTACAATTTCATGAAAACCCGCCAGCTGGAATACACCTTCAATGAAAGCAAAAAAGTGCTCTGCAGGTCTGGCTATACCACAATTATGGATCTGGTAAAACTGAATAAAAAAGCTTTTTTTATCCCCACTCCCGGGCAGTACGAACAGGTTTATCTGGCCGAAAAACTGCAGAAAGAAGGTCTTGTTCCATTTACCTGTCAAGAGCGCTTTAAAATTGAAGATATTGCCAAAATTGAACAATATAAAGGACTGCCAAAATTAGAATCTACCGTTGATTGGGAGGAACTGTTTAAAGTTTTTTAAACGGAGTTTTATTATTGATTTTTTGGAGCAGAAAGATTTGTGCATTTCAGGAAATGTGGTCCCGCTTTTCGTTGCAATCTTTGTGGGCTGAACCCCAGCCCACAAAGGATTTTCACTCCACTCGGGGCTAAAAAGAGAGAGATTTTGTTTTTTTCAATAGATATAAGCAGAAACTGGGTTATTGTGAGGCTCAATTTTCGGAGTTGCCACCCGAGGGATAGCGAATCATTCCAAGTACAAAACCAACTTTCCATTAAGCCAATTACCCAAATCCATTGTAGCATTTAGGTATAGTTTTTAGTCCTCTACCAATATTCAAAGATTCGAGAAATTTTTCCGTTTTTGAATTCGAAAAGTGTCATTTCTGGATCGCCAACTTTAATACCGCCATCTTTCTTTTTAACAAACATTTTTTGTACAACCACTGCGTTTAGACCGATAATTTTGTTTACTATTTTTATATCTGTTACTTTTCCGTCATAACCTCCATTTTTTTGATTCTTTACATATCCATTATACAAATCTTCTCTTGTATAAGTTCCGCCATATTTTGGATGAACATATTGAAAGTCATCCGTAAAAAGTTCAAAAGCGCTATCAATATCTTCGATTGTTGAGTTGGCCTGAAATATTTTAAGGTTCAAATCGTAGTATTTCTTCACTACAGCATCTAGTGAGTCTTTATGAGCTTTTGAGGTATCCTGCGCAATTATTTGGTTAGTTAGTAAAAAAAGTAAAGAAATAGAAACTAATATTTTCAAATGTGTTTTCATATGCTATTTTGCTAGTTCAAATTACATCTAACGTTCTGGTAATAAAGCGGGTTTAGGATTAAATTAAGCTGTATTTTTGGATTTGCTAAATCATTCCAGATACAAAACCAACTTTTCATAAGCCTAATGTCCAAATCCGTTGCAGCAGTTAGAAGCCGTTTTTATTTTGATTTTCTCCATTCATCGAGTGTCATTAATTTTTTGGTTTTCGGATCGAAAAATTTTATTTCAAATGTTTTCTGATAAATGTAATAGTTCAGTTCCTTATTTTCTTTAATTTCTACTCTTACCCAATAATAGCTTTTATCATTTTCTTGAGGTGATTCTAAAATTGAAGTTCCAGCCCATTCTTTATTTTCGGGTAAATTCTGCATTAATTCCATAATCTTTGTTCTATTTTCATTGTCAGAATCACAAATTTCAAAACTTGGGTTGTTCGTCGGAAAATAAATTTCATTTAATAATTTAGAATTACTCTTTTGAAGTTCAATAAATCTGTTAACAGCCAACTTATAATAGAAATAATGTTTAATTGATTTGTCATTTTTAATCGCAGTATATATTTTTAGAGCTTCTGTTTTATTACCTATGCATTCGTAATAATTAGCCGTTGCATAATTAGTATTACGGATCCATTTAGGAATGCCGTCGATAGAGATTTTCGCATTTTTAAAATCTTTTAATTTAATGTAATTTGCTGCATAAGCAACTTCATCGTATCCATAATTATGATTACCAGATTTAAGTTCAATTATTGACTTATTATAATCTCCTATTTTGTAAAACAATTCAGCTTTAAAGTAATGAAGACTTGTTGCAATATTTGTCTTGATTTGAGATTTATACTTATCTTTTTCATTTTCGTTAACTTTGAATAAGCTATCAATTTTTAAAAGAACTTCTTTTGGATTTTTTTCAGATTCGGCATATAGTTTATTTAAAAGATTCTGAAAATTTGTAATTGCTTCTGAAATTTTTTAATCTTCTTGATGCATTTTTTCGTGCTCTTTGCTAAAAGATAAATCTGGCTCATTGTTCTTACAAGAGATAAGAAGTAAAAAAATAAAAAATGTTATTTTTTGCAGTTCTTTCATAAATGGCATATTACGTTTGTCCACTTGGCGATGTGACCGATTAAGGAACCATAACTTTCAGTTATGACTATTTTACAAGTACAAGACCAACTTAAATTATGCCTAATCCCGCCATACTGCCAAACGACGGTTAGCAGAAGTTTCTTTATTTTACATATTTAATAATTCCCATAATTACTCCGACAGCCATTGATAAAAATACATAAGATAATACAACGGCTATACTTCTAAGAATCAATGATTTTTTTGAATAACCATAACCTGAAAAGAATTGTTTGTAATACCAAAATGCATAGATTAATGTAAGGAGACTGATAAAACTATATATCAATGTCAAGGCTTTAATATTTGAAACGAATATTGTTACTATTACAAATAATAATCCAATTATTGATTCGGCAACTGTTTTGTATGAATTTAAAACAAAATGCTCAGTTAAATTTAGCTTTGATTTTCTAAACCAAAGAAAGCTAAAAATTGAGTAAAATGGAATTGTTATAAGCAGCATTAATTTAGGATATTTCTTTGTGAATTCTTCAAATTCATTAGTAATACCTTTACTATTTTCAGGCATTAAATCTGATATTTTTACTTGGGAATACTCACCTAAAAAATGTGAAATTCCAAGAATAAGCAGCAACATTGTGACAAAACTAAAATAGCCAACTCTCTTTCCATTAATGAATTCTCTTATACTATGCCCAGGTCTAGTAAACAATTCTCTAATTGTAAAAAGAATTCCGTTATCAACGTGCCAAATACCGTGAATTAGGTCGTGTTCAATAAAATGTTTTAATGAATATTTATGTACACTTGTTTTCTGTCCGCATTTAGGACAAAATTTGTCTGTGATAGGATTCCCACAGTTTAGACAATTTTCAGCAGTTACCATTTCAAATTGCGTTCGTTAAATACACTTTGTAATTCTTTTACCTTTTTGTTTTTTGGGTCCTTAGTCATTTTATAAATAAAATATAAAGGGATTAATGTTAGCATTCCCCAACTATTTTTAACAACACTGTAAAATATAACTCCTGCTAAAATCCCAATTAACAAGGCATTTGTAATAGAAAAAGATTTCAGTTTTTTTGCTTCGGCCAGCAATTCTTGGTCTGTCATTTGGGTATATTCTTTTTGCTTCATTTGTCTAAATATAATTGTTTGTTTATCTTGTCGTTTTGGCTCTCTGAAATTTCTGCTAATATTCTGGTAATAAAGCGGTTTTAGAACTAAATTAAGCCCTATTTTCGGATTTACCAAATCATTCCAGATACAAAACCAACTTTCTATTAAGACAATTACCAGAATCCGTTGAAACTGTTAACTGTTGTTTTTTTTATTCTATTATTGGACAATTAATTTCATAAGGTTCTTTTGGAAACCCATATAAAATTATCTTTTGTCTGTCTATATATTTTATTGGAATTAGTTTTTCAAAATAAATGTCTGTGAAAAGTGAAAGAAATAGAGTTTCATTTAGTTTACTTAGCACAATTCTGCTTCCTTCTTTATTCAAACGTTTGTTTATTTCTTGTATAACTAGCGAGTCCAAAACTTCATTGAATCTAATATTCATTTTTTCTCCATTCCAATTAAGCTCAAACTTTAAATTCTGAATTTCAATTTCTGTTAATTCGGTTTCAGTAGCGTTTAGTTTTTCGTAATCATTTTCGAATATACAATCTTCAGTTAAAGACTTTTCTTCGCTTAAAACTCTATGAATTTTTCCTTTCCTGAAAAATCTAATCCGATTTTCATTTATAAATTTATATTGGGTTTCGTTTAGCTTTTCATTTCTGTGTTCTCTTACTATTTTCATTAAAGAAATTCCATCACTTTTATCAACTTCAAAATAATCAATAATATCATCATGAAACTGAATTATTTCAGGTTTTCCATAATCGTCTGGAGTTTTTATATATAACCAATTTTCTTTCATGTACGATTTTTATAAAATAGCTGGCAACTTGTATGTAAGCATTATACTATAAGACATGTATTCCCATTTTTAAAGAAATAGTTCTGACAAAAGCATCCTTATACCTTTTTCCAAATATAATAAATAATAGTCACAAACTTACAAAGTGTGCATTTTGCTTTGTCATTCAATTCTTTGCGTCTCTGCGCCTTTGCGAGCCCAATTCCACGCAAAGGCGCAGAGACGCAAAGTTTACTTTAATTAAAACCAACAAAAAAGCCGGAACTGTTTATCAGTTCCGACTTTTTACAATCTATATTGAAATTTTTAAAGAAAATTATTCTTTAGGTAAATCATCAAATTTATCATGCTTTATAATTTTAGCATTGACCATAAAATAAACATACTCAGCTATATTAGTGCAATGCTCAGAAATACGTTCCAGATGTTTTAAAACAATAACAAGATTCGTTCCCGAAACCACTGCTTTGGAATTCACTTTCATTTCGTTGATGATATCATGAACTGCTTCATCGGTTTTATTTTTTATTTCTTTGTTCAAAACAAAAATTTCACCAATTGTGCTTTCCTCACGGGTTATAAAACAGTTATTGGTTTTAACCGTAATTACTTCAACTAATTTAGAAATAGCTGCGATATTGAACCTTACGATCAAATCGTGTTTTTCTTTTATGTTTTTGGATTTCTTTACAATGCTGACAGACAAATCTCCAATGCGTTCAATTTCATTGCTAATCTGCATTGCCGACATAATAAAACGCAGATCGGAAGCTACTGGTTGCTGCAATGCAAAAATCCTTTGACAGATTTCGTCAATCTTGACATCCAGTTTATCAATTTTGCTTTCCGTTTTTTTAATGATTTTCTGTTCGGCTGCTTCCGGTTCCTGCAAAAGTATTTTTATAGCTTCGCTCACCTGACCTTCAGCCAAGTTTCCTATTTTTTCAATAATGTTTTTTAATTTTTCTAATTCTATTTCGAAGTGTGTTGTCATTTTATACTGTTTAAAAGTTTAAAAGTTAAGGAACATCTTTCGTTCCAAAACTATACGAATCAACTCATTATCCAAATCTTCCTGTGATATAATCTTCGGTCTGTTTTTGGACAGGATTAGTAAATATCGTATTTGTTTTCCCCATTTCTATTAAATTCCCCATATAAAAGAAAGCGGTCTGGTCGCTCGTTCTGGCCGCCTGCTGCATGTTGTGAGTAACAATTATGATGGTATACTGCTCTTTTAGCTGATGTATTAATTCTTCAATTTTTGAAGTAGAAATAGGATCTAATGCACTGGCTGGCTCATCCATCAAAATAATATCAGGGCTTACCGCCAATGTTCTTCCGATACACAAACGCTGCTGCTGTCCGCCCGAAAGCCCAAGTGCAGAATCATCCAAACGGTCTTTCAGCTCATCCCAGATTGCAGCCTGCCGCAAAGAAGTTTCTACAATTTCGTCCAGCTGCGTTTTATCTTTTATTCCGTTGATGCGGGGACCATATGCAATATTTTCATAAATGGATTTTGGAAAGGGATTCGATTTCTGGAAAACCATTCCAATCTTTTTGCGGATATTAACTACATCAACATTTTTGTTATAGATGTCGATTCCTTCAACAAGCATCTCACCAGTAATAGAAACACTCGGAATCAGGTCATTCATTCTGTTAATGCACCTCAAAAAAGTAGATTTCCCACAGCCCGAAGGACCAATAAGTGCAGTCACTTTGTTGGCCGGAATCTCCATGGTGATTTCGTTCAGCGCCTTTTTTTCACCATAATACAGTGACAAATTATTAACTTTTATTTTTATGTCTTTCATATTTTTTATAGGTTAAGTCAACTGTCTTTAAAAAGAATAAATGTTTATTTTTCAAAACAGCAGCTTCTTAATTCTTAGTACTAAACTTAATACTTATTTCGCTTTTCTTCTGATTCTTGCTCTAATGATTACTGCAACTACATTTAGTGACAATGTCAATATTAACAGTACTAATGTTGTAGCAAACTGTATCGGCATTGTTTTCTCCACATCAGAAGACTGGGTTGACATAATATAAATATGATATCCCAAATTCATAAACTGATCGCTCAAAGAACCTGGCAATGTGGCCAAATAATAAGCTGCTCCCGTAAACAGAATTGGTGCCACTTCGCCAGCTCCCCTGCTTACTGCAAGAATAGTTCCGGTCATAATTCCAGAGATAGACTCTGGCAAAATCACTTTGTAGATAGTCTGCCATTTTGTTGCTCCAAGAGCGAGGCTAGCTTCTCTCATTTCTCTAGGAATTGTTTTCAAAGCTTCTTCGACAGAAACAATAATAACCGGCAATGTCAATAAAGACATCGTTAAACTTGCCCAAAGAATATTGGGCTGTCCCCAACGCAATTGCCCATCATTGAAAACAGTATCCGCACCTGCGCCAATAAACTGTATAAAAAAACCAAGTCCGAAAAGACCAAAAATAATAGAAGGCACAACCGCCAATGTACGCACAGAAAATCGAACCGCCGCCGCAAATTTGGAGTTTTCATGAGCATATTCTGTTAAATAAAGCGCTGTAATTGTACCAAAAGGAACTGCCGCAATTGACATTACAATCACTAAAATAAAAGTCCCTATTATGGCTGGAAAAATACCGCCTTCGGTCATTCCGTTAGTAGGAAAAGAAGAAATAAATTCCCAAGAAAATTTACTTCGCCCCTGATAAATAATAATTCCCAAAATAACAAAAAGAATAGCAATAATAAGGATTACAGCCAATTGGGTCATCCCAATGAAAAATTTTCCTTTTGCTTCAGAGTTGTTTTTTTTACTGGAAAAAAATTGATTCTCTGTTTGATTTACAACTGTATCCATAATTATTTACCTTGGAATTTTTTCATTAATTTTCCTTTCACATAAAACTCCGCGATCGCATTTAATGCAAATGAGAATATAAAAAGTAATGATCCTATAAAGAACAGCACGCTGTAATGCGTTTCGCCAAATACCGTTTCGGCCATTTCAGAACCAATTGTTGCTGCAAACGTACGCACGCTTTCAAACGGATTGGCTGAAACTAAAGCCGCATTTCCGGTTGCCATCAGCGCAATCATGGTTTCCCCAAAAACCCTTCCGACTCCAAGCAATATTGCTGCAAAAATACCGGGCGTAGCCGCTGGCAAAACCACAAAAAAAGCAGTCTGCCACTTACTGGCTCCTAAAGCCAGACTCGCTTCGGTATAAGTTTTTGGAACTGCGGCCAATGCATCTTCCGAAATCGTATAAATAATTGGAATTGCTGCCAAAGCCATCGCTACTCCGCCAATAAAAGCATTCAGCCTGGAATCATATCCAAAAACATCCTGAAAGAAACTAGCCAGCACCATCAAAGCAAAAAATCCAATAACTACTGATGGAAAAGCAGCAAGCATTTCGATAATAGGTTTAATTATTTCTTTAACTCTTTTTGAAGCAAAACAGGAGGTGTACAAAGCTGCCAAAACTGCCAAAGGACCGGCGATAAGCATCGCAATAATAGTTACTTTTAAAGTTCCTATTAAAAGTCCTAACAATCCAAATCTAGGATTATCGGATACTGGAACCCACTCCGTTGTAAAAAATGTACTCCAGGTTTTGTCTGCTCCTTCCTGATTTTGGGAAACAGCTTCTGTCTCTTCATCGGCTGATGAAACTGACAAATCTTCTTTTGGAGTATCTCCATAAGATTCCGGTTTTAATTCTTCATTGGAAACAGGTTCAGAACCATACGTTTCCGGCTTCAGTTCAGCAGCCGGTTCAGTACCATAGGATTCCGGTTTCAATTCTTCGGGAGCGGCTCCGTAAGATTCGGGTTTATCAGCCGTTGCCATTTCAGCTTCGGTTTTTGCTTTAGAATCTTTTCCAGAACTAAATAATGGCAAAGACTCTTTAAAAACAAAAATGAAAATTAAAAAAATAAAAGCTATCGATAAAAACGCAACTGATGAAATAATTTTTTCGGCAAGAAACTCAGAAATCCTGAATTGCTTCTTTAGGCTTTCCTGCGTAAAAGTGTTAGATTTTGGTGGAATTTGAGAGTTCATTTTAATTTTTTAGGGTTCATATCCAACAGACATAATTATCCCTCACTTCGATATAAAATGAGGGATCTTTTATGCAATATTATTTTAAAGGATAATATCCAACTTCGGCAATCAGCGCCTGACCTTGAGAACTCAAAATCCAATCGATAAAAGCTTTAGTCTCTCCAATTGGTTTTGCTTTCAGATACATATACAAGTACCTTGTGATTGGATAACTGTTGTTTTTAATAGTCGCAACTGTAGGCAGTATACCTTTACTTTTAGCGTCTTTTTTTACAGCACAGTCTTTTACACCTTCGGCATAAGCAGAACCTCCATACCCAATACTGTATTTGTCTTTTTTAACCGCATTAACGATTGCTGCTGTACCAGGCAAAGTCTGGCATCTTGGTGAAAAATCTGTTTTAACTACATGATCCTTAAAAAATTCAAAAGTCCCTGAACTGCTTTCTCTTCCGTATAACTGTATTTTGGCATCGGCACCGCCTACTTCTTTCCAGTTAGTAATTTTTCCGGAAAAAATATCTCCCAGCTGTTTTATCGTAAGTTCTGTAACACTGTTTCCTTTATTAAGAAAAACAGACAAACCATCTTTGGCACATGGAATTTCAACTCCAAGTGTACGGTATTTTGCTTTTAGTTTTTCAAGTTCATTAGATTTAATAGGACGGCTTGCATTGGCAATATCTGTTGATCCGTTAATTAAAGCGGCCAAACCTACTCCAGTCCCTCCTCCTGTTACCTGAATAGAAGTTCCTGGTTTTTTCTTCATATAGGTCTCAGCCCATTTTTGAGATAAAATAACCATAGTATCAGAACCTTTTATCGTTACCTTATTAATAGCTGTAAATGAAAATCCAATAATCATTACTGCTATTAAAAGAATTGCTGTTTTAAATTTAGTTGCATTCATTTTTAATTGTCTTTAAATTTTTAACAAAAGTAATGTCGTTAAGTTAAGTTTATGTTAAGCATGAGTTATTCAATCTTTACCATTTGGATGTTTTTACACAAATTTTACAATTAAGAAAAACTAATTTAATAAACGGACAAAAACACTGAATATCAAAAGTATAAATAAAAAAAGAGACTCTGCACAACTAGTGAAAGAATCTCTTTTTTGGGTAAAATTACAATACACAATCTAAAAACTGAATTGGGCTTGCAGTCGCAACAAATTTCCCTGCTGTCTGTTATCCATTTTTGCGCTGTCTTCAAAAGTCCTGTCAGAAACAACCCATTCAGCTACTAACTCAAAGTATTTTAACGGCTGCCACTCCAATCCAAATTCATAATCTCTTACGATATAACTTCTTGAATCTTTTTCAAATTTCTTCCCCCCGTCATAGTACTGAAACTTAGCAAAAGGATATAAAAAATGGTGTTTTTCCTTAGAGATGTCCCATTTATAATTCAAAGTCACATAACCGCCCTGCAGATCATCCGACTGAATGGAATTAGTAAATTTATCATAACGCGGTCCTTTTCCAATATTATATTCTGTCTGAATCCCGAAAGGCTTTGGATAAAGAACAAAAGTAGCTGCAGCACGCTGATCAACAACATATTCTTTATCTAAAGGTGTAGTTACGCCTGCTGAAATTTCATTTGTAAAAGCCCATTTTCCGGTATAAGCCTGTATTCCAGGCTCAATAATCTGGTTTCCGATAACAAAAGGATACGTTACTCTTGCCACTACATGCAGATTTCTATTAGCCTCCGATTTGTTAGCGGTCTGTCCGTTATAAGCACCAAAAGCAAACACACCATAGTCTCCAGAACCTTTGTATCCATCATTCACCAGCATTGCAAAACGGTCTCTGATTTCACTTGGTGCCCACATAAAGAAAACTCCTAAGTCACGTTCGTTTGCAATTGCGCTGTTAAGTCCGTCATTACGGTCCAAAGTCAATCTGTTTTGACTGGACTGCATGTTTTCAAATCCATAAGGTATTTTGCTTTGCCCTATTCTAACTCTATATTCCCTTTTCTTATCAAATGAAACATCGACATAAGCATCTCTTAACTGAGCAAAATGATTTACTCCCGAACTTGGAGAACTTGCAAAGTCGGGCTGAATATAAAAATATACGTTTGGATGAATTTGACCCGAAAAAACAATACGAGCTCGTCTGATGAAAAAACCATTATCTGATTTTGCATCTGGGTCTGAAGAAGTTGTTCCCCAAGACTTATCACATTGGTCACAGGAAACTTTATCATTTGTAGAAAACAAACCATTATACCTTACCTGTGCATAACCGCGTATAGAAAATTTATCGTACCAATTTTCTTTTTTTTCCGTTTCTTTAACTGCAAGGGGTTTGATTTTATTGATGGAGTCCATATAGCGGGCAACCGCTTTGGTAATCTGATCATTTGTAACTTCCTGAGCATTAACCATACCAAAACCCAATATCAGTATTGCAGCTATAACTTTTTTCATTTCTTTTATATGAATGTTAATTTGCGGCAAAGGTGATACTGCTATGTTAAGTTAATGTTAACACAACGTTATTTAGATGATAATTTAATGTTAATGACTTTTTCTGATATAATTTTCAAGCCATTAAATTATAAAAAATAAACATAAAACACTGATTACAAGACTTTTAATTTTATTAATTTAAGATTAACAAATGTTTAATTTAATTACTTCTTTAGACCTAATTGATCGGTGATAAATGTCTTTTCGAGTGTAAAAGAAAACTCAGACCCTATTCCGAACTCACTTTCGACATAAATTTTTTCTTTGTGAGCTTCAAGAATATGCTTTACAATGGAAAGTCCCAAACCAGAACCTCCTTCGGAGCGTGAACCGCTTTTATCTACTCTGTAAAAACGTTCAAAAATACGTGATACATTATGAGCTTCTATTCCTTCTCCATTATCAGAAATGCGGACCAAAACTTTTTTGTTGGTTAAATTTACAATTGAAACTTCGGTCAGACCGCCTTCTTTTCCATATTTTATAGAGTTTACGATCAGATTTTCGACTACCTGCTGAATCTTATCTTTATCTCCGTTTACAAAAATGGGCTTTATATTATCATTTTCAAATGCTAATGTGACGTTTTTTTTATCTGCTTTCATTTCCAGCAGATCAAAAACATTCTTAATCAGTTTTACGATATCAAATTTTGTAAACTCAAGATTTAAATCCCCCGATTCTAATTTGGTAATCATATCCAAATCTTCTACAATATAGATAAGTCTCTCGACTCCTTTTTCGGCACGTTTCAGGTATTTTTTGCGAATGGTTTTATCCTCCATTGCGCCGTCAATAAGTGTTGACAGATAACCTTGAACAGTAAACAACGGTGTTTTAAGCTCATGGGAAACATTACCCAAAAATTCTCTTCGGTACTCTTCCCTTATCTGAAGCATTTCGATTTCCAGCTTTTTATCAGTAGCAAACTTTTTTACTTCTCTGGTCAAAGTTTCCATGTCCGTATTAATTGGCTTATTGATAAATGTACTGGATTCTAATAGCGAAACATCATCGTAGATTTTTTTTACTCTTCTGTATATGAACCGCTCCACGCGATACTGCAAAACAAAAAATGAAAATAGGTAAACAAAAAACAGCGTAATAAATCCCAGCAGCACCATACTGCTGGATGAAGATTTAAACAGTATTCTGGAAAGGATCATAGAAAATCCCGACACAAATAAACTGATATACAAAGCTGATTTTATAGCAAACTTGTAGCTTTTTTTGAAATTGATTTTCATTATTGATTTAGCGCAGGCATTAATTATTGACAAAACTTTCTAGAATTTTAAACTAAGAAGCTAAGTTACTAAGATTCTATGCAAAAGTTTTACTCTTTTTCTCTAAACTCGAATGAAGTAATTCTCGGTTCAGCGTTTATTTTTTTCTTCTTGTTTTTCTAAAAAAACTAAGCTTCAAACTTATACCCAACTCCTTTTATGGTTTTGAAAAGATCATCGCCAATTTTTTCACGAAGTTTTCTGATGTGAACATCAATAGTTCTGCCTCCAACTACAACATCGTTGCCCCAAACTTTATCCAGAATTTCTTCTCTTTTAAATACTTTTCCAGGTTTGGATGCTAACAGATAGAATAATTCAAACTCTTTTCTTGGTAAAGCAATCTCTATATTATCCTTAACAATTTTATATTCTTCTCTGTTGATTTCGATACCGCCAACGTTAAGCGTTTCACTGCTTTGATCCTGTTCTTTCAGTCTTCGCAACAAAGCCTTTACTTTACTGACCAACAATTTTGGTTTTATTGGTTTGGTAATATAATCATCGGCACCAGCATCAAATCCGGCAACTTGAGAATAATCTTCATTTCTGGCTGTCAAAAAAGTAATGATAACATTATTTAACTCAGGGATTTTTCGAATAGCTTCGCAGGCTTCCATACCGTCCATTTCGGGCATCATAACATCCATTATAATAAGACTTGGTATTTCTTTTCTGGCTTTCTCAATTGCATCTTTACCATTAACAGCGGTAACAATCTGATAACCTTCCTGTGCTAAATTGTAGCCTACAATTTCTAAAATATCTGGTTCATCATCAACCAGGAGAATCTTGGTGTTTCTTTTCTTCATATTTAGTAGCAAAAAATTAAGCCTTTTTTATTGTATAACCTTTATATAAGATACAATAACTTTTTATTGCAATGTAAAAGTAACAATAAACTATTATTAACAATATTAAAAAGACTGACTTAACCTTAATTTAATATGGTAACAATTTCATAATAATTATGACATTGATTGATAACGAATGGTTAACACAAAGACTAGATTGCTGCCATTTCTTTGCGGAAAATTAAATACTACTTAAAATGAAATTAAAATTTCTATTCTTTACACTACTTATTTGCGTTATCGGTTTCTCACAAAATACTGGAACCATAACAGGTGTTCTATTAGATAAAGATTCCAACAATCAGCCATTGCCTTTTGCAAATGTTCTGATAAAAGGAACAAAAATTGGTACTAATACTGATATTGATGGTAAATACACCATTATAACCGCTCCAGGAAATTATACAATTCAATTTAGCTTTGTAGGCTATGAAACTGTAGAAGTTCCAGTAACTGTTACTACTAACGAAACAGTTAAACTAGACAATTCATTAGGATCTGGAAGCTATAAGCTGAAAGATGTAGTAATCAAATCTAATGGAGGCGGAAGAGAAAAAGAAACTGCATTATTATTAGATCAGAAAGAGGCTGTTGTTATCAAACAAAGCATTGGCGCCCAGGAAATGTCAAGAAAAGGGGTTAGCGATGTAGAAGAAGGTTTGACCAAAGTTACCGGAATTACTAAAGTTGACGGAAGAGGTTTATTTATTAGAGGACTCGAAGACAGGTACAACAATTTATTGGTAAATGATTTGCAGACTCCATCAAACAGTCCATTCAAAAAAATAATTCCATTAGATTTATTTCCTTCGGATATTGTTGGTGTTCTAAATATTTATAAAACATTCAATCCTAATATTTCAGGAGATTTTGCTGGAGCAACTGTAAATATAGAAACACCTCAGCCTAAAAACATTACTAAGCTGAATGTTGGTTTTGGATATACAACTAACAATAATCTTAAGAATGATTTTTTACTTTCTGATGATGCCAATACAACCGAAGGAACATTTGGTTTGTTAGGAAATAACAGAGAATTACCAAGTGTTTTTGGATCAGTGCCACAAGGAAAAAAATTATCTCCTGAGGAATATCATAATTCATATGATGATAGAAACTGGGATGTTGACCAAACGGCTAGTCCATTAAATTCAAGTATTGGATTTTTACATTCACAAAAATTCAAACTAGAAAAAGAAAGAGACTTTAGTTATATCATGTCGCTCAATTTTGACAACAAATACGTTTACACAGAAGGTGTTGATAGGACTTTTAATTTAGGTCAAGGAAATTACGACAATAACTTGTATAACACACAATATGCTTACAAAACAACCTATTCTTTATTAGGTGGTTTGAAATACAAAACAAACAGATTGAATTTGAATTTGACAACCTTATACATTCAGGCAAACGAAAGTAAAATTCAAGATCAGTTAGGTTATACAAACAGTTTGGCAAATGTGAACAATAATCTTATTAGAATGAATCAATTTGAAGAATCTAATTACTGGAATACTCAATTGTTTGGAGATTATAAATTGACAGAAGACGGAAAACAAACTATAAAAGCGGGTGGTGCGTATGTGAAAACTGGTTTTCAACAACCGGATAGAAAATTCATCACAGGTCAAAAGATAAATGATACCGAAATCAATATGTCGTATGGTGGAAACAACTTGAACCGTCAATATCTAGATGTAAACGGAAACTTTTATTTCACCGCTCTTGCTGAATACAACTTACAATTTGGAAACAAAGAAAAACTGAATAACTTATCTGTAGGATATAACAACTACTTGAATGATATGCAATCTAGTTACCGTTTCTTTTCAGGAAGAAGAAATATCGACAAAAACTATACTGCAGATCTAAATACAATTAGTACACAAATTAATGATGATATCGATAATGGAATTCTTTACGTACAAGAAGAATCAAATGGTGATTATAAAGTAAAATTAAATCAATTTGTAAATGCAGGTTACTTCAATTTGTTTTTAACTTTTGGCGAAAAATGGGATTTAAATGCAGGTTTAAGAGCTGAAAATTCGACTCGTGAAATCAAATACAGACAACAAGGAGACCCATTTGGTAGTGCTTATAGACTTAAAGCAGACGAAAACTTAGACATTCTTCCATCGATAAACACAAAATATGCGGTAAACGAAAACAGCAATCTCCGTGCATCTGCCAGTAAAACAATCACAAGACCTGTTGCTATGGAATTATTACCTATCAATTATATAAATGCAGATGGAACTTCTGAGAGTGGTAATCCAGATTTATTAAACAGTAACAACTACAATTTTGATTTCAAATACGAATTGTTTCCAAATAGCAGAGAAATATTTGCTGTTGGAGCTTTCGGAAAATTAATTGAAAATCCAATCGAAAGAGTATTTAAACCAACTGCAAACAGTGGTGGACAAATAACGACTTTTAAAAACTCTGAAGAGGGACTAATTTACGGAGTCGAAATTGAAACTATCTTGCAATTAAGCCGAATTGATGAGGCACTTTCTAACTTCACTTTCGGATTCAACACTTCGATAATGAGTACTGATGTGAAAATCGATATTACAAAAATAGGAAACGAATTAGAAAACAGTACCAATAGAAAATTACAAGGAGCATCCAATTGGATTGTTAATACCGATTTAAAATATGACTTTACGCTAAATCAAGACTGGAAAAACACAATGACATTAGTCTATAATGTGTATGGAGATAGAATTTTTGCAGTAGGATCATCAGGAATGGATCACATTTATGAAAAATCATTTAGTAAATTGGATTTCGTTTGGTCAAGTACTCTTTCAAAAAATATAGATTTAAAATTTACCGCAGAGAACTTATTAAATCCTTATTACAGAAAAGAATTAGGAAAAGAAAGTACCATTAACATTACTGAAGATTCATTAATACTAAGAGAATACAAAAAGGGAATTGGTTTTTCTGTCAATCTTGGATATACATTCTAAAAAAAAGAGCCAATTGGCTCTTTTTTTTATTCAAAACACATAACACAAATTTTACATGAAATTGATTGTTATATAATACTATAGTAACAATTACGTAACTAAAATCAGAAACTCTCAAGGTACTTTTGAAGTAAATAAATAACACAAAAAAACTAAAATTAAAATCATTAAAAAATGAAAAAATTAGCAATTAGCCTTACTGTTTTAAGTTTAATTTTTGCAAGCTGTTCTTCTAGCGATGATGATGTTGTAGCGCCTCCAACAGCTGGATCAGGAGAAATCACTGGAGACATTACTGCTTCAAAAACATTTATAAAAGGAACTTATACGCTTACTGGAACTGCAAGAATAAAAAAAGATGTAGTTTTAACTTTTGAAGCTGGATCAGTTATTACTGCGGATGCAGTTAACGGACCTGATGCTCTACTAGTAGAAAATGGAGGAAAGTTAAACATAGCTGGGACTGCCGCAGAACCAGTAGTATTTACAGAAAAATCAAAAACTCCAGGTTCTTGGGGTGGTATTATAATCTTTGGAGATGCTCCAATCGTTTCTGGTAAAACTGCAGATGGAACTCCAATTACAACAGCAACTTCAGAAGACGGAACTAATATTGTTTATGGAGGTACAAACGCAGCTCACAATGGTGGATCTCTAAAATACGTTCGTGTAGAATATGCAGGTAAAAAAATCTTAGACGGAAACTCTGAAATGAATGGATTCTCTTTCTACGCTGTAGGTTCTGGAACAGTTTTAGAAAACCTAGTAGCTTATAAAGGTGCAGATGATGGTTTCGAATTTTACGGTGGAACTGTAAGTGCTAAAAACTTAATTTCATACGGAAATACAGATGATTCTTTTGACTGGCAAGACGGATGGCAAGGCCAGGCAAATACTAACTGGTATGCGTATCAAACTGGATCTGGAAATTACGGAATGGAAATTGAATCAAAAAGTGTAAACAATGCGTTCTTTCCAAAAGTATCTAACATCACTTTAAGAAGAGCTGCTGGAACAGCAACTGAAGCTGCAGGTTCTGTAGAATTTGATGCAATCCAATTCAAAAAAGAAGGAAATGGAGAATATTCAAACATTGTAATCTCTGGGTTCACTAATACAGTATCTACTACTAAAGACGGAGTAACTACAACAACAAATGCTGTAGCCGTTAGAATTCAAGAAGCTGCAACAAATACAAACCAAGTTATTGGTGGAAAAATCAAAATTTTAAACATCAAAATTGGAGATGCTGCTACAGCACAAACTGGTGTAGGAGCCTCTGGTTACACAGTAGCTTTCCCAGTTGGCAATTTCACAACAAGTACATCAGCAACTGGTGCTGCTTTAACACCAGGTGCTTGGGCAATTGTTGACGGAGTTAATCTGTTAGCTAATTTATAATCAATTCCCAATAAAATCATAAAAAAAAGACTGTCCTAAAAAAACAGTCTTTTTTTATGTTCTGAATTTGAATATTTCATTATCTTTACTATTCATTAAAAAAGCCAATGAAAAAAAACTACTTTTATATTACTCTCTTAGCGGCTATTTTTTTCACTACCAGTGCAGCAGCACAGGACAGCAAACAGCCAAAAACACAACAAGATGCCTCAATCGAAGGGTTAAACTTGTATCCAAATCCTGTATCTGTTGGTAAAGTTTACATTACTACATCTAAAGACTTGGAAAAAGATATTATTATTTTTGATGTGTTAGGAAAAAAAGTACTGCAGACCAAGATTAACACAAAAGAATTAAACATATCAAATTTATCCCCAGGGGTTTATATCATTAAAATAACAGAAGAAGGTTCAACCAGTAGCAGAAAACTGATAGTTCAATAGTTCTTCATCACAACAGAATAAAAAAGTTCCATTTTTAATTGGGACTTTTTTTATGCCTTTTTTAGAACCATAAATATCAAAAACTGAAAAAGGCTCAAAATATAATATCTTTGCACTCAAAAAAAATCTTGATTACAGCCAGCGACATATTTACCATTTCGAGTCAGAAGCAATTTGAAAAAATAGCTTTAAAAGTATTCCGTTTTCAATATGAAAACAATTTGGTTTACCAAGAATTTTGCGATTTGTTAAAAACAAATCCGCAAAAAGTAAAGTCTCTGCATCAGATTCCTTTTTTACCGATACAGTTTTTCAAGAGTCACAATGTTGTATCAAACAACAATCCTATCGAAACTATTTTTACAAGTAGCGGCACAACAGGAGCCATTACCAGTAAACATTTGGTGACTGACGTTTCAGTTTATGAAGAAAGCTATCGACAAGCATTTTCTCAATTTTACGGGAGTATTGAAGATTATGTTGTTTTGGCATTGCTTCCCTCGTATCTAGAAAGAGAAGGTTCTTCATTGATTCATATGGTGGAAGATTTAATACAATTGACCAACAACTGCGACAGTGGTTTTTACCTCAACAATCACGAGGAATTAATCCAAAAATTAATAGAGCTGGAC
Source organism: uncultured Flavobacterium sp. (assembly GCA_963511795.1). GTDB lineage: Bacteria > Bacteroidota > Bacteroidia > Flavobacteriales > Flavobacteriaceae > Flavobacterium. Next base: position 185,940 of record CAUPKP010000001.1, on the reverse strand, counting down.
CAAGCCGGGCAAAATGTTATTCTGATTGGAGTTACCTATGCTTTATTAGATTTAATCGAAAAACAGAACTTTCAGCTCCAGCATACTATTATCATGGAAACAGGAGGAATGAAAGGCAAACGCAAAGAAATGATTCGGGAAGAACTGCACGAAGAGCTTTGCAACGGATTTGGCGTTACAGCCATCCATTCTGAATACGGCATGACTGAACTACTTTCGCAGGCTTATTCGCTAGGAAACGGCATATTTGAATGCCCTTCATGGATGCAGATACACATTCGCGATACCGAAGATGCTTTAACGTATGTAAACGACGGAAAAACGGGCGGAATTAACATTATTGATTTAGCCAATATCAATTCCTGTTCCTTTATTGCCACGCAGGATTTGGGCAAAAAATATCCCAATACCACTTTCGAAGTATTGGGACGTTTTGATAACTCGGATATTCGAGGCTGTAATTTGATGGTGATTTAATCGTAAATACCTTTGCGGTGTCCTAAATCAATAACTTCAATCAAAAGAACGTTGTCAAATATTTCATAAATTACTCTATAATCACCAACCCGAATCCTGTATCCTTTTCTTCCTTTTAGTTTTCTGTAACCTTGCGGTCGGGGATTATCTGCTAAATCATAAATTCCTTTTTTGATTGCAGAATAATTAGGCTCATTAATTTTAATTAAAGCTTTCAAAACCTTACTTCTAAATTCAATAGTATAAGCCATTATTTTGTTGACTTTCGCTTTTCTTCAATAATTTTAAAAGCTTCATCAATAGAAATGCGATAACCATCATCATCTCTCTTGGCTTCATCATAAAGACGGACATCTTCTAAATCTTCCAATTTTTCAATCAATTTATTATATTTTTCAATAGGCATAACAACGGCTGTTCTTTTGCCTTTTTCATCTGTCAAAAATTGAGTTTCCATAGCAGTATCTATTTAAAGTAAAGTTAGAAAATTATTTCACTCTAATCACAAAATAATTCTTTTGCCATTTTGAAGAAAATGATTTTTAGGCACAAAAAATCCCAACACCACTTTCGAAGTATTGGGACGTTTTGATAATTCGGATATTCGAGGATGTAATTTGATCGTTGTTTAGTAAACTTCATACTGAGCACTAACCACTCTAATCACAAAATAATTTTTCTTACCGCTTTGCAACAGCACAAATTGATTATTGATTAAATCCTTTGCTGAAAGCACAAATGTTTCGTTTATTTTTTCTTTATTAACCGAAATAGAATTAGCAGTCAACGCTCTTCTTGCTTCACCATTCGATTTGAAAAATCCTGTTTTTTCATTCAAAACCTGAACGATATCCAATCCAGCTTCAATATCACTTTTTGAAATTTCAGCTTGTGGAACTCCATCAATTACTTCTAAAAAAGTCTTTGTGTCTAATTTGATTAAACCATCCATATTAGGATTAAAAAAGGCAGCTGTAGCTTCAATCGCTTTCTCCAATTCTTCTGCAGAGTGAACAAAAATGGTCAGCTCTTCAGCTAATTTTCTCTGTAAAACTCTTAAATGCGGAGCCACTTTATGCTCTTCGATTAAAGCTTCTATTTCTTCTTTTCCTAAGAAAGTAAAAATCTTGATATACTTTTCGGCATCTACATCCGTAGTATTCAGCCAAAATTGGTAAAATTTATAAACTGAAGTTTTATCTGCAGTTAACCAAACATTTCCGCCTTCAGATTTTCCAAATTTAGAACCATCAGCTTTGGTAATTAACGGACAGGTCATTGCAAAAGCTTTCGCCTCTTCCCCTACGTTCATTCTGCGGACTAATTCAGTTCCTGTAGTGATATTTCCCCATTGATCCGAACCTCCCATCTGTAGCAGACAGTTGTATTCTTTATGCAGATGATAAAAATCGTATCCTTGTATTAATTGGTATGTAAACTCCGTAAATGACATTCCTTCTCCTTCGCCAGACAATCTTTTCTTAACAGAATCTTTGGCCATCATATAATTTACCGTGATACGCTTACCGACATCGCGGGCAAAATTAATAAATGACAAGCCTTTCATCCAATCGTAATTGTTTACCAAGACCGGTGCATTTGCCGAAGTGTCATTGAAATCTAAGAATCGCGACAAAACTCCTTTTATTCCTTCAACATTGTGATTTAAAGTGGCTTCGTCCAATAAATTTCTCTCATCCGATTTACCGGAAGGATCTCCAATCATTCCTGTAGCACCACCCACCAAAGCAATAGGTTTGTGTCCAAAATTTTTAAGGTGAACCAATAAAATAATCGGCACCAAGCTACCAATGTGCAATGAATCTGATGTGGGATCAAATCCAATATAAGTAGTTGTCATTTCTTTTAAAAGCTGTTCTTCGGTTCCTGGCATGATATCGTGAACTAAACCACGCCATTGTAATTCGGAAATAATATTTTTCATTTCTAATAATCAATTTTGGGCAAAGATAGCAATTTCAATGGCAATGGCAATTTCAAAAATCAATGACAATAGCAATCTCAAATTCAATGGCAATGGAAATTTAAATGGCAATGGAAACTCAATTCAATGTTTTATAATTGATTTTTGAAATTGCCATTGAAATTGATTTTCTTATATTTGTCAATATGGTATTAGTTACAGGAGGAACAGGTTTAGTCGGCGCACATCTCTTAATTCACTTAACAGAAAAAGGTGAACAAGTTCGTGCTATTTACAGGAATTTGGATAACATTCAAAAGACAAAATCGCTGTTTTTGTTATATAAAAAGGAAGCTCTTTTTGAATTAATTGAATGGACGCAAGCTGATATTATTGACATTCCTTCTTTAGAGAATGCTTTTCAAGGAGTCAACAAAGTTTATCACTGCGCTGCAATGATTTCTTTTGATCCTAAAGACGAAAATCTTGTTCGGAAAACAAATATTGAAGGCACAGCAAACATTGTGAATTTTTGTTTAGCCTATAATATCCAAAAACTTTGTCATGTAAGTTCAATAGCGGCTCTAGGTGACTTGGCCGCACACGAATCAATTATCACCGAAGAAACCGAATGGAATCCTGAAAAACTGCACAGCGATTATGCGATTTCAAAGTATGGTGCGGAAATGGAAATTTGGCGCGGTCTGCAGGAAGGACTTAAAGTTGCAATTGTAAATCCCGGTGTTATTATAGGCCCTGGGTTTTGGAATCAGGGAAGCGGAGAACTTTTTACGAAAGTAAAAAACGGATTACCCTTTTACACAAAGGGATCTACTGGCTTTGTAGCTGTTACCGATGTTGTAAACATACTGTATCAGTTAATGGAAAGTACAATTCATGGGGAACGATACACACTGATAGGTCAAAATATCAATTTTCGGGATTTTTTATTCTCAATTGCCGATGCTTTAAAAGTCAAAAGACCCAAATATCATGCCACTCCATTTATGATGAATACCATGTCTAAGCTAAGCTGGATAGCTTCGGCAGTTTTTGGTCAAAAAAGACAGCTTAGCAAAGCTTCCGCTAAATCATCCTACTCCACCGATTTATACACCAATGAAAAAATAAAAAACGCCTTGAACATAACATTCACAGACGTTTCTGATTATATAAAGAAAATTGTTGTTTTGTAATTTGTCTATTTTTTAAGCTTTAAATTATTTGCTTTCTTAGCTTTAGCTATAGAATCCACCTTTTTAATTTTCAGCTCTCTCGCTTTTTTGGCTTTAGTTACAGAATCTTTTTCTTTTTTAATTTTTAACTCTTTCGCTTTTTTAACTTTAGCTATAGAATCTTTTATTTTCTTTCCCTTTGCTTTTTTAAGTGCATTCTCCTTTTTTGCAGCCTTTTTATTTACTAAGTCAATAGCCTCTTTATCCTTTTTTAACCGGTCGCTTAACTCATCAAACATCTTTTTATATTCTCTATAATCAGCTGCATAATAGGCATTGCTTTTGGCAAACTGAATACTGTCAATTTTGTATTTTTTGAAGACATATGTCTTTGGGTTCACCCCATTTTCATACAAAATATTTGGATCTTGGTACTTTACGGCATCCAGAATCAACATATCATACAAAATGTCTTTCATCACCTTCTTATCAATAAGATTGTCCGGTTTCTCAACCAAATCCTTATTACAGCTAAAAAATGAAGCAACTAAAATAAAAAGCGATATTATCTTTTTCATATTCTATAATTATCGGTCAAACAGCATTCTCTGCCCGGCACGAATGTCTTTTACTTTAAAACCGGAATAAACAAGTTTCCCGTTAACAAAAGTATGTGTAATTCTGGATTTAAAAGTAAAATTCTCGAAAGGTGACCAACCACATTTTGAAAGTATGTTTTCTTTTTTCACGCTCCAAGGTAAACCGGAGTTGATAATCACCAAATCGGCATAGTAACCTTCTTTGATAAAACCTCTCTTTTCAATTTTAAAAATTTTGGCTGGATTATGACACATTTTTTCAACGATTTTCTCCACACTTATCTTTCCTTGATGATAGGCTTCGAACATCGCTACAAGAGCATGCTGTACTAAAGGACCGCCTGAAGGAGCCTGTAGGTATTTTTGTTTTTTCTCTTCCAATGTATGCGGAGCGTGATCGGTAGCAATTACATCAATCCGTCCGTCATTCAGCGCTTCCCAAAGCACTTTTCTGTCATTAGCTGTTTTTACAGCTGGATTCCATTTTATAAAATTTCCTTTTGTTTCATAATCATCATTAGTAAACCATAAATGATGTACACAGACTTCGGCAGTAATCTTTTTTTCTTCCAATGGAATTTTATTGGTAAACAGCTCCATTTCTTTGGCAGTCGAAAGATGAAAAACATGTAATCTTGCACCTGTTTTTTTAGCCAGCGCAATCGCTTTTGAAGAAGAAAGATAACAAGCTTCTTCACTGCGGATAAGATGATGAGCTGTTACGGGAACATCTTCGCCAAATTCCTCTTTATATTTTTCGAGATTATTTTTGATGGTCATCTCATCTTCACAATGAACAGCAATCAGCATGGAAGTGCAGGAAAATATTTTTTCTAAAACCGCTTCATTATCCACCAGCATATTTCCTGTTGATGAACCTAAAAATATTTTAATACCAGCTACATTTTTTGGGTTTGTTTTTAAGACTTCTTCCAAATTATCATTTGTAGCTCCCATCATAAAAGAATAATTGGCAAATGACTTTTCAGCAGCAATCTGGTATTTTTCTTCGAGAATTTCCTGAGTAACAGCATTTGGAACCGTATTGGGCTGTTCTATAAATGAAGTTATCCCGCCTGCAACGGCCGCTCTGGACTCCGATTCGATATCACCTTTATGCGTAAGACCCGGTTCTCTAAAATGCACCTGATCGTCGATAACTCCAGGGATAAGATAATTCCCTTCGGCATCGATAATCATGCAGTCTGACGATTTTAGGCTGATATTATCCGAAATTTCAACAATAAGATCATTCTCTACAAGAACATCTCCTTCAAAAACAACTCCTTCATTTACTATTTTAGCATTCTTAATTAAATATCTATTCATAGCATTCTCTTTTACAAACTGTTAAATACTTTTTTTAAACGCAATAAAATAACGCCAAATACAGCCTCAACTATTATCGAATTACTCATTTTGGACTGCCCCTTAGTCCTGTCGGTAAAAATAATAGGCACTTCCGAAATGGCTAATTTTTTACAATAGGTGCGGTATTTCATTTCAATCTGAAAAGCATAACCAACAAATCTAATCTTATCCAGATTAATTGATTCGAGGACTATTCTTTTATAACAAACAAAACCAGCTGTTGCATCATGTATTTTCATTCCGGTAATCATTCGGACATAAACGGACGCAAAATAAGACAGCAGAACACGGCTTAAAGGCCAGTTAACAACATTGACTCCAGTAACATAACGGGAACCTATGGCCAAATCGGCATCACCAAAATGACAGGCATCATATAATTTCTCTAAATCATTGGGGTTGTGAGAGAAATCAGCATCCATTTCAAAAATAAAATCATAATTGTTTTTCAAAGCCCATTTAAAGCCATGAACATACGCGGTACCCAAGCCAGATTTCTCGGCTCTTTTCTCCAAAAACAGTCTGCCTCCATATTCTTCCTGAAGCATAACCACCTTATCAGCAGTATGATCCGGGGAGTTATCATCAATAACCAAGACATGGAAAGATTTGTGTTGAGAGAGCACTGCTCTGACAATGCTTTCAATGTTTTCAATTTCGTTATAAGTAGGAATTATAACAATGCAATTGTTCATATTTCGCGTAATTTCGTTGCAAAAGTAACCTTTTTATGCCATTTGATTATTATAAAATTATAATAAATAATGTTATAAAAATCACTAATTTTGCCCGAATTATGACTGAGCACATCCTTCATCCAAGAATAACAGATACCAGCGATTGGGTAACTATAATTTTTATTATGGCATTTGGCGTTATTGCATTAACCAAATCCATTTATGAAAACCGCTTTGCTGATTTTACGAAATTAATTTTTTCCGACAAATACACCCGCATATACAAAGACAACAGCCATTTGATGGACATGTTTTCGATTACCTTGTTTTTTGTTCAGATAATTTCTTTTTCTTTTTTTATTCAAATTTTACTCAACCAATTTGGTTACGGAACAAAAACAGACTGGATACTTTTTATTCAAATTTTCACTTTTGTCACTTACTTTATTTTCTCTAAATTCCTGATTGAAAAAATCATTGCAACTGCATTTAAGATCGAAGAAATTGTAGAACAGTATAATTTACAAAAGATTAGCTACAGAACATATGTTGGCTTATTATTACTTCCAATCGACATCATCTTATTCTATTATGATTCTATTTTAAAGAACATACCTTTGTTAGTACTATACAGCATAATAGTTTTAAATACTTTTCTTTACCTATTCTCAATAAAAAATTACAGAAAAGAAATTTTCAGTAAGTTGTTTTATTTTATTTTATATCTTTGCACTCTCGAAATAGCACCCTATTATTTTATGTATTATTGGTTTACAAAAGATAGCGTTTAGAAATTATTTAAATATGAAAGTGAAAACAATTTTGGTGTCACAACCAGAACCTAAAGTGGAAAATTCTCCATACTTTGAGCTGCAGCAAAAGCATAAAGTGAAAATTGATTTCAGACCTTTTATTCATGTAGAAGGAGTAAGCGCAAAAGAAATTAGACTTCAAAAAATTGATCTAAATAATTACACTGCTATTATATTGACAAGTAAAAATGGTGTAGATCATTTTTTTAGAGTGGCAGAAGAAATGCGTTATAAGATCCCTGAAGGATTAAAATACTTTTGTCAATCTGAAGCAATTGCATTCTATTTGCAAAAATACGTAGTTTACAGAAAACGTAAAATCTATGTAGGCCCGAAAGATTTTGCCGATTTATCGCCTTTAATCAAAAAATACAAAGACGAAAAATTCCTGCTTCCGGCTTCTGACCAATTAAACGCAGACATCCCCGTAACACTAAACTCTTTAAAAGTTGATTGGACTCCAGCTACTTTTTACAAAACAGTTATGAGTGACTTATCTGATTTAGCCGATGTTTATTATGATGTGTTGGCTTTCTTTAGTCCTACCGGAATCAAATCTTTATATAAAAACTTTCCAGATTTTGAACAAAACAATACTCGAATAGCCGTTTTTGGCAGTACTACTCAAAAAGAAGCTCTTGATCACGGATTACGTGTGGACATTATGGCTCCAACGCCAGGAACGCCGTCAATGACAATGGCTTTAGAAAAATACATAGTAGAAGTTAATAAAGCAAAATAGACACATACTAAATTCCCATATTTTAAATTCCAAATCCCAGCTTTAATCCGTTGGAATTTGGAATTTTTATTTACAGAACAATCGTAAGTTCATGCCTGCTGAAAACAAAAATCTGCGTTAACAGCTGACCAACTTGCAGTTTTTATAAATGGCAGTGGCAAAATATACATGAATAATCCAGATTAAATAAAAAAATCCAAATTCCAATAGTAGTATTGAAATTTGGATTTTTTTTATTTGTAATTTCCTTTTTTACTTACCTTCTGTTCATATAAATAGAAACATAATACAGTAAGGTAGCGATAGAACCTAATGCAGCAACTACATACGTTCTGGCTGCCCATTTTAAAGAATCTTTTGCTCCAGCCTGTTCTTGCTGTGTCAGCATTCTTTTGTTTTCTAACCAAGCCAAAGCCCTGTTACTCGCATCATATTCTACCGGCAGTGTCACAATTGAAAACAAGGTTGTTGCTGCAAAAATCACGATTCCAATCAATAAAAGCGATGGAAAAGTTTTAATCATCAAAATCCCTGCTAACAGAATCCACTGCATGTAGGATGAAGCCACATTCACAATTGGCACCAATTGAGACCGCATCGTTAACCACTGATAACCTACCGCATGCTGTACTGCGTGACCGCATTCGTGTGCTGCAACTGCTGCTGCCGCTGCGTTTCTTTGGTTATAAACAGCTTCACTTAAATTAACCGTTTTATCCGCTGGATTGTAATGATCTGTCAATTGTCCTGGAGTCGAAATTACACGAACATCACGTATTCCGTGGTCGGCCAGCATTTTCTCGGCGATTTCGGCACCCGACATTCCGTTTTGCAGATGCAGTTTTGAATAAAATTCAAACTTACTCTTTAGTCTAGAACTCACTAACCAGCTTGCCAGCATAATAGCGCCCGCAAGAATTAAATAACTCATTCCCATATCTTTTGTTTTTTATATTTTAGTTTCAAAATAAACATCAAATTCTGAACCAAATTTAGAAAATGACAATTTGACATCCGTTAAATAAATGCCAATAAAAAATCCAAATTCCAATGTCTGCTGGAATTTGGATTTGTAATTCAAACCTGAGTTCGATTATTTCTATTTTCTTTTTAAATAATGGCAAAAAAGCAAAAATATTCCCCCTTAGCCCAATATCATTAAGTTAAGCATTTTTCATGTCATTTCGACGAAGGAGACTCGAGCGATAGCGAACAGGCGAAGCAAATCACATAACGTGAGTCACGAGTGAGATTCCTCATTCTTCGGAATGACAAAACGATGACTTTATATCGTAACTTAATGACATAGCCCCGATAGCAGTGAAAATCCTTTTGTGCAGGGGTTCGGCACAAAAGATTGCAACGAAAAGCGGGACTATATTCCCTAAAATGCCAAATCTTTCTGCTCCAAAATTTAATTACTATTCATTAGCATCCAACTGCTTATTTACTGCTTCAAATTTAGCAATCAAAGTATTGACTCTATCCTCCTCTTTTTTGATTTGTTTTGGTCTTAAGTAAAACCAGGTAAACCCAATCCAACCCAACGTTAATACATAAGATACAACTCCCCAAAAAAGTGTCATTCGGGAAGCGTATTCATACATGTACAAACATATTCCCAACCCAAGCATTATAAAATACAAACTCAGCATGGTAGACTGCAAAAACTGCTGTTTTGCTTTAATTGAAATTAATTTCTGCAGGTATTCACTATTGCTTAGAGCACCGTCAATAGTTTTATAAAATCCGGCTAATCTATTATAAACGAATAAATAAGTACCCATTGCCAAAATCATTAAAATAATTCCAATTTTGGTCGAAATAAACTCAGGCTGATACTTATACCAGATGAAAAGAATAAACGCACATGTCGCAATAAGGAGCACATTAGTTATAATTAATTTTCGCATGCTTACTCTTTTGAAATGTTTTAGTTTAGAAAACAAATCTTCAATATTGGGCGGACTTACAGCCTGCTGTTTCCATAAATCTTTAAAATCTATATTATTGTCCATTTTCTTTAAATTTTTGTGTCAGTTTTTCTTTTATCCTATGAATTCTCACTCTTGTATTCGCTTCCGAAAGCCCAACGATATTGGCAATTTCGGCCTGTTTTACATCTTCCAGTTCGAGTGAGATAATAATACGGTCGGTTTCCGGTAATTCGGCAATGCATTTGTACAAAAACTGAATCTGCGGTTCCAGCGAATAGTTCTTTTCTTCGGTAATGTTTAGAGGAAGTTCAGATTTCGGGAAGCGTTTTTCTTTTTCAATCTGTCTCAGGCAATTGTTTGATGCTATTCGGAAAATCCAAGTCCCAATGCTGGATTCATTTCTAAATGTGTCGAGTTTTTGCCAGACAATTATAAATGTTTCCTGTGCAATGTCCTGCGCAATGTCATAATCATTTACATAACCCATACACAAACGAAATATCTTTTGCCAATAGGTTTTATATAGTTCTTCAAACTCCATTATTTCGATTTTACAAAGTTGTTTAATTGTGCCAAATACCATTCTTTATCATCATACATAATAAAGTGCAAACCCTTGTTTGAGTATTGAAAACTGGCTGTTTTTAGATTTTTATATTGTGCTTCAATAGGCTCTTTGTAATTGGAAAAACCAAATTCCAGCAATATCAGTGAAGGGCATTTTATTGCTGTAATTTTCTCTCTCAAATCAGTATTGGAAAAATCGCAATACATTTCGCTAAACGTTTTTCTGTCGGATTTCATACTCCAGCTTATTACTTCATCTTGTTTTGAAGCATCTGCCAGAAGCATAGCCATATTTCTTTTCTGCATTTGAAGAAATTCATCTTCAGACATAGCTCCTATCTGATTGAGCATTGAACTGCAGTCGTTATTTTCTTGTGATTTAAAAGATGGATCTCTCAAAGCTGCCAAACACGGAAGTGCATCGACAACCACAATTTTACTGATTAGTTCTGGATAATCCGATGCAATCGCTAGCGCCAGTCCCCCACCCATACTGTGACCTACTATAATTGGTTTTTCAATTTTGTTGGCTTTTATATAATTGACAATTTCGGTTTCCCAATTTTTGAATGAAGCATTCGGCTGTGGTTTAACTCCCGCAAAACCAGCCATAGTAAAAGTATAACAAGTAAAATCTTTTTCAAAATTAGATTTTGTTTCATTCCAAACGTCTCCTGAACTGGCAAAACCAGGCAGGAAGATTATGGCTTGTTTTCCCTTTCCTGTTTTGATAACTTCAAACGGATACGATTTTGTCTGCCCAAATACATTTAAACATAATGCTGAAAATAATAACGCAGTAACTAAGAAGATATACTTTTTCATTTTTAATAGTTTTAAGTTAATAATTAATCGGATCCGCCCTTTGGATACGGCAACTATTAAAATGTTACAACTGAAATGAAAATTTTAATAAAAAAATTCCAGATTCCAATTTTGGGATGTTTGTTTTTACCTCGAATCGCTCGAATTTCCTCAAATTTAATTCGGGTAAATCGGGAAGAATAAAAAGAAATTCTAGCGCGATTTGCGCGCGCAGATTCCTCCTTTGTCGGAATGACAAAACTACACGAGTAGCTTTGGTTAAGCCAGAAAATCCACAATCTTGTCATTCAGACGAAGGAGGAATCTCCGCAAGTAACTCTACAAAGATTTGAAAAGTAAATTCGTATAATTCGTGGTGAAAAATACACAAAAAAAATCCCAAACTCCAATCGTAAAATTGGAATTTGGAATTTTAAATATTGGATTTTTATAAATTATCCCACCAAATTGATAATTTTCCCCGGAACAATAATCACCTTATTTGGTGTTTTACCATCCAGTTGTTTGATGGTTCTTTCGTCTTTCATAACGATTTCCTCGATTTGTTCTTTGGTTAAATCCAAAGGCAAATTGATTGTAAAACGCATTTTTCCATTGAAAGATACTGGATATTCTTTATCGCTTTCCACCAAATGAGCCGGTTCGAATACCGGGAACGGAACGGTTGCAATAGAACCTGTGTTTCCTAGTAACGACCATAATTCCTCTGCGATGTGCGGTGCATAAGGCGAAATCACAATCGCCAATGGTTCCAAAATCGCACGCGAATGACAATTCTGCGTTGATAATTCATTCACGCAGATCATAAACTGAGAAACCGAAGTATTGAAAGAGAAACTCTCGATATCTTCCGCCACTTTCTTGATGGTTTTGTGCAATGATTTTAAGTTGTCTTTTGTTGGTTCGTTATTGGTCACAATCAAACCATTTTCGTCAAAATACAAACGACATAGTTTTTTCAAGAAACCAAAAACTCCCGAAATTCCTGCCGTGTTCCAAGGTTTTGCTTGTTCTAATGGTCCTAAAAACATTTCATACAAACGCAAAGTATCGGCTCCGTATTCATTACAAATATCATCTGGCGTAACTACATTGTATTTGGATTTTGACATTTTTTCGACTTCGCGACCTACGATGAACTTATCACTATCCTCTTTGATATAGATTGCTCCAGCACTTATTGCTCTTGTTGAAGTCTTTTCATACTTTTCTAAATCTAACTCATCTGATGAATTAACCAAGGAAACATCAACATGAATCGGAGAGAAAGAAATATTTGAAATTTTTATATCTCTATTGTAATTTAAGATTTCTAAAGTTCCTTCAGGCGATTTCTCTACATGTGCATGCATAAAATCTTTTAAAAATATTCTGATTTCATTCGGAAGATCATCAAAAGTACCAAATCGATACTGCTCCATTTTAGTTTTAGAAAAGAAGTATTTAGTTGACATACGTACTTCTTGAGTAGCAAACAAACCAGCTGATAGATTATTACTTAATATCAAATTTTTAGATTCTTCAGTAATAGAATACTCAACTATTAATTTCACTTCCAATCTATAAACAAACGCACTCATTCCCAAAATCATTCCCTGATTAATCAGTTTTTTGAATGGTTCTTCAGTTGGCGCAAAACCTTTGTCTTTTAAGAATTTGTTCCAAAAACGGGAATACAATAAGTGGCCTGTTGCGTGTTCACTTCCGCCAATGTATAAATCCACACTTTCCCAATATGCCAAAGCTTCTTTACTTGCAAATTCTCCTTCATTTTTTGCATCCATATAACGCATCCAATACCAAGAACTTCCCGCCCAACCTGGCATAGTGTTCAATTCAAGAGGAAATATTTCGAAATTATCAACCAAATCAGTATTGACAACTTCATTGTTTTTTGTATCCCAAGCCCAGATTGTTGCATTTCCTAACGGAGGCAAGCCATCTTCGGTTGGCAAATATTTCTCTACTTCCGGCAAGATGATTGGCAAATGCTGCGCATCGATCATTTGCGGTAATCCATTCACATAATACACTGGAAAAGGCTCTCCCCAATATCTTTGGCGCGAGAAAACCGCATCACGCAAACGGTAATTAATTTTCCCTTTTCCTTGACCTATTTTCTCTAATTCTTCAATTATTTTCTTAGTTCCATCTTTGTATCCTAATCCATTTAAAAAATCAGAATCTACCAATTGGAAACCTTCTTTAGCACCAAAAGCACTTTCAGAAATATCTTTATCGAAAATGTTTTTAATCTCCTGCATTCCTTTTTGACCTTTGAAGAAATTCGCAAAAGCATAATCTCTTTCATCACCGCAAGGAACCGCCATCACGGCACCTGTTCCGTAACCTGCCAAAACATAATCCCCAATCCAAACCGGAATCGCCTCTTTGGTAAACGGATGCTCAGCAAAAGCTCCCGTGAAAACTCCCGAAATAGTTTTCACATCCGCCATACGCTCTCTTTCGGAACGTTTCGCTGTTTTTTCGATGTAGGCTTCAACTTCTGCTTTTTGTTCAGCGGTCGTGATTTGTGCAACCAATTCGTGCTCTGGTGCCAAAGTCATAAACGTAACTCCAAAAATCGTATCAGGTCTAGTTGTAAATACCGAAATACTGCTTTCTGAATTCTGCAATCTGAAATCCACCATCGCCCCAACCGATTTCCCAATCCAGTTTCTTTGACTTTCTTTGATGCTTTCGCTCCAGTCAATATCATTCAAACCTTGAAGTAAACGTTCAGCATAAGCCGAAATTCGCATACTCCATTGTGTCATTTTTTTACGAATCACAGGATAGCCGCCACGTTCCGAAACACCGTTTACGATTTCGTCATTCGCCAAAACAGTTCCTAATCCGGGACACCAGTTTACTTCGGTCTCCGCCAAATACGTCAATCGGTATTGCAACAAAATTTTCTCTTGTTGCTCTTTTGCGAAAGCGTTCCATTCACTTGCCGAAAAACCAACAATATTGTCATCACAAACTGCATTTACATTCGCATTCCCCTCTGTAGAAAAAACCGAAACTAAAGTCGAAATATCTTCTGCCTTATCTGTATTTTTATTGTACCAAGAATTAAACAATTGGATAAAAATCCATTGTGTATGTTTGTAATAATCAGGATTCGAAGTACGTACTTCACGATCCCAATCAAATGAAAAACCTATTTTATCCAACTGCTTTCTGTACCCAGCAATCACTTTTCCTTCTTTGTCAACGCCACCGTCAATATTTACGCGAGTCGTGTCCTCAGGACGCTGTCCAGTCTGAATCGCATATTGCTCTGCCGGCAACCCAAAACTGTCATATCCCATCGGGTGCAGCACGTTAAAACCCTGGTGTCTTTTATACCTAGAATACACATCCGATGCGATGTACCCCAGCGGATGCCCCACGTGCAGTCCCGCTCCAGACGGATAAGGAAACATATCCAGCACATAATGTTTTGGTTTGTCTGAATCGTTTTTGGCAGCAAAAGTCTTATTGTCAGCCCAGTATTTTTGCCATTTGGCTTCTATTTCGTTCGGATTGTATTTCATCTTTATAAGTTGCTAAGCTACTGAGTAACTAAGTTTCTAAGTTTTAAAATTGTAAAAGCGCAAATTTACGTTTATTGTCGCTTGTTACCAAAGCTATTTTTTCATTAAAAAAGAGAAGCTCCATTAATAGATTTTGGAGCAGAAAAATTGGGCATTCTCAGGAGGCATCGGTCCCGCTATTCATTGCAATCTTGCGAGCCGAACCCCGGCTCACAAGGATTTCCTCTACTATCGGGGCTAGGGAGAAAGAATTCGATTTTTTGCCATCATCCAAAAACAACAACATACTTTCTATTCTTTGCGCCTCTGCGACTTTGCGAGTCCAATTTCACGCAGAGGCGCAAAGACGCAAAGAAATCAACTCTCTTGCAATAAAAAAACAGAACTCATTAGTTTTTTATAAGTAAAAATACTTATTTTTACAGTATGTTTTTAAAAACACATCTATGTCTTCCACTAAACAATACAAAATAGAAGTACGTCTTTGGATTGAAGAAGCCGAAGGTCCTTTTTTAGGCATTGGAAAAATATGGCTTCTGGAAAATATTCAAAAAACAGGTTCTATAACCAATGCCGCCAAAGAAATGAAAATGGCGTACCGACAGGCCTGGCAATTAGTCGAAGAAATGAATAAACGCGCCGAAAGTCCTTTGGTTGAAAAGTTACTGGGCGGAAAAGGCGGCGGCGGCGCCAGACTAACCGAAGCCGGAGAAAGAGCCATTGCAGTATTTTATGAAATAGAAAAACGAATTAAAGATTTTGCCCAAAAAGAAACTCAAAATTTAAAATTCTAGCTTTTTTTTAACCTACAGTATTCATTTTAAAACACACTGAAGTTTACTAAACATAAAAATAACTAAAACTAAATCACCAACCTTCAGTATTTATTTTTAAACATACTGAAAATCTATTAAAATTATGAAGTTAAAACTACTTTTAATAATAGTCTTATTAGGTCTAAAAAGTTTCGCTCAAATCGAAAATTCTGAAAAAGAAAAAGATAGCCTGAAAACCGAAACCCTTCAGGAAGTAGTCGTAACAGCTTCGCGCACACAAGAAACTTTTTTGAGATCTCCCGTAAGTATCGAACAATTAAAATCGGCGGAAGCAAAAAACTACGGTTCACCATTCAGCTTTGATGCATTGGAAAACTTAAAATCGGTACAAGTCATCACACCCAGTTTAGGTTTCAAGGTTATAAATACCAGAGGATTTGCCAATACTACCAATGTTCGTTTTGCCCAATTAATCGATGGGATAGACAATCAGGCTCCGCATTTAGGCGCGCCAATTACCAATGCACTTGGAGCCAACGACCTTGATATTAACAAAATTGAAGTGATACCTGGATCTGCTGCCGCTTTATACGGAATGAATGCTATCAATGGATTGGCAAACATCCAAACAAAAAATCCATTTGAATATCAGGGAATGAGCATCCAGCAATTAACGGGTGTGAATCACACAGGAAATATTGACCGTTTATCTCCCCAGCTTTTTACTACTACTAATCTTCGTTATGCGAAAGTATTGAATTCAAAAATTGCCTTCAAAGTAAATGGTTCTATCACTAATGGAACAGATTGGGTAGCCAATAACCAAACCGATTTAGCTCCAAATATCAACGCTTCAACCAATTTATATGGCGATGAAAATCCTGCTTATGATGAAGTAAACGGCTATGGAAACGAATCGGCAAATCGAAAAACTCTAACTTTGAATGACAAAAAATATGTAGTTTCAAGAACGGGTTACAGAGAAACTGATATTGCCGATTATGGTATTGAAAATTACAAATGGGATGCTGGCTTGTATTTCAGACCAAAAAAAGGACACGAATTAGCAGTAACGTATAAAGGAGCTTTGATTAATACCGTTTATCAGCGTTCCAATCGTTTTAGATTAGAAGATTATAAACTAAGTCAATATGCGGTTGATTATCATACCGATATTTTTATGGTTCGTGCCTATTTGACACAGGAGAACACGGGCAACTCATACAATATGCGCTCTTTGGCGGAAAACATGGATCGTGCTTATAAATCCGATAACAAATGGTTTACCGATTATACTGCAGCTTATAACGATGCTGTAACCAATGGAGCTGTCGTTGCAGATGCACATAAAATAGCCAGAACAGCATCCGATCAGGGAAGATTTATTCCTGGTACTGATGCATATGAACAAAAGAAAGATGAGCTAGTCAACATCAATAACTGGGATTATGGCGCGGCACTTCGCGTAAAATCAAGTCTGATTCATTCCGAAGGTTTATTGAACTGGGACAAAGCTTTTGCTGACTTTTTTTCAAAAATAGGTGCACAGCTTTTAAGCGGATTTGATTACAGAATTTACATTATTGTTCCTGACGGAAATTATTTTATCAATCCAGTGAATGATGGCGAAAATTTAAAATATGGAAAAACTGGTGGATTTATTCAACTGAGCAAAAATTTGTTCGACAAAAAATTACGTTTTAGTGCCGCCATTCGTGCAGACAAAGCCGATTATTTTGATGTTAAATTCACACCAAGAATTACTGCAGTATATTCGCCAAAAGAGGAAATTAACTTTCGTGCTTCTTATCAAAGCGGATACCGATTCCCTAGTATTTTTGAAGATTTTTCCAATGTAAACAGTGGTGGCGTAAAACGAGTGGGCGGATTACGAATCATGTCGGACGGAATTTTCGAAAACTCTTATACCAAAGTTTCTATCGACAAATTTCAAGCACAGGTAACCAGCGACATCAACACACTTGGTCTGACACAAGCGCAAGCCATTGATAAAAATAAAGGCACAATTCAAAAAAATCCTTATACTTATTTAAAACCTGAATTTGTCCGTTCTTTTGAATTTGGATTTAGAGGTGTTGCATTAAAAAAGAGTTTGTTTATTGATACCGACTTTTATTACAACCGATACGAAAACTTTATTGCTCAAGTAGAAGCCAGTATTCCAAACACCACTGATCCGACACAAATACCAACTGCTCTTTATGCTAAAACAACTCAAAACCGTTACCGTTTGTGGACCAATTCTAAAAGTAAGATTTACAATTACGGAAGTAGTTTAGGATTGAAATATCAATTTAACGATATTTTTTCGGCTTTAGGAAATGCAACGTATTCCAAATTGGATCGAACTGACGATAAAGACGGACTGGAAGATGGTTTCAATACACCACAAATAATGGCAAATGCAACCATCGTAGCCGAGAATTTTTGGAAAAATCTTGGAGCAAGTTTCACTTATCATCAACAAAGCAAATATGATTATGTTTCATTTTTGGTTAGCGGTGAAGTACCTGCTTATTGGTCAATGGATGCACAAATCAATTATACTTTTGTAAAACCTGGTGTTATCGCGAAACTTGGAGGAACTAATTTTCTAAACAAACCGTACTATTCTATTTTAGGAGGCCCACAAATTGGAGCATTTTATTACTTGTCATTAACCTGGAATATCAGTAAACTATAAAACATGTTTATGCAGGAACTTATATTTGCAATAAATAAATTACTAATACATTTCCAGTGACACTTATAAGTGCTTATTTTTGAAAATATTATTTTATTAAAAACAACTTATGGATTATAATTCTATTTTATTGCTGTTGCTGCTGGCGATTGTTGCTTTTTTATATTCGTCTGTGGGTCACGGCGGTGCTAGTGGTTATTTAGCAGTTATGGCAATGGCAGGAGTAGCTCCAATTATGATGAAACAATCTGCTTTAGTCATGAATCTAGCAGTATCTTTGTTTTCTTTTATCGGTTTTTACAGATCGGGATTTTTCCGTCTAAAGCTGTTTCTCCCGTTTGCAATAGCGAGTGTTCCAATGGCTTTTTTGGGAGGTACAATGACTTTATCTGATGCTATCTATAAAAAAATATTGGCAGTTTGTGTTTTTATTTCCATCATTCGTTTATTGTATCAATTTGAAGAAAACAAGGAGCCAAATAGAGAAATTCCGTTATGGGCTGGGCTTTTTTCAGGAAGTATTATAGGGCTTCTTTCGGGAATGTTAGGAATTGGCGGGGGTATAATCCTTAGTCCGGTAATGCTTTTGATGCGCTGGTCAAAATTAAAAGAAACAGCTGCGGTATCGGCATTGTTCATATTTGTTAATTCGCTTTCAGGGCTCTACGGACAAATTCACCAAGGAGGTTTTAATTTAACCGAAGATTTACAGGCAGCAGTGATTGCTACAGTTATTGGAGGTTTGCTGGGTTCGTATTTTGGCAGTCAGAAATTTAACTCCAAAACATTAAAATATCTCCTCGCACTTGGCTTAACAATCGCAGGTCTGAAATTACTTTTTACTTAAATTATTTTTAACTAAAAGCATAATTAACAGCAAAACACAATGAAAAACTTTAGAAGTTGTTATTAAGAAAGTCAAAACTTTGCACGTTATAACTTCAAATTAAAGAATATGTTTATTATTTTTACCCCATAATTAAAAAAACTATGGCATCATCCTTTGATAAATTCCAAAAACGCAGGTTACTTTCCTCTTATTTCTCAGTAGTTCTGAGTATTTTTTTAGTATTATTTCTTTTAGGAGTACTGGGCTTTTTTATTATAAATTCTAAAAAGCTGGCTGACGATTTCAAAGAAGAAATTGCGATGACAGTATTTTTTAAGAATGAGGCCAATGACACTATTGTAAAAGCTTTTGGCACAGAATTAAAAACTGCCCGTTATGCAAAATCGTTTGTATATGTTTCCAAAGAAGCTGCTGCAAAACAGCATTCGGATATTATTGGCGAAGATTTCATGACGTTCCTGGGTGAAAATCCTTTGCAGAATTCCTATGACATTCACTTAAAAGCAAATTTTGTAGAAAGAGACAGTATTGCTAAAATAGAAGCAGGTTTACGCAAAAACGCTATGGTTTCGGATATTGTTTATGACAAACAGCTGGTGAATCTGGTTAACGATAACATCAAAAAAGTGAGTATGTGGATATTAATCGCCAGCGGATTATTGACGGTTATCGCTGTATTGTTAATCAACAGTTCATTGCGTTTATCCATTTATTCTAACCGTTTTATCATTAAAACCATGCAGATGGTTGGCGCTACCAAATCTTTCATCAGAAAACCATTTGTAATGCGCAGCATAAAACTGGGAATGATTGGCGCAGGCCTTGCAGTTCTTGCTTTATTAGCCCTGCTGATTTATCTTGATAATACATATCCGGGTCTGGGAATTTTAAATGATCCGTTACTTATTGCTCTTGTATTAATCAGCATATTTGGAATTGGCGTTCTGATCACTTGGTTAAGCACTTATTTTGCAACACAGCGATTCTTAAACTTAAGAACAGACGATTTATACTAAATTAATAAAATATGGAAATGAGATTGCTCTTTTCCCCGATGACAAAATGAAAAACAACGAAGAAAATAAACACGAATTCCTTTTTGAAAAGGTAAACTATAAAATTCTATTGATCGGAATTGGTGTAATTGTATTAGGTTTTATACTAATGTCCGGAGGAGGAAGTGATGACCCTAATGTATTTAATGAAGAAATTTTCAATTTCAGAAGAATCCGTCTAGCTCCAACAACAGTACTGATTGGTTTTGGGATCACTATTTATGCTATTCTTAAAAACCCTAAAAAATAAGTTTGCAGTGTTCAGAATTCAGTGTTAAAAACAGCTGAAAATAAAACACTCAACATACTTGCTTTTGCTGGGGTCTAAAATCTAAATTAAATGAATACATTTCAAGCAATCATTATTGCCATTATTGAAGGATTAACAGAATATCTTCCCATTTCTTCGACAGCTCACATGATTTTTACGAGTTCCTATTTTGGAATCCAAGAAGATGATTTCGTGAAACTTTTTCAAGTATCGATTCAATTTGGTGCAATTTTGGCTGTCGTGGTTTTGTATTGGAAGAAATTCTTGGCTTTCTCGACGTTAAAAATCGGAATTAACTTTTATACCAAATTGGCTTTTGCCGTAATTCCAGCCTTGATACTGGGAAAACTATTCGATGACAAAATCGAAGCCGTTTTGGGAGATCCAATTCCTATTGCAATAGTATTAATTCTAGGCGGAGTAATTTTGCTTTTTGTTGACCAATATTTCAAAGACAAAACTACCATCGTCAATGAAGAAGACATTACCGTTAAAAAAGCAGTGACTATTGGTTTTTGGCAATGTCTTGCAATGATGCCTGGAACAAGCCGATCAGCGGCTTCCATCATTGGCGGTATGCAGCAAGGTTTATCACGCAATACCGCAGCGGAATTTTCTTTTTTTCTGGCAGTTCCTACTATGCTTGCCGTTACTTGCTATTCGGTGTTTTTAAAAACCTACGAAACTTCACAAATGAAGGGTTACGAACTGATTTTAAAATCAAATGACAATATCATGATGTTTTTGATTGGAAATGCAGTTGCTTTTGTAGTTGCCATTTTAGCTATCAAATTTTTCATTGGAATCATCAATAAATTTGGTTTCAAACCTTGGGGTTGGTATCGAATTATTATGGGTACGTTTCTGCTGATTTATTTTTCATACTTAAAATAATTTACCTTGAAAACTGCCGAAGATTTTTTAAACGGTCAGGTTCTCTTAATTGACAAACCTTTGCACTTTACTTCTTTCCAAGCGGTAAATAAGCTCAAATATGCGTTAATCAATAAAGCAGGATTGCCAAAAAAATTCAAGATTGGCCATGCGGGTACTTTAGATCCGTTAGCATCTGGCCTGTTATTAGTCTGCACCGGAAAATTCACCAAAAGAATATCAGAACTTCAAGGTCAAGCTAAAGAATATACAGGAACTTTTTATATTGGAGCCACAACACCTTCTTACGATTTAGAAACCGAAATCGACCAGACTTTTCCAACAGATCATATCGATGAATCTTTAATTCATGAAACAGTAAAACAGTTTTTAGGCGAAATTGATCAAGTACCGCCTGTTTTTTCGGCTATAAAAAAAGATGGCGTACGTTTGTACGAACACGCTCGCGCTGGCGAAACGGTGGAAATAGCTTCCAGAAAAACCACAATTCATGAATTTGAAATCACCCGAATTGCACTTCCGGAAATTGATTTCAGAGTAATCTGCAGCAAGGGAACTTATATCCGTTCCTTGGCTTTCGATTTTGGAAAAGCAATGAATTCGGGGTCACACTTAACTGTTTTGCGCCGTACAAAAATTGGGGATTACAATGTAGCAGATGCTATTGATGTCAATTTATTCGAGCAGACTTTAATCCAAAAAATATAAAGTACAAAAAAAAACACACAACAAATACAAAATTGGATTTGAAATGTGTTTTTTCTAAAAAGCAGTGTTTCATGACTCCTTTTTAACCTCATCACTTCATTAATAATGAGTTGGAGTTTGATTTCCAAATAGGAAATGAGAGAAACAGTCGTAAAACTCTTCAAATAGCTTTTTCATAGCGATGTTTTTTAAATTGTTGAACAATATTTAAAACGCCAATAAAAAAAAGTAAATCAAGATATATAGACTTGGTTTGCAGTCACTAAGATACATTTTTTTTGTTACAAAAAAAATTTAAAAACTTATTATCATAAACAAACACACTCCTTTATAGAATACATCATTTCCACAATTTCATTTTGCACAGAGTGTCCTTTATCATGCAGATACCATAATTGCAATTGCGCTTTGCCTTCTTCATAAATAGCTCCAAATTGTTCTTTGTAATTCACTATTAAATCTGAAGCCCCTTTTGGTCTTGGTCCCCAATGGCAGCATACTTTCCCCAATTCTTTATCAATAATCAAAAGTTTTGGAATAGCTCTTCCTCCATTTGTCAAATATTGATTCATCAAATCATCATTCAGATCTCTGAAAATAATTTTCAATTTTATTTTATCAGTTTCAAGAGCCATTTTATTTAGTATTGGCAGAATTTGAGCAGCATCTCCACACCAGCCTTCAGCAATAACCAACCAGATATATTCTTTTTTTAATGCTTTTAGTTTAGAACTGACTTCTTCGGTAACAGCTATTGTTTTATCCAAACGTTTCAAACGAATTTCGTTTAAAACACTGTACTGCAACAAATCTTCTGATTGTTCATTCCCTGTTGACTTACCTTCTATCAGTAAATCGCTCACAATTTTTTTATACTCTGAATAGGAATAACTGTTAAACAATGCTTTTGCTACCAAACTTTTCATATATCTTAAAATTTAATTCATATTAAAAGAAATTTACATATTGTTATCGATTATATGGCCGTTTATTTCATCATTTTTTGGTGATTACTTTACCGTTGCCTCAATAACAATATGCTCATTTCATATACAAGTTTATCTGATGCAAATTTAGAGATATGATTATGTTTAAAATGTGATAAAAATCATCTCAGCACAAACAAAATGCATAAATTTATTAAATGAACAAAAACACAAAATCAATAGGTTTAATACTTTCTGGAGGAGGGTCAAAAGGTATCGCTCATGCGGGCGTGTTACAATTTCTGGAAGAAAAAAACATTCATCCCCAGCAGATTGCGGGTTCAAGTGCGGGTTCCATTGTTGCTGCTTTATACGGGAGCGGAAAATCTCCTGCAGCCATTTTGGAATTCTTTAAATCTATTTATTTTTTCCATTGGAAACATTTCACCTTTTCAAAAGCGGGTTTTATAGATTCTGAATCATTCAAAGAGTATTTTTATGAGATTTTTAAAGACTCAACTTTGTCTGAACTCAAAATTCCCGTATATATCACAGCAACTGATATGATTAAAGGGAAATCAAAAATATTTGGTCCAGAAACAAAAACGATAGATGCAATTTTGGCATCATCATCATTCCCTGGAATAATGTCCCCTTATGAAATTGATGGGCAATTATACAGTGACGGAGGAATACTCAACCATTTTCCAACTGATATTCTAAAAGACAAATGCGAAACTTTAATTGGAGTCTATGTGAGTCCGATTCAAAAAATTCAAGCTAGTGATTTAAATTCAATCAAATCAGTAACAGCAAGAGCATTTGATCTGCTCTCGGCAAATTCAAGCACACAAAAGTTTGATCATTGCAATTGGCTGATTGAACCCGAAGCCTTGTCTCAATACAGTACATTTGAAACCAGCAAAATTAAGATGGAAACTATTTTTAATATCGGATACGAATCTGCTAAAAAATCTTACGAAAAACTTAATTTAAATATTTAGGAACACTATTTTCAAAAAAAACAGAATATGTCTATATTTGCACAAATTTCGTGATATTGGACTCAATCACTGACGCAATTTACTTTCGATGAACGAAGGGAGACCTTAAAAAAATAAACTGACTGATGAAATACAAAAGAATCCTTCTGAAATTAAGTGGTGAAGCTTTAATGGGTGATCTGCAATATGGTATTGACCCGAAACGATTGGCCGAATATGCCGATGAAATAAAGCAAATTCATGACACAGGAGTTGAAATCGCTATAGTAATTGGTGGAGGAAACATTTTTAGAGGTGTTGCAGGAGCCAGCAAAGGAATGGACAGAGTACAAGGAGATTATATGGGAATGCTTGCTACAGTTATTAACGGAATGGCACTGCAGGGAGCTCTTGAAGACAAAGGAATGAAAACCCGCCTGCAGACAGCTTTAAAAATGGAATCCATTGCAGAACCGTATATCAAACGAAGAGCAGACCGTCACTTAGAAAAAGGAAGAATAGTAATTTTTGGAGCCGGAACCGGAAATCCATATTTCACAACAGATACAGCAGCAGTTTTACGTGGTATCGAAATCAATGCTGATGTAATTCTAAAAGGAACGCGAGTTGACGGTGTTTATGACTGCGATCCCGAAAAAAACACTGATGCCATAAAATTTGACACCATATCTTTTGATGATGTATTGAAAAAAGGGCTGAATGTTATGGATACTACAGCATTTACATTAAGTCAGGAAAACAAACTGCCAATAGTTGTTTTTGATATGAACAAAATAGGAAATCTATTAAAAATTTGTGAAGGACAAAATATAGGAACAGTAGTAAATATATAGACATCTTGGATTATTAGATTGTTGGATTATTAGACAAGAATAGAAAAAGTCTAAAAATTCCAAAAATCTAAATTCCAAAAATCTAAAAATCTAAATTATGACTGAAGAAATTGAATTTATATTAGACAGCACAGAAGAATCAATGACAGGTTCAATTGAGCATTTAGAAAAAGCTTTTTTAAATATCCGCGCAGGAAAAGCATCACCAGCGATGCTGGGAAGTGTTTTTGTTGATTATTATGGGTCGGCATCACCGCTTTCACAAGTTTCCAAAATCAGTGTTCCTGATGCCAGAACGATTACACTGCAGCCGTTTGAAAAAAGCATGCTGCATCCTATCGAAAAAGCAATTATGATTGCTAATCTTGGCTTCAATCCAATGAATAACGGTGACTTGATTATCATCAGCGTTCCGCCTCTTACTGAAGACAGAAGACGCGAATTGGCAAAACAAGCTAAATCTGAAGCAGAAGATGCTAAAATCGGGATTAGAAATGCCCGAAAAGATGCTAATACGGATATCAAAAAATTAGAAAAAGAAGGAACTTCGGAAGACATCTGCAAAAGTGCCGAAGAAGAAGTTCAAAACCTGACTAATTCTTATATTAAAAAAATCGATGAGCTTTTGGCAGTAAAAGAAGCCGAAATAATGAAAGTTTAATCGTCAAACTAAAAATAAAAAAATCTGTCTCGTTCCAAATGAACTTGACAGATTTTTTTATTACTATTTTTGCAGCAACAAAACGGTTACAGACACGTTTTGTCTTAAACCGTTTATATGAAGCACTTTGTTATTCTGTTCTTCTTTTTTACGCTTTCGCTTCAGGCGCAATTTCAAGTAAACGGAATTGTGAGAGATGCTTCAACCCATAAAGCTCTTCCTTTTGCCTCCATTACTTCAAATGACGGCTCCAGCACCATATCGGATGTGGACGGAAAATTCAGTCTGCAGTCCAAAAACCAAATAACGGCAATAACAGTTTCCTACATTGGATATGTGAGCCAGACAATTACTGCAGCAAAAAATCAGCTGTTTTACAAAGCTGCGCTTCTTCAAAAAACAAACCAGCTCAACGAAGTTATTGTTTCTAATGAAAACCCTGCATTGGCCATTATAAAAAAAGCCATCCAGAATAAAAAGCAAAACAATCCGCAGAAAAGATTAAAAAGTTTTGAATTTAAATCCTACAACAAACTTATTGTCACTGCCAATCCTGACTCCATTAACGGAACTATAGACTCTGTTTTTGTAACCAATTCGTATGATGAAACATATCTAAAGAAACTCGATTCTACAGATTACAAATTCAAACAGCTCATTAAGAAACAGCATTTGTTTCAAACGGAAAAAGTATCAAAATATCAATTTGACGGCAAGAGATTAAAGGAAACCATTTTAGGTACAAAAATGGCAGGATTTAAACAGCCGGTTTATGAAATCCTGACTTTCAACCTTCAGTCCTACTCCATATACGACCCTAAGTACGAGCTCTTTGAAACCAAATATAACAGCCCGATTGACAATGACGCTCTAAAGGATTATAACTTCAAACTGCTGGACACTGTGGTTATAGACAGTCGAAACACCTTTATGATTCACTTTAAAAACAAAAAAGAAAAAAGAGCTGCAGGTCTGGAAGGAATCTTATATATCGATGAAATTAATTTTGCTGTTGCAAAAGCGATCATGCGCATCAAAGGCATACTGGACATTAGCGGTATTCATGAATTTCAGTTCATTCCAGAGAAATATTTATGGTTTCCTACGGCAACAACATTTAAAATTGTTAAAGGCACAAATGATGACGATATAAAAATACTGGGAGGAACAATTGAATTTGACGGCGATGTTGAAGAAGACCTAACAACCAGAAAAAGAAACGAATCCGATTATATTTATCTGCTTTCCCAAACCACAAATTTCGACATTCAATACACCACTCCTGTGGCAATCAAAAAACCGATAGTTCAAGTTGAAATTAAGGAAAATGCCATAAACAAACCCGAAAGCTTTTGGACCGAATTTAGAAAAGACAGTCTGGACAGCCGAAGCGAACGAACCTATTTGTCGCTGGACAGCATTTCGATAAAAAAAAGAATTGAAAGCAGGTTAAATTTTGGCCGTAAAGTTCTAACCGGATATCTCCCTTTAGGATTTTGGGATTTTGATTTGCGTAAATTTATTAGTTATAACAATTATGAAGGACTGCGGCTGGGCGCTGGAGGCACGACAAATGATTATTTTTCAAAAAAATACCGACTGGAAGGCTACACCGCTTATGGACTGAGGGACTATAACTTCAAATACAATTTAGGAATCAGTGCCCGAGTGGATAAATTCTCTAACAGCTGGGTTGGCGTAAGCTATACAGATGATCTGCGGGACATTGCCAGTACCGATTATGCCGTTGAAAAAAAAGCATTCAAAATTTATGACCCGCGTTCGATAAATTTCAATACTTTTTACCGATATGAACGCTGGAGGCTTGCTTTGGAATCCAAAATTATTCCAAAAACAGAAAGTGTTTTGGCACTGGCCAATACTTTTGTAACACCGCAGTTTGACTATGTTTACGTTTTAAATGGCATTTCGTACCAAACCTATACTATGACTACGGCAACACTTTCTTTAAAATGGAGTCCGTACAGTAATTATATGCAAACCCCAAGCGGGAGAATTGAATCCGAAAAACGGTTTCCAAAATTCACATTACAGCTAACACAATCCATTCCAAATGTTTGGAATAATGATTTTGACTATACCAAAATTGATTTTAAAGCCGATTATCAAATCAAATATTTAAACGGACAAAGAACTTTTTTACTGCTGGAAGCCGGAAGTGCTTTTGGCGACATTCCGCTTCCTCAATTGTACAGCAACTCGCCAAACAACCTCAACCAGGAAACGATTTTTAAAAGAATTACATTTGCAGGAAGAAACAGTTTTGAAACCATGTTCTTCAATGAATTTTTCTCCAGCGAATACCTGTCTTTTCATTTTAAACACGGTTTTAACCGAATTCATATTTTCAATAAACTAAAACCTTCACTTGATTTTGTAACACGAATGGCTTGGGGTTCCATGAAAAATTCTGGAAATCATATTGGAATTGACTTTAAAACCTTAAACAAGGGCTATTTTGAATCTGGTATCGAACTTAACAAAATCTTCAATGGTTTGGGTCTTGGAGGTTATTACCGCTATGGTCCAAATCAATTAAGCAAATTTGAGGATAATATTGCTGTAAAACTGACCTTTATTCTTGATTTAGGTTTTTAAAAAGAGCTCTAATATTTTTATAAAAACATTAGAGCTTTTTTTTCAAAAATTAAGGCTTAATAATCAGCACCGATGGCGTATTATTGAGCCAAGTACTATGAGAATCTATTAGCTTTTTCCAGCTTTCTAAGCTAATAATCATTAAATCCTGCTGTTCCAGAAATTCTTTTTTAATGGTTCTTTCCTGCATCATCATTATATGGTTAGGTGCTATCTGTTCGATAGAACGAACCACTTCTTGAATTTCTCTGTTCTTTCTGGCTTCGCCCATAGCATCCAAAACCGTAATTTGAGAACCGTTATTGTGTATCAGTTTTTGGGCAAATTCCATCAGAAAACCATCTTCTGCAGAAAAAATGGGTATAAAAACCCGATTGATATCTTCCAGTTCTTTATCGACAAGGATTCCAACAGGCATTTTGCTGTTAGCGATAATCTGCCTCGTTCTTTCATCAAAAGGAGAATTTTCGAACAAACCTTCTTTCCCCGTAATTTTATCAATAAAACGATCTGGATTTATGATTCGTGTTGTAAAACCGAGTACTTTTCCAAGTAATGTTCCTTCAAAAATAGACTGCCCCAAACCAACTAATAACAAATCATAATCACCATGATTAGCCGTTTCGGCAATATCAGAATCAATATCATTGGACACTTTAAAAAGTGTGACTATTTTTTGTTCCAAATTTTCAGACTCTGAAATAACCGGCAAAAAGACTTCTCTTTCATGATCCTTGACGTCAAATGAATGCAGCTCAGAACTCAACGACAAATGCATTGCGGTCACAATAGTATTTCCCCCTTGTTTCTTAACAAAACTATTAGCAACTTTTAGGAGCAATTTACCTTTATCCGCAGTCGCAAAAGAAATAAGGATTTTGTATTTACTTTTACTGCTGATTTCTTCCGGAATAGCTGTTGGTTTATCTCTAAAAATAAAGTTTATTAAATCCAAAGCTGGCCCTGTCATAAACGTAGTCACCAAAGCCATAATTACCATCATTGTAAAAATTTCGGTAGACAAAACACCTAAATCATACCCAATATTCAGCACTACCAATTCCATTAAACCCCTTGTATTCATCAATGTCCCAATAGACAAACTGTCTTTCCAGTTATGACCGACAAACTTTGCTGCCAATGCACTTCCAAAAAACTTCCCTGCTACAGCAACCAAAATAATAATTCCTGTAATTTTCCATAAATGCGGATCATCTATCAATCCTATTTGCGTTCTCAAACCTGTAAACACAAAAAACAAAGGAAGCAGGACAACTACTGAAACGTCTTCAACTTTTTCGATAAAAATAGAACGAAATTTATTATTTTCCGGCATAATTGCTCCTGCAAGGAACGCTCCAAACAAAGCATGAATCCCGATTAATTCTGTAACATAAGAAGAAAGTAATAATGTCAAAAAGAAGATAGCAACAATTGGTTTACTCAGACTTTCTCTTGTCGATCTCAAATCACCAACTTTTTTCAGGAAAGGACGAACGACTTTCAGCATCAGAATTACATAAAATACTGCCAATGCAATAACATACAGCGAACTAGTAAACGAACCTGCTTTTACAATTGCAATTACCGCTGCCAAAATACACCAGGCTGTTACATCGTCAGCGGCGGCACAAGTAATTACTATTGCACCTAATTTCGTTTTATGAATCCCGCGTTCCCTAACAATTCCTGCCAAAACCGGAAATGCTGTAATGCTCATGGCAATCCCCAAGAACAATCCAAAAGAAATAAATTCAACCCCCGCCGGAGCAAAAGAATGATATATAAAATATGCCAAGCCCAAGCCCAGCGCAAATGGAATAATAATACTGGCATGGCTAATCACTACGGCATCATGCGCTTTGTTTTTGAGTGCTTTTAAATCGAGTTCCATTCCTATGACAAACATGAAAAGGATTAATCCGATTTGGCTCAAAAACTGAAGATTCCCTAATGAATCCTTTGGAAACAGCATTGCCGAAAATTCCGGAAAATACATCCCGATTAAAGATGGACCCAAAACGATACCTGCAATCATTTCACCAATAACAGTTGGCTGTCCAATTTTTCGACAAACCCACCCAAAAAAACGGGCAACCAGAATTATAGTTACAATTTGCGCCAAAAGAATAGACAAAGGATGCTGTAAATTGTGCGACATTGACGTTATAAAATCATTCCAATGACCATTTTCAGCATGTTTAGAAATAATATTCTGTCCGGTTTCCAGCGTTTTTCCTTTTATGATAATCCAATAAATCAAAGCCGAAAATCCGCCTATAATGCTCAAATAGAAAAAAGAATCTTTAATATTCTTCATACGACACTCTTTTAAAATTAATTTAAATTTTGATGCAAATATGAGAACTGATTTTGGAGAGATAAAACGTATTGCAGTCTAATTTTGAGTCGATGTAATAAGACTGTAAAATTTTGTAATAAGAACTACAAATAAAAGAATTTTGTCGAATAGATTGTTAAACATATAAGTCATATTAGATTTTAATTTGACTAAAATCGAGTAAAAACCAAGAGTTCATTTAAGCAAAATCATATAAACTTACAAAGAACATTTTTGACTTATATCCACTTTTTAACCACTAATTTGACAAACTGTTTTTTTAAACTTACATGACTTATATGTTTAAAAATTAAGTGGCACTAGATTAGATTTTCACTTTAGCCAAAAAATAATTTTTATAAGTTTCGCTCAAAACTAACACAATTGGTTTTCTGCTTTTTTCATGAAGCGTAAGCGTAATTTCATTATGATTAAAAAACTGCACTGCAGTCAAAGCAATAATTTCTTTTTTATTCACTCTGCAAAATTCAGCCTTAGGAAGCTGATTCAGCAAGGATCCAAAATTGATATTTTTCAGAATTAAAATATTGCCGTCTGACAAATATACTTCCTTGTCCCTGCTGTCAACCGATGCTGTTTTGATGTATTGAATCTGGTCGAAATACAATAACGATTTGCCTTTATCGGTATTCAGATGAATAAATTTTTTGGAAACATCCAGCTTTTGGAATCGTTCCAAAGCTTTGGCTACGGCTTTTTCCAGACGCTCTTTGGTAACAGGCTTGGTGATGTAATCTACTGCGTTAATATCGAATGCTTCGGCAGCATAATTTTTGTAGGCTGTGGTAAAAATTACTAATTTATTTTGAAGCAGATTCGCCAAAGTCAAACCATCGATTCCCGGCATTTCAATATCAGAAATACACAAATCAAAATCAAGTCTAGGAACTTCGTCTAGTAATTTTTGAGGATCGTTAAACGCCTTTACAACTTCCAATTCCGGAATTTGTTCACAGAGCATTTTCAGGTAAGTCAAACCCGGCAATTCGTCGTCAAGCAGTAAGCATTTGATTTTTGTATTCAAGAAGATTGATTTTTAAATGCGCAATATAAATGTCGTTTTCGACAAATTTATCCAATTTGAACTGATTTTTGTATATAATTTTCAACCGTTGTTCCAATGTTGTGGCACCAATACCGCTTCGCTCTTTTATCAAAGCTTTTTTCTCCGAAATTTTATTAGAAACCGTTAGAGAAAAACAATTGTCCTTGAATTCAAACAAAATTGAAATAAAAGCATCGGCACTTTGTAAGTCGGCGTGTTTAAATGCATTTTCAATTAAATCAATCGAAATTAAAGGCGCCAAAAGGTTTTGCTCGTATAATTTTCCCCCTTCATCAATCTTTGTTTTTACTTTTAATTCAAAAAGCGGACTCACTTTTATTTTATTAATTTCAATAAGGTTTAAGGCAAACTGAATTTCTTCTTTTGGGGAAACAAACTTTTTCTGGCTTTCGTATAAAATATAATCTAGAACATTGGCCAGTTTATCCAAAGCAAAATACGTTTGGTACGCATGCGACTGAATCGAATTGAGAATATTCTTGAAAAGATGGGGGTTGAGTCTGGATTCTAAGGTTTCCAACTGCAGATTATTGACTTTCATTTCAAGCATGCCAAACTTCTCTTGGACATTTTTTTTGGCTTTGCCGGATTCCATCAACCGATAAACAAGGTAACAAAGCACCACAACAAATACCAGAATAATTACCAGTAATACATATATGAGGGTGTTATTTTCTTGTGTGTTATTCATTTTACATTGAATTAATGAGACGACACAAATTTTAACCCGATTATAGATGATATCAAAGTAAACAAGAAGAAAAGTCTCCAGAAAGTTGCAGGTTCTTTGAATACAAAAATACCAACTAAAACAGTTCCAACTGCGCCAATTCCTGTCCAAACTGCATAAGCTGTACCAATTGGCAGCGTTTGAGTTGCTTTGTACAACAGTGCCATACTAATAGAAAGCGCTATAAAAAAACCGACCATCCAGAAAGTAGAGGTCATCCCTGTAGTTTCTTTGGCTTTACCCAAACAAGTAGCGAAACCTACTTCAAAAAGACCTGCTATGATAAGTAAAATCCAGTTCATAATTACGGTTTTATAATTAATACAGATGGTACACCGCTTAACCATGTGCTGCGGGAATCCAACAAGTCTTTCCAGCTCTCCAAACTTACAATCATTAAGTCCTGTTTCATCAAAAATTCATCATAA
The DNA here is from genome assembly GCA_963511795.1 of uncultured Flavobacterium sp. GTDB lineage: Bacteria > Bacteroidota > Bacteroidia > Flavobacteriales > Flavobacteriaceae > Flavobacterium. Next base: position 153,405 of record CAUPKP010000001.1, on the reverse strand, counting down.
AGAATAGATTCGTTATTTAGAATTACATTGTTTGGGAATTTTTGTTTTAAAGAACCAATAGCGCTTGCAATAACAAAATTAGATTCCATGTGTCCTTTCATGTCCAAAAAGGTAACTGAAGTATTATTGTTATAAATTAATTTTTGAGCATAATCAATCAGGAAGGAATCCTCAGAGCAATAAATGGGAACAAAAACCTGATTTACTTCTTTTAACTCTTTGTCAATCAAAACTCCCAATGGCATTTTAACTTTCAATACAATCTGGCGGGTTCTTTCATCAAATGGAGAATTGTCAAACAAACCTTCTTTTCCTGTAAATTTATCAAGCAGTCTTTCGGGATTAATTATTCTGGAAGTAAAACCAATTACTTTGCCCAATAAGGTTCCCTCAAAAATAGATTTCCCCAAGCCAACCAGTAATAAATCATAATCGCCTTGATTTGCAATATCAATTATTTCTGATTCAACATCCAGCGTTGCCTTGAACATAGTTGTAATTTCCTGTTTCAATATTACAGCTTCTTTCACAATCGGACTAAAGCTGCTTTTCTCTTTATCTTCCATATTAAAGGAATGCATTTCATCACTTAAAGACAAATGCAGTGCAGTAATACTGGTAGATTCATTTTGTTTTTTAACCAAACTGTGAGCTAAGCGCAGTAAAGATTTCCCTTTTTCATTATTACCGAAAGAAATCAAAACCCTATACTTGCTTTGATCAATTTCCTCTTCATGATCAGAAATATCGGTAGTTTTAAAAATATAATTAATTAAATCCAAAGCCGGTCCTGTCATAAAAGTAGTAACCAATGCCATGATTACCATCATTGTAAAAACTTCGGAAGTAAGTACGCTAAGAGCCAGTCCAATATTCAAAACAATCAATTCCATCAAACCTCTTGTATTCATCAAGGCTCCGATGATAAGGCTGTTTCTCCAGCTTTGCCCAACGAATTTGGCAGCCAAAGCACTTCCAAAAAACTTACCCACTACAGCTACAAGAATAATAAAACCGGTAACTTTCCATAAGTACGGCTCGTTTATCAATCCAATTTCGGTACGCAGTCCTGTGAACACAAAGAACAAAGGAAGCAGCAGGATTACAGATACATCTTCAACTTTACCAATAAATACCGTTCGAAACTTAGGAACATCGGGCATAATGGCTCCCATCATAAAAGCGCCAAATAACGCATGAATACCAATTAATTCAGTAGCATAAGATGATATAATTAACAGCAGAAAAAAGATAGCAACAACGGGTTTGCTCAAGCTGTCCTTAGAACCATATAAATCCCCAATTCTTTTCAAGAAAGGTTTTATTAGATATATCATTGCTAGTACATAAATCGCCGCCAAAGAAATAATATACATCGAACTTTCAAAAGTCCCAGCTTTTACAATCGCAATTACTACAGCCAATAAACACCAGGCCGTAATATCATCGGCAGCGGCACAGGTAATGGCAATAGCTCCCAATTTGGTTTTATGCATTCCTCTTTCCTGAACAATCCTTGCCAAAACGGGAAAGGCGGTGATACTCATGGCAATCCCCATAAACAGACTAAAAGAAAGAAACTTAACTCCCACTGGAGCAAAACGATCGTAAACAAAATAAGCCAGCCCAATTCCTAATGCAAACGGAATAACAATACTCGCATGACTGATAACAATAGCCTCTTTAGCCCTGTTTTTCAACACTTTGATATCGAGTTCCATACCAATTACAAACATAAAAAGTATCAATCCGATCTGGCTTAGAAATTTTAGGTTTTCTAATGAATTAGCAGGGAAAAGTGCTTGGAAAAAATCAGGAAAATACAATCCCAAAAGAGATGGTCCAAGTGCAATTCCGGCAATAATTTCACCAATTACTGATGGCTGTCCTATTTTTTTGAAAAACCATCCAAAAAGACGAGCCACAAGGATAATCATTATAATTTGTGCCAATAAAATGGCCAAAGGATCCTGCACATTATGAATCATTGAGGTTAGAAAATCGCTCCAAGAATCATTGCTTTCCAATGGCTGAACGATAGTCTCTTTGTTCTCCAAAAGTTTTCCTTTCTTTATAATCCAATACATTAAAGCGGTAAAACCACCTGTAATGCCTAAATAAAACACTGTATTTTTGTATTTTTTCATAACCTAGTTTTTCCAATATTTTCGTGTACCCTTGAAAAAAATCAAATATATAGAAATTACAAGCTACTACCCTACTTTGGCATAAAATAAAAATAAAAAATTAACAATTAAATTAACAAAAAGAATTCCTGAAAATACAAGGGTAACAGAGGTTTTGTCTACCTTTGCGGAATTTAAAAAATTGACATGATTAAGTGGTTTAGTTTAGGATTTTGGGAATTAATTGCCCGAGTGGTACTTCGAAATAGGATTTTAATGTTATCGATTATTGCAGCGATAACTGTTTTTTTGGCTATGCAGTGGAAAAACATCCATTTTACGCATACAGAAGCCAATATGCTTCCTGATGACAATATCGTTAATATTGAGTACAACGCGTTTTTAGAAAAATTCGGCGAAGAAGGAAATTTGGTCATTATTGGCGTAAAAGACAAAACTTTTTTTACCCCAAAAGCTTATACTGCCTGGTCTAAATTAATGAACAGCCTAAAAGAAGACAAAGCTGTTGATTTAATAATTTCCATAAACGATTTAAAGAAATTACAAAAAAACGAAGCGCTTCAAAAATTCGAATTGGTTCCTTTTGCAGATCCAAGCAAAATTGCAGACAAAGGGTACCTTGAAAAATTAAAAAAAGAGCTCTTTAATGATCTGCCTTTTTATGAAGGATTGCTTTTCAATAAAAGATCGGGAACAATCCGCTCTGCTATTTATCTGGACAAGAAAATCGTAAACACTCCAACGAGAAATGATTTTATTACTCATAAATTAGTTCCTGCGGTAGAAGCATTCGAAAAAGAAACCAAAATTGATCTTCGCGTTTCCGGAATGCCTTATATACGAACCCTCAATGCGGCGACTATCATTAGTGAAATTGGTCTTTTCATCGGAGCATCATTATTGGTAACCTCATTGCTTTTCTTTTTCTTTTTCAGAAGTTTTAGAGCTACTTTAATTTCGATAATTATCGTGATTATTGGCGTAATGTGGTCTTTTGGTTTCTTGGGATTATTCAATTATGAAATCACTGTTTTAACAGCTTTAGTACCTTCATTAATAATCGTAATTGGAATTCCGAACTGTATTTTCCTTACCAATAAATACCATCAGGAGTACAAAGTCCACCGAAATAAAGCCAAAGCCCTGCAGCGTGTTACGACCAAAATAGGAATGGCAACGCTAATGACCAATCTGACTACGGCTATTGGTTTTTTTACTTTTATCACATCAAATAACAAACTGCTTATCGAGTTTGGAAACGTGACTTCTATTAACATCATGGCATTGTTCTTTTTGTCCATCATTGTGATTCCAATTTTTCACAGTTACATACCTGCACCAAAAGACCGTCATATTGAACACCTTGACAGAGGTTACGTAAAATCATTTATGGACTGGATTCTGCTAAATGTAAAAGAAAGCCGATTTTCTATCTACGTGGTTGCTGTTACACTACTCGTAATCAGTATTATTGGAATTTACAAAATGCGTATTTCCGGCAGTTTGATTGAAGACATGCCTAAAAATGCTCCTTTCTTCCAAGACATTCTTTTCTTCGAAAAAGAATTTGACGGAGTGATGCCTTTGGAAATCATGATTGACACCAAGCATAAAAAAGGAGTGATGAAGCTTTCTACGCTTAAGCGAATGGAAGAACTGGAAACAGCAATTGATGAAATTCCAGAATTATCAAAACCCATTTCAATTGTCAATTTGGTAAAATATTCCAAACAGGCTTACTATAACGGAAGCCCGGAATATTACGAACTGCCAACTTCTCAGGAGCAGGCTTTCATTTTATCGTATGCTAAAAATGCCACCAAAAACGCCAAAGGTGATATCATGAAAAGTTATGTAGATTCGACAGGACAATTTGCCCGAATTACTACTTTTATGAGAGATGATAACGGTGGAGCTATTCCAGTAATTGAAGCTGAAATCCGCAAAGAAGCCGATAAAATTTTTCCTCCAGATCGATACACCGTAACGATTACAGGAAAAGCACTTGTTTTCCAGAAAGGAACTGGTTACCTACTCGATAATCTGCTTTCGTCATTGGTTTTTGCATTTTTCCTGACTGCGCTTTTAATTGGATTTATGTTCCGTTCGTTTAAAATGATTTTGGTTTCGATTATTCCAAATTTATTACCATTGCTGTTAACAGCCGGAATTATGGGCTTTTTTGATATCCCGCTAAAACCTTCGACGATATTGGTTTTCGGAATTGCATTTGGACTTTCGGTCGATGATACCGTCCGGTTCCTGGCGCAATACCGAGAAGAATTAAAGAAAAACGACTGGAAAATCCGCAAATCCGTTTATGCAACTTTTAATGATGCCGGCTTGAGCATGTTCTATACTTCTATTGTATTATTCTTTGGATTTTCGGTATTTATGCTGTCCAGCTTTGGCGGAACCATTGCCCTTGGCGGATTAGTTTCGTTGACTTTATTATTCGGAATGCTGTCGAATTTAATGTTATTGCCGGCTTTGGTTTTAACCCTGAACAAAACATTGGCGAACGAACAGGAATTTATCGAGCCTAAACTTGAAATCCTAGAATTCACTGATGAAGAGATTGATGATTTTGAGAAGAAATAATAGATTTTAGAAGCAGTTTCCTGCTATACTTTACAATCTTTTCTAATAACAAATCCAGCCTAAAGCTGGATTTTTGTTTTAATCTTCTTCAAAAACGAAAATTCCAATAATGCCTAGCCCCGATTGCAGTGAAAATCCTTTTTATTTTTTCTTTAAAAATAAAAAGATTGCAACGAAAAGCGGGAAATAGCTCCTCATATTACGCCATTACGTAAGATGACAATTAAAACAAATCGATTATATTTGCAATAGAATTATAACATTGATTTTTTTAATTCAAAATTCAGAAATTTAAAATCTAAAATTAAAATGAGACACACAAAAGTTAAAGACTTATTAAACAGTACAACAACTTTACAGGAAATTAATGCTAAAGGCTGGGTTAGAACTTTTAGAAATAATCAGTTTATTGCCCTAAATGATGGTTCAACTATCAATAATATACAATGTGTTGTCGATTTTGAAAATACTCCAGATGAAACTTTAAAGAGAATTACAACTGGTGCAGCGGTTTCGGTTACAGGGACTTTGGTCGAAAGTAAAGGTGCTGGACAGAAATATGAGATTCAAGTTAAAAAACTTGAAATCTTGGGAGACTCGGATCCAGAGAAATTCCCAATGCAGCCTAAGAAACATTCGTTGGAATTTCTCCGTGAAAATGCGCATTTAAGAGTTAGAACAAATGCTTTTGGAGCGATTATGCGTGTGCGTTCGGTTTTATCGTATGCGGTTCACAGCTATTTTCAGCAAAAAGGATTTGTATATGTAAATACGCCAATCATTACTGGAGCTGATGCAGAAGGTGCCGGCGAAATGTTTCAAGTGACTTCGCTACCATTGGACAATCTGCCTAAAACCGAAGAAGGAAATATTGACTATAAAAAAGATTTCTTCGGAAAACATACTAATTTAACGGTTTCGGGACAATTAGAAGGTGAAACTTTTGCAATGGCTTTGGGTCAGATTTACACTTTTGGACCAACTTTTAGAGCGGAAAACTCGAATACTTCCCGCCATTTGGCAGAATTTTGGATGATTGAACCAGAAGTTGCATTCAATAATCTGGACGATAATATGGATTTGGCTGAAGATTTTATCCAATATGTGATTAAATACACCATGGAGAAATGTGCCGATGATTTAAAATTTCTGGAAGGAAGACTTCTCGAAGAAGAAAAATCAAAACCACAAGCTGAAAGAAGTGAAATGGCTTTGCTGGAAAAACTAAACTTCGTTTTGGAAAACAATTTCAAACGTGTTTCATATACCGAAGCGATTGATATTCTTAGAGATTCTACTCCAAACAAAAAGAAAAAATTTCAATATATCATTAACGAATGGGGGGCTGATTTACAATCGGAACACGAGCGTTATTTGGTAGAAAAACACTTTAAATGTCCTGTAATCTTATTTGATTATCCAGCAAATATAAAAGCTTTCTACATGCGTTTGAACGAAGACGGAAAAACGGTTCGTGCGATGGATATTCTTTTCCCTGGAATTGGAGAAATTGTAGGAGGTTCGCAAAGAGAAGAGCGTTTTGATGTTTTGGTCGAAAAAATGAAAGCCTTAGGGATTGACGAAGAAGAATTATGGTGGTACCTGGATACCCGAAGATTTGGAAGTGCAGTTCACTCCGGCTTCGGACTTGGATTTGAAAGACTGGTGCTTTTTGTAACCGGAATGACAAACATACGTGACGTAATTGCGTTCCCGAGAACACCACAGAATGCAGAGTTTTAAAAAAAAGATTCTAAGTTGCTGAGGCACTAAGATTCTAAGTTTTTTTTAGATAGTAAATATAATTCATCAACAAATGTTACTCAGCGACTTAGTCACTCAGTAACTCAGTAACTTTTTTTATGCTAAAGCAATTTTTAAATTTAAAAATATCACAGAAATTATCTCCACAGCAAATCCAGTTGATGAAGTTAATTCAATTGCCTACGCAAGCATTTGAACAGCGATTGTTAGAAGAGATGAATGAGAATCCTGCTCTGGAGTCTGGAAAAGAGGAGGATGATTATGAAAAAGACGAGTTCGACACGGAAGAATACGATGATTATGAAGATTCTGAAGCTGACAGAATGGATGCCGAAGATATTAACATAGACGAATATTTAAACAGCGACGACACTCCCGATTATAAAACACAAGCCAATAATTACAGCGATGATGATGACACCAAAGAAACACCATTTGCCGCAGCAATAAGTTTTCACCAAGACCTCATCAATCAATTAAATACTTTCATCCTGAATGATGAAGAACGTGATATTGCCGAATTTTTGGTAGGAAGCATAGACGACACAGGATATATCCGAAGAAGCACTCCTGATTTGGTAGATGATATGGCGTTTACCCAAGGAATTTACACTACTGAAAAGCAAGTGGAAAACATCCTGAATATCATTCATGAACTGGAGCCAACCGGTGTTGGAGCACGCGATCTGCAGGAATGTTTATTATTGCAGCTTAAACACAAAACTCCAACAGAATCGGTCGATCTGGCAACAGCTATAATCGATCAGCATTTTGATGCTTTTGTGAGAAAGCATTATGATAAACTGATCCAAAAATTTGGCATCTCCAACGAACAGCTTAAAAATGCTATCCACGAAATTGAGAGACTTAACCCAAAACCTGGAGGATCATTTACAGGGAATAATAAAATTACCGAAAATATAGTTCCCGATTTCGCAATCCGTATTGTTGACGGCGAATTGGAACTCACTTTAAATGGCAGAAATGCCCCTTCCCTACATGTTTCCAAAGATTATCAGGAAATGATGCAGACGTACAAAGAGTCGAAGGACAAATCAAGTTCACAAAAAGATGCCGTACAGTTTATTAAACAAAAATTAGACTCGGCAAAATGGTTTATTGATGCTATAAAACAGCGTCAGGACACTTTGTTTGTAACGATGAATGCGATTATGCATTATCAGAAAGACTATTTATTGGACGGAGATGAAACCCGTTTAAAGCCAATGATTCTTAAAGATATTGCCGACATGATCGGACTGGATATATCGACTGTTTCAAGGGTTGCAAACAGTAAATATGTTGAAACTCCTTATGGCACAAAGCTGATAAAAGAATTCTTCTCCGAGGCCATGAAAAATGATCAGGGCGAAGATGTTTCTACACTCGAAATAAAAAGAATTCTACAGAATACTATCGAAGAAGAAGACAAAAAAAATCCGCTTCCAGATGATCTTTTGGCCGAGATACTCAAAGAAAAAGGATATCCAATTGCCAGAAGAACCATAGCCAAATACCGTGAGCAGCTGGAAATTCCAGTAGCCAGAATGAGGAAAAAATTATAATTCTGTCTCTAAAAAATTAATTTCTTCAAATCTGCTTTTAAAAATTGAAAAAGATACTTCCCATATTTTCCTATATATTTCATCCGCTTTTTACTTCAGTTCAAGCCTGTATCTTGTATTTTTTATTTCACAGCTCTGATTTTACTATTAGGCAGATGGGGCCATTTTTTTTGCAGATTTCAATTGTCACCATAATGATTCCGATGGCATTATACTACCTGCTCCGTTTTACGGGTAAAGTAGACAACATAATGATTGCCGACTTGGAACAGCGCAAAATACCGCTGGTCTTTCAAAGCTTTTTAATCATCTTATTGCTTCGAAAAAGTATTCCGTTAGAATATTACCCAGAATTGCATTTTTTTTTCATAAGCGCATTGTTTAGCACCTTATCCGCGCTTGGTCTGCTCTATGCCAAATTCAAAGCCAGTCTGCATATGCTTGCCATTTCGGCCTTGACCGTTTTTGTTTTTGGGCTGAATATTCATTTACAGACAGGAAACATATTTATTGTTCCTTTTTTATTGCTGATGAACGGATTTGTAGCTTCTTCGCGTTTGGTAATGCAGGCACATACACCAAATGAAATAATTATCGGAGTACTATTGGGCAGTATTCCTCAAATACTATTTCTTTTTTTGTGGTTATAAAATATAAAAAACTACACCAAGACTCAACGCATTCATAGTAACAGGCACTGAATCAATTTGGGCTGTAGATTTAAAAAAGGAATTCAATCCATAATACACCTGCAGATTAAAAGCACTGTATCCCATTGAAAGATATACCCCATAAAGAAGTTCTTCAAAATCTTTATTGTTTTTTATAACAATCTTTTGAGCGCCATCATCATAAACCGATTTGTCCGACAGCAGGTAACTGAATTTAACCCCCCCATATATTCGGAAGAATTGAAAAGTTTCGGGAGTCGAATTCCGCCATCTAAACTCAATTGGCACTTCAACCCTAAATTGTTCATATCTATTTTTATCATAATTAACATCAGATGGTATAATGCTATAAATTGGATTATTATTACTCCCCAAAATAGACATATTCTGGATATAATTGTTGAATGAAAAACCAATTCCGGGCGCAATAGCAAACGTTCTGCTCTTATTCAGCGGAAAATCTCTAAGGAAACCTGCACTAAAACCAAACGATATTTTATCTTGAGAGAGACCTTCTGGTTTTTTTACAATTGAATTGTAATTAAGCCCCGCATAAAACTGATCTTCTCTGTAAAGACTATCAATCTTGACATGCAATGAATCTATTGAGAATTCATTCTCCTGAGAAAATCCTTTAAAGATTGATAAAAAAAGAAAACAGCCAAGGAATAATCGCATCATTAGTTTGAGAATTTAGTAGGCAGCCAAGAATTTAAAGTTCAAAAGGCATTGCTTATGCTTAACTGTTACAAATATCATAAAAAAACACTCAACCCATTTATGATTGTACGTTTTTCTTTTGCAGAGAAGGAATACACGAAGTTCTTTATTGAGTATTATCCCGAGTAACTCTCTGAGGACATTTTAAAATCATTCCGTCAAACGTTCTAACTATGTTTATAATTGTATAACTTAACAGTTCTTTTGCGAATAAAAATTCACAGCGATCCTAAAAAAGCGAAATAGCCTAAAACCAAAGTTCCTTATTTAACGTAACTAGTATTAATACCATTAGCAAATATAAAATAGACCAATCTACTCGTTCTTTTTCTCCAATATTTCCTCAAAAAATAATTCCGTAGCGAAGGCTATGCAATGATTTTTATCGACATCTTGAAAAAAAATAACTTCGCATCTTTGGCATATTTTATATCCGCTAATGGTATAAGAATGAAAAACTTAATTTACAAAAATCATGAAATTACAAACCAAGCAAATAGTTATTGTTTTAATATCGATATTCCTCAGTAGCTGCAGTGCTGAAGAAATGACAACACAAGCTGGTATTTCACCCAAACCTTCTATACCGCCCACACCAGCAATACCTACAACTCCTATTTCTAATTCAATAAATTATTTAGCCTTAGGTGACAGCTACACAATAGGTCAAAGTGTTTGTGAAACCTGCAGGTATCCAGAACAGCTTAAAACGAATTTGAAAACAATTTATCCTAAAACCGAATTTTCGTTAAAAGTAATTGCTACAACCGGGTGGACAACAACTAATTTAATTTCGGCCATCAAAACTCAAAATCTAGATTCAAATTACGATTTGGTAACGCTATTAATTGGTGTTAACAATCAATATCAGCACATGGATTTTGGAGTATACAAAAAAGAATTTCCTGAATTATTAAATAAGGCAATAGCACTTGCAAAAGGCAATAACAAAAATGTCATTGTGCTTTCAATCCCTGATTACGCTTATACTCCGTATGCCAAAAACTTTGACGAAATGGGAAGAGCAAAGATTTCTACCGAAATTGACCAATATAATGCTTTTGCTGAGAGCTTTTGTATTAGCAAAAAAGTACAGTTTGTTTCGATTACAGATATAACACGGCAAGGTATCAACAATTCTAATCTAGTCGCTTCAGATGGCTTACACCCATCTGAAACTGCTTATAGATTATTTGCAGAAAGAATGCTTCCCTTTGTAAAAATTGCGTTTCAGGATTAAGCTTTTACATTTAATCTAACATATATAAAACAACAAAACCTAGAAATCTTATGACTTCTAGGTTTTGTTGTTTTCTTGCAGAGAGGAAGGGATTCGAACCCTCGATACAGTTACCCATATACTAGCTTTCCAGGCTAGCTCCTTCAACCACTCGGACACCTCTCTATATATTTAGGAGTGCAAAGAACACTAAAAAAAATGACTTTCGAAAGTAAAAAATAAATATTATTGCATTTCTCCTCTTAATGAAGTTTCAAATACATTTTTGAAGTCTTTTTGCGGTATATTTTGCCCTAATAAATACATTAATTTGGCAACAGCGGCTTCGGTAGTAATATCTTTTCCGGAAATGATTCCTAGTTTTTTCATCGTGGTGCTTGTTTCATAATGCCCCATACTCACGCTTCCGATAGAACATTGCGTAACATTTACAATAAATAATCCTCTATTAACTGCATTTTGCAAAAGCGACAAAAACCATTCTTCTGTCGGCGCATTTCCTGCTCCGTAGGTTTCCAGCACAATTCCTTTCAAACTTTCAATGTTTAAAATTGCTGACAGTACTGCTTCACTGATTCCAGGAAACATTTTGATGATAGCGACATTATTATCCAAATGCGTATGAACTTTCAATGAACCTCCTTCATTTATAGGCAAAAATAATTCGGAATTTATTTTTAAATGCACTCCCGATTCGACCAGAAAAGGATAATTAGGAGAAATAAATGCCCTGAAATGTTCGGCATTTATCTTAGTTGTTCTATTGCCGCGATACAATTTGTATTCAAAATAAAGACAAACTTCTTTGATTAACGGTTTTCCGTTTTCCTGCAAAGAAGCAATTTGAATCGCCGTGATTAAATTTTCTTTGGCATCAGTCCGCAAATCACCAATAGGCAGTTGGGAACCCGTAAAAATGACAGGTTTCGAAATATTTTCGAGCATAAAACTCAATGCCGAAGCCGAATACGACATCGTATCTGAGCCGTGAAGCACCACAAAACCATCAAAATTAGTGTAATGATTTTCGATTGTCTGGGCAATTCCAGCCCAATGTTCAGGATCCATATTAGATGAATCTATCGGATTTTCGAACGAAAATGTATCTATCTCACAATCCAATAATTTTAATTCGGGGATATTATGAAGAAGCTTACTGAAATTGAAAGCCTTAAGAGCTCCAGTCTCCAAATCCTTGCTCATACCAATGGTTCCACCGGTATAAATCAAAAGAATCTTTGGCTTAGAGTGCAAGTGCGTCGACATATTTTAATTTATTTACAACCGGATTCGCATACATATCCAAAAAACCTTGTTTGGCTACTGGATGTTCGTGATCAATTCTCATTTCCAATCTTCTCTCAAAAACTAATTTTTCGTTTTCGGTATACAAATGTGAAAATCTAGTAGAATTGTTCAAAATATCATAGGCAATAAAGTTGGTCGTCCATAACTTATAATTGGATAAAATAGAATCATCAATTACTTGTGCCAATGCTTGTACTTGCTTGTTCGTAGTATCTACATTCTTGATAATTTCATCGATTTCAGTATCGAGAACATCACCAATATGAATGTGAATTCTTTTCTTCTGTCCAATAATTCCGCTCAATAAAGTCTTGAAATCTTCATTTTTCTCCTTGATATAAATCTCATTATTTGCTTCTGCCAATAATTGCGGCATTTTCAAAGCATCGGTAGGATCATATTCATAAGAAATAGAAACCGGCACAATTTTAATCTTCTTAAAATAGTCCATTATATTAGGCTCATCAGACCCCATCGCAATCATTTTCAAAACCCCAGGATTGGTTTCGTCATTCCCGTCTTTAGTTCTTCCTTCACGCTGCGCAATCCAAACCGAACGGTTTTCATGCAAAAGCAGCTGAGCCATATATTCGGACAGCAGTTTAGAACTAACCAATAATTCTCTTGGTGACAATCCACGCTGCACCAAAAAATTTCTATTTAATTTTGATAATGTTTTTAAGAACGATTTTTTGACCAAATTATCACCAATGGCTGATGAAGTCATATCCAAACCATGCTCAAACAAACAAGCATTCAGCAATGATGTATCCAAAACTATATCCCTATGATTGGACACAAACAGATAAGCTGTATTCTTTTCTAACTTTTCAAAACCTGATGTAGTTAACCCCTCTGAACTTTTTTCCAAAACCTGCTGCACTCCATAATAAATAAAGTTGCATTGAAAATCACGAATAGAGTGTGTTTTACGAAGCTGTTCTTTCCAAATTTCATCTTCTACTCCTGGAAAACAAAAGTTCATCAAAGCTTTCATCATCGGATGATCAATTACTTTTATTATTCCTTCGTTTATTTCGGAATCATAAAAAGACCGGATCGCATCAAATTTATTCATTTTTGTTTTCAATTTAGTTGGACAAAAGAACAAAAAAAATATTAAAGTTACAGAAAATCTATATTAAATACCGAATATTTCAATCGAATTATCGGTTGTTACAGCCGAAATCTCATTTGTGGAAACATCGTATATTTGGGCTAATTTGTCGGCAACATTTACCAAATAGCTGCTCTCATTGCGTTTACCGCGATAAGGAATCGGAGCCAAATATGGAGAATCCGTCTCTAGAACGATATGCTTTAAATCAATTTGATGCAAAAACTGATCTATTTTTCCATTTTTAAAAGTAACCACTCCTCCTATTCCTAACTTCATATTATAGGATATCGCCTGTAAAGCTTGTTCGTAAGTACCTGTGAAGCAATGAAAAATCCCAAATAATTCAGAAGATTTCTCTTCTTCCAGTATCTCAAATATTTCATCAAAAGCTTCTCGGCAATGAATCACTATTGGAAGTTTATACTGTTTAGCCAGCTGAATTTGTTTCCTGAAAGCGTCTTGCTGTTCGGCCAAATGCGTTTTATCCCAATACAAATCAATTCCAATTTCGCCAATTGCATAGAATTTTCTTATGACTAACTCATTTTCTACATGTCTCAATTCCTCCAGATAATTATCCTTTACATAAGTCGGGTGCAGACCCATCATCAGGAACACATTATTAGGATAATCGCGTTCCAAATCATACATGCTTTGCGTACAGGAAGAGTCTATGGCAGGAACAAAAAAACGGCTTACACCATTATCAATGGCGCGCTGCATCATTTCGCTCCGATCCAAATCAAATTCCTCTGAATATAAATGGGTGTGGGTATCGGTAAGTATTGTTTTTGTTTCCAAGTGTAAAATTTAATGCTGCAAAATTACTCGAAAAAACGGGCATTACCAAGAAACGAATTACGCAAAGATTCACAAAGAAAAAAAAGATTCGCAAAGACTTTAATATCTCTACGAATCTTTTAAAATACCTCTGTGAATCTTCGTGTATTCCTCTGCGAATCTTTGCGAAATAACTCCAGTTTTAATCCAGCTCTTCCAGCAAAGCATCCACTTGATCATTGCCTTCGTAATCTTCAGGAATGGTCAACAGCAGTTCTTTACACGATTTATAGTCTTTTTGTTTTAGCTTACTCAAAGCCAAACTCCAGATTGCCTTGTTTTTATAAATAGAATTACCAGATTTCAAAGCTGTAAAAACCGATTCAGCCTCTGGCAGTTTATTAACTTCCAACAAAGAAACTCCATAGAAATACTGAATTTCGGCACTTTTATCTGTTTTCAAAATAGTTTCAAAAATCGGAATTGCCGTTTTATACTGCTTAGCATTAAAAGCATCCTGAGCCAATTTTAAATTAGCATCAGCTTCTCCTCTCTCCGTAAAGAAAGCAGTTTCCGGATGATTGTAATCCTCAAACGCAGGATCCGAATTCTGATTTAGAAAAAACAATCCAAACAAAACCGCAACTGAAGCCGCCACCGCATAATACCACGGTTTGAAAACAATCACTTTGGGCTTCTCCTTTTTAAAATGATCTTTAGAAATTCCTTTCAAATTCTGTTTGAAAGCTAGTAATTCATTGGCTTGACCAAATTTATTTTCCAAATGAAGATGAAGTTCTTTATAGGTTTCAAAGGCCATAGCCAACTCAGGCTGATCCTTCAACTGCTGCTCAAAACTTAATTTATCGGCAGCGTTCATCTCGCCTTGAATATATTCGTCAAATTCCAAAAAGTGATCTTCGTTCATGGCTAGGTATTTTTTATAGATTTAAAGCGATTGGTTTCTTGAATCCACTGCGTCAATTGACCAATGCAGAGCGATTTTTTCTTACGTACATAACCATAAGTCACAGCAAGTTTTTCGGCCACTTGTTCCATCGACGGAAGCGTAAAACTCAGCTGCAGCAATTCCTGGCATTTCTCACCAAGCTTTTGAAACATCATATCATACAATTGCTGTTTCTCGTCAAAATGTTCCGTCTGCAGAACCATCTCGTCAGCAGATTCATGTATAGATGTCAGCTCTTCCTTAATTGTTACCCCTTTATTAGAATGTTTTTTCAACTCATTGAGCCATTTTCTTTTGCACAGCAAAAAAAAGTACGCATCAAAGGGACAGGTCAATTGCAGCTGTCCAGCTTTGGCCTGATTAAAGAGCAAAATCATTACTTCCTGAATCACATCCTCCGCCTTATCGGTATCGCCAGAATTGTTCCTTATATAATTGACCACCTTTGGCACAAACTTTTTATAAATAGCATGAATAACCGCCGAATCATTATTCGCCAATCCTTCAATATACATTTGGTCGGGATGAACAGTCGTTGGAGCCATAAAAAAACTTTTTACCGAAAATACTAAAAAAACAGAGAAAACCACTCCACAACTCTTTTTATAAACAACAATAACTATTTGGGCGTAACCCCATTATGAAAAGAGGACTACTCTACCTTGCGAATATTCGGCCTCTTCCCATAATGCGGTCGGGCTATCCAGGCTACTCCGGTAGCTTCTTTCTATCCCTTACGCGGATCCCGTAAAACCGCATATTTAGTACCAAAAATAAAAAAAATAAAAAACAGGGGTAACAATTCTAAAACCAAATGGATATAACCATATAAATCGATAATTAGAACTTTTAAAAACTTTTAGATTATGGAAAACATTAAAAAAATAGGAGCCAATTTCTTCAGCAAACTTTGGGCATTAATTACTAGATGATAAAAAAATCAAAACAAGGGTAACAAATCAAAACCAAAGTTGATATAAGAATGAAATTAGAATTAAAAAGAAAAAATTCAAAAACACGGGTAACAATATCAAACCTTAATTGATATAAACAAAAGAAACTATAATTAACAACCAGAATCAAAAACAAACTCTTGAACATTTCAAGACTGATTCAAAAAAAATTAGAAATCATGAACAGAAATTTAAAATCAATCGCATTATTATTTTTAGCAACAATGGCAATGGTGAGCTGTACAAACGATGACACTCCAGATACAGAATTGCCAAACATTCCAGCAACAGCAACCGAGTTTAAAGCCATCCGAACTGAAGCACTTGCAAAACTAAAACAAACCTTCACTATTACCGAAGCCTCTGGAACTGTAACACTAACTTCTGCAAAAGGTGTTAAAATCATGATCAACAGAGATAACCTCAGAAAAAATGGAGTTGCAGTAACTGGGCCTATTAACATTGACTATGTAGAATTATTTGACAAAGGGCACATGCTTGCTGCCAACAAACCAACCATGGGATTAACAGCAGACGGAAAGAAAAATTTATTAATCTCTGGCGGAGAGTTTTACATCAAAGCTACCCAAGACGGAGTTGCGCTGGAAACTGTGGGCAATATGAACCTTCTTGTCCCAGCAAACTTAACCGGCGGTCTGGAAACAGGAATGCTTCTTTGGATAGGCAATTTAGAAGATCCGGAAAACTTAGTTTGGAGAAATGCCGGGGATGCAGGTGCTAATGGCGGAAAAGGCGGCGTTCAAGGAGAGGGAAATAATTACTATGTTTCTTTTGGAAACTTTGGATGGACAAACGTAGATAAATTCTATAGCGATCCAAGACCAAAAACAACCATTCTTGTCGATGCTCCCGAAGGTTATGACAACACAAACAGCGCCATCTATTTATCCTATGATGGCGAAGGTCAAAATGCGCTAGCCAAATTAGATACTTACACTGCAGAAGGCTTATTCAGCGAGCATTACGGTCAAATTCCTGTTGGATTGGCGTGCCACATCATTTTTGCCACCGAAGACAATGGTCAGTGGAGATATGCCATCAAAGCCGTTACTACAACTGCAAATGCTGTTTACGCCTTCACATTAGCAGAAACAACTGTCGGCACCGAAGCGCAGTTAATAGCGGCAGTCAATGCTATTCAATAAGTTACAGATTCAATTAATAAGAAAAAGTGGTGATTTGCTCACCGCTTTTTTTTACTTTTAAAGATTATTTGAACGTAAATTACATTTTAAAAGGTTCCAAAAATATTGACCGACCAAAATAACCAAATATGAACAAATCACTATTAGTATTTTTTCTGACAGTTGCTTTGCCGTTTTACGCGCAAGTAAAAGTAAAAGATACCATTACCCGAAGAGCCAATATTGGATACGATCAAAAAGGAAATTTAGTCACTTTCAAACCAGAAACACCGCCGTTAATTCCTATTGCCGGCGCACCAAAACCAAGTTATTCCTATTTATGGGAAATGGGCGATGGCCATTACAGCAAAGAAGCCGAACCTAAACATGTTTATAAAAACAAAGGAACTTATACAGCAAGACTTGCCGTAACCAATAATTATGACAACGGAAAACCTCCTGCTACACGTCCCAAAAAAGTAGTAGTCAATGACATTGAAGACAGCAGCTACAAAGATATTGCTTCAATTGCGGAACAAAATGGATTATCAATTCAAAAAAACTGCGACCCCATTCCAGTACAGGAAATGCAAGTGATTGTGAGTTATCAAAATTTGGAAAACTATGTCACCAACGGAAAACTCTATCTTTTTTACAACGAAAAAGAATTTAAAATCAACAATTTCGACTTACAGGAAACAAGGTCTTATGCAGGAGAAAGAACTGTAGAAGAAAACAATATCGTTTCAGCGGATGATATTGATAATTCAAATCGTTATGTGACGTCAAGTCAAACTTTGGCTTTCGCCAAAAAATATAAAGAAACCACCAACGAAACCGACTTAGATTCTACTTTATTAAAAGCGAAAAACAGCTATAAAAATGTTTCCATTTTAGAAATAGACAATCACAACCCAGGAGAAACCCGAAATGTTTTTTACACTTTCAAAACCACTCCCGAAATGATCAAAGACACGAGTGCTACCATAACCATGCGGTCTATTTATGTCCCCAACCGAAGTTTCAAAAACCATAAAATAAAAAATCTCGAAATGGAAATTGTCACTTCGCACGATCCCAACAAAATGGGTTCCAACGGCAGTTTCCTGAATTATAGATTTGTCCGTTATAAAAGAGTCAAATTTAAAACCCGTTTTCAAAACAACGGAGAAGGGCCGGCAAGAAAAATTCAGCTCGAAACTGATATTCCAGATATGTTTGACAAAAAAACTTTAAAAATTGAAGGTATGTATCCCGAATGTCCTATTTGTCCCAAAGGCGAAACTCCAACCGTAAGCTGTTTGGACACTATCGTGAAAAGCAAACAAATATTTTTTGTGTTTAGAAACATCTATTTACCCGGAAGCAATCAGAAAAACGTAAAAGAAATAGACAGTACCAAAGGCTTTGTAAAATACTCCATGAAGTTCAACGAGGATTTTCATAAAATAAAAACCAAAAGCAGAACGGCTATAATTTTTGACAAAAACGAACCCATTATTACCAATTATGCCACTACCCGATTTACTACCGGAATATCCATTGGAGCCAAAGCCGGTTACAACATATATTCTAATTTAGACAATTCCAAAAGTTATTTTGTGGGAGCGACAATCTCTCCGTTTAAATCTTATCGCTATTACATGCAGGCCGAATTTTTAAACAGTATCACTTCCTATGAAGCAGAGACAACGACTACCGATACAAGAGATCAAAGCAATGGCACAGTGAATTTAAACCGCATCACCACATCGATTGAAAACAAAAATATCAATTGGGAAATTCCGGTATTGTTTCGATACAATATTTCGACCTATTTTGGAGTTGGTGCAGGACTTCAAATCAATATGAATGTTTCCGAAAAGCAGACTCAAAACATAAAAACCGAAATTTACGAAGGCCCTACAGACAAGCTTCTCTTGCGGACGGAATATACCACAAATACAGTCACAAACTCATTTACTCAATTAAAATCAGGGTTGTTATTTGATTTCACAGCAGGTTTTGCCCGAATTGGACCAAGTTTTGGAGCTCGATATGTTCTCAATTTTGACAATAATTTCAATTATATTCAGTTGTATGGTATCTGGAAGTTTTAGATTTTGATGCCAAGAAAAGCAAGGTTTCGTTTTCCAATATTTAAATTTTAAACATTTTATTTTCCAAATGTCAGACTGCCAAAATGTTATGATAAAAAACAGCATACTAGTTTATCTTTTTACAGTTATGACTCTCTATGGGCAAAAACAGCGTCAAGAAGACATAACTTATGATGCTGTCGATTATTTTGTCGCCAACCCAACATTGGAAGGCATTAAAAATCTCAATACTGTTGAAACTCTTTTTTGGAAAAGCCAAGACAAAAAAACAAAAGAGGGATTGCTGTCTATCGTTGTTCTTAACTGTAATAAAGGGTATTTTGAAAATATATTCGGAAAAACAAATCAAGCCATTGCCAGCTATGAAAAAGCATGGAAAACATATCAAACCTATCAGCTATCCGATTATGATATAATTGAATACTGCCTGAAACCGCTTGGAAATCTGTACACCTTGATGGGTGATTATGAAAATGCTGAAAATACCATCAAACAATATTATTTTATTGCTACCACCCAAAAAAACGAATCGCAAAAAGTTGCAGCCATTCTTAATTTATCTAATGTATATCAAAACTCCGGAAGGATAAATGAAGCCATTGATTTACTCCAAACAACTATTCAATTAGAAAAAATAACATCCACGCAAAAAGGACTTTTGTACAATAATTTAGGCACAAATTATATACTGAGAAACATAAACGAAGACCATTCTGAGGCTGAACGGGCTTTTGTAAATGCAATTCCATTATTAAAAAAAGACAAAAACCAACAAGAATCCTTATACAATACCTATCTTAATTTATACAGACTTAATTTAATATTCGATACAAAAACAGCATCTGATTATTTTGAAAAAGCCAAAACCGTTTTTGATAATTTGCCAAACAAAGAACCTAGAAAAACAGCAAATTTTTATTTAGAAAAAGCAGCTATTTTACTTAAACAAAATAAATTGGCCGAAGCTCAAGAACTGCTTCAGACCGTTTACAGCATACTAATTCCTAATTATTCCAGCCAAAAAAAAGTATTACCTAACAAAAATTCTCTTTATTCTGAAACCGTTTTGCTCGATGCGCTGGATCTTCAGGCTGATTTGTTTACTATCAAGAAACAACCCCATAAAGCATTAGAAAGTTATACACTTGCTTTTCATATTGAGGAGCTATTTCAATCTCTCATTCTATATGAAAAATCGAAAATTATAATCCAAACCAGAAATAGAAACCGCATCGAAAAATGCATTGAAATTTATCAGTCTTTATTCGATAAATCGCAAAATTCGATTTATATCGACAAAGCCTTTCAGCTGGTAGAGAAAACAAAATCTATTGTATTAAAACAGCATTTAATTAACAACAAAACCATTTCTAGAAAAGAAAA
The DNA here is from genome assembly GCA_963511795.1 of uncultured Flavobacterium sp. Lineage (GTDB taxonomy): Bacteria > Bacteroidota > Bacteroidia > Flavobacteriales > Flavobacteriaceae > Flavobacterium. Next base: position 132,939 of record CAUPKP010000001.1, on the reverse strand, counting down.
ACTCCTGCTGGAACAATTACAAAACTGGAATACTGTTATAACTAAAGAACAACAAAAAGGAGATTTAGCAAATGTTTCAAAAATAAATGAAGCCATCAAAAAACAGAACCAATTGATGCTGCTATTAAAAGAAACGCAGAAAGAAAAGAAATTACCAACCAATGCAGTCATCAATACATCCGATTTATTTACCAAACTAAATAAAGAAGATGCTGTTATGGTGGAATATTTTTTCGGTTCTAAAAAAGTATATGTTTTCACACTTGAAAACAATCAGATTTCATTGAAATCATTTTGTGTTGGTCAAATGTGCGGTGAATCAATATTTCACTTTATCAGTCTTTTTTATGACCCAAATTTCATTACAAACGACATAGGCGAATACACTAAAACCGCTGCAAAGGCTTATAAAACTCTTTTATTACCAAAGCAAACTGACGATAAAAACCTTATCATTATACCTGATGGAATTCTAAATCTCCTGCCATTTGAAGCTTTAATTACCAAGGAATCCAACACAACAAATTTTGCAAAAATGCATTATTTGCTAAATGATTTCAACGTTGTCTATAATAGTTCGGCTGCTTTTTATTTAAACGCTAAGCGATTTATACCAAAAGAGAAAACAGTTTTGGGTGTTTTTCCCATATTTGAAAACACAGACTATACATTAACTTATTCTAAAAATGAATTAGAATCCATCACAAATAGTTTTAAAGGAAAATTTTTAAAAAACAGTAATGCTACTTATCAAAATTTTAAAAATAATGCAGGAGCTTATTCCATATTACACTTATCCACTCACGCCGACGCAGGCGATGTTGTAACACCAGCATCTATTAAATTTTATGATCAGGAAGTGCTGTATTCCGAATTATATCACATGAATATTTCTCCCAATTTGGTGGTTTTAAGTGCCTGCGAAACAGGAATTGGCAAATTCTACAAATCCGAAGGATCGATGAGTATTGCCAGAGGTTTTCAGTTTGCAGGAGCGCAAAATTTATTATTCTCTCTATGGAAAGTAAATGATTATACCACTTCAATATTTATGGGTGATTTCTATAAAAACATTAAAAAAAACAATTCTTATTTTGAAGCCAATCATCAGGCTAAACTTGATTTTCTGAATAACAAAAACATTTCAAATGCTAAAAAATCACCTTATTATTGGGCTTCATTTGTATATTATGGCGATATTGAAAACAAAGACAAAAACAACTATTTACTGCTCGGGATTGTCATTACTGCCATACTTATTGGAGGTTTTGTATTATTCAAACTCATTACAAGACGTATTCAAAAAGAAAAAACAATTTTTAAAAAGAAGATATAACGTTAAGAATACTATTTTTACTTCTTACAATAGCACTTAGCATGAAAAACTTACACGCAAAACTAAAAAAGACAGATTATAAAAAAGTTAAATTTAAAATCACCAAAACCCAGCATCTTTTGATTAAGGCCAAGATAAATGGCGTAAAAGGGAATTTCATACTGGATACTGGCGCTTCCAACAGCTGTGTGGGATTTGAAAGTATCGAACATTTTGCATTGGAGGCTAAAAATTCCAAAACCAAAGCTTCGGGAGCTGGCGCAACAGGTATGCTGACACAAATGTCATCCAACAACAAACTCCAATTAAACAAATGGAAAAACAGCAAACTGAATCTCGTTATCTTCGATTTATCACATGTCAATGAAGCTTTAAGCCAATACAAAGTAAAACCCGTACACGGCATTATTGGTGCTGATGTTTTGATGAAAGGCAAAGGAATTATTGATTATTTTAATCATTGTCTGTATTTGAAGTAATCTGGGTTTCCTATCAATAAAAAAATCCCAAATTCCATTTTAAAGGGATTTGGGATTTTTAGTATTGAAAATTAAATGAATTACAATTTTACCGTTTTTGTGTTGTCATTCAAATCTATTGTGAAAATTTCTTTTCCTTTAACTCCATAATTACCGTTTGCATCCAGTATTATCTGATCATAAACACAAGGAAGTGTTTCAGTTTTAGTAAGCAGATTGTATGCTCCAATTTTTCCTTTTTGTTTTACGAGTAAAATATTATTGTTCTCTCCCACAATTTCCTCGTAGTTAGATTCCATTACCTGCTGTCCCATCATATCCAAAAGACCTGCTTTATTATTGTTAAGACACATCAAATAACTAAATTTTGATTCATCATAATAAGAGCCGCTTTTATTCAGAAAAGTAACAGGAGAAATATTAGAATATGCAATTGCTGAGATCTGCTGTGCATTTTTGTCCAGCAAAACAAATTTCTTGTTCTTTTTGGCAATAAAGACAAAACTACTGGAATAGTTGTTGTTCTTGCTTACAACCTTGTCTATGGATTCATATTCGCAGGGAGCGATTAATTTCCCGAAGGAATCAAGCATTCCAAACAGATTGTTTTTTTCTACAATAAATGTTTCGTTCTCAATATTGATATTATCATATTCACAAGTAACAATTTCCGTAGGAGTACCACTGTTTACTTGTATCAAACCGCATTTATTGTTTTTGGTAGTTTTCAGACTATTGGAATAACTGGTGTTAATCTGGTCGTATTCAAATGGCAGAGAAACTTTTCCGTTGATTAACACACAACCGTATTTTCCATCTTTATTGACAGCCAAAAATGAACCGTCATTATAAGGATAAGTTTTAATATCCTTGTATTCTATTGGCAAAACAATGTTTTCATTTTCATCAATAATCCCCATTCTGTCATTCAGCTTTACAATAAAATTTTTACTGCTGCTAACGCTGTTAATTTGAGTGTACCATTTTTTGAATTTTGGCTTATTATCGATCGTAACCAAATTAGATCCTTTTTCATTTTCAACCTTAAAATAATTGCTGTTATCAACAGTCTGTACGTATTGATATTCACAAGGAATCATGAATTTACCGTTCAAAAGACTATATAAACCTCTAAGGTTGGTTTTTTTATCCTGCAGAATAAAATAGTTCTCTACTCCGGGAACAGTACTGATTTCGCCCCATTTAAAAGGAATCAGCACTTTATTGTCTCTGCTTATTACTCCATAATAGCCATTCTTTGTACGTGCCGAAAAGATATCGTTTCCAATGTGATTCAAAGAGTAGTAAATCATAGGGATTTCCCAAATTTCTTTTTCAACATTGTAAAGCCCGTAATTATTTCCAATTCCTATTGGAAAAGAATTACCGTCGCTTACAGCCGGATATGTCTTTCTCTCGAATAATGCTGGTAAAAGAACCTGGTCTCTTTTTTTGATTCCAAATTTATAATTGCTGTTGTATTTATCATAAAACCAAATCGATTCCTCGTTTATTTTTTCAGTGGCATAGCGTCCATAATTCCCATCTGAGCGTAATTCTGTTATACGCGGTACCTCTTCAACTGATACTGGTGCTTCATCCACCACGAGCATTACATCTGGCTGTGGATCACCTTTTATCGTTTCGGTTTGAGGTTTGCTTTTTTGTTTTTGTTTTTTCTTTTGCGAAAAGCTGTTTTGAAAAAATAAAACCATTGCAGAAAGCAACAATACTTTGACTTGATTCTTCATATTTTGAGTAGATTTTTGAAATGCAAGTATAAATAAAAACTTGCTTAAAAAGAAAGTTTTATACTGCTAAAATATATTTTATCCTATGTGGCATCTTTGGCGCAGATATCTTAATGAAGAGTATAGGAATAATTGATTACTTTAATCATTGCTTGTATTTGAAACAGCATACTTTTTCAGTGCAAAATAAGATATAATTCCACTAACTGCCATCAGTAAACCACCAAGAATAAATGGCATTCCTGCAAATTCAAATGGCGAACCTTTATGTGTAAAATAATAAAAAAGACCGGACATTACTGGTGGTCCAATAATAGTTGCGGCACTCATTAAACTTGCAATTGTCCCTTGAATTTCGCCTTGTTCGGTTGGCAAAACATGATTCGTAATTATAGCCCGCAAAGATGGCCCGGCGATTCCAGCAAGACAGTACGGAATCAAAAAGAGAAACATCATCCAGCTTTCGGAAGCAAAAGCAAACAAAAACATTCCAATAGTATATAAAGTCATTCCAACATAAATACTTTTTTCATTTCCTAGTTTTCGGCTTGTCCATCGTATTAATCCTCCCTGAACCAGACTTACTAAAACACCAACAACGCCCAGTGAAATCCCTACCATTTTTTCGCCCCAGCTAAATTTATACATCGTGAAATAACTCCAGTTGCTTTCGACCGCATGCGATGCAACATAAATCAGAAACAAAGCGAATAATAATCCATATAGCGAAGGGTATTTTTTTAAATTCAAAAACGCACCAATCGGGTTGGCTCTTTTTAAATTCACTGGTCTTCTGTTTTCTTTTGATAATGATTCGGGTAAAATAAAATAACCGTATAAGAAATTCAGCATGCATAAAATAGCTGCCGCATAAAACGGAATTCTGGATCCGTAATGCCCCAAAACACCTCCAATAACAGGACCGATTATAAATCCGAGGCCAAAAGCCACTCCAATCATTCCGAAGTTTTTGGCTCTATTTTCAGGCGTACTCACATCGGCTATATACGCCGAAGCGGTTGAAATACTTGCTCCGGTTAATCCAGCAATTATTCTTCCTATAAACAGCCATGTAATCGTTGGCGCAAATGCCAGCAAAATATAATCCAGCGAAAAAGCAAAAAGCGAAATCAAGATTATGGGTCTTCGCCCAAATTTATCACTCAAATTACCAATTAAAGGCGCAAACATAAATTGGGTTATCGCATACGCAAATGTTAGCCAACCGCCGTATTTTGCCGCTTCACTAACATCACCATGTATTAATTCTTTAATCAATTTTGGAATAACCGGAATAATAATTCCCCAGCCTGTAATATCGATTAACATTGTGATGAAGATAAAGCCGATAGCAGCCTGTTTTTTGTTTGATGCCATGAATAAGTATTGATTAGATTGTAATTTCGTAATCCGAGAAAATTGAAAACTACTAAAAGATTTTTACAACTGTAATAGTATTTTTTAGGTTACTATTTTCTTGATTTTTTCTTCGAATGTGATTCTTTAGCATCTTCTCCCAATGCCCACAAAATTCCTCCTGCAAGATGCTCAAGATACACAGGGTCGATATAATCTTTACTATCATGTCCTAAAGCGGTATAGAATACTCTGCCTCCTTCAAATTCATGACACCAAGCCAAAGGGAAGTAGTCACCAAAAACACGTCCGGGGTAAACATCTTTTCCGCTATCATTTACGGTTCTTAAATCTGCGGCTAAAAGTACATGAATATTCGGATTTAGGTCATTCATATAGTAACATTCGTCTTCTTTTCTCCATGTTTCAGGCAGCATCGAAGTCGAAGGATGGCTTTTATTAATCACTTTTATTTCGAAAGACTGAAAAGCAGGATGTGATTTAAATTTTCCTCCTATCATTGCTGCATACCAAGGCCAGGATTTTGCAGAATCGGAGGCACTATGAATTCCTACGAAAGATCCGCCGGCATGAATATAATCAACAAGTGCTTGCTTTTGCAGTTCCGTATCAAAAATTTCATTACAGGTATTCGAGAAAACAAGACAGCTGTACTTTGCTAAATTGTCGGCAGTCATTACTGCCGGATCATCTGAAACATCAACAATCAGGTTGTTTGCTTGACCAATTTTCTTTAAGGCTTCTACACTGACAGCAATATTTTGATGAACATAACCTTTGCCATTTTTAGTATAAACTAAAATACGTTTTTTGGCTGGCGGATTTGCGAAAACATAACCTAAGCCAAAAATTACAACGAGCAACATTAATTTTATTTTCATAATTCTTCTATTCGTTGTCGAATATAAAAAGAAAATCCCAAACTCCTTAATTGGAATTTGGGATTTTTAATATTGAAAATTATGATTTACAATTCCAATGCTTTTTTAGCATTTCCGCCCATCAATAATTCTAATGGGTTTTCTAAAGCTTCTTTTACAGCAACCAAGAAACCTACAGACTCACGTCCATCAATAATTCTGTGGTCATAAGAAAGAGCTACATACATCATTGGGTGAATTTCCACTTTACCGTTTACAGCAATTGGACGCTCGATAATGTTGTGCATTCCTAAGATTCCAGATTGAGGAGGGTTGATAATTGGAGTAGACAACATAGATCCAAAAACACCACCATTTGTAATAGTAAATGTTCCTCCAGTCATATCATCAACAGTAATCTGTCCGTCACGAGCTCTAAGTGCTAATCTTTTAATTTCAGCTTCAACGCCTCGGAAAGTCAAGTTTTCAGCATTACGAACTACAGGAACCATCAATCCTTTTGGTCCTGAAACCGCGATTGAAATATCAGCAAAATCATAAGCTATTTTATAATCTCCATCCATCATTGAGTTTACGTCTGGAAACAATTCTAAAGCTCTAGTAACAGCTTTAGTAAAAAATGACATATATCCTAAACCAAGTCCGCCGTGTTTTGCTTTAAAAGCATCTTTAAATTCATTACGGATTGCGTTAATTGGCGTCATGTTAACTTCGTTGAAAGTCGTTAACATTGCTGTTTCGTTTTTAGCTGCAACTAATCTTTCAGCTACTTTACGACGTAGCATTGATAATTTAGTACGCTCAGAACCACGGTTTCCTCCTGTTGGAGTTCCCATAGATGGCACTGCGTTTACAGCATCATCTTTAGTTATTCTTCCGCCTTTACCAGTTCCTGATACTGTTGCTGGAGCTATATTTTTTTCGTCTAATATTTTTTTAGCTGCTGGAGACGGCGTTCCTGCTGCATAAGATGCTGCTGGTGCAGGTGCTGCAGCTACCGGAGCTGGTGCCACTGGTGCAGGCGCTGCTTTTGGAGCTTCAGCTACTGGAGCTGCTACTGGTGCACCACCAGCTGGTTTTGCACCGTCAGTATCAATAAGACAAACTACTGCCCCAACTGCTACTGTATCGCCTTCTTCTGCTTTTAGAGTGATAATTCCGCTCATTTCAGCTGGCAATTCAAGTGTTGCTTTGTCAGAATCAACCTCAGCAATAGCTTGGTCTTTTTCTACATAATCTCCGTCCTTAACTAACCATGTTGCAATTTCTACTTCTTTGATTGATTCCCCTGGTGATGGGACTTTCATTTCTAAAATCATGTCTTATTATTTTAAATTATGAATTTTATATTCTAAATCGTTCTTGAAAGAACACTTGTTCATTTTATTTTCTAGCCCTGATGGAAACGGCATCCTTTTTATTTTTTCTTTAAAAATAAAAAGATACAGTGGACAGCAGGAAATAGCTCCTTATTATCTAAATAGATTTTTATCGAAAACCATTCTGATAGCATCTGCGTGACGGCGTTTTGCTCTTGTATAACTTCCAGAAGCTGGCGCTGCATATGCTTTTAATGAAGCCAATCTCCATTTGATAAAGTCGAAATTCATCAGCATAAAGCTGTAAGCTCCCATGTTTTTAGGCTCTTCCTGTGCCCAAACATAATCGTCAGCATTTGGATATTTAGCGATAATTGCTTTGATCTGTTCTGCTGGGAAAGGGAATAATTGCTCAATACGAACTACAGCAACATCTTTTCTACCATTGCTTTCTCTTTCGGCAACAATGTCATAATAGAATTTACCTGTACAGAAAACCAATGTTTTCACATCTTTCTTGTTAACTGTTTCATCATCGATAGTTTCTTGGAAACTTCCAGCTGCTAATTCCTCTACAGTAGAAACACATCTTGGATCACGCAATAAACTCTTTGGAGAGAATACCACTAAAGGCTTACGGAAAGTTGTTTTCATTTGTCTTCTCAACAAGTGGAAAAAGTTCGCTGGCGTTGTACAATCGGCAACATACATATTGTGTCTTGCACATAGCTGTAAATAACGCTCCATTCTTGCTGAAGAGTGCTCTGCTCCCTGTCCTTCATATCCGTGCGGCAACAATAAAACAATACCGTTTTGATTATTCCATTTATCTTCACCACAAGAAATATACTGGTCAATCATAATTTGTGCTCCATTGCTAAAATCTCCAAATTGTGCTTCCCAAATAGTTAGTGCATTTGGATTTGCTAAGGCATAGCCATAATCAAAACCAAGAACACCGTACTCAGATAAATGTGAATTGAAAATACCAAAGTTACCTTTTTTGTTTTCTATAGCGTTTAACAAAATCACTTCTTCTTCAGAATCTTCTACTTTAACTACAGCGTGACGGTGAGAGAATGTACCACGCTCTACGTCCTGGCCTGAGATTCTAACATCAAATCCTTCACTCAAAAGTGAACCATAAGCTAATGTTTCGGCCGTTCCCCAATCAACAGTGTTGTTATCGTAACCTGTTTTTCTATCAGTAACAATTTTAGTTATTTTGTTAATGAATTTTTTGTCAGACGGCAAAGTTGATACCGTTTTGATAATAGAATCTAATGATTCTTTAGCATACGAAGTATCTACTTTTTGAAGCATCACATCATCAGAAACCTGATTGAATCCTTTCCATTCATTCTGCATAAACGGCGTAATGATAGTCAAGTCTTTTTTACGGGAAGCTTCTAAATTTTCTTCAAGATCTGCTTTGTATTCTTTTTCTAATGCATTTACAAAAGAAGCATCGATAACGCCTTCTGCCAATAATTTCTCGGCATAAATGTCTCTAGGGTTTTGATGTTTTGCAATGATTTTATATAAAACAGGCTGTGTAAAACGAGGTTCGTCACCTTCGTTATGACCATATTTTCTATATCCTAATAAATCGATAAATACGTCACGGCCATACTCCATTCTGTAATCCAACGCAAAAGACATAGCATGTACAACAGCCTCTGCATCATCTGCATTTACGTGCAATACTGGCGAAAGCGTCACTTTGGCAACATCTGTACAATAAGTAGATGAACGAGCATCCAAGTAGTTAGTTGTAAAACCAACCTGGTTATTGATTACGATGTGAATTGTACCGCCAGTTTTGTATCCGTCTAGCAATGACATTTGAATGATTTCATACAAAATACCCTGCCCTGCAATTGCAGCATCACCGTGAACGGCAATCGGCAAAACTTTACTAAAATCGTCTGCGAAATATTTATCTTGTTTAGCTCTTGTAATTCCTTCGATTACTGCACCTACTGTTTCAAGATGCGAAGGATTTGGAGCTAAATTGATGTTTATTTTTTTACCCGACTTAGTTACTTTATCAGCAGTAAGACCTAAGTGGTATTTTACATCTCCGTCAAAGTATTCCTGATCGTAATCTTTTCCGTCAAATTCACCAAAGATGTCCTGAGTTGATTTTCCGAAAATGTTAGCCAAGACATTCAAGCGCCCGCGGTGAGCCATTCCCATTACGAACTGCTCTACTCCTTTTTCGGCAGCTTTTTCAATCAAAGCATCAAGAGCTGGAATTACAGATTCTCCCCCTTCTAATGAGAAACGTTTTTGCCCAACATATTTGGTATGCAAAAAGTTCTCAAAAGAAACTGCTTGATTTAATTTATTTAAGATTGTTTTCTTTTCCTCAACAGAGAAATTAGGCTGGTTATTGTTTACGCCCAATTTGTCTTGAATCCATTTTACAACACCAGGATTCCTGATATACATATATTCAACCCCAATATACTGACAGTAAATAGCTTCAAGGCGCGCTACAATATCCTGCAAAGAACACGGTGGAACACCAATTACCTGAGCTGCATCAAAAACGGTTGAAAGATCAGCTGTCGTTAATCCAAAGTTTTCAATATCCAAAGTCGGGCTATATGTTCTGCGGTCACGAACCGGATTCGTTTTTGTGAATAAATGTCCGCGGGTGCGGTATCCATCAATTAACTTTAAAACATTGAATTCTTTTTGCAGTTTATCCGAAACCAAACTGCAGTCAGCATTGCTTTCTACATATTCAACAATTCGCTGAACTGGATTTTCATCATTATAAGTAGTCATTCCAAAGTCAAAACCTTGAAAAAAACTTCTCCAGCTTGGTTCTACGCTGTCTGGATTTTCTAAATATTGATCGTATAATTGAGCAAAAAATTCTGTATGCGCTGCGTTTAAAAATGAAAACCTATCCATAATATTGTTATTGAATATACTTTTGTTAAATAGTTCGGCAAAAATACAATAAAGCAAATTATTTAAATCTATTTTTTTACGTACTTTTACGTAAAAATTTGTTAAAAAAAGCCAGAAGTATGAAAAAATCACCCTTTTCTTCCCTAACAAAGTACCTTTTCATCTTTTTCACCCTGTTCTTTTACGAAAACGTAATAGCTCAATACCAGCAAATGCCTCCGGCGAGAAATCCTTTTTGGCAAAAAGTACAATTTGGAGGCGGATTAGGATTAAGTTTTGGCAGCGGTTACACTGATATTACTGTTGCGCCCAGTGCCATTTATAATGTAAATCCGTATTTGGCAACCGGTATAGGGCTTCAGGCAAGTTATGTTTCTTCTAAAGGTTATTACGATTCCGGAATTTATGGCATAAGTTTCTTGACCTTCATCAATCCAATTCCTGAGATTCAGTTTTCGATAAACTTAAACGAGTCTTATGTTAACAATCATTATGAAGCCTATAATGGCTATAACGGTTATACCGATAATTTCTGGAATACAGCTTTGTTTCTTGGAGCAGGTTACCGTACTGGAAATGTAACCGTGGGACTTGCCTATAATGTCTTATTTGACGAAAATGACAATGTATATGGCGATGCGCTTGTGCCTTTTGTGAGAGCATATTTTTAATCAAAGTTACTAAGTTTCTAAGATGCTAAGTTTCTAAGTTAAATTGTTCAAAGAATACATTACACAACAAAACATTTTTTAAAGCTTCTAAACTAATTTACAAGTCAAAATCTCAAAAACCTTAGAAGCTTAGCAACTTAGATTCTTAGAGGCTTATTTATACTTATTCCTGAACCAAACCTTTTGCCATTCTCTTTTTAGGATTAAAAAAGAAACATCTTCAGCTAGAATAACCAAATCAGAACCATCTAATTTTTTTATTTGATCTTCGGAAACATCAATGATATAAAGCAGATTTAGATATTCAGCAAATTTGTACTGAATCATTCTATATATTTTCTCGTGCAATTGGATTTTTAATTCTTCGGGCGATATGCTCAAAGGGAAATCAACTCCTTCATTGGCCAAATTAAAATCCTTATTGATTTGTTCGATTAATTTCAGGTACAATGTTTCAGCTTGAGCTTCAACAAGCAATGACTCAGTATTTTTTGGCGCTATAAACATATTTACAATTTCAAAATTCAATGGCAATGGCAATGGTAATATCAATGGCAAGATTCAATGACAATGGCAATTTCAATGGCAAAATTCAACTCTCAAAATTGTTATTGATATTGATTTTTGCAATTGATATTATTAAACTTTCCTTCCCATCAGGTTTTCACCAAAAGTTTTTAGAATATTCTTTTTCTCTTCTGAAATGGTCATTTTATCCAACGTTTCAAAAGCTTTAAAAGTATACATTTCAATTGCTTCCTGAGTAGCTTTTGATGCTCCGGATTCGTTAAAAACAGTTTTTGCAGTTTCTATTTTTTCTGAATTATCTTCCAGCTGTAAACTGAATAATTTTTCTAATTCTGAAGCTTTTTCAGGAGTTGAGAACTCTAAAGCTTTTAAATACAAATACGTTTTTTTGTTTTCGATTATATCTCCACCTACTTGTTTCCCAAAAGTTTCAGGGTCTCCAAAAGCATCTAAATAATCATCCTGCAGCTGGAAAGCCAATCCTAAATTGAGTCCGAAATCATAAATCAGATTAGCATTTTCGACAGAAGTATCGGCGATAATTGCTCCCATTTTCATGGCTGCAGCAACTAGAACTGCAGTTTTATATTCGATCATTTTCAGGTATTCCGGAATCGTAACATCGGCACGAGTTTCAAAATCTACGTCCCATTGCTGTCCTTCACAAACTTCGATAGCCGTTTTGCTAAACAACTTTGCCAAATCTTTAAAAACGATTGGCTCATATTTTTCAAAATATTGGTAAGCTAAAATCAGCATCGCATCGCCCGAAAGGATTCCGGCATTGATATCCCATTTTTCATGAACCGTCTGTTTTCCTCTTCTTAGAGGAGCATCATCCATAATATCATCATGCACCAGCGAAAAATTATGAAAAACTTCAACAGCCATGGCGGCAGGAAGTGCTTTTGTATAATCGGCATCAAATACTTCTGCAGACAGTAAAGTCAATACAGGTCTCATTCTCTTTCCTCCTAAACTCAATATGTAATCTATTGGTTCATATAGATTCTTTGGGTCTTTATTAATTTTTTGACTTTCTAAATAAGTAATAAAAAATTCTTGATACTGATGAATCGCGTGCATAAAATAAGGTCTCGTTTACTTTTCCGAAGTTTTTTCGGTTCGAATATAAGCCTCAAAGATACAATTCAAATGTGAATTATTGAATTGTAAATTACTGGAAAATGGCACTATAATTTTTATTTATGATATGCATCGAAAAAAAACATCGGAAACTTTGTTGGTTTTTAAAGTTTCCTTGTTACATTTGTAGAACATAAGAAACTTTATAAGTGTTCAAAGTTTCCAAAATATATTTTAAAAATCAAAAAACAAAAAAATTAGGAAACACAATTACTAAAACTAATCATCATGGAAAATGCATGGGCTATTGATTCTAATGAATCAGACGTTATACTAAAATCTAGACATTCTCTAATAGGCTACCTGCCTGGAAACAAAAACAATTTAAAAGGGCACGTTGCAATACAGAATAATGAAGTTGAAGATGCCTCAATAGAATTTTCATTAAACATAAATGACAAAAAAAATACTTCGTCTGAAAAAAACAGCGATATGAAGCTCTCTGATTTATTCGATAAAAACGAAACACCAGTGATACAGTTTAAATCCACTTCTTTTCAAAAAATAAACAAGAACATAAATTTTCTGAAAGGATTATTAACTATTAAAAACATTACTAAAGTGGTTGAATTCGATACCGAATTTATTGGATTCAACAATTACAACGGTGTTCAAAAAGCATCTTTTGAAATTACTGGAAACATTAACCGCAAAGATTTTGGTCTTGATTACAAAATGATCAGACAAAACAGAAGCATGCCAATAAGCAAGGATATAAAGCTTATCGCCAATTTAGAATTCACGCATTAAGAATAACCAGCTCTTATAAATATAAAAACCAAAACTCATTTAACAACTAACTTTTACTGTATCAACAAATTTTAAGTTTTAACTGCAATAAGTTACCATAAAATGAAAGAAAAAATTATATCAAAAGCCACAGAACTATTTTTAAAACTAGGTTTTAAGAGTGTCACTATGGATGATATTGCTGGGGAAATGTGTATTTCCAAAAAAACGATTTACAAGTATTTCTGCAATAAGGAAACGCTGATTGAGCAAAGCACAACACTGGTTCACGAACATCTGCATTATGTAATTGACACCATAGTTTCACAAAATCATAATGCGATTAAGGAAAACTTTGAAATCAGAAAAATGTTCAAAGAGATGTTTAAGTCTTCCGACAATTCTCCCATTTATCAGCTGAAAAAACATTATCCAGAGATTTATCATAACATTATAAAAATTGAGATCCAGCAATGCAAATCCTGTTTTCATGAGAATATCAGTAAAGGAATTGCAGAAGGTTTGTATCGAAAAGACATCAATATTGATTATTACGTCCAGTTTTATTACATCCTGATTTTTCATATTAATGAAAACACCAGCTCCGAAATTGAAGCCAGAAAAATTGAATTGGAAGCTTTAGAATATCATACCAGAGCCATGGCAACACCTGAGGGGATCATCGAACTAGAAAAACAATTACAAAACGCTAATATATAAACATAAATGAAAAAAACAATTCTCATACTTTTGTGCACAATTGGACTGACTTCCAATGCACAAGTACAAACTTTAACCTTAAAAGACGCCATAAACTATGCGCTAAAAAATAAGGCTGATGCTAAAAAATCAAGATTAGAAATTGAAAACAGCGAATATAAAATTCAGGAAATCCGTTCCAGAGCCTTACCTCAGATTTCGGCAAATGGAAGTTTAACCTACAATCCTATTTTACAGACCAATGTAATTGACGGTTCTGCTTTTGGTGCACCGGGAACTACGATTCAAGCTTCATTTGGACAAAAATGGACATCAGGAGCTGGGGTTTCGTTAAGCCAGGCAATTTTTGACCAATCTGTTTTTACAGGATTGAGAGCGGCAAATTCTACCCGCGAATTTTACCAAATCAACAATCAATTGACCGAAGAACAAGTTATTGAAAGAGTTGCCAACAATTATTACTCTGTATATGTACAGCGCGAAAGACTGATTTTGTTAGACAGCAATTATGTGAATACTTCAAAAGTCCGCAATATTGTAAAAGGACAATTTGACAACGGATTAGCCAAGAAAACAGATTTAGACCGTATTATCGTAAAAATGTCAAACATTGATACAGAACGCCAGCAGGTGAAAAATCAAATAGAACTTCAGGAAAACGCATTAAAATTCTACATGGGAATGCCAATTGAAACTAAATTTGATATCCCGCAGACACAATTTGAGATAGTACCAGAATCATTTTCAGAAGCTCCAAGTACAACTAACAGAACAGAATACCTGCTTTTGAAAAAACAGGAAGAACTCTTAGAATTCCAAAAAACAGCCATCAAAGCAGAATATTACCCGACACTTTCATTAGTAGCAGGATATAATTATATAGGACAAGGACCAGAAATGCCTTGGTTTGCAAAACCTGACAAAGGAGTATATTGGTCTGATTACTCAGCAATTGGATTAAATTTGAAAGTACCAATTTTTACTGGTTTTGGAACTCGTTCTAGAGTAAGACAAGCCGATGTTGATATTAAATTGCTTCAAGAAGACATTAAAGACACACAGCTTTCACTTGATCTGGATTACAGAAATGCAAAAGCTCAGATTGAAAACAACTATGTAACAATCGCGAATCAAAAAGAAAACATGAGATTGGCCGAAGAGATTCAGAAAAACACTAAAAACAATTATCTGCAGGGATTAGCCTCATTAACCGATTTATTGGATGCACAAAACGCATCACTTGAAGCACAAAACAATTACACCAGAGCAATCTTAAATTATAAAATAGCTGAAGTAGCATTAATCAAATCAAAAGGACAACTTAAAACACTAATAAATAACTAACATGAAAAAGACAATACTTACAATAATCGCAATAGTTGCTTCCTTAGGAGTAATTGGTTATGTTTTATCTAAAAACAAGGCAGAAAACAAAGCTAAGACTGATATTGTTGCCGAAAAAAACGCAGCCGTTTCTGTAAAAACAGCACAAGTAAAAACAGAAAGTATTTCATTAGACTTCGTTGCTAACGGAAACTTTGCTCCTACTCAAGAACTAACATTTTCTGCTGAAAAATCAGGAAAAGTAATTAAAGTTTTGGTTGACGAAGGAGATTACGTAAATGTTGGACAAACATTGGTAATTGTCAGAAGCGACGTAATTAATGTAAATGCAAACACAGCAAAAGCGGCTTACGAAAATGCAAAAAGCGATTATGCAAGATACGAAAACGCATACCAGACTGGCGGTGTTACAAAACAGCAATTGGATCAGGCAAAACTGCAGCTGACTAATGCGCAGTCAAATTTAACTCAAGCAAACATCAACGTTGGCGACACTAAAGTAAAAGCACCAATCAAAGGATTTATTAACAAAAGATATATCGAACCAGGTTCTATACTTACAGGAATGCCGGCAACTCAAATGTTTGACATTGTTGATGTATCTAAATTGAAATTAAAAGTCAGCGTAAGCGAAAGCCAGGTAGCCGGTTTGAAAGTTGGAAATACTGTACCAGTAACATCTAGTGTTTTCCCTGATAAAGTGGCTACAGGAAAAATTATTTTTATCGCTCCAAAAGCTGATGAAAGTTTAAATTTCCCTATTGAAATTGAAATCACAAACAGTGCCAGTGCTATTAAAGCCGGTATGTACGGAACAGCAAACTTTGGAACAAAACAAAAACAAGAATTGAAAGTGGTTCCTAGAAATGCTTTCGTTGGAAGTGTGAGCAGTAATCAGATTTTTGTGGTTGAAAATGGAATTGCCAAGCTGAAAAAAGTAACAGCAGGAAGAATTTTAGGTGACCAAGTTGAAATAATCAATGGATTATCTGATGGAGATACTGTAATTGTAACGGGTCAGATCAACTTACAGGATGGTAACGCTGTAGAAATTATTAAATAAGTATTAAGTAGTTAGTATTAAGTATTAAGAGACTATCAATTGCTTTAATGCAGTTCCTCTACTTCAAATAAAAACATATGAAATTAGCAGAAATATCCATAAAACGTCCTTCGTTAGTAATCGTTCTTTTTACGATACTAACTCTTGGAGGACTGTTCAGCTACAGCCAATTGGGCTATGAACTGATTCCTAAATTCGAGCAGAATGTAATTACGATTTCTACTATTTACCCTGGAGCTTCTCCAAGTGAAGTAGAAAATACCGTAACCAAAAAGATTGAAGACGGAATTGCTTCTTTAGAAAATATCAAAAAAATCGATTCTAAATCATACGAAAGCTTATCTATTGTATCGGTTACACTGACATCAAATGCAAAAATTGACATTTCGATGAATGATGCGCAGCGTAAAATCAATGCGCTCGTGAGTGATTTACCGGATGATGCCGAAACTCCGGCTTTGACCAAATTCTCCTTGAGTGATTTACCAATTATGACTATTGGTGCCAATGGTAAAATGGACGAAGCAACTTTTTATGATTTGATTGATAAAAAGATTGCACCAATTTTATCGCGTGTACAGGGTGTGGCTCAGGTAAATATTATTGGTGGTCAGGAACGTGAAATTCAAGTGAACCTTGATGCTGTAAAAATGCAGGGTTACGGACTTTCAATTCCACAGGTACAGCAAATCATTTTGTCTTCGAATCTGGATTTCCCAACGGGTAACATTCAAACAAGAAATCAAAAAATATTAATCCGTTTAGCGGGTAAATATAAAAGTGTAGACGAATTAAGAAACTTAGTAGTTTCATCAAAAAACGGAATTGAAGTTCGTCTAAATGATATTGCCGATGTTCAGGATACTCAAAAAATTGCAGAAAAAATCTCAAGAGTAGATCAAAAAAGCGCAATTATTTTACAGGTTATCAAACAGTCAGATGCGAATGCGGTTGCAGTAAGTGCTGATTTAAAAAGCGCCATCACTAAACTGGAGAAGGATTATAAAACATCTCAGCTTGCTTTAGAAATTGCAAAAGACAGTACCGATTATACGCTTGAAGCAGCCGATTCTGTAATACACGATTTATTGATTGCAGTAATCCTGGTGGCTTTTGTAATGCTGTTCTTCCTGCACAGTATTCGTAACTCGCTGATTGTAATGGTTTCGATTCCGGCTTCATTAATTGCCACTTTTATCGGAATTTATCTTTTGGGTTATACCCTAAACTTAATGAGTTTATTAGGACTTTCGCTGGTAGTTGGTATTCTGGTCGATGATGCGATTGTGGTATTGGAAAATATTTACAGGCACATGGAAATGGGCAAAAGCCGTATCCGTGCCTCTTATGACGGTACTGCCGAAATTGGAGGAACTGTAACTTCGATTACCTTAGTAATTGTGGTGGTATTTTTACCAATTGCAATGAGTTCTGGATTGGTATCAAACATTATTACGCAATTCTGTGTTACCGTTATTATCTCTACTTTATTGTCATTATTGGCTTCGTTTACTATTATTCCATGGCTGTCTTCCCGTTTTGGAAAACTGGAACATATTGAAGGTAAAAATATATTTGGAAGAACCATTCTTGGATTCGAAAGTCTTTTAACTCGTTTTACAAACTGGGTTACTGAATTATTAAACTGGTGTTTGGATCATTATTTCAAAACAATCGGTGTAGTTTTAGTCTTGTTTTTTGGTTCAACTATCGGATTAATGGGCGGCGGTTTTATTGGAGGAGAATTCTTTGCTTCTTCTGACAGTGGTGAGTTTTTAGTTCAAATCGAAATGCCGAAAGACGCTTCATTGGAACAATCCAACTTTATGACTCAAAAAGCAGAAGCCTTTTTGAAAAGCGAAGAATATGTAAAAAGCCAGATTACTACAGTAGGTCAAACCTCTGAAGGTATGGGAGCTTCACAAGCTACTGCTTACAAAGCAGAGATTGATGTAAAAATGATTGACCAGTCAGAACGTTCGGATGATGCTTCGGTATATGCAGCAAAAATCAAACGTAAACTGGAAAAAGTCTTAGTAGGAGCTAAAGTAAAAACGGTGCCGGTTGGTATTCTTGGTACTGCAGAAAATGCAAAACTTGGACTGATTGTAACTGGACCTTCTACCGAAGCAGCTATGGCTTTTGCTAAATTAGCCGAAGCTGAATTACGCAGTATTCCTGGAACAACCGAAATTAAATTAACTGTTGAAGACGGAAATCCTGAAATCAATGTACAAGTGGACCGTGATAAAATGGCTGCGCTAGGACTTACGCTGCAGACTGTTGGTATGACCATGCAGACTGCATACAGCGGAAACACTGACGGAAAGTTTAGAGCTGGTGAGTACGAGTATGACATCAACATCAAATACAATGCTTTCGACAGAAAAAACATTACCGATGTGAGTAATCTGATTTTCGTAAACAGTGCAGGACAGCAGATTAAATTGTCTCAATTTGCAGCTATTACCGAAGGTTCAGGGCCTAGCCAATTGGAACGCCGTGATAAATCGGCTTCGGTTACTGTTCAAGGGCAAAACGTTGGGGTTCCAACCGGAACAATTGTAACACAATGGCAGGCAAAATTAGACAAGCTGAAAAAACCAGTTGGTGTAAACTATATTTGGGGAGGTGATCAGGAAAATCAAAGCGAAGGTTTTGGTACTTTGGGAATCGCTTTATTGGCCGCTATTATCCTGGTTTACTTGGTAATGGTAGGTTTGTATGACAGTTTTATGCACCCGTTTGTGGTATTGTTTGCTATTCCGCTTTCGTTCATTGGAGCGATGCTGGCTTTGGCTTTGACCAATAATACGCTTAATATATTTACCATTTTGGGTATCATTATGTTAATTGGTCTGGTGTGTAAAAATGCGATTATGCTTGTAGATTACACCAACCAGCGAAGAGCTGCAGGTGAAAGCATAAGAAAAGCATTAATCCAAGCGAATCATGCCCGTCTGCGTCCGATCTTGATGACGACAATTGCGATGGTTTTTGGTATGTTCCCTATTGCATTAGCTTCTGGAGCTGGTGCCGAATGGAAAAACGGTCTGGCTTGGGTAATCATTGGCGGATTGATTTCATCATTATTCTTAACCCTGATTATTGTTCCTGTGATTTATGAAATCATGGAGAAAATCAAAGCCAGATTAACTAAAGATGAAAAAATCGATTATGAAGCCGAAATGGTTGCCGATTATGATCATAAAGAATTAAGTGAAGACGGATTTAATCCGAAACATACAGTATAATACCTGAATTTAATTGTGATAAAGAAACCGCCAGAAATCTGATTTTTGGCGGTTTCTTTTTTTTTAGCGGGAATGGAATGAGTATATTTGGAAGATACTACATTAACAAAATAATGCATCTCCAAACTCAAACAGGCGAGCTTGTAAAGATTTGTTTAGTATAATAAGTTGTGCGTCACTTTAACCAATAGTAAATTAAAAAATAATGCAAAAGAGGACAATAATTATTTATTCATCTGTAGACGGTCAGACGAAAAAAATTTGTTGTCATATAAAGAATATTTTAATCCTAAATAATCATTTGGCCGATGTCTTTTCAGTAAATGATTTAACTCAAGAAATTACAGCGTTTGATAAAATAATTATTGCTTCCAGTATAAGGTACGGGAAACATAACGAACAAATAGAAAAACTTATAAAAGAAAATTCGGAGTTTTTAAATTCTAAAAAAACTGCATTTATTTCTGTGAATTTGGTCGCACGCAAAGCTGAGAAAAGCAAACCTGATACGAACCCATATGTAATAAAGTTTTTCAATTCGATAGAATGGAAACCAACACTTGCAGCTGTTTTTCCTGGAAAATTAGATTACAAACTTTACAGTTTTAGAGATAGACTTTTAATAAAATTAATAATGCTTATGACCAAAGGACCAACTAATTCAAAAACGGTTATAGAATATACTAATTGGACTGAAGTAGATGAATTTGCAAAGAAATTTGCTGCAATATAAAAAGGAAAACTATCTGCGTTTACTTAATTTTAAAGCCCTTTCTATTCGCGGGCGATTGTAACGCTGCAATAAAATTGGATAAAAATTTAATAACATGTTCAATATTAACAGCCACAAAGATTGGAGAACTCCAAATTTAAATGCCACGTAAATATTGAACCCCACAACTATAATCAAAATAATTATATGTCCCAATTCAGATTGTTTTGTTTTGTAATGCAGATGCATTAAAGCTTTGATGTTTTTTTCTATTGGGTTGGCTTTTTTGTTTAGTTTTTCCCAACCAATCCAAACCAATAATTTCCTGAAAAAATTTATTCCAAAAGACTCGTATATCTTCCCTCTTTGTTCCCATGTCTTTTCGTTATAATATGAGGAAGTGAGCTCGCTTTTTAATGTTTCAGTAAAAGCAAACACGCATGACATCAACAGGAAGTTAAGTGTCCATGCGAATAAAAAACCCTTCATCCCAATATAATGAACCAAGGCGTAAACTAAGACAACTGTAATTACTGCAATAAAAATTAAAAGTAAGCTTTTTGCTAATTTCATAGTCCTTGTTTTTTAAAATGTCACACTTTTCCTTTCAACAAAAGGTTTGGCACTAAATTAAAACTTATTTACGGATTTTTAAAAACCTCCTAAGTGCAAAACCAACTTCCCATTTAGCAAAATACCCAAATCTATTATAATTGCGGTTGGTGGTTGCTTTTTTATATTTCAAATATTTTCGCTTTCAAAATTTCTTCTAAATCTTTTACACTTTTTCTGCTTTCAGTTTTGAATCCAAAATAAACCATTAGAATTCCAATTGCTAACATCAAAAAGGGAATAAGCATAAAAAATCCGCCTTCAGAATTTAAACCATTTTCAAAAATTAAAGCATATGATGTTACTAAACAGGCAATAAAAACACCTACTAGCCAAATAATCATAAAAATTTTTACGCTTTCAACAAGATTCATTTTTACATTTATTTTTGAACCATTAACATCATTTTGAATTTCACCTTTTATTATTGGTAAAAATGAATTTCTGTAGTTTATTGCTCTTTTTATTTCAAATTCATATTATATATTTTACCAATATAAGGTTTAGAATATGAAAAATTATTATCGCCAAATCCAAAAGATTTTTCTGCTTCAATTTCATTTTGAAGATGTACTAAAAGTTCTTCTTTAGTTAATTTAGAACGATAAATTAATTTTTCAAAAGGTAATATTTTTTTAATCATCTATTTTTCAATTGTTTTTTTAGTTATCTGCGTCAAAATGTCTGCCAACGTTTGGTCGTTTGGCGATGTTGCAGATTAAGAAAGTCTAAACTTTCGGTTAATGACTAATTTCTCAAGCACAAAACCAACTTTAAATAAAGCCTAAACCCGCCATATTGCCAAACGGCGGTTGTGTGCCGTTTTTATTTATTCATCTCTTTTTCAATTTCTTTAATAAGCTCATTTGCCCTTGGTTTTGTGTTTTGTTCATAAACCCTTATGTTATTCTTACCTAGTTTGACAAGAAATTCGATTGTCTTTTTAAATTTTGGGTCTCCATACATTTTTTCTTCAGGTTTATCTGCATTTTCTATCATTTTGTCAAAACACTTAAACAGAAAATCATTATAATATTTATCAACTTCGTTAATTGCAGGTACAAAGATTTGGTAATAATTCAAGATTTTCTGTTTTAATTTTTCGTCTTCAATGTAGCCAATTTTACCACTGGACTTAAAACCTTCATAATTAGCAATATTCATTTTTGGTCCATGTGAATAAATTGGAAAATTAACCGTGTTTTTAGACTTATAAATACTATCAAGTTGGATAGTCGTTAATGCTAAAATTTTTTCATAGCCTATGTTTGACTTTTGGTATGCTTCCTTTTCAATGTCGATGCTTTCTATGTCATCCTTTAAATCATTCTTTAAATTACCAAGAAACACGGCTACTTCTTCTTGTTGATGTTTGTGTTCACTCCAACTGTGCAACCATATTGAGAGTGTTACAGCAAAAACGATTATAAAAATTTCTATGATGATTTCTTTTGCTTTCTCTCCAAAAGTGTGCTTAGGATTTTTTAATTCTTTGTGAAGTTTTTTGGTGTGTTTTATAATTTCGTCTTGCATATTTTTGTTATAATGTTTATTCTTTCGTTTAATTCCCGTTCTGTACAAAATGGCACACAACTCGCTTATTGACGAAACAAACCTCCGCATATACTCCAATTTTTGGGTAGATTGGCGAAAATTTGTTTTGTTTTATGCTTCTCCAAATATAGAAAATAATAGTCACAAACTTACAAAGGGTAAATTTTGTTTATTTCTTTCATTTTAGGAAAATAAGGTATTTTAAGGATATCCATATTAGTGAAGAAGGCTAACAAAATCTAAAAACGGCTATTTTATGCTAAAACCAGCTGCAATATATAGTTCAATCCTAATTTCTCTGAAAAAGCGAGTAGTCATGGTTCCCGACTGCGCTATTCTGCTCTTTTTAAAGGCAAAAAATACGAGACAAATAGCACCGTTTATTTTGAAAAATTTACTGGACTAAAAAAAAATTTAAAAAAAAAGCCATTTCCGTAAAATATTTATCGCGTTCATTTGTCTACATAAATAGAGGCTCTTTAAAATGAATTAAAAAACAAATAAAATATAACATGAAAAGAAAAGGTTTTAAAATAGCGGGAATGGTATTGCTTGGCATTGGAGCAGGTGCAGGATTTACTTTTGCAGTAATGCTCTTGTGGAATGCACTTATTCCAAGCATATTCGGATTAGGAATTATCAGTTTTTGGCAGGCATTGGGATTACTCGTGCTTTCACGTCTTTTGTTCGGTGGTTTCGGGCATCATGGCGGTTCTGGATTTGGAGGCATGCGCCATAAAAATGGTATTCGTGAAAAATGGATGAGCATGACTCCCGAACAGCAAAAAGAATTTATAGACAAACGCAAAGAACACATGTGCGGCGGAAGATTTGGCCGCAGACGTTTCTTTGGCGGCAGGGATTTTGATTTTGACAGTACTGACATCGACAAAAAAGAAAATGAGTAATAGCCAAAAGCAGGATGTCGAAACGCTGGTGACAACCTATAAGCCACGTTTGAACGCGTTTATTCGTAAACGCGTTTCAAACAAGGAAGATGCGGAAGACATTTTGCAGGACGTTTTTTATCAACTGGCAAAAGTGGATACTGCGATGAATCCGATAGAGCAGGTAGCTGCCTGGCTGTATCGGGTTGCCCGCAACATGATAATCAATAAACAAATTAAGAAACATGAAGAAGAATTACCTTCCTACCTAAACAACGACGACGAGGTGCTCAAAGATATTTCGGAAATGCTTTTCAGTAAACAAACGTCACCATCTCCCGAAACGGAATACTTACGTTCTTTAATGTGGGTTGAACTAGAAAACGCATTATCAGAATTGCCTATTGAACAAAGGGAAGTTTTTGAAAAAAGCGAATTAGACGGTCTATCATTCAAAGAAATATCAAAAGAAACGGATATCCCCATCAATACGTTGCTTTCGCGAAAGCATTATGCTGTTTTGCATTTACGGAAACGATTGTTCGAGCTATATGAAGAAATCATTTATTCCTGATTTTTTTCAATAGCAAAAATACTTACAAAATTTCTACACATACTTATAGGAGCATTGTGCGTTATAATTGACCTATATTTTATTCATCAAAACTTGAATAAAAGCTAATTGCCTAATTTTTAATACAATTAGAATTAAAATTACGGAAACTTATTTGGTTTATTAAGTTTCCATTACCTATATTTGCTTTACAAAATTATTACAAAAATACTGTAACATGGAAAACGAATGGAAAATTGATTCGGAAGAATCAGACGTATTAATAAAAACGAGACATTCATTGATTGACTATATGTCTGGTTCCAAAAATAATTTTAAAGGTCACGTTGCCATACAAAACCACGAAGTGGAAAATGCTTCTATCGAATTTTCTTTGAAAGCAAACGACAAGAGCCGAAACTCTGATTTGAAATTGATTGACTTTTTTGATTATGACGAAACGCCTGTTATTCAGTTCAAATCGACCTCTTTCGAAAAAATAAACAAAAACATCAATTTCCTGAAAGGTCATCTGACAATCAAAAACATTACTAAAGAAGTGGAATTGGACACCGAATTTATTGGTTACAACAACTACAACGGCGTTCAAAAAGCATCAGTTGAAATTACGGGAAACATCAGCCGTAAGGATTTTGGTCTTAATTACAATTCCTATCACGGAGGATACGCAGTAGGTTCTGACATTAAGCTGATAGCTAATCTGGAATTTATTCATCATTAAAACTATTATAATTAACCAACCAACATCAAAACAAACCACTAACCAACAAGTTACGCCAAAAAATGAAAGAAAAAATCATATCCAAAGCAAGCGACTTATTTTTAAAACTTGGTTTTAAAAGTGTCACTATGGACGATATCGCCTGCGAAATGTGCATTTCCAAAAAAACGATTTACAAATATTTCTGCAACAAAGAAATACTGATTGAGGAAAGCACGGAAATGGTTCACAAAACCGTTCACGAAATCATAAATACCATTGTTGCCAAAGACTACAACGCTATTGAAGAGAATTTCGAGATTCGGAAAATGTTCAAAGAAATGTTTCAGGCGACTGACACTTCTCCGCTCTATCAATTAAAAAAACATTATCCCGAAATCTATCAAAAGGTAATGAGCAGAGAACTGGACGAATGTAATACGTGCTTTAAACAGAATATTGTAAAAGGCATTGAGCAGGAATTATACAGGGAAGATCTCGATGTTGACATCTATGTTAAGTTTTATTACTCCTTAATTTTTAGTATCAAAGAAAATACCAGCTCCGAAAGAGAAGCTACAAAACTGGAATTACAGGCACTGGAATATCACACCAGAGCAATGGCAACCCCAAAAGGAATCGCCGAACTTGAAAAACAATTACTTAAAACCAATATATAATGAAGCATCTATTAATTCTTACCGTTACCCTTTTGGCCTTGGGCGTCAATGCCCAGGACACGAATAAGAGCCACTCCTTTTCATTACAGCAGGCCATAGACCATGCAATCGAATACAATTATTCATCGATCAATTCCAGCCGCGATATCGAGGCCGCCAAAGAAAAAAAATGGGAAACGACCGCAATGGGTTTACCGCAGATTAATGCCGGTGTAGATTATACAAATAATTTTGTTTTGCAAAAATCTGTCGTTCCTGCCGAATTCTTTGGAGGAAATCCGGGAGAATATGCCGAAGTTGCCTTTGGAACAAAACATACCATGATTGCCCGCTCCACGTTGAGCCAGCTTATCTTTGACGGTTCGTATATAGTGGCGCTTCAGGCTTCCAAAACCTATCTGGCCTATTATGAAAATGCCAAAAAAAGATCGGATATCGACATCAAGGAAATGGTAATCAATTCATATGGCAATGTGTTATTGGCACAAGAAAACATTGCTATCCTGGAAAAAAACATTGCTTCATTACAAAAAACACTAAACGATACAAAAGCCACATACAAAAACGGTCTAATCGAAGAAGAAAGCGTTGAACAGCTGGAAATCACGCTTGCCTCACTGGAAAGCACTTTAAATTATAACAAGCGTTTATTGGACATCACTTACAAAATGCTGAAAATTAATTTGGGTATTGACATCAATGACCAAATCACGCTGACCGACAAGCTGGATGTCCTGACTGTTCAAAATATGGATCTTGCTTTTTCCAATACAGAATTTGATGTAAACAACAATATCAGCTACAAAATAGCCACCAATTTTGAAGAGCAGAGAACATTGGAATACAAACTTGAAAAAAGCAAGGCGTTACCGTCATTGTCTGCCAATTTAAATTTTGGATACACCGCTTTTAAGGATCAGTTCCAGTTTTTTACAGAACACCAAAACTGGTTCAATTATTCCAATCTTGGGGTTAGCCTAAACGTTCCTATTTTCAGCAGTTTGGCAAGAAGTTCCAGAACACAGCAGGCCAAAATTGCTTTGGATCAAGCCAAAACACAATTAAGCGAAACAGAACAAAGACTGAAACTGCAGTATGCAACTGCAAAAACGGAATACGAATACAGCATCGCCGATTATGAAACTGCCAAAAGCAATCTGAATCTAGCTGAAAGAATTGAGAAAAAGCAGCAGATTAAATTCACTGAAGGGCTTTCCTCAAGTTTTGACTTTAATGATGCACAGCGCCAATTGTACACTGCACAGCAAAAATATTTGCAGACAATGGTTAACATTATCAATAAAAAAGCCAGTTTAGAAAAAATCACTACTAATTAACGATTTCAATATAAATATAAAGACATGAAAAAAGCACTTATATTAACGACCCTCTCAATTCTTTTGATTGCCTGCAGCTCATCAGAGAAAAATCAATCAATCGACAGCATTATTGCATCCAAAGACGTAAAAGCGATAACTGCCAAAAAAGCCGAATTACAATTACAGCTTACCCAAATCGATGAAGCATTGGCAACTTTGGACGTGAACAAAGAAGTTGAAGCATTGGTTACCGCTGTAAAATTGAAAGACACTACATTCAACCATTATCTTGAAGTACAGGGAAGCGTTAACACCAACGAAAATGTATTAATTCAGCCTGAATTTCCTGGAAACTTAGTGCAGTTGAATGTAAAAGCGGGACAAAAAGTAAGCAAAGGACAAGTTTTGGGACGCACAGATGATGGCGGTATGAGCCAGCAATTGGCCAGTGCCGAAAACCAATATGCACTTGCAAAAACCACTTTTGAACGTCAAAAAAATCTGTGGAATCAAAAAATCGGTTCCGAAATACAATATCTTCAAGCACAGGCGCAAATGATTTCAGCTCAAAAAGCAGTAGCGCAAATCAACGCTCAAATTGCAAAAACCGTAATCAGAGCGCCATTTTCAGGAACAATTGACGAAGTGTATGTTGAAAAAGGCGAAGTGGTTTCAGCAAGTCCGCAAGGGTTAATGCGAATCGTGAATCTAGGAAATATGTATGTTTCTACCTCGATTCCGGAAACCTATATCGGGAAACTGAAAATAGGCACTGAAGTAGATGTTTTCTTAACTTCATTAAACAAAACCTACAAAGGAAGAGTACGCCAAATTGGTAATTTTATAAATCCAAACAACAGAAGTTTCGGAATCGAAGTCAGCGTTCCAAATCCGGAAAACTTATTACGCCCTAACCAAGTCGCAAAAATGAAAGTGATTGATTATGTGAGCAAAAATGCCGTAGTTGTTCCGACAAATGTGATTCAGCAGGATTCCAAGAAAAATAGTTTTGTGTACACTGTGGCCAATTCTACAGGTAAATCAGGCATTGCCAAAAAAGTAATTGTCAAAACCGGACAGTCATCAGACAATGTAACCGAGATTTTAAGCGGTCTGGATTCGGATGCCATAATAGTTACAGAAGGAATGAACACTATTTCGGACGGGATGAAATTGAATTTTTAGGCTCCTAACCCCCGAAGGGGGAATAAAGTGTCTACAAAAAATAAGTTGTATTGATAAGCTGATTTAATAACTTAAAATCCTATTGACCCCTAATAGGAGTTCCCCCTTGGGGGGTTAGGGGGCTTATATGTCACATCAAAATAAAGAATTCGGAATATCAAGTTGGGCTGTCGAAAACCGAGTTACAGTCTATATCCTGACTTTACTGATTGTAATCACAGGAACCATTGCCTATGTTACGATGCCCCGCGAGGATTTTCCGGAAATTATAGAAAATAAGATTTACATTTCGTCTGTGTTCCCAGGGAATTCAGCTGAAGATGTGGAGAAATTAATCATCAAACCGCTTGAAAAGGAAATCAAGAACATCAGCGGAGTCGATAAAATTACGTCCAGTTCCTTTCAGGATTATGGAATGATTATCGTTGAGTTTGAAGATAAAATAACCATTTTGGATGCCAAAACCAAAATTAAGGACAAAGTAGATATCGTAAAAGCAGATACCGACTGGCCAAATCTTGACAACGGAAGCAAAGTAGAACCAAGTGTATTTGAATTGAACATTTCGGAAGAAGTACCGATTCTGAACATCAATCTGCAGGGAAATTATACGACACAGCAGCTTAAAAAATACGGAGAACTGCTGCAGGACGATATTGAAGAAATCGCTGAAGTAAAAAAAGTGGACATACTGGGTGTTGATGATAAAGAGGTAGAAATTGCCGTTGACATTTTCAAAATGACAGCTGCCCAAGTTTCTTTTGATGATATTCAAAGTGCTGTCAAATATGAAAACATGACTCTTTCGGGTGGAAATTTAATTTCGCAGGGCTCAAGAAACAACATCCGAATCGTAGGTGAAATCAAAGACCCGAAAGAACTGGAAAACATCATTGTAAAACACAATGGCGGAACCGTTTACCTGAAAGATATTGCAGTGGTTAGTTTCAAAGAAAAAGAAAAAACTACTTATGCCCGTGAGAAAGGAACCGAAGTTGTGATGCTGAGCGTAAAGAAACGTTCCAATGAGAATATGATTTCGGCTATTGAACAGGTAAAAGAAAAAATTGAAGAAGCCAAAACTTCTTATTTACCTTCCAATCTAAAAATTGAATTGACAAATGATCAATCTTCCCGTGTAGAACATCAGGTTGATGAACTTTCGAACCATATCATTTTCGGTATTGTGCTGGTAATGATTGTACTGATGTTTACAATGGGACTCCGAAACTCATTGTTTGTGGGCGCAGCGATTCCTTTATCAATGCTAATGGCGTTTAGTATACTATCGGCTTTTGGACTTACGCTGAACACTATGGTGCTCTTCGGATTGGTAATGGGACTGGGAATGCTTGTAGATGACGGAATTGTGGTGGTCGATAACGTATTTGCCAATATGAAAAAAGGCATGAATCGAGTCGAAGCTTCAAAAGTCGGTATTGGCGAAATCGCATGGCCGGTAATTTCCTCTACCGCTACAACCTTGATGGCGTTTCTTCCTTTTGCATTATGGCCGGGAACTATGGGTAAATTCATGAAGTATTTCCCAATTACGTTAACCGTGACACTTTCTGCATCATTATTTGTTGCAATGGTTGTCAATGCGGCTATGACAGGAGGCTCGATGGATATTGAAGACCGAAATGTGACTAAAAAATCGGCTAAAACCTACTCCATAATTTTTACCATTATTGCTGTTATTTTTGTGATTCTTGGAAATATTTATGATTCTAAATTTGCAAAAGCCATTGGGCACTTAGCCATTATTTCCCTTGGATTGATGTGGCTGTACAAATTAAAATTGTACCAATGGACACAAGATTTTCAGCACAGCTTTTTCCCTAGAATGGAAGATAAATACAAAAACTTTTTGTCCAAAATTTTGACCGGAAGAAGAGCTTGGTATGCTTTGATAGGAATCATTGGACTGTTATTTTTCTCCTTCATTCTTTTGGGAATATTCCCTAGAAAAGTGCTTTTCTTCCCAGATAACATTCCAAATCAGGTAATCACTTATATCGAATACCCGCAGGGAACCGACATTGAAAAAACCAATAAGGCTACCCTATTTGTAGAAAAACAGGTGATTTCTATTTTAAGTAAATATATCGATCCGAAAACGGACAAAAACTATCTGGCCGAATCCATCGTATCTCAAGTGGGCGTTGGAGCGGGTAATCCAAACGTGGATGCAGGATCGGCTTCGGAAACACCTTTTAAAGGAAAAGTAACCGTGAATTTCTCCGAATTTAAATTCAGAAGAGGCATCAACACCGCCGATATTCTGGAAGAAATCAGAGGAAAAGTAAAAGCAATCGCCGGAGCTACGGTAACTGTCGAAAAAGATGCTAACGGACCACCGGCTGGTTACCCAATCAGTATTCAGCTGACAGGAATCGATTATGAGGAAATGCTGAAGGAAGCGGACAAGATGATCACTTTTATAAACTCCAAAAACATTCCCGGAATTGAGCGTTTGAGCATTGATGTTAATAAAGAAAGTCCGGAACTTGAGGTAAAAGTAGACCGTGTAAGTGCGGGAAGTTTAGGCGTTTCGACTGGACAACTGGGATTTAATCTGCGCCGTTCCGTGTATGGACAGGAAATCTCGACTTACAAAGAAGGCGACGACGACTACAACATCACGATGCGTATGCAGGATGATCAGCGCAAGAACGAAAACATATTATTCAATCAGGCACTGACTTTCAGAAATCCTGCTAACGGACAAATGATGCAGGTGCCGATTTCGGCGGTTTCGGAAACAGAGAAAACTACAACCTACAATCAAATCAAGAGAAAAAACCAAAAACGTATTATGACGGTTTATTCCAATGTTTTGACAGGTTACAACGGGGACGAAATCACCAAACAGATTGAGGCCGATTTAAAAGGGTATAAATTACCTAAAACCGTTACCTATTCATTCTCCGGAGTTCAGGAAGAACAAGGGAAAAACCAAAGCTTCTTACTGTATGCCTTATTTTTAGCATTAGCAGGAATTACGATTATTATTGTATTGCAGTTTAACTCGGTTTCCAAAACGATGGTAATTCTGTTTACGGTAATCCTGAGTTTTAGTGGAGTATTTTATGGTTATGTGATTGCCAATATGGATTTTGTAATCCTGATGACGATGATGGGAATCATTTCGCTGGCGGGTATTGTGGTGAAAAACGGAATCGTATTAATGGACTTCTTCGTGTTGTTATTGGACAAAAAAGTTGAAGACAATCATTTGGAAAGTCATGATGACCTTACTATTGAGGAAATAAAAGAAGTTATCATCGAATCTGGAAAATCAAGATTACGTCCAGTTTTGTTAACTGCACTGACAGCTGTTTTGGGATTAATTCCGCTTGCTATCGGACTGAATTTTGACTTCTTCTCCTTAATAACCGACTTGAATCCGCACATTTTTATGGGTGGGGACAACGTGATTTTCTGGGGACCTTTGGCATGGACCATCATCTTCGGGTTGACTTACGCCACGGTGTTGACCTTGGTAATGGTACCTGTAATGTTCTATTTGGTTAAAAGAACGAAGTACTGGTTGAGAGACAGAAGAAAAATGGAAGTTGTCAAAATATAGATTTTTTTAACCTTATGAAAACCCACCTGAAATTTGATTTTTGGGTGGGTTTTTATTTTTTTGTAGGAATGGAATGCGTATGTTTGAAGAATATAAAGCGAGATAAATCTTAGTGTATTTACTAAATCAGAGTGTATATGTGAGATTTACTTTCGCAAATAAACGAGTTATGCATCACCGTGCCAGACGAGACGATTTCGACAAACAAGACTTTTTTCCTAATTCACATGATAATCTTGTTAATAATAAAATTTCCCCTCTCTTTAAATAACTTTTCGATTTTGTAAATTGCAAGAAATTAAATTATAGTAATTAATGGTTAGTTATTCTGCAATAAAAGATAAGTTGAAAATTGAAGTTGAACGCGAAAGTAATATTGGTGTGGCTCATCTTACTCATTATTTTCAAAATCACATTAATGGTGTATCTCAGCATTATATTGAGCCTGCGACATTATATTTGAAAAAAATTTCTGAAGATTTAAATTTAGTTGAAGAACCTCAAATGCAACAATTATTGCCAATGCAATTTGATGTTCCATTTCCACCACCAGTAAACTATGATTTTACATTTATTGATTTATTTGCTGGAATTGGAGGCTTCAGAATTCCAACTCAAGAATTAAATGGCAAATGTGTTTTTACTTCCGAATTTAATTATCATGCACAGCGTGCATATGAAATTAATTTTGGAGAAGTTCCTTTTGGAGATATTACTAAACTTGATCTAAATATTGTTCCAAAGCACGATGTTTTAATGGCTGGATTTCCTTGTCAACCATTTAGTATATCAGGTAAAATGAAAGGATTTGAAGACACCAGAGGCACGTTGATTTACAATGTATTAAAAATCATTGAACTAAGAGAGCCAAAAGTTGTATTGCTTGAAAATGTAAAACACTTAGTACATCATGACGAAGGTAGAACTTTAAAAATCATACTAAAGCATTTAGATGAACTGGGATATAAAACTTCATGTGAAATTCTTAATGCATCTGATTTTGGTGTTCCTCAAAATCGAGAAAGAATTATTATTGTTGGACATAAAAATAAAAAATTTAATTTTTCAAAAATCAAAACAACGCCAAAACCAATTTTAAAAGATTATTTGGATAAAAATGTCGAATTTGAATATTTAAACGAACCTTACACATTGATTGAAGCCCCTAAAACTCAAACAAGTGGATTAATCTTTATTGGCTATAGAAATAAAACTATTAGAAAAGCCGGAGTTAGACCTGGAACTGAAAACCTTTCAAGAGTTCACAAACAACCTAATAGAATTTATTCTTCTGATGGTTTGCATCCTGCATTACCATCTCAGGAAAGCTCTGGACGATTTTGGATTTATGATAATGGTCAGGTTAGAAAGTTAACGATTAATGAATGTTATAAAATCATGGGGTTTCCAAAAAATTTTATTAAGATAAATAACCTAAGTGAATTATACAGACAGGTTGGCAATAGTGTTTGCGTTCCTATGGTTAAAGAAATAATGAAAGAAATAAAAAAACAATTATTATAAATGACTACACCTTCAGAATTTCTTAATGAACAATATAATGAGGCAATGTCAATGGTTGGCTCAAAGGAAACAATCACATCAATTCTAAACGAAGCTGAACATGCTCTTTTAAGTACCATTTTACAACATTCAGAATCAGCAAAAGGTGTTATTACTGTTTTTATTACAAGTGTAGTTTATAAAATATTAAATCCACAACAAGACATAAGAAATCATCAGGATGGAATTCCAAACGGATATTCTGGCAGAAGTTTTGACAACAAAAATATTACGCCCTTTTTAAAACAACATAAATTCCCAGCTATGGCTGAGAGTGGTTGGCTCACACGTTCCCTAGAACAGAAAGTTCCTTATGACTTAAATTATACAGGCTCAATCAAACCTGACAACTTAAAAGGAGCTTTTTTAACTTTACTTGACAATATTCAAAAAGGAGCAAATTGTAAAGAATATTTAAGTTTTATGCTTCAAGGATTGATTATTAAACGAAATCAACACACAATTGATTTAGCCAAACCAACTGCACTGTCTATTAATTCGATACTATCTCTTTTAGGAAATCATTTCAATGCTACATATAAGGCAGAAGGCACTTCCCGCCTTCCTGTTCTAGCATTCTATGCAATTTATGAATGTTTAATAAACGAAGCCAAACGCTTTGAAAATAAACAACTATTACCAATTGAAAGCCATACTTCTGCTGATGCTAGAAGTGGCAGAATTGGAGATATTGATATTATTGATGAAAATGGCAGATCCTTTGAAGCAGTTGAAGTGAAACATGGAATTACAATAACTTTGCAACTCGTTCTGGATGCTTATGCAAAATTTCAAACAACTCCTGTAAATCGCTATTATATTCTTTCAACAGCACCTCAAGCTAATGAAGAAGAATGGAAAAAAATTCAAGACGAGATTCAGCGTATAAAAAATGTACATGGCTGTCAGCTAATTGTAAATGGAATTATGCAATCATTAAAATATTATATGCGTTTACTTGACAATACTTTTGAATTTGTAGATAAATATGTAAATCTACTTGAAAACGATAATGCATTGAAATTTGAGCATAAAGAAAAATGGAATAAACTAATCAGTGAAATGAGTTAACATTAAGGGCGAACGCATAATAGCTATAACAGATTCGGGCAACTGGCTTAATAAGAAGTGAGTTTTGCGTATGTTATGATTTTCACCGCTCCGAAAAGTCTCCTGACTTTGCAATTTTTTTAAACTTCTTAAAAGCAGGAAACGTGATAAAAGTCTCCCGGCTTTTACCTTAAATGTTTTAGAACAGAACGTTTTCTCCAACTCCACCAAGTGTTCGTCTCGCTCAAAAACCGCGATAGGCGGATTTGTAATCAATTATTTTTTTTATCATGTCATAATTGAGCAAATGTATCTGACTTTAAAAGGCAGAATTCTAAAGTTATCTGCATAAGTTAAATTCCTTATTCTAATTATATAATAAAACTCAATAATAATGTAAGGTATTACAAATCAGAACTATGTAATATTGGAACGATTTAAACATGGAGTATTTCAATATTAAATTTTGAAACTAACTGTTGATCATCTTAATTTCATTTTTATGACATACTGCCTTGCAATTAAAGTAAAAGAGGGGTTAGTCGCCATTGCTGACACCTGTATAACAGCTGGTTCAAATACATCTATAAAGAAAAAGGTGCATATTGAACAATATGAAAATCATTCTATGTTTATTATGACCAGTGGATTACGATCTGTTCGTGATAAAACAATAAATTATTTTCAGGAATTATCTGAAGTAAACAAAACATACAACAAATTATATAAAGCCGTAAATGCATTTGGAGAACAATTAAAAAGAGTTGCCAAAGAAGATAAATCCTTTTTGATAAATGCAGGGTTGAAATTCAATCTCCATACTATTATTGGCGGTCAATTAAAAGATGATGAATCTCAAAAATTATTTCTGATCTATCCAGAAGGGAATTGGGTGGAGTTGGATGAAGATTCATCTTATCTTATAATAGGAAATTCGAATCAGGGAAAAGCCATTCTCAACAGATTGATCGATTCCGACACATCGATGAAACAAGCGCTGAAGGCAGGCTTTCTATCTTTTGATTCAACACGTCTAAGCGCCAATAATGTTGATTTCCCAATTGATGTTGTTTTGTACAAAAAGAATTCTTTTAAGATGTTCGAAAAGAGATACGAACAAAAAGAACTCGCAGAATTATCTGATTTATGGGCTGAAAAATTAAAAAAATCCCTGGACGAACTGCCTGAAAATTGGATTCACTCTGAATTTAATAAATCCGAAGCGAAGTTAGAAAATAGCAAATAAATTTATTGTAAATCATTATAAATCATCGATATGAAATTTAATATACAAAGCGAAATAACATATGATGTAGTTTCACCAACTACATTCATATTTAACATACATGCATTACGAACTAACAGCCAGCAGATAATTACAGAATCCCTTGTTTTAAACCCGCAGATACAGTTTGAAGAGTTTTCATATAACTCTGGATCAGGTCGGTTTTTAAGATTAAAAGCAATGGGTAATTCAACTTTTACAATTTCGTATAATGCTGCTGTAGATAGTTATTATACTCTATTTGACCAGCATCAGGAATTGCAGACTGTTCCTGTAGGAGAACTAGATGGAGAAATCATTCCTTTCCTATTTCCCAGCAGATACTGCCAATCTGATAAACTGCAAAAATTAGCCTATAAAGAATTTGGATCAATAGAGAATATTTATTCAAAAGTACTTGCGATAACCGATTGGATATACAATAATGTCGAATATGTAAGCGGAAGCACAAACTCGGAGACTTCAGCGCTTGATACGCTAACAGAGCGTACTGGTGTGTGCCGTGATTTTGCTCACTTGGGCATAACCTTGTGCCGTGCATTATCTATACCTGCACGTTATCTTACCTGTTATGCATATACGCTGCAGCCACCGGATTTTCATGCTTGTTTTGAGGCATATATTGGCGGTAACTGGATAGTATTTGATGCAACACGACTCGTACCCTTGAATAGTTTAGTAAAAATAGCCAATGGACGTGATGCTGCCGATGCGGCTGTAGCAAGTATTTTTGGTAATGCTTCATCAAGAAGTATCTTTGTTTCCTGTGAATTAGCGGAGGATAATTTCAACCCTTTTTGGTATAACGAAAATATATTAAACGGATTTTCTATTGAGTAAGTTCAGTGTTAAGCAGCGTTTACACCCTCTATGCATTCTATGACTTTGCCTTTTCTTTTAATAGTTCTTAAAGAGTAAACATGATCAAAGTCTCCCGCCTTTTTTCTCAGATGGCGAGGATATGTATGCCCTGATAGCACTTAAGGACTTTTTTATAAATACAAGCGATCGATTTTACTTCCAAAAAATCACTATTATCTCCTGACTAGCCCTGATGGAAGCGGCATCCCGCGCTTTTTCTGCGCGGAATACAGCGGACAGCAGGAACCCATATTTCCCGATAAAGCCCATTCTTTCGCTCCTTATTATTTTTAAAATTTGAGTTTTGTGCTTTACCTTTGCAGGACTTTTAAAAAATTATGTAAAAGCCCCGAATTCAATATGAAAAGAGAACATTATATCCCATTTGATAAGGAATTCTTACTTGAACAGCAACTGGCTGCATTTGCCAGTGATAAAAAACAGACCGAGAATTTCAAAAAGCTGTTTGACATCATTGAACATTATTTTCACTATGAAGCATTTAACCTGATTAAGGATATAAAACAGCATTACGCTTTTTTTGATCCTGATCTGCATCCGAAAGAAAGAGAGACTTTTAAGGGGAAAAGTGATTTTGGGCTTTTCAAGGAAAATCTGCTTAAGGTTCTCGATTTGAGCAATTATCGCCGTGTGAGTCAGGAAACTTTGGATCAGGCTTTCAAAGATTCGGATTTGATTGGATTAAAACTGGCTATTGACTTGGATATTTATAAGGACTATGAAATTTATGTAAGAGGTCAGGATACTGCCAAAGAAAAGGTTAACAAATATATTTTTTGGAAGAAAAAAATTGAGGTCGAATATTATGACCGCGTGATGATTTACCTTAGCTATCACGATGCTGATTATTACAAAAAAGACAAGCTTAAAAAAAACAAATCTCTGATTGAGCCTGGGACTGTCGTTTTGAAAATCTTTAAACGCGTTCCCAAAAATGATCTTGAAACGATTTTCCCGAATGCCATTCCCAAAATGTCGTTAACCGACAAACTGCTATTATGGGTTCCGGGTCTTGTGGGGGGAATTTCATTGTTGAGTGCCAAAGTGATTCCGGCGCTGATTAAAATGCAATCTGCCGTTGAATCTGGTGAAACAATAGATTTGTTAAACAGCAAAACGTCATTAAACCAAGGATTAATTGCACTTGGAATTTTGGGTGCTTACCTGTTCCGCCAATACAACAACTTTGTAAACAAGAAGATAAAATATTCGAAAATGCTTTCGGACAGTCTGTATTTTAAAAATCTTGGAAACAACAGCGGTGCGTTTTATTCTTTGCTGAATTCATCGGAAGAGGAAGTCCTGAAGGAAACCATCTTGGCGTATTCCTTTTTGAACAAAAGCAAAACTCCTTTATCTGAAGATGAACTTGACGAACAAATAGAATCCTGGTTCAAAACAAAACACAATAAAGACCTTGATTTTGATGTAAATGATGCGTTGCAGAAATTAAAAAACAGCGGTCTTGCATTTAAAACCAATGGAAAATGGGAGGTAATTCCGCTAGAGAAAGCACTCATTAGAATGGATGAAATTTGGGATGGGGTTTTTGATTATAATCTATCCGTTAGGAATTAGACAGCCAAAATTTAAGCTATACCAAACTCTGTTTATTCCACAAATCAAAATACTTCCCTTTTTGTTCTAGCAAATCAGCATGATTCCCCGATTCTGCAATAGCTCCGTTTTCCATAACCAGAATAGTATTAGCATTGGCAATCGTACTCAAGCGGTGTGCAATAACAATAACTGTTTTGCCGTGAGCTTTAAAATTCTCAATCACTTCTTTTACAATTTGTTCCGATTTAGTATCTAAGGATGAAGTTGCTTCGTCCATTAATAATACCTCAGGATTTTTGTATAAAGCTCTGGCAATGGCAATACGCTGTTTTTGCCCTCCTGAAAGCATTGCTCCGTTCTCCCCTATTTGGGTTTCAAAACCATTCGGTAATTTTTCGACAAATTCAGTAATGGCTAATTGTTTTGACAAATCCAATACCCTTTGAATGTTTGGAAACGAATCGCCCAAAGCAATATTCTCAATAATATTTCCCGAAAATAAATTAAGCTGTTGCGGAATCACGCCAATACAATTACGCAAACTTTGGTAATGAATAAACTGCGTATCATAATCCCCTATATAAATTTTCCCTTCTTTTATGGGATAAAGGTTTTGCAGCAGTGAAATCAAAGTAGTTTTTCCGCTCCCGCTTTCTCCAACAATAGCAGTAGTTTCATTTTTCTTAAATAAGGCATTGAAATTTTTGAATACTTCTGTTCTCGAACCATATCGAAAAGATACATTCTCAAATTTTATATCGCCAATACTTTCCCTTTGCAGTTCCACTTTGTTTTCGGTTTCCTCTCTTTCCAGATCCATAATTTCAAAAAGCCGGTCGGCAGCAATTAAGGCATTTTGTGCCGTTTTGTTCATCCCGATTAAGGAAGCAACCGGCGAAGTAAAATAACCAATCAAAGCATAAAACGAAAATAATTCTCCCGGTGTTATGGCTCTGTCAATCACATAACCCGAACCAATCCACATTAAAACAACCGTAAATATTGAAGCCAGAAATTGAGTGGAAGTTCCTGCGAAAATCCCATTAAGACCGGATTTATATGTGGTAAATAATAATTTTACAAATTTATTTTCTGTTTTTAAGTTAGAAAATTCTTCAATACCAAATTCCTTAACGGTTCGAACATGAGTAACACTTTCGACCAATTGAGTCTGCAATTCGGCTGCATTTTCCATAATGGTTCTTTCTACTTTTTTATTGAATTTGTTCAAAATAAAATAGATCAAAGCATAAAACGGAATCACAAGCAAAATCACCAATGCCAATTTCCAGTAATACGTAAACATTAAGGTAAATGAGAAAATTACAATAAACACATTGACAATCATCTCTATGGCTACTTCATTGATAAAAGAACGTATTTTGACTGCATCGTTTATTCTCGAAGTAATTTCACCG
This sequence comes from uncultured Flavobacterium sp., assembly GCA_963511795.1. GTDB lineage: Bacteria > Bacteroidota > Bacteroidia > Flavobacteriales > Flavobacteriaceae > Flavobacterium. Next base: position 93,843 of record CAUPKP010000001.1, on the reverse strand, counting down.
ATTTGCATCGTATCAAAAAAACGCTGTGGCAAATGCAGTAAATGCTTATAGTATCCCAAAATCAATTTGGCATCAATCAACTGCCCTGTTTTCATGACAAAAACACTCTTTTTGGATCCGATGTAAGCTTGAAGCAGAATAATGACAATCATGGAAACACTCAATAAATTAAGCAAGTTTCTATTGCCTTCGACCAAAACATAATCCGTTATTTTTTGGATATAAATAGACATCGCCAATCCTAAAACAGTAAAAAGTATGGCACCAACCAATGCCTGAATTAGAATAGTTTTATGAGGCTGAACCAAATGCCAGAACCGTTTTATGGGAGAAACTTTCTCATTATAGGTTCTAAAATCATCATTTGGAGCAAAAAGCACCAAAACGCCAGACCATATTTTTTGGAACTCTTCGAAAGTATAGGTTTCCATTTTTCCAAAAGCGGGATCCATAACTTCAATTTTGCCTTTCCCTACAGAATAAATCACCACATAGTGATGCAGTTGTTCTTTGACCACCACATGAGCAATAGCAGGAAGCGGAATTTTATCAATGGCATCGATTCCTCCTTTTACTCCTTTGGCTGTAAAACCCATTTTTTCGGCCGCTTCAATTATTCCCAGTACATTAGTACCGCGTTTATCAGTATTGGCATATTGACGAATTCTCGCTATTGGGAGATTAACTTCGTAATGATTTCCAATAGAAGCGAGACAAGCAGCCCCACAATCTTTAATATCATGTTGTTTAATTTTTATTGAGGCCATTAAAAGAGTATAGATATAAGAAGAAAGATTATTGACTTTCCCTGAATTAAAATATTGTTTTGAGTTTACTTACCCCACTTAAGATTTTTGAGCTATTTGTTTTGGATTCAACCAATCGTCCACCTTATCAAATAACAAATCATAAAGACTTCTTCTGGTTATCATATAGCGGGTAGTGAGTGTCATTCCCTTTGAAATTTGAGTCTTATATCCAGATTGCAATTGCATAGCAGTACTGTTCAGCGCACAACGCACTTTAAAAAAAGCCTGTTCCCCTTGAATCGTAATATTACGGTCGATATCAATTACCTTTCCTTCCAGTAATCCCCATTGATTGTAATTAAACGCATCGAGCTGAAATTTTACTTTCTGATTATTGTGTATTAATCCAATATCATTAGGAGAAACTGTACTCTCCACAATAAGCTGGTCTGTTGCCGAAATCACAGCAATAGGTTGTGAAGCATTTAGAAATGAGCCTACTTGGATTCCTGAAAAATTCTCAACAGTTCCAGATAAAGGCGCAGTTATTATATAATTTCTAGCTTCAACATTTATTTTTCGCAGTGTCCCTTTTAGGTTTTGGAGCTGTTCTTGGAGTTCTCTTTTTTTGTTTTGCCATGCAGACCGCTGGTTTTTCTCCAATCCAGTTAATGCTTGCTGTGCATAGGTATATTCGAAACTGTATTTTTCGAAATCTGCATTGGCAATTACTCCTTTGTCATACAATTGTTTGTTGCGGTCGTATCCTATTTTTGCTTGAGCAATTTTACTAAGCACCTCCTCACGTTTGCTGGAATAACTAAACCATTCCTGCTGTAATTCTGGTGTTTTTAGTAAATTGCTTTTCCCCAAAATAACCAGCGATAAATCCTGAATTTGATTTTGAATAGCAGCCGAAAGCGTTTGATTGGTTGCTTTCTCCGTATCCAGATTATCAACGGTGAGCTGTACTAGCGTATCCCCTTTTTGCACCACACAATTATTTTTAAGATTTACAAAAGTTACTTTACCGTTCACTAAACTCGTGAGTGGCAGATTATCTGTATTAGAGCGCACCATACCGCGACTTTGACTGCTAATGTCTACTTCAATAACGGGCAATAGCGTCAGAAAAAACAAAATCGCAATAAGAAGCACCAAATAAATGGAGATGCTTTTGGTTTTGTTTCTGGCAATAAGATTTTCTAGAGTATTTATGGGGTCTGAACTGAAATTCATGGAGTTGTTGTTTTATTTAAGAAAAGCTCCTCTTCAATTTCAGGAAATTGATGCCTTTCAAATTTTTTAATTTTTGTATCATTTATCAAAAAAATACTATCACAATCTTTATAGAGAATTTCTAGAATATGAGATGAAATAAAAACGATACTGTCTTTCGAAATCTCTTTTATATAGTTCATCAATAAATAATTTGACTCTAAGTCCAATCCATTAAAAGGTTCGTCAAAAATGTAAAGTGGATATGTTTTTTGAAAAATAGCATTTAGAAAAGTTTTTTTCTTCATACCTGTTGAAAAATCACGAATTAATTGATTTTCATTTACATTAAATAATCTCAAATTTTGCCTTTTTCCAAGATCTAATAAATGACCATAAAAATCATAAAATTCTATTGCAGTTAATTCTCCATAAATAGAAGGCTCAGTAGGACACCAACCTGCATTTTGCAGACTAATTTTATCGTCATTAATAAAACAATTCCCCTTGAAATTTTCAATACCCAAAATACACCTAAACAAAGTGGTCTTACCTTGTCCATTTTTACCCACAAGACCATAAATGCCCTTTTTATCAATATGAATATTTATATTTTTCAATATTAGATGATTCGAGTACTTTTTTTCAATTATGTCAATCTTTATCATGTTTTAATCATTTTTAGGTTTTTAATAGCTTTTTTATAAAGGAAAGGAATTGATAGTAGCGGAACAGCATATAGTGCAAAACTTAAGCCTATAAAAAAAACAAAAACAATTTGTTGCAAAAAAGAATTATGAAAATAAACATATTTCAAAAGCAAATTTATTAGTGGAACAATAAATATTATGCTTAAAGAAAACAACATCTCCCATTTTGATAAAAAAATCAAAACTAATACAACAGGAATGACTAAATAAAATGTATTTATAATAGAGTTTCCAATTTGTTTCAATAAATATTTCTCAGAATCAAAAGGATTTCTTTTAATCTCATCGAGTCTCTCTCTCTCAAATGATGGGGTACATGAAATTAATGTTAAAACTATAAATGAGAAAAAAATAATATTCTCATTATTGTACTCAATTGACAAATAAATTAAACCTATAATTAACGGAAAAATATAAACAAACCTATATTTTCTAAAACTTATATGCCAATATGCATTAAAAATCTGGAATGGATATAGAATTATTTTAAAATTTATCTTTGGCAATAGTAACAAAATCATCTTACAAAGCAAAAAACTGAGAACAATTACAAACTGTTTTTTGAGTAATAATGCTATATAAAAAGGAAGACTATAAATTACATACTCTAAAAAAAGTATTAATTTATAGTTTTTATCTAATTTCAAAAATTCAACATCTGTTCTATTTATATGATATAAAGCGATATCTAAAAACAACAAAAAAATGTAATTTTTAAAATATTGATAATTATAGTAGACTAAAATGGCAATTAGAACATATACTACCAATATAAAAAACATCGCTAAATAATCATCTTTAGAAAGAATTTTTCTAAAACGAATAAGAAATAAATAAAATACAATTTTATTCATGATTTCAAAAAAAACTTCGTTGAAATTTCATATAAATTTACATTAAAATAAAGTGTGCTAAAATAGCACACTTTATTCTATCAATTTTACTAGTATGCTTTATGCGTTGCCAATGGACTAAACAACACCCCAAGTATAAGTAAAGTAATCCAGATTCCTCCATCAACTTCTTGTATCTCTTGAGCATTAAGCTCCACTAAATTCAAATTATCTAAATTCATTTTTACGTTTTTTAAATGTTAATTAATAGTTTGTAACAAAATCGTTTTCTCGAGAAAATCATGTTTTTTACACTCTTTACTTCGGCTGATGTATTTCCATGCTCTGTTTTTTATAGGGTCACAGTACAGCTGAATCAATCCCTCATAATTGGCCAAATTATTATTTTAACTCTGTTAAGTTTTCTTTTATAAATAACTCGATAGATTGAGGCAATGGCTGGAATAAAACATTATCAACATTTTCCCAATACCTTTCAGAATAATCACTGTGCTTTTTAAAACTATAATTATTGTCTAGTTTATTCGCTTCTATTGTTTCTGAAAACTTATAATCTAATACAAAGACCTCATGAGTAGCAATAACCTTTTGAAATTTATTATCTTTCTTAGCTTTTATTTCGTAATTTCTTATCTCTTTGAAATACGAAAGAGTTTTAAAATCAATTTCTTCAAATTTTTGGGTTGTAAATTGGGATTTGACATTATAATTAGTTAGAATATTTTCCACTCCTAACCCTTTCATTACTTTTGGTTTATCACTTGAAATAAGTTCTAAACTCAAATTCCCCTTGTTCCCATTTGCGGAGAAAATTCCTTTAAGATCATTATCGTTTTTAGTATTAATTTTAATTTCATCCTCAGCTTTTTGAAAATTAAAATTTTCATTTAATTGATTATAAGTGATAAGATTATTAATCATTGGAGCTCCTGTTACTTGAAAAAAAACATTTGCCAAACCTTTCTCTTTCAATTGATTAATAGCTGTGTTTTCAAAAGACCGATTTGATAAAAATTTTAATTTGATTTTATTAGTCTTTAATGAGATGTAATATTCAACAATTCCATCCATAAAATATTGAATTCTCTCATTATTAACTTGAAAGCTTCTTATATATGTTTTAATAACTAAATAATTTTCTTTGTCTTTTCGAGAAGAAATTCTAACCTCTTTTAATTCGTTAATTAATGGATTCATTTTAAAAATTGCATTTTCTTTAAAATCATTGATATCCACAACTTTATTTTCAAAAAAAGAATTTACAAAAATTAAATATTTAGTATTAGCAGCTAAAATTTTATTTTTTAAATCCACCGATAAAGATCCGTCTAAGTTTGTAGTTCCAACTAAATCTCCTTTATCCGAATAAATCTCTACAACAGAAATTTTATCATTGGACAATTGATCTCTAAACTCTTGAGAAAAAAGTAAATTGTTAAGGTTAATGAAAAACATTAATAAAGTTAAAGTATACTTCATAATTAATTGATTTTAAAATTTTGAACAGCTTTTTTACTTGTAAAAATATAAGTTACTACCAAGTCAGGAGAACTTCGGAGAGTGGAGATTGAAGAGGTTTTCATTAAGTTTATTTTTCAAGTCTGGAAGATTGGAATTAGAAATTACCAACAGCTTAGTAAAACTTTGCAACTAAATAAAATAAGGTCAATCGTTACAAATTGACCTTATTTTGCATTTTAATGTGCCAAAGATTTGCCGAATATCATTCCTTTTTCAAATACATAAATACTCATTAGTATGAATATTATCAAAGCATAAAGTATGTAGTAGATTTTTTTACAGGAGTAATCTTTCATTGTGTTTGATTTATTTTTCAGTAAAATATCCATATGCAACACCCAATGCCCATACACCAACAATGGCGTAATAAAGAGGTGCAAATCCTCCGCAGATTTCTATAGACTCTTTTTGAGTCAATTCTTTTAATTCAATAGTTTTCATATTCATAATGATATTAAATAGTCATTTATTATTGTGCTAATTTTCTCCCATATGCTTCGCCTTTTTCAAAAATCCATGCGGCACCAGCAAAAGACATTCCAATCGCAGTAAGTAAAAGTGCATAAATACCTCCCTCAGTTTCTCTTACCTCCTGAGCATTAAGCTCCACTAAATTCAAATTTTCTAAGTTCATTTTTACGTTTTTTAAATGTTAATTAATAGTTCGTAACAAAATCGTTTTCTCGATAAAATCATGTTTTTTTACACTCTTTATTTCAGTAGATGTATTTCCATGCTCTGTTTTTTATAGGGTTACATAACAGCTGAAACAATCCCTCATAATTGGCCTAATTACAATTACAGAAAATGAACTGAGTTTCAGAGTAACGTCTTACTAGAAAACTGTTCCACTTTCCTGACACCAAAACTAGCTGAAACATCTTATAAAAAGCAAACTATTGCTATCGGAATTCGGGAATTCAGAGACTGTTTTCAGGAATTTTCAACTTACTAGAAACACAATATCTTAATAATCAATCTATTAAAAAAACTATAAGAAAATGATTATTTTTAAGAATTTTCTTGATGTTTGCTGTATTTTTGTAAAAAACCAAACCTAATGAACAACTTGAACTGGAAAACATTTATTTTTTTATTCTTAATCTCTTTCACTTTATTGGGACAGGTTTCAAAAAAGGATTTAAGTCAACTTTCGTATTATAATCTAAAGAAATCTTTTTGGGATAGTGAAAGAAATCCTAAAAAACAATTAGAATATGCCAACGCTTATTTAATAAAAGCTAAAATTGAAAACAGCCCTGTCCAAAAAGCGCGAGGTTGTTTTTTACTTTCTTTACTAGCCAAAAATGATAATGCATTACGCTATTTAGATAGTGCAATAGTTTACACAAGAGAGTTAAACGATATAAAATTCCCCGCTTATGCCTACTCAGGGAAAGGATATATTTATAAAAAGCAGTTTAAGTACAAAGAAGCTATTGATAATTTTTTAATTGCTGAAAGTATTGCTAAAAAAAACAATACTGATTTTTATTACGATGTGAAATTTTCTATCGCTGCATTACGATCTGAAGAATTAGGAGAAGTTCAAGAAGCATTAGATTTGTATAGAGAATGCTTCAATTATTATAAGGATAAAGAAGTTCGAACTCCCCAATATTCCTATTCGTTTCAACTTGTCATTTTTGCTCTTGCGGATGCTTATAAGGCATTGAATCAACCGGATTTGGCAACTTATTACAATAAATTAGGTTATGCCGAGTCAAAATTGACTAAAGATTATCAGACCAATGCTCTTTTTACTCTAAATGAAGGAGCTAATTTGGTGCTTAAAAAGAATTTTACCGTTGCTTTGGACAGCATAAAGAAAGCGTTACCCAAAATGATTTTCTATAAAGACAAAGGAAACATATTAGCTTCTTATTATTATACAGCAAAAGCTTATGATGGATTAGATTACAAAGATAGAGCTGTAAAAAACTTCATTAAAGTTGATTCTATCTATAATATTACAAAAAGAATAACACCCGAATTCACAAGTGGATATCCTTATTTAATTTCCTATTTTAAAAACAAAGGAGATGCAGCAAATCAACTGAAATACATAACCAAATACATGTACATTGACAGTGTCTTGCAGACCAACTATAAGGAATTGACTAAAAAATTACAAAAAGAATATGATACACCTCATTTAATTTCCGAAAAAGAAAGCTTGATTCAATCCCTTGAAAATGAAAGAGCAACATCATACTGGGGGATTGGAGGTTTGTTTTTAATTACCATTTCCGTTACTGGTTTTGGAATTTACCAACACACGCTGAAAAAAAAATACAGATCCCGATTTGAAAAAATCATGAATCAAGCAGACTTAAACGATGAGAATCTTGTAAACACTACCAACAAAGAAATCAAAATTCAAACCAATAATTCAAAAGAAGATATTGGTATTGCAATAGAAATAATTAATCAAATTCTGGAAAAGCTCAAACAGTTTGAATACAAAAAAGAATACCTACAATCTAATATTACAGTGCAAATTCTTTCAAACACATTTGAAACAAACAGTAAATACATTTCAAAAATTGTAAATACCTATAAAGGAAAAACATTTATTCAATATGTTAATGATTTAAGAATTGAGTATGCCATTATTCAATTGCAAAAAGACAGGAAGCTGCGAAAATACACCATTCATGCTCTCGCTTTAGAGTATGGTTTTAACAATGCAGAATCCTTCTCTGCCGCTTTTTATAAAAAAACAAGCATAAAACCCACATATTTCATCAAAGAATTAGAGAAGTCAAGAAACACGCAAATAAAACAAAATCAATTACTTGATTGATTTTTACTTATCGAAATTCCTGAATTTCGATAAGTAAAAAAAAGTATATTAATTTTATAAATAAAAGACAGTATAAATTTGTAGTTATTATAAACCATAAAAATCTTAAAATTATGAAAACGAATAAAGAAGAAAAAACGAATAAAAAATTTGATTTAGAAAAAATGAATGTAGTTAAATTAAAAAAATTACAATCAATAAATGGAGGTGATTTGGCAATTTACGGCGGAGATGATAAGACAGTTACGGATCTTAGTAGTAATTGCGGAAATGATAGAAAAGCTTAACCAAATATTAAAAAAGGCATGAAATTTTGTAATTTTTCAATATTGTTTTTTTTTGTATTATTAAGCTGTAAAACAATTAAACAAGTAAGTGTTACTGAATATAAACCAGAAAGTAAAAAAGAGTTAAATACTCAGTCGCCAAAAATATGGTATCAAAAAGATAAAGGACTCAATAGTATCTCTGGAATTTCATCAGATAAATGGTACGATGAAAATAAAAAGAATCCAAAAAAAGAAGTTATTGTTGCTATAATTGATACTCAGATTGATATTAATCACGAAGATTTGCAAGGAAAGTTTTGGACCAATTCAAAAGAAATTGCAAACAATAATATCGATGATGATCATAATGGTTATGTTGATGATACTCGCGGATGGAATTTTGCATCAAACAAAAAAGAAGATTACATTGTTTGGGGTAATTTTGCTTCTGTTCGAGTGATTAGAGACTTTAAAATGCTTTTTGATGGCAAATCAGAAGACCAAATACCTGCTGAAAAATTATTTAAATACAAAGAATACCATCGAGCTTTAAAGGCTTATGAAAATGAAAATATTTCATATAAAAGATGGCAGAGTTCTTTATATCATAGTGTTGCGGTTTATCCATTAGTAAAAGAGACTTTGAAGCAATATTTTCCTAAAGAAAATTACACATACCAACAGTTGGATAGTATGTATAAAAAACATAAAATCAATGACAAGTCTTACAGGGAAATGCGAGAAAGTAATGATAAAGATTTGGGGGCATTGATTCGTTATATGATGATTAATATAAATAATGATGAAAGAAATTTAGTGGATATTGAAAAAAGCAGGGATGAATTAGATTCTATCGTTAACAAAAATCTAAATATAAATTATAATGACAGGGCTCTAATAGGTGATAATCCTAATATCTTAGAAAAAGGATACGGCAGCAACAATGTTAGTATTTCTAAAAAAGGATTTAAGAATATTCAGGGACATTGTACGAAAGTTGCTGGGATAATCGCAGCAAACAGGAATAATAATATTGGTATAAAAGGAATTGCTGACAATGTAAAAATTATGCCCCTTAGCATTTCGTATTCTGGAGACGAAAATGATAAAGACATAGCGATGGCTATTTATTATGCAGTTGATAACGGAGCCAAAGTTATTAATATGTCATTTGGCAAAGAATTTTCGGCACATCTGGAATGGGTTTCAGATGCAATTAAATATGCCGAAAAACACAATGTTCTACTTGTTCATTGTGCCGGTAATGATGGATTCAATGTTGATGAAAATGCATATTATCCAAGTGATAACACTTTTGACGGAACTCCTGAAATTAGCAATAATTTTATTAATGTTGGTTCGATTTCTTCTAGATTAGACAGCACATTTGTATCAAGTTTTTCTAACTATGGGAAACAAAATGTTGATTTATTTGCTCCAGGCGAGGATATTTATACAACCGCTAAAAATAATGCCTACGAATCTGATTCAGGTACTTCGCTTGCAGGCCCAATGGTTTCAGGTACAGCAGCGCTTATATGGTCGTATTATCCTACTCTTACTGCAAACGAAGTAAAACAAATCATCATGGATTCTGGAACTTCTTATGATTTAGAAGTTAATGTTCCTGGGACAAAAGACAAGAAAGTTCCTTTCTCGGAATTATCCAAATCAGGTAAAGTTTTAAATGTTTATAATGCTATGCAAATGGCAGAAAAAGTAAGTAAACATAAAAAGTGATAAACAAATACAAAGTTCTGCCTTTTCAACACTATGTTTTAAGAACTCCATTATTTCCAATTTCTTTCTACAGCAATTTAGCAGCCAATTATTCTTTCGAAAACCTTCTGCTACAGTTAGAGAATGACTATGTTCGAGAAGCTATTCACTTAGCTTCTCCTGAACTGCTAACGGCTTTGGAAAAATGTAAACCAAGCCCTTCAACTATATCTGACAAAAAAAAGATAGCTTTAGAACTCAGCTTTCTCAAATATTTATCCAGAATGTCTGCCCGCTGTACTCCTTTCGGAATATTTGCTGGCTGTACAGTAGGTAAAATAACCCAAGAGACAAACATTATACTTGAATCCCCAGAAAATCACTCTCGGCATACCCAATTTGACATGCAGTTTTGGGTAGCCTTATTGCAAAACTTTTCGAGACGAAAAGAAGTTATGCCTCATTTAAAATATTATCCCAATACTTCAATTTATGAATTAGGTGATTTTTATCGATTTGTAGAATACAAATACATAAAAACAAAAAGAGAACACCATATTTCGGCAATACGTAAATCCGATTTACTAGCTCTTTTATTGTCCAGAACCAGATCAGGCATGACGGTTTCTGAAATGATTTGTTTATTAGCTGATGATGATTCCGAAACTGAAGAAGCATTAGAATATATTAATCAGCTCATCGATTTTCAATTTCTGGTAAGCGAATTGGATGCAACGGTGACAGGAAATGACGATTGGAGCAACGTTTTTACTATTCTTAATAAAATTCCTGATTTAAAAGAAGATTGTCAACTTTTGCAAAGCATAAAAAAACAGTTTACAGCTTTAGATTCAAATCTAATTCCTTCCCAAAAGAAATATGGTGAAATTCAAAATAAAATTCAAAAACTGAATGTTGAATATGATGATAAATATCTATTCCAAACCGACTTAAATACAACAACAATTGTAAATACATTAAGCGAAAACGTATCGAAAAAAGTTCTTGAAGCCATTCGTTTTTTAAACGGTATTCAAAAACCGAAAGAAGGGACAAACCAACTGCAGTTTATAAAATCATTTGCCAAAAGATATGAATCACGAGAAATGCCTTTGACCACAGTCTTAGACACGGAAACAGGCATTGGCTATCTCCAAGATCAAGAAATGAACGACACTCATGATCTTTTAGAACAATTCTCATTTGCAACTAAAATTTCAGACGAAAAAAAACAAAACTGGAATGATTTTGACTTTATATTGGAAACAAAACTTCAGGAATCTCTTTTAAAAAAAGAAAGCACCTTAACTCTCTCTGAAAAAGATTTTCCTGAATTTAACGATAATTGGAATAATGCTCCAGCAACCTTTTCCGTCATAATTGAATGTTTAAAAAAGGATGAAAGTGAAATTATTTCAATAGAATCTTCGGGCAATATAAGTGCTGCGAAATTGCTTGGCCGTTTTTGTAATGGCAATAAAACAATTCATAAATTAACTACAGCTATTATCCAAAAAGAAACCGCTTATCATTCAGACAAAATTCTAGCCGAGATTGTTCATGTTCCAGAGTCTAGAACTGGAAATATTTTAAGAAGACCCGTTTTAAGAGACTTTGAAATTCCTTATTTATCAAACTCAGGAGTATCTGCAGATTATCAAATTGGGCTGAATGATTTAATGATTTCAATTAAAAACAATACTATAATATTACGTTCCAAAAAACACAATAAAGAAATCATTCCTTGCTTATCAAATGCACACAATTACTCCAATAAATCACTGCCTATTTATCATTTTTTGGCTGATTTACAGTCCCAAAATATAAAACCAATTTATAGTTTCTCATGGGGAGTTCTAGAAACCCATTATAACTATTTCCCAAGGGTCGTATACAGAGACATTATACTTTGTAAAGCAAAATGGATTGTAACCAAAGAAGAAACAAAATCTTTTTATAAACAAAACAACTCTTCTTTAGTAGAAATTTTTACAATTTGGCGGACTAAGCGTAACATTCCCAGATTAATAAACTGGGTGCATTTTGACAATACTCTTTTAATTGATTTTGAAAAAGAAATTGGCATTCAGCTATTTCTAAAATCAACAAAAAATCATAGTATAATCAGCTTAGAAGAATTTTTATTTACAGAAGAATCAGCTGTTAAAAATAAAGACGGAGAAAACTTTGCCAACCAAATCATCCTTTCGTTTTATAAAGAAAAAACATAAATCATGGAAAGAGCTTTTTGTATTGGAAGTAACTGGTTATACTATAAAATTTATACCGGCGTTAAAACGACCGATATCATTTTGCTTGAAAAACTATATCCCATAATTCAAGAATTAAAAGATAAAAATAGAATCCAAAAATGGTTTTTCATCAGATATAAAGACCCCGATGAACATATCAGAATACGATTTTACAGCGAAAATCTAGAGAATACTTCTATCGTAATTTCAAAATTGTACCCTGTTCTAAATCTGCTGCTCCAAGAAAGTACAATTTGGAAAGTACAAACGGACACCTATCAAAGAGAATTGGAAAGATATGGAGAGAAAACTATTGAAGAATCTGAAACTTTATTTTGGCAGGATAGCGAAATGACACTAAATTATCTATCTATAAAATCAACTTTCATAAAAAATGAAATGGAATTGATTTTTAGTTTTCTTTCAATTGACAGTTTTTTAAATTCATTTTCTATAAGCAATATTCATAAACTGGCCATAATGGATGAATTACAGCTTTCTTTTAAAAAGGAATTTGATGCAGATAAGACTCTCAAAAAAGAAATGGACAAACATTTCAGAGAATTGTCTCAGAAAACACAATTTTTCTTATCAGGCAAAGCTTTAAATGATTATCCAACAATTCATAAAATGATTCAAGAAAAACAAAATCAAACCATTACAGCAATTTTGTCAATAAAAGATAGATTAACAATACCCTTATCTGATTTTCTAACAAGTCATATACATATGATGATAAACCGTCAATATACATCAAAACAAAGAATGTATGAGCTGATAATCTATGATCATCTGTTCAGGTATTACAAAAGTATTGAGTACTTTAAAGACATAAAAAAAGGAGAAAATCAATAAAGACTTCTCCTTTTCTTAAAATTAACTATAGTATTGTTTAGTTTGAAGCAGCAAACGCATCTTGTCTCCAGTTTTTTACTTTAGAAACTTGATTATTTGAAAAATCTACTTCACAAAGACTGTTTTTATCAGAATTTTGAGACCAGAAAAACCATTTTCCAGTTTTAACTCCTGCAACATATTCCCCAGAGGCAATTTTATCTCCTGCTTCGTTATATGAAACCCAGATTCCTTCCAGTTTTCCGTTTTCAAAATAACCTTCTTGCTGTACTTGTCCATTTTCATGAAAATAAGTAGCTTTAATTTTTTTTCCAAATGGCTCCAAAACAGGTTTCGATTCTTGTGCAAAAATTACTCCTGAGAATAGTACCGCTGCTAATAGTACAAGATTTTTCATATCATTAGTTTTTAATTATTTACATTTCTTTTATCAAAATTAAGAACAAATTTTACATTAAAAAAACATTTTGGTAACAATTTCATAACATAGACAAAAGCTTAACATTGGAAATGAAAAACTGCAAAAAATACTACACTTTTGCATAGTTTTTTTTGCAGCTATAGTATTTTTAGCTTAAAAACAAATCTGACTATTTTATTAGCAAATAGAAAAGTAATTGCTTTTTGCTATTATTTTTAATTAAGTAAAGAATCCAGCTCTTTTATTAACTCAGCAGAAGAAGGCCTTGGAGCATCGGCTTTTACAATATTCCCTTTCGGATCAATTAAAATAAATCTTGGAATCCCTGTAATTTTATAATCCTGAACAAATTTTGAATTCCAGTCATTATCCGCAAAAAGCTGCACGCCTCCTAATTCTTTTTCTTTAATCATAGTTTTCCATTTTTCCTGATCCTTCAGTTTATCAATTGAAATGCTAATGAAAGTAATATTCTTACCATGATATTTTTCTTCTGCTTTTTTCAAGAATGGAATTTCCTGACGACAAGGACCACACCAAGTTGCCCATACATCGATATACACATACTTTCCTTTAAAATCTTCCAATTTCGATTTACCTCCCGCGTAATTCACATAATCAAAAGAAGGAGATGGAGAATTATTCATCTTATTACTTTCCTGTACTTGTTCATAATACTTAGTCAAACCAGTAAGCGATTCCTCTATTTCCTTTTTTTGAACAGTTACAAAATTTGGGTCGAATTTACCTTTATTTAATTGTAACAAATCATTCGCGATTTTCTCTTGTGAAAGACGTTTAAAATTTTCTGGATTTGCTGCCAATAAAACATTATAATCATACTTTGAGTCTAAAATTGTTTTTTGTGCCAAAAAATTATTCTCTGGCGATCCCATTCCAGTGTAGACAATAGAAGCATCAAAATCTTTCGCATCCATTTTCAGTTTTAAATCATATCCGTTTTTAAGATACAAACTGGTATATTCTACTCCGTCAAAAAGCAGATAAGGTCCTTCAGTAACTTTTAAAGTATCCTTAAAAACACCGCTTTTATTGACTTCAATCTTCTTTATAATTTTTTTATTTTGACGAATAAAAATAACATCCCCATTTCTATTGGCTATTTCTGCCTGAAAAGTTACATACTTCTTATTTTGTGCATTACTTAGAAAAGACAACACAAAGGCAACTACAACAAATACTGTTTTTTTCATAAACTATTTATCTTAAATTTTGATTTATCAAATCTAATCGTTATGATAAAGCGTATTAAAAAATTAACAAAAATTTAATTTTCATTGAATTTGTGCTTTTCGATAATATTTTAATTTTTGTGTTTACTTTTGCAGTCTAAAATTTAAAACATGTACAGAAGTCATAATTGTGGCGAATTGAACGCCTCACATATCAATACAGAAGTTACGCTAGCCGGTTGGGTTCAAAAATCAAGAGATAAAGGATTTATGAATTGGGTTGATTTACGCGACCGTTATGGGATTACGCAACTTCTTTTCAATAATGAAACTGACATGTTTATTTTTGAGAAATCCAAAACTCTTGGTCGTGAATTTGTAATTCAAGTTGAGGGAAAAGTAATAGAAAGAGAATCCAAAAATTCGAATATCCCAACTGGAGATATCGAAATATTTGTAACAAAACTTACTATACTTAATGAATCTCTGACTCCTCCATTTACTATAGAAGATAAAACAGACGGCGGTGAAGATATCCGAATGAAATACCGTTACTTGGACATTCGAAGAAACCCGGTAAAAAACAGTCTGCTTTTCCGTCACAAAGTAGCGATGGAAGTTCGTAAATATTTATCTGATTTGGATTTCTGCGAAGTGGAAACTCCTTACTTAATCAAATCAACTCCAGAAGGAGCTAGAGATTTTGTCGTTCCTTCCCGTATGAACGAAGGACAGTTTTATGCGTTGCCACAATCGCCACAAACTTTCAAACAATTATTGATGGTAGGCGGAATGGATAAATATTTCCAAATCGTGAAATGTTTCCGTGACGAGGATTTACGTGCAGACCGTCAGCCTGAATTTACACAAATTGACTGCGAAATGGCTTTTGTGGAGCAGGAAGATATTTTGAATGTTTTTGAAGGATTGACAAGACATTTATTAAAAGAAATTAAAGGTATTGAAGTAGATAAATTCCCAAGAATTACCTACGACTATGCTATGAAAACATACGGAAATGACAAACCGGACATCCGTTTCGGAATGGAATTTGGTGAGTTGAATGAATTTGCACAGCACAAAGATTTTCCGGTTTTCAATGCAGCCGAATTAGTTGTTGGAATTGCTGTACCTGGAGCAGGAAATTATACCCGCAAGGAAATTGATGCTTTAATTGACTGGGTAAAACGCCCGCAGGTTGGAGCAAGCGGAATGGTGTATGCAAAATGCAACGAAGACGGGACTTTTAAATCATCTGTAGATAAATTTTACGATCAGGAAGACTTGACTAATTGGGCAAAAACTACAGGAGCAAAACCTGGAGATATGATTTTTGTTCTTTCTGGACCAGCAGATAAAACAAGAGCGCAATTAAGTGCCCTGCGAATGGAATTAGCAACACGTTTGGGATTAAGAAATCCAGCCGAATTTGCACCACTTTGGGTTGTGGATTTTCCATTGTTAGAATTTGATGAAGAAAGCGGACGTTACCACGCCATGCACCACCCATTTACTTCTCCAAAACCGGAAGACATGCACTTATTGGAAACTAATCCAGGTAAGGTTCGTGCCAATGCCTACGATATGGTTTTGAACGGAAATGAAATTGGCGGAGGATCAATTCGTATTCACGATAAAGCAACACAGCAGTTAATGTTTAAATATTTAGGCTTTACAGAAGAAGAAGCAAAAGCACAATTTGGTTTCTTGATGGACGCTTTCCAGTTTGGCGCACCTCCACATGGAGGATTGGCTTTTGGATTGGATCGCTTGGTTGCCATTTTGGGCGGACAGGAAACAATCCGTGATTTTATTGCTTTTCCAAAAAACAATTCAGGAAGAGACGTCATGATTGATGCTCCATCCATAATTGACGAATCGCAATTAAAGGAATTACATATTAAATTAAATTCAAGCAATTAGGCAAAAACACTTGAATATCAATAATTTTAGAAAAAAAATAATAGCATAATGATTTTCGTATTATATTAAAGATTACATTTGCGATATTATAAATTATTATTACTATTACAATGCGTACAGGTACAGTTAAATTTTTCAATGAATCTAAAGGTTACGGATTCATTACAGACGAAGAAACAGGAAAAGACATTTTTGTTCATGCATCAGGCATCAACGCGGAAGAATTACGCGAAGGTGACAGAGTTAGCTATGAAGAAGAAGAAGGAAGAAAAGGTAAAGTTGCTGCTAAAGTAGCAGTACTTTAAGCATAAAAATAGCTTACTGTTTTATTGCAAAAAACGTCTAAAAACGTTCCAATTATATTGGGACGTTTTTTTTTGTGCTTACGCAAAAAAAGAAGCTTAGACAACCTTATTTATAATGAATAAAAATTATGATTGTAGCAAGTTAATCTTACCACTAAATCCGTTACAAAACTTGTGTTTTAATAACACTAAAGCTATCTTTGTAACTTAATTTAAAGCAAAAATTGATAATTATGCAATCTGAGCAAATAAACTATATCCCAGTCTTTATGCAGCTTGTTTTAGCTGTAGGATTTGTTGTAGGTATGATCATTATTTCTGGCAAATTAGGACCTAAAAGATTGTCTAAAAATAAAGACAAAAACTTCGAGTGCGGTATTGAATCCGTTGGAAATGCAAGAATACCTTTTTCAGTAAAATATTTCATAGTAGCTATCTTATTTGTTCTTTTCGATGTTGAAGTAATATTCTTATATCCTTGGGCAGTGAATTTCAAAGAGTTAGGAGTAGAAGGAATGATAAAAATGGTTATCTTTATGATGTTGCTTTTAGTTGGTTTTTTCTACATCATCAAAAAGAAAGCCTTAGAATGGGAATAAAATTATTTTAAATTATAAATGTTGAATTAGAAACTAATAGAAACATTCAAAAAATTTAAAATTCAACATTCAAAATAAAAAAACAAAATGAGTGATTCAAAAGTAAATATGGTTGCCCCGCCAGAAGGTGTTGTTGGAGAAGGATTCTTCGCCACAAAACTAAATGATGTTGTTGGATTAGCGCGTGCCAATTCTCTTTGGCCTTTACCTTTTGCAACTTCTTGTTGCGGAATCGAATTTATGGCAACAATGGCTTCACATTATGATTTAGCACGTTTTGGATCTGAAAGAGTAAGTTTTTCTCCTCGCCAAGCCGACATGTTATTAGTAATGGGAACTATTTCAAAAAAAATGGCACCAATTTTACGTCAGGTATACGAACAAATGGCCGAACCAAGATGGGTAATCGCTGTTGGTGCCTGCGCATCATCAGGAGGAATTTTTGACACTTACTCTGTATTGCAGGGAATAGATAAAGTAATCCCAGTTGATGTTTATGTTCCAGGCTGTCCTCCGCGTCCTGAACAAATCGTAGATGGCGTTATGAGATTACAAGAATTGGTTAAAAGCGAATCTGTAAGAAGAAGAAGCTCCCCTGAGTACAAAGAATTATTGGCATCTTACAACATTCAATAAGAAAATGGCATTAGAGACAACAGAAATTCAAGAGAAGTTAATCGAAAATTTTGGCTCAAAGGTTTTACAATTTAACCAGGAGAGAGATATTTTTACATTTGAAGTGGATTCGGATATCATTACAGCCGTTATCCTTTTTCTAAAAAATGATTCCACTTTGCGTTTTCATTTTTTAACCGATTTATGCGCCGTACATTATCCAGATAATGAAGAGAACAGACAATTTGCTGTTGTTTATCATTTACACAATTGGTACGAAAACAAACGCATTCGAATTAAATCTTTCTTAAACGGTACCAATCCAGAAATTAAAAGTTTATCAAATATTTTCTTATGTTCCAATTGGATGGAAAGAGAAACGTATGATTTCTACGGAATAAACTTCATAGGACATCCTCAGTTGAAACGTATCTTGAATATGGATGAAATGATTTCTTTTCCAATGCGTAAAGAATTCCCAATGGAAGACAGCGGAAGAACGGATAAAGACGACAGATATTTTGGAAGAACAACAATCAATCAGCCAATAGTTAAATAAATATAATTTTTCACATTAGATAAATGTCAGAACTATTATTACCACCAGAGCATCGCTATGCTAAAATAATCAAAGAGAGACACAATGAAGACGGAAGCGAGCTTTCTATTCTGAATTTAGGTCCTACTCACCCTGCAACGCATGGTATTTTCCAAAATATCTTATTGATGGATGGTGAGAGAATTCTTGAAGCTGAACCAACCATTGGTTACATTCACAGAGCTTTTGAAAAAATTGCCGAAAATCGTCCTTTTTACCAAATCACACCTCTTACTGATAGAATGAACTACTGTTCTTCTCCTATCAATAATATGGGATGGTGGATGACATTAGAAAAATTATTGGATATTAAAGTTCCTAAAAGAGCTCAATACCTGAGAGTTATCATAATGGAATTAGCTCGTATTACCGATCACTTGATTTGTAATTCCATTTTAGGTGTTGATACTGGAGCTTACACTGGTTTCCTTTATGTATTCCAATTTAGAGAAAAAGTATACGAGATTTACGAAGAGATCTGCGGAGCCCGTCTTACTACTAATATGGGAAGAATTGGAGGTTTCGAAAGAGACTGGTCACCTGAAGCCTTTAGAAAACTGGATGACTTTTTAAGAGATTTTCCAATTGCCTGGAAAGAATTTGAAAACTTATTCGAAAGAAACAGAATATTCATCGATAGAACTGTAAATGTTGGAGCTATCTCTGCTGAAAAAGCAATGGCTTATGGATTTACAGGACCAAATTTACGTGCTGCAGGTGTTGATTATGATGTCCGCGTAGCACAGCCTTACAGTTCTTATGAAGATTTTGACTTTATAGTTCCAGTAGGAAAATCGGGAGACACTTACGACCGTTTTTGCGTAAGAAACGCTGAAGTTTGGGAAAGTTTAAGCATTATCCGTCAGGCATTGGACAAAATGCCGGAAGGAAATGAATACCATGCCGAAGTTCCAGAATACTACCTTCCTCCAAAAGAAGATGTTTACAACAATATGGAATCATTGATATACCATTTCAAAATTGTAATGGGTGAAGTTCCAGTTCCTGTAGCAGAAATCTACCATCCTGTTGAAGGAGGAAACGGAGAATTAGTATTTTATTTAGTAACAGACGGAAGCAGAACCCCTTATAGATTGCATTTCAGAAGACCTTGCTTTATTTTTTACCAAGCCTATCCTGAAATGATTAAAGGATCAATGTTATCTGATGCGATTGTTATTTTATCAAGTTTAAATGTTATTGCAGGAGAATTAGACGCATAATAAAATTATAAATGATGAATTTTAAGTTAGAAATGAAAATTAAAAACATTTAAAATTTATAATTCAAAATTTAAAATAATAAAAAATGGTACACACACATTACAAACAAGAAATAAATATGACTGAAGCATTGATGTCCCGCATCAATGAATTAATCAGCCATTATCCTGAAGATAAAAGAAAATCAGCTTTACTTCCCGTTTTACACGAAGTTCAAGATGCTCACGACAATTGGTTAAGCATTGAATTACAAGATAAAGTTGCCGAAATTTTACTAATCAAGCCTGTAGAAGTGTACGAAGTAGTTACTTTTTACACGATGTTTAATCAAAGGCCTATTGGTAAATACATGTTTGAATTCTGCCAGACTTCTCCATGCTGTTTGAACGGTGTAGAGGATTTAATGGATTATACCTGTGAAAAACTAGGTGTTCCTGTAGGAGAACCAACAGCTGACGGTCTTTTTGAAGTAAGAGGTGTTGAATGTTTAGGTGCCTGCGGTTATGCTCCGATGATGCAATTGGGAGATTTTTACAAAGAACATTTGAATAAAGAAAAAATCGATCAGTTAATTGCCGATTGTAAAGACGATAAAATAATATTACACGATAAATAATATGTCACAAAAAATATTATTAGATAAAATCAATATTCCGGGAATCAAAACCTACGAAGTATATCGTGCAAACGGTGGTTACGCTTCTGTAGAAAAAGCTTTAAAAACCTTAACTCCAGACGAAGTTGTTGAAGAAGTAAAAACTTCTGGATTACGTGGTCGTGGTGGTGCTGGTTTCCCTGCCGGAATGAAATGGAGTTTTATTGACAAAAAATCAGGAAAACCAAGACATTTGGTTTGCAATGCCGATGAATCTGAACCGGGAACTTTCAAAGATCGTTATTTGATGGAATACATTCCTCACTTATTGATTGAGGGAATGATTACTTCCAGTTATGCTTTAGGCGCCAACCTTTCGTATATCTACATTCGTGGAGAATATATGTGGGTTTACAAAATTCTAGAACGTGCCATCGCCGAAGCAAAAGCAGCGGGCTGGTTAGGAAAAAATATATTAGGAACTGGTTATGATTTGGATTTGTATGTACAAATCGGTGGTGGAGCCTACATTTGTGGAGAAGAAACCGCGTTAATCGAATCATTGGAAGGAAAAAGAGGAAACCCTCGTATCAAACCGCCATTCCCAGCAGTTTCAGGTCTTTGGGCAAATCCAACTGTGGTAAATAACGTAGAAACTATCGCAACTGTGCCATGGATTGTAAATAATTCGGGGGCTGATTATGCTAAAATCGGTATCGGAAGATCTACAGGAACCAAATTAATATCTGCTTCTGGACACATCAAAAACCCAGGTGTTTATGAAATTGAATTAGGCTTAAGCGTTTATGAATTCATGAATTCTGACGAATATCTTGGCGGAATGAGTTCTGACCGTCCTTTAAAAGCATTTGTGCCGGGAGGAAGTTCAGTTCCAGTTTTACCAGCACATTTAATTTATAAAACTGCAGCAGGTGAAGATCGTCTGATGTCTTACGAATCCTTAAGTGATGGTGGTTTTGCCACAGGATCTATGTTGGGTTCAGGAGGTTTTATCGTATATAACGACACCTCTTGTATTGTTCGAAATACTTGGAATTTCTCCCGCTTTTATCACCATGAAAGCTGTGGCCAATGTACTCCATGTAGAGAAGGTACAGGCTGGATGGAAAAAGTATTGCACCGAATTGAAAACGGACACGGACGTGAAGAAGATATCGATTTGTTATTAAGCATTCAAAGCAAAATTGAAGGAAACACAATTTGTCCTCTTGGAGACGCAGCAGCTTGGCCAGTTGCAGCTGCGATTCGTCACTTTAGAGACGAGTTTGAATATCATATTCGTTTTCCGGAAAAAATAAAAAACAGAGACCATTTTGTTGCTGAACCTTTTGAAAAAGTAAAGCACTTAGTTTCTAAAGAAATAGTATAAAGAAAGAATTTCAGACAATGAAAGTAACGATAGACGGTCAAGAAATTGAAGTAGAAGCAGGAACAACAATCTTGCAGGCTGCACGTATGATTGGTGGAGACGTTGTTCCGCCAGCGATGTGCTATTATTCTAAGCTAAAAGGAAGCGGTGGAAAATGCCGTTGCTGTTTGGTGGATGTAACCAAAGGAAGCGATGCTGACCCAAGACCAATGCCGAAATTAATGGCATCTTGTGTAACAGGCTGTCAGGACGGAATGGAAATCGCCAGTAAAGCATCTCCAAGAGTTCAGGAAGCAAGAAAATCGGTGACGGAATTTTTGTTAATCAATCACCCATTAGATTGCCCTATTTGTGATCAAGCCGGAGAATGCGATTTACAAAACTTAAGCTTCGAACACGGAAAATCAGAATCAAGATTTATTGAAGAGAAAAGAACTTTTGAGCCGGAAGATATAGGTCCAAATATTCAACTTCACATGAATCGTTGTATTTTATGTCAAAGATGTGTGCAAGTTGCAGATCAATTGACAGACGACAGAGTTCATGGAGTAATGGATCGCGGTGATCATGCTAATATTTCTACTTGTATTTCAAAAGCCATAACTAATGAGTTTTCTGGAAACATGATTGATGTTTGTCCAGTTGGTGCTTTAACTGATAAAACTTTTAGATTCAAATCTAGAGTTTGGTTCAACAAGCCCTATAACGCTCATAGAGAATGTACAACACCTGGATGCTGCGGTAAAACAACGGTTTGGATGTTTGGAGGAGAAATTCAAAGGGTAACTGGCCGTAAAGATGAGTTTCATGAAGTTGAAGAATTCATTTGTAACACTTGTCGTTTTGATAAAAAAGATGTTGCTGACTGGGTAATTGAAGGACCTCGTGAATTTGAAAAAGATTCAGTTATCAATCAAAATAACTACACTCAAAAATTAGAAAAAGTAGAAATAGCTACTGAGAAAAATATTCTTTTGGGTAGAGACCAAGATCGTAAAAAAATAAGTATGGCCTCAAATCCATTGGACACTAACACTAATAAATCTTAAAAATGGATAGTACATTTATTATAGAAAAAGGTGTGTTTATAGTAGTAATTTTTGCTCTTACTATGCTGATGGCGATGTATTCTACATGGGCTGAACGTAAAGTAGCTGCCTTTCTGCAAGATAGAGTTGGTCCAAACCGTGCAGGATGGGGAGGATTGTTACAACCGCTTGCTGATGGAGGAAAATTATTTGCAAAAGAAGAATTTTTCCCAAACACTCCTAATAAATTTTTATTTGTTGTTGGGCCTGCCATCGCAATGAGTACGGCACTTATGACTAGTGCAGTTATTCCTTGGGGAGATAAATTACACTTATTTGGAAGAGATATTTTATTGCAGGCAACAGACGTTAATATCGCTGTATTATATGTTTTTGGAATAGTTTCTCTTGGTGTTTATGGCATCATGATTGGCGGATGGGCTTCGAATAATAAGTTCTCTTTGATGGGAGCAATTAGAGCAGCATCACAAATGGTTTCGTATGAAGTAGCAATGGGATTATCGATAATCGCTTTGACTATGATGACTGGAACTTTAAGCTTAAAAGAAATTTCAATTCAGCAATCAGAATGGCATTGGAACGTTTTGTATCAGCCATTAACTTTCTTGATTTTCCTGATTTGTTCTTTTGCGGAGCTAAACAGAACACCTTTTGACTTAGCGGAATGTGAATCGGAATTAATTGGTGGTTACCATACGGAATATTCTTCGATGAAAATGGGATTCTATTTATTTGCTGAATATGCAAATATGTTTATTTCCTCTACTATTATGGCAGTCTTGTTTTTTGGAGGTTATAATTATCCAGGAATGGCATGGGCGGTAGAAAACTTAGGAGTAAATATTGCCAATGTAATTGGAATGATGGCGTTGTTTGCTAAATTATGCGGTTTTATTTTCTTTATCATGTGGGTTCGCTGGACGATTCCAAGATTTAGATATGACCAATTGATGCACTTGGGATGGAGAATTTTGATTCCGCTTGCGATTGTAAATATTATGATAACTGGAGTTGTGCTTTTGAGAAGTGAAATTGCTGTTTATTTAGGATTATAATAGAACCAAATCCCAATAGTTAACGGGACTAGCCCTGATAGAAGCGGCATCCTTTTATTTTTTCCTTTAAAAAATAAAAGATACAGCGGATAGCAGGATTAGCTACAAATAAAAAATATAAAATGTCAATAGAAACTATATCCTTATCGGGAAGAAAAAAAATGGTCTCCAACAAGGAGATGACTTTTTTGGAACGCATGTATCTGATTGCGATTATAAAAGGTTTATTCATTACAATAAAACACCTTTTTAGAAAAAAAGCTACGATTCAATATCCTGAGCAGGTTCGTACGATGAGTCCTGTTTATCGCGGACAGCATATGCTGAAACGTGACGAACAAGGCAGAGAAAACTGTACCGCTTGTGGATTATGCGCTTTGTCTTGCCCTGCGGAAGCGATTACAATGAAAGCGGGAGAGCGTAAAGCGGATGAAAAACATCTTTACAGAGAGGAAAAATATGCTGAAATATATGAAATCAATATGCTGCGATGTATTTTTTGCGGACTTTGTGAAGAAGCCTGTCCAAAAGATGCTATTTACTTGACTATTTCTAAAGAATTGGTTCCTGCTAGTTATGACAGAGAAGATTTTATCTTTGGAAAAGACAAACTGGTTATGCCACTTGAAATGGCGATGAAAAACACTCAACTTAAAAACGCTAACTAATGTCTACAGTACTTATTTTATTTTGTGTATTGTCTGCAATCACGTTGCTAACTGCATTTTTAACTATTTTTAGCAGAAACCCGATACATAGCGCTATTTACTTAGTGATTTGTTTTTTCTCTATAGCAGGACATTATTTATTATTGAACGCCCAGTTTTTGGCCATTGTACATATCATTGTCTATTCGGGAGCGATTATGATTTTATTGCTGTTTACGATAATGTTAATGAATCTTAATGAAGCAGATGAAGTCCATAAGCCGAGATTCACAAGATTAGGAGCTATTGTTTCTTTTTGTTTGGTTTGTCTGGTTTTGATAAAAATCTTTATTGACTCTAAACCTATTGTAGAATATGATTATACTGGTGAAGATTACCAATCGATAAAAGTACTCGGAAAAGCATTATTGAATGAATATATGGTTCCGTTTGAATTTGCTTCTATCTTACTATTGGTAGCGATGATTGGAACTGTGTTATTGTCTAAAAAAGAAAAATTAGAAAAATAATGAACAATATTTTAACTCAAATTGGTATAGAGAACTATATCTTCCTGTGTGTAACACTTTTTTGCATCGGTATTTTTGGAGTTTTATACAGACGTAATGCTATTATTGTATTTATGTCTATCGAAATTATGCTGAACGCTGTTAACTTATTGTTTGTAGCATTCTCAACTTACCACCAAGACACACAAGGGCAGGTATTCGTATTTTTCTCAATGGCTGTAGCGGCTGCCGAGGTTGCGGTTGGACTAGCTATATTAGTTTCGATATTTAGAAATATTGGATCAATTAGCATCGATAATTTAAAAAACTTAAAAGGATAAATGGCAATGGATACCAATTTAGCTTTAGTCTTACTATTAACTCCTTTTTTAGGATTTTTAATTAATATTTTCTTTGGAAAAGCTCTAGGAAAGACGATATCAGGAATCATAGGAACTCTTTCGATAGTAGTTTCTTTTGCTGTTTCAATTTCTTTCTTTTTACAAATCAGCCAAACCCAGCAAGCTATAAACATTCAATTATTTGATTGGATTCAGATCAGCAATTTCAATGTGAGTTTTGGTTTTTTACTGGATCAATTATCTGTTTTATGGTTGCTTTTTGTAACAGGAATTGGGTCATTGATTCATCTATACTCTATCAGCTATATGCATGAAGATGAGAATATGCACAAGTTTTTTGCATACTTGAATCTCTTCATCTTCTTCATGATTTCATTGGTAATTGGAAGCAACTTATTAGTAATGTTTATTGGCTGGGAAGGAGTTGGACTTTGTTCTTACTTATTGATTGGATTTTGGCATAAAAACCAAGATTACAATGATGCAGCCAAAAAAGCTTTTATCATGAACCGTATCGGGGATTTAGGATTGCTAATCGGCATATTTATCTTAGGAAGTTTATTCTCCACTTTGGATTTTGCCACGTTGAAAACTGCTATTGCTGGAGCCAGCAATGTTGATAGCTTTTGGTTAAGCATTGCCGCTTTAGCTTTATTTATTGGAGCTTGCGGAAAATCGGCACAAATTCCATTGTACACTTGGCTGCCTGACGCGATGGCTGGACCTACTCCGGTTTCTGCATTGATACATGCTGCGACAATGGTAACTGCTGGTATTTTTATGGTAACCAGAATGCATTTCTTATTTGACTTAACACCAGAGATACAAACAATAATCGCCGTAGGAGGAGGTGTAACTTCATTAGTTGCAGCAACTATCGGTCTGGTTCAAACTGATATTAAAAAAGTACTGGCCTACTCTACTGTTTCTCAATTGGGATTAATGTTTTTGGCTTTAGGTTTTGGTGCTTATGAAGTAGCCGTATTTCACGTAATCACTCACGCTTTCTTCAAAGCTTGTTTGTTCCTTGGATCTGGATCTGTGATTCACGGACTGCATGGAGAACAGGATATGCGTAAAATGGGCGGTTTGAGAAAAGCAATGCCAATCACTTTTTGGACAATGCTTATTTCGTCATTAGCTATTTCTGGAGTTCCTGTCTTTTCAGGTTTCTTTTCTAAAGATGAAATTTTGATGACAGCTTTTCATCATAATATTCCGCTTTGGGTTGTTGCGTCTGTAGCTTCTATAATGACTGCTTTTTATATGTTCAGATTAATGTTCTTGACTTTCTTTAATGATTTTAGAGGAACCGAAGAGCAAAAACATCATTTACATGAAAGCCCAGCTTTAATAACATTCCCTTTGATTGTTTTGGCTATTTTGGCTGCTATTGGAGGCGTAATCAGTTTACCTGGAAATAGTTGGCTGAATCATTATTTAGCACCGTTGTTTTCAAATGCAGAGCATGAAGAACATGTACTAGGAACAACAGAATACATGCTAATGGCAATTGCCGTTGTTGGCGGATTAGTTGGAATTGGAATTGCTTATGTTAAAAATTTCAAGCAAAATGAAGTACCAAGTGAAGATGGTGAAATAACTGGCGTTACAAAAATACTCTATAACAAATACTATGTTGACGAACTATATGATTCCTTATTTGTAGCACCTATAAACGGTTTGTCAAAAATCTTTAGGGATTATGTAGAAACTGGAATTTCTTCTCTAGTCTTCGGATTAGGAAAAGTGGCCAATGAACTTAGTTACCAAGGTAAAAAAATCCAGAATGGAAGTGTTGGACTGTACCTATTTGCTTTTGTTTTAGGCATGTGTGCCATTATTTCATTTTTATTTCTAGCTCAATAATTATATACCATGAATGTATCTCTAATATTAATCATCCTTTTAGTTGGCGCATTTGCAACTTATTTAGCTGGTGACAAGCTCGCTTCAAAAGTGGCTTTGTTTTTTGGATTAGCGTCCGCGGGTTGCTCTATAGTTTTGTTGAATCATTTTAATTTGGGAGAAAACATTAGCTTCATTAGCCAATGGATTACTTTACCAAAAGTTTCATTTGCATTGCAGGCTGATGGATTATCATTGGCTATGGTTTTGCTGACAACTGTCTTAACTGCCATTATCATTTTATCTTCTTTTAGCAATGAATTCAAAAATGCAAAAGCGATTTATGCTCTAATATTGTTTATGTCTTTTGCTATGACAGGAACTTTCCTAGCTAGCGATGGACTTTTATATTATATCTTCTGGGAATTATCATTGATTCCAATTTACTTTATCGCCTTGATTTGGGGTAACGATGATGCAGAAGAACGCAAAAAAGCTATTGTTAAGTTTTTCATCTATACTCTTGCAGGTTCATTATTCATGCTGGTTGCATTTATCTATATGTACCAAAAAGCAGGAAGCTTCCTAATCGAAGATTTATACAAATTGAACTTAACTGTTAACGAACAAAAATGGATTTTCACGGCTTTCTTCTTGGCGTATGCGATTAAAATTCCTTTGATTCCGTTTCATACTTGGCAGGCAAATGTGTACCAAAAAGCACCAACTCTTGGAACTATGCTTTTATCTGGGATTATGCTAAAAATGGGATTGTACAGCCTTATCCGCTGGCAATTGCCTTTGGCTCCATTAGCTGCCAAAGAATACATGTTTATATTTGTTGGAATCGGTATTGCTGGAGTAATTTATGGTTCTATCGTTGCATTGAGACAAAAAGACCTTAAAAAATTATTAGCTTATTCATCTCTTGCTCACGTTGGATTAATAGCTGCTGGAACTTACACTTTAACCCTTGATGGTTTTAGAGGAGCTGTATTGCAGATGATTGCTCACGGGTTTGTGGTAGTTGGATTATTTTTTGCTGCTGAAATCATATTCAGAAGATACGAAACTAGATTAATTGCCGAAATGGGAGGCATACGTTCTCAATCTCCAAAATTCACTTCAATGTTTTTAATTTTGGTATTAGCTTCTGTAGCATTGCCAACAACTTTTAACTTTATTGGTGAATTTACAGTATTGTACAGCCTTTATCAAATCAATATTTGGTTTGCTATTTTAGGAGGAACAACAATCATTTTGGGAGCTTATTATATGCTAAAAATGTTTCAGCATTCTATGTTGGGAGAAACCAATACAAAATTATTTGCTGATGTCACTTTCTCAGAAGGTTTGACAATGGTAATTATTATTGCGGTTTTATTCTTCTTCGGAATGTATCCGAAACCAATCAATGATTTAATAACGCCTAGTCTTGAAATCATTTTAAAAGTGATAAATAAGGCATAGGCATTTGATTTTTTATTTCAGATTTTAAATCTAACAAAAGAATCTTTCAAGTATAAAAATAAAATATTATAAAATAAATTAGGTTAAACGAGATGATAAATCTAAAATCCTAAATTAAAAAATAAAAAATGACAACATTAATAGCTATAATAGGATTAGGTGTTTTATGCCTTATATTTGAAATCTTTGATTTTAGAAAAGCAATTATTCCAATAACAGTAATTGGATTGTTAGCTATTCTAGGACTAACAGTTTCCGAATTTAATTCACCTGGAAGTTACTATAACAATATGATTGTTGTGAGTAAATTTTCGGTTACATTTTCCAGCCTATTTATTGTCTTAACCTTATTTTTGGTGCTACTGAGCCATAATTTTTATGAAAATCATCAAAGCAAACTTTCCGATTTTATTGCTATAAAAATATTCCTTTTATCGGGAGCAGTTGCTATGGTTTCTTTTGGGAATCTTGCGATGTTCTTTTTAGGAATCGAAATACTGTCTATCTCACTTTATATCCTAGCTGCGAGTGATAGAACTAAAGTAAAAAGTAATGAAGCGGGAATGAAATACTTCTTGATGGGATCATTTGCATCTGGAATTATTTTATTTGGTATCTGTATGGTTTATGGAGCAATGGGGTCTTTTGATGTTATTGAAATCAGCGAAAGATCATTATCAGCGGAGTTGCCGATTTGGTTTCCAATTGGAATGGTTTTGCTGACTATAGGTATGCTGTTTAAAATCGCCGCTGTTCCTTTTCACTTTTGGGCTCCCGATGTTTACGAAGGTTCACCAGCATTGACTACAGCCTTAATGAGTACATTGGCAAAAGTTGTGGCTATAGCAACATTATACAAATTGGTTTCCGTTCTAAATTTAATTCCATCTCTTGAAAATCAAGATCTTTTAGTTTCATTTAATTTAGTTGTTGTAATTATCTCTATAGCTTCTATGACTGTAGGTAATATCATGGCATTAAGACAAGTGAATGTTAAGCGTATGCTTGCTTTCTCTGGTATTTCGCATGCAGGATTTATGTTAATGACACTATTGAGCATATCTAATTCAGCAGGAAGTTTATTATACTATGCATCTGCTTATTCTCTTGCAGGTATTGCTGCTTTCAGTGTTATTTTATACGTGTGCAAGAATAGAGATAATGAAGATGTTGTGAATTTCCACGGTTTAGGAAAGACGAATCCGCTATTAGCTGCAATCTTAACGGGCTCACTGCTTTCTATGGCTGGTATTCCAATCTTTGCAGGTTTCTTTGCTAAATTGGTTTTATTTGGACAAACTATTCAAGCTGGCTATTTAGTAGTAGTTATATTTGCCGTTATCAACTCAATCATAAGTGTTGGTTATTACTTTAAATTAATTTTGGCGATGTACACAAAAGAGCCAAACGAAACCCGCACAGGAAAACCATTTTTATATTATGCTGTTGCCGTTATTGCTATTGCATTAAATATTATTATTGGATTGTTTCCTTCACTAGTTCTAGATTTATTAGCATAGAATAAAACAATATTTATTCATATCCTAGAGCCGGCTAAATTTTAGCTGGCTCTTAGTATTTATAAAAAAAGCCACCAATAAAATTGATGGCGATTCCCCCTAATCCAATCAAACTAAAAACTAACGTATCCAAATATTCTACATTTTACTGTCTAAGCAAAGTATAAATATTGTTTACAATCTCTTTTCACTTGTCTAATTCCTCAAATTTATAAAATACAGAACTCCTATTTTTACGTATTTCTACCTGATTAGTCAAATCCGTTTTATCCTTTCAAATGGGCGAATGCTAAATAAATGTAAACAACATTCCATATATCGAATATAATCGCTAAATTACGATAACAAATAAATGAGTTATGGGAACGACAAAAAGACAAGATTTTGATCAGGAAACAAATGCAATCGCAGAAATCTGCAAAGCATTAGGTCATCCAACCCGAATGCAGATAATGACACTGCTATGGAATAAAAACAACAGAACCTGTGGTGAAATTGTTTCCTTGATTCCGTTAGCACAATCCACCATTTCTAAACATTTACTAGAATTAAAAAAAGCCGACTTATTACATGTAAAGAACGTCGGAAAAAAAACCATCTATTCCATTGAAGTAGAAAAAATACAAATTCTAAAAAAGTATTTGACCAATTATTTGTCCAACAAATTACTTTCAAAAGAAGCGGAAATTGCCATACTTCCTCCCACTCAAAAAATTACGAAAAGAGATAAATTACATTTAAAGGAATTCAACTACCAGTTTCCAGATAAAAAAAGTAATGCAGATCAAAGCAATATTGAATAGTTTTATAATAAAATCTTAAACAATAAAAGTTCGAAATTCAATTTCTCTAATTTTGCACTTTAAATAATTTGGCGGAACCAAGAAAAGAAAAAAATGAAAAATCAATTAAAAGTACAAATCTGGTCAGACGTAATGTGTCCGTTTTGTTATATAGGGAAAAGAAAAATAGAAGAAGCCATAACCAAGTTTGAAAACAAAGATTCCATTGAAATAGAATGGAAAAGTTTTGAATTGGATCCCCGCTTTGTAGCAACATCAGGTGAAACTATTGTCGATCATTTGGCTGAAAAATATGGCAGAGATATTGATTGGGCTCAGTCTATGCTAGAAAACACAACTCAAACAGCTAAAAGTAACGGCTTGGATTTCCATTTTGAAAAAGCAATCTTGGCCAATTCATTAAACGCTCACCGATTACTGCATTTGGCAAAAAAACACAATCGCTCTAACGAGTTAGAAGAACTGCTTTTCAAAGCCTATTTTACTGAAGGAAAAAATGTCAACGATTGGAATACACTGCAGGAAATCGGACAAGAAGCAGGTTTGCAAATTGACGAAATCAAACAGCTCATAGATACAGATACCTATACCAAAGAGGTAAGACAAGACGAGCAAGAAGCAAAATCCATTGGAGTAACCGGCGTTCCATTCTTTGTATTCGACAATAAATACGCAGTATCTGGCGCACAGCCGACGGAAGTCTTTTTGAAAACATTGGAAAAAGCCTGGGAAGAAGGAAACTTTGAAACCAAACTAAAACTTCAAAATACCTCAGATGAAAACAGCTGTGGTATCGATGGATGTGAATAACACAAAAACTATGACTGAAAATACAAAAACAATCCGTTGGGGAATAATTGGATGTGGTAACGTTACCGAACTAAAAAGCGGCCCAGCATATCAGAAAACTGCAGGTTTTACTATTGAAGCAGTAATGCGCAGAGATCCGGAAAAAGTGGCAGATTATGCCAAAAGGCACGGTATTCCAAAATATTATACCGATGCCGATGCCTTAATAAATGACCCTGAAATCGATGCTGTTTATATTGCAACACCGCCCGATACTCATAAATATTACGGATTAAAAGTCGCAGAAGCAGGAAAGCCATGCTGTATTGAAAAACCATTGGCTCCAACCTATAAAGACTGCCTAGCCATTGCAGAAGCCTTTGAAGCAAAAAACATTCCTGTGTTTGTTGCTTATTACAGACGAACGCTGCCAAAATTTGAGCAAGTCAAAAAATGGATTGATTCAAAAGCCATTGGTGACGTGAGACATATCAGATGGCATTTAAGCAAGCCTACGAGCGATCAAGACCGTTCTGATGAATACAATTGGAGAACCGATATAAAAATCGCAACAGGAGGCTATTTTGATGATTTAGCCAGCCACGGATTGGATTTGTTTATTCATTATTTTGGCAATATAAAAGAAGTTTCAGGAATTAGCCTAAATCAGCAAGAGCTTTACACTTCAAAAGATGCAGTTGTCGCCAACTGGCTTCATGAATCGGGAATTACAGGAAGCGGAAGCTGGAATTTTGGCACATTCGAACGAGAAGACATCGTTGAAATTTATGGCAGTGAAGGAAAAATTACGTTCTCGGTGTTTGATAATGATCCCATAATTCTAAAAACTGCTGCAGGCGAATCCACTCATAACATACCTCATCCCGAAAATATTCAGCTGCATCATGTAGAGCAAATGCGCGAACATCTGTTAGGAAATTCCAAACATCCTTCCAATGCATTCACAGCGTCACACACCAGCTGGGCTATGGATCAGATTATTGGCAATTAACAAAATCCGAATTAATAGTATAAAATTAGTAATCTCATAATCATGTTTTTGCGAGAAATAAATTACCTTGGTCTATTATTGAATCAATTATAATTAAAAGCTTTTATCAGCATGCTTTATTTAACGGGGATTATAATTACCTTTTTTTTAATTATTATTTTAATTGGCAAAAAAAACAAGAGTGAAGCTGATAAAATTTTAGCGCTTTGGTTATTTTTTACTGGGATTCATTTAATTTTATTTTATCTGCATTTTAACAGTGAATATATAAAATTTCCTTTTTTATTAGGCATAGAAATTCCTATGCCTCTAGTCCAAGGTCCATTTTTATACTTATACACTTCTGCCTTAACAAATCAAAATCGGGATAAAAAATACAATCTCTTGCATTTTATACCTTTTATAATTGCATTTATTCCGTTGCTATCTTTTTTTGGTTTACCGTTTAATGAAAAAATAAATATTTATAAAAATGAAGGTAAAGGTTATGAACAAGTGCTTTCTGTTTTACTCATTTCAATAATCATTTCTGGAATGCTGTATGCGTTGCTTTCTTTGCAAAAACTTTCCCGGCATCGAAAAAATATTACTGAACAATTCTCTTTTACCGAAAAAATTAACTTGAGATGGCTCAGTTATTTAATTTTAGGATCCAGTATTATTTGGGCAGTTGTCATTTTTTTTGATGACCAGTATATATTTTCTACTGTTGTTCTGTATTTATTTTTCATTGGGTATTTTGGCATCAAGCAAGTTGGAATTTTCACTAATCAGCGCATTTCTGAAAATAATGGAACTGAGATTTTAACTTTAGAAACTATTCCGATAGAAAATCAATCAGAAAAAATAAAATACGAAAAATCAGGATTGAACAGCACGGAACTTCAAACTATTCGCAAAAACCTAATTCTGGTTATGCAGGAAGAAAAACTCTACAAAAACTCAGAATTAACTTTAGCCGAATTATCGAAAAGACTAAATGTACACCCAAATGTACTTTCGCAGGTAATCAATTCTGCGGAGCAAAAAAATTTTTATGATTATATAAATCACCAACGTGTGGAAGAATTTAAAAAAATAATCCTCCTTCCCGAAAATCAAAAATTCACATTGCTTTCATTAGCTTTCGAATGTGGTTTTAATTCTAAGACAGCTTTCAACCGCAACTTTAAGAAGGTGACAGGGCTTTCTCCATCAGAATATTTAAAATAAAAAGAACCACCTTACAAGTTGGGGCGACCTGTACCTAATTAGAATACAACTTTGCAGAAACTTTAAAAAACTATGCAATGAAAAATAAAGTATTCTATTCGATAGCCCTTGCTGTTTCAATCTTCTTTTTTTTAGGATGTGAAGAAGAAAATTACATCGATGAACCAGGAAATTTAGTTCCCAAAACCGTTGATCAGGATATATCGGTAGCTTCAATTTCTATTAATGGGACTCAATTACATTCGGAGGTTTATGGGAATCCTAATAATCCTATGCTGGTGTTTCTGCACGGTGGCCCAGGCTCTGATTACCGAAGTTCACTTAATGCAAAACAACTTGCAGATGACGGGTATTATGTCATTTTTTACGACCAAAGAGGCTCAGGATTATCAAAAAGACATGACCAAAACAGTTATTCCATTCAATTGGTTCTGGATGATCTTACAGAAGTAATTGAACATTATCGAACTTCTAGCTCCCAGAAAGTGTTTCTATTTGGACATTCCTGGGGAGCAATGTTAGCAACTGCTTATGTAAATTCCTATCCAACCCGCATAAGCGGAGTAATTCTGGCTGAACCTGGCGGGCTCAATAAAAAACTGTTGGATGAATATGGCGAATCAAGCCGAAAACTAGAACTCTTTTCGGAATCCACGAGCAATTTATTCTATCTCGATCAGTTTTTGACCAGTAAAGAAAACGAGCATGAAATCCTGGATTATAAAATGGGAATTTCTACCAGTTTTTCTTATGCTGAAGGAAATGAAGAAGGAATTGAGGGACCATCACCTTTTTGGAGAATGGGAACAACGGTGCTGAATGCTTTTATTGATATTTCCGAAAACGAAGGCTTTGATTTTACAACAAATTTGAGCCAATATAAACCAAAGGTTTTGTTTTTATATGGAGAACTAAATAAATCATACGGCTTGAATTTTGCACAAAAAGAAGCCGCATTTTTCCCAAATTCTGAAATAGCAGAAGTCAAAGGAACAGGTCATGAAATGATTTATTTTAAATGGAATAATGTACATCCGTTAGTATTGAATTATTTGAACTCTTTAAAATAAGCATCACATGGAAAAGATAAAAATAATTGCAATCACAGTTCTTTCATTATTTAGTGCTAACTGTATTTTTTCGCAAAATATAAATTGGAAAAACCTGAAAAATGAAGAAAAACACATTTTAAATGTAAATACAGGCTGGGAATATAGCTTTGTTTACGGAATAGGTTATGGCTATAAATTAAACACTAAAATGCCCATTATAATTGAAGCCTCGTATTCATTTCCATCAGGTGAAACTATTTTTGATGATTTTAAAACCAAAATCGGCGGACAAATAAACTTTTATCACATTAATAGTATTCACTTCAGCGCTTCCATTCATGGAAGCTACCGAAGAGTTGAAAATCCATTGGCAGTTTTACAAAATTTTGGATGTGATATAAATACAGCTATTGGCTATTATAAACCAAAATGGTTCTTAGCTGGAGAAATAGGTTTTGATAAAGCGATTATAACGCATTTCAAACATTCTAACATTTACAAAGAAGTATATCCTGACGTAAAAAATGGCTGGTATGAACCCACAACGGGAGGCAATTTTAATTTCGGAATTCAGACAGGATACTCTTTCAAGCGAAGCGACCTTACTTTACGATTAGGAAAAGTTATCACGCAGGATTTTAAAACATCGCCTTTGATTCCTTTTTATGTCCAATTGGGTTATAATTAT
This sequence comes from uncultured Flavobacterium sp., assembly GCA_963511795.1. GTDB lineage: Bacteria > Bacteroidota > Bacteroidia > Flavobacteriales > Flavobacteriaceae > Flavobacterium. Next base: position 58,012 of record CAUPKP010000001.1, on the reverse strand, counting down.
AAATTAGACTGATTTTCAAAGACAAAACCCGACAGGCTTTGAATCTGTCGGGTTTACTAATATTACCAGTTTATTTCAGTTTTTTGCCCTTTTTTCAAAGTGATTTCTTGTTTCTTATCTCCGCTTATAAGTATTGTCTTTCCTCCATTTTTAGAAAAAACTGAAACTGTTTGTAGCTTTTTGGCTTCCCATTGCATTGATATTTCAAAACCTCCTCTAGCACAAATTCCTTTCACAGATCCGCTTTCCCAAGCATCAGGCAAAGCAGGCAATAATCGGATTTCGTTTTCATTGGACTGTACCAGCATTTCTGCAACAGCTGCAGCACCGCCAAAATTCCCGTCAATTTGAAACGGCGGATGCGCATCGAATAAATTTGGATACGTCCCTCCTCCTCTTCTGGGCTTCTCGGTTTTCTTTCCATCAGGATCCACATATCGAAGCAGTTCTCTATACATCTTGTAAGCACGATTTCCATCCCAAAGTCTTGCCCAAAGATTAATACGCCATCCTTTTGACCAGCCAGTCGTTTCATCGCCTTTTATTTCCAGTGTTTTTTTGGCCGCATTCGCTAATTCAGGCGTTTTCAATGGCGTAATATGATTCCCAGGAAAAAGCCCAAACAATTGCGACTGATGGCGGTGTCTTGGATCTTTATCATCCCAATCAAAATACCATTCCTGCAGATTACCTTTTTTACCAACTTGATATGGGTATAATTTAACTAAAGCAGCTTCAAGTTTTTCTCTAAAATCAGCATCAGTATCCAAAACTTTTGAAGCTTTTATTGTTTTATCAAAGCATTCTCTAATCATAGCCAAATCTGCTGTTCCGCCGTATAGAGTTGCTCCAACAAAACCATCCGGAGTTAAATATTGATTTTCGGGCGAAGTAGATGGCGAAGTAATTAAATTTCCGTTTTTATCAGTAACCAGCCAATCCAAACAAAATTCAGCAGCTCCTTTCATTAGTGGGTAACCTTCTTCTTTTAAATATTTTTTGTCTTGTGTAAAAACATAATGTTCCCAAATGTGCGTACTTAACCAAGCACCCGCAATTGGCCAGCAAGCCCACATTGGGTCTTCTTTTCCAAACTGCCCAACAGGATTGGTCATTGCCCAAATATCTGAATTATGCGCTGCCGCCCAGCCTTTATCAACACCATAAAAAGTCTTCGCCGTTACTTTACCTGTAACTGAAAGATTTTTAATAAAACTCAAAAGTGGCAGATGCAATTCGGAAAGATTGGTGTTTTCAGCAAGCCAATAATTTTCTTCCAGATTGATGTTCATTGTGTAATTAGAACTCCACGGCGGATTTAAATGTGGATTCCAAATTCCCTGCAGATTGGCAGGAACTCCCATCGTTCTGGAGCTGCTTATCAGTAAATAACGACCATAATTAAAATACAATACCTCAAGATTTTTATCTTCTTTGCCCTCTGAATAACGCAACAAACGTTCATCTGTAGCTAAGTCTGGTGCGGTGGTTTTGCCCAAATCTAAAGTGACACGATTATAGAACTTTTGATAATCGGCAATATGAGATTTCTTTAATTTCTCGAATGATATTGAGAACGCTTTATCCAAGTCTTTTTTTGCAATAGAATTAGAAACACCGTCGATAGAAGGACTTTTGTCAAAACCTTTAAAACTGGTTGCAACAGAAACATAAATCACAACATCGGTAGCATTTTTTACTTCTAAGGCATCCTTGTTGACTGAAATAGTTCCATCGGTATTTTTCACTTTTAGCAAAGATGTAAATCGTGTTCCTCTAACTTTAACTTCCTTCTTTTCTTTAGTTGTTCCAGGGAGATATGTTAATGTAACTATAGAATAACCTGGATTTTCATGGATTGGCGCAACACCATTCATTTCCAATAAATTGTTTTTTACATTGTTATTAAATTCTAATAAACTGCTGGATTTTATATCAAAATTTAAAGCTCCTTTTTTACTGCTTGTCAATTTGATGACCATAATTTTATCTGGAGCTGAAACAAAATACTCTCGGGTAAATTTAACCCCATCAACTTCGTAGCTTACATTGGAAATAGCAGTTGAAATATCCAATTCTCTACGATAATTAATAGCTTCCCCTTGGTTATGATTCGTGATCAGTATTGTTCCTAAGGGTGCGTAAGATTCAGAATTCTTGCCTTGTAATTTTTTATTCAATTCTTCCGCTAACTTATAATCGTCTTTACTTAACGCTTCACGGATAGCCGGTAAGTTTTTGTATGCATCATAATTCATGTATGGAGCTACTGGTTCACCCGACCAAAGCGTAATGTCATTCAGATAAATTTTATCTGTATTTATGCCTCCAAAAACGGTCGCTCCCATTTTTCCGTTTCCTAAAACTAGGCTTTCTTCAAAAAATTCAGCGGGTTGTTTGTACCAAAGAACATTGGTTGATTGTGCAACTGCATTCCTGCAAAAAATGGAAAAGATGAAAACTAAAAGTAGCTTGTGAAAAGAATTTGAATGCATAATTATATGTTTTTAATTTTCTTTGTTTTTAACGCAAACTTTTACGCAATCTTGGTTTGCGTGAGGGATAAAAGCAAGTTACCGAAGTAACGCGGATAGCCCGACCGCATCCCGATAAGTGGGCGAATATTCCCAAAATAAGTTTGCCCACTTATCGGGATGTGGTCACGCCCAACAATTACTTGCTGACACTATATTTCTCGTTAGCCGTAATCATTTCCCAATTATCAGTTCTAAAAGGAGATGCTGGGAAATTTTCTTTATTGAAAAGATTGATTTCGGTATCATCATCTGCCCATCCATAATGAACAGCAACCGGATTTGGCACGCTTTCACTGGAAACGATTACTTTATTGTCTTTGATTATGGCTTTGGCTAGGTGAAAAACATTGTCGGCTCCTGCAATTTCGAAACCTTTTACATTTCCATTTTTATCAGTTGTTGACAATCCGCTGCCAATAGAAGCGAAGTTTACTGTAATTTGGTTTCCTTTAATTTCCATTGCTTTGTACATTGGACCACTACAAACTTGTTTTTTACCATAAACATCATTTAAAGCGATAGTGGCTAAACGTTTTGCAACATCCTGCTTGTTTGTTGGGTGAATGTCTTTTGCATTACCAATATCGGTGGTGACTGCCATTCCAGTATTTGGTACTTTCAACGTTTCGGTTTGTGCTTCGCGAAGTTCTGCCCAACGGCTTCCTTTTGTACTGTTTCCGCCAAATTCATCAAAGGTTGACAACTGCACAAAATAGAAAGGAAAATTGCCCTGATTCCATTTGGTTCTCCAATCGGTAATCATCAAAGGGAAAGCTTTTTTGTATTGATTGGCTCTCCAAACATTAGCTTCTCCCTGATACCACAAAACGCCTTGAAAAGCATAAGGAATCAATGGATTTACCATCGCATTGTACAATAACGAAGGATAACTGTTTGGCGAAACTGAAATTTTCACATTTACTACATTGAATTTCCATAGCCCGTCAAGTGGTATGTTTTTAATGCCTAGAGTTAATTTTAAATCAGCTGATTCTCCATAAATACCACCGCCGCCTCCATTATCTACGATTCTTACTGCAATGCTGTTTATGCCTTCTTTTAGAACATTTGCAGGTACTTGGTAAACGCGTTTTAGATCATACCGCGTGTTTTTACCAATTTCAATTCCGTTTATATAGGTAATATCTTCGTCGTCGATTTTTGATAGACTTAAAGCAGCTTTGTTTTTAATATCCTCAGCTGAAAGAGTTATTGTTTTTCGCATCCAGACGATACCGTCCATATTTCCTAATTGCTGATTTTCCCAAAGTGAAGGTGCTTTGATTTCTGGCCAATTTTTATCATCAAAATTCATCTCTTTAAATTGGTTTTCATTTGCCATTGTGACATCAAAACCTTGAACTTTTTTGAGATTTTCTAAAATCGTTTTTTTATAGGTTTCAAGAATGGCATCCATATTAACAGAAGGCACATTGGCAATCATATCTTTGAATTCATCACTTTTTTGAAATGCTTCACGGCTTGTCCAAGTTTCTACATTAGTTCCGCCCCAAGATGTATTGATAATCCCGATTGGAATTTTTAATTCGGCGTATAATTTTTTAGCAAAATAATAGCCAACAGCTGTAAAATTCCCAACGGTTTCTTTACTGCTAACTTCCCATTTACCTGCTTTTAAATCTTCTTTTGGAGTACCGCTCAAATCTTGGGCAACCCCGAAATGACGAATCATAGGATAATTTGAATCGTTGATTTCCTTTTCGGAATTCATGGTTTTAGACACCTGAAATTCCATGTTGGATTGCCCAGAGCAAATCCAGACTTCACCAACTAACACATCCTTAATTACAATTTTGTTTTTTCCAGTTATCGTCAATTCAAAAGGTCCGCCTGCTTTTTCGGCATTTAAACCAATCATCCACTTCCCATCTTTATCAGCTGTGATGATTCTGGTTTGCTTATTAAAGCTAACTTCAACTTTTTCATTGGCGTCAGCCCAACCCCAAACCGGAATTGTTTTGTTGCGCTGTAGCACCATTCCATCAGAAAACAATAATGGCATTCGAACATTGGCGTTTACCAATATACTGACCATCAAAAATAGAAATACAATACTTTTTTTCATTTTTTATATTTTTTAAGAAAGCCTCTAAGTTACTAAGATTCTAAGATTCTGAGTCTTTACAAACTTAGAATCTTAGAATCTCAGCAACTTAGTAACTCTGAAGTTACTTCATTCCATCCTGTAAAGCAGTCAAAGCCTGAGTATCAAATACAGTATTATCACTTCTTTTAAAGATTCCAAAACCTTTATCACCCAAACTTCCTTCATCCCAATAAAAAGGCAACAATCCATTTGCTTTAGCTTGTTTCACAACTGTTTTCAAATAATAAGCTCTTGAAGCCAGATGTAAAGTTAAAGCATCGCCTGTTAAAGTAGTGCGACGAATTGCGCCGAACTCTCCTAATACAACAGGAATTCCTTTATCTACAAATTGAGTTTTCATTAATTTGAAGTTTTTCTCCAAATCAGCTTCTTCTCCCCAGGTTGCATTTCGCTCTGTATCGGTTGCAGAATGATAACCAGCTCCCCAATAATAGAACATTTTACCCCACGATTCATCTTTAGTTAAACCTCCAAAATTCCAAGGAGAATAATAATGAACCTCAGCCATCATTCTATTAGCTGTTTTATCTGTTGGCAAAACTGTCATTAATTTATTGGTTTTTTCGATATCTGTTGACGGCCCTTGAACTATCAAAGTACGAAATGCATTTTTTCCTCCAGTCGAACGTACAGCATCAATAAATGTTTGGTGATAGGATGTTAAAACTGCCATCTGAGCTGCATTGTCAACATTTGGTTCATTGGCACTTGCAAAAAGCAAATGCTCGTCAAAACCTCTTAAATGAGTAGCGATTTGTTCCCAAAAGGCTTTTTGTTTAGCATTGTTAGCTTCTTTCTTGGCATCGGTAATATTATTTTCAAGCCATCCGCCGTCCCAGTGAATATTCACAATAACATACATATCGTTGTCAACACAATATTGGACAACTTCTTTCACTCTTACTAACCAGGCTACATTAATTTGTGCGGTTGTAGTATTAGCATGCTGATTCCAAGAACAAGGAATTCTAACAGCATTAAATCCGTTTGCTTTAACTAAATCAATCAATGCTTTGGTAACTTTTGGATTTCCCCAAGCGGTTTCTCCGCCAGTTGCTTCCAATGTGTTACCTATATTCCAGCCTAACTTCATTTTAGCCGCCAGTTCTGCAGCTGTACTTCCCATACCTGCTGCATCATCTGCAATTGGATTGGTATTATAACTAGGATATAAACTTGCTACAGTACCTGTTCCTGCAGCTTGTGAAACTGCAATTTGTACTGATGTAGTTTCGCTGGAACTTATAGTGACTGTAGCAGTTCTAGCAACTGCTGCTGTGTTTTCTAAAGCTGTAACTGTAACTAAACTGGTCCCATTTATTCCTGAAGTTTTGCTTAATTGTATCCAATCAGCATTTGAAGCAATAGTCCATGCTTTAGCGTCAGTTGTAATACTAACACTGACACCATTTCCTTTGGCAACAAAATCTATTTTAGAAATATCTGCTGTTAGTGTTTTCGTTACTGGTTTTGTTTCTTCTGGAACAGCATCTCCCGAACTGCATGCTGATGCACTAAAAAAAGCAAAGCATATCAAAAAAATAAAATTATATTTTTTTATCTTCTTATTCATAATATTATTGATTTTGGTTGGTTAATAGCAATTGTTATTTTACAATAACATCTATTTTATTTTTAATATCACGAGAAGAATTTCCAATATTCAAAGTGTATTTACCTGGCTCAACAGTCCAGCTTTTGGTTTCAACATTGTAGTATGCCAATTCTTTTACAGGAACCTGAATAGTTATTGTTGCAGATTTTCCAGCTCCAACCAATACTTTTTGGAATCCTTTTAGTTCTTGAGCAGCACGTTCGATTTTAGAATCCGCTTTAGAAGCGTATAATTGAACTACTTCTTTACCTTCTGTTTTTCCAGTATTTTTAACGGTTACAGAAACTGTGATTATTTCATCAACACCATACGAAGCTTTATTTGCTTTAGCATCACTGAAAGCAAAAATTGTGTATGACAATCCGTATCCAAAAGGATACAAAGGCTCAACATTTTTAGTATCAAACCATCTGTAACCTACCAAAATTCCTTCTTTATATTCAACTGTTTTATCTCCAGGAAAACTGTTTGTAGCGTGTGCTGGTGAATCCATAATAGTTTTAGGCATTGTCCAAGGTAATTTCCCTGAAGGATTTACTTTTCCTAATAATACATCTGCCAAAGCATTTCCTCCTTCAGATCCATTGAACCAGCTCCAAACTAAAGCATTTGTTTTTTTGCTTAATTCATTTATTTCAAAAGGAGCTCCCGCAATCAATACCACAATCGTTCTTGGATTCGCTTCAACCACTTTTTTGATCAATTCTTCTTGGCCAAATGGTAAATTTAACGTTCTGCGGTCAGAAGCTTCTGTTTCGTAATCACGGTTTGAACCTGCAAAAACAATTGCAACATCCGAGTTTTTAGCAGCTTCAATTGCTTCCTGCAGTTTGGCTGGATCTAATTGATCAATAGTAACTGGTCCGGTAGAAGTTATATTTCCTAAATTTCCTTTATTTTTTTCGTCATAACGCTCTAAATAACCTTCGGCATAATTGATTTTTATAGAAGCCGGCAATCTGTTTTTTAACCCATCTAATGGAGTAACCTCTCTCTTTGTTTTTACACCAGCTCCAAATCCGCCTAAAGCATTTTTCTTTGTAGCATTATTTCCAATAACCGCAATTGATTTTACGCCGTCTAATTTTAAAGGCAATGCATTGTTCTCATTTTTCAATAACACTATCGCTTCTGCAGCAATTTTGTATGCATCTTGATAATGAGCTTCGGTAGCAATGCTTCCAGTAGCGCGTTTTTTGCCTCCCATTGCTTTTACTTGGTACAAAGTATGCAAAATACGTCTAACATGCTTATCAATTTCTTTTTCAGAAATTTTGCCGTTTTTGGCAGCTGCAATTAATTTATCAGCTAAGAAAAATTCATTGAATTTTTTCGGGGTTCCCATTTCAATATCCAATCCGCTTTCTAAAGATTTTACAGTAGAATGAACCGCTGCCCAATCAGATACTACAATTCCTTTGAAACCCCATTCGTCACGCAAAATTTTGTTTAGCATATAATCATTCTCGCATAAATATTCACCTCTAAATTTGTTGTAAGCTCCCATGAAACTATACGCTTTTGCATCTTTTACAGAAGCCTCAAAAGCAGGCAAATAAATTTCACGAAGTGCACGCTCATCAATCTGCACATCAACAAAATCACGGTTCGTTTCCTGATTATTGGCTGCGAAATGCTTTACACAGGCCATAACATCATTATCCTGTAAACCAACAATTAAAGGCACAGCAATTTTTTTGTTCAAAAATGGATCTTCACTCATGTACTCGTAAGTTCTTCCTCCAAGCGGCGTTCTAACGATATTAATAGCAGGCGAAAGCAGCATATCTTTATCTCTAGCACGCATTTCCTGCCCTAAACTATTTCCAAAAGTATAGCCCATTTCTGCATTCCAAGTAGCTGATAATGCTCCGCCTGCTGGATAGTAAGTTGCAAAATCGTTAGTTAATCCCGCAGGAGACCAATTATCACGAGAAATTTCTTCACGAACTCCAAGTGGTCCATCGGCCATTTTTAATTCTGGAATACCTAAACGTTCTACCCCGCCTGAAGTAAACATGCTGTTACCGTGCAGCATTCCTATTTTTTCCTCAAGAGTCATTTGCGAAATTAATTTCTCAATAGCAGCATCATTCTCGTTTGTTATCTCTTTACCAACATAAGTGTTTTGTTGTTTTTTAGATTTTGCAGTTTGTGCATTCCCATTAGCAAATGCAATGATTGACACAGCCATTGCAACGTATTTGATTGTATTTTTCATTATGGTATTATTATAATTATTATTGATCGATATTTTAATTAACTATTGTTTTACAAAACTGAAAAAGATAACATCATTCTCATTTATCTTATAATTTCTGCTATACTTTCCAGTGCCATCAATACTTACTTTCTCAATTGCGATTGGATCGCCATTGTTTTTTTTCTTAATTGATTTAACTTGTTCAAGAGTTAGCTGGCTTGGTTTGCCCATTGCTAAATAATCGGTGTAAGCGTCATTGACTTTGTAACCCACTTTATAAATCTCCAGATTGTATTTTCCTTTTTGCAAACCTTCAACTTCAATTTTAACCTCCCCTTTTGATTTTGACGGTAAATCTTTTATATAGAATGCTTGATTATTAACATCCTTTTCAGGTAATGTATAAGTAGAATTCCAAAATAAAACCTGCACATCTCCTTTAGCGTTTTTAGTTGCCCAAGATGAAGTATCTGTGTTTTTTAGTTCGGTTTCTCCCAATTTATTCATTAGATAATAAGAGAAATAGGCTGGTTTTTTAATCCCTTGAGTATTCAATAATCCGAATCCTCCGTGAAAAGGCGTAAATCTAGGTCCCGGCTCTTCGAAAATGTCTGTAAAAACCCAATAAGACATTGAGTTTGGAGCATTACCTACCTGCTTTAATTTTTGAAGAATATATGCTGCCGAATGATAACTGTCATGAATTGCATCAGCCGGAGTATAAGATGAACTCCATTCGGTATAATGCAATTCCAGATTTGGTTTAGCCGAAGCTGCAATTTGTTTTCTAGAATTAATAACATCCCCGCTAATACTTGATTCATCTTTACTTAATACTGTTCCTGTAGAGCCAAATTCATCTAAATATCCTTGATTTACACCATACGTATGTGTCGAAATAAAATCTAATGCCACATTGTTTTTAGTGCAAAAATCAATAGTTTCCGGCACCCAGCCAGCACCTGCAGTTGCAGGACCTCCAACTTTATAGTTTGCATTTACACTTTTGACAGCTTTTGCCGCATACTCATATAATTTAAAATATTCGGCTTGTGTACCAGTCCAAAAACCAGGTGTCAGGTTGGGTTCGTTCCAAACTTCAAAATACCAGGTTTTTACTTCTTCTGTTCCATAACGCTCTGTTAAATGCTGCGTTAAATTTTTAATTAAATCTCCCCATTTATTATAGTCTTTTGGAGGAGTAACATTTCCTTTCCACCAAAAAATAGTTTGACTGCCGCTTGCCAAAGCATTAGGCATAAACCCTAATTCTACAAATGGTTTAACATTAATACTTAATAAAAAATCATACAATGCATCAACATATTGGTAGTTGTATTCTGGATTTCCTTTATTATCTTCACGATATACCGCCATATCATCGGTCAATAAACCGTGCATGCGGATGTATTTGAAATCACATTCTTTTTTGACCAAAGCCAATTGCTGCTGCCAATCGGCGCGCAATCCTTCATTTGCACGTCCGGCACCAATACATTCTTTGAACATCGTGTTCATTTTCCCATTAACATCATTATAATTTACTTTTATAATTCTGTTATTGTCAGCTTGCCCAAACGTTGAAACATTGTTTAGACAGCATAAAACAATCAGTAACAATAAATTTTTCCTCATATATTATTATTTTACATTTATTTTTTTGCTTAAATAAATTGCATCCGAAGCTGATCCTATCTGCAATTCAATTGTATTATTTTCCAATTCAAAATATTGTTTTGCAGCATTCCAATATTGTAAATCTTTGGCGCTAACGGTTAGCAAAACGTTTTTCGTTTCTCCCGCTTTAAAAAACACTCTTTGAAATCCTTTCAGTTCTTTTTCAGGACGCTCAACTTTTGAATCCAAATGCTTAACATACAATTGAACTACTTCGTCACCGTCAGTATTTCCTGAATTTGTGACTGAGACCGTAACTTTTAGTTCGCCATTATTAGTAATGGTTTCTAAATTGCTTTTGATAGAATTGTACTTAAATGTTGTATAACTCAATCCGTGACCAAAAACATATAAAGGTTTTCCTTTAAAATACTGATAGGTTCTTCCGTTGCGAATATTATAATCCAATAAATCAGGTAAATCAGTAATGTCTTTTACCCAAGTCTGCGTTAAACGTCCAGCTGGATTGTAATCGCCAAACAAAACATCGGCAAGGGCTGTTCCAAGTTCCTGACTGTTTTGCGCCATGTGCACAATAGCCGGAATATGTTCCTGTGTCCAATTGATGGCATACGGAAAACTGCTGATTAAGGCAACAACCGTTTTAGGATTCGCCTGATAAGCAATCTTTATTAAATCTTCTTGTTCCAATGTTAGTGACTGGCGGTCAACCGATTCTTTTCCTTCACTCGGAACTGGGCAATCGTTCCAACCGGCATTGCAAACTGGATGATTTCCGACTATCACAATAACTGCATCGGCTTTTTTAGCAATTTCGGCAGCTTTACCATCGGCGTTATTTTTGGCGTATAAAATCTCGACGTTTGCTCCTAATTTATTTTTAATTCCCTGCAAAGGAGTTACTGTATAAGGAGGTGTTCCGCTGTACCAATCCAAAAGCACCTGATCGGCGCGAATTCCAATTATGGCGAGCGTCTTTATTTTTCCTTTTTGCAACGGCAAAAATTTGGAATCATTCTTAAGCAGCACTATTGATTTTTGAGTCGCCTCCAAAGCTATTTTTTTGTGTGCCTCCGTTTTCCAAGGATCTATCGTGTCTTTACCAATACCAATTTTTGCATACGGATTTTCATCGGGAGCATCGAGCATTCCTAATTTTATCATCACTCGGAAATTACCTCGAATTTCGGCGTCTATGTCTTTCTCGGTTAAATATCCTTTGGCAATTGCTCCGTTTACAGCTTCTTTATAATCGTCTAAAAACTGATTGATTCCTGCTTTCACAGTAGCAGCTGCACCCAAATATTGATCTGCATAATATTTATGATCCGAAAGCAATAATTTGAAAGCGCCTCCATCAGTACAAATAATTCCGTTTTGTCCCCATTCTTTTTGAGTAATGTCTTTCAGCATCGGGTGTACAGTAGCTGGAATTCCATTTACTTTGTTGTACGCTGCCATGTAGGCTCGCGAACCTCCCTCGACAACTCCCATTCTGAAAGGAACAGAATAATATTCTCTCCAAAGACGTTCATCAAAATCGGATGAAGTGTAGGTTCTGCCGTCTTCGTTACTGTTCGCCAAGAAGTGTTTCATTAATGAAGCCGACTGCCAATATTTTGGATTATTTCCTTGAAGCCCTTTTACAAAAGCTACGGTCATTGTTCCGTTAAAAAAAGCGTCTTCTCCATAACTTTCCTCTGTTCGTCCCCAGCGCGGGTCTCTCACAATATCTGCATTTGGAGCTCGGATTACCAAACCTCCGCGTTTGTATTTTTGAAATGCAAAACGAGCTTCATATCCTTCAATATGAGCTACTTTTTGAATTAAATCTGTATCCCAAGTTTCGCCTAAACCATAAGCTTGCGGGAAAGTGGTTGTGGTTATTGGTTCTTTGTCTTTTCCTCCCCATTTTGCTGGTCCGCCAAGTGCTAATCCGTGTAATCCTTCGACATGGCCTGTTCCTGCAACTCCCAATCTGGGAACGGAAGGATTGGTGCTTAACACCGCTACTTTTTCTTCCAGAGTCATTAATGACGATAGATTATCAATACGCTTTTCTACGTCCAATTTGGGATTTTGAAAAGGGTACTGCTGTTTTTTTTGTGCCAAAACTGGTACAGTCGACAGTAGAAGAATAAAATATAGGATATACTTTTTCATTAATTCCTTGGTCAAAAAAAATTTGATAATATACGTTTGGTTTGCGTGAGGGATAATAGCCAGCTACCGAAGTAGCGCGGATAGCCCGACAGCATCCCAATAAAAGGGCGAATACCCACAAAGAGAATTAGCCCTTTTATTGGGATGGTGGCACGCCCAGAATATTTTCATAAACCCTCTCATTATACTGAGAAAATGAGAGGGTGTTTTTAATTTATAGTTTTTTAAATCGGATGGCTGTTCCGCCAGCTCCACCTAAATGCAAGTCTAGAGAATCCGAAGCTTTTACAGTTTGTTTAGTAATGGCAACACTTTGAGGATTGTGAGTTTCATCAGTTCCTTTGGCATCAGCATAAATCTGCGCTTCGTAAGTAGCACTTGGATCTAAGAAAGACAATGAAATTTTTAAATCTCTGCTTTTTTCATTGGTCATACTTCCCAAATACCAGTCTTCACTGTTTTGATCTTTACGAACTGTTGTCAAGTATTCTCCAATTTCAGCATTTAAAACTTTAGTGTCTGCCCAGTCCGTTGGAACGTCTTTTAGGAATTGGTATCCAGGCACTGCGTAGTTTTCAGGAAGGTCGGCCAACATTTGGATAGGCGAATAAAAAGTTACATACATCGCCAATTGCTGTGCCGTTGTACCGTGAACTCTTTTTCCAGGATATCCTTGTTTGATTTCAACATCCAAAACTCCAGGCGTGTATTCCATTGGTCCAGACAACATTCTGGTAAATGGCAAGATAACAACGTGGTTTGGTGGATTTCCTTCGCTCCAAGCATTATATTCTTGACCTCTTGCAGCTTCTCTAGCCAACATATTTGGATAAGTTCTGCGTTCTCCCGTATCTTTTATTGGCTCATGATAGAAAACTGCCAAATCATATTCGGCTGCTTTTTGCAAAACGTATCTGAAATAATTCACACCAAATTGTCCGTGGTGCCATTCTTTCATGTTTAATTTTGAACCTACGTGACCGATTTTTACTGTGTGGATTCCTAATTTTTTGTACAAAGCAAAACCAGCATCGATTTGTTTCATGTAATTGATCAGATTCGATCCTGTTTCATGGTATCCGATAAGCTCTACTCCTTTTTCTTTTCCGTATTCAACCACTTTTTCAATGTCGAAATTATCAGCACATTGCGTGAAGCTGAACATGTGCATGTGATTTTCGTACCATTGCTGCGTCCATCCTTTATTCCATCCTTCGATCAATAAGTGGTGTAAACCTTCTTTGGCAGTAAAATCAATATATTCTTTGGCATGTGCCGTAGTTGCTCCTTGTTTTTCGCCTTCCCAAAAAGTGTATTTCCCGATGTGCATTGCCCACCAAATACCGAAGTATTTATATGGTTTCACATACGACGGATTACCCATTTTGTTAGGCTCGTTTAGATTTAGAATCAAATAAGAATCGATTAAATCTCCTGATTTTTCTCCAATTTGAAGTGTTCTCCAAGAAGAAGTGAACGTGTCTTTTACTCTTACTTTAACTCCATCAGCCCAAGGCACCAAGTCTGTTTTTAATTGTGTTCCTGTGCTGTTTACCAATGTTGTACTGGCATAATCAATCAGATTTGCTTCGTGAAAACTTAATTTCAATCCGCTTTTGCTTTCGATTGTTAATGGCGTATGAACAGTATCGATAGCATTTATGCTTGAATTTTGATATAAATACTCATAACGATTTTCTTTATAAGCTGGAATCCACCATGCTTTTCCTTCTTCTTTCAGGTTGAAAGTCGTTTTTTCGTCCATGATGAAAATACTGTCTTTCGTTCCTTGATTTGGATACACGTATCTAAAAGCGATTCCGTCATCATAAGCACGGAATTGAATTTCCAGTTTGCGTTTTGCTTGGTTTTTTTGCTGTAATAAAACCACCATTTGATTGTAGTGATTTCTGATTTTTTTCTTTTCTCCCCATACTTGTTCCCAAGTTTCATCGAAAGAACTATTTTTTACATCAACGACTTCAAAATTAGTACTGAAGTCATCATTGTTTTTTAGCGTAAAACCCATATCCGATGGCGTAATCACTTGGGTTTTCCCGTGCGACACTTCATATTTTGGAGCGGTTTTATCCAGATTAAATTTAATTTTGTTTATCCCTCCTGGAGAAGCCAGTTCATAAGATTTACTTTTTTGTGCCTGTGCAGTACCAACAACTGTCAGTGCTGCTAAAAATGCCGGAAGTATGATTTTTTTTAACATGGTATTATTTTTTAATTGTAATTTATTAAAATCGGGGGAAACCTAACCTACCCCCGATTTTCAATCTAAACAAAACTCAACTTAATTATTTTACCCACTCCGTTTTGAAAGTGGTTTTTCCAGTTAATGGATTTGATGCTGGTTCAAAGCTGTTTCCTTTTTTGGAAACTGTGATTGTCTGTACTGCATCGCTCTCTGGCAAGAAAACTTTGGCAGTAGCAGTAGTCGTAGCATCAGATGCATATACTTTTAAGGTCAATTTGCTCCAATCCATATCTTTCGTAGACTGAGCCAATCCAATGTGAGGAAGTGCAGTTCCGTCTTTTACTAAAACTACGATTGGCACTTCGCCTGCTTGGATTTTATGCCATCCTCCATTGTATACTTTTTTGGTTTGGTAATCAATCCAAGTTCCTTCTGGAAGGTAAACGTCTCTTTCAGTAACTTCTTCAAAAAGTGGCGCTACCAAAATACTTGAACCAAATAAATACTCATTATCTACTAACCAAGCTCCTGGATCATTTGGATATTCCAAAAATAATGCACGCATCATTGGCAATCCTTTTAGAGAACTTTCTTTAGCCTGAGCATAGATATACGGCATTAACTCGTAACGCATATTATCTGCTTTTCTAAATCCTTCCAAGAAATCTTTGCTGTATAACCAAGGTTCGCGCGGAGGCTCTCCATGGCTTCTTACGTGTGATGTAAACATCCCGAACGGTGTCCATCTTCTATATAAATTCTCAGGTGCTTTGGTTGCAAATCCTCCTACGTCATGACTCCAGAAACTGAAACCGCTTAATCCTAATGAAAGTCCTCCTCTTAATTCGGCTGACATTGCACCATTACTTGTTTCGGCATCTCCTCCCCAATGTAACGGGTAACGCTGGCTACCAGCCCAAGTACTTCTAGCCCAAATTAAAGTATATCCTTTTTCTTTTTGAGTAATTTCGGCAACTGCTTTGTTGTAACGCAATGGGTATAAATTATGCTCATAGAAACCTGTACGTCCTGAATGATAAATTCCTTCCGGCGGTGCAGCTTCTCCAAAATCTACTTTGAAAACTGAAACTCCCTGATCGAATAATTTTTTCAATTTTCCTTGATACCAAGTTACTGTTTCAGGATTTGAGAAATCCAATACAGCATCTTCATAAGGAAGATTTCCTTTGCGGTCTCTTACTGCGAGATTTTTGTCCATGATTTCATTGAACAATGTATTTTTTGGAGTGAAGTAAGGCAATTGCCATAAACACACGTGGTATCCATCGTCTTTCAAATCTGACATCATTTTTTGAGCATCAGGAAAACGAGATTTAGCAAACTCATAGTTATTTCTCCAGTCTACATCAAACCATCCTGTATCGAAGTGAATTACATCTGTTGGGATTTTGTAAGCACGTAAATCTTTAGCAACTTGACGGCCTTCTTTTTCAGAGAAATAAGTAATACGGCTCATCCAGAAACCAAATGACCAAAGCGGAGGCATTGCAGCTTTTCCAGTTAAATTGGTATATTCATCCAAAATTTCTTTTGGCTCTCCGATGAAGAAAAACAAATCGGCTTCATCATCTCCAATGTACATTTCATTGGCACTTCCAAAATATCTTCCAAAGTCAACTGTAATAGGTGTTGAATGGTGCATGAAAACTCCATAACCACGGCTGCTCATATAAAACGGAACTGGTTTGTACATAGTTTCGTTTTGAATACCATTGGCATCATCTGTCCATAAAACTACCTTTTGGCCTCTTTTGTTAAATTGAGTGAAAGATTCACCGCAGCCAAATATTTTTTCGTCCGGTTCTAAACTAAAAGCAGCTCCCATACTTCTTGAATAATCGCTATTTCTACGAACAAACGAAAACGGAAGTGATGGTGTATATCCATTTGCGAAATCAGAATTATGAAGTGTGCTCGTTAGTAATTTTCCTTTTTCATCAAAAATTTTCACATGCCATGGTTTTGACAAAATTTCAACAGAACCATGCTTGCTCGTGTATTTATAACCACCTTCTATTTTAGAAGATTTCCATAATTCCGGGTGATTCGGAGCAACTCCGTTAATCAACATCAATGATTCTTTTTGTGGGCGAAATTGTGGTCCAGAAGTCGTTTTGATACGAATAGAACGATCCGATACAAACTGAATTTCAAAAGGCAACTCAGGAGAAACTTCATATTCCGTCGTTGGAAATTCATTGGCAGGAACGACAGCTGGCTTCATCATCATATTGTTGAAAGCCTGACGTGTTTGATAATTGTAACGCAAATATTTTATAGTTCCTTTTCCTGTCGCAGGATCAAAACTAGATAACTCATCAGCAAAATAAAAGGTATTCAAATAATTCTCAAAATCCTTACTGATATCTATTGGTGCATTTAACACATCTGCATTTTGAATTTGTGCCGAAGCTTTTGGCGAAAGCAACAAACCAAATCCCATAAAAAGCGATAAGGAAGCTAACTGTATTTTCTTCATTGTGTTTATTTTTGGTTATTAGTTACTATTTATTTTGCTAGGCTGTTTTTCTGGAATCGGAAATAGTTCCCTTTTCTTTCCATGTAAATGGGACATACAAGAACTGTAATGCCAACACTTGAATAAAACTGCTTCTTTTTTTCATTTTTCTTAAAATTCTACTATTTTTTAAGAAATATAAATATAACGATAAGTGTTTAAATAACACCCACTTATCGATACATATTATTACTTTTTAGCTGTAAGTCATTCTTTAATTTTAAACAGATACTTGCCATTTTGAGATGGGAACGAATTTCTTAAAATCGATTTAAAAAAACATAATCCTAATATTGAATGAGCAACTTATTATTGTTTTTTGTACTTTTGGTCAAACAAACCACAACGTTATGGTTAATTTGACTACAAGTATACGGTGTATTTTTAATATTAACAAAAATTTGCGATTAAATATTTGTTATTGACAAAAAAAACAATCGATATTTATTGATTTAACACATTGCAAAGCTTTTTCCTATCTCATTTATATTAACTTTGGATACATATTAAGGTTAATTATTAACTATTTGATAATAAATAAGCTGAAAAAATACTAAAAACCAATTTAGCTCCTAAAGCATAATTATTTCACAATATTCATTGAAGCAATCAATAGAACTTATAAAAAAATTGACATCAAATTCACAATGCATGCAAGAGGAAAATAACAATCAGGATTTAATACAAATGACGGAGCATTCTTCCATGAACGCAATTTCTATTGACTGTGTTATATTTGGTTTTGACAACGGAATTTTAGAAGTTCTCTTAGTACAGCATGGAGAAGGTATCAGTAAAGGAAAATGGGGACTGCCTGGCGGATGGATAAATAAGAAAGAGAGCGCTGATGATGCCGCCCACAGATTATTATCTGATTTAACGGGAATGGATAATATTTATCTGGAACAGCTAAAAGCTTTCGGCGAGCCCGACCGTTTCCCATTGAGAAGAGTTATCACAATAGGCTATTATGCTTTAGTAAAAAGAGAAGATTATGATATTAAAGCTGGTTTTACGGCCTCAGATGCCAAATGGTACAAGATTAATGAAATCCCCAGACTAATATATGACCACAATGAAATTCTGGACTACAGCATAAAAAACCTACGCAACAGAGTGCGTCAAGCGCCAATCGGTTTTAATCTGCTTCCTGAAAAATTCACGTTATTACAGCTGATGCATCTTTATGAAGAAATACTGGGAATAGAGATGGATAAATCTAATTTCCGCAGAAAGATTCTGCACATGAAATTACTGGCTGCCTTGGACGAAAAACAAAAAGATGTATCACATCGGGCTGCACAACTGTACAAATTTGATTCCGAAATTTACGAGAAACTGACTCAGAAAGGATTTAATTTTGAATTTTAAATCTTGCTTTTAAAAGCAAAAAATATCATTTTTACATTCTAAAAGAAATCAACAATTGACAACTGAACCACAAACAGAAATTAAGAATACGGCAATTGACGGCATCACAATTGATTGTGTCATATTTAGCTTTAACAAAGAGAGCCTGGAGGTTCTTTTGGTACAGCATGCTGAAGGAGAAAGTGTAGGGAAATGGGGACTTCTTGGCGGATGGATAAAAAAAGAGGAAAGTGCCGATGACGCTGCACAAAGAATATTGTACGAGCTGACTAGCATGGACAACGTCTATTTAGAACAACTGAAAGCGTTTACCGATCCAAAACGTGTAATCGAACGAAGAGTTGTTACTATTGGCTATTACACTTTGATAAATCGTGAAGACTATAATATAAAAGCAAGTTTAACAGTAAGAGAAGCTAAATGGCATAAAATAAAAGATATTCCTGATTTAATTTTCGACCACAATGAAATTTTAGATTTTAGCCTGATTCATCTGCAAAATAGGGTTCGACAAGCTCCTATTGGCTTTAATCTCCTGCCCGAAAAATTTACGTTACTACAGTTAATGCATCTTTACGAAGAAATATTAGGCATCGAATTGGACAAATCTAATTTCCGAAGAAAGATTCTGCACATGAAACTGTTAGTAGCCTTGGACGAAAAACAAAAAGACGTTTCACATCGTGCTGCCCAATTATATAAGTTTGACTCAGCGATCTATGAGAAGCTTACTCAAAAAGGCTTTAACTTTGAATTTTAGTCTAAAAACCCTTAGCGTTTTACACTTTGATTTTATTTAACTAAAGCATTAGTCTTTAAGTTAACAATTTCTGTTAAGCCCCGTAAA
The DNA here is from genome assembly GCA_963511795.1 of uncultured Flavobacterium sp. Taxonomy (GTDB): domain Bacteria; phylum Bacteroidota; class Bacteroidia; order Flavobacteriales; family Flavobacteriaceae; genus Flavobacterium. The sequence continues at coordinate 38,765 of CAUPKP010000001.1, read as the reverse complement.
ATATTTATATAAAAGACCGATAGATAATCAGACTATCCGGTCAGAGTTTCCAATAACTAACCAAAACTCACTTTTAAAATTTTAACTTATAATTTCAATATTCACATCGAAATGCTTAGAATTATTCTTTCAATACCTTAGTAGAAAACACTCCTCCACTTGTTTTTACTTTTACAACACATACGCCTTTTGAAATATTCGAAATTCCACTCAATAAAATATTTACAGTATTATTTTGAACATCATAAGTATTCTGAAGCAATATCCTACCCAAAACATCATATACAACAACTTTTACCATAGTATCTAAGGTGTTTTCTGGCAGCTTAATTTCAAAAGATTCTTTAGCTGGATTAGGTTTAACAAAGATCCCTAATTCATTCTCATCTATACTATTTCCAAAATCATCAAGTCCTAAAGTAGGATCACTGTCACCATAAACAATCCCTCTACCCACGGTACTCATATAAACTCTGCCGTATGTATTCATATCACCAACTACAAAATTTCCGTTACCGGTTCCACCATATTGGTGCAAATCATCATTAACTCTTTCCCAAGTTAAACCTTGATCAATCGAACGAAAAACTCCCGTCACACCGCTTACAGTTCCCCAAATGTATACGGTAGGATAAGCTGCATTTGGAGCTGCTTTCCCAATCCCAACCGCCGTTGCGGCAGTTACAGCTACCGATGGCGTAGTGTAAGTTATTCCGCCATCAATGGTGCGGATCAATCCTCCGTTATTCTTAGCAATCCAAAGATGACCAGCCTTTCCAGGTACTGAACGCATTATTTTTGATCCTCCAGAACCAGCGTTGCCCGCTTTAATAAAACTGGAACCTCCATCAGTACTCACCATCAAATCACCGTTGCCGGAATTATATACATAAAACTTATTATTAGTCACAGGATCTGAGACTGGAACGGTATTGAAACTTACCCCAGTAGAAGCAGCCCAAGTCGCTCCATTATCTGCGGAATGATACAATGCGGTGGCATTTTCAGGACAATGCAAAATTTTTGTGCCGTCATAAGACAATGCGACACTTCCCTTATTTCCCTTAAGCGCTGCGGTTGTTAATGTCCAAGTTGTTCCTTGATCCGAGGAATAATACATTTTGTCCCCGAGTCTAACTAATTTACTGGTATTACCTGCTGCATATGCAATTCCTGTGGAAGATCCCATCGCGGGAACATATTGCGAGGCATAAACTTTAACATCTGTGTGTTTGAATCCATCATAATCAGCAATAACGCTCAAAGCGGGACCTGAAGGTATGCTCACCAAATCATAAGGAACACTCTCTTCTTGACCTTTGGCGTCAAACTTCCAAATTGTTTGAGCGGCATTGATATCGTCACAAGTAAATATACCGTTTCCAGAAACGACACTAGCCTGCGCCGTATTAAACGGATTAAATTTTATATCTCCTGTCCAATGAATGGAAGCCGCAGATCCGGAAATCCAAGTACAGCCATTATCCAAAAGTTTGATCCCTGCAGTTCCAACCAAATCTTTCCAAGTAGTTCCGCCATCAGTACTCAAGAAAAAACGATCGGCATAAATACCCGTTCCTCCCGCTGTTGTGTACTGTAACCAATAAGTATTCATAGTAGAGGCCACTAATCGCTGAGGATTTGACGGGTCTACATCAATTCCACCAAAAGGCGGAGTAAAACCAGCCGGAGTAATATTTGTTAAAACACCTGTATTTGATAACTTCCATATTTGACCGTTTGCTGGATTCCAAGGACCTTCTTTATCGGCATAGGTAATCAATAAAGTCCCATTAGAATCAAGCACTGCACGCTGTGGCATATAAGTGTTTGTAGCATTGGACACCGCTGTCCAAACTGCACCTCCATCTGTACTTTTATACAAATTGGAAGACCCTGTTCTGGAAACTCCTGCATAAATAGTCTGCGTAGTTCCTCCAGATGCAGTATTAGGATCAAATATTACAAAACAAATTCCATTATCATTAGATGTCGTAGTCACTGGAAATGCACTAATTTTTGCCCAAGTTGAACCGCCGTCAATACTCTTAAACAATCCATTACGTCTTGTTCCGCAAAACAATACATTCGAATTATTAGGATCTACAGCCAATCTTTCGCCATTAGAACGGCCCATTCCGTTACCGTGAGCTTTGAATTGTGATGTAACAATTGTTTCTGTAAAAGTATTACCTCTATCGACAGATTTTAAAATTGCCGTTTTGCCATTATTGAAATAATCAGTTCCAGCCAGTATGTAAACTATATTATTATTTTGAGGATCTATGGCTAAAGATTCCACCCCTTGGTATCCAACTTGATCAGTACTCGTCCAATCCAGTAAAGGAATCCAGTTATTATTGCCGGCATCCCATCGATATGCTCCGCCAACATCGGTGCGTGAATACTTTAAATTGGCTTCTGTTTTACTAGCAATAATTCCAGTAACAAAACCAGTACCTCCTATTTGAACATTTTTCCAAACTGTTTGTGCATTAGCAGCTAAAACATTAAGACTTATTAAGAGTACTAAAAAGTAGTTTTTTTTCATTTTATTATTTTTAAAATTAAGCTGTTAACAATATCAATATGAACACCAAAAGGCTTATCTGCAAAGTATTAACAGTAAACAGTCTTTAATCCATTTTTGATTATCTTTTTAAACAATACTTAATGGCAATAAAATATTTACTTATAGTTAAATTGACTACAAGTATAACTATTATTTTTATATTGACAATATTTAATCTCAAAAAATTAATAATTATCATTTTTTTTAGATATTATTCTCAAATCACAATATGCATTTCTTAATTAAGAAATATATAAATCATTTTCAGGCGTCTAAAATATTTTCAATAATTCTCAACCCGAAGCGACTTATCAACACTGTCAAAAATTAACTTTTCTATCCAAAAGCATATGGCAGTATTCATTAATTTTACAGCATGTATGCTTTAGTCGACTGCAATAATTTTTATGCTTCCTGCGAACGTGTTTTTCAGCCGAAATTCAACGGAAAACCTGTTGCCATATTATCAAACAATGACGGCTGTGTAATCTCCAGAAGCAATGAAGCCAAAGCAGCAGGAGTTCCTATGGGTGCGCCAGCCTTTAAGATTAGAGATTTAGTACAAGAAAAAAAGGTCACTTTATTCTCATCCAATTATGCGCTGTATGGTGATTTGAGCAATCGTGTGATGTCAATTTTAGGGCAGTTTACTCCAAATATCGAAATTTACAGCATTGATGAAGCTTTTCTGAATTTTGATGGTTTAGATATTTTAGATTATCATGATTATGGTATTCAAATGAAAAAACGGATTCATAAATGGGTCGGTATTCCTGTATGCATTGGCTTTGCTGAAACCAAAGCATTATCTAAAATTGCTAATAAAATCGCCAAAGAATTTCAACAGAGAACCCAAGGCGTGTATGTAATTGACAGTGAAGAAAAACGTCTCAAAGCCTTGAAATGGACTAAAATTGAAGATGTCTGGGGCATTGGATACCGCATGAAGAAAAAGGCAAAACTCCAAAAAATACAAACCGCACTCGATTTTATCCAGCCACAGCACGAAGCTTGGGTTAAGAGAGAAATGGGTGTTGTGGGTTTGCGTCTAAAATGTGAATTAGAAGGAAAATCAGTTTTAGACTTAGAACCTATTGCAGAACAAAAGAAGAGCATTGCCACGACAAGAAGCTTTCCTAAACAAATAGCCGAATTTGATCTGCTTCGGGAACGGGTAACTACTTTTGCTGCCGTTTGTGCCGAAAAACTTCGCAAACAGCATTCCTGCTGTCACACTATTATTGTGATGCTGGTAGTCGATAAACATACTGTCCAGACACCAAAATATTATTTTAATATGGCGGTGACGCTGCCTTATGCGAGTAATTCGACTTTGACCATTACAAACGCCGCGGTCGATATGCTGAAAAAACTGCACCAAGGCAATGAAGGCATCAAGTTTAAAAAAGCTGGTGTTATTGTGACCGAACTCATAGACGAAAACAAAAAACAACTGCAGTTATTTGACGAAGAGAATCCCAAACATTTGGCTTTAATGAAAGCAATGGATAAACTGAATCATAAAATTGGCAATACCAAAGTAAAATTGGCTTCCCAAAATTTAAGCCTGACCTGGAATATGAATCAGAATCATCTTTCTCCAAAATACACCACCAAGTTTAAAGATATACTGGAAATACAATGTCTATAAAAAAAGAACAAAAACTAACTTTCTTTCGTCCCAATTTTGAAAGCGAAATACAGATTCCGTATATAACTGAAGGTGTTTCGGCTGGCTTTCCCTCGCCTGCTGCCGATTTTATGGAAACCAATATTGATTTGAATAAAGAATTAAGCGAAAATCCTCTGGCTACATTTTATATCAAAGTAAAAGGCAATTCTATGATTGATGCCGGAATAAATGACAAAGATGTTTTGGTTGTTGACCGAAGCCTGGAACCTCAAAACAATAAAATTGCCATTTGCTGTATTGATGGAGAATTTACCGTAAAACGTATTCAGGTAGAAAAAGACTGTTTGTATCTCATGCCCGAAAATTCCAATTACGAACCCATAAAAGTAACCGAAGAAAACCAGCTTATCATTTGGGGAATGGTAACTTATGTAATAAAGAAAGTGTAACCTTTTAGAGTTTTACCGGAATGTTCGCAAAAAAAACGCAAGGAACACAAAGCTTAGCCAACTTAGCGTAATTCTTTGCGGACATTGCGGTTATACCGACCACTGATTTTAAGGATTCAACAGATTTCCACCTATTAAAATCAAACATAGAGAACTTACCATCAATACAAAAGCCATTTTAACTCTTTGATTTATAAAAAATAGTGGGTATGTTTACAAAGCAAAGTTTTTCTAGAAGCTCTGTAATGCCAACTTTAATCCCTGTCAAAGACTTATTTTCCATGAAATTTAAAAATCTCCTTCTTCTTCCATTATTACTGTTAGCCAGTAATTTATCCTTTGCGCAAAAAGAATCTAAAAACTGGAATGGTAAAAAATGTGCCGTAGTGCTAACTTATGATGATGCCTTAAATATTCATCTGGATAAAGTAATCCCAGCACTTAATTCTTTCAGCTTCCAAGGGACTTTTTATCTTATTGCTTCTTCATCGGTCGTTACAGACAGAAAAGAAGAATGGCGAACGGCCTCCAAAAAAGGTCATGAATTAGGAAACCACACATTAACTCACCCCTGCGACGGCAGTTTGCCAGGACGTGGCTTTGTAACCAAAGAAACCGATCTTTCTAAATATACGGTTGACAGAGCAGTTAAAGAAACAAGAACAGCAAATCAAATTCTAAAAGATATTGACGGCAAATCCGACCGAACTTTTGCATATCCCTGTGGTGATCTAAAAATTGGAGATACGCTTTATTATAATTATCTGAAAAAAGATTTTATAGCTGCAAGAGGAGTGGTACCGGGATTCCTTCCTGCAAAAACTGTAGATTTGGCCGATGTAAATTCATTTGTGGAAAACGGAACTACCGCAGCACAAATGATTGCTCAAATTGAAGAAGCCGAAAAAGCTGGATCATTTATCGTTTTCTTATTCCATGGTGTTGGCGGCGAACATGCCCTAAATATCGATTGGGAAGAACACCAAAAATTACTTCTCTACTTAAAAAACAGAGAAAAAGATATTTGGGTTACCACAATGGTGGATTTGGGTAAATATATTCAGAAACAGCAGACTCATTGATTTTACCTGCAATATTTATGACAGAACAACAGATAAACCAATTTATTAGAATTCAGAAAATCGAAGATGAAATGCAGAAGTCTTTTGAATATTTACTTAATGGAAACACTTCTAACGAATTAGATATAAATAGCAAAAACATATCCATTAATCCTAAAAAAATAATATATAAACTAACAGAACTTAATTTTCATTCTTTTCAAACTTCAATAAATAACTGAGAAATTGAAATTGGATATTATGCTTTATTATATAATTGCGATGGTAAAATAATGGATAACTTTTTTGTAATTTACTGATGAACCTAACTGAAAAAACAATCAATAAAATATCACAAGATAAAATAGATTTTAATCTTGGTATAAAGTTATTATTGGAAGATGAAAAATATAATTTTGACGAACTTTTTTCAATTTTAAGAAATTATATATTTAACTCTATCCCAAACAAAACAGATTATAATTCAGAAACTTATCAAAACGCTATAAATTCAATTCCGTTAAAATCAACATATACACCAATTGTAATTCTAAAAAACTATTCTCCAAAAATTGCATTTAATAAGTTAGATAAACTTCCAAAAAGTGAAAACAAAAAAACAATAACATCATTGGTCTGGATTTTTAAAATAACAGACACTGAAAGAAGAAATACAGCATGCAAAAATGGGTGTGAACACTTTTGGCATAACACTGACTAAAAATACTGCAGATGATAGGACTACAACAGATTTAGGCAATTACATTAATGAAAATTGGTTATGAATTTGAGCAAATACAATCACAAATAACAGTCCAACAAAACCGTTTTTCTCCAAAAAAAAGTGTGAAACTAAACGAATTTAGCTTCACACTTTTATATAACTAACTATTATTATTTTACCAGAACTTAACGTATAATGCTGCGATAATCAACAAAGTGATTATAATCATTACAGTAGTCTGTGGTTTTAATTTAAACATTTCTGTATCCAATTCGAATGCTTTTGGATTCACTTTTGGTCCAAACATACTGATACCAATCATTAAAAGCATAGTAAACACAAATGATAATCCCATACAGATGTGAAATGGAATTTCGAATATTTGGATTCCATCTACGATTTTTCCAGTAGGCCATGCAGTATATAATAATGTTTCATTTCCGAATAATGCAGGTGCAAATTCATTGAATAAAACAGATAATAAGAAACCTGAAATTACACCAACAATAGCTGCTGTACCAGTTGTTCTTTTCCAGAACATACCAAGGAAGAACATTGCGAAAACACCCGGGCTAATAAATCCAGTATATTTTTGAATATAAGTAAATCCACCTACACCGCCAATTCCTAGTACGTCATCCCAAGTAAATAAAACAGCTAAAAGCATTGCTACGAAAACTGTATATCTTCCAATATTTACCTGAGCATTATCTGAAGCATTTTTTTGAATGTACTTTTTGTGAACATCTAAAGTATAGATAGTCGAAATACTATTTACTTTCCCAGCCAAAGAAGCAACAATCGCCGCAGTCAAAGCTGCTACTGATAATCCTTTAATTCCTGTAGGAAGGAAAGTTAACATTGCTGAATAAGCTCCATCTTTTCCGCCAACTAATTGTGGTAAATGTCCATTTTCGTATAATACATAAGCTGCAATACCCGGTAACATTACGATAAGCGGCATTAATAATTTCAAGAAACCAGCGAATAAAATTCCTGTACGGGCAGTCTGAAGATCAGCTCCCAATGCTCTTTGAGTAATATACTGGTTACAGCCCCAATAGTTCAAGTTAATAATCCAGATACCAGCCAAATAAGACATTAATCCAGGAAAAGTAAGGTATTTATCAATCTCTAATTGAGTAGAATTAGCTGTTGGCTCAGGAATAATCATTTTAAAATGTTCTGGAGCTTTTTCCATTAATACTTGGAAACCAGCAATTGCATCTTTACCAAAACCGAAATATTCCCCAACTGTAGTCAAAGCAATATAAGACGTAACTAAACCTCCAATAATCAAAACTGCTACTTGAATTACATCAGTATAAGCAACAACTTTCATACCTCCTAAAGAGATGATTAAAGCAAAAACTGCTAATCCTATCATAATAACATGCAGGTACTCACCTCCTGCTAATCCATTAATAGCAACAGCTCCTAAATACAAGATAGAAGTTAAGTTCACAAAAACATATAAAAACAACCAAAAAACAGCCATAATCAAAGCCGTTGATTCGTTATATCTTTGTTTCAAAAATTGAGGCATGGTATAAATCTTGTTTTTCAAATAAACAGGAATAAACCAAACAGCCACAATAATCAGGGCAATAGCAGCAAGCCACTCATAAGCAGCAACAGCGATTCCCAAAAAGAATCCTTCCCCGCTCATCCCAATAAATTGTTCAGCCGAAATGTTTGAAGCGATTAAAGAAGCTCCAATTGCCCACCATGTCAAAGTTCCTTCTGCAAGGAAATACGCTTTGGCGTCGTGTTCGTTTCTTTCACGCTTGCGATAAATCATGTATCCGTAGACGGACACGACTATAAAATAAATAATAAATACTGCGTAATCTGCAAAAGCCAAATTATTGCTCATGAGTAAATAGTTTTTTAGAAGTTAATATAATAGGGTATTTGTTTGTTCTTTTTTAATAATTTGTGATCTAACATTATTTTGGAGTGCCAATATAGCACATCTTTTCAATAAAATAGAGCAATTTCTCACTCAAATCAAACATAAAATAAAAAATATGTTTTAATTCTATTGTTTTATTATGAATTATTGAAGCCAAATGTAAAATAAAAAAATTTATTAGCAATGCCTATAAATGTATTTTTTACATTTATTTTGTTTTTTTTACAGCAACCATCATCTGATTAGCGTTTTAACTATGCCTTTTAAGACTTAAATTCGGGACTTGTTCTAATCTTCTGCTCCCATTTCCAAGCACTTTCCATAGCTTCTTCCAGAGTCGAAACCGTTTTCCAGCCCAAAACATTATTGGCTTTATCAGTATTGGCATAAGCAGAAGTGACATCTCCTTCTCTTCGTTCTACAATCTTATATGGCAGTTTTTTTCCGCTTACTTTCTCAAAAGCCGAAATGACTTCCAGAACTGAGCTTCCTGTTCCTGTTCCAAGGTTAAAAATCTCTAATGGTTCTGCATTTTTTTTGTCTAATAGCCTTTGCAATGCGATAACGTGCGCTTTGGCCAAATCGACTACGTGGATATAATCACGCACGCAAGTTCCGTCCACAGTTGGGTAATCGTTTCCATAAACCGAAAGTTCCGCACGTAAGCCCATACCTGCTTGTGTAATAAAGGGAACTAAATTTTGCGGTACTCCAATAGGCAATTCTCCAATTTCGGCTGAAGGATGTGCTCCGATAGGATTAAAATAACGAAGCAGAATAGCATTGATACCGCTTACTTTCACCACATCTTCAATAATCTCTTCTCCAATCTGCTTGGTATTTCCGTAAGGAGACAAAGCAGGCTGAATAGGAGTTGCCTCAGCAATTGGCATTACTTCGGCCTGACCGTAAACAGTACAAGACGAACTGAAGATAAAATGAGCTTCTTTCTTTTTTTCTAATTCCTGCAAAATATAAACCAATGCACCCAGGTTATTTTCATAATACAGCAAAGGATTTTTTACGCTTTCGCCAACTGCTTTCGAAGCGGCAAAATGTATCACACCTGTTACATCATCATGTTCAGCAAAGAAACTTTGAACATCCTTTTTTTCTCTTAAGTCAATTCCGGAAAAAATTGGTTTTTTCCCTGTAATGCGTTCAATTCCATCCAAAACTTCGATAGAAGAATTAGAAAGATTATCGATCACTACTACTTCAAAACCTTGATTCTGTAATTCGACAACGGTATGAGATCCAATAAAACCCAAACCGCCTGTAACGACTATCTTACTCATTATTATTTGTTTTTTACTTTTTTAAATTCTTTTGTAACCCTCGATCAGTTCAAAGATCACATTTATTTTGGTTTTATAACAAACCCATAACTATATTCCTTATCTTTCAATTGATACTGAGCATGTGGCTGTGCGCCCCAGCTGTTATCCCCGCCTACTCCTCTTTGGGCTAAATCTACACAGACTATCACCTCATTTCGAGGAGTTATATCATTGAGATGACGGTATTTTTTTGTCAGACCTGGATCAAAATCTTCTGGATAATTATGCAGCGTACTTACTCCTAAAGGCTGTAAACCATTTATTTCGATTCCTTTTCCAGAATTATTTGTAAGTGTTAACCAGCGGACATCGGTTTTATATCCATTTTCCTGCGGACGGCTATAAGGAACATATTGATCTGCAACTTTGCTGCTGTAAATTCCTTTAAACGAGGCAGTATTTCTATCCTGATAATTTTCCCAAGGGCCTCTTCCATAAAAATTAAAATTATCCAGATCTTTTTTGAGAGAGAATATCATTCCAAAACGGGGCATTTCGGATAAGGGATTATTTCCAGCCTTGAATGAATTTGAAATCTCTAAACTTCCGTCAGTATTCATAGTATAAACTATAGTACACAAAGATGCAACATCTCTTAAGAAAAGAACAGCCACAACACTTAGCTTTCCATCTATTTCTTTAATTTCTAAAGAATTCAATTTACTGAATTTCCCTGCAGTCCTCCATACATTGCTTTCCGCCTGCATATTATTTCCAAAATCATTATCTGTTGGAGCACGCCAAAAATTTGGAACTGGCAATTGATTGAAAAATCGTTCTCCTTTTGATTTATAATCTTGAATCAAACCTGTTTTCTTGCTTATTACAACCTCAACACCTGACGAATTAAGTGTAATGGCATCTTTAGTTTCTTTTACAGTAGGATTTACTCCTTTATTTGCAGCTTTAACAAAATAATTATTAGAACCAATTGAAAACTGCTCTCTGGCTACTTCAAAATTTTGAGGTAAAACTTCGGTGCCATTACGTGTGTAAGCATAAATATTCAAAAGATATTCTGTACCGTCTTTTGCTGTTAGTTTTGGCAATTCCAGTTGTATTTCCTTTTTGGACTGAGGAGCAAGACTTACATCTATTGTTCCAGTCTTTATAGCCAAACCATTTTCTAAAACTTCGTATTTGAAAATATAATTATCAAGGTTAGTGTAACCAAAACCGTTTTCAATCTCTATAATTCCTTTATTCAAATCAACCGCTTTAAATAAAATATCCTGATATACTTTCTTCACTTCAAAAGCGCCTGGATGAGGCTTTCTATCTGGCCAAACCAATCCATTATGACAAAAATTTTCATCATTTGTATAATTTTGACTTCCCATATCACCTCCATAAGCCCAATATTTACGGCCTACTTCATCGGTCATTTCAAATCCCTGATCCACCCAATCCCAGATAAATCCTCCCTGCATATTTTCACTTCCGTGAATAATATCCCAATATTCCTGAAAATTTCCGCTGCTGTTTCCCATTGCATGTGAATACTCACACATAATAAAAGGGCGTTTTACATCCTTGCGCTTAGCATATTCTTTCATATACTCTATACTTGGATACATCGGACAGACAATATCTGTATTTTCTTCTTCCATGGCTTGCTCAAACTGAACCAATCGAGTATTATCCCTGTTTTTAATCCACTTATAAGCATCTTTAAAAACTTGTCCATTTCCACATTCATTTCCTAAAGACCAAAGAATAACCGAAGGCTGATTTTTGTCCCGTTCTACCAAACTGTAAATACGATCCATGTGTGCAGCATGCCATTCTGGTCTATATGCCGGATGGCTTGCATAATCAGAAACCCAAGGCAGAGAACCCATGCCATGACTCTCAATATTAGCTTCATCTACCAAAAACAAACCATATTTATTACACAATTTTACCCATAACAAATTATTAGGATAATGACTGCAGCGCACCGCATTGATGTTTAATTCTTTCATCATCTTAATGTCTTTCATCATAGTTTCCTCGTCCTGATAATGACCAGTTTTAGGATTATGCTCATGAATATTTACACCATGAACCATGATTCGGATGCCGTTGACTAATAATTGTCCGTTTTTCAGTTCTACTTTTCGAAAACCAATTGAAGTTCCAACTGTTTCAACAAGCTTTCCATTTTCATCTTTAAGGGAAAGCAATAAAGTATATAAATTAGGCGTCTCGTTATTCCATAATTTAGGCGAATCAACATTCTGGCTGAAAGTAACTGATTCTGCTGCATTGGCTTTTATATTTATCTTAACTTCTTTTGTAAAAAGTACTGTTCCGTTTTTATCTACCAATTTAGCCTCAACAGTCTGATTGTTTTTTGATTCCGAATTCTTATTCTGAAGTTTTACATCAACAGATAAACTTCCATTTTTATAAGAAGCATCTAAATCCGGACGCGCAAAGAAATCGGCAATTCGGATATTTGCAGTACTGTACAGATACACATCACGGTCGATTCCTGACAAACGCCAAAAATCCTGATCTTCTAAATAGGAACCATCGCTCCAGCGGTACACCTCAACAGCCACCTGATTTTTACCTGCTTTTACATATTTAGTAATATCAAATTCCGTTGGGCTTTTCGTATTTTCGCTGTAGCCTACTTTCTCACCATTTACCCAAAGATACATTGCCGAAGTACCTGCTTCAAAATGAATATATACCCTGCGAATGTTCCAGTTTTCGGGCAGCTCGAATGTACGTTTATAAGAACCTACCGGATTATCATTATGATTTATAAATGGCGGATTTTTGACAAACGGATAAGTAATATTCGTGTAGATAGGAATTCCATAACCCTGCAGTTCCCAATTAGCAGGCACTGGAATTTCTTTCCAGTTTGTTGTAATAAAATTAGTTTTGAAAAAATCAGCTGGTCTTTCATCTGGCGTTGGCGACCAATTGAATTTCCACATTCCATTCAAGCTCAGAAACCACGGAGAACGGGAATAATCATCTGCAATAGCAGACGACTCATCAGCATACGGCAAAAATGCCGCTCGAGCTGGTTCTCTATTAATTTGAAATACTTCTGGATTTTCCCAGTCGTTAACAGTTTGCTTTTTTTGGGCAATCGTAACTAAAGAAAGGAAAACCAAAACAAAGCTTAAAAGGATTGACTTTTTCATTTTTATTTGTTTTTATAATGTATATCAGAAAGCGCTTTTAAAACCGCTGCACTTTTCTCGGGTGTGATATCTCTTTGCGCTTCGCCCATCATTTCATACCCAACCATAAATTTCTTTACAGAAGCCGAACGCAATAACGGTGGATAAAAATGCATATGAAATTGCCATTCTGGATGCTCTTCTCCATCTGTTGGCGCTTGGTGAATTCCTGAAGAATACGGAAAAGAGGTTTCAAAAAGATTATCGTATTTTATCGTTAATAGCTTTAAAATAGAGGCATAAGCAGAAACTTCTTCCGAAGTAAACTCTGTTATTTTTGTAATATGACGTTTACTGATAATCATCGTTTCAAATGGCCAAATTGCCCAAAAAGGAACCAAAGCCGCGAAGTGATCATTCTCAATTACGATGCGTTCTTTTTGTTTCAGCTCTTCCTGAAGATAATCCAATAAAAGGTTGCTGTTATTTTTCTCGAAATAAGCTTTCAGGCTGTTTTGTGTTTTCTCCACTTGAGTAGGCAAAGAAGACTGCGCCCATATTTGTCCGTGCGGGTGCGGATTACTGCATCCCATAACACTTCCTTTATTTTCGAAAATCTGAACGTGGTTGATATAATCAACATTTCCTAAGTCAGTGTATTCTTTTTGCCAAGTTTTAATAATCGTCTCTATTCCTCTAAGTTCCATTTCAGGCAAAGTCAAATCATGTCTTGGAGAAAAACAGACTACTCTGGCAATACCGCGTTCTGGCTGTGCTTTAAAAAAAGTAGGTTTAGAATCTTCTTCAAACAAGATAGGCTCTTGCTTTACAGCTGCAAAATCATTCTCAAAAACAAAGCTTGATTCATATTTTGGGTTGATTTCACCATTGGCACGAACATTTCCCGGACATAAATAACATGTTGGATCGTATTCCGGAAGCGCATTCGTTTGAACTGTTTCATTTTGTCCTTGCCAAGGTCTTTTAGCTCTATGCGGAGACACCAATACCCATTCGTTAATTAATGGATTGAAACGTCTGTGCGGGTCTTCGTTTATATCAAAATTTTTCATTTTAATTTATTTTGGTTTTACCACGAGTTAAGTGGAAAATTTTTTTTTACCACAAATTACACAAATTATCACAAATTAATTCTTTTTAGAATTTCAAAAAAATTGTGCAATTTGCGGCTTCTTTTTTCAATTATCACATTCTAAAGTACTGGCTCATATAATGATGTACCGTTCCCGATTTTCACATCATAAATTTTCAGATCTATATCAAAAGCTTCTTTGTATAACTGAGTCAGTTTTGTTTTGATATTTTCTTCTTCTCCCTTTTTAATCAAATTGATGGTACAGCCACCAAAACCGCCACCCATTAAACGGGAACCAATCACTGCTTTCTCTTTTTTCAAAGTATCCACAATAAAATCCAGTTCATCACAGCTTACTAAGTATTCTTTAGACAATCCTTCATGAGTTTCGAAAAGCAATTTACCCAATTCTTCGATATTTCCTTTATCCAAAGCTTCGCAGGCAAGTGCTACACGCTTAATTTCTTTAACAACAAAATGAGATCTGACAAATACATTAGGTGACATTTTATCTTTCAGACGAAGCACGTGGCTTTCGTCACAATCTCTAAAACTAGTGATTTCCGGAAAATTACTTTTGATGATGGAAAGCCCTTCTTCACATTCTTCACGTCTAGTATTATAAGCAGAAGTAAACAAAGAATGCTTAACATTACTGTCGAATAAAATAAGTGAATAATCATTAAAATCGGCATTGTGGTATTCGTATTCTAATGTTTTGCAGTCAATTTTAATCACTTTATTTTCCAAGCCCATCACACTCGAAAACTGATCCATAATACCGCAGTTGATTCCAACCCAGTGCTCGGCTTTTTGGCCCATTAATGCGATATCTACTTTTGGAATTGACAAATTGAAAAGTTCTTTGATTCCAAAAATTGTCCCGCACTCTAAAGCTGCCGAAGAAGATAGTCCCGATCCAACAGGAATATTGCTGCTAAACACACAATTAAAACCGTCGAAAGAAAATCCTTTATCCTGCAATTGTTTGATAACTCCCAAAATATAATTGGTCCAAACGACTTTGCTCAATACAATCTCCTGCGTCAAATCAACTTCAAATTCCTCATTTAAATCGATCGCAACAATTTTAGACTGCTTCGAATTGCTTTTTGCAAAAGCGAAACAAATAATCTTGTCGATGGCAGCAGGCAAAACATAGCCGTCATTATAATCGATATGTTCCCCAATAATGTTAATTCTCCCTGGAGAAAGTACTGTTTTTTCTGGAGCATCTCCAAATGTCTCTTGAAAAAAAGCGGTCGTTTTCTTAATTAGTAAATCGTTCATTTTCTTTAAATTACTGTTATTTTGAATTTGTTCATCCTCACCCCCAGCCCCTCTCCAAAGGAGAGGGGAGCAAATGGAGCTAATTTATATTTTCGTTTGGCATTATTTCTCAGATACCAAGCTCAGTTTACCACTCTTAAGCCCAGCACCATTTACTTCAAGTTTTATATCGCCAGCAGCTGTTGTCGATTTTACAAGCACAACCAGTTTTCCGCTGAAAAGTTTCATAGTATCTTTATGAAACATTTCGAGTGAAGTCGCATCGCCATTGCAGGCAGCTCTGTAAGTGCCCGCTCCAGAAACCTTAAACTTTAACTGGTTCGTCGCCGTTGGGCAAGGAATTCCATTTTTGTCAACTACAGATACGGTTACGAAAGATATATCCTCGCCATCGGCAGTGATTGTTTTCCTGTCTGCTTCTAAAACAATTTGATAAGGCTTTCCGGCAGTTTGCACTTGTTCTTCGGCAACTGCTTTACCATTCTCATCAAGAGCAACAACTTTTACAGTTCCTGGCTCATATTTTACATCCATCCACATCAAACGGTAACGATTCTGTGGAGTGTTTTTATTTTTTTTCTGAACTCCCATGCTTTTGCCATTTATAAAAAGCTCAGCGCTGTTATAGTTCGTATATACAAAAACCGGAGTTGTTTCTCCTTCACGACCTTCCCAGTTCCAATGCGGTAAGATATGAAGAGTTGGTTTCTCTGTATTCCAACGGCTTCGGTATAAATAATAGCGGTCTTTTGGTAAACCTGCCAAATCGTTAATTCCAAAATAAGAACTTCGAGACGGCCACATTTCATCATAAGGAGTTGGTTCTCCTAAATAATCAAAGCCAGTCCAAACAAACTCACCAATTACCCAAGGTTTGTCATCTTGAAGCACAAAATCTTCATCAGGAACATTAGACCAATCACATGCTTCCAAATCATAAGATGAAGACTGAAAATCTGGATATTGTTTGTTTTTTTCTTGAACAACAGGAAATTTATAAATCCCTCTAGAGCTAACCGTTGAAGCTGTTTCCGAGCCTAAAATAAACCCTTGCGGAAATTTTTTAAATGCTTCATCATATAAATGCACACGATAATTTAATCCTGGGATATCCAGCAGCGCTCCAAAACCAGACTCCATAACCGCTTTTACCTGATCCATACCCACAGTAACTGGACGTGTTGGGTCTTCTCGATGAAATATTTCCTGCAACCATTTGGCTCTTTTCACGCCCTCTTCTCCCCATTGATCCGGCACTTCATTTCCAGAACTCCACATCACAATAGAAGGATGATTTCTTGTTGCCTGCACTAAATTTACGATGTCTTTTTCGGCATATTCCTCAAAGAAACGGTGATAACCATTATCTACTTTTGGCTTTGCCCATTCATCAAAACTTTCTGCTAGAAACATAAAACCCATTTCATCAGCCAGCTCAAGCTGTTCGAAAGAAGGCATATTGTGAGAACTGCGTATGGCATTACAGCCCATATCTTTTAATATCACCATTTGTCTGCGCAACGCGGCTTTATTTACTGCCGCTCCCAGAGGGCCAAGATCGTGGTGAAGGCAAACTCCTTTAAATTTGGTTATCTTTCCATTAAGACTAAAACCTTTATTCGCCTCATATTTTATTTCTCGAATTCCAAAACGTGTTGAAATCTCGTCTTTCAGTTCATTTCCAACATACAATTGGGAAACCGCTTTATACAAATAAGGCGTTTCAGGACTCCACAATTTTGGCTTTTCTACTTTTATATTTTGATCGAACTCCTTTCCGAATTGCAAAGTCGATTCCTCTGAATTTAATTTCTTTCCTTCAGCATCAAAAATAGTGGTTACTAAACGGCTGTTTTCCCCAGAAGCTTTTGTCTTAATATTAACTTTCGCAATTGGTGCACTTATAAAAGGCGTCGTTACAAACTGTCCCCATTGATCAATGCTTTCGTTATTTTTTATAATAACACTTACTTTTCGATATAAACCAGCACCTGGATACCAGCGCGAAGCAAATTCTTTATTGGTTAATTTTACAGATAATGTATTGGCTCCTTCTTGTATTAATTGAGAAACATCAAAGTAAAAATAACTATAGCCATAAGCCCATTCACCAACTTTTTTTCCGTTTAAATACACTTGAGGCTCGCTCATCGCACCTTCAAAAAGTAAGATTATTTTTTTTCCTTTTGAATCTTTAGGCAGTGTAAATGTATTGCGGTACCACGCTGTTCCGATATGAGGTAAAGCACCTGTTCTACCAGTTTTTTCGGTAGCAACATTTTCTCCATTTTGAACAATGGCAACATTCTGTATATCTACATTTTTATCAAAAGGCCCGTAAATTGCCCAATCATGTGGAACAGTTACAGATTCCCATTTCGAATCATTAAAATTTACTTTAACTGCATCTTCAAAATCGCCTTTTTGAAATTTCCAGTTACTGTCTAACACTTTAACTTCTCTTGTTTGAGATAAAGCTATTTGTGTAAATGCTAAAAAAATAACAAGACTGCCTATTAATTTCTTCATTTTTAAACTTATATAATTATAAATCATTTTCGCTTTTATTATTTTAGATTTATAAAGTTATGTTTTTAAATTTTCCTAATCAAAACTATTCTTTGAACGCATCCAGTGCCATTGACGGCTTACCATCTGATCTCCAAGCGCTCAATTCATAATGACTCCATGATTTTGCACCTTGCGGTTCCCAGTAAATCACACCTAATCCTTTATTATTTGGCACAGCTTTTACCGCTTTTATTACAGCTACCAGCATGTCGTATGTATTTTGTTCCTGCGCATCAATGCCTCCAACCTCAACAACCATCACTTCTTTGTCATATCTAGCTGCCATGTCATTTAGATTATTAGCCAAATCAGCAATGTTTTCTTTATAATCCGTTTTGATCCAAAAAGGATAATATGACAATCCAATCACATCATATTTTACATTATTCGCTTTAGCATTATCAAAGAACCATGTAAATTTTTTGCTGTTATTACCTTCGTCCAAGTGAACAATAACTTTAATATTTTTATCTACAGCTTTGGTCGCATCATAACCTTTGTTAAGCAGTTGTGCCAATTGATTAAAGTTGTCAGTGCTTCCTTCCGGCCATAACATTCCTCCCGGAATTTCATTTCCTACCTGCACCCATTCTGGAGTAACACCTGCTTTTTTTAGCGCTTTCAAAACATCTTCAGTATGGAAATAAACATCATTCAGCAATTCTGCGAAAGTATGATTCTTCCATGCTGCAGGTTTATTTTGCTTTCCGGGATCTGCCCAAGAATCACTGTAATGAAAGTCAATCATAATGCGTATTCCCAGCTTTTGAGCACGGACAGCCATCGCTACTGTTTCTTCCTTGCTGCAATGTCCGCTTGCTTTATCATCTGATGGATTTACCCAAACACGCAGTCTAATGGTATTCATTCCTCGGTCTTTCAACAGCTGCAGACAGTCTTTTTCTTTTCCGTCTGTATCATAGAATTTATATCCTGTAGCTTCCATTTGCGGTAACCAGCCCACATCGCCACCTTTGGCAAAAGAATCTATTTTAGATTGGGCTATTGTCGTATTGGTCGTGCAGCTAGAAAAAAATAAAGCCAATAGAATTATCGGTAAACAAAATCCTTTTTTCATGATCATCTACTTTAAATTAAACGCTTGCAAAACTGGTAATGCTTTATTCTCAAAGTCATAGAATGCCTGATTTTCGAAAGTAGAACCATCGGTAGCTAATTTTCCTTTAAAAGCAATCCACTCGCCTCCCCAATAAGCAAATCCAATTCCTGATTTAGATGTTTTTACAAGATCTTTGATTGCCAGCATATAACTTTTTTGTCCCTCTGGCGTTGCTTCATAACCGGAAACTAATTGATCTTTTCCACCCATTATATTATTGGTATTATCATTCCAACTAAGTGTAAAAGGATAAGCAGTTTCTGCAATAAGTACTTTTTTGCTGAATTTAGTTCCCAAAGCATCGATAGTACTTTTTATAACTGTCAAATCTTTACCATGCCAAATAGGATAGTAAGAAAGTCCAATATAATCATAATCTACTGCTTTTACTTTTCCAAAAAACCAATCCGTATCTGATGCTTTTACACCTGCATAATGAATCATGATTTTTGTTTTTGGAGCTTTGCTTCTAATAGTTTCGCTGGCTGTTTTTAATAAATCAATACATTGTGCTTCTTTGTTAATCAAATGACCTTGAGGCCAAAGCAGACCGCTGTTTATCTCATTTCCTATTTGAATAATATCTGGATTAATCTCTGTCATGATTGTAGATGTATAAGCGGCAACAGCTGTTTTCAAATCAGCAAAAGACAAGTCTTTCCATTCGGCTGGAGTAGTTTGAACACCTGGATCTGCCCAATCATCTGAGTAATGAACGGTAAGCCACACTTTTAAACCAGCATTTTTTACGCGGGCTGCAAGCGTTTTAACTTCTGCTAATCCCGAATGTCCATTGGCTGGATTTTTCCATAAACGGATTCGGATTGTATTACAGCCTGAATTTTTTAAGGTTGTAAGCATATCTTCGGTTTTACCGTTATTTGTAAAAACAGCTCCTGCTTTTTCTATTTCCGGAAGAAAAGAAATATCAGCACCTCTGATGAAATCATCTGCCACAACAACTGGCGGATCAACTACTACGGGGGTATCCGGAGAATCACTGCCAGAACAAGCAGACTGAGCAATTGCTAACGCTAAAAGTGACAATATGGTTAAGAATCTTTTCATATGTGTATATTTTTTAAGTTTTTAAAATGATTGAAATTTATAAATTGTATTGTGAACATATTCGGCTCCTTTTTTAAGAACTGCGCTGGGAAAATATTCGTGATTTGGCGCATCGGGAAAATTTTGTGTTTCAAAACAAATACCGCTCAACGAATGGTAATCGGAATTTTCTTTCCCTTTTATAACATTTTGACAATTACCGCCCACATAGATATGAACTCCGGGCTGATCAGTATATACCGTCATTTTTAAATTATTCTTTTTACTCAGCAATGAAGCTGCAAATTCATTTTTCTGAGTTATAACAAAAGTATTATCAATTACTGAAGGGCACTTTTTTGGTGTTAAAAAATCAAAAGGAGTATTATCAATTTCCAAAAACCTACCAGTTGGAATATTTTCTGCTGTGGTTTCCAGCATTTGGTTTGAATTTACAACTAATTCCTGATTTTTTACATCGGATAAATGACCGTCCAGATTAAAATAACTGTGGTGTGTTAAATTCACTACGGTATCCTCAGTCGTCTTAGCAGTATATTGAAGAATCAGCTCATTTGCTTCAGTAAGCGTATATGTAAGTTCTACATCTAATTTTCCTGGGTAATTTTCCTCATTTGAAGGACTGGAATAGCTTAGCTTGATTGCCGGATTTTCTCCTTTGGTCACTTCTTCAACAGTCCAAACCTTTTCGCTGAACCCAGTAATTCCGCCATGTAAGGAATTATCATTGTTATTTTTATTCAAATGGATTTTCTGTGCGTTCAGTTCAAAAACACTGTTATTAATCCTTCCTGCATATCGCCCTACTGTTGCGCCCATATAAGGAGCACTTTCCAGCTGAAACGACTGCAGATAACCATCTAAAGTATCAAATCCCAAAACTACATCAGCAATCTCGCCGTTTTTCAATGGCACTTTCAATTCTGTAAGTGCAGCTCCGTAAGTGATTACCTTTAAGCTCATTCCGTTTTTATTGAATAATTCATAAGAGTATATCTCTGTTCCATTTGGCATTACACCAAATAAATCCTTTATAGAAGCTGTCGTAATTTGTGAATTGTGTTTTATTTCCATTGTTTTATTATGAAATTACAAAATCAAAAGTAAAGCAAAATTCAAATTAAACATACCAGTACCTACCAGTTTTTGAATCTTTAAAAATAAAATATTACTTTAACAAAAAACTTGTAATCGAATATAGATGGGAAATTTCCAGCAATGTTTTGTATTTCTTTTTTGAACAAGAAAGAAAAAAATCTAAATTTTCTTTACAGCAAATTCTAACTTAAAATGGTATAAGACGATTTTTAAAAACCTATAAAAAAGCCCACTCAAAATTAGTTTTGAGCGGGCTTTTAATTCTATCGTACTAGAATTCTCAAATGAAATTCAGATACAGACTTATACATTTAATTTATTCATTGCGTTCACTAATTTAAAGTGATAGTTTTCAAATTGGCGTCAATTTTCAATTTGTATGCTCCTGGTGTACCGACAAATTTAAAGTTAGCATCACCACTTCCGTCATTTACCAAATTTGAATCTATAGTATAACCTGCAGCTTCATAATAGGCAAAGTTGTTATTTGTATCCCAAATATTATATTTTTGAAAAAATCTGAAAACACCATTTGATAAGATTATTGATGCTGACCAAATATTAGGTGTAGCCTCAACAAATTCGACAGTACTAGTATTGAAAGCCCATGCACCAGGTACTGCATCACCTACAGCCCAAAGATTGCTGGAAGCTGTCATTACGATTGTTTTGTTAGTGTTATCAATGGTAAGAGTATAGATTCCTGGAGTCCCAACAAATTTGAAATTTCCGTCATTATCCCCAGCTGCTTCCAAATTTGCATCAATAGTATATCCTTCTGATTCGTAGTGTGCATAGTTTAGAGCTGATGACCAGTTTCCTGATTCTTCGAAGAATCTAAAGTTCTCATTTTTAAATGATGCTTTAAATTGTAAAACGTTATTATCACATTTCAATTCACCTTCTGGTTTGAAATTCCAGCCAATATTAACCAAAGCTTCTCCAACTGCCCAAAGAGAAGGACAAGCTGTTCCTACTGCTGCAGTTTCAATCCATTCAATAGAAATAACTTGTATTGGAGACAAAGTTTCATTAGCTCCAGCAGTACCCGCAGTCGCTTTTAATCTAAAATATACTTGACCTGTATTATTTGCAGAACCATCGTCACTGGTAGTTGCTGGATCCCCATCAAGTTCTAAATCTTTGGCAAAATCCAATAAATTTGCGATAGTAACTGCCATATTAGTTTCGCTGGTAGTACCTACGACTTTAAAATTTGAAAAGTCAGAATTAATAGATCCTTGAACTTCATAAACAACGTTTGTCTGTACGCCAAAATCTGCTGCGTCCCATATAAACCTGTCGGCAATATTTTCTTTTGCAACTGGTGCTATTAAATATTTTGCAGCGAACGAATTGGTAAATGCAATACCGTCAGCGTCTGGTTTTGCTACAAAAACTGGAGAATCATCATCGGTACATGCATTAAAACTTAGTAATGCTGTAAATGCTATAAATAGTAAAATTAGTTTTTTCATTGTATCTATATTTTTATTTGTATGTCTATATTTTTTTAATAACCTGTATTTTGAATAAGATTTGGATTAGCGGCAATACTTGCTTTAGGAATTGGGAATACTTTGTATTTATCGTTAATAGAAATTCCATTAACAACACCACCTTTCCATGACCAGTTGTAAGATCCGCCAGTGTATTTTCCAAAACGAATTAAATCTTGTCTTCTGTGCGCTTCGCCATACAATTCAACCATTCTTTCCTTTAGTATTAAGTCTAAGGTAAGATCGGATGTAGTTATGGTTTTGGTATTATTAGCTCTAAAACGCAATTGATTTACATAATCTCTTGCAATAGTTATTGAACCGCCAGCCGCTCCTCTAAGAACCGCTTCGGCATACATCAAATAAACATCTGCAAGTCTAAACATAGGAAAATCTGTGTCAACCATTTCAGTTGCCGAACCATTTACTCCTGCTGCAGTTTTATTTGACCATTTTGCTGTAATATACCCAGTTCCATAATTGCTCATGCTAGTCAATTCGATGCTTCTATCTTTGCTGATAATAGTATTTCTATCATCATTATCGTAGTTTCCGTTTAGCATAGTTTCTGAGAATTGTTTAGTAACTCTCAATCCTCCTGCCCATCCAACAACACCAAAATCAGAGGCGTTTTGTTCTATAGAACCTACTTGAGCATTAATCATTACAGTAGTTGGACCATAATTTTGGGTTACAACACCGTCAGAAACGATAGGAAAAATAACTTCGTTTTTTGCTGAATTACTGTGGTTATCAGCATTAAAATTATTAGCATATACTGGTGATAATGTATATCCAGCATCAATGATGTTTTTGCAATTAGCTAGACATTGATCGTATTTTTTTTCACCAATAAAAACTTCTGCATTCAAATAAATTTTAGCCAGCAGCATCCAAGCGGCAGCTTTATCAGCTCTAGCATATTCATTTTGGCGTGCGCCTTTTAAATCTGGAAGTATTGCGTTTATCTCAGATTCAATAAAAGCAAATAATGCAGGACGCTCATACTGTGGAGATTGATAAGCCCCAACTGGATCATTTTCGGTAACAAAACCTGCTTTACCAAATAAATCCATTAAATGATAATAAGATAATGCTCTTAAAAAACGAGCTTCTGCTCTATAGGTTTTAATTTCGGAACGCAAATCAGCACTCACACCGCGGCTATCTAATTTTGCATCGGCTGTTTGTCTAAGATATTCATTAGCAAAGGCAATCTCTGTCATACATCTTCCAAAAAAACCTCTTAGAATTACGTTGTCAGATGTCCAAGTATTGTTATTCAAGCCTTTTAAACCCGGGTCATTTTCCCAAGACCATTTTACTTCGTCTGTAGTAAGTTCCTGCATGTTCCAAAAACCTCTTCCGTATTGGCTCGTTCCTGGATCAAGACCTGAAATGTTTGAACTCCCTGGTCCTGATGCACCTGTTAAACTTAGATTTCCATACACTCCGGCTAATCCTTGTTTGTAAGATTCCGGACTAGAATAAAAGTCATCTGCTAGGAGAACATTGGGATCCTTAACCTCTACATTAAGGTCATTTGTGCAGCTTGAAAAGGCTAATACAATTCCTAAAATGTAAATTACTTTATGTTGTTTTATTATATTCTTCATACTGTTTCTTGTTAAAATTTCATATTAGCTCCAAATAGAAAAGTTCTAGGGCGGGGAGTTATTGAATTATCAATTCCGTTTTCAAACACCTCAGGATCTAAACCTGAATAATTAGTAATGGTAAATACGTTTTGTACACCTGCTGATAAGCGTATTGAGGAATTAGCATTAAATGTATTCTGAAATGTATATCCAAGAGTTACATTGTCCATTTTTAAAAATGAAGCATTTTCGATATAATAATCAGATAATAAGACCACTTCATTAGAATTAAAATTAGTATCTAAGACTGATGTAGGTAAATTAGAAACTACAGAACTATTTTTTAATAAATTATATTGAGATCTAGTAGCATTTGAACCATTGTAAACATAATTGCCTAAATTAGCTCTCATATTAAATGATAAATCTAGGTTTTTATAATTCATATTAGATGCAAATCCCATACTAACTACCGGCATGCCATTATGGTGAATGTATAAATCAGATTCATTGATAACATTATCTCCATTTAAATCCGCATAAGCACCTTCAATTGGGTTACCACTTTCATTATAAATTTGTTTGTAAACGTAGAAAGAATAAGGAGTGTAACCTACTCTGTGAATTTGTACAGTAGATCCCTCTCCTGCTCCTGCTCCTGTACCGCCTATTAGCTGATCTTGGTTTAGAGCCAAACTGTTAATTTCTGTTTTTATAAAAGTAGTATTGAAATTAGCATTCCAGTTAAAACCTTTTTCATTTTTAATAATATCTGCACTAACAGTAAACTCAACTCCTTTTGAAGTAAAATCACCAATGTTCTGGAATCCTGAATTACTAAAGTTAGATCCATCAGATATAGCTGCATTTGCTAATAAATCTTCAGATACTTTGTAGAAACCTTCTATAGTTGTTGTCAATCTATCATCGAAAAATCCTAAATCAAGAGCCGCATTATAAGTAGTTGTCTCTTCCCATTTTAAATCTTCATTTCTAAATTGAGGAATAGCAGTATTAGTTACTGTATTTCCAAAAATATATTGAGAAGTTGGCAGACCTGTGGTGTATCTTGACATATATAAATCTAAATTAGTCTGTCCTATGTCTTGCTGTCCAGTAATACCCCAGCTCAATCTTAACTTCATATTAGAAATCGTTTCAGATTCTGGCAAAATATCTTCTTTGATTTTCCAAGCAAAGGCTGCGGCAGGAAAATTACCCCAACGATTATCTTCGCTAAAACGAGAAGTACCATCTCTACGGTAAGAAAGCGTAAAAAGGTATTTGTCATAGAAGGAAAGATTCGTTCTTCCGAAGAAACCAATTAAAACTAAATTTGGATCAATATTAGTAACAGGCGCACTATCTACACCGTCATCTAATAATTCATTACTATTGTATCTTTCATTAGTAAATTTTTGGTATGAATAGCCCGCAGTAGCATCTAAATTTAGCGCTCCGAAGGTTTTTTTGTAAGCCAAATAACCGTCTAATAAGTTATTGCTTTGTTCGTTAGAATATTCTGAGGATGAACCAACAATACGTCCATCTGCTTGAGAAAGCGGGTTTTGATCTGAAACTCTTGCATAACCATCGGCTGAACTTTGATCCATTCCTAAGTTTAAAACTGCAGATAATTCAGGTAAAAAATGAAACTTATAATCTAATCTCACATTCCCATAAATTCTTTTTACTTCGCTTCGGTTGTTTCTTTGCAAAAGTTCTGCTACTGGATTCAATGGAGCTAGTGATATTAAATCACTTCTGTCAATTACCCCGTCATTATTATCTTTATAATATTGGAAGTAGCCGCCAAATGGAGAATTAGCATCATAAACAGGCTGAGTAGGATCAAATGTTATTGCGTTTCCTTGTTGTCCAGAAGCAAATCTATTCTTTTCTAAAGAGACATTGGCATTGACACTAAGTTTTAAATGATCCTTAAATAAACTTGGATTCAAAGACACTGATCCTGTAGTACGCTGATATCCTGAGGTTAATATTAAACCTTCTTGCACGGTATTACCAAAAGACGCTCTAGATGGAATCTTATCAAATAACATTCCATTTACAGAAGCATTTATGGTAGATGAAAGACTAGTTCTGTAAATTTCCTTTTGCCAATCGGTATTTGCCGTTCCTAATAAAGGCAATAAAGAAGGGTCTTTTACACTTATTAAGTCTCGCAGCTCATTTGCGCTAAAAACATTCATTGTATTCGCCAATGTATTAACACCTAAAGTTGTATCTACAGTAGCAGACAAGGTTTTTGTTCCTTTCTTTAGAGTAATGATAATAACACCGTTTGAAGCTCTAGAACCATATATGGCAGTAGCTGATGCATCTTTTAAAACAGAAAAAGATTCAATGTCGCTTGGATTAATAGAACTCAAAACTGAGCGGGATCCCCCTATTGTATTATTATCTACAGGCAAACCATTAATTACTATAAGAGGATCATTTGAAGCTCCTAATGAAGCTCCGCCGCGAATTCTGATAGTCGATCCAGATCCAGGATCTCCACCAGTAACGATAGACAAACCTGCAACGCGGCCTGTTAAAAGATTTTCGGGAGTAACAATATTTCCTTTATTGAAGTCTTTTGCAGCTACTACAGATACGGCACCTGTAGCATCTTTTTTCTTAACAGAACCATATCCTACCTGCACTACAACCTCTTTTAATTGATTGGCATCTTCTTCAAGTTTGATAGTTAATGATTTTTGAGATCCAACTGTAACTGATTTACTTTGGTATCCCATAAAAGATATGGTTAATACATCTGTAGGCTTTACATTTGCCAATTGAAATTTACCATCAAAACCAGTTGTAGCACCGCTGGGACTTCCTTTTACTTTTACATTTACTCCTGGAATAGGCTGACCTGATGCAATATCAAGTACCGTTCCTTCAACTTTGTTCTGGGCTATTGCACAAAACGGAAGCAGGAGAAATAAAAATAACAACTTCTTGTAAATTTTTTTCATACTTTTTTTAATTAAATTGATTGTGGTTTAGTTATTGATTCATGAATGGGTATTATAAATTCTATTCGTGGGTATTCTTTCATTTTTTTACTTAAATAATTTCCGGCTATTTCAAAAATCTAGTTATAAGCAGTTTATATTGATGATCTAACAACAGTTCTATTCTAATTGTTTCACTAAAAACCAGCAAAAAGAATCCCTTATCATAATATCGATTTTAATGGAAAATCGACATATAATTTGATCAAAAACAATTAAAATTGTTTTTTACAGATGATTTTTTATGAATTATGAAATTTCAAAATTATGTGTTAAACTCACATTTAAATACCAGTACCTACCAGTTTTTAGTATATTTGTCAAAAAACCAAACTCGACCATGAAAATAATTTCCATCCAAAACAACCTCGGAATTCCAAAATACAGGCAGATTATCAATTCCATTGAAAAAGCAATTGACGAGGAAAAACTTACAAAAGGAGACAGACTTCCGTCCGTAAATAAAGTCTGTTTGGAATTTTCTCTATCGCGTGATACGGTCTTATTAGGATATGACGATCTCAAAAAAAGAGGAATAATTTTCGCGATTCCAGGTAAAGGATATTATGTCAAAAGCATTGAAATCACTATAAAACAAAAAATATTTCTGCTTTTTGACGAGCTTAATATTTTTAAAGAAGATATCTATAATTCGTTCTTAAAAAACATTGGAAAAAATGTTCAGGTGGATATTTTTTTCCATCATTTTAATGTTCCCGTTTTCCAGAAATTAATTAATGACTGTAATGGAAATTATACCAAATACATCATCATGCCAACCAACTTAATCGATGTAGCTCCTTTTATAAAAACCCTACCAGTAAATGATGTAATCATCTTGGATCAGACAAATGAAGAGCTGAAAATCTATCCTGCAATATATCAAAATCACAAAAAAGACATCTTCGAAGGCCTCCATAAAGGAAAAACGAGGCTCCAAAAATATAAAAAATTCATTATGATTTTTCCCGGTTTCAGAGAACCGCCAGCGATGAAAATCGGCTTTGAAAATTATTGTAATGAACATGCCATTACCTATGAAATCATTCAGGAATTTACCGACAATGACATAGCAGTCGGAAGCGTTTACATTATCCCAAATGACAGAGATCTCGTTCGGGTTATTGAGAAAGCCCGAGAACAAAATCTAAAACTAGGAACTGATTTTGGTATCATTTCCTATAATGAAACCCCATTAAAAAAAGTAGTATCTAATGGAATTACAACTATTTCAACAGATTTTACCACTATGGGGAAACTGTTAGCCCGAATGGTTCTTACTGGAAAAAAAGAACAGATTGAAAACAAAAGCGCGTTGATTATTAGAAATTCATTGTAAAAAAAGTAAAATAAGAAGGCACCAATCAGCCTTCTTATTTTGAATTTAACTAAAACTAAACCAAATTTAAACTATTTATTACTTGCTTTTTTTATTCCATAATCAAGACTTTTCATCTTGATTTTTGCAATATCTATACCCAAAGCAAAAGCTCCGGGTATAAATAAATCACCAAAATTTTTAATTTTTGTTTAATGAATTTCTGCAAACCCAAAAAACATAACTAAATGCAAATTTTATTAAACCAATAACAACAAACCACTGTATTATTGAATCTACAGTTACAAAGTAACGATTATCCTAAACATTCTTAGGGGGTCAAATTGGTAAAAAACATAGGTCAAAATCGTAATTTTCAATCAATAGCGGCAACATCACCATACATCTTGATTGAATTTAAAAAGTTGCACAAGACCATAAAAACAGTAGATTTTAATTTCAAAATCATAACCATCCGCTAATCTGGGTGGTTTTATTGTTTCTGCCAGCATTAGTCTCTCAAAATTGAGAAGCCTACAAACTCTTTAAAAAACATTCTTTAATAGCAAAAATTACCAGACTCCTAATTTATTGGCAATTTTTTTATTGAGTTGATTTGTTTGTTTGCTTTTTTGAATTACATTTACAAATGTAAAAAACACACTTATATTAAAATACGCTTTCAGAAGAGGCGCAATTTATATAGCAGTTTCAATAAATAGCTAAGATTTAAATAGTATCATGATAAACATTGTCAGCTTACAAAAACAAAAAAAGTATTTTCTGGGATTACTGTTTGTTTGCTTTTCAGCATTCTCGGCTTTCGCCAAAAATCCAGATTCAGTCTATATTTTCTCTTATTCCTCAGGAAAAACTTTTGACGGTCTACATTTTGCCTGGAGCACCGACAAGATCAACTGGCATCCAATAGGCCAGGAATACAGCTATATACATTCTGACTATGGGACTTGGGGATCAGAAAAAAGAATGGTTTCACCAATACTCTTTCCCGGTGCCGATGGAATGTGGCATTGCGTTTGGGGTCTAAATGAAAAAGACGGAACATTTGCTCACGCTTCGTCCAAAGATCTTCTATATTGGGGACGCCAGTCGTATCCTGTTGTCATGAACGATAAAAACTGCCTGACGCCGGAGGTAACCTACAACAAGGAAAAACAAGAATACACCATCACTTGGTTAAGCAAAGACCAAACCGAAACTAAAGTATGGAGCAATACAACTAAAGATTTTAAAAAATATTCGGAAACAAAAAACATCCCTTTATCTGAATATAAAAACTCAAGAACTACTGTACAGTTAAACGGGAAATCAGAAAGCGGATCTATCAACAAAGTGGCTTGGAGCGTTGTCGAAGGACTGATTAAAACCCAGCAATTGTCAGCCTATAAAAATCAGCTTTGGTCAGAAACCACAAAAACCGACAATGAGCGTTTTGCTGGATTGAAACCCGTAGAAGCAAAATTCGCTGTGGACGCAGCGAAAAGCAAAAAAATCAGCGATAAATTATTAGGCATCTTTTTTGAAGACATCAATTATGCCGCCGATGGAGGTTTATATGCAGAACTGGTTCAAAACAGAGATTTTGAATACACACTAGCCGACACCAAAGGCAGGGACAAAACTTGGAACAGCACAAAAGCTTGGTGTTTAAAAGGAGAAACATCAAAATATATTATCGATTCTATAAACCCAATCCATCCCAACAACAAGCATTACGCAAAAATCTCGATCAAGCAAACTGGAACTGCTTTAATCAACGAAGGTTTTGACGGTATTGCAGTTAAAGCCGGTGAAAAATATGATTTTTCAGTATTTGCCCGGACTTCTGATAGCAAAGCAGGCAAGCTTCTTGTGCGTCTGATTGGCAAGAATGGCGAAATTTATGGAGAAGCCTCAACCCCTGTAATTGCTGAAAATTGGAAAAAATATAACGCAACTATTACAGCCAAGACTACTGTTGCAGATGCCAGTCTGGAAATCGTTCCGCAAATGACGGGAACATTAGATTTGGATATGATTTCACTTTTTCCGCAGCAAACATTCAAAGGTCATAAAAACGGATTGCGAGCCGACTTGGCTCAGACTCTCGCTGATTTAAAACCTAAATTTATCCGTTTCCCAGGGGGATGTGTTGCTCACGGAGACGGATTGGAGAACATTTATAAATGGAAAAACACGATTGGTCCGCTTGAAACACGCAAACCCATGCCAAATCTTTGGGGATATCATCAAACTGTTGGTTTAGGGTATTTTGAATACTTCCAATTCTGCGAAGATGTTGGAGCAACACCATTACCTGTAATAGCTGCTGGTGTGCCTTGCCAAAACTCTTCAACTGGCGGTGCAGGACAGCAATGCGGTGTGCCAATGTCTGAAATGAACAGCTACGTACAGGACATTCTGGATTTAGTGGAATATGCTAATGGCGACATAACTACCAAATGGGGTAAAAAACGCGCCGAAGCCGGACATCCAAAACCTTTTAATCTAAAATATATCGGAATAGGAAATGAAGACCTCATTACTGATATTTTTGAAGAACGTTTCACCATGATCTTCAAAGCCATGAAAGAAAAACATCCTGAGATAACTGTAATTGGGACAGTAGGACCAAGTTTTGAAGGTACCGATTACCAGGAAGGATGGGATCTTGCTTCAAAACTCAACGTACCAATGGTTGACGAACATTACTATCAGTCTCCAGGCTGGTTCATCTACAATCAGGATTATTACGACAGTTATGACCGTTCGAAACCCAAAGTATATCTTGGGGAATACGCCGCACATTTGCCGGGAAGACCCAACAATATAGAAACAGCATTGGCGGAAGCCTTATACTTGACCTCGGCAGAACGCAATGGCGATGTGGTAAGCATGACATCTTATGCGCCATTACTTGCAAAAGACAAACATACGCAATGGAATCCCAATCTGATTTATTTCAGCAATACCGAAGTAAGACCAACAGTAGGCTATGAAGTGCAGAAACTCTACGGACAAAACGCCGGAGACGAATACATTCCGAGCGAAATCAGCCTTTCAAACAATCAGGAAAATGTAAAAAACCGTATTGCCATATCAGTCGTTCAAGATTCAAAAAGCAACGATATTATTGTAAAACTCGTTAACCTCCTGCCGGTTTCGGTCAACGCATCAATTGATTTAAAAAATTACAATCTAGGAAATACGCAGACAGCAAAAACAGTATTAAAAGGAGATCCCAGCGATAGAAATGCAAGGCCGGTAATAACTGTTAGTTCTGTTTCAGAGTTAGCAAATGCTGAATTACCAGCATATTCATTCACTGTATATCGCATTAAAACAATTGGCACAAAAAAATAAAATTAAAAAAATATGATACCAAATAATATTAAAAAATCGCTTTGGCTAGGACTGATACTGGTTTCAACTGCTGCCGTTTACGGACAGTCTGCCAAGCTTGAAAGTTTTCCATTGTCATCTGTTCGTTTGCTTGAAAGCCCTTTTAAAGCAGCGCAGCAAACCGATTTGAAATATATTTTATCTCTTGATGCCGACCGCCTTCTTGCTCCTTATTTAAAAGAAGCGGGATTGGAATCCAAATCAAAAAATTATCCTAATTGGGAGAATACCGGTCTTGATGGTCATATTGGCGGACATTATATTTCAGCTCTGTCTGAGATGTACGCAGCAACTGGAGACAAGCAAATAAAGGAAAGACTTGACTATATGCTCAACGGTCTCGAAAAATGCCAGCAGAAAAATGGTAACGGATACATTGGTGGCGTTCCGGGAAGCAAAGCCTTATGGGAAGATATTGCCAAAGGAAAAATTGAAGCAGGAAGTTTTTCGCTGAATAATAAATGGGTACCTTGGTACAACATCCATAAAGTATATGCTGGATTGATTGATGCTTACACTTTGACTGGTAATGAAAAAGCCAAAAAGATGCTGATCCAGCTTTCGGATTGGTGTTTAAATCTTACCGCAAATCTTACGGACAACCAAATCCAACAAATGCTGCGCAGTGAACATGGCGGTATGAATGAGGTTTTTGCCGATGTAGCAGTAATCACTGGCGATAAAAAATATTTAGTTCTAGCCCAAAAATTCTCTCACAAAGCTATTCTTGATCCACTATTAAAAAATACTGATGCCCTTAACGGAATTCATGCCAATACTCAAATCCCTAAAGTAATAGGTTTTATGCGTGTTGCCGAAGTTTCAGGCGATAAAGATTGGGCAAATGCATCAACCTTTTTCTGGAATACAGTTGTAAATAACCGTACGATTTCCATTGGAGGAAACAGCGTCAGAGAGCATTTTAATCCAACAAATGATTTTTCCTCTATGCTGGAATCGAGAGAAGGCCCAGAAACCTGCAACAGTTACAATATGCTTAAATTGAGCAAGCATTTATTTCTAGCTGATCCTTCTTCAAAATATATGGATTATTACGAACGCACGACATACAACCATATTTTGTCGTCTCAGCATCCTGAAGGCGGTTTTGTGTATTTCACGCCTATTCGACCGCGTCATTACAGAGTGTATTCAGAACCGCAGCAATCTTTCTGGTGCTGTGTGGGCTCAGGTTTAGAAAATCACGGAAAATATGGCGAACTTATTTATGCCCATGACAAACAAAATCTCTACGTTAATCTTTTTATTCCTTCAACACTAAATTGGAAAGAAAAAGGAATTACAGTAACTCAAAACACCAAATTCCCATTTGAAGAACAATCTTCTATTACGCTAACGCTAAAAAAACCACAGCAATTTGCCATTAAGTTCCGTTATCCTTCATGGGTCGAAGATGGAAAAATGAAAATTACGGTTAATAACAAAGAAGTTAGCATTTCAAAAGACCAGAATTCGTATGTTACTGTTGAACAAAAATGGAAAACAGGAGACGTGATTTCAGTTATTTTGCCAATGCAAAACAAAACGGAACAGCTTCCGGACAAATCGGCTTGGGTCTCTTTTCTGCACGGACCAATTGTGCTGGCAGCAATAACTGACACTTCAGACCTTAAAGGCTTAAAAGCTGATGACAGCCGTATGGGACATATTGCCAGCGGACCAATTTACCCAATAGAAGATGCACCTTTACTTGTTTCTAATAATGTTGATTTGTCTGCTTCATTGAAAAGTGTTGCTAACAAACCCTTTACTTTTTCTGCTTCGGATATAATTTATCAGGAAAAATACAAGAATCTACAGCTCGTTCCGTTCTACCAGATTCATGATGCCCGCTATGTCATATATTGGCCATACACGACTCAGGAAAAATTGCCCGAAATACAAAAAGCAATGAAAGAGCGTGAGGAAGCTCAAATGAAATTGGAAGCGCTTACTGTCGATTTAGTTACCGCAGGAGAACAGCAACCGGAATCCGATCATAATTTCAAAGGAGAAAAAACAGATACCGGAATGTTTAAAGAACGCCATTATAGAAATGGACAAGGATTCTTTAGCTATGACTTAAAAAATAGTCTTTTAGAAGCTCGTAAATTGCGTATTACTTATTTCGGTGCCGACAAGAACAGAAATTTTGATGTTTATGTAAATGAAGTTTTAGTAACATCAATAAACATGGACGGCTCCGAAGGAAATCAATTTATAGACAAGACAATCGAACTCCCTGCTGCAATACTTGAAGGGAAAAATAAAATTTTGCAAGTACAATTCAAAGCCAAACCAAATTCGGCCATTACCGGTATTTATGAAGTACGCCTGCTGAAGTAAAAAAGAAATAATAAAATTCAAATAAGATAAATTGATGAATAAGATTTCAACTCTATTTTTTTTATTAGCATTTGTCTGTTTATTGCCCTGTACTGCAAAAGCTCAAGACAGTAAAATAGTAAAAAAAGGCACAGTTGTCCATACAAAACTCTATGGACACTCGCTGGAAGGCAATTTGAGCAATGATGCTGCAGAAAGATCAATTTGCATTTATCTGCCGCCTAGCTATAAGCACTCATCAAAAAAACGCTACCCTGTTGTCTATTTTCTACATGGTTTCACAGACAATGACACCAAATGGTATGGACTCGAAAAGCACTGGATAAATCTTCCTGCAATTTTAGATTCTTTAAATTTGAATGGACATCAAGAGATGATATTTGTTACGGCAGATGCTAAGACACGTTTTGGCGGCAGTATGTATTCAAATTCAGTCACTACTGGTAATTGGGAAGATTACATATCTACCGAATTGGTGAATTATGTTGACTCAAATTACCGCACCTTGGCCAAACCATCTGCAAGAGGTATCGCAGGCCATTCCATGGGAGGATACGGCGCGTTACGCATTGCACTAAAACATCCTGAGGTTTTCTCGGCTGTATATTTGCTAAGTCCTGCAAGTCTGGCACCATTTAAAACAGTAGCTGGACCAAATGATCTCGCTAAAATGGAAACCGTAAAAACAGTTTCTGATTTCGAAAAAGCTGATTTTGGATTAAAATACGCTTTTGCATCGGCAGCTGCTTGGTCACCAAATCCAAATAATCCGCCATTTTTTATCGATTTACCTGTACAATCAGGCAAACCTGTTCCAGAAACCATGGCTAAATGGAGCGCTAATGCACCCTTAGTTTACATTGACCAATACATCTCAGCATTTGCCAAAATGCAGGGAATAGGTTTTGATGCAGGCGATAAAGATGCGGCAATAGCACTAACAGTAAAAAGTTTAGACTCAACATTAACTAGTTATAAAATTCAGCATAGTTCGGAAATTTATGAAGGGACACACATAGATCATATTGAGCAAAGAATTAAAGATGTGATGGTTCCATTTTTTGAAAAAAATCTAAAATATTAATTATACCAATTAGAAATATAAGCCTCCATCGAGTGAAAAGCTAATTATGCGCATTTATTTCTTTTCAGTTCTATTAATGTAATTTAAATTGATGTCAAATGATTAACAAAGAAAACAAAAGGATTGTAAAAAGTAAAGTCGAGGTCTTAGCCTTTGCAGCCGTATTTCTATTTATCAGTTCATACCGAGCTTTTTCACAAACAACAGAAAAACCAGTCGAAGTAAAAATAATGCTCGACAAACCAATTGGTGATATGTATCCAATGTGGGCCTGGTTTGGCTACGATGAACCGAATTACACCTACATGAAAGACGGCAAGAAGCTCCTAACCGAATTGGCAGCACTTTCGCCTACGCCAGTATATGTTCGGGCGCATAGTTTATTGGTAAGCGGAGATGGTGTTGCTGCGCTTAAATGGGGCAGCACGAATGCTTACACAGAAGATGCCAACGGCAACGCCATATACAACTGGAAGATTGTCGACAGTATTTTTGACACTTATATCAAGCGCGGTATGAAACCGCTTGCCCAGATTGGATTTATGCCACAGGCATTAAGTACACATCCAGAACCCTATAAACATTTTTGGAAACCTGGTGATCCCTACAGCGACATTCTGACGGGCTGGGCTTATCCGCCAAAAGACTACAACAAATGGGCTGAACTGGTTTACCAATGGGTGAAACATAGTGTAGAACGTTATGGCAAAAAAGAAGTGGAAAGCTGGTATTGGGAAGTCTGGAACGAACCGAACGGTTACTGGAAAGGTACTATGGAAGAATTCTTTAAACTATACGATTATTCAGCCGATGCCGTAAAAAGAGCACTTCCAACTGCGAAGATCGGCGGTCTTAATATTGCTGGAACAAGAAGTGATAATGCCCAAAAGTGGACAAATGCTTTTTTACAGCATTGCATCAGCGGCACTAATTATGCAACAGGCAAAAAAGGAGCGCCACTCGATGCTTTTCTTTTTCATGCAAAAGGAAATCCAAAATTAGTTGATGGCGTAGTACGAATGGATATGTCACCGCAATTAAAGGATATTTCCACTGGATTTAAGATTGCATCATCTTATCCCGAAACCAAGAATCTGCCCATAATCATTGGAGAAAGCGACCCGGAAGGATGTGCCGCCTGCGGCATGGCTACCAATCCACAAAATGCCTACCGAAACGGAACTATGTACAGCAGCTATACAGCCGCTTCATTTGCCAGAAAATATCTGCTGGCCGATAAATATAATGTCAATTTTCTAGGTGCAGTTTCCTGGTCATTCGAATTCGAAAACCAGCCTTGGTTCTATGGCTTCCGTGATTTGGCTACAAACGGCGTAGACAAGCCTGTACTGAATGTGTTCCGTATGTTCGGAAAAATGAGCGGTAAGCGCGTTGCTGTAGAAAGCAGCCGAATGACGCCATTGGATGCTATTGTAGAGAGCAGCGTACGCGGACAACAGTCCGAAATCGGGGCACTAGCCAGCACAGATAAAAAAACAGCTGGTATCATGTTGTGGAACTACCACGATCTTGACCAATTGGGAACTGCAGAATCAGTTCGAGTTAACATTAATGGTGTTAAAGCAAAAAAAGTAACACTCACCCACTACACCATCGACAGCCAGCACAGCAATTCATACGAAGTTTGGAAAAAAATGGGCTCACCGCAAAACCCTACAGCCGAACAAATAGCAACGCTCGAGAAAGCGGGGCAATTGGAAACCGTTGGAAATCCACAAAAACTAGACGTGAAAGCTGGCAGTTTAGTCATTGACATCGTTTTGCCAAGACAAGGGGTATCGCTGCTAAAACTCGATTGGTAAATAATTTGAATGAAATCTGCATCGAATAAAATCTGATAATTGTACATTCCATAAACATGAAAAATACCTTCCTGATTCTAATAAGCATGTTGTTTGCTGTGAATTCCTATTCACAAAATGATACCTTGAACGCTCCCGAAGCGGTACTGCCGGACGTTTATGCTGATCCGCATATTGCTGCTTTCGACAAGAAATTCTATATTTATCCAACAACCGACGGTTCCGAAGGATGGAAATCCTCCAGCTTTACTTGTTGGTCGTCCAAAGATTTAGTAAAATGGCAATACGAGAAAGTAATTCTGGATCTGCCCAAAGACATCAGCTGGGCTAAAGAACGCGCTTGGGCTCCAGCGATAGCTTTCAAAAACGGAAAATATTATTACTATTTCTCGGCAGACGTGAATATTGGCGTGGCAGTTTCAGACAAACCCACAGGGCCTTTCAAAGACGCTTTGGGAGTTCCGCTTGCAAAAAAAGGAATGCTGAAAGGACAAATGATAGATCCGATGGTTTTTGTTGACGACGATGGCTCTGCCTATTTATACTTTGGTCAAGGCAATTGCAACATGGTAAAACTAAACGATGATATGATTTCGTATGATGCCACAAAAATTATATCCATAAAGCCAAAAGGGTACAATGAAGGTTCATTTGTATTCAAAAGAAACGGAAAATATTATTTGATGTGGTCAGAATTTGACACCCGTGATCCAAGATATTCTGTTGCGTATGCCACTTCCGATTCGCCTTTGGGTCCTTTTACAAAAGCTGAAGGTTATCCCGTTTTAAAAGGCAAAGGCATCGTTAAAGGAGCCGGGCATCATTCGGTTGTAAAAGTTCCTGGCAAAGATGAATGGTATATTGCTTACCACCGCTTTAAAATCCCTGATGGCAACGGTTACAATCGAGAAACCTGCATCTCCCCTATGCAGTTTGACAATGAAGGCAACATATTGCCTGTAGATGTTTTCGAAAAAATTAAAGCTGTGAAAATTCAGGGTAAAGATTAAATTAATTTACAAATTCTATGTGACTTGTGACTGTTTTTCTTTAAATACTAACTTAATTTAGTAAAGAGAAACAGTCACATTTCTTTTTTATTACCCTAAAAACCAAAAGTTAAAAAATGGCATTTTCTTTTTGCTATTGTAAAACAAATTTGTCTATATTTGCAAATGTATTTTTTACACTTATTATTTTATTCTTCCTTACAGTCTCAAAAATAGCCAGTTATTCGAAGAGACGAATCACTATCAGAAAAAAATAATAGACTCTTATTATTTGCATAAAACGGTTAAAACAAAACTGTTTTACATTGCAAAATCGTTTATATAGATTTTGGAAAAAGATAAAATATCTTATCAAAAGCCATAACCAAAAAAACGCGAATACTGTTATTAAAAAAATTAACACCATAAATTATGAACCAAAAAATTGACAATTTAGCCGCAGACAATATAAGAGCTCTGGCTATATCTATGGTAGAAAAAGCAAATTCAGGACACCCGGGAGGTGCCATGGGAGGCGCTGATTTTATGCATATTTTATACACTGAATATTTAGATTTTGACCCAACCCAAATGGACTGGCCTTTCAGAGACCGCTTT